>DATAVN010000026.1:0-1916 GCA_036267715.1 Steroidobacteraceae bacterium | reverse complement strand
CCTTCTAAAAAACTATGCGCGGCGCTGCGCGCCCCCTGTGGGATAGAAACGGTCTGCGCTAGATTGCCGACCGGAAGGGAGCGGCCGATACGATTTTGGTGGCACGTGACCCCGTTAAAAAACCTGGTCCATGGGTTGTTGCGCACTTGAGAGTGGTGACGCCATCCGGCGATCCCGTTTAGGAATCTGACCAATAGCGCAGCCCAGCCCTTCCGCCGCCGTCAGCAGGAGGATTGGAGATGAACCCCAAAAGATCGAAGTCGAGGAACGATGGTAAGATGCCGATGGTGCACCCGAATGCAGCTGCCATCGACGTCGGAGCGACTATGCACATGGCTGCCGTGAGGGCAGATCGCGCACCCGAGCCGGTCCGCAGCTTCGGTACCTTCACGGCCGATCTGCATCGGCTGGTCGACTGGTTTACCGAATGCGGCGTCGAGACCGTCGTCATGGAATCGACCAGCGTCTACTGGATTCCGGTTTTCGAGCTGCTCGATGCCCGGGGATTTACCGTGTTTCTTGTCAACGCGCGCGATGCCAAGCACGTGCCGGGTCGCAAGACCGATGTCAGCGATGCGCAATGGCTGCAGCGGCTCCATTCATTCGGGTTGCTGCGGGCTAGCTTTCGGCCCAAAGGGCAGATTGCCGAGCTGCGAGCCTACGTGCGTCAGCGCGAGCGTCTGCTGGAGTACGCGGCCTCACACATCCAGCATATGCAGAAGGCCTTGACGGAGATGAATCTTCAGCTGCACCACGTCGTCGCCGACATCACCGGCGCGACCGGCCTGCGTATCATACGCGCGATCCTTGCCGGCGAGCGCGATCCTGAGGCGCTGGCGTGCTTGCGCCATTACAGTTGCCACTCCAGCGCCGAGACGATCGCGAAGGCGCTCACCGGAAGCTACCGCGCCGAGCATCTGTTTGCACTCGAGCAGGCACTTGCGCTTTACGACGCCTACCACGAGAAGGCATCTGCATGCGACGCCCGGATCGAAGCCGTATTGAAGGAACTGAGCCTCCACCGCGGTCATGGCCATGGACCGGCCCCGCGGGTCTCGCGGCGTCGGAACCGAACCGATCAGGCGAACGCTCTAGCTTTTGACGTCCGCGAGGCGCTGTTCGCGTTGCTCGGAAAGGACATCACCACCATCGACGGCCTCGGTCCTTACCTCTCGCTGAAGCTGATCGCTGAATGCGGCGACGACCTCTCTTCGTGGCCAAGTGCAAAGCATTTTACCTCCTGGCTGGGATTGGCGCCGAGCAACAAGATCTCCGGCGGCAAAATGCTCTCGTCGCGAACGCGCCGATCCGGCGGCCGGGCGGCGGCACTTCTGCGCCTCGCTGCCGTGACCGTGGGACGTACAGACACCGCCCTCGGCGCCTTTTATCGACGGCTCTCAGCGCGCATCGGCAAGGCCAAGGCCGTGACCGCCACGGCCCGCAAGATCGCAGTTCTGTTCTACAATGCTGTGCGATACGGAATGGACTATGTCGATCCCGGGGCCTCGTCCTATGAGACCCGTTACCGGACGCGAGTGGTCAATAATTTGCAGCGGCGTGCCAAGGCATTCGGCTTTGTTCTCCAGCCCTTGGAGCCGAAAGTTGGTGCTGCCGTTTCTTAGGAATCGTTCTCCAGCGTCAGCTCTCCGATTTTGGCGTGCAGCGACTTCACGTCAATGGCGGGTGGCGCCGCCGCTGCGCTGCTGCTCCCCGGACCAAATACATCGATGGCCCCACCTTCAAGCTGCGCTTTCCAGGAGGTGATCTGATTGGGATGGACGTCGAACTGTTCAGCCAATTGAGCCAGTGTCCGGTCGCCCTTCACCGCGGCAAGCGCCACTTTCGCCTTGAAAGCCGGTGTGTGGTTCCGGCGTGCTCGTTTCGTCATCGTCTCTCCTGATTCGCGGGTCAATCTT
>DATAVN010000025.1:0-89679 GCA_036267715.1 Steroidobacteraceae bacterium | reverse complement strand
CAGGGTCCGACGCTGGTGGTTGAAACCACCAATTTCCCCGAAGCCACCTCGCTGCGCGGGGCGTGGAAGGAATTGAAGGTTACCGAGCGTTTTACCCGTGTCGGGGCGAGCCGCATCCTCTATCAGTTCACGGTCGAAGATCCCACCGTGTGGGACCGGCCTTGGAGCGGCGAATACGAATTCAGCCCGTCGAAAGGGCGGATTTTCGAATACGCCTGCCATGAGGGCAATTACGCGCTCGAGGGGATTCTCTCGGGCGCGCGCGCGGAGGAAGCGGCTGCGGCGGAAAAGGCCAAGGCGGCGGCGGCCGGCAAGACGGCGGCTGCACCCGCGCCGAGCGGCAGCACGAAGAAACAATGAGGATCGAAGTTCCGGGCGCGCCGTCAGGACTGGTGACGAGTGCTGACCACCGGGTGCGAACTTGACAGCCCACCGTCCACGGCGATGGCCTGGCCGTTGACATAGGATGCGGCGTCGGAAGCCAGGAACAAGGCGGTTTGCGCGATTTCCTGCGGCAGACCGTAGCGCTGCAAGGGATTGAGCTGGCCGATCTTCGCCGCGGTGCCGCGCTGCCGGGCGCGCTCGAAGATTGGCCGCGTCATGCCGGTCTCGATCAGGCCGGGACAAATGGCATTGATGCGAACGCCCGTTCCGCTCAACTGATTCGCCGCCGTTTGCACCAGGCTGATCACGCCGGCCTTGCTCGCGCTATAGGGCAAATTGCCCGCGCCCGAGCGCAGGCCGCCCACCGATGCGGTGCAGATGATCGAACCGCGCTTGCGCTTCGCCATTTCCATTGCCGCATGCTTGGCGAGCAGAAAAGTGCCGATCAAGTTGACTTTGAGCACTTCAGTCCAGCGCTCGGCTGTCTCCTCGAAGAATGGCACCAAGCCGCCGCTGATCCCGGCGTTGGCGTAGCAGGCATCGAGACCGCCGAATTCCTTCAGCGCCGCGGCAACCGCGCCCACGACGTCCGCCTCGACGGACGAGTCCCCGATCAAGGCGACGGCGCGGCCGCCGGCGCAGCGTATGGCCGCAGCCGTTGCTTCGACTTCCGGCGCGCGGTCGAGCACGACGACCGCGGCGCCCTCGGCCGCGAACAGCAGCGCGCTCGCGCGTCCGATACCGCTGGCCGCACCGGTGACGATGGCGGTCCTGCCCTGCAGAATGTTCATGGTGATCGCCTCTGCCAAATTGACCATTCAGGTTTCCGTACTATAGGCTTGATCCGGGCCGATACGGCGCTGCCGTTCAACACATATTGCTCGAGGGGCATCCACATGACCGACGACTCAAACAAGATTTCACGCCGAGAATTCACCGCGCTGTCGCTGGCCGCGGGCGTCACCGCAGCGGCCGGTTCCGCGGCCGCCGCGCCGGGCGACATGGTGGATACCGATGTCGAGGTCAAGACCGCCGCCGGGACATGCGATGCCGCGCTGATTCATCCGCCGGGCAAGGGCCGGTGGCCGGGCGTCATTTTGTTCGTCGACGTGTTCGGCTTGCGCCAGACCATGCGCGACATGGCAAAACGTCTCGCCGCAAACGGCTACACGGTGCTCGTGCCGAATCCTTATTACCGCATCAGCAAGGCGCCGGGCCTGCCGATGAATCTCGATTTCACCAGCGCCGAGGATCGCGCAAAGATCGGCAAAGTGCGGGCACCGCTGACCGACGAAGCCGTTATGTCCGACAGCACCGCATATGTGAAATTCCTCGATTCGCAAACGATGGTCAAGAAGAAAGCCAGGCTGGGTGTCTTCGGCTATTGCATGGGCGGTCCCATGACCATGCAGGCGGCGGCTGCGAATCCCACCCGTGTCGGGGCCGGCGGCTCGTTCCATGGCGGCGGGCTGGTCACCGACAAGCCCGACAGCCCGCATCTGAAAGTGCCGCGGATGAAGGCGCAGTTTTATTTCGCGATCGCGGCCAACGATGACCAGCGTCAGCCGGATGCGAAGCTGAAGCTTGCCGACGCGTTCAAGGCAGCGAATCTTGAGCAGACGCAGGAAGTCTATGCCGGCTGCAACCATGGATGGTGCGTCAAGGACATGCCCAACGGGCCCGACGGCAGGCCGCTCTACAATGAAGCCGGAGCGGAAAAAGCCTGGGGTGAACTGATCGCGCTGTATAAGCGGGCCATCGTCTAGGCAGCCGCCGTATTGCCGCGGCAGCGGCGCGAAAACGCCTTGCCGCCGCGCCGCCTTTTCTTCTCAAAGAGCACTCTGCGCTGTTACATTAGCCGGCCAAAGCCACGGAATCTGGTTCTGCAGAGTGGAATAAAGAATGAGCATGAATAAGGCTGCCTTTGACATTCAGGGCGGCATCGCCATCCTCAAATTTGACAACCCGCCGGTCAACAGCCTGGGATTGGAGATGCGCCGGTCGATTGTCGAGGGCATCGAGCGCGCGAACGCCGACGCGACAGTCGGCGCCATCGTGTTGATCGGATCCGGTGCCGGATTTTCCGGTGGCGCGGATATCCGCGAGTTCGGTACGCCGAAGGCCTCCACGCAGCCCCACCTGATGACCGTCATCAGCACGGTCGAAGGCAGCGCCAAGCCGGTGATCGCCGCTGTCGGAGGCGTGTGCATGGGGGGCGGACTCGAACTGGCGCTCGGCTGCCACTACCGGCTCGCAGCGCCGGGGGCAAAGATTGCCCTGCCCGAGGTCAAGTTGGGTCTGTTGCCCGGAGCCGGCGGCACGCAGCGCCTGCCACGCCTGATCGGCGCTGAAGCGGCACTCAATATGATCGTCTCAGGCGCGACGGTCCCCTCGGAAAAGCTGCGCGGCACGCCGCTGTTCGACGCCTTTGCGGAAGGCGATCTGCTGGACGCAGCCTGCGCCTTTGCGCGCAAAGTGGTGGCCGAGAACATGGGTGTGAGGCGCGTGCGCGACATCGAGGCCAACATGCCGAATCATGAGGCCTTCTTTCAGTTTGCACGCAACACCGCCAAGGCGGTTGCGGGCCGATATCCGGCGCCGGTGGCCTGCGTCGAGGCCGTCGCCGCGGCGTTCGACCGGCCGTTCGATGCCGGCATCAAGCGCGAGCGCGAATTGTTCGCGACCTTGATGCTGTCGCCGGAATCCGCGGCGCTACGTCACGTATTCCAGGCGGAGCGCGCGGCGTCGCACATTCTCGATGTGCCCAACGACATGCCGGCGCGCCCGATCCGCAAGGTCGGCGTCATCGGCGCCGGTACCATGGGCGGCGGGATCGGCATGAGCCTCATCAATGCCGGAATTCCGGTGGTGCTGCTGGAAATGAAACAAGAGGCGCTCGACAAGGGCCTCGCGACCATGCGGCGCAACTACGGCGGTGCGCTCAGGAAAGGCACCCTGACCGAAGCGGCGCTCGATCAACGCATGGCGTCGGTCACGCCGACCCTGGATTATGCGCAACTGAAGGACGCCGATCTCATCATCGAGGCGGTGTTCGAGAGCATGGACGTCAAGAAGGACGTGTTCGAGAAGCTCGATCAGGTGGCGCGGCCGGGCGCCATTCTGGCGTCGAACACCTCCGCATTGAATCTCGATGAGATCGCCCGGTTCACCATGCGCCCTGAGGACGTCATCGGGCTGCATTTCTTCAGTCCGGCCAACATCATGCGTCTGCTTGAGATCGTGCGCGGCGCGAAAACGTCCAAAGATGTGCTGGCGACCGCCATGCAGCTGGCGAAAAAAATCGGCAAGGTCGCCGTCATATCCGGCGTGTGCGATGGATTCATCGGCAATCGCATGGTCGCCCGCTACGGTGCCGCGGCGCACGACCTCATCGTCGCGGGCGCGCTGCCCAACCAGGTCGACAAGGCACTGGAGGATTTCGGGATGGCGATGGGTCCGTTTCGCATGGGCGATCTGGCGGGACTCGACATCGGCTGGGCGGCGCGCAAGCGGCGCGCCACGGAATTTCCGGACCGGGACTTCTCCAACGTCGCCGATGAATTGTGCGCAAGCGGCCGCTTTGGGCAAAAAACCGGCGCGGGTTTCTATCGCTACGCAGCAGGTTCGCGCAACGCCATCCCGGATCCGGCGGTGACGGCGGTGATCGAGAAATTCAGACAGCAGAAAGGCGTCACACCCCGCAAGGTTGGCGACGGGGAGATCGTCGAACGCTGCATCTATGCGTTGATCAACGAGGGCGCGCGCATCGTCGAAGATGGCATCGCGCAGCGCAGCTCGGACATCGACATCGTGTACTTGAACGGCTACGGCTTTCCGCCCTGGCGCGGCGGACCGATGTTCTATGCGGATCAGGTGGGCTTGAGCGAGATCGCGCGTTCGCTCGAGGCGATTTCACGACAAGCGCGCACCGATCAGGCGTTCTGGACGCCGGCGCCGTTGCTTGCGCGCCTGGCCCAGGAAGGTAAATCGTTCAGCGCACATAAAGGATCAGACAAGTGACAGAAGCCGTCATCGTATCCACCGCGCGTACCGGCCTCGGCAAAAGCTGGAAAGGTGCGTTCAACATGACCTATGGCGCCACTCTGGGAGCGCATTGCGTGCAGCATGCGGTTGCGCGCGCCGGCATCGACCCTGCGGAGGTCGAGGACGTGATCATGGGATCGACGTTCGGCGAGGGCACCACCGGCGGCAACATCGCGCGTCAGATTGCGCTGCGCGCCGGGTTGCCTGTCACCACCGCGGGCTTGAGCATCAATCGATTCTGCAGCTCCGGCCTGCAGTCCATTGCACTGGCGGCGCAACGGGTGATGACCGAAGAAGCGCAGATCATCGTTGCCGGCGGCCTGGAAAGCATCTCGTGCGTGCAGAATGAAGCCAACACGCATATGCGCCGCGATCCCTGGATCGACGAGCACAAGCCCACGCTGTACTGGAGCATGCTGCAGACGGCGGAGACCGTGGCCAAGCGCTACGACATATCCAAGGAAGCCCAGGACGAGTATGGCGTTCGCAGCCAATTGCGTGCCGCCGCCGGCCAGGCTGCGGGAAGGTTCAAGGATGAAATCGTGCCGATGACCACGACCATGGGCGTGGTCGACAAGAATACCGGCGCTGTCGGCATGCGCGAGGTCACCATATCCTCCGACGAGGGCATACGCCCCGACACCACCCTGGAGGGCGTCTCCAAGATCCGTTCCGCCATGCCGGGCGGCGTGATCACCGCGGGCAACGCCAGCCAGTTCTCCGACGGCAGCAGCGCCTGCGTCGTCATGAGCGCCACGCTGGCTGAAAAGCGCGGGCTCCAGCCCTTGGGGATTTTCCGCGGCTTCGCGGTGGCCGGATGCGAGCCGGATGAAATGGGCATCGGGCCGGTTTTCGCGGTGCCGCGGCTGCTGAAGCGCGCCGGACTCAAGGTCGGCGACATCGACCTGTGGGAGCTCAATGAGGCCTTCGCCTGTCAGGTGATTTATTGCCGCGATAAATTGGGCATCCCCGACGAGCGCTTGAACGTCAATGGCGGCGCGATCGCGGTCGGGCATCCCTACGGCGTCAGCGGTGCGCGGCTCACCGGTCACGCGCTGATCGAGGGCAAGCGCCGCGGCGCGAAACTGGTGGTCGTGACCATGTGCATCGGCGGGGGTCAGGGAGCTGCCGGATTGTTCGAGGTGGCCTGATGGGAGTGCGCGACCTGTTCGAGCTGGGCGGCAAGGTGGCGCTGATCACCGGCGGCTCCCGCGGCTTGGGTTTGCAGATCGCCAAAGGCTTGGGCGAGATGGGCGCGAAGATCGCCATCAGTGCGCGCAAGTCCGCTGAGCTCGAGGAGGCCAGGGCGGATCTGAAGAGGCACGGGATCGATGCCTTGACCGTCACCAACGATCTGTCGAAGCAGGATCAGATTCCCGCGCTGGTCGAGGCAGTGGTGACGCATCACGGCGGCATCCACATTCTGGTCAACAATGCCGGCGCGAGCTGGGGCGCGAAAGCCGAGGAGCATCCGCTCGAAGCCTGGAACAAGGTGATGACGCTGAATGCCTCGAGCGTGTTCGCACTCAGCCAGGCGGTCGCGAACCGCTGCTTCATTCCGCAGCGCGCGGGCAACATCATCGTGATCGCCTCGACCGCCGCGCTGCGCGCCGGCATGCAGATGAAGGCGGTGGCCTATTATTCGTCGAAGGCGGCGGCGCTGCATTTGACCCGGGCCCTTGCGGGCGAGTGGGGCCGGTACAACATCCGGGTCAACGCGATCTGCCCCGGGTTTTTTCCGTCGAAAATGGCAAGCGGATTGCTCGATACCATGAAGGCGGAGGTGATCGCACGCACCCCGCTCGGTCGAATCGGCGGCGACACCGATCTGCAAGGCGCGGCCGTCTATCTGGCGTCGGATGCATCGCGTCATGTCACGGGGCAGTACATCGCCGTGGACGGCGGCGCCTCCAGTACATGACGATGCGCGGCGAAGCGACGGGATTGAAGCAGATCCCGGCGCAGCACGCTTTCGATACGGCGCGGCTCAGCGCGTGGATGCTGACTCATATCGCGGGTTTTTCCGGTCCGATCGACGTGCAGCAATTTGCCGGCGGCCAGTCCAATCCCACCTATCTGGTCGAGTCGCCCGCGCACCGCTACGTACTGCGGCGCAAGCCGCCGGGGAAGCTTCTGCCCTCGGCCCATGCGGTGGACCGGGAATTTCGCGTGCTCGCGGCGCTCAGACACTCCCCCGTGCCGGTGGCGCGCGTGCATGCGCTGTGCGAGGACCCCGAAATCATCGGCAGTGCGTTCTACGTCATGGACTATGTCGAAGGCCGCATTTTCTGGGATGCGTTGCTGCCGGAAGTCGCGCCGGCGGATCGGCGCGGCATTTACCGCGAAATGGTGCGTGTGCTGGCCGCGCTGCATTCGGTCGACTACGCGGCGGTGGGTTTGAGCGATTATGGCAAGCCCAGCCATTACGTCGAGCGGCAGGTGGCGCGCTGGACTCGGCAATACCGGGCCTCGGAAACCGAAAAGCTCGAGCCCATGGAGCGGCTGATCGAGTGGCTGCCCAAGCACATCCCCGCCGATGAGCAGACTTCGATCGTGCACGGCGATTTTCGGCTGGACAACACGATCTTTCATCCGAGCGAGCCGCGGATACTGGCGGTACTCGACTGGGAACTGTCCACGCTCGGGCATCCGCTGGTCGATTTCGCCTATTACTGCATCCGCTTTCATTTGCCGGTCGCCGACTTCCGCGGTCTCGGCGGCGTCGATGCGCACAGCTACATGATTCCGAACGAAGCGGAATCGGTGACGGAATACTGCAGGCTGCGCGGCATCGCGCCGGTGGCCGCGCAGGACTGGGACTATTATTCGGCCTTCTGCATGTTCCGTCTCGCGGGCATTCTGCAGGGCGTGCTGGCCCGCGCGCTGCAGGGCAATGCCTCGAGCGCCACGGCGCTGCAGGCCGGGCGCCGCGCCCGCCCCCTGGCGGAGCTTGGCTGGAAGCTGGTGCAGCGTTCATTCGACGTTTGATTCAATCAAAGGACTCCCATGGATTTTTCGCACAGTGACAAGGTTCGCGATCTGCAAGAGCGGATCGCCCAGTTCATGGACCAGCATGTCTATCCGGCCGAGCCCCTCTATCACAAGGAGCTGGAGGAAAACCGGCGCGCGGGCAATCCCTGGCAGGCGACCCGCGTGGTGGAGGACCTGAAGCGGCGCGCCAAGGCCGCGGGTTTGTGGAACCTGTTTCTTCCGCATTCGGAACATGGCGCCGGATTGACGAATCTCGAATACGCGCCGCTGTGTGAAATCATGGGCCGCTCACACATCGCGCCGGAGGCGTTCAACTGTTCTGCGCCGGACACCGGCAATATGGAAGTGCTGGCCCGCTATGCCACCAGGGAGCAGCAGCAGCGCTGGCTCGCGCCGCTGCTCGAGGGCAAGATCCGCTCCGCCTTCGCCATGACCGAGCCCAGCGTCGCATCGAGCGACGCGACCAATATCCAGTCGTCCATCGAGCGCGACGGCGACAGCTATGTGATCAACGGCCGCAAGTGGTGGACCTCCGGCGCGGGCGATCCGCGCTGTGAAATCCTGATTTTCATGGGCAAGACCAATCCCGAGGGCGGCCGCCACAGCCAGCAATCGATGATTCTGGTGCCGATGAAGACGCCGGGCGTCAAGGTGCTGCGCACCCTGACGGTGTTCGGCTACGACCACGCCCCGCATGGACACGCCGAAGTGGATTTCGTGGACGTGCGCGTACCGGCCGAGAATCTGCTGCTCGGCGAAGGACGCGGCTTTGAGATCGCGCAGGGACGCCTGGGTCCCGGCCGCATTCATCATTGCATGCGCACCATCGGCGTCGCCGAGCGCGCGCTGGAATTGATGTGCAGGCGCGCCCAGACGCGGGTCGCTTTCGGCAAGAGATTGTCCGAGCAGGGCGTCACGCTCGAGCGCATCGCCGATGCACGCATCATGATCGATCAAACCCGCTGGCTGGTGCTGAATGCCGCGTACATGATGGATACCGTGGGCAATCGTGCTGCGAAGGCGGAGATCGCCATGATCAAGGTCGCCGCTCCCACCATGACGTTGAAGGTGCTCGATTGGGCCATCCAGATGCACGGCGGCGGCGGCGTCAGCGATGACACGCCGCTGGCGGCCTTGTGGGCGGGCGCGCGCACCCTGCGCCTCGCGGACGGACCGGACGAGGTGCATCGCGAGCAAATCGGCAAGCTGGAGCTGTCCCGCCATCGGCCCACGGGGTAACGCATGCAGAATCGGCATTTCAAATTCTGGCCGAGCCAATCGATGCACAGTCTGATCGCACCGGCCACGAATCTGTTTTACAACGCCGAGGTATCGGCGCGGCGCTTTCCGCACAAGCCCTTCCTGGTGTACTACGACACCCTGGTGAGCTTCGCCGAGTTTCACGACGAAGCGATGCGCATCGCCGGATTTCTGGAGCAGCGCTGCGGGGTTCGCAAGGGCGATCGCGTGCTGCTGCTCATGCAGAACAGTCCGCAGTTCATGATCGGCTACTACGGCATCCTGCGCGCCAACGCGGTGGTGGTGCCTTTGAATCCGATGAACCTGACCCAGGAGATCCTGCGTTATGCCCAGGATTCGGGTGCCGCCACGATGCTGGTGTCGCAGGAGCTGTATCCGCGGATCGAACCGCTGCTCAAGAGCCGGGACCTCGGGCAGGTGATCGTCGCCGCATATTCCGACTATCTGAAGCAACCGACCAGCCTGGCCGTGCCGGATTTCATCAGCGCGCCGCGCATCGAACATGCGGGGCCGGGCCTCGCCTTGTGGAAGGACGCGCTCGCCGCCAATCTCGCGCCCGGTCCGCTGACCGCCGGCGCGGATGATCTGTGCGTGATGCCCTACACCTCCGGCACGACCGGCCAGCCCAAGGGCTGCATGCACACGCATAGGACCGTGATGCACACCGCGGTGGGCGGCATGCAGTGGTTCGGCATGCAGCCCGAACTCACGCTGCTGGCGGTGGCCCCGATGTTTCATGTCACGGGCATGCAGGGTGGCCTCAATGGGCCGCTGTTCACCGGCAACACCATGGTGTTGCTGCCCCGCTGGGATCGCGAAGTGGCCGCGCAGTGCGTGCAGCGCTACAAAGTGTCGAGCTGGACCGCGATTCCGACCATGATCCAGGACTTTTTCCTGAATCCCAACGTCGACAAGTACGACTTGTCGTCGATCCGCCGCCTGAGCGGCGGCGGTGCGGCGATGCCCGCTGCCGTGGCGCAGCGGCTCGCGAACGTGGGCATCACCTACGTGGAAGGCTATGGGTTGAGCGAAACCATCGGAGCCACGCACATCAACCCTGCGGATCATGCGAAACGGCAATGCCTGGGGATACCGATCTTCGACACGGATTCGCGCGTCATCGATCCGGTCACCTTGCGTGAATTACCGCCCGGCGAAATCGGCGAAATCATCATGCACGGCCCGCAGGTCTTTTTGGGCTACTGGAACAAGCCCGAGGACAGCGCGCAGGTTTTCATCGAACTCGACGGCAAACGATTCTTTCGCAGCGGCGATCTCGGCAGGATGGACGAGGACGGCTACTTCTTCATCGTCGACCGGCTGAAGCGCATGATCAATGCGTCCGGCTACAAGGTCTGGCCGACGGAGGTGGAGTCGCTGATGTACCAGCATCCGGCGGTGCAGGAGGCCTGCGTCATCGGCACCAGGGACGCGCATCGCGGCGAGACGGTCAAGGCGGTGATCGTGCCGCGCGCCGAATGGCGCGATCGGGTCGAAGCGCAGGCCATCATCGATTGGTGCCGCGAGCACATGGCGGCCTACAAGGTGCCGCGGGTCATCGAATTCGTCGAGGCGCTGCCGAAATCCGGTTCCGGAAAGATCATGTGGCGTGAGCTGCAAGAACGCGAGAATAAACATGAAAGCACTGCTTAGCCGCCAGCCCGGCGGCCCCGAAACGCTGACCATCGAAGAAGTCGCGGAGCCTGATCCCGCGCGCGGCGAGGCGCGAATCGCCGTTCGTGCGATAGGGGTGAATTTCCCCGATTTGCTGATCATTCAGGACCTGTACCAGATCAAGCCGCCGCGGCCGTTTTCGCCGGGCGGTGAGCTGGCGGGCGTCGTCGAGGCCCTGGGCGAAGGGGTGACGAATCTGCGCGTCGGCGATCGGGTTCTCGCCAGTCCGGTGCGCGGTGCCATGGCGGAAAAGGCCATCGCGCAGGCGGGCAACTGCTGGAAGATGCCCGATGCCATGCCGTTCGATGAGGCCGCGGCACTGCTGATGACCTATGGCACCTCGCAGCATGCACTCAAGGATCGCGCCCGGCTGCGCGCCGCAGAAACCTTGCTGGTGCTCGGCGCCGCGGGCGGCGTCGGCCTGGCGGCGGTGGAGCTCGGCAAGGCGATGGGTGCGCGGGTCATCGCGGCCGCCTCGAGCGTCGAGAAGCTCGAGCTGGCGCGCGAACACGGCGCCGACGATGGCGTCCAATACCCGGCCGGGCCGCTCGACAAGCATGCCGCGCGCGCGTTGAGCGATTGCTTCAAGGCGGCCTGCGGCGCGCAGGGTGCGCATGTCATATACGATGCGGTCGGCGGGGACTACAGCGAGGCGGCGCTGCGCGCCATCGCCTGGCAGGGGCGCCATCTGGTGGTGGGATTCACCGCCGGTATCCCCAAGCTGCCGCTGAATCTGCCGCTGCTGAAGGGCTGCGAGATCGTCGGCGTTTTCTGGGGCGAGTTCGCCCATCGATTTCCCGCGCAGCACGCGGACAATGTGGCGGCGCTCATGGCGCTGTACCTGGATGGTAAAATCAAGCCGGCGGTCACGGAGCGATTTCCGCTCGCGCGCGGCGGCGAAGCGATCGCGAGACTGGGTTCGCGCTCGGCTCGCGGCAAGATCGTGGTCACGGTGGCATGAGGCCGCGCCTCAGGAGGGAACAGCATGGATCTCAAATACACTGCCGAAGAAGATAAGTTTCGCGCCGAGGTGCGGGCATTCTTCGAGGCTGAACTGCCCACCGACATCCGCACCAAGCTGCAATTAGGGCGCCGCATCTCCAAGGACGACATGGTGCGCTGGCAGAAAATCCTGTTCCGCAAGGGCTGGGGCGCGCCCGACTGGCCGCAGGCCTTCGGCGGCACGGGTTGGAACATCGTGCAGCAGCATATCTTCGAGGAGGAGCGCGCCGATGCCTGCGCACCCCCGCAGAATCCATTCTCGCTGAAAATGCTGGCGCCGGTGATGCAGACTTTCGGCAACGCCGCACAACAGGAGTATTTCCTGCCGCGGATCCTTTCCGGCGAGGACTGGTGGTGTCAGGGATATTCCGAACCGGGTTCCGGCTCGGACCTGGCGTCGCTGCGCACCGGCGCGGTGCGCCAGGGCGGACATTACCTCGTCAACGGCCAGAAGACCTGGAACACCATGGGCCAGTATGCGGACTGGATCTTCTGCCTGGTGCGCACCAGCAGCGAGGGCCGTCAACAGCAGGGCATTTCCTTCCTGCTGATCGACATGAAGTCGCCGGGCATCACGGTACGCCCGATCATCATGCTCGACGGTGAACATGAGATCAACGACATCTTCTTCGACAGCGTGAAGGTCCCGGTACAGAACCTGATCGGCGAGGAGAACAAGGGCTGGACCTACGCGAAATTCCTGCTGACGCACGAGCGCAGCGGCAATGCCGGCGTCGGCATCTGCAAGCGTGCGCTCAAAAAGCTCAAGGAGATTGCCGGGCAGCAGTTGTCCAACGGCCGGCCGCTGATCGAAGACTCGCGCTTCCGCGACCGCATCGCCCGGGTCGAGATGGAGTTGATGGCGCTCGAGATCACCAATCTGCGCGTGCTGTCGGCCAGCGCCAAGGAGAAAGGCGCCCTGGGGCCGGAGGTGTCGGTGCTCAAGATCAAGGGATCGGAAATCATTCAGCAGCTCGCGGAACTCAAGATGCACGCGCTGGGTCACGATGCGCTGCCCTACGTACGCGAAGCTCTCGACATGGATTGGGTGGGCAACCCGGTGCTCGGCGCGCATTACCGCTCCTACGCGCCGCCGATCTCCGGACAGTACTTCAACCAGCGCAAGACCACGATCTATGCGGGATCCACCGAGATACAGAAGAACATCATCTCGCAGATGATTCTCGGCTTGTAAGGGCAGCCATGGAATTCAATTACAGCGAAGAGCAACTGGCGCTGCAGGACACGCTGCAGCGCTTCATGGCGCGCGACTACGATTTCGACAAGCGCCGGGGGTTTTCGGCATCACCCTTGGGCTATTCGGCCGAGGCTTGGAGGCAATACGCTGAGCTCGGATTGCTGGCGCTGCCCTTTCCGAAGGAATTCGACGGTCTTGGCGGCAATGCCGTGGACATCATGCTGGTGATGGAACAGTTCGGCCAGGGGCTTGTTCTGGAGCCCTACTTGAGCACCGTGGTGCTGTGCGGCAGCTTGATGCGCGATGCCGGAAGCGCGGCGCAGAAAAGCAGATTTCTGCCGCAGATCGTGCAGGGTAAATCGACGCTGGCGCTCGCCGCTTACGAGGCGGCGGGGCGCTATGATTTGAGCTACGTCGAATGCAGCGCGCAGGAGAGCGGCGGCAACTGGATTTTGTCGGGGCGCAAGACCGTGGTGCTCGATGGCGCTTCCGCGGACCATTTCCTGGTGTCGGCGCGCAGCGGCGGCGAGCCCGGTGATCGCGACGGCATTTCGCTGTTGCTGGTGCCGCGCGACGCGAAGGGGCTGAGCGTGGTTCCGTATGCCACGCAGTGGGGCTCGCGGGCGGCCGATTTGCTGCTGGAAAAGGTTTCCGCGGGCTCGGATGCGCTCATCGGATCCGCCGGCGATGCGCTGCCCCTCATCGAACGCGCGGTTGACCGCGCCATCGCCGCGCTGTGCGCCGAAGCCTCAGGCATCATCAACGCCCTCAATCAGGCGACCTTGAATTATCTGAAGACCCGCAAGCAATTTGGCGTCGCGATCGGAACCTTCCAGGCGCTGAAGCATAAGATGGCCGACATGCTGATTGCCGCCGAACAGGCGCGCTCCATGGCCATCATCGCCGCCGTGCATGCCGATTCGGAGGATGCCGCGGACCGGCGCCGCGCGCTGTCGGCGGCCAAGGCATATGTCGGCCGGGCGGGACGGCTGGTGGGACAGCATGCGGTGCAGCTGCACGGCGGCATGGGGGTGGTGGACGAACTCATCGTCAGCCACTATTTCAAGCGGCTGACGATGATCGATCTGACGTTCGGCGATGCGGACCATCACCTGGCAAGCTTCAGCGACACGCTGCGTCCCGGGGCGTAGCCGCCTCAGGCCGGATGGTGCGCGAGCTGCTGTTTGCGCACATCCTTTTCCATGGTCCGCGATGCCGCGAACAACACCGCGGCGGCGGCCAGCGCCAATATCGGAATGATGTACATGGCGTGGTGCAGTCCGATGGCCTTGTACGCCTCGGTCATGGTGCCGGCACCCGCATCGACCATGGCCGCGTGCGCGAAATAATCGCTCAAACGGCCGGTGACAACGGGGCCGAAGCTCGCGCCCAGGATGTACATGAAGCAAAAATACAGCGCCACTGCGATGCCTCGCAAACGGGGTTCGATCACGTCCTGAATGGCGGCGTACACCGTGGCGTAGTACACATACATGGTGATGGTGCCGAGCGCCATTAAAATGACATAGGCGGTGATGGCGCCCTTGGGTTGGTTGATGGCGAAGAAAATACAGGGCGCGGCAATGGTCATGGCGCACGCCGATACGACCAGTCTGCCGTTGCGGCGTTTGACGCTCATCTTGTCGGCCAGCCATCCGCCCACCAGCAGGCCGATCGCGCCCACCGCACCGACCGAAATGGAAGATGCTTCGCTCGCGTGCAGCAGGCTCATTTGGTGGTAGCGCTGCAGGAAGGCGGTGTTGAACGTATTGATCGCATACATGTTGAAGTTGTGGAATATGCCCGACATGATGATCCACCACATCGTCGGCAATCCGAGCACGGCGACGAACGAGGATCTCGCCGACGGCCCGTCCGTGGTGACCGTTCTTCCTGCGTCCAATGCGCCGCGCACGGGCTCCGGGAGGCGCAGCGCCATCACGGCGAGAATCACGCCGGGCACGCAGGCAAATAAGAACGCCGCGCGCCAGCCGAAGTGTGTTGCGATGGCACCGGCGCTGATATAGGCCAGGAAAACGCCCGCCGGCAGTCCCAACATGAATACGCCCATGGCCTTGGCGCGCTGATTCGGCGGATACAAATCGCCGATCAGCGATTGTCCCGCGGGCGCACAGGTGGCCTCGCCGATGCCCACCCCGAGCCGCGCGATGAATATCTGGGCGTAGTTATGCGCGAAGCCGGTGGCGGCGGTCAGCAGGCTCCAAAAAAGCGTTCCCAGGGCGATGAGCCGGTTGCGATACCATTTGTCGCTGAGCGTGCCCAAAGGCAGGCCCACAAAGGCGTAGATCACGGTAAAAATCGAGCCCAGCCATCCCAGTGCGGTGTCGCTCAGGTGAAATTCGAGACGCACCGGTTCGGCCAGGGCACCGAGCAATTGGCGATCGAAAAAGTTGAGCAGATTGATTGCAAACAGCAGAAACAGCGCATATTTCGCGCCGCTCGCGGTTCTCTGCAGCGCCGCGCCCGGCACGGCAGAGGCGGTGTCCTCGAGCGATTGCGGACCCACGGACATCTAGCGTACCCCCAAAGTTTAGCCGGCCATCGCGGCTAGTTTGCCGCACAACACCGCGGCACGCTGAGCTTTCAACCCCCAAGGGCCCGCGGGCTGGGACATGCGCTCCAAAAAAGACGGCGGGGTGTTCAGGCCCGCCGTCGACTCAACTATACCGAGATTGAATTACTTGAACTTCACCCGCGCGGTGAGACCGAAGGTCCGCGGAGCGCCGAGATAGGAGGTAATGGTGTCGAACTGGAACGGAGAATCGAACGCCACCGCGTAGTAGTACTTGTCCGCAAGGTTGGCGCCCCAGGCCTCGATTGCCCAGGACTCATCCAGCGCACCGAAGCCGATACGCGCGTTCAGGAGGCCGAATCCTTCTTGAATCTTGCGCGGATCGAGATCGGAGCCGGTGTTGTACGAGGAGTTGTACTTCTCTTCCACGCTGCTGCGGATGCCCAGCGTGCCGGACACCGGCAGCAAGTAGCTCGCCGACAGCGCGCCGGACCACAGCGGCGCGAACGACAGACGGTTGTTGTCGCGCGACGTGCAACCATTGCCCGGGCCGCCGCAGAAGTCCGGCAACGCGTTGCCGAAGTTATTGATATTGGTCAGATCCTGCGTCACACCACCGGCGATGGTCAGGCCGCTGAGCGGTGTCGCCCAGGCGAAATCCAAGTCAACGCCTTTGGATACGACTCGATCCAACGAGGTGACTACGAACTGAATGCCGGTAAAAGTGTTCAGCTGGAAGTCCGTGTAGCGCTGATAGAACGCGGCCGCATTCAAGCGCAGCGTCCTATTGAACAGGGTGGTCTTGATACCCGCTTCAAACGACTCAACCGTTTCGCGCGGAAAAGCAGTGTTCAGATTCGGGGCGATACCGATCGGGTCTTCCGCCGAGGGCGAGCCGGTCACGCGGGACAGATTGAACCCGCCCGCCTTGTAGCCATTCGCGCCGGAAACGTAGGTCATGACTTCATCATTGAAGCGGTAGGCCAGCTTGACCGTGCCGGACAAATTATTTTCAGTATTCGATTGATCGAACCCAGGCGTTGCGTTGATGAGCGGATTGAGTCCCGAAAAGCATCCGTATCCGAGCAGGAATGCCTGAGCGTTGGTGCCGGCGAGCGGCGACGTCGGAGATACCAAGGAAGAGTTCAGCAAGGCCCCGCAGCCCGGCCCGCCACCGATGCCGCTGTAGCTTCCCGTCGCCGATTTCTTTTCCTGCGTGCCGCGCACACCAACCGTCAGATCCAGTCCCTGAGTGATGTTCCAGGTCTCATCGGTGAACAAGGCGACGCTGCGTGCGGTCTGTTGATAGTCGTCGTCGTAGCCGGTACCGGCGAACGTGGCGCCCGGCGCGTTACCGGTGAGTTGAGAGACCAGCAGAGGGTTGAACGGCTGCCCAATGGACGCGGACGCGACCGCACTGATATAGGTTTCGAACTGATCGCCAATCGCGCCCAGGGTCCGCGTGGTTAGAATCTCGTTGTTGAAAAATGCGCCCACCAACCAGTTCAAGGGGCCTTGCTTGCCCGCCAAACGCAATTCTTCGCTGAATTGCTTGAAGTCGGTGGAATTCGCGCTGCCGTCGTCAGGGAACGACAACAGATCGATCCCCGTATAGTCGACATCATTGCCGCCGGCGACTGTGTTGTCGCGCCAGGCGGTGATCGAGGTCAGTTTGCCGAAGCCCAAATTCCAGTTGAGCTCCCCGGATATGCCCATATCCCGTACATATTGGGTGATGATCTGGTTGTCATAGGCAACGTAACTGTTGGGAAGGCGAACTACGCCGGGCTGACCGATCAGCGGAGAATCACCGAGCGCGCCCGTTTTCCCACCGAGCGCCGGTGTTCCGGCAAACACATTCACCAAAGGCTGGAACGGGCCGGGATATTCGACCACGGCGCTGCAGCAGGACTCGTCGCGTTTCGCGTAATCGGCAATGATCAAAAAGTCGACGTTATCGCTCGGCGTGATCAAAAGCTGGCCGCGGGTGTTGAACGACTTGCGATCATTGGTGTTGTTCTGCGTGCTGGGGCCCACTCCGTTGACGACCTGCAGAAAGCCGCTGTTCTGCTGAAAGCCCATGTACAGGCGCCCCGCCATGATGTCGCTCAAAGGACCCGTGACCGAGCCGCGTACTTCGCGGTCATTGAAGTTCCCGCCGGTCACTTCGGCCATCGCGCCGAAGGTGTTCGACGGGCGCTTGGTGGTGATGTTGATCACGCCTGCATCGTTGTTCTTGCCGAACAATTCGCCCTGCGGACCATAGAGCACTTCGATCTGTTCGATCTCTCCGAGATCGCCGAAGGCGACGCCGTTGCGCGGGCGGTAGACGCCGTCGATGTTCACACCGACCGAAGATTCCAATCCCGGATTGTCGCCGACCGTGCCGATGCCGCGAATACGCGCTGTGGTGATCGCTTCGTTGCCCTCCGAGGTGACAGTGAGTCCCGGCGTCAGGATGGCAAGGTTGCGGATATTGGTGATGCCGGCGTCCTGAACCTGTTGCGCGTTGATCGCGACCACCGAAATCGGCACGTCCTGCAGGTTTTCAGAGCGCTTTTCCGCGGTGACAATGATCTCTTCCAATGCCGGCGCCGCGGAGGTGTCGGCTGCCATGACATGAGCGCTTGCGAGAGTTCCCGACACGGCAAGCAAAAGAGAAAGGGCTCGTGGGGCTGCGGTTTGATTTGTCATACGGTGATTCATCCCATCCTTTAGTCTTATGGACGCACTCCCGCCAGTTGGGTATCTTGAGCCTACGTAAACCGTGGCGCAAGCACCACGCTTTCCGCGACATTTGGTTGACAAATGGCGCCACGTGCTTGATTTGACCGCTAGGGAGACTTAGTCAGAGTAGTGGTGTAAAAGACACAATATGAGAAATCCAAATCCCTGGCAACCGGGCGAACCGGAGCCTCATCCCGCGCCAAACTCGCGGCGGGGTGCGCTCATTGGACTGCTGGTCATGGCCATCCTGTTGGGGGCGGCACTGTATCTGACGCATGTGCTCGGCGGGATGACTCGGTTGCAGGATTGCGTGCTTTCGGGCCGCTCCAACTGCTCCGAGAGTCCGTAACACAGGCTCCTAGGGACAATCAGCGGGCGAGGCGAGCGCGGCATCGGCCGCATAGAGTGATAAGAGTTTGCGGGTCACGCCGTTGGTCCAGCCAAATCCGTCCTGCAACGGGTATTCGCCGCCGCCGCCGCTGCGGCCGCTCGTCACCACGTCGTACTTCTCCACCAGTTTGCCGCTTTGGGCGTAAACCTTGCGCACATTGAGCATCCAGCGGCATGCAATCGCTTCCGCCAATCGATCCTGGGCGTAGCCGCGCAGTCCCGATACGGCGATCCACTGCAGCGGTGCCCAACCATTCGGTGCATCCCATTGCTGGCCGGTATTCACCGTTGTCGTAACGATGCCGCCGGGCTTCAGCAGATCGCGTCGCGCCACCGCGCTCACCGCAGCGGCTTGCGCGCGCGAAGCGAGCGCCACGAACAAAGGATATAAAGTCGCCGCCGTGACTGCGCCGGAGCGTCGATGCTGCCTCCACCGGTAGTCGAAATACAGCCCCGCTCGCGGACTCCACAAGTAGCGGTCGATGGCGCGATGGCGCGCGGCCGCGCGGCCCTTGAATTCGAGCGCGCAGGATCGATCGCCGGTCCGTTCACAACCGTGCTGCACCGCCTTCTCCAACCCGAACAACAGGCTGTTAAGGTCAATGGGCACGATTTGCGTCGTATCGATGCTGGCGCGCGTCCGCCCGTCCGCAAACCAGCGCGAGCCGAAATCCCAACCGCTCTCCGCCGCGGCGCGGATGTCGCGGTACAGCTGCGCCGCGTCCCTGTGGCTTTCGCGCGCGAGTTCGATGTCTTCGCGATATGCCTCGTCGCGCGGCGTGGAGCGGTCGTCCCAGTAACGGTTCAGAATCGATCCATCGGGCATCGCGACCACCCGGCGGCGCGCGCGGCCCGGGCGCAGTCCGGCCTCGCCATCCATCCAAAACGCATACTCGCGACGCAGCTGCGGCAAGTATTTGGCAAATGCCGCCGAGCGGTCCTGCTCGGAGAGCAGCCCGACCATCTCGAAGAAAAAAGGCGGCTGCGAGCGGCTGACATAGTAGGTACGCGTGCCGTTGGGTACGCGGCCGAACCGGTCGATCAGGAATGAAAAGCCCTCCACCATGCCGGTGGTCAGATCCGTGCGGCCGCTTTGCTCGAGGCCGAGCATGGTGAAATAAGAATCCCAGTAGTACATCTCGCGAAAGCGCCCGCCGGGCACGACATAGGGCCGGGGCAGCGCAATGGCCGACGAGTACGGCGGCACGCTCTGGGTGTCGCGCGTCAAGGCAGTCCATAGCCGATCGATGTGATCGATGAGGGTAGCGCGCCGCGGCTCTGACGCCGCTGTTTCATTTTCAACCGGCAAGGTGAAATGCGCTCTCACGAATTCCTCGAGAGCGGCAGGCGTCTTCGGATGCGCCGCGTGGAATTGCGCCAGAATCAGCTCGGGCGCGGACTTGGGCACCGCATCCGCAAACACCTTGCTGTCCGAGAACAGCGGCGCCGACTGTACCGCGACAAACAGGTCCTCGAACAGGTCCTCGGGCGGCGCCAATGCCGGCCCCGTTGCCGCGGGTTGCGCCGAGGCGACGCCGACCCACGCGGCCAGCACTGCCGCCGCCGAGATTTTCATCGGCTGAAGGCTAGGAGCCTGTCTGAGTATTCAACGTGAGCCGCGCACGCACGGCGCCCTTCCGATCCGGTTTGGTGCCGGCTTTCACGCCCTGGTCCACGGCAGGATGAATGGCTACAGTCATAACTTGTGCTCCTGAAGCAGTACTCGAGGGACGGGGCCGGCGGCTGAGTATAGCGCCAACCCGGCAGGCTCCTGCGAGCGCAGCGCGCCCGGCGGCGTGTCGTAGACCCGCCGCCACGCGCGCCGCAGCTGCCGCGATGATGCAAATCCCGTGCGTTCCGCGACACGCTCCATGTCCAGGCGGCTGCTCTTCAACAGCTGAAGCGCGAGCGAGACGCGCAAATTGTTGATGTAGACGGTCAGGCTCATGCCGGCATGCTGGTTGAACAGCCGCGAAAGATGCCGCGCGCTGCTATTGGCTATTTGCGCGACCCGCGGCAGCGTCCAATCCGCCGCCGGATCCGCAATGATGGCATCCTGCGCGCGGTGCACCGCTGGATGCAGGTGATTGCGGCCCGCGAGCCACGGCGAGATCTGCGGATCGGCGCCCTCGCGGCGCAGATACAGCACGAGATGGCGCGCGATGGCGAGCGCGCAAGCATGTCCTGCGAGAGTGCTGACCACATGCAGCATGAGGTCGAGACCGGCGGTAACCCCCGCGCTGGTATAGCGGTCGCGGTCGATCACGAACAATCGGTTGTCCAAGACCTTGGCCAGTGGCGCGAGCGCCGCGAGCTCTGCGCACTCGGCGTGATGCGTCGTGCAGGAGTGGCCGTCGAGCAGCCCGGCACGCGCCGCCAACAGTGCGCCCGAACAGATGGTCATGAGGATATGTCCCGGCAGTACACTGGCCCGCAGCCACTCGACAATGGCAGTCTCGTCAGCGCGCACGGCCGCGTCGCCGGGGTCTTGCGCGAAGGCAATGCCGTCGGCGGAGCCGGGAACGATGATCATGGCCTCTTTGGGCAGAGTGGCGGGCAGGGCGGCGATGTCCGCCAGCCTGATCCCGATCGAGGACATCGTTTGCGCAGACGCGCCGGCGTAGTGTATGCGGAACACGATATCGTCCTGCTCGGCGTTTGCCCTGCGCAGCACCTCCATCGGACCCGCGATGTCGAGCAGCAAGAGGCGCTCGGGGATCACGACCCACACATCGATCGTGCGTCCCACCGTGTTCACCCGGCCAGCGCCTGCTCCACCGTCAGCACGCGCGCAAATCGCTCCTCCAGCACCAGCTCGGTTCGCGCCTTGATTTCCGCCGCACTCCAATGACGTCCATTGCGGTCGGTCATTGCGAAAGTCAAAGTCGCCTCGCTGATGAAATCGACGCTGTAGCCGCAGTCGGATGCCTGCCGCGTGGTGGTTTCGCAGCACTGCTCGGTGCGAATTCCGGATACGAGCAGATGGCGGATACCATGTTCGGTGAGCCAAACGGGCAGGGCGCTGCCGACCAATGCGCTATGGCGGCGTTTTTGGAATACCGCCTCAGGTTCTAGCGACAGTGCGGACAGGGTCTTGACGTAGCCCGATTCCAGCGAAAATGCGCCCGTGTCCTCGACGTGAAAAATCTGCAGGATCGGAATGCGCCGGGCCTTTGCGCCATCGATCAGTGCCTGCGTGCGCTGAAAAAAGGGCGGCGCGTCGGTTTGACTCCAATAGGGGCGGTGTTCGAAGGATTGCTGCGCGTCGATGAGCAGCAGTGCGGTCTGGGATGAGGACATAAGGGGCCTTCCACAAGTGATTGGATGAAGTCCATGATCCGCCGGCGATCATGCCTTGGAAATACTGCCGCAGGTCAATCGGCGGACAAATAATGCCATCGACTGCCTCGAGCTGGCGATGGGTCCGCAAGTACTGGTAATATAACCAGGTCCCCGCCGAGAGAATCCATGAGCACAGTCAACTCATTCCATCCCGCCGTCGCCGCGTGGTTTGCACGGAATTTCGATGCCCCCACCGAGGCGCAGGAACGCGCGTGGCCCGCGCTTGCCGCGGGCGAGCATGTGCTCATTGCCGCCCCCACCGGGTCAGGCAAAACCTTTGCCGCTTTTCTATCCGCCATCGATCAGCTGGTTCGGGAAGGGCTGCGCGGTCCGCTGCCCGACGAGACGCGGGTCGTGTACGTCTCCCCGCTCAAGGCGCTGTCCAACGACATCCAAAAGAATCTCGAGGCGCCGCTCACGGGAATCCGCGCCGA
This sequence comes from Steroidobacteraceae bacterium, assembly GCA_036267715.1. Taxonomy (GTDB): domain Bacteria; phylum Pseudomonadota; class Gammaproteobacteria; order Steroidobacterales; family Steroidobacteraceae; genus Bog-1198. The sequence continues at coordinate 67,700 of DATAVN010000025.1, read as the reverse complement.
GCTCGCCGCCTCCGGACTGCCTGATGTGGAGATCCGCGCGGTGGTGCGCACCGGCGACACCACCCAGTCGGAGCGCGCCGGCATGCGCCGCCGCGCACCGCACATCGTGGTGACCACACCGGAGTCGCTTTACATTTTGCTCGGCTCGCAATCCGGCCGCGACATGCTGGCCACCTGCCGCACCGTCATCGTGGATGAGATCCATGCGATCGCCGGCAACAAACGCGGCGCGCACCTGGCGCTGTCGCTGGAGCGGCTGCAGGCGCTCACCGGCGATGCGCTGATCCGGGTGGGATTGTCGGCCACGCAAAAGCCGATCGACGAGGTGGCCAGATTTCTCACCGGCGCACGGGCCGTGGCATGCACCATCGTCGACAGCGGCCATGCGCGGCGCCGGGATCTGGCATTGGAGCTGCCGCCGTCGCCGCTCGAGGCCGTGATGTCGGGCGAGGTGTGGACCCAGGTCTACGATCGCGTGGCGGCGCTGGTTCTCGAGCATCGCACGACATTGGTGTTCGTCAACACGCGCAGAATGGTGGAGCGCGTCGCACGACAACTCTCGGAACGCGTGGGCGAGGAGAACGTTGCCGCACATCACGGCAGCCTGTCGAAGGAGCGCCGCCTCGCCGCTGAACAGCGCTTGAAGCGCGGTGAGTTGAAGGTGCTGGTGGCCACCGCCTCGCTGGAATTGGGCATCGACATCGGCGATGTCGATCTGGTGTGCCAGATCGGCTCGACCCGCTCCATCAATTCCTTCCTGCAGCGCGTCGGGCGGGCCGGCCACTCGGTCGGCGGCACCTCGAAGGGCAGACTGTTTCCGCTGTCTCGCGATGAACTGGTGGAATGTACCGCCCTGCTCGAAGCGGTGCGTGGCGGCGAACTGGATCGTCTCAAGATCCCCGAAAATGCGCTCGATGTGCTGGCGCAACAGATCACTGCGGAAGTAGCAGCGCGCGAGTGGCCCGAGGCGGCTCTGTTCGCGCTGATGCGCCGCGCCCATCCGTATCGAAATCTCGAACAGAAGGAGTTCGACGAATGCGTGGTGATGCTGGCGGAGGGATTCAGTACGAGGCGTGGCCGGCGCGGCGCGTTGCTGCACCACGATGCGATCAACAAGATGCTGCGGCCCCGCAAGGGCGCGAGGCTGACGGCCATCACCTCGGGCGGTGCAATTCCGGACAATGCGGATTATCGCGTCATGCTCGAACCCGAATCCATCGTGGTCGGCTCGGTAAACGAGGATTTTGCGGTGGAGAGCCTGCAGGGCGATGTCTTCCAGCTCGGCAACACCTCATATCGGATCATGCGCGTGGAGCGCGGCACGGTGCGCGTCGAAGATGCGCACGGCCAACCGCCGTCGATCCCATTCTGGCTGGGCGAGGCGCCGGGCCGCAGCATGGAGTTGTCGGCGGCGGTGTCCAAGCTGCGCAAGACCGTCGAGCAGCATCTCGAAGCCGGCGCGGGGTCCGCGCCCGCGTGGTTGATGAGCACCGTCGGACTGGATGAATCCGCCGCCTCGCAGATTGTGCAGTACTTGGGCGCGGGCAAAGCGGCGCTGGGTAGCTTGCCGACCCTCGACACCGTGGTGTTCGAACGCTTCTTCGATGAGTCCGGCGGCATGCAGCTGATCATCCATTCGCCCTTCGGCAGCCGCGTGAATCGTGCATGGGGCCTGTCGCTGCGCAAGCGCTTCTGTCGCACCTTCAATTTCGAGCTGCAGGCCGCGGCCACGGAGGATCACATCGTGCTGTCGCTGACCCATGCGCACAGCTTCGAACTGGCCGAGGCGGCGCACTATTTGAATTCGAATTCGGTGCGCCACGTGCTGATCCAAGCCTTGTGCGCGGCGCCGATGTTCGAGGTTCGCTGGCGCTGGGATGCGGGCATTGCCCTGGCGCTGCCGCGTTTTCGCGGCGGCAAGAGGATCCCGCCGCAGATTGCGCGCATGAATGCGGAAGACCTGCTGGCGTCGGTCTTTCCGGACCAGGTCGCCTGCGCCGAGAATCTGCCCGGCGAGATCGAGGTGCCGGACCATCCGCTGGTCAAACAGACCATTCGCGATTGCCTGGAAGAGGCGATGGACATCGATGAGTTCGAGACCGTGTTGCGCAGGCTGGAGAGCGGCGACCTTCGCGTGATTGCGAGGGATCTCACCGAACCGTCGCCGCTGGCGCTCGAGGCCTTGAGCGCACGGCCCTATGCCTACCTTGACGACGCGCCGCTCGAGGAGCGCCGCACCCGGGCGGTCATGAGCCGGCGCTGGCTCGATCCGAGCGAAGCGGCCGATATCGGCAAGCTCGATCAAGAAGCCATTGCACGCGTGCGCGCGGAGGCATGGCCGGACGCCGCGTCGCCGGATGAGCTGCACGATGCGCTGCTGTGGCTGACGTTCCTGACCGAGGAGGAGTGCCGGTCGCAGCCGGCATGGCTGCGCCTGCTGGAGGAGCTGGCGCTGCAGAGCCGGGTTTTGCGGGTTGAATTGCATGGCCGCACGCTGTGGGTGGCGGCTGAGCGGCGGACGCTGTTCGACCCGCTGGAAGAGCATCTGGTGGACATCGTGCGCGGCCGGCTGGAAGGTCTGGGTCCGGTCACGGCGGGGCAGCTTGCCGGCCCGCTGGGCGTTGCAGAGACGCAGATCGACGGCGCTCTGATCGCGCTCGAGGCGGAAGGATTTGCGATGCGCGGCCGATTCTCCGCCGCTGCCGCGCAGGAGGAATGGTGCGAGCGCCGATTGCTGGCGCGCATCCACCGCTATACCGTCAAGCGGCTGCGCGCGGAAATCGAGCCGGTGACGGCGCGGGATTTTCTGCGCTTCTTGGGCGAGTGGCAGCGCGTGCTGCCGGGCGCACGCATGCAAGGCTCGGACGCGCTGGCCGCGATTCTCGCGCAGCTCGAGGGGTTCGAATCGCCCGCCGGCGCCTGGGAGACGGATGTCCTGCCCTCGCGCATTGCCGAGTATGACCCGCAGTGGCTGGACGAGCATTGCCGCGCGGGACGTTTCATCTGGACGCGCCTGGCTGCGCGCGGGCCGCGCGGCGAAGGTGCGCCGGCACGCGCTGCGGCGCCGGTCCGTTCCACGCCCATCGTGCTGCTGGCCAGGCGCAACGTGCCGCTCTGGTCGATATTCGCCGATCAGTCGGATCCTGCCCTGCTGACCTCCAGGGGGCAGGCGGTTGCCGATTTCATCCGCGCGCAAGGGGCATCGTTCTTCGATGAGATCGCGGAAGGCGTCGGCCTGCTGCCCTCGGAAGCGGAAGAGGCGCTTGCCGAACTGGTCGCGGCGGGACAGGTGAATTCCGATAGTTTCGCCGGCCTGCGGGTGCTGTTGATGCCGAGCGGCCGGCGTGCCGGCCGCGCGCATTCCCATGCCGCACGTCACAAGCGGCGCCTGGCGCTGTTTGGAATGGCGGATGCGGGCCGCTGGGCGCTGGTGCGCACATCGAACGCACAGAGCGCCGAACGCAAGGACGAGGCGGTGGAGCAGATCGTGCGCACGTTGCTGCGCCGCTGGGGAGTGATCTTTTGGAAACTGCTCGGCCGCGAAGCCCAATGGCTGCCGCCCTGGCGGGACATATTGGCTTGTTGCCGCCGGCTGGAAGCGCGTGGTGAGATCCGCGGCGGGCGCTTCGTCGCGGGCTTCTCCGGCGAGCAATTCGCGACCGCCGAAGCGATCGGGTTGCTGCGTGACGTGCGCCGCAAGGCGCCGACGGATCTCTACGTATCGTTCTCGGCTGCCGATCCACTGAATTTGCTCGGCATCCTGACCCCCGGGGCAAGGCTGCCGTCACTGGCCGGCAATCGCCTGCTGTACCGGGACGGATTGCCGGTTGCCACCCTCGCCGCCGGCGAAATCAAGTTTCTGGAGGAGCTGGAGCCGAAGCAGCAGTGGGAAGCGCAAACGGCCCTGCTGCGCCGTCACGTGCCCGTGGCGCTCGAGGACCTGGAGTTGCCTGCCGGCCGGCCTGTTTGAGAGGCTGCTTGGTGCCAGCGGCTATTTTGCGCTCGCCATGGAGGCATCCCAACCCCCGCCCAGGGCTTCGACCAATGCCACGCTGGCCTGCAGCCGCGTCGACAGAACCTGCAGCGCCGTCTCCTCGGCACTCAATCGGGTGGTCTGTGCGGTAATCACGCTGCTGTAGGGAACCGTGCCGGCCTTGTACTGATTGAGCGTGAGGGCTTCGGCTTCGCGTGCCGCCTTGACCGTTTCGTCCTCGATCGCACCTTCCTGTTCCAGCACGCGCAGCGTGACGATTTCATCTTCCACCTGCTCGAAGCTGGTCAGCACGATTTGACGGTAATTGTCCACCGTGCCCTCGTAGGCCGCGCGCACGCTCCTGACCTGCGCGCGCACCAAACCGCCGTCGAACAGGGTTTCGGCCAACGCGGGTCCGACCGCCCAGATGCGATTGGAGTTTCGGATCAGGCGGCTGAAGGTGCTGTTCGAATACTGATCCTGTCCGCTCAAGGTCAGATCCGGGAAATAGCCGGCCTTGGCGACGCCGATCTGCGCATTTGCGGAGGCCATCTTGCGCTCCGCTTCCGCGACGTCGGGACGCCGTTCGAGCAGCGTGGAGGGCAGGCCGGCGGGCATGGTCGGCACGTCGCTGCGCATCGCAGAAGCGGCGAGCGAGAATTCCGCCGGCTGCTTGCCGAGCAGGACTGCAACGGCGTGCTCGAGGACGGCACGCTGGATCTTCGCATTGACCTGCTGCGCCCGGCTGCCGAGCAGCTGGGTCTGCGCGGTCACCACGTCGGCGCGCGCGGCGACGCCGAATTTATAGCGGCTCTCGGTGATGTGCAGCGATTGCGTTTCCGCCTCGACCGCGTCGTCGAGCAATTTCTGCAGCTGATCCTGCGCGCGCAATTCAAAATAATCCGTGGCGAGTTCCGCCTGCGCGGACAGGCGTGCGGCCGCCAGCGCCGCGGAGCTGGCTTGCGCGGCGGCGACGTTGCTCTCGGTGTTGCGCCGAATGCGGCCCCAGATGTCGATGTCCCAATTGGCAGACACGCCGGCCGTGACCGTATTTTGGGTGTGCGTCGTGGAGCCGATCGGCTGCCCGGCCGCATTGGTCACCACCACGGGCGCGCCCTGGCGTTGCGCGCCGAGACTGGCGGCAATGGTCGGCCAGAAACCGGCGCGCGCCTGCGCCACCAGCGCCCGCGATTGCTCGAAGGCGGCTTCGGCCGCCTCGACGTTTTGATTCGAAATCTCGACCTGGGCTTCGAGGCCATCGAGCACGTCGTCGTGAAATATTTTCCACCAGGGACCGCGCGACAGCACGTCGTTGGGCTCGCTCGGTTTCCAATCGCCGGCTTCCTTGTAGCCCGCCGCCGCGTCGAACCGCGGACGATGGTAGTCCGGTCCGACGGCGCAGGCGCTGACCCACGCCGCGGCGCCGGCCAGGCACAAAGCGCGTGCAATGCGCCGGTTCATGTCGCCGCTCCGAGAGGACCCAACCCGCCGGCAGGATCCCCGGCGGCTCGAAGTTTTGGCGGCGGTGAGTATTTGCCCTGCTTCAAATGTTTCCAATAGCGGCGAAAATACAGGAATACCACCGGCGTGGTGTATACCGTCAGCAGCTGGCTGACCAACAATCCGCCGACGATGGCTATCCCCAAGGGCCGGCGCATCTCGGTGCCGTCGCCGGTGGCGATGGCAAGCGGCAGCGCGCCGGCGATGGCCGCGCAGGTCGTCATCATGATGGGCCTGAAGCGCAGCGAGCATGCATGTGCGATGGCCTGGCGGGGATCCATGCCGAGCTTTCGTTCCGCGTCGAGTGCGAAATCAACCATCATGATTGCATTCTTTTTGACGATGCCGATCAGCAACAGAATTCCGAGGAAGGCGATCATGCTGAACTCGGTGCCGGTCGCCATCAGCGCGAGCTGCGCGCCGAGGCCGGCCGAGGGCAGCGTCGAGAGAATGGTCACCGGCTGCCCATAGCTTTCATACAGCATCCCCAGCACCACGTAGATCGTCGCGATGGCCGCTAAAAACACCAGCCACATATTGCCGATGCCTTGTTGGAACAATCGCGCCGTGCCGTAGTTGCCGCCGTGGATGCTCACCGGCATGTGGATGTCGGCCATTTTTTTGGCGATCGCGGACTCCGCCGTACCGATGGACACGCCGGGCATCAGATTGTAGGCGATGGAAGTGGACACCGAGGTGCCGGTGTGATTCACCGACACCGGCGTCTCGCCGGTGGTGAAATGGCTGAAGGCGGACAACGGCACCACCGTTTCGGCCGCGATGCTCACGGCCGAGCCGGTGGAAGTGTTGCCGCGGCCGGCATTCGCCAGCGAGTTTGCCGCGAGATTGCGCGCCGTATCTTCCGCCACGGAAGTGCTGGAGACAGCGCTGGAGGATTTCAAGATCGTGGTGCCGGCGACCGCCTGGGTTTGCTGGGTGCCGGAAACCGCGCCTCCCGAGGTGCTCACGTAAATGTCCTTGAGGATCTCCGGGTTTTGCCAGAACTCCGGCGCCACCTCCATGACCACGTGATACTGCTGCGGGCTGAAGGGATTATAAATCGTCGATACCTGGGCCTGGGCAAACGCATCGCCCAACGTATTGTCGATCTGCACCTCCGACAGGCCCAAACGCGAGGCACTGTCGCGATCGACGATGAGGTCGGTCTCCAATCCCCCGGGCTGCAGGTCGGTGTCCACATCGGTGATCTCGGGAACCTGCAGCAGAGCGGTGCGCAGCTTCTCCGACCAGCTGCGCAGTTCACTCAAGTCATCGCCGAGCAGCGTGTATTGATATTGGGCGTTGGCCGAGCGGCCGCCGCCGCCGATGTCTTGCACGGCCTGCAGATAGCTTGCGACGCCCTTGACCCTGGCCAGTTTCGGGCGCAACCGCGCGATGATCAAATCGGCCGAGATACGCCGCACTTTCAGCGGTTTGAGTCCGACCGTGACGTTGGCGCTGGCGCCGCCGCCGCCGAACGGACCGAAGCCGCCGCTGCCCACCGAGCCGGTCACCGTATCGACCGCGGGATCGGCCTGGATGATTGAGGCCACTTCCTGAAGCTTTCCCTTCATGAGCTGAAACGAGCTCGCGGCATCGCCGCGGATGCCGCCGCGCAGCTGGCCGGTGTCCTGCTGCGGAAAGAATCCCTTCGGAATGACGACGATCAGAGCGATGTTCAAGACGATGGTCGCCCAAAAGACGCCGATCATGAAGCGCCGGTGGTTCAACGCCCACTCGAGCGTCGTGCGGTAGTTCTGGCGCACGCGTTCGAAGCCGCGCTCGAATGCCATGCCGATGCGCGAGGGCTTCTGTTCGCGCGAACTGCGCAGCACCAGCGAGCACATCATGGGCGTCGTGGTCAGCGAAACGACCAGCGATATGAGGATCGACACCGACAAGGTCATGGCAAATTCGCGGAAGATGCGCCCGAGGATGCCCCCCACCAGCATGAAGGGCAGGAACACCGCGACCAGCGACAGGCTCATGGACAATACGGTAAAGCCCACTTCCTGGGCGCCCAGAAAAGCCGCGCGCATGCGGCTCATGCCGTCTTCGATGTGCCGCGTGGTGTTTTCCATCACCACGATGGCATCGTCGACCACGAAGCCGGTCGCAATGGTGAGCGCCATTAAGGAGAAATTATCGAGCGTATAATTGAGCAGATACATGGCGCCGAACGTGCCGATCAGCGACACCGGCACCACCAGCGCGGGGATCAGCGCCGCCCGGTAGCTGTTCAAAAAAACATAAACCACCAGGATGACCATGGCAACCGCGATCAACAGGGTCTGCTCGACCTGGCGCAGCGACGCACGGATGGTCACCGAGCGGTCGAAACTCACCACCAGATCGATTTTGGAGTCGATCGACTGCTTGAGCACCGGCAATTCGGCCTTGACCGCGTCGATCATTTGAATGATGTTGGCGCCGGGCTGCTGATACACATTCACGAACACCGCGGGCTTGCCGTTGTACAGGCCGTAGGTGCGGATGTTTTCAGTCGCGCCGTCCTGCATGTCGAGCACGGTCGCGACATCCCCGAGGCGCACCGTGGCGCCGTTGCGGTTGGCGATGATCAGGTTGCGATATGGACCCGCATCGCGCGCGTTGTCATTGGTGTAGATCTGGTAGTGCAGATTGTCCGATTCGATCGCGCCCTTCGGGGCATTGGCATTGGCGTTCGAAATCGCGGCGCGCACGTCCTGCAGACCGATGCCGTACTTGGACAAGGACAGCGGATTGATTTCCACGCGCACCGCCGGCAGTGCGCTGCCATTCACGTTCACCCCGCCGACTCCCGGAAGCTGCGAGAGACGCTGCGAAATCACGGCATCGGCGGCGTCGTAGATCTGTCCCTGGGTGAGCACATCGGAGGTCATGGCGATGGCCATGACCGGAAACTGCGACGTGTTGATCTTGCGGTAGGTCGGATTGCGGGTCAGCGAGGTGGGCAGATCCGCGTGCGCCGCCGAAATGGCCGCCTGCACGTCGCGCGCCGCGCCATCGATGTCGCGATCGACGCCGAAAGTCAGCTGGATGCTGGTCGTGCCCACCCCGCTGTTGGAGGTCATGTCATCGACATCGGCGATGGCGCCCAGATGGCGCTCCAGCGGGGTGGCAACGGTCGCCGCCATCACTTCGGGACTCGCACCGGGCAGTTGCGCCGAGACGAATATGGCGGGTACGTCGATGCGCGGCAAGGGTGCAACCGGCAGCAGCACGAAGGCGACAGCGCCGCACAGCGCGACGCCGGCCGTCAGCAGGATGGTTGCGACCGGCCGTTTGATGAAGGGCGCGGAGATGTTCACGCCGGTCCCTCGGCCAGCGGCGGCTCGCGCCCGGCCTCCGGCACATGCCCGCGCATGCGTGCCGCGATGCGATCGAATGCCAGGTAGATGACCGGCGTGGTGAACAGCGTCAGCACCTGGCTCACCAACAAGCCGCCGACGATGCTGACGCCGAGCGGATGGCGCAGCTCGGATCCGACTCCCGTGCCGAACATCAGCGGCAGGGCGCCGAAGATCGCCGCGACCGTCGTCATGAGAATCGGACGGAAGCGCAGCAGGCAGGCCTTGTGGATGGCCTGACGCGGCGAAAGACCCTCGTCGCGCTGGGCGACGATGGCGAAATCGATCATCAAGATCGCATTCTTCTTCACGATGCCGATCAGCAGAATGATGCCGATCAGCGCGATGATGGTCAGATCGTCGCCGAACAGCATGAGCGCCAGCAGCGCGCCGATGCCCGCGGACGGCAGCGTGGAGAGAATGGTGATCGGATGGACGAAGCTCTCGTACAAAACGCCGAGCACGATGTACATGACCAGCACCGCGGCAACCAGCAGCAGCAGTTCGTTGGTGAGGTTGCTGCGAAATGCCAGCGCGGCTCCCTGGAAAGTGGTGCGGATGCTGCTCGGCAACCCCAGATTCTGTTCGACCTCCTCGATGGCCGAAACCGCCGAGCCGAGCGACGCGCCCGGCGCCAGGTTGAACGACACCGTCGTGGCCGGAAACTGCGCGAGATGATTGATGAGGATCGGGCGGCTTTCCACATCGACCTTGGCTATCGCCGACAACGGCACCTGACCGCCGCCGGCCGAGGGCACGTAGATCGAGGCCAGCGAATCGACCGATCGATAGGTATGCGGGTCCGCTTCCATGATGACGCGGTACTGATTCGATTGCGTGAAGATGGTCGAGACGATGCGCTGGCCGAATGCATCGTAGAGCGCGTTGTCGACCGTGCCCACGCTGATGCCGAGCCGTGCCGCGCTGTCGCGGTCGATGGTGATGTAGGCGGCGAGCCCGTTGTCCTCCTGGTTGCTGACCACATCGGCGAGCTGCGGCTGCTGGCGCAGCGCCGACACCAGCTTCGGTGTCCAATTCGACAAGGCAGTGGCGTCGGCGCTCTCCAGGGTGAATTGATATTGCGTACGGCTGATGGTGTTATCGAGGGTGAGATCCTGCACCGGCTGCATGTACAAGGTGATGCCCGCGACATCCGAGGTCTCGCCGCGCAGGCGGCGGATGACATCGGCGACCGCAGTGGTGCGCTGCGCGCGCGGCTTCAAATTGATCAGGAACCGTCCGCTGTTCAGCGTCACGTTGTTGCCGTCGACGCCGATGAACGAGGACAGGCTGGAAACGTCGGGATCGGTGAGGATGGCCACCGCGAGCGCCTGCTGGCGGTCCGCCATCCCCGCGTAGGAGATCGATTCGGTCGCCTCGGAGACGCCCTGGATCAAGCCGGTGTCCTGGTCCGGAAAGAAACCCTTGGGAATGAGCACATAAAGCAGAGCCGTGAGTGCCAGCGTCCCGATCGCCACCCACAGGGTCAGTCTCTGGTGATCCAGCACCCAGCTCAGGCGCCGTCCATACCAATCCACCACGGCGGTAAACCACCGGCCCGACTCGGTCTGCGCATGGCCGCCGTTCGGCCGCTGCTTGAGCAGTTTCGCGCACATCATCGGGACCAGGGTCAGCGAGACCACCGCCGAGATCAGGATCGTGACGGCGAGGGTGACCGCGAATTCCCGGAACAGCCGTCCGACGACGTCCTGCATGAACAGCAACGGAATCAGCACGGCGATCAGCGACACGGTCAGCGATATGATGGTGAAACCGATCTGGCCCGCGCCCTTGAGCGCGGCCTCGAGCGGCGGATCGCCGGCTTCGATGTAGCGGGATATGTTCTCGATCATCACGATGGCATCGTCGACCACGAAACCCGTGGCGATGGTCAGCGCCATCAGCGAGAGGTTGTTCAAGCTGAAATTCGCCAGGTACATCACCGCGAATGTGCCGATGAGCGAGAGCGGCACCGACAGGCTGGGAATGATCGTGGCGGGAATGTTGCGCAGAAACACCCAGATGACCAGCACCACCAGGATCACCGCGAGCACCAGTTCGAATTCCACGTCGTTGACGGAGGCGCGAATCGTCGTGGTGCGGTCGGTGAGCAGACGCACGTCGACGCCCGCCGGCATGTCGGCCTGCAGCGCGGGCAACAACTCATGAATCCGATCCACGACGTCGACCACGTTCGCGCCCGGCTGGCGTTGAACGTTGAGGATCAACGCGGGCGTTGAATTCATCCAGCCGCCAAGCTTGGAATTCTCCGCGCCCTGCACCAGGGTGGCGACATCCTTCAGGCGTACCGGCGCGCCGTTTTTGTACGCCACAACCACGTTGCCGTAGTCTTCCGCATTTCTGATCTGATCGTTGGTGTTGAGGGTGTAGGCATTGGCCGGCCCGTCGAGCGTCCCTTTCGGGCCGTTCTGATTGGCGTTGTTGATGGTGGTGCGCAGGTCGTCGAGATTCAATCCGTAGGCGGCCATGGCGCGCGGATTCGCGACCACCCTGACCGCGGGCCGCTGGCCGCCGCTGATGCTCACGACACCCACGCCCTTGATCTGGGAGATCTTTTGCGCGATGCGCGTGTCGACCAGATCCTCGACCTCGGTGAGCGCCATGGTTTTCGAGGTGACGCCGAGAATCAGCACCGGCGCGTCCGCGGGATTGACCTTGGCATATATCGGCGGTGCCGGCAGATCCTGCGGCAGCAGGTTCTGACCGGCGCTGATCGCCGCCTGCACCTCCTGCTCCGCCACGTCGATATCGAGCGCCAGGGTGAATTGCAGAGTGATGACCGATGCGCCCGCGGAACTGGTCGAGGACATCTGATTCAAGCCCGGCATCTGACCGAATTGTTTTTCGAGCGGCGCGGTGATCGCCGAGGTGATGACCTCCGGGCTCGCGCCGGGGTAAAAGGTCTGCACCTCGATGGTCGGATAGGCGACTTCCGGCAGCGCCGACAGCGGCAGCTGCAGGTAGGCCATCGCTCCGACGATCAGGATCGCCACCATGAGCAGTGTCGTGGCGACCGGCCGAAGAATGAAGATTCGTGAGGGATTCATGCGCCTTGAAGCCTGAGCCGGCAGCGCCGCTACTGCGAGTGCGGTTGCGATTGCGGCGCTTTGCCGCGCCCCTTGCCGCGCCGTCCGCCGGGAGTCCCGGCAGCCGGCGATTTCGCGGGCGGATTCGCGGCGGAGGCGGGCGGAGTCGCGCCGGGCAGCTGCACCTCGGCGCCGTCGCGCAGCCGGTCGCCGCCTTCGGTCACGACCATCTCGCCGGGCTTGAGTCCGGCGGTCACCGCTACCGTTTCACCGTCGACCACCCCCAGGGTCACCGGCCGCACCGTGACGCTGCGGTCGGAATTGACGATGTACACGAAGGTCGTGGCCACGCCGTTGGGCGCGCCCCGGCGCACCGCCGAGTTGGGCATGATGACCTGGTTGCCGAGCACATCCTGCAGCAGTTGGATGTTGACGAACTGATTCGGAAACAGCGCGCCATCGGCATTGTCGAACTGCGCGCGCAGCTTGACCGTGCCGGTGGTGATGTCGATGGAGTTGTCCACGGTCAGCAATTTCCCGTCGGCAATCTTCAAGCTGTTGGTGCGGTCGAAGGCCTCGACGGTCAGCGCGGCGCCGGCGTGCAGGCGCTTCATCACCGCGGACACATTGTCCTCGGGTATGGAGAAGATGACGGTGATGGGTTGCAACTGATTGATGAGCACGATGCCGTTGGCATCGCCCGGCGTCACGTAGTTGCCCTGATCGACCTGGCGCAGGCCGACGCGCCCCGTGACCGGCGACACGATGTGCGTGTACACCAGATTGACCGTGGCGGTCTTGACCTGGCCCTCGTCCGATTCGATGGTTCCGGCGTACTGGTCCACGAGCGCCCGCTGTGTGTCGAGTTGTTGCTGGGCGATGGAATCCTCTTTCACCAGGCCCTCGTAGCGCTTCAGGTCCAGGCGGGCGTCCGCGAGCAGCGCCTGATCGCGCTTCAAGTTGCCCTGCATTTGTTGCAGAGCAGCTTCGTAAGGGCGCGGATCGATCTGCGCCAGCGGATCGCCCTGGTGCACGAACTGCCCTTCGGTGAAGAAAATTTTCTGCAATGTTCCGGTGATCTGAGTCCTGACCGTCACCGTGGCCAGCGGGGTGACGGTGCCGAGCGCCGGAATCTTCACCTTGATGTCGCCCGCCAGGGCCGTGGCGACCGACACTGCAACCGGGCCGTTCTGCGCGTACCGCCCGCGCCCGCGTCCCGCGGCCGCGAGCGGCTGTTTGTGACGCAGGTATATGACGAACGTCGCCAGCAGCAACGCGATGATCAGCGCGACCAGCAGACCGATCCAGTGTCTTGCGATGAATCCCTTAGGACCGCGCGCGGGCGGCAGGAATTGCGGGTCTTGTTCGTTTATCACTAATTCACCGATACGCGAGCCCATGCCGCGGCACGCACTGCCAAGCGATCATCCGGGCGAGCCGCAGACTATAACCAGATTCGAAGGCGAACTACACACCGATCGCCGACAGTTCATGGTCGAGTGCAAAGTATTGTGAATGCGCTTGCGCCCCGCCGCCGCCTTGGATGCTAGAATTTACGCCACGAAAGACCAAAGGAGCCTCGATGAAATCGATCAAGTCCGCCGCGATCTGCGCCGCCATGGCATTGGCTGTTTCGCTGAGCGCGCATGGCGCCCAGGTTTGGACCGAGGGCGTAAATTATTTCCTGATCGAGCCGGTCAAGAAGCCCGCGCTGCCGCCCGGCAAGGTCGAGGTGACGGAAGTGTTCTCGTATGCCTGCCCGGCGTGCAATCTTTTTCAGCCGACCATGCACAAGCTCAAGCAGTCGTTGCCCGCCAATGCCGTGGTCGACTACCTGCCGGCGGCGTTCAATCCCTCCGAAGACTGGCCGGTGTTTCAACTGGCGTATGTCACCGCGCAGATACTTGGCGTCGATCGTGAGACACATGACGCGATGTTCGACGCGGTGTGGAAGGGCGGGGATTTGAGCATCACCGATGCATCGCACAATCTCAAGAGCCGCATGCCGGCCATCGAGGACGCCGCGAAATTTTACCTGCAGCACGCCGGGGTGCCGGTCGATAAATTCGTCGCCACGTCAAAATCGTTTTCCGCGGATTTCAAGGTGCGTACCGATCAGGACTTGATCATGGCGTACAAGATCGACCGCACGCCCACCATCGTCGTGAACGGCAAGTATCGCTTGCACGTGGAATCGGCGGGAGGTACGGATCAGCTGATCGAGCTGGTCAAGTACCTGGTGGCAAAGGAGAGCAAGTAGCGCCATGCCGGGCATGCGCAATCGGGCGCGCGCGGAGTTCAGACTGCCGGCGCGCCACGTTGCCGCCGCGTACACATGAAGAAATTATTTCTCGAGCATCCCAGGCTGTGGGCCTCCTTCGTTGCGGCACTGGCGCTGTATTTCTGTCTGCCGCGCGAATGGTCGCTGCTGACCCGGGTACTGGTGTGCTGGAACGGCGGGGTCATCCTGTTCCTGGTGCTGATGATCTACTGGATGACGCGGCTGAGCGCCGCCCAGATCTGCACCAGGTACATCGAAGAGGACGAGTCCGCACCGGTGATTCTCGTGGTGGTGATCATCGCCGCAGTCGCCAGCCTGTTCGCCATCGTCGAGCCGCTGGCAACCATCAAGCAATTGAGCGGTTCGGTGCGGGCGGCGCATTTTGCGCTGGCCGCATTCACGCTGGTCGATTCCTGGCTGTTGGTGCCGCTCACGTTCACATCACACTACGCCGACATGTTCTACAGCGCCACGCCGCAGGACCGCCCGCTGAAGTTCCCCGGCACGGCCGAGCCGGTGTTCTGGGATTTCGCGTATTTTTCCTTCACCATTGCGGCGGCCTGCCAGACCGCCGACGTTTCGACCGAACACGCGGGGATTCGCAAAGTCGTGCTCGCACATACATTGATATCGTTTCTATTCAATGCATCCATTTTGGGCTTCGCGATCAACGTCACGGCCGGGCTCATCGGCGGCAGCTGAAAGGGCCTGGGCAACGCTTCAGTTGGCGGGCGCCTTGACGATTTCCCCGCCCTTCATTACAAATCCCACCGACTGCAGCCGTGCGACATCCGCGAGCGGATCGCCGGCCACCGCGATGAGATCGCCGTATCGCCCGACGGCGATCGCGCCCACATCGCCCTGGCGGCCGAGCGCTTCCGCAGCGTTGGCGGTCGCCGCCTGAATCGCCTGCATCGGCGTCATGCCCCACTTGACCATCGTGACAAACTGGCGCGCGTTATAACCATTCGGGTATACGCCGGCGTCGGTTCCAAATATCATTTTGACGCCGGCTTTCACCGCCGCCTGGAAGGTTTGCCGCTGCTTCAAGCCGATCTGGCGCTCCTTCTCCAGCGACTCCTTGTAGAGGCCGTTTTTCTCGCCCTCGGCCATGATGTAATCATCGTTGTAGATATCCATCGAGAACCAGGTGCCATGCTGCTTGGCGAGCGTGAATGCCTCCTCGTCCGCCAGACTGGCATGCTCAATGGTGTCCACGCCGGCGCGGATGGCGTCCTTGATGCCGGATGTGCCATGCGCGTGAACCGCGACCTTGAGCCCGAGCATGTGCGCTTCATCCACCAAAGCCTTCATTTCCGTCAGGTCATACTGCTGTGCGCCCACCGTATCGGTCTTGGAAAGCACGCCGCCCGTGCCGCAGAACTTGATCACCTCCGCCCCGTATTTGCGCAATTTACGCACCATGGCACGGATCTCCTCGGGCCCGTTCGCCACATTCGGCCGGTACGCCGTGATCGACGGCGGCAGTTCCGTCGCATCGCAGTGGCCGCCGGTCGCGCCGATCGCGTAGGTCGCCGGTACGATGCGCGGGCCCGGCACGATGCCCTGTTCTATCGCCTGTTTGATCGCGACATCGTCGAAATTGGCGGAGCCCACGTTGCGTACCGTCGTGAATCCGGCGTTCAAGGTCTTCTGCGCGTTGGCAACCCCGACCACGGTCCAGAAGTTATCGGTAAATTGCAGGCGGCGGTAGCCGCTGTAATGCGGATCGGAAGTCAGATGGGTGTGCATGTCGATCAAGCCCGGCAGCAGCGTCATGCCCTTGAGGTCGACATGCCGTGCGTCGGCGGGCGCCGCCGCCCCTTGCGCGCCGACAGCCGTGATACGTCCGTCGATGATGGTGACTTGTGGATGCTCGACGACCCGTCCGCCGAGCACATCGATCATCCGGTCTGCGCTGACCACGACCGTGTCGGCACAGGCCACCACCGGCGCGGCACTCGCCAGTACGGCACCCAGGATCACCGGCGTCAGGTTCATCGATCGCATGTTCATCCCCCGCTTTGATTTTATTCAACCTATCACAATGGCGCCATCGCCGGCTCGACGTCCGACAAGAGGATATCAAGCCTGGGCGGCTCCGCGCCTCTGACCGATGCAAACGCGACCATGTGCTCGAGGATGTGCTGCACGTAGCCCCGGGTTTCGGTGTAGGGAATGTTTTCGATCCAAACATCCGCGTCCATGGGCGCCGGCGGCAGCCAGCGCGCCACCGCCGCGGGACCGGCATTGTAGGCAGCGAGGCACAGCGCCAGCTGCTCGCCATATCGATCCAGCAATTCGCGCATGTAGGCCGCGCCGAGCGGAATGGCGATCGAAGGATCGAACAGGGCGTCACGGCCCGGCACTGCGAGGTGCCAGCGGCGCGCGATCGCCGCGGCCGTCGATGGCACAATTTGCATCACGCCGCGGGCATCGGCGTGCGAAACCGCATCTTTGCGAAACAGGCTTTCCTGACGCATGATGGCGAGTATCCAATCCTGCGGCAATTGCGCCAGCCTGCTCGCCCGGCCGACAGCGTCCAGAAACGGCCGTGGATAACGCAGCGTGACATCGTCGAATTCCCCGGTCTGCGCCAGCGTGGTGATGGATTGGGCAAACCAACCCCAATGCGACGCAAGCAGGGCAGCCTGGACTTTCACTGTGTTATCCGCGTTTCCCAGCGCAAGATTCCATTCGGCAGTTGCATCATCGCCGAGGTCGCACTCGAACAGTTCGTGCGCGCGGATCATTCCCGGCTGCCTGGCGAGCGCGGCCTGCGCGGCGGCGTCGGGGGGCGAGGGGCGCACGTTCAGGCTGTACGGTTGCGCAAGCCGGTCCGCCGCGAGATAGCCGTAGTAGTCTCGAAGCCCGGCAATTTCTCCGAACAGCGTCACGGCTGCAGCATCACCCTTGGTGGCGGCCGTGGCACGGGCGAACCAATAGCGCCAGCGTGGCTGCGTGGCCAGATTCTGCGGCATCTGTTCGATCCAGGTCAGTGCCCGTTGGTAATCGTGGTTCCACAATGCGGCCCGCACCCGCCATTCCTGCACCTGATCGTCGATCGCAGAGCGCGGCAGATCATCGAACGCATTCAACGCCCGCGGGTCACGGTCATAGGCAGCGCCCAGGGCCGCGGCGCGCCTGAGCCGATCCTGCAACTCCGCCGACATTCCCTCGCGCTCGAGCAACCGCGGCAGCAGGTCGAGCGCCGAGGCGGGGTCGGTGCGTGCCAGCTTCTCGAAACCCGACCCGAGCGCCTCCGGCTCCACGCTCAAGCGCGGATGCGTCGCAAGCACGGTCAGCGCCGATTTTGGCGCGTCCAGGAGATCGGACCATTGCAGCAGCGCAGCCCGGAAATCCACCGGCACGTCGGCTGCGAACTCGCGTGCCAGCCGAGGCGTGTCGGCCGCCAACGCGGCCCGCGTGCGGGTCTCGGCGAGCGCGGGAGTCAGCAGCCCTTGCTGCCTCAACCAGCCGAACACCTCGGTGCATTCCGCGGGCGGCTTCTGCGGGACCAGCCAACGAATGAGTGCCGCGGCAGCGAGACCCCGCGTATCGCCGGTCGCCAGTCGTGCAGAGAGCCGGTCGCAGGACAACAGCGGGTCGGCGGTGTCCACGGAGCGCGGCAGAAACCAGTCCCAGCGGCGGCGCTGCGCGAGGCTGGCGAGCCAGTCGTGCCGCAAGCCGCGGGTCACCGGCTGTCCGGCATGCGAGTGCAGAAATCCATCGACGGCCGAGTCGAGATTTTCGTCGGGCTTGACCGTCAGGTCGCGCCGCATCCTTGCCGCGAGAAGGTAGTCATAGATTGCGTAACTTTGGAGCTCGGAGGAATCCGGCAGGTCCGGTTGATGCGCGCGGATGCGCTGCATCGCGGCCACGAATTCGTCCCGCACCGTAGCGGCATCCGCAGCCGGTTGCGCACTCACGGCCGGTGCAATGAACAGAATCGCGGCGGCGTTCAGCAGCCATCGGGGCCGGTTCGACATGCCTCCATTATGGTGCTGTCAGCGCATTGCCGACAGGCGCTTGGCTCGATATCTGACGACGTTCGCGGCGATGTTCTCTGAAAATGACCGCGACCCGGTGTATAAATACCGTCGCGGCGGATACCTTCAGGAGCAAAATCCAGTGGAAAATCAAAAATCAACAACCAAACCATTTTTGACCGATGTCAAGACGCTGCGCGAACGCGCGCGCAAGAACATCGCCAGTGGGGGTGTGACATTTACCTACGAGGGCGATGTCAAAAAGAGCATCGACATTCTGCAGGCGGTTCTGGCCACTGAAATTGTGTGCGTGCTGCGCTACACGATGCACGCGGTTGCCGCCCAAGGCATATCCAGCGAAGGCGTCAAGGCCGAGTTTGCGCAGCATGCCAAGGAAGAGCAGCAGCACATGCATCAGGTCGCGGAGCGAATCAACCAGCTCGGCGGAATACCGGATTTCAATCCCACCGGTCTCACCAGCCGTGCCGCTTCGGAATATGGAACGGCGGCCAACCTGGTGGAGATGATCAAGGAAAACCTCATCGCCGAGCGCATTGCCGTCGATCACTATCGGGAGCTGATCCGATATTTCGGCGACGATGACCCGGGGACCCGCAAGATGCTCGAAGAAATATTGACCGTGGAAGAAGAGCATGCGAACGACATGCATGACCTGCTGGTCGCCCATGAAGGGCGGCCGATGCTGTCGAAATAGGCTGCCCGGCGCCGAATTCCGCCGCTAGCTGCTGCCGCCCACGGAAGGTGAATCGCTGGCCGGAAAGGATTCCTCCAGCGCTTCATCCAACAACTCATCCATGTGCCCGCGGTTCGCCGGCGCGTGCTTGCGCATATAGGCCGCCGCATAGGAACAGGCGGGATCGACCGACCAACCGCGCTCCGCGGCCACCTTCAGCGCGGCGCGCATGAGCTCGGCGGCGATGCCGCGCCCGCCGATGGCCTCCGGAACCCGCGTGTGGGTGATTGTCATGACCTGATCGGACAGCGTGTAATCGAGTTCCGCCCCATGGCCATCCATCTCGGTCGTAAACTTTCGCGCGTCCTGATCGTGATTAATGGTGCTCATGGTCCTGTGGGTGCTCCGCGGGGTGTTCCGCCGGGCGCGGCGCAGGCTTGGCCTGCGGTCTCGGCGGCGGCTTCGGCTGAGTGTGCTCCGGTTCACGGCGCGGCTCAACTGCCGCGGGTGGCCGCGCGTGTTCTTGCGGCGCGGGACGTGCTTGCGGCGCGGGACGTGCTTGCGGCGCGGCATGTTCTTGCGGTGCGGGGCGCTCCTGGGGTGCCGCGGGGCGCTCTCGCGGCGTGTTCACGCGGGATTGCGGAGCAGGGCGCTGCGCAGGCGCTGCGTGTTCCGCCGGGTGCTCTTGGGGATGCTCTTGCGGCGTGACCGGCCGCGCCTCTCGCGGTGTGCTCACGCGCGGCCTCGGGGCTTGGCGCGCGGGATTGGAGAAATTACCCGCGCGCGGCGTCGCGCCGATCGGTGGGTGGCCGTGGTTGCTGCCAGCGCGCAGTTCTGGATTGCCGCGCGCCGTGTCGAGTTGCCGGCGCTGTGCCGAAGTCGCCTCCATGTGCCGCCCGCGCGCAGCCGCCAATTCCGCCGCGCTGGCCTGTGACCGAACGCCGCCGTTGCCGCCATTGAAACTGACGCGCGTGACATGGATGTTGTTGACGACGGTCTTGTTATAGACGTTGGAGATGCGCGCGGATCCGACATTGACCACCGCTCGATTGTAGAACAGGTGTCCGCCGCGCCAGTAGCCGCCCTGGTAGCCGTGGCCTCCGTAGCCGTAGCCATAGTCGACGCCGCCGTAAAAGCCCACTTGAGGTCCCCAATAGCCGGCGTGCCAAATGAACAGCGCGCCCGCGGCCGCCCAGTAGCCGGGCGTCCACAGATAGCCGCTTTCAGGCGGCTCAACCCACGTTCCGGGCACCCAGTAATAATCCTGCAAACTGTCGTCCCAGGCCCAGTATCCCGGCGACCAGATATAGCCATCTCCGGGGATGGGGGGCTGATCGTAGACCGGCAGTTCGGGCGGTGCGACATTGACCGAGACGCTGACCGATTGCGCCATCGCGAGCCCGGGAGAGAGCATCAGCACGAGTGCGGGAACAATCGACAGATGCCAAGCCTTGGAAATCATGGTTTTCTCCGAACGAGTGGAACAGCGTAACGTTTGGAACGGCGTAACGTTTGGAACGGCGTAACGTTTGGAACAGTGTGTTGCCGCGGAATTCTTGTACGTGCCAGTCTAACCAGGGGGGATTCTTGTCTTAATCAGCGCCGTGCTGCCACGCCTGTAGGATATGGCTTATAGCGCCAAATTGAGTTGCCTGCCCCCCAGATCATGGTTTTACCTATTACTCCCGCCCCGGCAATTGCCCAGAACGCCGATGTCCGTTTTCTCGGCAAACTGCTCGGCGATGTCATCCGCACCTACGGCGGCAGCGCGCTGCTCGATCGCATCGAGGCAATTCGAGCCGCCTCCGTGGATCGATTCCGCGGCATCAGCAATCCGCGCGGCCTGGCGGCCGGCTGGGAGAGCCTCTCGCTCGATGAGACCGTGGCATTCGTGCGCAGCTTCATGCTGTTTTCCATGCTGGCGAATCTCGCCGAGGACCGGCAAGGTGCCGCGGCGGAGAAAGACAGCACGCTCGAATCGGCGCTGCGCTTCCTGCAAGCCCAGGGGGTGACGCTCGAGCGGGCCGGGAGGCTGCTCGAGCATGCTCTGATCACACCGGTTCTGACGGCGCATCCGACCGAGGTGATGCGCAAGAGCATGTTGGACCATCGCAATCGAATCGCGGCGTTGATGGCGCTGCGCGACTCGGGTTTGCAGGAAACCGCGGAAGGCGAGCTGATCGAGGAGGCCATCGCCGCGCAAATCGCATTGCTATGGCAAACGCGCGCACTGCGGCATGAACGGTTATATGTCGCCGACGAGGTCGACACCGCGCTGACTTACTTGCGGGATATCTTCGTGCCGGTCATGCCCCCGCTGTACGCGCGTTGGGAGCGGCTGCTCGGCAAGCGGCCGCCGAGCTTCCTGCGGCTCGGCTCGTGGATCGGCGGCGACCGCGACGGCAATCCGCATGTCACGGCGGATTCGTTGCGCCTCGCGCTCGGGCGAGCCAGTCAGGCGCTGCTCAGCGGATATCTGGAACAGCTCAACGCCGTCGGCGCGGAACTCTCACTGTCGAGCGAACTCGCCGCGGTGTCGCAAGCCGTGTCGGCACTCGCTCAGGCAAGCGGCGATGTGCATGCAGCGCGCGCCGATGAGCCTTATCGGCGCGCGATCACCGGGATGTACGCGCGCCTTGCCGCAACCTATCAAATGCTGACCGGCCGCACGCCGCCGCGGCCGGCCACGGTCGAAGCGCCGGCCTACGCCGATGCCGCCGGCTTGTGCGCCGACCTGCGAGCGCTCGAGAACTCGCTGCAGGGCGAGAGCCGCGTGCGCCTGAACGGCGGCGGCGCACTCGCGCGCTTGAATCGCGCGGTCGAAACCTTTGGCTTTCATCTGGCGACGCTGGATCTGCGTCAAAACGCCGATGTGCACGCGCGGGTCGTGGCGGAATTGCTGAAAGTGGCGGGTGTTGCGCAGGACTACGCGGCGCTCGACGAGACGGCGCGCATCGCCTTGTTGCGCCGGGAACTGGCAAGCGAACGGCTCCTGGCGAGTCCCTTTGCCGGCTACTCGCCCGAGACCATGTCGGAACTCGGCATCGTGCGCGCCGCAGCGGACGCGCATCGGCGCTTCGGCGCGGACTGCATTCGCTTCTATGTCATATCCAAGTGCGAGAGCGTATCGGACTTGTTGGAGGTCAACATCCTCCTCAAGGAAGCGGGGCTGTATCGCAGCCGGGCTTCGCCGCCGGCTGCCATCATGGCGGTGCCGCTATTCGAAACCATTGCCGATCTGCAGGGCGCCGCCGGGGTCATGCAGGCGTGGCTCGAGATGCCGGAAGCGGCGGCCATCAGCCGGGAATTCGGATTTCAGGAGGTCATGGTCGGTTATTCGGACTCGAACAAGGACGGCGGCTACCTCACCTCGGTCTGGAGCCTGCACCAGTCGATTCGCGCCCTGGCGGCGATCTTCGAAAGTCGCGCCACGCCGATGCAGGTTTTCCATGGCCGCGGCGGTGCGGTGGGCCGCGGCGGGGGCTCTTCATTCGCGGCGATTCGTGCGCAACCCACCGGCACGGTGCGCGGACGGATCCGCATCACCGAACAAGGCGAGATCATCGCTGCGAAATACGGCACGCGTGAAAGCGCCGCGGCAAACCTCGAGGCGATCGCGGCGGCGACCCTGCTGGCGTCGTTGGAGAAGCCCGCGCTGGTCGGGGACAGCGGGCCGCGTTTCGAAACCGCCATGGATGAACTGTCCAAGCAGGCGTTTGGCGCCTATCGCGCCCTGGTGTATGAAACGCAAGGGTTCGCGGCATTCTTCAGGCAAATGACGCCGCTCGTGGAAATCTCAGAGCTCAAGATCGGCTCGCGGCCCGCCTCACGCAACAACTCGCAGCGCATCGAGGACCTGAGGGCGATTCCATGGGTCTTCAGTTGGGCCCAGGCGCGCGTGATGTTGCCCGGCTGGTATGGCGTGGGTCAGGCGATGCGTTCGGCCGACCAAGGACTGCTGCGGGAAATGCTGGCGGCCTGGCCGTTTTTTCGCGCCACGGTCGATAATCTGGAAATGGTGCTGTCGAAGTCGGACATGGGAATCGCCGCCCGCTATCTGACGTTGGTCGTGGACCAGGCCATGGGTGCCGCGCTTTTCGGCCGGATCCGCGACATGTGGCTGGCCACGCAGGATAGCGTGCTCGCCATCACCGGCCAGACGCGGCTGCTGGAAAAACATCCGGCGCTCGAGGCATCGATCCGACTGCGGCTTCCCTATATCGAGCCGCTCAATCTCCTGCAGGTGGAGTTGCTCAAGCGCCACCGCGCCGGGGAGACCGACCCGCGGGTGCGTGAAGGCATACAACTATCCATCAATGCCATCGCCACCGCGCTGCGCAACAGCGGCTGACATGGCCGCCCGGGCGATATCGGAAGTGGAACGCGGTTATGGCCTGCTCGCCGCGGCAAGCAGCGATGCCGATCGGGTCATGGCGACGGCGGCGCTCATCCTGAGTATTTTCGCTGAATTTTACGCAAAATTTTGCGAGTACTCCCACCGGGCCAAGCGAGCCTTCGAGCACAGGGACCCGCGCGATGCGTTGAATGTCAGCAAGGGGCGCCTCGGGTTGTACACCCGCTATATCGCAGAACACGGGCCGCGAATTCGTGCCCTGTTCGAGGAACTGTCGGTCGAGTCCGTGCTCTGGGATTCGCTCGACCGCCTGTTTGCCGCAATGATCGTCGACCGCTATGACGCCGATATCGCGTTCAGCTTCGCACACTCCGTGCGGCGCAATATCAATCATGGCCTGTGGAAGCCGGTTGCCTATTCGTTTCCGCCGCCGAGCCGGCTGCGGGCGATGTCGATGGCGTCGGTGCATCGCCGGCTCGCGGTGCATGGCAGCATCGACGATGAGTTGCTGTGCGCGGCGCTGCAGGTGCCCGGTTTCTCGGTGGCGTTCAAAGATCTGCCGGGCGATGCGCAAAAAATTCGCCGCCGCGTCGAGCAGCTGCTGGCCGGCAAACCCGAGAACGCGGCGCCGGTGGCGCTGGATGTGGTGGAGGCGGGATTCTTCCGCGATCGCCGCGCGTTCGTGGTGGGCCGCTGGGTGTTTGCCGACGATCATGTCGTGCCGCTGGTGGTTGCGCTGCAGAATGGCACCGACGGCATTTACGCGGATGCCGTCCTGCATCGAACCGCCGACATCCACAATCTGTTCAGCTCGACCCTGGCCAACATGCACGTTACAACGGCGCTCTATTATCAGACCTGCGTGTTCTTATTCAGCCTGATGCCGCGCCGGCCGCTGGGAGAGCACTATTCGACCATCGGCTACAACCATGTGGGCAAGGTTGCGATACTGAATGAGATCACTTCGCAGCTGCGCGACGGCGTGAAATTCCAACGCTCGCCCGGCGCGCCCGGGACCGTGGCGGTCGGATTCACCTTCGATGCATGCTCCTATCATCTCAAGGTGATCCGCGATCGCCCGACGCATTCCTACAAATGGGGCGCCTTCCCCGGCGTGAGGACGGTTATCGAGAAGTACCGGGCGGTGCACGAGATCAACCGCGCCGGCAGCATGCTGGACAATGTCATGTACTTCAACATGCGCCTGGATCGGGACATGTTCGATCCCATGCTGCTGGATGAAATCAGCCGCGAGGCTTCCGGCAGCGTGCAGATCGTCGAGGACGGCGTGTTCCTGCGTTCGCTGATCGTGCAGTTGAAGATCGTGCCCTTGCCGGTGTACCTGCGGCATGCCGGTGAAGCAGAGACACAGGCGGTCATGGCGGCGCTCGGCCAGTGCATTCGCAACAACGCCGCCACCAATATCTTCAACAAGGATCTGGATTCCAGGAACTATGGTGTCGGGCGCTACGGACGGGTGTTTCTGTTCGACTATGATGCCGTTGAAAAGCTGACCGATGTGAAGATTCGCACCAACCAGGACCGTGAACCGGGCGAGGAAGGCGTGCCGGAGTGGTTCTTCGAGGATGGCGTGATTTTTCTGCCGGAAGAGCTCGAGCACGGCATGCAGATCGAGAGCGACTACGCGCGCCGCTGCTTCCGTCAGGAGAACGCCGACCTGCTGACGGTACAGTACTGGCTCGACCTGCAGCAAAAACTGCTGCGCGGCGAGGTGCCGGCGCTGCGAATGTATCCGGACGCGACAAAACTGGACGCCGATGTCAGCTAGCGAATTTGGCCCGTGGAATCCAGGACTGAAATCCGAGGTGCCCAAGGAATTGCGCCATCTGGCCACGATTTTCCGCCCCGACAATGTCTTTACCAGCATTGCCTCTGCCGAGGAGCTGCGCGGCCTCACCGGACTGGCACTGAGCGAATTGGTGGCGTTCCGCCCGCAACGGCTGGCGTTGCACGAGCTGCTGGTGCGCGTCACCGCGGACTTCGCGGTTCCAGACGGCACGCGCATCGAGGATCTCGGCCTCAATTTCCGCGAGATTGCGCGTGGCCTGCTGGCGCAGCATCTTGAACCCGGGATGCCGGCGATCGTCGCGGCCCATCAGCATGCACGCCGGAATGTGCAAACCCTGGTCGCAGCCGCGCTGTCGCGCCTGAGCCGCAACTGGGGGCCTGCGGAAATCGCAGAGCTCGAGGCCCACGGCGGCGCCTGCGCCGATGCGGCCGGCGTGGCGGCGTACAAGAGCCTGGCGCGCGTGATGTCGGCGCTGTTCGCGACCAATGGGATTGCCTGGGGAACCCGGGACCTCATCGTCGCCATGGCGACGGATCTCGCCGGCAACGATTTCGGCAGCGAATGCATCGGCCGAGCCATCGAGCCCATGCTGCAAAATGCGGCGCGCGAACCGGGCCATGTGCTGCTGCCCCGGCAGGAACACCCGGTGGTCATCAATACCAAGGGGCCCTCTGCCTCGGGCAAGAGCACGTTGCGGCCGATGCAGAAGAAGCTGGCCGGCAGCATCGGTGTCGAGTGGAGCGATTTTGCCCTGATCAGTCCGGACATCTGGCGCAAGCAATTGCTGGATTACGCCTCGCTCGGCGCGGCGTACAAATATGCGGCTGCGTTCACCTCGGACGAAGTACAGATCATCGATCAGAAGCTCGACCGCTACATGGCGGGAAAGAACCGGCGCGGCGAGATGTCCCACCTGATGATCGATCGATTCCGCTTCGACAGCTTTGCGCCCGATTCGGACGAGGCAGGCAGCAATCTGCTGACCCGTTTCGGCCAGATCGTGTACTTGTTCTTCATGATCA
The DNA here is from genome assembly GCA_036267715.1 of Steroidobacteraceae bacterium. GTDB lineage: Bacteria > Pseudomonadota > Gammaproteobacteria > Steroidobacterales > Steroidobacteraceae > Bog-1198. Next base: position 41,680 of record DATAVN010000025.1, on the reverse strand, counting down.
CGCCGCCGGCGATGCTGGTGGAACGGGCATGGAAGCGCGGGCTCGAATTCGGCCGCTACAAGGCGGTGGATGACACGCTGGCGCATGCGGTGGAGGCTTATTCGGGAATTCCCGACGTTTTCTTTACCTGGGTGCGGCGCAGCGACAAGCGCATACGCTTCGAATTCCTGGACAACACGGTGCGACTGGGCGAGCGTCCGCGGACTGCGGCGTTCGGCGACAATGAGACCTTCAATGTGCTGGACGTCAAGGCCAGCCTGGATATCGAACGCTATGCGCGCATCAACGTCGATGCCGTGGCGCCGGAATATCTATATCCCGATCGCACGCTTCTGGCGCCCGATAAAAATGTGGCTTTCCTGAAGCGCTGCGTGGATGGCTTTCGGCGGGTCAACTTCGCAGACCAGGCGAGCGGCCGGCTGTACCTGCGCATCGAGAACGGCGTGCCGCGTCTGCTCGATCCCGATGCCTTCCAGACGGCGATCACGCACCCGGACACGCTGGCGGCCATCCGGGCGGTGGCCCCGGCTGCGTTGCGCGGCGGCGTGCCCGCGACGCCGTGCGCGGAATACCTGCACGCGGACCAGGACCGGGGCGTGCCTACCTTGGGTCAATGGGGCCCGTCAGCCTAGAAAGCCGCAGTGCCGGTCGACATGGGAGGCAAGGTCCAGCGTGTGCTGGCGCGTCAGGCGTTCCGCCATTTCGGTGTCGCGCTTTTCCAACGCTTCGATGATTTTCAAATGATCGATGATGGAGCGTGCTGCGCGGTCGCTCTGGGTGATGGTGGCGCGGCGGATCGCGCGCACATGCAGCAGCAGGTTCTTGGTGGCATCGACGATCATTTGCGAACCGCCCAAGGCGATCACCGCGGTGTGAAACGCGATGTTCGCATCAGAGTATTCGCCCAAATGCTCGGAAGGGGGTGAATTCTGGAATTCATCGAACAAGTGGCGCAGCTTGGCAATTTCCGCGTCGGTGGCATTCAGGGTTGCGAGCCGGGCCGCCATGGACTCGAGCGCCGCCCAGATCTGAATCATTTCGATCATCTCGCGCTTCGACTTGCGGATGATGTATATGCCGCGCCGCGGCACCGTGCGGATGAAACCTTCCTGTTCGAGCAGCGACAACGCCTCGCGGATCGGGGTTCGGCTCACGCCGAGTGCGGTGGTCAGCTGGCGTTCGTCGAGTCGCAACTCCTGCGACGGATCATAGATATCGGTATCGGCGATCGCGTTTTTCAGCAGTGTATAGGCCTGATCACGCAAACTGGTCGCATTCAGCGGGGCCAGTGCCAGAGGGGTGGCCGAAGTAGTTCGTTGAACCAGCGTCACAATGGAATTCATTGGTCCTCTTTATGAGACGTTCGCCGATGGCGTCGGCGGCAAGTTGGGCAAGAACAAGGTGCGACAGATATATTACATTGCAGCCGGCAATTTCCCAGGGATTTAATGCCGGGTAGCCGCCGCCCCGGAGCGCCGCTGCACTGCAGAAATGCAGCGCCGCGGACCGTGTCGAATGCCGCAAATTGCAGCCTGAGCCGAGAGCATGGCGCCGGTCTTTGCGCGTTAAAGTGCGATAGTTCCAAGCGTAGTCCCTTTGCTTGACACTCTGAAACTTGTTCATATATGGTATACCACCGCAAGGACCTTTGGCTGGTTTGACCTCGAATTTAATGATTCGATCTTCGTTATTGGGACTACCAAAACTGGATTAATCTCTAGCGCAACTCATTTTCGCTTAGGTAAAAGCGCGAATTTGTGCGTCTTTGGCGCCCACACGGAGAAGTACAACATGAATGAAGACGAAACTGCTAAATCGCCTTTCGCGAGTCCCTGGATCCAGCTCATCGTCGGTGTCATCTGCATGGCCGCCGTGGCGAATCTGCAATACGGCTGGAATCTGTTCGTCAACCCGATCGATGCAAAATATCACTGGGGACGGGCGGCGATTCAGGTTTCCTTCAGCCTGTTCTTGCTGCTCGAGACCTGGCTCATGCCGGTCGAGGGCTACATGGTCGATCGCTTCGGCCCGCGCTGGGTCGTGCTGGTGGGCGGCATCCTGGTTGCCGGGGCCTGGGTGATGAACTCGATGGCAAGTTCCCTGCCGGCGCTGTATTTCGGCGCGGCACTCGGCGGCATCGGCGCGGGGTGTGTGTACGGAACCTGCGTGGGCAACGCTCTCAAGTGGTTCCCCGCCCGGCGCGGTCTGGCGGCGGGCATCACCGCCTCCGGCTTCGGCGCCGGCGCTGCCATCACGGTTGGACCGATCAAGACCATGATCGAATCGTCCGGCTACGAGCATGCGTTCCTGACGTTCGGCCTGATCCAAGGCGGCATCGTTTTCGTCATGTCATGGATGCTGCTCATGCCGCCGGCGAAGCTCGTGGCCACCACGGTCAAGCCGAGCCAGACGGCACACGGCTATACCCCGCTCGATGTCTTGAGGAGCCCGGTGTTCTACATCATGTACTTCATGTTCGTGCTCATCGCGATGGGCGGTCTGACCATGGTGGCCTCCATGTCGGCGATCTCCGGTGATCTCAAGATCGCCAAGATCCCGGTCGACCTGTTCGGCATGGTTTTGCCGGCGCTGGGATTCACGCTGTTGCTGAACCGTATTTCAGACGGTATCGGACGGCCGTTTTTCGGCTGGATATCGGACCGGATCGGCCGCGAGTACACCATGGCGCTGGCGTTCACCTTCGGAGCGGTCGCACTGTTGAGCTTGAGCCAATCGGGCAGGAATCCCGTGGTTTTCGTGCTGGTGACGGCGGTGTATTTCGCGCTGTACGGCGAAATATACAGCCTGTTCCCGGCAACCCAGGGCGATACCTTCGGCGCGAAATTTGCGGCAGCCAATAACGGCCTGCTGTACACCGCCAAGGGCGCCGCCGCGCTGCTGGTTCCCTTCTCGGCGCTGATTGCGCGGGCCTACGGCTGGGGTCCGGTGTTTTCGATCTTCGTCACCTTCAACATCATCGCCGCGCTCATGGCGCTGTTCGTGTTGAAGCCCATGCGCGCCGCCCATTTTGCCAAGAGCCGGGCGGCGTTTCCCTCATCGACCGCGAGCGGCGCCGCAATTCGCGTTACCTGAAAGTGCGGCGTCAATTCACGCATTTGGAGCAAATATGGCAACCGTAAACCCCATCTCGAGTCCGCCCAAGGCCACGACGGCCGAAGACACCCTGCAACGCAAGAGCCGCGACGCCAGCGTCATCTCGGGCGGCCACCTGGTCGCGAAGGCGCTGAAGAACGAGGGCGTCGATACGATCTTCACCTTGTGCGGCGGGCACATCATCGATATCTACGATGGTTGCGTCGATGAGGGCATTCGTATCATCGACGTCAGGCACGAGCAGGTGGCCGCGCATGCCGCGGACGGGTATGCGCGCCAAACCGGCAATTTGGGATGCGTGGTTACGACCGCCGGGCCGGGATGCACCAACGCCGTCACCGGCGTCGCCACCGCATTCCGGTCGGAAAGCCCGATCCTGCATATCGGCGGCCAGGGTGCGCTGACCCAGCACAAAATGGGATCGCTGCAGGATCTGCCGCATGTCGAATTGATGTCGCCGATCACCAAGTTCGCAGCTTCGGTGTCGAGCACCGAGCGCGTGGCGGACATGATTTCAATGGCGGCACGCGAGGCGTTCAACGGCGCGACCGGTCCTGTGTACCTGGAAATCCCGCGCGATGTGCTCGATCGGGAAGTGGACATCACCAAAGCCGTCGTGCCGCAGCCCGGCAAGTACCGCGCATCGACCAAGTCGATCGGCGATCCGCGCGACATTGAGAAGCTCGCGGACCTGCTGGTGAACGCCGAGCGCCCCGCAATTCTCTACGGTCAGCAGGTCTGGACCGCACGCGGCCACAAGGAGGCGATTGCGCTGCTGCGCGGATTGGATATTCCGGGCTATTTCAACGGTGCGAGCCGCGGGCTGCTGCCGCCGGGCGATCCGCATCATTTCGATCGCACCCGCACTCAGGCATTCGCCAGCGCCGATGTGCTGGTGATCGTCGGAACGCCGTTCGATTTCAGAATGGGCTACGGCAAGCGCATCAGCAAGGATCTGCAGCTGGTGCAGATCGACATGGATTACCGCACCGTCGGCAAGAACCGCGATATCGATCTCGGCCTGGTCGGCGATCCCGGCGCGATCCTCGGCGCGGTGCTGGCGGCGGCCGGCGGCCGCATCAAGGGCGACAAGCGCCAGGCACGCCAGCAGTGGTTGAAGCAGCTGAGCGATGCGGAAGTGGTCGCGAGCGACAAGCTCATGCCGCTGTTCAAGTCGAACAGCGTGCCGATCCACCCTTATCGGGTCGCCTTCGAATTGAACGAATTCCTTGCCGACAACACCATTTACATCGGCGACGGCGGCGATGTGGTCACCATTTCGGCGCAGGCGGTTCGCCCGCGCGCGCCGGGACAGTGGATGGACCCGGGCGCGCTCGGCTCGCTCGGAGTCGGCACCGGCTTCGCGATCGCCGCCGGCCTGGCGAATCCGCAGAAAGAAGTGCTCTGCTACTACGGCGACGGCTCGTTCGGCATGACGGCCTTCGACATGGAAACGGCCAACCGTTTTGGCGTGCCGTACATCGCGGTCATCGGCAACAATTCCGCGATGAATCAGATCCGCTACGGCCAGCTTGCCAAATACGGCGAACAACGCGGCAGTGTCGGCAATCTTCTGGGCGACGTGCCGTTCGGCAAATTCGCCGAAATGCTCGGCGGGTACGGCGAAGAGGTGCGGGATCCGGCGCAAATCGCGCCGGCGCTGAAGCGGGCGCGCGAGTCGGTGCATAAATTGCGCAAGTCCGCGGTGATCAACATCTGGGTGGATCCGCGCGAATATGCCCCGGGCACCAAAAATCAAACAATGTACAAGTGATCGGTCGCGGGGGTTTCCATGGCTAAGGCGTTAGACGGCGTACGTATTCTCGATTTCACGCATGTGCAGTCGGGACCGACGTGCACTCAATTGTTGGCGTGGTTCGGCGCCGATGTCATCAAGGTCGAGAAGGCCGGCGCGGGCGACATCACGCGCGAGCAGCTGCGCGACATCCCGGATGCGGACAGTCTGTATTTCACCATGCTCAACCATAACAAGCGTTCCTTGACCCTGGATACGAAGAGCGAGCAGGGCAAGCAGGTGCTCGAGAAGCTGGTGAAGCATTGCGACGTGCTGGTGGAGAATTTCGCTCCCGGCGCGCTCGATCGGATGGGCTTCACCTGGGAGCGCATCCAGGCGCTCAATCCACGCATGATCGTCGCGTCGGTGAAGGGCTTCGGGCCCGGCCCGTACGAGGAGTGCAAGGTCTACGAGAATGTGGCGCAGTGCGCCGGCGGCTCGGCGTCGACCACCGGATTCGACGACGGTCCGCCGTTGGTGACCGGTGCTCAGATCGGCGACAGCGGTACCGGGTTGCATCTCGCCCTCGGCATCGTGGCGGCGCTGTTTCAGCGCAATGCCACCGGCCGCGGACAGAAGGTGCTGGCGGCAATGCAGGACGGCGTGCTCAATCTGTGCCGCGTGAAGCTGCGCGATCAGCAGCGCCTCGAGCGCACCCACGTCATGAAGGAATATCCGCAATACCCGAACGGCCAGTTCGGCAGCGCGGTGCCGCGTGCCGCCAATGCTTCGGGCGGCGGCCAACCGGGAACCATCGTCAAATGCAAGGGCTGGGAGACGGATCCCAACGCCTATCTGTATTTCATCGCGCAGGCGCCGGTGTGGAAGGCCATCTGCCAGGTGATCGGCAAGGAATCCTGGATCACGGATGCCGATTACGCCACGCCCAACGCCCGGCTGCCGAGGCTGAAGGAGGTGTTCGCCGCGGTCGAGGCGTGGACCTCGACCAAGACCAAATTCGAGGCCATGGCCCTGCTGAATGAACACGACATTCCCTGCGGTCCAATCCTGTCGATGCAAGAGCTGGCGCACGAGCCTTCGCTGCGCAAGACCGGTACCATAGTCGAGATCGATCACCCCAAGCGCGGCAAATATCTCTCCGTGGGCAATCCCATCAAGTTGAGCGACAGCCCGACCGAGGTGATCCGTTCGCCGCTGCTGGGCGAGCACACCGACGAAGTGCTGGCCGAGCTGGGGTATGCGCCGGCAGACGTGGCGGCGCTGAGATTGAAGAAAGTCATCTGATTCGAGGGGAACTCAACACATGTCATACGATAAGAACGCCGTTCGCAAGATTCTCGATCAAGCCAAGGCTGCCGGCCGCGAGGCGTTGACGGCGCCCGAGGCGCGCGGCGTGTGCGAGGCGTATGGAATCACCATTCCCAAGGAAGGCGTCGCAACCACGGCGGACGATGCCGCCAAGCTGGCATCGGGCATCGGCTTTCCGGTGGTGATGAAGATCGTATCGCCGCAGATTCTGCACAAAACCGAAGCCGGCGGGGTCATCGTCGGCGTCAAATCCGCAGACCAGGCCAAGGAAGCCTATTCGACCATCCTCGCCAACGCCCGCAAGTACGATGCCAAAGCGGAGATTCTCGGCGTACAGGTGCAGCAGATGCTCGCCGGCGGACAGGAAGTCATCATCGGTGCGGTCACCGACCCCGCGTTCGGCAAACTGGTGGCTTTTGGCCTGGGCGGAATCCTGGTGGAGGTTCTCAAGGACATCACCTTCAGACTCGCGCCCGCCTCCAAGGAGGATGCCTTGTCGATGCTCGACGGAATTCAGGCGGCGGAGATCCTGCGCGGTGTGCGCGGCGCCAAGCCGGTGGATCGCGCCGCGCTGTCCGGCATGATCGAGCGGGTGTCGTCGCTGGTTGCCGATTTCCCGGAAATTTCGGAGATGGACTTGAATCCGGTGTTTGCGACGGAGCGCGGCGCAACCGCCGCCGATGTGCGCATCGTCCTCAACTTCAATCCGGCCCCACCGCGTGACCGGCCGAGCCAGGCGGCGATCGTCGAGAAGATGAACCGCATCATGAAGCCCAAGGCCGTGGCGGTGATCGGAGCGTCGGCCGAGAACGGCAAGATCGGCAATTCGGTGATGAAGAATCTGATCAACGGCGGCTACCAGGGAGATATCTACCCGATCCATCCGAGCGCCGAAAACATCATGGGCAAGAAGGCCTATAAGAGCGTCAAGGACGTGCCGGGCGCCATCGACGTTGCGGTGTTCGCAATACCCGCAAAATTCGTCGCCCAGGCATTGGTCGAGGTCGGCGAAAAGAAGATCGCCGGCGCCATCCTGATCCCGTCGGGTTTCGCCGAGACCGGCAACGTCGCCGGCCAGAATGAGCTGGTGGAAATCGGCCGCAAGTACGGCGTGCGCCTCATGGGCCCCAATATATACGGGTTTTATTACACGCCCAGCAACCTGTGCGCCACGTTCTGCACCGCCTACGACGTCAAGGGCCACGCCGCGCTGTCCTCGCAGTCCGGCGGCATCGGCATGGCGATCATCGGCTTCTCGCGCTCCGCCAAGATGGGCGTGTCCGCCATCGTCGGTGTCGGCAACAAATGCGACATCGACGAGGATGATTTGCTCACCTTCTTCGAACAGGACGACAACACCACCATCATTGCGCAGCACTGCGAGGACCTGAAGGACGGCCGCGCCTTTGCCGAGGTGGCGAAGCGCGTGTCCAAGAAGAAACCCATCGTGGTATTGAAAGCGGGACGCACCAGCATGGGTGCGCGCGCCGCCAGTTCGCACACCGGTGCGTTGGCCGGCAACGACAAGATTTACGAGGATGTCCTCAAGCAGTCCGGGGTGATTCGCGCGCGCTCGTTGCGCGACATGCTGGATTTCGCGCGTGCCATTCCGGTGCTGCCGACCCCCAAGGGCAATAACGTGGTGATCATCACCGGCGCGGGCGGTTCGGGCGTGCTCCTGTCGGATGCTTGCGTCGACAATGGCCTGTCGCTGATGGCGATGCCGGCCGATCTCGACGCCGCGTTCCGCAAGTTCATTCCACCGTTCGGCGCCGCCGGAAATCCGGTGGACATCACCGGCGGCGAACCGCCGAGCACCTATCAGAATACGGTGCGATTGGGGCTGCAGGATCCGCGCATCCATGCCCTGATCCTCGGCTACTGGCACACCATCATCACGCCGCCGATGGTTTTTGCGAAGCTGATGGTCGAGGTGGTTGACGATATGCGCGCCAAGGGCTTCGAGAAACCGGTGGTCGCCTCGCTTGCGGGGGATGTCGAGGTGGAGGAAGCCGCGGAGTACCTGTACCAGCACGGCATTCCCGCCTATGCGTACTCCACGGAGATTCCCGTGGCGGTTTTGGGCGCCAAGTACAAATGGGCGCGCGGTGCGGGTCTCATTCCAAACCTTTAGGCCGCGGTTACATATTGCCGTGTAGGACGAGACCCGGCCGAAGTGTAGGCAGGCGGATAGGTGCAACGGCAGAGGCGGCGGCGCAAACTGCCTCTCTTTTGTTCTGGCGCAGCGGCAGCGGTTCATGAAGATAGCAATCATCGGGGTGGGCGCAATCGGCGGCTATGTGGGGACCCGGTTGGCCTTGGCCGGAGAGGACGTCACATTCATTGCGCGCGGCGCGAACCTCGAGGCCCTGCGCAGCAACGGGATACGCCTCGTGAACGCGGACGGCAGTGAGGAAGCGATGCCGCGGGTCAAGGTCACCGACAACTATGCGCAGGCCGGAATTCAAGACATCGTCGTGCTGGCGATGAAAGCGCATCAAGTCGAGGCGGTGACCGGCGAGGTGCCGAAATTGTTCGGACCCAGGACCGTGGTGATTCCGATGCAGAACGGCATTCCATACTGGTATTTTTACGGCCACAGCGGTGCGCTGTTGGGCAGCCGCATGACCAGCGTCGATCCGACCGGGGCGATCTACGACAAGATTCCGTGCGACCGCGTCATCGGCTGCGTGGTCTATCCGGCCGCGGAACTGGTTGCGCCCGGCGTGATCAGGCATGTCGAAGGCAACCGCTTCCCATTGGGCGAGCCCGACGGCACCACCAGCGAGCGGATCGCGAACGTGGCGCGCTGCTTCGTCGGCGGCGCGCTGCAGGCACCGATCTTGAGCGACATCCGTTCGGAGATCTGGCTGAAGCTGTGGGGCAATCTGTCTTTCAATCCCATCAGCGCCCTGTCGCGCGCGACGCTGGCCGGCATCTGCCAATACCCTCCCAGCCGCGCCATCGCCGCGGCGATGATGGTCGAGGCGCAAAATGTCGCCAGTCAGCTCGGCATCAAGTTTCGCGTCTCGCTCGAGAAACGCATTGCCGGCGCGGAGAAAGTCGGTCATCACAAAACATCGATGCTGCAGGACGTCGAGGCCGCGCGTACGCTGGAGGTCGATGCGCTGCTCGGTTCGGTCGTGGAGCTCGCCAGGCGGACCAACACGCCGACCCCGCATATCGACACGGTGTACGCGCTGACCAAGCTGCTCGCCAGGACATTGGACGGAGGAAAATCATAGTGCGGAGATCAATTTAAGATGAACGTTCATGAATATCAGGGCAAGGAAATTTTGCGCAAGTTCGGCGTCGCGACGCCGCGCGGAGTGCCTTGCTTCTCGGTGGAGGAGGCGGACGCCGCGGCCCGGCAGCTGGGCGGAAAGGTGTGGGTGGTGAAGGCGCAGATTCACGCCGGCGGCCGCGGCAAGGGCGGCGGCGTCAAGGTCGCCAAGTCGCTGTCGGAGGTGCACGATTTCGCCGCCAAGATCCTCGGCATGACCCTCATCACCCATCAGACCGGCGCCGAGGGCAGGCTGGTCAGACGGCTTCTGGTCGAGGAAGGCGCCGACATCCGCAAGGAGCTTTACGTCGGCATGGTGGTGGACCGATCCACGCAGCGCGTCACGTTGATGGCGAGTTCCGAAGGCGGCGTGGAAATCGAGGAGGTTGCCGCGCTGCATCCGGAAAAAATCCACAAGGTTGCGATCGATCCCGATGCCGGCCTGGCCGATGCGCAGGCCGATGACATCGCGCGCAAGATCGGAATTCCCGACGCCTCAATTCCTCAGGCGCGCAGCTTCATGAAAGGATTGTATCGCGCCTTCGTCGAATGCGACGCCTCGCTCGCCGAAATCAACCCGCTGATCATCACCGGCGGCGGCGATGTGCTCGCCCTCGACGCCAAGCTGAACTTCGACTCGAACGCATTGTTCCGCCATCCCGACATCGTCGCGATGCGCGATCTGGACGAGGAGGACCCGGCCGAGGTGGAGGCCTCTAAGTACGACCTGTCGTACATTTCCCTCGGCGGCAACATCGGCTGCCTGGTCAACGGCGCGGGCCTTGCCATGGCCACCATGGACACGATTAAATTATTCGGCGCGGAGCCGGCGAATTTTCTCGACGTCGGCGGCGGTGCCACGGCCCAGAAGGTGACCGAAGCGTTCAAGCTGATGCTGAAGAACCCCGCGGTCAAGGGCATCCTGGTGAATATCTTCGGCGGAATCATGCGCTGCGATACGATCGCCGAGGGCGTTATCGCGGCGGCCAGGGAAGTGAAGCTCAAGGTGCCGCTGGTGGTGCGCATGAGGGGCACGAACGAGGAACTCGGCAGGAAGGCGCTCGCAGCCTCCGGCCTGCCCATCATCTCCGCGGACAACATGGCGGATGCCGCCAAAAAAATCGTGGCTGCCGTCGGCGCACCACAAGGGCGTGCGTCATGAGCATCCTGATCGACAGGAACAGCAGGGTGATGACTCAGGGCATCACCGGCAAGACCGGCGCGTTTCATACGCGGCTGTGCCGCGACTATGCGAACGGCAAATCCTGCTTCGTCGCCGGAGTGAATCCCAGCAAGGCGGGCGAAAACTTCGAAGGCATACCGATTTACGGCACGGTGCGCGCGGCAAAAGAGCAGACCGGTGCGACGGTGTCGGTGATCTATGTGCCGCCGCCTTTCGCGGCGAGCGCCATCGATGAGGCGGTGGATGCCGATCTTGAACTGGTCATTTGCATCACCGAAGGCGTGCCGGTACGCGACATGATCGCCACGCGCAACCGCATGCGCGGCAAGAAAACCATCCTGGTGGGCCCAAATTGTCCCGGCGTCATCACGCCCAATGAGCTCAAGATCGGCATCATGCCGGGCCACATTCACAAGAAGGGCCGCATCGGCGTGGTATCGAGGTCGGGCACGCTCACCTACGAGGCGGTGGGCCAGCTGATGGACTTGGGGCTGGGGCAATCCACCTGCGTAGGCATAGGCGGCGATCCGGTCAACGGTTTGAAGCACGTCGATGTGATGCGAATGTTCAACGACGATCCGGAAACCGACGCGGTCATCATGGTGGGCGAAATCGGCGGCGACGACGAAGAGACCTGCGCCCGCTGGATCAAAGCCTACATGAAGAAACCGGTGGTCGGCTTCATCGCCGGGGTCACTGCGCCGCCGGGCAAGCGCATGGGTCATGCCGGCGCCATCATCTCCGGCGGCAAGGGCACTGCGACGGAAAAACTCGCCGTCATGGAGGAGTGCGGCATCAAGGTCACGCGCAATCCGGCGGAGATGGCGACGCTGCTCAAGTCGGTGCTGTAGCTTGCATCCGGCGGCGGCCAAGGCGCTGTTGCGGCGAATGTTCGAGGCGGCCATTGCCTGCGCGCAGCCCGGCGTTTGCATTCCGCAACATCTTCCCGACCCGCCGCGCGGCAGGCTCATCGTGATCGGCGCGGGCAAGGCTTCGGCGGCCATGGCGCAAGCGGTGGAGGAAAATTGGCGCGGACCCTTGTCCGGGCTGGTGGTGACGCGCCATGGCTATGCGGTGCCGTGCACGCAAATCGAGATCGTGGAGGCGGCGCATCCGGTGCCCGATGCCGCCGGTATGCGTGCCGCGCAACGCATGCTCGCGCTGGTTTCACAGCTGAGCGCGGAGGATCTGGTGCTGGCTCTGATTTCCGGCGGGGGCTCCGCGCTGCTGCCGCTGCCGGCCGAAGGCCTGACACTCGGGATCAAGCAGCAAGTCAGCCGGGCGCTGCTGGCGTCGGGTGCCACCATCAGCGAAATGAACTGCGTGCGCCGCCACCTTTCTGCCATCAAGGGCGGCCGTTTGGCGGCTGCCTGCCATCCGGCGCGAGTCCTGACGCTGGCGATCTCGGACGTGCCGGGCGACCGTCCGGTTGATATCGCATCCGGTCCCACGGTCGGCGATCCAAGCACCGCGGCGCAGGCGCTGAGCATCTTGCGCCGCCACGGCATCGAAGCGCCGCCGGCGGTGATCGAGCTGCTGGAGAGCGGGCGCGGCGAGTCGGTAAAGCCCGACGACCCCAGGCTCGCACGGGCGAGTTTTCGCATCATCGCCAAACCGCAAATGGCCCTGGAGGCCGCGGCAGCGGTCGCGCGCGAGGCGGGAATCGCAGCCCACATTTTGAGCGATGCCATCGAAGGCGAGGCGCGCGATGTCGGCAAAGTGTTCGCGGGAATCGCGCGGCAAGTGGCCGAGCGAGCTCAGCCGTTCCGGGCTCCGTGCGTGCTGCTGTCGGGCGGGGAGAGCACCGTGACGGTGCGCGGCAGCGGACGGGGAGGGCGAAACGTCGAATATTTATTATCCCTCGCCATCGCGCTCGAGTCGCATCCGCTGATTCACGCGCTGGCCGGCGACACCGATGGCGTCGATGGTCAGGAGGAAATTGCCGGCGCCTACCTGGGGCCGGACTCGCTCGAGCGTGCGAGACAGCTCGGGCTCAAGCCCAATGACATGCTGCTCGACAACGATGCGCACAGCTTCTTCGGCGCACTGCAGGATTCCATCGTCACCGGCCCCACGCTGACGAACGTCAATGATTTTCGCGCCATCCTGATCGACTAGCGCCGACAACACCGGCCCCCGGCTCGCGTTGGAATGCGATCAGGACGGCTGCCGCGAGCAGGACTGCCACCGACACTTGGAGACCGGTGCGCACGCCGTGCGGCCCGTCGGACAGATAGCCGCTGAGGATGGGGCCCACGCATTGACCGATGCCGAAGGCAACCGTGAGCGCCGCGATGGCTTTGGTCCACGCGGCGGGAGGAGCAGCGCGGCGCGCGAACGAGGTAACCGCGGTGATGGTGGAAAGAAACGATCCGCCGAACAGCAGCGCCGACATGTAGGCCATCGCCCGGCTGCCCGAGATCAAGGGCAGCGCCGCGCCAAGCGCGACCACCGCGATCACCGCGGATGCACCGCGCCCGCCTCGCAGCCGCGCGAGAATCGGACTCCACACGAACACGCCGGCCATGGCCGCGCAGCCCAACAACGCCCAGAACAAGGAAACCTCGCGCGCGGAGAAATTCGAACCGCTGCGCAACTGCGCAATGATGAAAGTCGCATAGGCGATGTAGCCGGCACCAAACAGCACATAGCCGAGCAGTTCGATCGCCATTCTGCGCGGCGACCAAGATGAGTCGTGCGCCGAAGGCGACTGGTCGGCGGGCAATGGTGCGCGCAGCAGCGCCGGCAGCGCGATCACGCCCGCGGCCGCGGCCAATGCCGCCAGAACCAGCCAGCCTCCGCGCCATCCCACCGTGTCGAGCAGCAGCGGCACCGTGAGGGCCGACATGGCCACGCCCAATCCGCCGCCCGCGAAGTAGATGCCCAGCGCGAGCGGCGCCCGTGCCGCCGATCCGCTCGCTGCTGCCGCCATCGAGCCACCGGCGACGAACGCCAACGCGCCTGCCAGTCCGGCCAGCATGCGAAAACCCGCCTGCAGCGCGAACTGCGGCGTCAAGGCCGATGCGCCCACGGATGCTGCGGTCACCGCAATTCCGACCAGGAAGGTCTGCCTGATCCCGATGCGCCGTGCGATCGGTGCTGCGATCAGCGCGCCGGCAAGATACCCCGCGGCGTTTGCCGTATTCATCGCGCCGGCATCGGCATAGCTCCAGCTCAAGTCGGTACGCATCGCGGGCAACAGCAGCGCATAGGCAAACCGGGCCAGTCCGAGCGCCACCGCAGGACCCATGGCAAGACCTGCGACGATCCAGAGCGAGGCATGCGGGCGCGGGTTGTTGTGTGAAGTCATGCATGCTCTCGATCGTGGCTGTCAATCTGATACGCTGCGCCGCAAATGGAAACGCCGCTCACACCCCTCGAATTCGCGCGCCGGGCGCGCAAGCTGCACGGCCGGCGCGAAGCGGTCATCGACGGCGACTCGAGATTTACCTATGCCGAGTTCGGCCGGCGCTGCGATCTTTGGAGCGCCGCGCTTGCGAGATTGGGCGTCGGCAAGGGCGACCGGGTTGCGACGATCGCGCCCAACACGCATCAGCACCTCGAGCAATTCTACGCGATCCCGCAGCTCGGCGCGGTCATCGTGCCGATCAACTTCCGCCTCTCGGCGGAGGACTTCGTCTACGTGGCGACCCACAGCGGCGCCAAGGTGCTGTGCGCGCATTCCGACCATCTCGAGCTGGTCGACGGCGTTCGCGCGCGCATGCCGGAGGTGCGGCATTTTGTGGCTCTCGAGGGCGCCAAGGCCGGTTGGCTGGGATATGAGTCCTTGCTGAACGAGATGAGCGCGGCGCCCGAATTCGCCCCGGTCTGCGAGGCGGATCTGCTGTCGATCAATTACACCAGCGGCACGACATCGCGCCCGAAAGGCGTGATGATCACGCACCGCAATGCCTGGATGAATTCGGTGGGCACGCTGGCGCATTGGCCGATGACTCCCGCGGACCGGTATCTGTGGACCCTGCCGATGTTTCATGCCAACGGGTGGACCTTCGTCTGGACCGTGACGGCGGCCGGTGCCGCGCATGTCTGCCTGCGCTCGGCCGATGCCGCGGCGATCTACGAACATGTGTGCCGCGAGCGGGTCACGCATCTGTGCGCCGCCCCGACGGTGCTCATCGGAATCGCCAATGGGCCTGAACCGAGGCGCCGACAGATGCCGCGGGGTGTGCGCATCATGACCGCCGGGGCGCCGCCGGCCGCCGCCACCATTGAACGGATGGAGAGCGAACTCGGCTGGGAGGTGCTGCAGGTGTATGGACTCACGGAGACCGCGCCGTTTATCAGCATCTGCGAGCCGTTGCCGGAGCATGCTGCGCTGTCGGGCGCCGGGCGTGCAACCATGAAGGCGCGCCAGGGCGTGGAGTTGATCACCTCCGGCGAGCTGCGGGTCGTGGACCAGGACATGCGCGACGTACCGCCGGACGGCGCAACCATGGGAGAAATCGTCGCGCGCGGCAACGTGGTCATGAGCGGCTATTACAACGACCCGCAGGCGACCGCGGCGGCATTCGAGGGCGGATGGTTTCACTCCGGCGACGGGGCGGTGGTTCACCCGGACGGCTATATCGAGATCAGAGACCGCTTCAAGGATGTCATCATCAGCGGCGGCGAGAATATCTCCTCGATCGAGGTCGAGGGCGCCTTGCTGCGCCACCCGGCGGTGCTCGAGATCGCCGTGGTCGGCATGCCGCATGAGAAGTGGGGGGAATCGCCCCATGCATTCGTCGTGCGCCGCGCCGGCATCGCGGCGAGCGGGGATGATCTGCGCGAGTTTGCGCGCGCCTCATTGGCGCATTTCAAAGTCCCGAGCGAATTTCATTTTGTGAACGAGTTGCCAAAAACCGCGACCGGAAAGATCCAGAAATTCGTGCTGCGCGGCCGTCGCCCTGCGATACTGAGGCAATGATTCGCACGGAGCCTTGAAATTTGACGACAGCGCATTTTACCGACGCCGAGCGGAGGATCACGATCATCGGCGTGATGATCGTGTTTCTGCTCTCGGCACTGGATCAGACCATCGTCGCCACCGCCATGCCGGTGATCATCAGCCAATTGCATGGACTCGGGCTGTACGCCTGGGTCACGACCGCGTATCTGTTGTCGTCCACCGTCATGGTTCCGGTCTGGGGGAAGCTTGGCGACCTGTACGGGCGCAAGCCGGTGCTGCTCGCCGGCATCGGTCTGTTCCTGGTCGGCTCGTGGTTGTCGGGCCTGGCGGGCGAATTCGGCACGCTGCCGCTGCTGGGCGGCGGCATGGTTCAACTGATCGTGTTCCGCGCCATACAAGGATTGGGTGGCGGCGCATTGTTCACCACCGCTTTTGCGATCATTGCGGATTTGTTTCCGCCGCGCGAGCGCGGCAGGTTTGCAGGACTCTTTGGCGGTGTTTTTGGTCTTGCCAGCGCGATCGGGCCGCTGCTCGGCGGCTACTTCACCGATCACGGCACCGTGTCGATCGCCGGCCACACGGTCGAGGGTTGGCGTTGGGTGTTCTACCTCAATGTGCCGCTGGGGCTCGCGGCGCTGTTCATGGTCATCGCGAAGATGCCCAAATTGTCGCATGCGGCCGGAGGCAGCATCGACTACCCCGGCGCGGCATTGATCGTCGCCTCCTGCGTTCCGCTGTTGCTCGCGCTCACCTTCGGCGGCCAGAAATATCCCTGGAACTCGCCGACGGTGGTCGGGCTGCTTGCCATGTTCCTGGTATGTGCGGTTTTGTTCGTGATCGTCGAACGACGGGTCAAAGACCCGATCATCCACATGGAGCTGTTCGGCAACAAGGTGTTTGCCTGGGCGAACACCGCGGGTTTCTTTTCGTCCATGTCCTTTCTCAGCGTAGTCGCATTTCTGCCCCTGTTCATGCAGCTTGGCCAGGGCGTTCGGGCGACCACCAGCGGGCTTGCCACGCTGCCGTTGATGATCGGCCTGATCGTTGCCGCGACCGTCAGCGGAAGGCTGGTGACCCGTACCGGCCGCTACAAGCCATTCATGCTCGCGGGAATGACGGTGCTGCTGATCGCGACCGTGCTGATGAGCCGGATGACCTATCACACCACGCGGTTCGATCTCGGCTGGCGCATGGCGCTGCTCGGCGTGGGGCTGGGTCCCCTGCAGAGCCTGTACAGCGTTGCCATCCAAAACGCGGTGCCGATGAACCGCATCGGCGTCGTGACCAGCGCGAATCAATTCTTCCGCCAAATAGGCTCGACCGTCGGCGTGGCGATATTCGGCACGCTTTTGACCAACGATCTGAACTCCAAGCTCACCGCCTGGGCCGCATCGCTCGGCCTGCCGGCCATGAACCTGTCCAAGCTGCGCAGCCTATCGGTCGATGCGCAGGTTCACGCAGGCGCGATGGATCTGCCGGCCCCGGTCCGCGTGCTGATTGCGGATTCGGTGACGCATGTGATGATGCTGAGCATCATCGTGGTGATCATCGCGCTGACCGCGACCATCATGATCCCGGAGCTGCCGATGCGCGAACGCTCCAAGGTTCCGCCCAAGGATGCCGTGCCGGCGGATGCGCATCTATGAGGCGCGCGCTGCGGCGCGCCTAGGAGTCGATTGCCATCAGCGTCTGGAAGTTCTCGCTGTAGAACTTGTCCTTGGCCTGCTCGGAAATGCCCTTGAACGTGCGCTCGAAACGGCCGATCGGATCGTCGGTGCCTTCCGGGTGCGGATAGTCGCTGGAGAACATGAACAATTCCGCGCCCGCCTCCCGGATCAAACGGCCGACATCTTCGCCGGGGAAGGGCGTGAACTTGACGGCGCGGCGGATATAGTCGGACGCCCTCATGGGCAATGCCTCGACGGACGGGTCGGTGCGCTTGAAGATCTTTTGACTGAGATCCAAAGTCCGCAGGTATTCCGGCACCCAGCCCGCGCCCAGTTCGATCACGCCGCCCCGCAGGCGCGGAAAACGCGCGAATACGCCGTCGAACACCAGCGCGGTGATGAATTGCCGGGGTCCGATCGATAACAGCATGAAGTCCCGCACCCGCAGATTTTCGCCTCCCTCTGCGCCGGTGATGTCCTTTGGCCGCGGTTGACCATTATTCTCGTACGCCGCGATCTTGGTCGGACTGTTCGGGCCCACGTGCAGCAAAAATGGCACGTTCAAATCGCAAAACGCCTGCCAGATGGCATCGAAGTCCGGATGTCCCGGGGATTTCTCACCGACCGGCATCCCGGGTATCCAGAACGCGCCGCAGCCCAGGCGCACCCCCTCGGCCATTTCGGCGATGCAGCGCTTCGGGTCCGCCAGGGACAACTGGCCGGCCGCGATCAGGCGCGTGTCGTGCGCGCAAAATGCGGCCATTGCACGGTTATGCGCGCGGATCCCGCCATAGCGCACATCCATATCATCGTGGTGCAGGTACTGGGAGGCGGAAAAGGTCGAGAACACCAGCTGGCGCTTGAAGCCCAGATCGTCGAGCGCCGCCCCGCGTTCAGCCGCGTCGAACGCGCCCGGTGCATTCCATCCCTTCAATCCCCTCACCACGTCCACGGCCGCCGTGCCGAGTGCCGCACGTCGCTGCTGCCTGACCAGCGCCTCGTTGATGATCTCGAAGCTCTTGGTTCCGGATTTCAGCAGGCTCATCTCCGGCAGCTTTGCGCGGATCTCCGGATCGGTGAATCTGGCGATCCAATCGCGGGTTTCCATGATGTGGCTGTCGGCGTCGTGACAGGGACGATTGGTCGCATAGGCCATGGCCGCTCCGGCGTGAGTCTTATTAGACTTAACTTATAATTATGCCGCCGGCAAGTCAAGAAATCGGCTATTTTCCCGCGCGGGCCTTGGGCTGGCGCCGTCTGCCGTATTTGGCCTGCAACGCATTGTTGCCGCCGATGATGAAATCGCTCCAAATTTCCGCGGCCCGATGCGCCGCGATGCCGTTGCTGCGCAGCGCGCGCGCCGACAATATCGGTGCGTTCACGGCCATGATCGAACAGACGCGCGCGACATCGCGCGGGAGACCGTAGACCTCCATGCAGCGCTTGCTGAAGTAGTCACTCATGACGCGCCGTTCATCGCGGTCCTGGCGCTTCGCCAGGCCGGCTATCGACCGGTCGCTCGCCAGCAAACGCATGATCGGGCCGCGCTCGTACAGATATTCCATGGAACGCAGATTGGAGCGCTGGATGAGCTCCTCATAGGAGACGTTCCTCGGCAACACGCCCAATCCGCGGCCGCGCAGGAATCGATACTCGCGCTCCACCAGCGCCTTGAACAGGTCGGCGAGCTTGGGAAAGTACTTGTAGATGAGCGGCTTGCTGATACGCGCCTCGCCGGCGACCACCTCGAGCGTGCAGCTCGACAGTCCACGACCGACGATCAGCGCCACCGCGCTGTCCATTATTTGCTCGCGCCGCTTCTCGGGCGACATGCGCTGCGCACGCTTTCTTACGGGCATGAACTCGGTCTCCAGGCGGGGTTTGTAGCAAAGTCATTCTACGCCAGTCCTCGGACGCCGAACCTGATAACGCAAAGTCAAGTTCCCGCAGCGCGAGCGTTGCTGACGTATAATCGCAGGCTGCCAAGCCACTATGGACGAGAGCCTTGAAACACAAAATTGCGGCGCTTGCGATCGCCGGCGCCCTGCTGGTTTTTGCGTGCGATTTTGCCGGTGCCGCCGATTTCGGCCCCACCAATCCCTTCTATGCGCCGAGCACGCTGCCCTTCGGTGCGCCACCGTTCGACAAGATCAAGGATGAGGATTATCAGCCGGCCATCGAAGCCGGAATGGCGCAGCAGCTTGCCGAAGTCGATGCGATAGCGAACAACCCCGCCGCGCCGACATTCCAGAACACCCTGGTGGCCATGGAGCGCAGCGGGCGCTTGCTCGCAAGGGCGTCCGCGGCGTTCAACGGCGTGAGCCAGGCGAACACCGACCCGGTATTGCAAAAGGCCAAGAGCGCGCTGGCGCCGGAGGTGGCGGCTCACCAGGATGCCATCCGTCTGAACAAGAAATTATTCGAGCGCATCGCTGCGCTTTACCGCAAGCGCGCAGCGCTGCATCTCGATCCCGAGTCGCGGCGCCTGCTGGAATGGCAATACGGCGAATTCGTTCACTCGGGCGCGAACTTGTCGGACCAGGACAAGGACGAGCTGAAAAAGGACAACAAAGAGCTGTCGTCGCTGTCGGACGAGTTCTCCAGGAAGTTGCTGGCGGCAACCAAGGCCGCCGCCTATGCGGCCGGGGACAAGTCCGCACTGTCAGGACTGGGGGACGCACAACTCGCCGCCGCGGCGCTCGCCGCCAAGGGGCGCAATACCCAGGGTTACGTCATTCCCCTGCAGAACACGACGCAGCAGCCGGTGCTCGCGTCTTTGAGCGTGCGCGCGACGCGCGAGGCGATCTTCCAAAATTCGTGGAACCGCACCGAACACGGGGATGAGAACGACACCCGCGGGATCATCGAGCACATTGCGCAATTGCGTGCGAAACGCGCCCGGCTGCTGGGCTACGCGAGCCATGCGGCGTGGAAACTCGAGGACCAGATGGCCAAGACCCCTGAGGCCGCGCTCAAGTTCATGGATGCGTTGGTGCCGGTTGCCACCTCCAAGGTTGCGGGCGATGCGAAGGATATTCAGCAGCTGATCGATGCGCAGAAGGGCGGATTTACGCTGCAACCCTGGGATTGGGATTTCTACGCGGAACAGGTGCGCAAGGCAAAATACGATCTCAATGATGCGGAGATCAAGCCGTATTTCGAGATCTGGCGCGTGCTGCAGGACGGCGTGTTTTTTGCAGCCAATCAGCTCTACGGCATCACCTTCACCGAGAGAAAAGACCTCCCGGTGTGGCAGCCCGACGTGCGGGTGTTCGAAGTCCACGATGCCGACGGCAAGCCGCTGGCGTTGTTCTATTGCGATTATTTCAAGCGCGACAACAAGAATGGCGGCGCGTGGATGTCCGAATTCGTGGGCCAGTCGAAGCTGCTGGGCACGCTGCCGGTGGTCTTCAACGTGGCCAACCTGCCGAAGCCGGCGCCGGGCGATCCGGCGCTCATCAGTTTCTCCGATGTCACGACCATGTTCCATGAATTCGGCCATGCGTTGCATGGCATGTTTTCCAATACCCGCTATCCCACGCTATCCGGCACCGCGACCGCACGCGATTTCGTGGAGTTTCCGTCCCAGTTCAACGAGCATTGGGCCCTCTATCCCGCGGTGTTCGATCACTTCGCCAAACACTACAAAACGGGCGCGCCGATGCCCGAGGCACTGGTGCAGAAGATTAAAAAGGCCAAGAACTTCGCGGAAGGGTACGACTTGACCGAGGTTTTGGCGGCCGCGGAACTCGACATGCAATGGCACGTCCTGACGGCCGACGCACCCCTGCAAAACGCCGACGAATTCGAGAAACAGGCCCTGGCAAAAACACACCTCACCATCCCGGCGGTGCCGCCGAGATATCGATCCAGCTATTTCAGCCACATCTGGGCGAGCGGCTATTCCGCCGGCTACTACGCCTACCTGTGGACCCAGATGCTGGATGACGACGCCTATCAGTGGTTCGATGAACACGGCG
Source organism: Steroidobacteraceae bacterium (assembly GCA_036267715.1). Classification (GTDB taxonomy): domain Bacteria; phylum Pseudomonadota; class Gammaproteobacteria; order Steroidobacterales; family Steroidobacteraceae; genus Bog-1198. Next base: position 20,480 of record DATAVN010000025.1, on the reverse strand, counting down.
GACTGAGCCGCGCAAACGGCGACCGCTTCCGGCGGATGGTGCTGTCGCGGGGCAACACCGAGGACCTCGCGGCCATGTATCGGGCATGGCGCGGCAGAGCCCCGGCCATCGAGGCGCTGATGAAGTACCGGGGACTGACGCCGTAACGGTCATTGTCCGACGCCGGCGAAGCCCCTGCCCTCGGCGACCAGCTGTTCGAGCAGCGGCGATACTTTCAGCCACTTGCCGCCTGTTGCCGCGCTGTATGCCTTGAGTTTCTCGAGCGCGGCCTTCAATCCGACCTCGTGCTCGGCCCAAAACATCGGTCCGCCGCGATAAGCCGGGAAGCCGTAACCGTACAAATAGACGATGTCGATGTCGCCGGCGCGGGCGGCAACGCCTTCACCCAGCACATCGCAGCCGACGTTCATCAGCGCAAGAAAGCAGCGTTCGACGATTTCCTGGTCGGTGAACTTTCGCCGCGTGATGCCATATTCCTTGGATACTTGCTCGATGATGCCGGCCACCGCCGGCGATGGCCGCGGGGTTCGATCTCCGGGCGCGTAGTCGTAGTAGCCGGCCTGGGTCTTCTGGCCCAACCGTCCCATCTCGACCAGCAGGTCCGCCGAGCGCGACACGCGTCCGTCGAAGCTGGCAGGATCGCGGTCCTTGCGTGACTTGTACCCGACATCGAGCCCCGCCAGGTCGCTCATTTGCAGCACGCCCATGGGCATGCCGAAACTCCGCAGCGCCGCGTCGACCTGCTCCGGCATGGCGCCTTCCAGAACCATCAGCGATGCCTGATAGGCATAGCCGCCCAGCATGCGATTGCCGATGAATCCGTCCCGATTGCCGCAGACGACGCCGACCTTGTTGATGCGCTTGGCGATGTCGAGGACGGTCAACAGCACGTCCGGTGCGGTTTTTGCACCGCGAACGATCTCCAGCAGCCGCATCACATTTGCCGGCGAAAAAAAATGCATGCCGACGACATCGCCCGGCCGCGAGGTGGCGCGCGCGATTTCATCGATAGACAGATACGAGGTGTTGGAGGCGAGAATCGCGCCTTTTTTCGCGGTCTTGTCCAGCTTCGCGAACACCTCTTTTTTAATCGCCATGGTTTCAAACACGGCTTCGATGATCAGATCGGCCTCGCGCAGCTCGTCATACGATAGCGTGGGTTTGAGCAGCGCCATGCGTTGCCCGACCTGCTCCGCGCTCAGCTTGCCCTTTGCGGCAGTGTTCTCGTAGTTCTTGCGGATCACGCCGACGCCGCGGTCGAGCGGCTCCTGCTGCATCTCCAGCAGGGTGACCGGTATGCCTACATTGAGGAAATTCATCGCGATTCCGCCGCCCATGGTGCCGGCGCCGATGATGGCCACCGACTTTATGTCGCGCTTGGTGACGTTCTTGTCGAGGTTCGGCACGCTGGCGGCCTTGCGTTCGGCAAAGAATACGTGTTGCAGGGCCTGCGACTGGCTGTTCTGAGAGCATTGCACGAAGAGTTCGCGTTCCCGCGCCATGCCCTGCTCGAAGGGCAGGGTGGCGGCCGCCTGCAGTGCATCGACTATGCGCTGCGGCGCGAACAGATTTTTCTTCTGCTTTTCGATCCGCTTGCGCGCGTCATCGAAGAAGCCGGCCGGCAGATTCGCCGTATCCACTTTGAGGTCGCGTATCTTGCGCAGCGGCGCGTTGCGAGCGGCGAGTTCGCGCGCATGGGCAATCGCGCCGTCGAGCAGGTCTCCATCGATGATCTTGTCGATCACCCCGGCTTTGGCAGCCTCGGCCGCCGCCACCGGATCGCCCGCAACGATGATGCCGAGCGCGGCTTCGATGCCGATCAAACGCGGCAGCCGCTGCGTTCCGCCCGCGCCGGGCAGCAGCCCCAGCTTGACTTCCGGCAAGCCGATCTTTGCGCCGGCCACGGCGACCCGATAGTGGCAGCCGAGCGCGACTTCCAGGCCGCCGCCGAAGGCTGTGCCGTGGATGGCGGCGACGATGGGCTTGGCGCAATTCTCCAGCGCGTCGATCGCGTCATGCAGACTGGGCGATAGCGGCGGCTTGCCGAATTCGGTGATGTCCGCGCCGGCCATGAAGGTGCGGCCCTCACAAGCCAATACACCAATCTTGATGGCCGCATCCCGGGTGAGTTTTGCGACACCATCGATGATGGCCGCGCGCACCCCGACGCTGATGGCATTGACCGGGGGATTGTTGATCCAGATGATGCCGACCTCGCCGCGCTGTTCGAATCTGCCTTGCATGGGATACTCCAATTGGAATCGCGCAGCTTATCAAAGCGGCGGCGTGGCGAGGGCGGGCGCCCGCTAACGCCCGACCCGCCGGCCACCATCGACCAAATGCACCTCGCCGGTGGTCTTGGAGGCCACCGCTCCCAGGTAAAAAATGGTCTCGGCCACGTCCTCGGGCTGCACCAGGGTATTGAGCGCCGAGCTTGACTCGTAGTTGCGCAACATGCCTTCGAATCGTTCGGGGCCCAGGCCGTTCCTGAGCCAGGGTGAGTCGACCATCCCCGGCGCGACCACGTTCACCCTGATCTGGGGGCCGAGAGTTCGGGCGAGCACCAGGCTGAGCGCATTGAGGGCGCCTTTGGATGCGATGTAGGCGACGCTCGAGCCGCCGCCGATCAGCGGGGCAATGGAGGAGACGTTGACCACAGCCGCGCTGCGGCTCTTTCCCAGCAGCGCCGCGAAGGCGCGGATCATCTGAAAGGGACCAATCACATTGACGCCATAGATCATCTGGAAGTCGGCGGCGCTGAGTCCGTCCAAGTCCTTCAAATCGACGAACTTGGTGGTACCCGCGTTGTTGACCAACGCGTCGCAGCGCCCGAATCTGGCTTCAACGCGCTTCGCGAGTTCCACGCACTCCGCGTCGACCGACACATCCGCGCGCTCCATGAGCACGTCCGCACCGTGACTGCGGCACACCGCCGCGACCCGCTCCGCGGGTTTTGGGTCCTTCGAATAATTGACGCAGACGTCCCATCCGCGCTGGGCGAACAGAATCGCGCTCGCGGCTCCGATCCCGGATGATGAACCGGTGATGACGGATACTTTTTTATTCATTGAAGGGTCCTCAAGCGCCGCCGGCCGGCTCTATCATGCGTGGGTCGACGTGCTCCGCATACAGCAGGTCGACTTCATCTGCGCGCCGCTCCATGACCAGGCGCTGGTTGATGGATCGCTTGTCGGTGATTTCGCCGGCTTCCGCCAAGGGCGGCTCCTTCAAGATCAGCAGCCGCGCGATCGTATCGGCGCTGCCTTGTCGCGCGTGATTGAAAGCGCCCAGTTTTTGCGCGAGCCCGGCGCGCAAGCGCGCATCCTCCGGCGTCGCCAGCCAGATGAGAGCGCCCAGCCAGGCGTGATCGGGCGCACAAATCACCGCATCGCTGACATAGGGCTGCAACGCCTCGACCAGATCCCTGCGCACGATGCCTGCCTGGACCCAGGTTCCGGATAGCAATTTGAAATCTTCCGCCATGCGTCCCGCGAATTCGAGACCCTCGATCGGCCGGGCAGCGTCTGCCCAGCGAACCGCGTCGCCGGTTCGAAAGTAGCCCTCCTCGTCGAAGGCGGCCGCATTCAGGGCCGGATTCCGCTGGTAACCGCTCATGACGTTCGGGCCCTTGATGCGCAGTTCCAGCCGATCGCCGATGGGCACCAGCTTCAACACCGAACCCGGCAGCGGTAGCCCGAGCAAGCCGGTGCGCGTGGTATTCCAGTACACCGCGACGCCGGTCGCGGTGGTTTCCGTCATTCCCCATCCCGTACCGAAGGGCAATTGTTCGCCGATTTCCTCTACCGCCACTGTCTGCATGCGCTCCCAGATGGGCTGGGGCAGCAGCGCACCGCCGTACCCCAACGCCCTCAGGTTCTTGAAAAATTTTTGACGCAGATCGGCATCGCGTTCGAGTGCGGCGGCGAGCATGCCAAAAGCCGCAGGCACGCAGCCGAACCCGGTCGGCGAGATTTCCCGGAGATTTCCTATCGTGGCGTCGAACAACCCGGGAACCGGTCGGCCGGAATCGATGTAGAGCGTTCCGGCCAGCGCGAGAACGCCGTTGAATTGGGCATTGCCGCCGAAGGTGTGGTGCCAGGGCAGCCAATCGACGATGGTGTGGGTTCGTTCGGGCTTGAAGGGCTCGCCGACCAACCGCACCATTTGCATGGCGCCGGCGATGTTGCCGTGCGTGTTGATCACGCCTTTGGGGCGGCCGGTGGATCCGGAAGTCAGCAGAATTTTTGCGATCGTGCCGTCATGGATCAATCTGCGGCGCGCGCCGACCGCGTGCTCGTCGATGACCTGCAGCAGTTCGGCAAATTGGCCGCCCGAAATCACGACGACACCCGGCACCTTGCGCGTGACATATTCGAGGGCAGGCCCGTAGCGCGCGGCATCGGCGGCATACACCAAGGCCGGCTGCGTCAGTTCCACGGCATGCCCGAGCCGTGCGAGGTCGCGCCCGAAAGAGTAGGTCGGCGAGACTGGAACCACCGCGGCCCCCGCGCGCATGGCGCCCAGCATCAGCAGCGCATGCTCGAGGCTGTTCTCCGACAGGATCATGACCGGTGCGCCGTCGGGGCCAAATCTGTTGCGGATCAGCCAACTCGCCACGGCGGCGGAATCGCGCGACGCAGCCGAGTATGCCAGCCGGCGCCACTGCCCGGTCGGGTCGCGCTCGGCCAGGAACGTGGCAGTCGGCCGCAGCTGCGTGGCGCGGGCCAAATAATCGATCAGCGATGGCAAGCCGGGTTGGTAGGGCAGGCCGCAACCGAGATACACGGTGCCGTTGTCCGCCCGCCGGATCTCGACGCAGGGCTGCGGCCGGTCGAGCGCGCGCATCGGATATTCGTGCAAGGGTCTGCTCAGCATTTCTTCCCCAACGGATCGCCAGGCGAAGTTTCAGCCGAACTGATGCAGAATGGAAGTGGCTGCCGCAAGGTCGACAATTCCGGCCTCGGCAGCTAGGATCGTTCGGGGCCGCAGGGGAATACGCAAATGCAGTGGACCAAGAGCCAGAAAAACGTTGTGCTCGCCGCCTACCTGGGCTGGACGCTCGATGCCTTCGACTTCTTTCTGATGGTGTTCATGTTCAAGGACATCGCGACGACGTTCCACGTCGACGTCAAGCAAGTCGCCGTGGCTGTGTTATTGACGCTGGCGGCGCGGCCGGTCGGCGCCTTCATATTCGGGCGTCTCGCGGATCGTTTCGGCCGCAAACCCACGCTCATGTGGAACATCCTCGCATTTTCGATTCTCGAAGCGGCGTCGGGATTCGCGCCTTCGCTGTGGACGTTTTTGGCGCTGCGCATGCTTTTTGGCATCGCGATGGGGGGAGAATGGGGGATCGGATCCGCTTTGACGTTCGAAACCATACCGCTGCGGGCGCGCGGCGTGGTTTCAGGTCTTTTGCAGGCGGGTTATCCCAGCGGTTATTTCGTCGCTGCGATAGCCAGCTTCTTTTTCTATGACGCATTGGGCTGGCGCTACATGTTCCTTTTGGGAATCGTTCCGGCGGTTCTGGTGTTTTTCATCCGCATGGGTATCGATGAGTCCCCCGCCTTTATCGAGGGGCGCATCAAGAATCAGGATCGCGGTCTGATCAAGGTCATCGTCCGCGAATGGAAGCTGGCGGTGTATGCGATCGTCCTGATGACGGCATTCAACTTCTTCAGTCACGGATCGCAAGATGCGTACCCGAACCTGTTTTTACACGTTCAACATGGATTCGATACCCATGCCGCATCGACCCTTGCGGCAATCATGAACATCGGCGCGATTCTCGGCGGCATCGGCTTCGGGTTCATGTCCGAACGCATCGGCAGGCGCCGCGCGATCATATTCGCGGCGTTGCTGGCCCTGCCGGTCATCCCGTTCTGGACGGGCGCGGTCGGAACCACACCCCTGGTGCTGGGGATCGGCGCCTTCTTGATGCAAGTATCCGTGCAAGGGGCCTGGGGCATCATCCCCGTGCACCTGAATGAGTTGTCTCCGCCGGAGATTCGCGCGACTTTCCCGGGTGTCGTATACCAGCTCGGCAATCTCATTGCCTCGGTAAATCTGAGCCTTCAGGTCATGATCGCCGAGGCGCATGGCAACAACTACGGACTGGCCATGGGAAGCGTGGTCGGCACCGTCGTGGTGGTGATCGTCTTGATGGTCCTATGGGGACCCGAGCACCGGGGCATCGCCATGGCAGACGCGCAGCGGGAGCCGGCGCCGGCGTCCGCTTAAGAGGCCGGGGGCCAAATGTCACCACCGTCCAGCATCGCCGCAGCGGCGGCCGGCAGCACTGCGCCTGCCGGCATCAATGCGCCTGCCGGCGGCACTGCGCCTGCTTATCCCAGCGCCTTTGCCGCCTGGTACAGCGTGGCCGTGCTGATGTTGATGTACGTTTTCTCGTTCATCGACCGCACCACCATTTCATTGATCGTCGAGCCGATGAAGCGCGATCTGCATATCAGCGATACCGAAATCGGCATGCTGCAAGGTTTTGCGTTTGCGTTGCTGTATACGTTTCTCGGCCTGCCGATCGCGCGCCTGTCGGACCGCCACAACCGGCGGGCGATCATCGCCGGCGGGGTGTTCATCTGGTCGATCATGGCGACCTCGTGCGGGCTCGCCCGCACCGCAATCCAATTGTTCATCGCGCGCATCGGTGTGGGGGTCGGCGAAGCGGCGCTGTCGCCGGCCGCCTATTCGATCATCACCGACAGCTTCCCGCGCTCGAGGTTGGGCGGCGCATTCGGCGTCTACAACATCGGCATCACCATAGGCGCTGGAATCGCCTTTCTGGTCGGCGGCATCGTCGTAGCGGCGGTGTCTCATGCCGGGGCGAGCTACACGCTGCCGCTGCTCGGCGAAGTACGTGCCTGGCAAATGGTGTTCATCGTCACGGGAGCGCCGGGTATTTTGCTGCCGCTGCTGTTGCTGACGTTTCGCGAGCCGGCGCGCCGCGGGCTGCTGCGAACCGGGGCGGGGAGCACGCCTGCGGCGCCGCTAAGGCCCCCCTTGAGTGAAGTCCTCGGATACGTTTGGGCCAACCGCAAATTTTACGCTCTGCACTTTGTCGCGCTCGCGCTGCTGTCCATGTGCGGATATTGCGTGGCCGCCTGGCTGCCGACGGCGATAATTCGAGCCTACGGTGTCGGCTATGGCCAGGTGGGCAAGGTGCTCGGCGTCTCGACCGTGTTGATGAATTCGACCGGCATGCTGTTGGCCGGCATCCTGTGCGACCGTCTGACCCGCGCGGGCAGCAAGGATGCGCCGATCGTAGTTGCCTTGATTTCGGCGTGCGGCATTGCCGTGTTCGCCAGTCTACCCACCCTCATGCCGACCGTGACACTGGTTTGGGTGGCGATATTCATATCGGGGCTCACATTCAACGCCTATAACGGAGTCGGGCCCATGGCTGTCAACCAGGTCACGCCCAACCAGTATCGCGCGCAGGTATCGTCCGTCTATCTGTTCGTGGTCAATGTCCTGGGGCTGGGCGTCGGACCGACACTGGTGCCGCTGCTCAATGAGCACCTGTTTCACGATCCGCTGAAGATTCGTTACAGCCTGATCATGGTGGTGTTCTGCGCTGCGGTAACCGCCGTCGTCCTGCTGCTGATCGTCAGGCCCATTTACAGGCAGAAATTGCTCGAGGCGTCGCAATGGCAATAGTATAGTAGGATTATATTAACGATCGAGATTTGCAAACAGTCGGGGAGCTGGCAATGAGACTGCATACTGCCTTGCTTAACATCGTTCGTGCGCTCGTGAGCTTGAGCGTGTTTGCCGCGGGCGCGGCCATGGCGCAGCAGGCGCGCGGCTTGCTCGGCGTCAATTGCGCGGCGCCGCCGGCCTATCATTGTCCGGATACGGATTGCCCGGCTTCGGTGCTGACGCAACCCGGCGATTCGGTCGAGCTCAAAACCCGCCGCAGCTTTTTTCTCGATTGTCCGGCCGACTACAAGCCGGGCGACAAGGTGAACATCATATTGAGCCTGCACGGCTACGGCTCTTTCGCCAATTGGCAAAAGGGCCATACCGAAGGGTATGAGCCGAACATCACCGATAAATTCATCGAACTGGCGCTCTCCGCCAAGGGCGGCAAGATCGCGACCGGCGTCTGGGTGCCGCCGCCATTGCCGGCGGCGCCGCGCGGACCCTTCGGCTGAGTCCGCGGGGCATCACATCCGCAGAGCCATGAACGCGCTGGCCGAAGCCGCTCCCACGATGGCCGGCAGTCGGGCACTGAAGGCTGAAGTGGTCGGCTGGCGCAGCGGCGCGTGGTGCATCGAATCCATGAAGTTGTTCCACATGATGGTGCAGTTTTGCACGAAGTGCTGAAAGAATTCATGCACCTGCGGCACGTGGGTGTAGGCAAACCAGCAAACCGCGATCAATACACCGGTCGATAGAACTTCATACCATGCGGCGAACCACATATAGTTGTGGCCGTTGGTGCCGAAGTAGATGGCGCGCCGGGCATGGCGCAGCGGCCGCGAGATGATGCCGTAAAAGACCATCAGAATCACGATCGAGACCCAGAGCGGGACTGAGCCGCCGATGACCCAGCCGAAAATCGTACCCGTGGTGGCGAGCGACACGATGGCGGCGATCCACACGCAGAACAGCACCGCATTGAACACCGCGAGAAACGGAATCAGCAACGCCGCACCCAGATGGCCGCCGTATCCTGCGCCGGTGCTGAACTGATGAACGTTGCGCTGCAGATTGTGGCCCCACCAATACGCGCCCTCATGCCACCTGCGGCGCCATTCGCGACGCTGCTGACGCCAGTGACGGCGCCATTCCTTGCTGTCCTTGAACTCCGCGTAATGCTTCTTGGCGCGATCGATGACCTCCTGCGCATTGAAGGGCGCACCGGCCGCCGCGGCATGCTCCTCGCCGGTGTTCGCAAAGGGAACCACCAGCATCATCACCAGGTAGACCAGTATCCAGATGCCCGAGGTGAGCACCGTCAACAGGACGAATGCGATGCGTACGATCGTCACGTCGATGTTGAAGTAGGCGGCGAGGCCGGCGCAAACGCCGCTGAGCATTGCGCCTTCGCGAATCTGGTACAGCCGCTTCGGCGCACTCCCGGCGGCGCCGGCGGTCTTGGTCTCCGGACGAGGCGGATGATCGTCAGGTGCCGCCCCGGTGGCGGGCGCGTCTTCGCTTTGCACCGGTCCCATTTCCTTGAGGACCTCGTCGATCTCCGCCGCGCTCAGCACATTCTTGTGCGGCTGCAGGAAGCGTGCGCACTTGTCGGCGATCGCCTGCTCGAGATCGGCCATGATCTCGGTCTTGTCGGGATTGTCCTTGAGCTGCGCTTGAGCCCGTTCCAGATAGGCTCGCAGGCTCTGAAAGCCCGCATCTTCGAGATGAAACGCATTTCCGTTCAGATTGATGATGATGACCGTGTTCATGCTCAGCGACCTAACTGGTTGATGGTTGTGTTCAGATATGCCCAATAGTCCTTGAACTCCGCCAGCTGGGCTTTGCCCTTGGCGGTCAGCTTGTAGTACTTGCGAGGCGGACCGGACTCCGACTCCTGCCACTCGTAGTCGACGAATTCCTCGCGCCGCATTTTGCTCAACAGCGGATAGAGCGTGCCTTCCTGGGTCGCGAAGTCGGTTTCTTGCAGGCGTTTCATCATGTCGGCCACATAGACCTTATCCGCCGAGATGATTTGCAGAATCAGGAACTCCAGCAGGCCTTTGCGGATGGGATTGAATTTCGCGTCTGGCGTCATTTGTATAAAGCTACCTTGTGATATAAAGGTACCAACTTGATAAAAGGATGTCAAGGCTATCAGAATAGCCATTAAATCAACAGGTTAAACGATGACAACGGCGCGGGCGGAAAGCGCCCGAGGGGCGGGAAGGGTCCGAGGACTCAACCCAGGCGGCTGCGCACCAGTTCGAACACGGCTTCGCTCTCGCGCGCAGCATCATCGAGCAGCTTTTCCATTTCAGCGACGGCGGCCTGGGCGTAGGCCCGATCCTTGAGCGAGGGAGCGTTGATGTAGACATTGAGCGCGGCACTGCGCAGCGCACTGTTTGCCGCCAACACGCCGACACCGGCGTCGCTGATCACTCCCGCATAGCCTTTTTCGCCGGCGCGGCGGGAGAGCGCGATCACCTCGGCGCAGGCACGCGCGCAGGCGAGGGGCGTCTCCGTCGCGGCGCGCAAGCTCGCTTGGATCGCTTCGGAGCGCCGTAGCTTTTCCTCCTCGCTGGCTTTGGGCAGCCGATAGGCGCCCATCAGTCCGTCGAACGCCGCCACATCCTCGGCGACCATTGCGGTCAAGCGTGCGCGCAACCGCTCGGACTCATCGCGCACCGCCAGCATGTCGGTCGCAATCGCTTCCAGTCCCTTCTTGCCGATGCTGACATTGCAAACCATCGACACGAGCGCCGCGCCCATCGCGCCCATGATGGCGGCCGCGCTGCCGCCGCCCGGGGTGGGCGCACCGCCCGCAAGATCATCCAGGAACGACTCGAGAGGCCGCTGCGTGATCATGCTCCGACCATCCCTTTTGCCGTGGCGTAAATCTCCTCGGCGTCGAGCACCAAATCGTTCTGCTCGAACAAGCGCGCGATGCAGGCGCGATGCACGGCGAGCTTGAGCGCACCGAAGCCCAAAGGCCCGTAAAGGATTTTGCCGTGACTGCCGGCGCCGCGATCGCTCATTCCCACGCCTTCGACGCCGGCGGGGGGTGAGGCATTGGCGTCGGCGATCAACTCCAGCGAGGGGTTCCCCTGCCAGTGTCTTGCCTCGAGCAGCGTGACACCCGATGCGCCGGTGGCGAGCACGAGGTGTGCACCTTGCAGCGCCGCGGCGCGTGCGCCGTTGGTGGCCGCCTCGATGGATTCCACCTCGACCCCAAAGCGCGCCTTGACCGCCTCGCATGCCGCTTGCACGACGGCGAGCTTGCGCCCGGTGACGGCGACCTGCGCTCCTTCGCGCGCCAGCAGCACTGCCGCGCGTTGACCCACCGGGCCGGAACCGGCCAACACCACGGCACGCTTGCCGGCGAGATTGCGGCCGTGCGCCAGCCAGGCAACCGCGGCCGCGGCGGTGGTGTTCGATCCGTTGCAGTCGAACATCACCGATACCCGAAATTTCGCGAAGAATTTGCCGCGGATCGCGGCGAGCACCGCCTCGCCCTGCGCCATGTTAGAGCCGCCCAGGAAAAGAGCGGTGTTCTTCTTGTCCTTCGGAGGGCGGGTAAAGATCGCGCCGTCCACCAGGACACCCACATTGGCGGCGGTCACGCCGCCGTACGCCGAGATGTGCTCAGCGCCGCCGTCGTAGCCGACGACGTTGTCGAAAACGGAAGGGTGAGTGTCCGTGTCCAATTGATACAGGAGCTTTTTCATCGCCGCTCATTGTATCAAGCCTCGCCGGTCACCAGATGCCGGGGCTTGCCCGCCACCCACGCATCGACGTTGTCGACCAGTTGATCGGCCAGGAATTGCATGGCGCCGTCCGACGCCCAGGCCACATGCGGCGTCAGAATGAAATTCGGCCGGCGCACATCGAGCAGGGGATGGCCGTCAGTGGGGGGCTCGGTCGTGAGCACATCGAAGCCCGCGCCGGCGATCAATCCCTCGTCAAGCGCCTGGATCAGGGCGGCTTCGTCCACCAATCCGCCGCGCGCGCTGTTGATGAGCAGCGCATTGCGCTTCATTTTGCGAAACGCCCGGATGTCGATCAAGTTTCGGGTTGCGGGCAGCAGCGGACAATGCAGGGACAGCACGTCCGACTGCGCCAGCACTTCCTCGAAGGGCGTGAACTGCACACCCTGCATTTTTGGAGGCGGATGATCGGCGAACAGCACGCGCATGCCAAAGGCGCGGCCGATGGCCGCCGTGGCCTGGCCAATCGCGCCCTCGCCGATGATGCCGAGAGTCGCGCCGTAGAGATCGCCGATGTCGTGCGTGAAAAGGCAGAACTGCTCCGATCGATTCCACAGCCCGGCCTCGACATCCTGGCGGTAGCCGATCAAATTGCGCCGCAGGGCAAGAATCAAGGCGAATGTATGCTCCGGTACGGTGTGCACCGCATAGTTTCGGATATTGGCCACGGCGATTCCGTGTTGCTTGCAGAAGGCGACATCGACAACGTCATATCCGGTCGCGGCCACCGCGATCATCTTGAGCCGCGGCAGACGCTGCAAGGTCTCGGCGCGCATGGGGACCTTGTTGATGAGGGCAATGTCGGCTCCTTCGAGCCGTGCGGCGACCTCGGCTGCCGCTGTTTTCTGGTGCTCGATATAGTCGGCGGCAAACGCGAAAGGGCGCATCCGCGCCTTGAGCGAGGCACGATCGAGAAACACCACGCGCTTGGTCAAGATTTCCGCCAGTACGCCTGCGCGGCTGCGACGCCGCTGCCCGGCTCAATCTTCATGCCGACGTCGAGCATGGCCATTTCCGATCCGGCGATCGCGCCGAGCAGCATGACTTCGTTGAGGTCTCCCAGATGACCGATGCGGAACAGTTTTCCGGCGACCTGCGATAAGCCGGCACCCAGCGACAAATTGTAGCGCGTGTAGGCCCGGGCGATGATCCCGGCGGCATCGATGCCCGCCGGAACCATGACCGCAGAGACCGTATCGGAGTACCACTGCGGTGCGGCCGCGCACAGCCCGAGCTTCCATCCCTGCATGACTGCCGCGCGTGCACCGCCGGCGAGGTAGGCATGGCGGCGGAAGACGTTGGCAAGACCCTCTTCGGCGAGCATGCTCAAGGCTTCGCGCAATGCGCGCATCATCTGCAGCGACGGCGTGTAGGGGAAATAGCCGGAGGCATTGGCGGCGACCATGTCGCCAAAATCGAAATAGCAGCGCCGCGAACCGCCCTGCCTGGCGCGCTCGAGCGCCTTCTCGCTGATGCAGGTGATGCCCAGCCCGGCCGGCAGCATCAGTCCCTTTTGAGATCCGCTGATGCACACGTCAACGCCCCATTCGTCCATCCGGAAATCGATGCTGGCCAAAGCGCTCACCGAATCCACGAACAGCAGCGCCGGATGTTTGGCGCTGTCCATGGCGCGCCGGATGGCGGCAACATCGCTGGTCACGCCGGTGGCGGTTTCATTCTGGCAGACGAGCACCGCTTTGATCTTGTGCTGTCGATCCGACTCCAAGGCCGCGAGGTGTCGATCGATGGGCGCTCCTTCACCCCAGGGGGTCTCGAGCAAATCAACCTCGTAGCCGAGCCGGCGGCACATATCCGCCCACAAATGGCTGAACTGCCCGAAGCGCGCGATCAGGACTTTGTCGCCTGGGTTGAGGCAATTGGTCAGTGCCGCTTCCCAGCAGCCGGTGCCCGAAGAGGGGAAAAGGATGGGATGAGCGCGAGTCGTCTTGAATACCGGCTTCAAGCCGTCGAGGCAGGAGCGGGTCAGAGCCGGAAAATCCGGTGAACGGTGGTCCTCGGAGGCCACGGACATTGCTCGCAACACCCGGTCCGGCACGTTGGTCGGACCGGGAACAAACAGAAAATTTCGACCTGCCATCTCGATCTCCCGTAATCTGGTGTCAATCATGCCCTGAAGCCACCTTTAGGGCATTCTAGCCCATGTTTAGCGATGATATATAAGATATCAGGAGGAAGCATGCGCATTGCCATCGTTGGTCAACGGGATTTCGGCAAGGCTGCCATGGACGCTTTCGTCAAGCGGGGAGATACGATCGCGGGAGTATTCTGCGCCCCGGAGAAGCCGGGTGAGGCGCCTGATCTTCTGCGGCTGGGCGCGGAACAGGCCGGAATCCCGGTTTACGCACTTCCCTCGCTCAGGGTCGAGGAAGCGCGCCGCGCGCTGCAGGCATTGGACGTCGATCTTGCCGTTCTTGCCTATGTGCTGCAGTTTGTGCCCCAGGATTTCGCAACCATTCCGCGCCATGGGACGATCCAGTTCCATCCCTCGTTGTTGCCGCGCTATCGAGGACCCAGTTCGATCAATTGGCCGATCATCCTGGGCGATACCCGCACCGGGTTGACCATTTTTCGACCGGTGGACGGACTCGACGAGGGACCCATCATTCTGCAGAAGGAGACGGCGATCGGAGCGGATGAAACGGTCGGCAAGGTGTACTTCGGCAGACTGTTTCCAATGGGAATCGAAGCGCTCATGGAGGCGGCGGAACTGGTGGTCAGCGGAAATGCGCACGCCGTCGCTCAGGATGAATCCGCAGCGAGCTATGAAGGCTGGTGCCGCGACCCGGAAGCACGCATCAACTGGCACAGCCACGTCGATCAAACCTACAACTTGATCCGCGGTTGCGACCCGGCGCCCGGCGCGTGGACTTTGTTCAATCAAAAGAAGCTGCAGTTGTACGATGTCCGCAAGCATGCGGCACGCACTTTTTCCCAGGTGAAGGGCCGAATCGGCGCCGTGACCGCCATCGACCAGGAGAGTTTGAGGGTCTCAGCCCAAGGCGGTCAGATCGAGGTGTTCAAGCTTCGCTACCACGGCGGCAAGAAGGTTTCCGCGCCGCAGTTCTGTGCCGAGGCGGGGCTTGCACTCGGCACGATTCTGGGCGCGTGATTCAAGTGACCAGCACGATCTTGCCGATGTGATTCGACGACTCCATGAGGCGGTGAGCTTCACTGGCATCCGCGAGCGGGAAGGTTTTGAAAATCGCCGGACGAACCTTGCCCGCTGCGATCAGCGGCCAGACGTTTTCACGCACCCCGGCGGCCACCGATGCCTTTTGCGCAACCGTGCGCGATCTCAAGGTCGAGCCGGTCAGGGTCAGGCGCTTGAGCATGATCGTGCCGAGATTGATCTCGGCGCGCGTGCCACCCAATGTTGAAATCGTGACGATGCGGCCTTCGACCGCCGCTATTTCCAAATTGCGCTGCACGTAGCTGCCGGCAACCATGTCCAGAGTGATATCCACGCCGTAACCTTTGGTTTCCGCGCGAATGACCTCGACGAAATCCTCGGTTTTATAGTTGATGCCGCGCACCGCGCCCAATGCCTCGCAGGCCCGCGCCTTCTGGTCCGATCCGGCGGTCGCGAATACACGCGCGCCCCACGCCTTGGCGAGTTGAATGGCGGTGGTGCCGATCCCGCTGGTGCCGCCATGAATGAGGACGATGTCGCCCGATTTGCAACGGGCGCGCTCGAACAGATTGGTCCAGACCGTCATGAACGTTTCGGGAATCGCAGCCGCCTCGATCATGCTCAAGCCCGCAGGGATCGGCATCGCCAGCGCAGCGGCTGCGACCGCATATTCGGCATAGCCGCCGCCCGGCAGCAATGCAGCGACCTTGTCGCCGACCGACAGGCCTGAGACGCGCGCCCCCAACGCGGCGATTTCTCCCGCGATTTCCATGCCGGGCAGGTCGGAGGCGCCGGGCGGCGGCGGGTAACGCCCCTGGCGTTGCATGACGTCAGGCCGGTTGACACCCGCGGCCCGCACGCGCACCAGCACCTCGCCGTCGCCGGGCTGCGGAACCGGTCTGCGCGCACTGCGAAGCTGTTCGGGGCCGCCGGGTGCTGCAATCTCGACGACCGTCATCTCATTGGGCAGGTTCATGCAGCGAATCTAATCGCTGCCGAATATTTGAGCAAGATCGCGGCAATATGCGGCAAGATGCTGCCATGTTCATCCGGCAGCTCGATTACCTGGTCACACTCGCGCGGGAAAAGCATTTCGCCAAGGCGGCGGAGGCCTGTCATGTTTCGCAGCCTGCGCTGTCCTCCGCGATTCGGAGCCTGGAAAAAGAACTCGGCATCATGATCGTACAGCGCGGCCGGCGCTTCATGGGGCTGACGGCGGAGGGTGAGCGGGTGCTGCTCTGGGCGCAACAGACACTCACCTCTCTGTCGCACATGCGCGAGGACGCAAGCATTGCGAAATCCAGCATGGCCGGTACGCTGCGCGTCGGCGCCATACCGACCACCATGACCGTCAGCGCCTTCGTCACCGCGCCCTGCCGTGCCATATATCCGAATATTCGCTACGCGATCTCGTCCCTGAGCACCGAAGCGATCGCCAGTCAGCTCGACCGATTCGAGCTGGATCTGGGTCTCACTTATCTGGATGAAAAAACCATCGATGGCTTCGAGTCGCTGCATCTGTTCGATGAGCGCTATGTGCTGCTGTCCAGCCGCAAGGCAAAGCTCGAAGCCACGCTCACCTGGGAGCAGGCTGGGCGGCTGCCGCTGTGCCTTTTGACCGGGAAAATGCGCAACCGTCAGGTGATCGATGCGGCGTTTCGGCGCGCGGGCGCGAAAGCAGACGTGATCCTGGAAACCGATTCCATTTTTTCGCTGTACGCGCACGTCAGCGAGGCGGGATTGTTCAGCATCGTGCCGCATAGCCTGCTCGATTTTTACGATCTGGGGCGCGTGCAGGCCCGACCGTTGCTGCCGTATCTGACCCGTGCCATCGGCTTGATTGCACGCAATCGCCCTGCGCTCGCGCCGATTACCGCCGCGGTCTGGGAGATTGCGCGCGGCCTTGAGTTACAGAAACGTTTTGACCGCGCCCTCGACTAGCATTTACGCCTGATCGGCCCCACTTATCAGCCGATCATTGCAAACGATTGGACGCCTCCCTCTCTTGATTAGACACTGAATGCCGCCATTTCAGTGGTTGGCGCGGCCAACTCAAGGGTCGCCCCAGGAGAGCATATGGATCAGAAAGTCGATCTTAAACAGCATGATTTGTTCATCGACGGCCGGCATGTCGCGCCCTCGACGGGCGAGTACAGCATCGATCTCGACCCCGCGACCGAGCAGCCGATCGCAGAGGTTGCTCAAGGCGGCAAGGCTGACGTGGATCAGGCCGTCAGCGCGGCGCGTGCCGCGCTCAAGGTTTGGAGCGGTATACGCGCGGCCGAACGCGGCCGCATTTTGCAGCGAGCCGCGGCGCTGCTGGAGCAGTATCAGGACGAGCTCGTTGAAATAGAGAGCCTGGATGCCGGCAAGCCGCTCGCGGCGGTTCGGCGCCAGGACATGGCCGCGGTCATCGACACCGTGCGCTACTACGCCGGCTGGTGCGACAAGATCACCGGCCAGGTGATACCGGCGCGCCCGGACGCACTGACCTATACGGTGCGCGAACCGGTTGGCGTGGTCGCCGCCATCGTGCCATGGAATTTTCCGCTCATGATCGGCATGTGGAAGATCGCGCCGGCCCTGGCCTGCGGCTGCACCGTCGTGGTCAAGCCCGCGGAGCTGACGCCGCTGTCGATGCTGCGGGTGGCTGAAATATTCGTCGAGGCGGGCCTGCCGCCGGGCGTGTTCAACGTCGTGTGCGGCAAGGGCAGCGTGGTCGGTGAGGCGCTGGTGCGGCATCCGGGTGTCGACAAGGTGACCTTCACCGGTTCCCCCAAGGTCGGGCATGGAATCATGCAGGGGGCGGCCGGCAACTTCAAGAAAGTGACGCTGGAACTCGGCGGCAAGTCCGCCAATCTGATTTTCGCGGATGCCAACCTCGAGCGGGCGGTTCGCGCCGCAGCCTCGGGAATCTTCTTCAACGCAGGCCAGGTGTGTTCCGCGGGCTCGCGCGTGCTGGTGCAAAGGCCGGCATACGATGAAGTCGTGCAGCGCCTGGCTGAACGTGCGCGTTCCATCCGCGTCGGCGATCCGTCGGATCCAAGCACCACGATGGGCCCGGTGATTTCGGCCGGGCAGATGAGGACCGTGCTCGACTACATCGATATCGGCAGGGCCGAGGGCGCCTCGGTGGTCGCCGGCGGCGCGCGCCGCGGCGATCAGGGCTATTTCGTCGAGCCCACCGTGTTTGCGAACGTCGAGCACCGGATGCGGATCTCGCAGGAAGAGATCTTCGGCCCGGTCCTGTCGGTCATTCCGTTCGATGACGAACAGGACGCGCTGCGCATCGCCAACGGCACCGCCTACAGCCTGGCCGCGGGCGTCTGGAGCGCCGATATCGGGCGGGTGCATCGCATTGCGGGCGCGCTCAAGGCCGGTACCGTGTGGATCAATACCTATGGTTACACCGATGTGCGGCTGCCGTGGGGCGGATCCGGCGAATCAGGTCTGGGCCGCGAGCACGGCGATGCGGCCATCGAGAATTTTACCGTGCCCAAGGCGATATGGCTGGCGCTCGATCAGGCTGCTTGATCGTTAGTCCGATCGATTAAGTCGATTGTCCGGCAGGCCCCCGGGGCCCCCGGGTCCCGGCTGTCGGACATTTCCTACACGAAATTCGGAAGCGCGAGCGGCGTGGAAGCTTGGACTTTCGGCGATCCCTTTGCCAAGCTTTCGCGCGGAGTGCTTGCCTAAGCTCGCCCTATAAAAGCCCGCGCCAACGGCTAACACGATCTGGACATCGGTTCATAACTTTTCGCGCTGATGGGATGAAGATCAAACGCTTGCCTCGCGGCTGACCTGTCGGCGGCCCGGAGATCGATCATGGATCAGAATTCGCCCGCCACCGCCAAGGCGCGCAACGGGCCGCTCAAATCGCGCAACTCCGCCAATGGCCGCGCGGCCATCTCGCCGGAACTCAATCAATACGAATTGCTGAAGGCGCTGCACGCCATGCAGGCCGGCGACTTTTCCGTGCGTTTGCCCGGCCATCAGACCGGTGTCGCCGGCAAGATTTGCGATGCATTCAACAGCATCGTCGCCGCCAACGCGCGCATCGCGCAACAGCTCGAGCATGTGGGGGATGTCGTCGGCCACGAAGGCAAGACGCGCACGCGCGTGCGCTTCGGACTGACCGATGGCGCGTGGGCCGACATGGAAGACTCCGTCAACGCGCTCATCGATGATCTGTTGTGGCCGACCACCGCCGTGACCCGCACGGTCACCGCGGTGGCGCGCGGCGATCTGCTGCAAACCGTGCCGCTGGATGTCGACGGCCGGCCGCTCAAGGGCGAATTCCTGCGCTCCGCCAACATCGTCAATACGATGATCAAACAGCTCAGCATATTCACCTCGGAAGTCACACGCGTGGCGCGCGAGGTCGGCACCGACGGCAAGCTCGGCGGCCAGGCCCAGGTCCGCGAAGTGACCGGCGTCTGGAAGGATCTGACCGAAAGCGTGAATTCCATGGCGTCGAATCTGACGGCCCAGGTGCGCAACATCGCGGAGGTGACCATCGCCGTCGCCAACGGCGATTTGTCGAAGAAGATCACGGTCGACGTGCGCGGCGAAATTCTCGAACTCAAGAACACCATCAATACGATGGTCGATCAGCTCAACGGCTTCGCCTCCGAGGTCAGCCGCGTGGCACGGGAAGTCGGCACGGAAGGCAAGCTCGGCGGCCAGGCGGAAGTGCCCGGCGTGGCCGGCACGTGGAAGGATCTGACGGACAACGTAAACTCCATGGCCTCGAACTTGACGGCCCAGGTGCGCAACATCGCCGGCGTGACCACCGCCGTGGCCCGCGGCGATCTCTCCCGCAAGATCACGGTCGATGTGAAGGGCGAAATCCTCGAACTCAAGGAGACGATCAACACCATGGTCGACCGGCTCAACGCCTTCGCCTCCGAGGTGAGCCGCGTGGCCCGCGAGGTCGGCTCCGAGGGCAAGCTCGGCGGCCAGGCCCAGGTCCCCGGCGTCGCCGGCACCTGGAAGGATCTCACCGACAACGTCAACTCGATGGCGAACAACCTCACCGGGCAGGTCCGCAACATCGCGGACGTGACCACCGCGGTGGCCAAGGGCGACCTTTCGAAGAAGATCACCGTCGAGGTCAAGGGCGAGATCCTCGCCCTGAAGAACACCATCAACACCATGGTGGACCAGCTCAACGGCTTCGCCGCCGAGGTGACGCGCGTCGCCCGCGAGGTCGGCACCGAGGGCCGTTTGGGCGGCCAGGCCCAGGTGCCCGGCGTCGCCGGCACCTGGAAGGACCTCACCGACAACGTCAATCTCATGGCGGCCAACCTGACCGGCCAGGTGCGCAACATCGCCGACGTCACCACCGCCGTCGCCAAGGGCGACCTTTCCCGCAAGATCACCGTCGACGTCCGCGGCGAGATCCTCGAGCTCAAGAACACCATCAACACCATGGTGGACCAGCTCAACTCCTTCGCCTCGGAGGTGAGCCGCGTGGCCCGCGAGGTCGGCTCCGAAGGCAAGCTCGGCGGCCAGGCCCAGGTCCCCGGCGTCGCCGGCACCTGGAAGGACCTCACCGACAACGTGAACATGATGGCGAACAACCTGACCGGCCAGGTCCGCAACATCGCGGACGTGACCACCGCCGTGGCCAAGGGCGATCTCTCCCGCAAGATCACCGTCGACGTGAAGGGCGAAATCCTTGAGCTCAAGGACACCATCAACACCATGGTGGACCAGCTCAACGGCTTCGCCGCCGAGGTGACGCGCGTGGCCCGCGAGGTCGGCACCGAGGGCAAGCTCGGCGGCCAGGCGGTCGTGCCCGGCGTCGCCGGCACCTGGAAGGATCTCACCGATTCGGTCAACGCCATGGCCACCAACCTCACCTCGCAGGTGCGCAACATCGCGGACGTGACCACCGCCGTGGCCAA
>DATAVN010000024.1:0-1650 GCA_036267715.1 Steroidobacteraceae bacterium | reverse complement strand
TCGTCGAGCGCGGCAAACAGCGTGCATTTTTGCAGCAATTTGCTGGCGCGATCGGTGGCCGGATTCTTCGCCATCATGGCCTCGCGCATGAAGGGCGGACACCCTCATCCTAGGCGACAATTGCATGCGGCGCGACGGTCGTCCTTGGCGATAGGGGCAGCGCCGCCGGTCGTATTTTCTGTGACGCGCAGCACAGAGCGCTGGGCGGCAGGAGACTAGGATAGCGGCATCGAACAGGTCAAAGGCCGTGATGGCAACGCCAAGGATCCATCCGGCCGGGCCGCAATCAGGAGAGTCACCGATGACTCATTTGCCCATAAACCATTATGTGAGCACCAACACCTCGCGCTCGATCAAGCCCGCCCGCGCTTGGCTGCGCGCCGCCATAGCCGATCCCAATCTGTTCATGATCATCGCGTTCTGCGCGATCGGCCTGCTCGTGACCCTTAACGTGATGTTCCGATTCCCGGATTTCGGCATCAGCGTCGAGCAGCTTCAGCAATTCTAGTGGAGCGGATTTGACATTCGCTACCCACCTGGCCGTAAACTCGTGAAGCGAGTGTCAAATCCAAAAGCTCCACTAGCGCTTATATTTGCTGGTGGTCCTTTAGATTCTAACATTCGCATGAGAAGCTGCAGAACCGGATGCGAATGTTAGAATCGGACTACTAGGCTAGCGCGAAGCCGCGCCGCGGCGGCAGCTGGACTGGCTCCCGCCGCCTATCCGGGCAATCCGCCCGCCGACGATGCAAAAGAAAAAGAACTAAGCAGCAGCCGCGGGGGCGCGCTTCTTGACCACCTGCCGCTTGAGCTCCAGCGCCCGCGGCGACAGTTCCGCGTCCTTGGCGACGACCAGGAACGCATCGAGGCCACCGCGGTGGTCAACGGTCTTCAGCGCATTGGCCGAAATCCGTAGCCGCACCGAGCGATTGAGGACGTCCGATTGCAGCGTGACGTTGAGCAGGTTGGGCAGGAACCGCCGCTTGGTCTTGCGGTTCGAATGGCTCACCCGGTTCCCGATCTGGCGGGTTTTTCCGGTCAATTCGCAACGCCACGCCATGGCAATCAAATCCTTAAAAGCTGTCCCCGGCTTCCGCCGCCACCTGTCGACATATGGGAGACGCGCGGAGCTATAATGGAGGGCCCCCGCCAGCGTCAAGCGCGGGCCGCGGCCGTCGGTGCTCTTCTCGTAGGTGACTCGCGCGTGTGGAACCACACAAACGACGCATTCTCCGACAAAACACTTAAGGGCTGGTCCACGCTTGGATAAATCGGGTTGGCGCCTTGGCGGTGCCCCCATAATGGTGTGGCGTAATCTCCGCCGGTGCGGGCGGAGTTGGAGGCTGTCTCTTCCGTGTCCGTGCTTCTGAAACGGCTTCGCCGCGATGCCGTGCCTGCCGCCGTCGTCGCGGCGGTGACGGCTGCTTCGGTATTCGCTGCCGACGCGAGCCATGGCGCCGCCGCGCAGAGCCGGCTCGAGGCCGAGTATATCGCCAGCGTCGCCGGCATTCCGGTCGGCCGCGGCAAATGGGTGATCGAGATTTTCGACGACCAATACACCGCTGCGGCGAGTGGCGCGACCACGGGGATCTTTCGCTTCTTCACTGGCGCCCGCGGCACCAGCGCGTCCCACGGCACATTGAGCGCGGG
>DATAVN010000023.1:0-1748 GCA_036267715.1 Steroidobacteraceae bacterium | reverse complement strand
GCGGATTCGAGATCGAGACCGAGCTGGCGCAATACCTGACCCCCAACGGCGCCAGGATTTTTCACCAAATGCAGACCGCGTCGATCATCAACGTGCTGGGTCAGTACCCCGGTCTGAAGTGGAGGGATCTGGTCAGCTCCGATTACCCGACTCCGGAGGACCTGCCGCTCTACGTCGGCTGCGCTAACAAGCTGATCATGGGTACTGGCGGTACGCCGACGATCCCGCTGTTCATCGGTCAGGGTGCCAACGGCGGGCTCGAGGGTACCCCGGGAAATAAAAAGGGGATCGGCGCCGGCGACGGCGTAATGATTGCCGGGGATGTGCGCACGCTCGCTCGCGACTACTGCGCGAAGGGCGTAACCGTGTACTACGAGGAGTACGCCGCGCTCAGCCACATCTGGAGCGTCCCGATCTGGTTGCACAACTCGATCGCTTGGATCAAACAGCGTTTCGCCGGCCTGCCAGCTCCGCAGAACTGTTCGTCAATCCGGAAAGGCAACTCACTCGCGCCGATTCCGATTCCGCCCGCACCCAGCTCTGCTATCTGAAGCCGTTCGCCGACTACGCTGGCACAGGTACGCATCGACAATGGCTCTCATTTACGCCGGTCCGGTCTACGAGGCCTGGCCAGTAAGGCATCTGCGCGGACAGCCATCGCGGTTGGAATCGCCGTGCTGATGCTGGTGGCGGCGGCCTCGGCCCGGTACGTGCTGAGCCGCAAGGGAATACAGGCTGCCACAACCGAATTCGCACCGATCTCCACGCTGATGAACGATGCGATCGCGGCCCAGAAGCTGCCAGGCGGTGTGGTTGTGATCGGACATGCCGGCACGGCCGTCTTCCACGAGGCGTATGGCTCGCGCACGCTTGCCGGCGAACCGGGGTTGGACGGATCGCCCGCACCCGCCGAGCCGATGACCGAAGACACGATCTTCGACATCGCGTCCTTGACGAAGCCTCTGGCAACGGCGACTGCGGTCATGCAGCTCTACGAAGCAGGCAAGGTCGCCTTCGACGATCCTGTGCAGACGTATTTGCCGGACTTCAATACGGCGAACGATCCACAGCGTGCAAAAGTCACCGTTCGCATGCTGCTTACCCATACTTCAGGCGAAGGGATAGACGTAAGTCTCGCGGATCCGTGGGGCCTGGCCGGAGCCGACAAAACAGAAGGCGTCCATCGTGCGCTGAGCACGCCGTTGCAGTCGGGTCCCGGTGAGGTTTTCCGCTATTCCGACATCAACTACATCCTGCTTGGCGCGCTGATCGAAGAACTCACCGGCGAGGCCGAAGACGAATACGTCCAGCAGAATGTCTTTGCGCCGCTTGGCATGGAAGAAACCCGCTACCTTCCTCCCACCACGGCATGTGGCCCCCACACGCTCAGAGGAGCTGCGACTGCGCGGGCTCCCGCGCCAAGAGAGCGCGAGCTGGTCGCCTGTCCTGCCGGCACCTGGAGCACCAGTCTGTTGCCGCGCGTTGCACCAACGGCACTTGATGAGGAAAGCAGAGCCGATCCGAGCAAGAATCCCGATTGCGGCTATCTGCTTCGGGGCACGGTGCATGACCCGACGGCGCGCCGCATGGGGGGAGTAAGCGGGGACGCCGGTGTGTTCTCGACGGCGCATGATGTCAGCATCTATGCGCAGGCCCTGCTCGATCGGCTTGCGAACCGCCCCAGCACATTTCCGCTGCGGCAAGCGACTCTGGCGTTGATGACGACTCCTGAGCAGCCCGGACACAAC
>DATAVN010000022.1:0-2017 GCA_036267715.1 Steroidobacteraceae bacterium | reverse complement strand
GATCCGGGAAATCTCCGCCTCGATCCTGCGCAAGGTCGGCAACCGGATCGGCGCCGAGGACATCGTGTTCGCCGCGGCGTCACCGCGCGAAATCGAGCGCGAAATCCACAAGGCCGACGGCACCATTGCGGTCGTCAGGGTCCAGCCGCAGCCCCGCATCGAAGCCCTGGAAACGCGCATGCTCGAAGTCCTCGACCGCGAGGGCAAGGCGATTATCGCACTCAACGCCAGCTTGTTCGCCGCCGATGTAGGCGATCGCCTGAAGACGCTGAAGCAGCAGGTGCGCGGCAAGGAAGTTATGCGGCTGATCAATTATTTCATGCTCGGCAAGGCGCTGGTCGTCGGCGCTAATCCGCTTCCGGTGTTCGACGTGCTCGGCGGCATGGCCACCGATACCGTGCTGGTGCAGCGCATCGGCGCCATCTATGGCACCGATTTCTCGATCAAGAACGCCCAAGTGATGGTGCTCGAAGTCCTGCGCGCCTGGGGCGTGATGGCGGCCGCCGAATACGGCCTGCATCTCGCCGCTGACCTGTTGCGCACCGTCACCTTCGCCACCAGCGCGGTGATCACTGCCGTGCCCCAGGGACTGGCTGCGGCCTGGAGCACTTATGTGGTCGGCAATGCCGCCAACATCTACTTCCGTGATTCTGGCTGGAGCGGACGCTCACCCAAGGACATCGTGCAGGACATTCTGTCCGGCGCCGAGAAGCAGAAGACCAGCATCCTCGGCCCGATCCGGGATCAGCTCACGGCAAAGTTTGGCCGGTGAGGTTGGAGCCCATGCCTTAAAATGGAGATGACGATGGTTGCGGCGGACCGTCCGGTGCTGACGAAGCGAGGCTCCGAATCCAACCAAACGGCTCAGTCCGGAGGATTGATGCTGGTGAGCGGGGTCGGACCGAAAATCACTCCGGCGACGCGGCTGTGGTTTGGCAAGGCCAGCAATGCGCCAGGTTTCAGGTCGTTGCCGCATCACCATGGCGAAGCCGAAACCGGCGCTTACGTCCTTTCCGGACAAGCGCGCATCTACTTCGGCAAGAACTTCGAGGAGTATTTCGACTTGTCGGAAGGTGATTTCATGTTCGTTCCGCCATTTGTGCCGCACCTGGAGGCCAACATGAGTACGACGGCAGAGCTTTGGTGGCTTGCCTGCCGGACGCCTGACAACATCGTCGTGAATTTGCCCGACATCGCGGACTCGCTGCTCGTCGGATACCGGCGCGGTTAGCGGCAATGTCGCGCAGGGGCTGATGCGGATACGCTGTTAAAGTGCGCCTGCCGGGATGCAGGAGAGGCAGACATGATCGGCAGGCTCAATCACGTGGCGATCGCGGTGCGCGATCTCGGCAAGGCGGCGGCGGTGTACCGCGATGTTTTGGGTGCCGCGGTGTCCGCTGCGGTGCCGCAGCCCGACCATGGTGTGACCACGGTGTTCATTACGCTGCCCAATGCCAAGATCGAGCTCCTCGAACCGCTCGGCGACGCTTCCCCGATCGCCAAGTTCCTCGAACGTAATCCGGATGGCGGCATGCACCATATCTGCTACGAGGTGGACGATATCGGCGCCGCCCGCGATGCGCTCAAGGCCGCCGGCGCGCGGGTGCTGGGCGACGGCGAGCCGAAGGCCGGCGCCCACGGCAAGCCGGTGCTGTTCCTGCACCCGAAGGACTTTTCCGGCGCTCTGGTGGAACTGGAGCAGGCCTGAATGCCGCTCAGCACCGGCCTCGCGGTCTTTTTCCTGATCTGGTGGGTGGTGCTGTTCGCCGTGCTGCCCTGGGGTGTGCGCAGCCAACACGAAAGCGGCGAGATGGCGCCGGGTACCGATCCGGGCGCACCCACCGTCGCCAATCTGAGGCGAAAGGTGATCTGGACGACGCTGGTGGCGACGGTGATCTTCGCGGGCTTCTACGTCGTCTACGCTAACAACTTGGTCACGCTTGAGGGCCTGTTGGCGCCGTTCGGGCTGCGCATGTCGCAGTGATGCCAGTTCGAGTACTTCCGATCTGTTTCCTTA
>DATAVN010000021.1:0-24845 GCA_036267715.1 Steroidobacteraceae bacterium | reverse complement strand
GATGAGCGCGCGACGCGCAAGATGCCGGAGTTCAATCCGGGCGACACCGTGGTGGTGCAGGTCAAGGTGGTCGAAGGCGACCGCGAGCGCGTTCAGGCCTACGAGGGCGTGGTGATCGCCAAGAAGAATCGCGGGCTCAATTCCTCGTTCACGGTCCGCAAGATCTCGCACGGCGAAGGCGTCGAGCGCGTGTTCCAGACCTTCAGTCCGTCGATCAGCGAAGTCAGCGTAAAGCGGCGCGGCAACGTGCGCCGCGCCAAGTTGTACTACCTGCGCGAACTGTCCGGTAAAGCCGCGCGCATCGACGAGAAGGTTTAACCGCGAGATGAGCGCCGGATCCGCTCTCAAGGGGTTCTTTGGGCTGATCTGGCGCATCCTCGATGGGATCCGCAGGGTGCTGCACCTTGTGCTGATGCTCGTCATTTTCGGTTTCGTGCTCGCCGCGCTGCACACCTCGATTCCCGCCGTTCCGCGCACCGCGGCGCTGGTCATTGCACCGCAGGGGGAATTGGTCGAGCAGCTGTCCGGCGATTCCGTGCGCCGCGCACTGGGCGAAGCTTCCGGCGGCCCGTCCCCCGAGACGCTGCTGCGCGACGTCACCGATGCCATCGCCGCGGCAAAATCGGATTCGAGAATCAAACTGATCGTGCTCGATCTCGACCAGCTGGACGCCTCCGGCTTGTCGAAGTTGCAGGAAATCGGCGCGGCATTGCGCGACTTTCACGCCTCCGGCAAGCGCGTGATCGCGATGGGCGACTCCTACAGCCAGGTGCAGTACTACCTGGCGGCACAGGCCGGCGAGGTGTACCTCGATCCCATGGGGGAGGTATCCGTGCACGGCTTCAGCTACTACCGCATGTACTACAAGGATGCCATCGACAAGCTCGACGTCGATTCGAACGTGTTCAAGGCGGGCACGTTCAAAAGCTATACGGATCAATTTTCCCGCAGTGACATGGCACCGAGCGAGCGCGAGGAGACCTCCGTCTGGCTCGAGGCACTGTGGAATGCGTATTCCCAGGATGTCACGCGGGCGCGGTCGCTGCCGTCCAATGCACTGCAGGAATTCATCGCCGCGCAGCCCGCCTCGTTGCAGGCCGTCAATGGCGATCTCGCAAAAATGGCGCTGCAGCGCGGCTTGGTGACGGCGCTGAAGAGCCGGCGGCAGGTGGCGGATGACTTGAAAGGATTGGTCGGCGAGGACGACAGCAATCATTCCTTCAACGGCATCGGTGTAGACCAATACCTTGCGGCGGTTCGTTCCAAGCGTGCCTTGAAAGGCAACTCGGATGCCAAGGTCGGGATCGTGGTGGCGTCGGGTGAAATCTTCGACGGACGCCGGCTGCCGGGTTCGATCGGCGGGGAGAGCACCTCGGATCTGTTACGCCAGGCGCGCTATGACCATGCGATAAAGGCCGTGGTGCTGCGCGTGGACAGCCCGGGCGGCAGTGAATTCGCGTCCGAGAAAATCCTGCGCGAGGTGCAGGCCCTGCGCAAAGCCGGCAAGCCCGTGGTCGTGTCCATGAGCAGTTACGCCGCCTCGGGCGGCTACTACATCTCCGCGGCGGCGAATCAAATCTTTGCGAGCCCCACCACGATCACCGGATCAATCGGCGTATTTTCCTACATTCCCACCTTTGAGCGTTCGCTGGAGAAGCTCGGCGTCAAAGTGGATGGCTTGGGCACCACGCCGCTCGCCGGCGACCTGCGCTTGGATCGGGCCCTGGGGCCCGTCACCAAGCAGCTGCTGCAGGCTTCGGTCGATCACGCCTACCAACAATTTCTGCGGCGCGTGGCCGACGGCCGCAAGAAGAGCGTCGAGGATGTGGACAAGATCGCACAGGGCAGGGTATGGGCCGGCGCCGACGCGCAGCGCATCGGCCTGGTGGATCATCTCGGGGGACTCAAGGATGCGACCGACGCCGCGGCGAAGCTGGCCGAACTGGGTTCGGATTATGACGTGGATTACATCGAGACCGAGCTCAGCCTGCGCCAGGAACTGTTGATGCAGATCCGTTCGCAGGCGGTGCGTCTGGCCCAATCGGCCGGCTTTATCCCGCAACAGACCGGTCTCGAGCGGCTCATCGATCCCTTTCTCGAGCAGGCGCGCGTGCTGGCGCGGCTCAAGGATCCGCGCGGACTGTACTCTTATTGCTGGTGCAGCGAGCCGAGCGAGCGCTAGGCTTTCACAGCGCCGACCAGTCGAGCGTGACTTTCCCCGACTTTCCGGAATTCATGATCTGAAATCCTTCCAGATAGTCGTTGATGCCCAATCGATGCGTGATGACCGGCCGAATATCCAGGCCGCTTTGCAGCATGCTCGACATTTTGTACCAGGTCTCGAACATCTCCCGGCCATAGATGCCTTTGATGGTCAGGCCCTTGAAAATCACCTGGTTCCAGTCGATCGCGGTCTCGCCCGGCGGAATGCCCAGCATGGAGACGCTGCCGCCGTTGTTCATGGTACGCAGCAACTCGCGCAGCGCGGCCGGATTGCCCGACATCTCAAAGCCGACATCGAAGCCTTCTTCCATGCCTAAATCGCGCATGGCGTCATCGAGCGACTCATGCGAAATATTGAGCGCGCGCGAGGCGCCCATTTTCTTGGCGAGGTTCAACCGATAGTCGTTCACGTCGGTGATGACGACATGGCGCGCGCCCGCGTGCCGCGCGATGGCAACCGCCATCACGCCGATGGGTCCGGCCCCCGTGATCAGCACATCTTCGCCGACCACGTTGAAGGCGAGCGCGGTATGCGTGGCATTGCCGAGCGGATCCAAGATCGAGGCGATTTCATCGTCGATCGCCTTCGGCAATTTGAAAACATTGGACGCCGGAATGGCGAGGTACTCCGCAAAGGCCCCCGGCCTGTTCACGCCCACCCCCGAGGTGTTGCGGCACAGATGGCGCCGCCCGGCACGGCAATTGCGGCAATGGCCGCAGGTGATATGCCCTTCGCCGGACACCCGATCGCCGCCGCTGAAACCGCGCACTTCGCTGCCGAGTTCGACGATTTCTCCGGAATACTCGTGGCCGACCGCCATCGGCACGGGAACGGTCTTTTGCGCCCACGCATCCCAGTTGTAGATGTGCATGTCGGTGCCGCAAATCGCGGAACGATTCACCTTGATGAGGACATCGTTGTGGCCGACCGTGGGTTCCGGCACGTCCTGCATCCAAATGCCGGGTTCCGCGCGGGCTTTGACGAGTGCTTTCATGGCTTACCTTTGATGAATTATGCCGAGATCGCGCGCCGAGCGATCAAACGCCGAAATTACCCGATCGAGTTGCTGAGTACTGTGCGCGGCATTCATTTGGGTGCGAATTCGCGCTTTTCCATGGGGTACCACTGGAAATGAGAACGCCACCACATACACGCCGTCGTTTTGCATGCGTTCCGCCAGGCGCACCGCGAGAGGCGCATCGCCCAGCATCACCGGGATGATCGGATGCCCGCCGGGCACCAGGTTGAAGCCCAAGGCCTGCATGCGTTCGCGAAAGTGGCGCGCGTTGGCGTGCAGGCGCTCGCGCAGCTGCGGCGAACTCTCGAGCAGGTCGAGCACGGCAATGGTCGCGGCGGCGACCGCCGGCGCAATGCTGTTGGAGAACAAATAGGGCCGCGAACGCTGCCGCAGCCACGCCACGATGTCCTTGCGGGCCGCAACGAAGCCGCCGCTTGCGCCTCCCAGGGCCTTGCCCAGCGTGCTGGTCAGGATGTCGATGCGGCCCATGACGCCGCGGTACTCATGCGAACCGCGGCCGCTGGCGCCGATGAAGCCGGTGGCATGCGAATCGTCGACCATCACCAGCGCGCCATGGCGCTCGGCAAGATCGCAAATCTCGTCGAGTTTCGCTATCGAACCGTCCATCGAGAACACGCCGTCGGTCGCGATCAGGCGCACGCGCGCATCCTGCGAGGCTTTGAGCGCCTGTTCCAGTTCGTTCATGTCGTTGTTGGCATAGCGCAGGCGGCGCGCCTTGCACAGGCGGATGCCGTCGATGATGCTGGCGTGATTCAAAGCGTCGCTGATCACCGCATCGTGCTCATCGAGCAGCGTCTCGAACAGTCCGCCGTTCGCGTCGAAGCAGGAGGAATACAGGATCGTGTCGTCCATCGACAGATAGGCGCTCAGGCGCTCTTCCAGGTCGCGGTGCACGCTTTGCGTGCCGCAGATGAAGCGCACCGACGCCATGCCATAGCCGTAACGCGCGAGGCCATCACGCGCCGCCTCGATCACCGCCGGATGATTGGCGAGACCGAGGTAATTGTTGGCGCAGAGATTGATCATCTCCTGGCCGTCCTCGAGCTCGATGACCGGGCCTTGGGCCGTGCCGATCACCCGCTCGCGTTTCAACAGTCCCTGGGCTTCCAGCGCCTCGGCATCGTGCCGCAGGCGCTCTCGAAATTCATTGCCGTACATGCGCGTATTATAGCGTCTTTGAGATTCGATGACTTATGACAACCGATGAAAAGAGCGAGGCGCATCGCCTCGATAAATGGCTCTGGCATACCCGATTCTTCAAGACCCGCAGTCTTGCGACCGCGGCGATCAACGGCGGCAAGGTTCATTTGAACGGCGAACGCGTCAAGCCCGCGCACCGCGTGCGCATCGGCGATCGATTGAGCCTGTCGCTGCAGGGCATGGTTGGAGAATTCGAAGTGCTTGCGCTGGCGGCGCGGCGCGGACCGGCGGCCGAGGCGCAGACTCATTATGGCGAGACGCCGGCCAGCGCGGTACGCCGCGCAAACTTAAGAGAGCAGCAGCGGCTTGCCAACATTTCTCGGCCGCGCCCGGACACGCGCCCGGATAAACGCGAGCGGCGGCGCCTGCTGAAGCTGCACCGCGGCCAAGGCTAGGGCTGCGGGGCCATCGGCTGATTTCGAAAATACTTGCGCCGCCGTGTCTATGTGTTACAGTCAGTAACACTATGAACAGTAACACTACTCAAAGTCACGATCCTGCCGAGCTGGGCGAACTGGAGCGGGCCGTTCTCGAACTGATCTGGGAGCATGGCGTGCAGAGCGCCGACCAGGTGCGCGCGCATCTGCTGCAGTTGGGCCGTCCGCTCAAGGAATCCACCATCCGCACCGTGCTGCGCCGGCTCGAGGAGAAGGGCTATCTGTCGCATTCCATCGAAAACCGCACCTTCCTATACCGCCCGGCGGCAACGCGCCAGGCGGTGGCAGGGCGGGCGGTGCAGCGCATCGTGGATTGGTTCTGTGAGGGATCGGTGGAAACCTTGCTGGCCGGCATGGTGGATTCCGCGGTACTGGACCGCAAGGAACTGCAACGCCTCGCCGAACGCATCGCCGCCTCAAAGAAGGGGAAGAAATCATGAGCACTCATCTGTTGTTGGAAGCCGCCGTGCGCTCCGTGGTGATGGGCGCCATCATCCTGGCCGCATTGCGGCTGCTGCGCATCGAACAGGTGCGCGCGCGCCGCACCGCATGGCTGCTGGCGCTCATCGGCGCACTGTGCATGCCGGTGTTGGTGGCGGCGCAGATTGGACCGCGTATTCTGCCGGCGCCGCAAGCGCGGATCAGCGCCTCAGGATTGGCGCCCGAGTCCGTCGATCGCGAGCCGCTGCGCGAGCACGCGGGCACCGTTGCCCAGCCGTCGCCTTCGGCTGACGGGCAGAGCCCCGATCAGAGTTTTCCGAGCGCGGAGGACAAGCCGGGCGATCGGGGATCGCCCGCCAACGGCATGTTATCGCTCGCGGTGATCGGCTACTGCACGGTGGCGGCAATGCTGGGGCTGCGTCTCTGTGCGGGAGTGGGTCTGGCCCTGCAGCTGCGCAACCGGGCCGAGCGCGTGGTTTTTCCGTTCGATGGCAATCTCGACGTGCGCACCAGCGGGCGGCTGGCCACACCGGTGACGGTCGCTTCGACGGTGCTGCTGCCCGAGAACTACACCTTGTGGGATGGGGCGACCTTGCGCGTCGTGCTGTCGCATGAGCGCGCCCATGTCCGGCAGAAGGATTTCTACATCCACACGCTCGCGGGATTGCATTGCGCCTTGTTCTGGTTCAATCCGTTCAGTTGGTGGCTGCGGCGGCAGCTGTCGGAACTCGGCGAGGCCTTGAGCGATTGCGCGGCGGTGCAGGAGGCGGAGAGCCGCACCTCGTATGCCGAAACCCTGCTGGCCTTTGCCAGCCGGACTCACCGGCCGATGAGCGGCGTCGCCATGGCGAGCGACAGCAACTTGACGCCGCGTATCGAAAGGCTGTTGGACGATCGCGGATTTGAACGCTCGTTTGCCCCGGCACATCGCCTGCCTTTCATCGCTGCCGGCGTCGTCATGCTCGCCGTGACGGCTGCCACCGCCATGGTGCGGGTGCAAGCCGCCTCGACCATCGCCCAGGTGCCGGCCGTCACCGCGTCCCAGTCCACTGCGCCGGCCCCGCTGATCCCACCAAGTCCGCCGGCTCCCGCAACGCCGGTTGTGGCCGCGCCCAATCCGCCGGCGCCCGCGAGCCTGCCCGCGCCCCCGGCAAAACGGCATCGCTACACATACATGGAGCAGGACAAGGACGTGGAGAAGGACACGGACGGCAAGAATTCCGAGGAGGAGATTCTCGCCATCCAATCCGATCACTCGAAACTCATGTTCGACGCGGGCGATGAGTTGCCCCGGCAGCCGGGCGACTACATTTATTTCCAGCATGACGGCAAGCCGTACCTGATCGAAGATCCGAAGATCATCGCCAAAGCACAGGAGTTGCTGCAGCCGATGCAGGCTCTGCACGAACAGCAAAGGGATCTTGGCCATCGCCAAGCGATGCTGGGCGCGCAGCAGCGCATGCTGACCTCGCGGCAGGCGGTCAAGTTCGTCGAGACGCCGGAGTTCAAGCGTGAAATGGCCGACCTGCAAAAAACCATCAAGGAAGTGGATTTGCCGCGGCTCACGGCGCAGATAGACGTGAAGGCAATCGACGCGCAGGCCCTGGCAGCGGTTCAAGCTCATCTGGGCGAGATTCAAGCGCGCGTGGCACGCTTCCAGGCCGAATTCGGCCGGCACGGTCAGATCATCAGCAGCGAAGTCGCCGACCAGATGGGTAAGCTGGGTGAGCAGCAGGGCAAGATTGGCGAGCAGCAGGCACTGCTCGGGGAACAGCAGCGCAAGCTGGCCGATGACGTGAAACGCCGGCTAAAACCCATGATCGAGCAGGCGATCCGCGAGGGCAAGGGCAAGCCGATCGCGGCGGACTAGTCAGTCCCAGCTCTCGTCCATGTCTTCCGGATCATCCAATTCGCAGCTGTCGGCGGACTCCGGTTGCAGGGACGACCAGTCCGCATGGTGCCAAACCGCCGTGGCGATGCCCGCGGTCGGCAGCTCGCGCCGCTGCGGCTTGGGCCCGAAGCGGCCGGCGACGAGGCTCAAGCCAGGATTGTGCCCACAGATCATGATGTGATTGAGCGAGGCGGGACGGTGCGCCAGCAGCTGCCAGGTACGCTCCGGGGTTGCGAGGTAGAGTTCGCGCGCGCACTGCACCTGCTTCGCCTCGAGCTCGCACGCGGCGGCGATGATTTCGGCGGTGGCCCAGGCGCGCTCGGCGGGGCTCACCAAAATGAGATCCGGCACCAGATTGCGCTTCACCAGCCGCGAGGCCATCTCCTGTGCCTCGATGCAGCCGCGGTGGGTGAGCGGGCGCTCATAGTCCTCCGGATAGGCATCGGCGGCCTCGGCCTTGCCATGGCGCAACAGCGTTAGTCTGAGTGTACCCACAAATGGCCGTTTTCAATCTTGGTTTCAAACACGCGCACGGGCTCGTACGCGGGCGGCGTCAGCGCCTCGCCGGTACGCAGGCAAAAACGTGCGCCATGGCGCGGGCAGATGATTTCATCGCCCTCGATCTCGCCGCCGGTCAACTGCGCTCCGTCATGCGTGCAGATGTCCTCGATCGCGTAAAAACTGCCGCCGCTGCGCACCACCGCGAGCACGCGCCGGCCTACGGCCAACGATCTGGCTTGACCGTCCGGCAAATCTTCGGGCAGTCCCGCATCGATCCAACTCACTGCAACGCCTCGCCGCTCACATCATACCCGTCTGCAGGCGGGCCTCATCGGACATCATGGTTTGATTCCATGGCGGATCGAACACCAGCTCCACATTGGCATGCGCCACGGTGGGGATGATCTGTACCTTCTCGCGCACGTCCTGTACCAGCACTTCACCCATGCCGCAGCCCGGTGCGGTCAGGGTCATCTTGATATCGACATTGCGCGTCGCGTCTTGGTTGTTGGTGACGTCGCACTCATAGACCAGGCCGAGGTCGACGATGTTGACCGGAATCTCGGGGTCGTAGCAAGTCTTGAGCTGCTGCCAAATGATGTTCTTGATGTCTTCCTCGGAGGCGTTGGGCGGAACCTCGGGCGGTTTCGCCGCCGTCTTGCCGATGGCGTCGGCATCCGAACCGGCGATGCGGAACAGATTGCCGTCGATGTACACGGTAAAGCTGCCGCCGAGTGCCTGCGTGATGTAGCCGACCGATCCCAGCTTGAGGTTGATCTCGGCGCCCGCCGGTATCGCCACCGCCTTGACGTCGCGCTGCACGACGATGGGTTCGTTTTCGTAACTACGCATTTCAGCGGCTCACTCGGTCGATACCGCGGGCACGGACTTCAAATCCGCGGCTTGCAACGCGGATGCGAGCGTGTGCCAGCACAGGCTGGCGCACTTGACCCGCGCCGGGTATTCGCGCACCCCGGACAAGGCCGCAAGCTTGCCCAACTCATCCGCAGGCGGCGCGGCATCGTCGGTCAGCAGCTGATGCACGCGCTCGAACAGCGCGAGTGCCGCATCCCGGCTTTTGCCCTTCACCGCTTCGGTCA
Organism: Steroidobacteraceae bacterium; assembly: GCA_036267715.1. Taxonomy (GTDB): domain Bacteria; phylum Pseudomonadota; class Gammaproteobacteria; order Steroidobacterales; family Steroidobacteraceae; genus Bog-1198. Next base: position 16,012 of record DATAVN010000021.1, on the reverse strand, counting down.
TGAGCGAGGCGGAGGCGGTCGATATCGCGCAACCCTGGCCTTCGAAGCGGATGTCATTGATGGTGTCGCCGTCCAGCTTCAGGCGCAGCGTCAGATGATCGCCGCACAGCGGATTGAATCCCTCGACGCTGGCGTCGGCGGACTCCAGGCTTCCGAAATTCCTCGGCCGGCGATTGTGGTCGAGGATGACGTCGCGATAAAGATCGGTGAGTTCCATGACACCCTTCAGGCAAACATCTTGCGCGCCCGTTCGATGCCGGCGGCGAGCTTGTCGATCTCATCGAAGGTGTTATAGAACGCGAACGATGCACGCGCGGTGGCCGGCAGTTTGAAGAAGTCCATGACCGGCATGGCGCAATGATGGCCGGTGCGCACCGCAATGCCATCCTCGTCGAGAATCGTGCCGAGATCGTGCGGATGCACGCCGGCCACGACGAAGGACACCAGGCTGGCCTTGTCCGGCGCGGTTCCCACGATGCGCAATCCGGGAATTTTGCCGAGCTCTGCGCTGGCATGGTGGAGCAGCGCCGCTTCATGGGCATGCGCCGCTTGAAGATCCATACCCGAGAGAAAATCCACCGCGGCGCCCAAACCGATGCCGCCCGAAATATTGGGCGTTCCGGCCTCGAACTTGTTCGGCAGCGCGTTGTAAGTCGTCTTGGCGAAGGTCACCGCGAGAATCATTTCTCCGCCGCCCTGCCACGGCGGCATGCGATCGAGCAGCTGTTCGCGCCCGTACAGCACCCCCACGCCGGTGGGCCCGTACATTTTGTGGCCGGAGAAGGCGTAGAAATCGCAGCCGAGATCCTGCACGTCCACCGGCAGGTGCGAGATCGCCTGCGCGCCGTCGATCAGGGTGACGATGCCGCGCGCCCGGGCGGCGGCGATCAGCCGCCGTACCGGCAGGATGGTGCCCAGGGCATTCGATACATGCGCGCACGCCAGGATCCTGGTGCGCGCCGTCATGAGCGCGAGCACCGCTTCGTGGTGGACCTCGCCCTGCGCATCCATGGGCGCCACCACCAGCTTCGCCCCGGTCTGTTCGCAAACCATCTGCCAGGGCACGATGTTGGCGTGGTGCTCGAGATGCGTGATCAGCACCTCATCGCCGGACTGCAGCAGCGGTCGCGCATAGCTCTGTGCCACCAGATTGATCGCCTCGGTGGTGCCGCGCACGAAGATGATCTCGCTGCGCGAGCGCGCATTGATGAAGCGCGCCACCCGGTCGCGCGCGCCCTCGTACAGGGCGGTGGCTTCCTGGCTCAAGGTATGCACGCCGCGGTGGATATTGGCGTGATGGTGGCGCTCGTAGTCGTCCACCGCGTCGATGACGGGCCGGGCGCGCTGCGCCGAGGCACCGTTGTCCAGATAGACCAGCGGCTTGCCGTGCACCATGCGGGTCAGGATCGGGAATTGCCGGCGCGCGGCCTGGACATCGAAGCTGCGCTCGGTACGGGCGAGGGCGGTATGGTTCATCTGAATTTCCGCAGGGTTTGCGAGTCGGGTAATTGGCCGATGAGTGCGTTTTCAATCGCGGAGCGCGCCGAACTCACCGCCATGCCGGTGAGCACGTCGGCCAGGAAGGCGTACACCAGCAGACTCTGCGCCGTTTCGCGCTCGAGTCCGCGCGACAGCAGGTAGAACAGCATGTCCGGATCGAGCCTGCCGGTGGTGGCGCCGTGCGCGCATTTGACCTCGTCGGCGTGGATCTCGAGCTGCGGGCGGGTGTCGATCTCGGCGCGCGGCGACAGCAGCAGCCCGCGGCAGGACTGCTTGGAGTCGGAGTTCTTCGCCCCGGGGTTGACGATGACCTTGCTGTTGAAGATCACACGGCTGAGGTCGCTGGCGATGGCGCGCGCCGTTTGCCGGCTGCGAGTATCCGGCGCGGCATGGGTGACGATGTTCACGCAGTCCACGTGCCGATCCTGATGTCCCACCAGCAATGAGTAGCTGTCCAGGCTCGCGCCCGGCTGGCTCAACTTCGCCTCCAAGGAGGAGCGCACCAGACCGCCGCCCAAGGCAACGGTGAATTGCCGGCACTCGCTGCCCTCGGCCTGGTCGATGTCGAGAGAATCCAGGTGCGTGGCGTTTGCGCCGCTCGCGTACACACGGTAGTGCTCGAGCCGCGCATCGCGGGCGAGCGCAATGTGCGTATTGGAATTGCTGAGCGGCGCGGCCTCGTCTTGAGTCAGGTGATGTTCGATGATGATCGCGCGGGCGCCCGGTGCCACATCGAGGATGACGCGGGGATGCGCCGCCTGCGCCTGATCACCGCTGGACACGTGTTGGATCACCAAGGGTTCTGCAACCGACCCGGTAATTTTCACGTACAGGCCGTCGATGAACAGTGCCGTATTGAGCAGCAACCAGCGCCGCTGTTCCGCATCCGAGGCGGCCCCGAGAAAGCGCTGCACTATGTGTGAATTATCTTTAGATAAATCACTTATTTTATTGATTTCAATACCATTAATACTGGGAAATTGGTCGCGCTCGGGCGGGCAGCCGTTGATCATCGCCAGCGTCGCAGCATGCTGCTGCGCGTCCACCAGTGACGCCGGGGAACCGGTGCGCACGCCCGGTGCCCCCGCGCACGCCGCCTGCCCAAAGCTCTGCGCGGCCACGCTGCGAAGATCGGTGTAACGCCAGGTCTCATCGCGCAGCGACGGCAGGCCGAGCTTCAAGAACCGCTGCATCGCCCGCTCGCGAATCGGCTGCAGCGCATCCGGGCTGCGCGCGCGCCATTGCGCTTCGAACGAGCGCAGAGCGGCGCTCATGCGACTTGCGCTCCCATGACCCAGTCGTAGCCGCGCTGCTCGAGCTCGTGCGCGAGGGACTTATCGCCCGACTTCACGATGCGGCCACCCGAGAGCACGTGCACCTGATCCGGAACGACGTAGTCGAGCAGCCGCTGGTAGTGCGTCACCAGAACCACCGCGCGCTGCGGATCGCGCAGGCTGTTCACGCCGGTCGAAACCACCTTGAGCGCATCGATATCCAATCCCGAGTCGGTCTCGTCGAGAATCGCAAGTTTCGGCTCCAGCACCAGCATCTGCAGCACTTCGTTGCGCTTCTTCTCGCCGCCGGAAAATCCTTCGTTCACGCCGCGGGTCAGAAACGTCTCGCTCATGTGCATGAATTTCATTTTCTGGCGGATCACCGCCAGAAAGTCGTAGGCATCCACTTCCGGTTCGCCCGCCGCCTTGCGCTTGGCATTGAGCGCCGCTTTCAGCAGGTACACGTTGTTGACGCCCGGAATCTCCACGGGATATTGAAAACCGAGAAACAGCCCGGCGCGGGCCCGCTCCTCGGCGCGCATGGCGAGCAGATCGCGGCCCTCGAAGCTCACCGTGCCGCGGGTGACCTCGTAGTCCTCGCGGCCGGCCAGCACCTGCGCCAGCGTGCTCTTGCCCGAGCCGTTCGGGCCCATGATGGCGTGCACCTCGCCGGCGTTCACCTTGAGATTCACGCCATTGAGTATCTGTTTGCCGGCAACGCGCGCGGCTAGATCGGAAATTTCAAGCAAGATGTTTCTCTCTTCGGCCGCCTAACCGACGGCTCCTTCCAGGCTCACGCTGAGCAAATTCTGCGCCTCGACCGCGAACTCCATCGGCAGCTCCTTGAACACGACCTTGCAGAAGCCGCTCACAATCATATTGACCGCGTCCTCCGCGGAAATTCCCCGCTGCAGGCAGTAAAACAGCTGGTCCTCGCCGATCTTCGAGGTGCTCGCCTCGTGCTCGACCGTCGCGGTCGGATTCTTGACCTCCATGTAGGGAAACGTGTGCGCCGCGCATTTCGGCCCCATCAACAGCGAATCGCATTGCGTGAAATTGCGCGCGCCGTCCGCGCCCGGCAGAATCTTCACCAGGCCGCGATAGGTGTTTTCCGCATGGCCGGCCGAGATGCCCTTGGAGACAATGGTGCTCTTGGTGTTGCGGCCGATGTGGATCATCTTGGTGCCGGTATCGGCCTGCTGATAATTGTTGGCCACCGCCACCGAATAGAACTCGCCGATCGAGTTCTCGCCCTTGAGCACGCAGCTCGGATATTTCCAGGTGATCGCAGATCCGGTCTCCACCTGGGTCCAGGAAATCTTCGAGTTGCGGCCGCGGCACTCGCCGCGTTTGGTGACGAAGTTGTAAATGCCGCCGAGACCGTTCTCATCGCCGGGATACCAGTTCTGCACCGTTGAATACTTGATCTGCGCATCATCGAGCGCCACCAGTTCGACCACGGCGGCATGCAGTTGGTTCTCATCGCGCATCGGCGCGGTGCAGCCCTCCAGGTAGCTCACCGTGGCGCCCTCGGCAGCGATGATCAGCGTGCGCTCGAACTGGCCGGTCTTGGCCGCATTGATGCGGAAGTAAGTCGACAGTTCCATGGGGCAGCGCACGCCGGGCGGCACGTACACGAACGATCCGTCCGAGAACACCGCGGAATTCAGCGCCGCGAAGAAATTATCGCCGGTCGGCACCACCGTGCCGAGATAGCGCTCGACCAATTCCGGGTGATTGCGCACGGCATCCGAAAAGGAGCAGAAAATCACGCCGGCTTTGCTCAATTTTTCCTTGAAGGTGGTTGCCACGGAGACGCTGTCGAACACCGCGTCCACGGCGACGCCCGCGAGGCGCGCCCGCTCGTGCAGCGGAATTCCCAATTTCTCGTAGGTCGCCAACAGCTTCGGGTCCACCTCATCGAGACTCTTGGGCGCGTTGGCCGGCGCGCGCGGCGCGGAGTAGTAGGAGATGTCCTGGTAGTCGATGGGCTTGTAATGCACATGCGCCCAGGTGGGCTCCTTCATCGTCTGCCAGTGCCGGAATGCTTTCAGCCGCCAGTTGAGCAGAAACTCAGGCTCGTGTTTCTTCTTCGAGATCGCGGCCACCACGTCCTCGTCCAAGCCGGGCGGCAGGCTGTCGGACTCGATGTCCGTAATGAAGCCGTGTCGATACTTCCGACCGACCAGGGCTTCGACTTCTTGTGATTTGCTAGACAAGGGTTTTCCAGTGAGTTGCTTGCATGACCATGGGACCGTGTTTCGAATCGAGCCCCGCCAATTGATGCAGCGTGACATCCTCGAGGGCGCGGCGAATCGCCGCGTTGACGCGCTGCCACGCGCTACCGACACGGCACTGCCGTTCAATGCCGCATTGACTGGCCGCGCCGCTGCACTCGGTGATCGCGATCGGCCCTTCGAATACATCCAGGATCTGCGCCGCCGTGATTTCATCCGGACGGCGGGCCAGCCGATAGCCGCCCTGCGCACCCCGCGATGAAATGACCATGCCGGCGCGCTGCAACCCCTTCAACACCTTGCTGACGGTCGGGCGGCTCAAGCGGGTGCGTTCGGCCAATTCTGTTGCAGCGCGATGCGCCGCGGGTTCTTGCGCTAGACTGGCCAGCACTACCGTCGCGTAGTCGGTCATTTTTCCCATTCGCAGCATGACGAGGACCCCCTCCGGGCCGGAGATTTATCTGGTACTATTTTAGTCCTATTTCGGGGTCAGTTCCACCCGGAGGGCGTAGGGAACTGAGGTTTGTTATCCTTGCCTTAAGTTAACCGTCAATTTCAGCGAGATACGAACGTCATGAACATTGGAGAGCTAAACGCCACGGCCCGCGCCATGGTTGCTCGGAATCGCGGGATTCTGGCAGCCGACGAGAGCAGCAGCACCATCAAAAAGCGCTTTGACACCATCAAGTTGGAGTCCACCGAGGAGACCCGGCGCGCCTACCGCGAGATGCTGTTTACCGCGCCGGGTGCCCAAGCCTATATCAGCGGCGTCATCATGTATGACGAGACGCTGCGCCAGAAAACCAAGGAGGGGGTCCCCTTCCCGGTGTATCTGGCCAAGTCCGGCATGATCCCGGGCATCAAGGTCGATCTGGGCGCCAAGCCGCTGGCCGGCCACCCCGGCGAGACCATGACGGAGGGACTCGACGGTCTGCGCGAGCGCTTTGCCGAGTATCACCAGCTCGGAGCGCGGTTTGCGAAATGGCGTGCCGTCATCAATATCGACGCCGGCATTCCCAGCCGCTATGCCATCGATGCCAATGCCGAAGGCCTGGCCCGCTACGCCGCGTTGGCGCAGGAAGCGGGCATCGTACCCATCGTGGAGCCGGAAGTGCTGATGGACGGTGCGCATCCCCTGGAGCGCTGCGAGGAGGTCACCAATGCCGTGCTCGACAGCGTGTTCCGCCACTTGTTCGCCGCGCGCGTGGTGCTGGAAGGCATGATCTTGAAACCCAACATGGTCATCCCCGGCAAGAAATGCGCGGATCAGGCCACCCCCGAGCGCATCGCGGAAGCGACCGTGCGCACGCTGAAGCGCCAGGTGCCGAGCGCGGTGCCCGGCATTGCCTTTTTGTCCGGCGGCCAGAGTCCGGTGGACGCCACGCTGCACCTGAACCTCATGCACGCCGCGGGGCCGCTGCCCTGGGGACTGACGTTCAGCTACGGACGCGCACTGCAAGAGGATGCGCTCAACGCCTGGGCCGGGCAGGCCGGTGGATTTACCAATGGCCAGAAGGCACTGGCGAAGAGGGCAAAGCTCAATGGATTGGCGGCGGTGGGTGAGTACAGTGCCGCGTTGGAATCAGCCGCGGCTTAAGGGCCGCACCCACGGCAACGCCTCTCGGGCGCGGCTGCGCAGTCAACTCATTGAACCAACCCGCTGCCATCGTTGATATTCGGAATCTGGATTACGCGGTAAGCGGCCGCCCGGTATTCGCCGGTCTCGACATCCAGATCCCGCGTGGCAAAATCACCGCCGTCATGGGCCCCAGCGGCACGGGCAAGACCACGTTGCTGCGCTTGATCACCGGCCAGGTACAGGCCGATGACGGCGCCATCGAAGTGGCGGGTGAAAACATGCGCGCCTTGTCGCGCGCCAATTTGTACGTCTTGCGCCGCCGGATGGGCATGCTGTTTCAAAACGGCGCACTGCTCACCGACCTGAGCGTTTTCGAAAATGTCGCATTCCCGCTGCGCGAGCATACCGATCTGACCGAGCGGCTGATCCGCCAGCTGGTGCTCACTAAGTTGCAGGCCGTCGGCCTGCGCGGCGCGGCCGAACTGATGCCGGCCGAATTGTCCGGCGGTATGAGCCGGCGGGTGGCGTTGGCGCGGGCCATCGTCATGGATCCGGAGCTTTTGATCTATGACGAGCCGTTTGTCGGACTGGACCCGATTTCCCTGGGAGTGATTTTGCGTCTGATCCGCCGCCTGAACGATACGCTGGGCATCACCAGCATCGTGGTGTCGCACGATGTGCTGGAGATCTCCACCGTCGCCGACCAGGTGTTTCTGTTGTCGGGCGGCAAGGTGGTCGCCGGAGGCACTCCGCAGCAACTGAAAACCAACCCGACCGAGATCGTCAAACAGTTCGTGGGCGGTCTCGCGGACGGTCCGGTGCCGTTCCATTTCCCCGCGCCGGATTATTTTGACGAGCTGCTCTCCCGCAGAGAGGCTCTTTGACCATGTTCAAAGAGCTCTGGGAAAGCTTTACCGATGCCCTCGAAGGACTGGGGTCGGTCGTTCATTTCCTGATCCGCTTGATCGTTCATTCGCCGGCCGCGCTGCTGCGCTTCAATCTGATTTCGCAGCAGGTGTTCAACTCCGGGGCGTTCTCGCTGGTCATCATCATGCTTTCCGGCTTGTTCGTCGGCATGGTGCTGGGATTGCAGGGATTCGAGCTGTTGCAGCGCTTCGGCTCGGAGGAGGCATTGGGCACCGCCGCAGCGATCGGATTGGTCAAGGAACTCGGCCCTGTCGTGACCGCGCTGCTGTTCGCAGGCCGGGCCGGCACGGCATTGGCATCGGAGCTTGGGCTGATGCGGGCGACCGACCAGATCTCCGCCATGGAAATGATGGCGGTCGATCCGATCCAGCGCGTGGTGGTGCCGCGATTCCTGGGGGGCGTCATATCCATGCCGCTGCTGGCCGCCATATTCAGCGTCATTGGCGTCTATGGAGCACAGCTCGTGGGTGTGCAGATCATGGGCGTCGACGGGGGCAGTTTCTGGTCCCAGATGCGTTCCGCCGTGAGCTTGTCGGACATTACCGAGGGCATCGTCAAGAGCCTGGTGTTCGGCGTTGCCTGCAGCCTGATCGCCGTATACCAGGGATATTACGCAACGCCCACTGCGGAGGGCGTCGGAAGAGCCACCACGCGCACGGTCGTCACCTCCGCGGTGGTGATTTTGTTCCTGGATTATCTGATCACCGCAGCGTTTTTGTAGGAGTCTTGCCATGCGCAAATCACGCACTTTGAATCTCGGCACCGGTTCGTTCGTATTGCTGGGCTTCGCGGCGCTGTTTTTTCTCACCACTCAAACCACCAGCCGCGGCCTTTCGTGGTTCGGTCCTCCGCACTACGAGGTGACTGCGAAGTTCGACAACATCGGCGATCTCAAGGTTGGCGCGCCGGTGTCGATGTCCGGCGTCGAGATCGGGCGGGTCGACAAGATCGACTTCGATTCCAACGAATACAAGGCGGTGGTCAAGCTGCGCCTCAACGCGCGCTTCGACAAGATCCCCACCGACAGCGATGCGAGCATTTATACCCAAGGACTGTTGGGCGGAAAATTCATCGGACTTACCGCCGGGGGCGCCGATACCTACCTCAAGGATAGGGGTCAGATAGACTTTACCCAATCGGCGTTTGTGCTCGAAAATTTGATCGGCCAGGTCCTGGCGAACTTCACCAAATCGAAGGCGGATGCGCAGTCGCCTGCGCCCGCCGACGCGAAACCGACGGAGAAACCCAAATGAACAAATTCACTGTAACGGCGGTACTCGCGGCCATGCTGGCGATGGGCGCGCACGCGGCCGACGCGCCGGCGCCCGCGCCCGTGGCCAATGCAAGCACGCTTTCGCCTCAGCAACTCGTGGAAAACTCCGCGAAACGCATGCTGCAGGAATTGGATGCCAATCGGGCGATGTACAAGAAGGATCCGGCAAAGCTCGATGAGTTGGTGGGCAATGTGCTGCTGCCTAATTTCGACACCGAATATTCGGCCAGGCTGGTGCTGGGCCAGACCTGGCGCACGGCGACGCCGGATCAACGCAAGCGCTTCGTTGCCGCGTTCTATCACTCCTTGCTGCGAAACTACGGCGCGGCGCTCGTGGACTTCACCGCCGATCGCTTCATCGTGCTGCCCTACAAGGGCGATCCGGGCGATACCACCGCGACGGTCCGCACCGAGGTCAAGCGCGAGACCGGCGAGAAGGTTCCGGTGAATTTCAGCCTGCGCAAGACGCCTGAGGGCTGGAAGGCCTGGGACGTGGTGATCGAGGGCATTTCCTATGTGAAGAGCTTCCGCACCGATTTTGCGGCCGAGATCCAGCAAAAGGGCTTGGATGAGGTCATCAAACGGCTGGAGACCGAGGGTCGGATGGGTCCGAACAGCGCTCCGGCGGTGAGCGGACATTGACCGGTAGACCCCAGCCAACCGCTGAATTCGAAATGCAGGAGGGCGAGCGCTCCCGCGTCCATGGCGTGCTGCATTTCACCACCGTCACGGCCTTGCTGAAGAGCGGCAACGAGGCCATCACCACCGGCCGCGCCGCCGTTATCGATTTATCCGGCGTCGCCGACAGCGACAGCTCGGGTCTCGCTTTGCTGATCGAATGGCTGAGCATTGCCAAAGCGGAGCGGCGCAGCCTGCGCTACGAGAACATTCCCGCGCAACTGCATCAGCTTGCGCGCCTGAGCGACGTGGAAGAGTTGTTGACGGCGGGATAGGAGGATCACCGGCTGTCGCGCGGCGAAACGCGCCTGCAGATGCTGCAGGCCACAGTGGATTTTCTGAAGACAAACAATCCGCCCTAGTCGGGCGGGGGGGATGGTGCCGGCTTTGCCGGAGGCGGCGCGGCCGGAGGCGGCGCGGGCGGCGGGCTCTTCGTCGGCGCGGGTGCCTGCGTGTCGTCATCGGCACCCGGGTCCACCAATTCCTCATCCGTTACCTTGCCGTCCGACACCAGGTAGGCGCGACGCTGCAAGTAAGCATCGCGAATGAACGCATACGGATCGAAGACTCTTTGCAGGGCGGCATCCAATGACAGCAGATCCGCCCGCGCATCGATCAGACCAACGCCGTAAATACCGTAGGCCACCCAGTTGTTGTCGATGTAATGCGTGGGTCCGGTGAAGATATCTACAATTCGAGCCGGCCCGTCACGCGTGTCCGAAGGTCCCAGAAAGGGTAGTTCGAGAAAGGGTCCGGGCGGGACGCCCCAATGGCCGAGGGTCTGTCCGAAGTCCTCGTCGTTCTTGTCCAATCCCATTCGCGTCGCCGGATCCAGCAGTCCGCCGAATCCGATGGTGGTGTTGACGATCAGGCGCGCGAAGTCATTGCCGGCCGCTTTAAGTTTGCCCTGCAAAGCGTCGTTGACCAGGACCGTGGTGGTGTGCAGATTGGACAGGAAATTGCTGACCCCGGTGCGCGCCGGCTGCGGCACCGCGCGCACATAGGTGCGCGCCAGCGGTTTGGCAACGGCGCGGTCGAGCTTGTCGTTGACCTTGTACACGCCCCGATTCCATGATTCCCAGGGGTCATGGGGAGCGGGTTTGGTGTTGGGCGGCAATGCGACGCAACCGCACAGCACCGCGGTCAGCGCGGTGCCAAGTAGCGCATGCGTGCGCTTCAGTCTGCGCATATCGAATCTCTCCCTGCCTTGGATAAGCGAACGATACACCATGTGAAGCAGGCCCGGCGCGGCAGTCGGCGTCAATAGTGCCCGCTGCCGGAGCTGTTGCGATCGTCCGCAACGGTATTCTTATTCTTCTTCGGCAACGCGGCGCGCACTTCTTCTAGGCGCGCGCTGAACCGCGCGCGCTGAACCGCATCCAATCCCGGCACGGTCAACGCCAATTGCAATTGGTTGATCGCCATTTGCAGATTGCCCGTCATCAGATAGAACTCCGCCATGTAGCTGTAGGAGTCGGCGAAGGCGCCGGCGGTGTTCGCCGCCTTCGCGATCAGGCGTGTCTGATCAGGCGTGGGTTCGACATTGTTGAACAGGTCGAGCAGCACCGTGTGCGCTCGTTTGTTGTCGCCGGCATGCATCAATGTTTCCGCCAGCCGGATGGTAATCGGCACGTTGCGCGGAAACAGCGTCATCGCGCGGTCCAACACCGCCTCGGACTCCTTCAATTGATTGTTGGCAAGATATGCCTGGCCCAGTGCACCGTAAAATTGCATGATTTTGGGATATTCGCGCACCAGCTCCTGCAGATCGCCGATGGCCGCGGTGGGGTTGCGCAGCGCGATCTCCGACACATCCTTGCCGTAACGCTCCTGAATGGTCTTGCCGCCGCCATTCTTGAGCAGGCTGACGTAGTACTGATGCGCCGCTTGCGGATCGCCCGCGACGGTTCTCAAGCGTTCCTTGATCAACAGATAGCCGAGCGAATCCTCATGATGAATGCGCCCGATCTGATTGGCGCGGTCCTGCGCTTCCGCCACGCGATCGGAGAAGATCGGGTGATCGATCAAAAATTGAATGGCATTGACGCGGCTCGGTTCCGGGCCTTCGCGTCCCATATACTCGAAAAAACTGGCCATCCCCAGCGGATCGTAGCCCGCGTTGGCCATGGTCGTGATGCCGATCCGATCCGCTTCGGATTCGTTGCCGCGGGTGTAGTTGATCTGGTGCTGAATCATGGCGCTTTGTCCCGCCATGATCGCGCCCTCGACTGCGTCCGGGGAACCGCGGCCCGCGGTGGCGCCGAGCAGTACCGCCGCCAGCATGGCGGCGGATGCCAGCAGTCCTTCGTGGCTTTGGTCTATGAGCTGGCGGACGAGGTGCCGTTGGGTGACGTGCGCGGTCTCGTGGGCCAGCACGCCGGCGAGTTCATTCTCGTTGCGCGTCGCCAATATCAGGCCGCTTTGAATGACCACGAAGCCGCCGGGTACCGCGAACGCATTCACCACCGGATCGCGCACGACCAGATAGTAGAATTGGTGTTGGCCTTCTTCGGCCTCGCTTGAAAGGCTGTGGCCGATTTCCTGCGCGTACTGACTCACCTCCGGGTCGTTGAGGATGATGCCGGTTTTGCGTATTTCATTGACGAACTGCAGTCCCGCGACGTATTCATCCTCGAGCGAGATCGCCGCATTGGCCGGACTGCCCAGATCCGGCAGATCCTGATTGGTTCCTTTGATCGCTTGCTGAACGCCGTCCGCGTAGGCCACGCACACGCTCGCGCTCATCGCAGCGGTGACCAGAATTGCGGCTATGGATTTCAGCGCTGACATGGTGGGTCCCAGATCCTTGGAGTGTAGGCGGATACCAAAGTTCGCTCAAAACAGAAGCAAAATCAAAGAACTTCGGATGCGTAGTCCGCCAACCGCGAGCGTTCGCCCCGCACCAGCGTGATATGCCCCGAGAACGTCCAGCCACTGAATCGGTTTACCACATAGGTGAGTCCGGTGGTCGTTTCGGTCAAATACGGGGTATCGATCTGCGCAATATTGCCCAAGCACACCATTTTGGTGCCGGGACCGGCTCGCGTCACCAACGCCTTCATCTGTTTCGGCGTCAGATTCTGCGCTTCATCGATGATGATGAAGCGGTTCAGGAATGTGCGGCCGCGCATGAAATTCAACGATCTGATTTTGATGCGATGCCGTAACAAATCATTGGTGGCGCCGCGCCCCCAGGTGCCGCCGGGCTGGCTTTGCGTCAGCACCTCCAGATTGTCCATCAGCGCGCCCATCCACGGTTCCATTTTCTCCTCCTCGGTGCCAGGCAGGAATCCAATGTCCTCACCCAAGGGAATGGTGACCCGGGTCATGATGATTTCACTGAAGCGGTTGTGGTCAAGCGTCTGCGCCAATCCGGCGGCCAGGGTCAACAGAGTTTTGCCGGTTCCGGCCGGTCCCAGCACGGTGACAAAATCGATTTCCGCATCCATCAGCAAATTCAGCGCCAGATTTTGCTCGCGGTTACGCGCAGTGACGCCCCAAACATTGTTGCGCTCGTTGCGATAGTCGGTGGTCAATTCGAGAATGGCCGAGTCGGACTCGAGTTTGCGCACGACGGCTTCAACGCCATTCGCACCGGGGTCATAGACGAATTGATTCGCTCTCCATTCACGGACCAGCGGCCCGCGCACGCGATAATAAGTGCGGCTCTGCTGCTGCCAGGATTCCATTCCCTTGCCGTGCTTCTCCCAAAAATTCTGCGGCAGCTGCTGCACACCGCTCACCAGCAAATCCGCATCCTCGATGGTCTTGTCGCTCGAATAGTCTTCGGCGTGAACGCCGAGGATCGCCGCCTTGATGCGTAAATTGATGTCCTTCGAGACCAAGGTGACGCGCGCCGTGCGAAATTTCTGCTGCAGCGCCAGGGTGTTGGCCAGGATTGCATTGTCGGCGCCGTGGCCGGGCAGGCTGTCCGGCAGCACCGACTCCAGCAATTGAGTCTGGAAGAACAGCCGGCCACCCGGCGGTCGCTTGCCATGATTGATCGGAATCGAGGTGGGCAGGGCGAGGCCGCGGTCGATCTGCTTCTTGGTGGCGCCCTGCATCAGCTCATCCAGGAAGCGGCTGACCTGGCGCACATTGCGCGCCGGCTCGGAAAGTCCCTTCTTGCCGGCGTCGAGTTCCTCGAGCACCGTCATGGGGATATAGATGTCATGCTCTTCGAATCGAAAGATGGCAGTCGGATCGTGCATCAGCACGTTGGTGTCGAGCACGAATATGCGCCGCTCGGCCTTGCCGTTCCGGCTCCTCAAGACCGCGGCCCCGAGGGGCCGCACGTTGCCGGTCACAGCGCCTTCACCGCGGCCAGGACTGCCTCGGCATGGTCTTTCACCTTGACTTTGCGCCACTCGTGCCGCAGTACGCCCTCGCCATCGATGACGAAGGTGCTGCGCTCGACCCCCATGTACTTCCGGCCGTACATGCTCTTTTCCTTGAATACTTCGTACAGATTGCAGACCTTCTGATCGGGATCGCTGAGCAGCTCGAATGGGAAAGACATCTTTTCCTTGAATTTGCGGTGCGAGGCCACGCTGTCCGGCGAGATGCCGACGATCAGCGCCCTGGCCCGCTTGAATTGCCCGTTGAGCGCCGAAAATTCCAATCCCTCCTGCGTGCATCCGGAGGTGTTGTCGCGCGGGTAGAAATAAACCACCACCGCGGTGCCTTTGCCATCCGCGAGCGACCAGGTGCCGCTGGTGCCTTCAAGGCTGAACTGCGGCGCCTTCTTGCCGATTTGTATCTTGCTCATGGCCTGTTAGCTCTTCACTGGTTCGAAAATCGCATCCAGGTTCAAGTGATCGCAAAAATCCATGAACTCCTCGCGCAGCACGCCGATGTGCAGGCGGCTGGGGACGTTCACGATCATCTGCACCGAAAACATCGGGGCGCCGGTGTGTGCGGCCGCGTAGGAACGCGTCGACAACTCAGCGATGTCCACGCCGCGCTGCGCGAAGAATCCCGAGAGGCCGGCGACGATCCCGGTCTGATCGAGACAGACCACGTCGATGGAGTAGGGCAGCATGTCATTGCGTGCCGACCTTTCCTCGGTGCGGCGCAGTTGAATATTCATGCCGGTGGCATCGGCGAGCTTCTTGAACTCTCCCTCGAGCTTCGCCAGGGTGTGCCAGTTGCCGTTGACCAGGAGCAGCATGGCAAACTCATTGCCGAGCGAGGTCATGCGGCTCTCGCTGATGCTGCCCCCGCAGTCTGCTATGGCTTTGGACAGTTCGTGCACCATGCCGACGCGGTCGCCGCCTACCGCAGAAATCACGATATGTTGTTTCATTGGGGCCAAATTCTACCGGATGGGCGCTTGCCTTAGGTGCTGTTAGGCACTTAAGGTAGCGATATTTCCAGCGGAGCCGTTCGATGTTTTCCGGAAGCCTGGTCGCAATCGTCACGCCGATGACACCCGAGGGGGCCGTGGATTGGGCCGCGTGGGACCGATTGCTGGATTTTCATATCCGCGAGGGCAGCGACGGCATCGTCGTCGCGGGGACCACCGGAGAATCGCCGGTGCTGTCCGCGGCGGAAGTCGAGGAACTGGTCTGCCGCGCAGTGGCCCGCTGCCGCGACAAGCTCAAGGTCATTGTCGGTGCGGGCAACAATTCGACCGAGGCCACGGTGTCAAGCGCCCGCAGCCTGTCCCGGTTGGGCGTCGAAGCCGTCATGCTGGTAACGCCGTACTACAACAGGCCGCCGCAGGAAGGCCTTTACAGGCATTTTATGGCCGCCGCCGAGGCGTCCGCGGCGCCCGTTATTCTGTATAATGTGCCGAGCCGAACGGCGGTGGATTTGCTTCCGAGCACCATCGCGCGACTTGCACGGCATCCTCGCATTGTGGCGATCAAAGAAGCGACGGCCTCCTTGAGCCGGACGCGCGAGATATTGAGCGCCTGTCCGCCGGAATTTACGGTGCTGTCGGGAGATGACCTGACGGCCGTGGAGCTGATGAGCGCGGGTGCTCGCGGCGTGATTTCCGTGACGGCGAATGTCGCGCCGCGCCGCATGCATGAGGCCTGTCAGGCGGCGCTGTCGGGGAATCTGGCCGAGGCGCGCGCGATGGATCTGAATTTACAGCCTTTACATAAGGATCTGTTCGTTGAGCCGAGTCCCATACCCGTCAAGTGGGCGGTGGCGAGGATGGGCATTATCGGGAACGCAATCCGGCTTCCGCTGGTCGAACTGACGGCAGTTCACCACGAGACGGTGCTGCGAGCGATGCGGACCGCCGGAGTCACCCTTGAGGACCAAGCTGCATGAGCCTTGACCGAATAATTGCAATGCTTGCCGCCGGCTTCTTGCTGAGCGGCTGTCATCTCTTCGGCAAACTGGTGCCTGACTGCCATACCGCGCAGGACTATCAGCATGCGATTTCCGCGGCGCCCTTGAAAGTACCCGCGGGGCTCGATTCACCGAATACGGCCGGCGCCCTGGTCATTCCCCCTGTGGCCGATGCGCCGCCGCCGCCGGGCCCGCACGACGCCTGCTACGACATACCACCGCGCTACGTGCCCGCCCCCTC
>DATAVN010000020.1:0-2318 GCA_036267715.1 Steroidobacteraceae bacterium | reverse complement strand
TTTCCCTTGCCCGCTCCATTGAGATGGACATTCATGGTGTAAGTGTGCGGCCGACACGAATGCCGAGATCGTCGCCATGGTAACCGATGGACGAGCTGTTATGGCTTGCCGAGCGGACATCTGCCGGACCCGTGTTCCAGGCGCCGCCGACGACGACGCGACGATTGCAGTTGCCTCCTTCGATCCACGCCGAGCCATCCGCCGGCGCGCCGTCGTAGTTCTTGTGGGAGCAATCCTCCACCCACTTCCAGACATTGCCAACCATGTCATAGAGACCGAAGGCATTAGGAGGGAATGAGCCAACAGGCGCGGTCTGCTTGCCGTCCCAGTGGCCGCCGCAACCCTTGCAATCGGCCATTGCGGTTCCATTCATCTGAACTTCATCGCCCCAGGGGTAGGCCGTCTGTGTCCCGGCGCGAGTTGCATATTCATATTCGGCTTGCGTGAGCAGCCGATAAGGCTTGCCGGTTATTTTGGACAGCCATCCCACATAGCGCTGCGCGTCGTTCCAGCTCACGTAGAACAGCGGCTGCCGGCCGCGTCCCCAGCCAACGTCGCTTACATGCGGGTCGCAATCGCCATAGTCGACGCAGGTGTCCCATTCACCGAATGTCAGTTCAAGCTTGGACACGGCAAATCGTTTGGCGATCGTCACCCGATGTTGCGGCTCTTCCGTTTCGAGGCGGCCCTTTTCAGTGGATGGCGATCCCATCATGAATGAACCTGCCGGAATTACCACCATCTCCGGACAATAATCCTTGTCCTGATCGGTTGCGCATTCTCTGAAGGTATCCCCGGAGCGGAGCGCTCGCTCGGCCGCTGCAGTCAGCAAATAAGGGCGAACGTGCGCGACCATGAACGGTCGCGTGACCGCGTACCAGCGCCACTGCTCGTTGATGTAGGACTGATTGATCCAACCGAGGAGGCCGCCAATGATGCCAACCAACAGCACATAAATGAAGGACTGCACGCGCCGCTTTCGGCGCCTTGCGACCGCCTCAGCCTTTCGGCATGCGGCAAGGTAATCGCGATCCGTCGGTTCCAGGTTGGCTGCGAGATCAGTGCGAGCTGTCAGCCGCTCCGCGGCGGCCAATCGATCTGTCGCATGGGTGAGCCAAGCGGCATGCCGGTTGTTCGCGGCCCAATCGCGGCTTGCCCGCTTGACGCCTTCCAGCACCGCCAGGAGTCCAGCGTCCTCCGCCATCCACCCTTGCAACAGGCCCCATTGCCGTAGCAGCGCCTCGTGCGCCGGTTCTATTGTGGTCTCGCCGCCGTCCTTGGTCACATCAGTTGCAAGCAGGCGCTGCTCGACAAGGTGCTGGATCAGAGGCCGTGCCTCGGCGGGGATTTCAGACATCGGGGCGACACGGCGGCGCGGCGCGCCGGTCTCGGGATCGAAGCCGGCCAGCCAGGGAATTAGGCCGCGGCGCAGGAGTGCGAGGCGAGCGAGGCGATCCTTCGGGATCGCCGGATCCGTGTCGGCCGCCTTGAAGGCGCGCTCGACGGCGGCCTCGATCGAACCCCTGATGCCGCCGAGGCTCCGATACTCGGCGAGGGTCAGGTCGCCGTCGCCGCCATGCTCGACGTAGAGTCGCTCAAGCGTGAAGGAAAGCAGCGGCAGCGCGTCCTTGGCGCCGCCGCTCTCGATTTCGCCAAGGAGTGCATCGACCATGGCTTCGTCGATCTCAAGTGACCGTGCCGTTCCCTTGAGCCGTCGCGCCGGCCCTTTGATCACCTCGGCGTATGACCCCTTCGGCATCGGACCAAGATCAAAAGGGATTTTTTGAATCCCATCGAGCAGCTTTGCTTCCTGCAAGTGCCCGTAGGAATCGGAGCGGATCGCGATAACAACGATCAGCGCGGGCGGGTCGTCGAGAAGCAATTCCCGCAGCAAGGTGAGAAATGCCTCTGACTCGTCCTGGCCTTCGGCCAGGAACAGTTCTTCGCCTTGGTCGACCGAGATAATCAACGTTGGCGGCTTCGGCTTGCTATCGGCGTCAAGCGCGCTGAGGGTCGCTTTATCAGCGAGCATCTGCAATAACGGCCGCAGCTTTGACGCCCCGCCTTCAATGGCCATGCGCAGCTTGGCGCGGGTCGCCGCGATGCCGGCAGCACCAAACGCTTTTTCGAGCCCAAGCAGCAGCCCCGCGTCGCCATTAATCGCCGCTCGCTCCGGTCGGACAATCGGCAACGCTAGAAAGTTCCGGTCGTCGCGCATGAGGCGGGGGTAGAGGCCCGCCCGCAGGAACGACGACTTGCCGGCGCCGGATGCACCGAGAATGACAAGGAGCCGCGGCGGTGTGGTCTCGCGCAAGCCG
>DATAVN010000019.1:0-1831 GCA_036267715.1 Steroidobacteraceae bacterium | reverse complement strand
CTTGGCGCCGTTGTCATTCGTGCGTCTAAGAATGCCGACGTGATCGAGTGGGTGCGCTCGATACTTACCAAGGCCGGCGCGGCCACCAGAACAAATTTGCACTATCGCAATCTCCCGGCTTTTCGGAAGCGCATAGTTTGCGCTGAACTAGAGCGGTTTCCGCCTGATGTGAATCTCTTTGTGCACAGGGGGATTCCCTAACTGCAGCAAATCAGATTCGGTCTTCGCTACCATTAGGGGCGAGGACGATCATGGCAAAGGGTTATTCGACGGACTTGAGAGATCGTGTGGTGGCTTTGGTCGAGGGCGGCGAGAGCTGCCGGGAAGCCGCGCGCCTGCTTGATCTTGCGGCCTCGACCACTATCCGCTGGATGGATCGCTGGCATACAACCGGTAGCGTCGCAGCGAAGCCCGGCACCGGCCACTGTCGCTCGCCGCTCGAGCCGCATGAGCAGTGGCTGCTCGATCTGGTGGCCGCTGAACCCGATCTGACACTCGATGAGATCGGCACACGGCTCGCATCGGCCAAAAGACTGAAGGTCGGCAAAACCTCGATTTGGCGATTTTACGAGCGGCACCGCATCACGTTCAAAAAAAACACTGCATGCCGCCGAACAGGATCGGCCTGATGTCGCCGCTGCACGCGCTGCTCTGAAAGCCGAGCAATCATCTTTACGCGCGCGACGGCTCGTCTTTATTGATGAGACGTCGGTGACAACCAAAATGGTTCGTCATTCTGGTCGTTCGCCGCGTGGCGAGCGACTCGTCGCGAGTGTACCGCACGGCCACTGGAAAACCCTGACGTTCATCGCGGCGTTGCGCGTCAGCGGCCTGACCGCACCTTATGTCATCGATGGTGCGATGGATGGAACCACATTCATGGCCTATGTCGAGCAGGTGCTCGTGCCGACACTGACAAAAGGCGACATCGTATTCATGGACAATCTGCGGACCCACAAAATCGACGGGGTGCGCGAAGCAATCGCGGCTGTTGGCGCAACAGTTCGTTATCTGCCCGCCTATTCGCCAGACCTCAACCCAATCGAGATGGCATTCTCGAAACTCAAAGCCGCGCTGCGCAAAGGCGCCAAGCGCACCGTGAAGGAACTCTGGCGGCTGATCGGCAAACTCGTAAAATCGTTTGTCTCCGACCAGTGCGCCAACTATTTTCGCCATGCGGGATATAGACGATGACCTACATCAGCCGGAATCTGCTCTAGTCCGGTCATGCCATCGACCAGCAGCCCGTCGCGGTCGACCATGAAGAAGCGCGACGCCGCCTCGCTCTCCGACACGCCGGCATCGCGCATGGCGGCGCGGATCAGGGCGGCGATACCGCAGCCGGCCGAGCCCGCGCCGAGCACGGCCACGCGCTGCTGGGTGAGCGGCACGCCGGTGACATTGATGGCGGCCAGCAAGGTGCCGGTCGCCACCGCTGCCGTGCCCTGGACATCGTCATTGAACGTGCAGAGCCGGTCGCGATAGCGCTCCAGCAAACGCGTCGCATTGTTCTTCGCAAAATCCTCCCACTGTAGCAGGACACGTGGCCAACGCTTCACCACAGCCGAGACAAAGGCCTCAATGAAATCATCATATTCCTGTCCACGCACGCGCTCGTGGCGCCAGCCGATATAGATTGGATCGTTGAGGCGCTCCTGGTTGTCGGTTCCTACATCGAGCAGAATCGGCAGCCCAGCGGAAGGATGAATGCCGGCTAGCGCAGTGTAAAGCGCAAGCTTTCCGATGGGTATGCCCATGCCGCCCGCGCCCTGATCGCCCAGGCCAAGGATGCGCTCGCCATCGCTGACTACAATGCAACGCACGGAATCGT
>DATAVN010000018.1:0-2370 GCA_036267715.1 Steroidobacteraceae bacterium | reverse complement strand
GATCGTCGCGGGCCCGGAATCCGTGACGGCGATTACGCCGGCGCAGCACTGATACTCGCGCGGCCTGGCATTTCTGCCGAATTTCGGCGTTCTACGGCGCCGCAGCCGCAGCGCCGACGCCCGATGTCTTGCGCCGAACCGTCCGCAGTATTACTACAGCGCTGTTCCATGCCGCGGTAGCTCAGCTGGTAGAGCAACGCATTCGTAATGCGTGGGTCGGGGGTTCGAATCCCTTCCGCGGCACCACCTTTGGCATCCCATCCGCTGGTTAGATGCGCCCGTTGGTTGACGCTCCAGACGATCGCGGAAGGGCGGCTGCCCTGCCGGAGCTTTGCCCTCCTCACTTAGTTCCACACGCCCCGCTCACCATCGGTGCCGTGTCAACGGCTTCTTAAGGGCGGATAGTCGAGGGCGTTCCGGCGAAGGACCGGCACTTGCCTGGCGTTCATGGCTGTGGAAATTTGTTCAGCGGTGCTCCGTATGCTATTGTCCTACATCAGATCGAGGAGCGCGAGATGAGTACCGTGGTATTGAGCGTGCGCATGAGCCAGGAAGAGCGTGCTCTTCTTCAGGCTGCATCCGAAATGCAGCGGAGCAGCGTCAGTGAATTCATCCGGCGCAAGGCACTCGAAGCCGCTGAGGCCGATATGCTTGAACGGCGGATTATCACCATAGCGGCGAAAGATTGGAAGAAGTTCGAGGCCTGGGCCAACCGTCCAGCAAAGAAGATCAAAGCTCTCAGCGAACTCGCGCGCAGGACGCCGACGTGGGAGGGGTAACCCCGCCTCGCCCGCTTGAAGAGAGCGACGATCGAGAGAGCTTCGATTGCGGCCGTGAATCGCTTAACAACTGGTTTCGACGCCACGCCTGGGCTAATCAGACGAGCGGGGTTTCGCGCACTAACGTCATGTGTGACGTCCACACTGGAGCGATTATCGGCTATGTGACACTGAGCGCGGCGCAAATCGAACGCGTTTTCCTGCCTAAGCCTGAACAACGCAACAAACCTCATCCGGTGCCGGTTCTCCTCCTTGGGCAGCTTGCCGTGCATAAGGACCATCAGGGCCGGGGTCATGCGCGCTCGCTATTGCTCTTCGCTCTTCGCACGGCCCTACGCGTCTCCCAAGAGATCGGAAATCTGGGCGTCGTCACACAGCCGATCGACGAGCAGGCCCGCGCATTCTACGGGCGATGGGGGTTCGAGGATCTGCCTCGATCCGCGCCGCGCCATGATCGTGCGGACGATCGATATTGAAGGCAGCGTCATTGACCGATAGACCGATGCGTCGTTGCAATTCGGCGCAATCGCGGGAGAGAAAACTTGCCACTGATGTCCGGAAAGCGCGCCTTCCTCGATCTGCTCAAGCAGGAAGGCGTCAAGGTGATGTTCGGCAATCCCGGCACTACCGAATTGCCGCTGATGGATGCGTTCGCGGTCGAGCACGACATCCGCTACATCCTCGGGCTCCAGGAAGCGGCGCTGATGGCGATGGCCGATGGCTACGCGCAAGCCTCCGGCGAGCTTGCGGTGCTCAACCTCCATGTCGCGCCCGGGCTCGGCAATGCCATGGGCATGCTCTACGACGCCATGAAGGCGAATGCGCCGGTGCTGATAACCGCCGGCCAGCAGGACCTTGAATACATCGTCACCGAGCCGGTGCTGACCGCAGACCTGCCGACACTGGCACGGCCGTTCGTGAAGTGGGCCGCCGAAGTGCATCGGCCCGAAGACCTGCCGCGCTACGTCCACCGTGCGGTGAAAACTGCTCTGGCGCCGCCGACCGGCCCGGTGTTCCTGTCGCTTCCCGGCGACATGCTCAAGCGCGACGCCGATATCGATATGTTGGAGCCGACGCGGGTGGCGCCGCGGGTGCGTGGCGATGCCGAGGCGGTCGCCGCTGCGGCCGCGATGCTTGCCAGGGCCGAGCGGCCGGTGATCATCGCCGGCGACGCCGTGGCGCAGAGCCGCGCCCACAAGGAACTGGTGGTGTTGGCCGAGGCGATCGCGGCGCCGGTCTATGTCGAATTCATTCCCAGCACGGCATCATTCCCGGCGTCCCATCCGCTGTATCGCGGCATGATGACCCGCACCCAGGCTGGCGTCCGTGAGGTGCTGGAAAAGCATGACCTCGTGTTTTCTGTCGGCGGGGACCTGTTCACCTGGTCGCTGCCGTCCCAGATCGACCCCTGGCCGGCAGGCCTGCCGCTCATTCATCTCGATACCGATCCGTGGCAGATCGGCAAGAACTATCCGGCGCAGGTTGCGATCCTCGGCGATCCGAAGGCGACGCTGCCCGACATCACCGCGGCGGTCGGTGCGCGCATGAGCGCGAGCGCCAAAAGCGCGGCAAGCGCACGGCTCAAATCCGC
>DATAVN010000017.1:0-1736 GCA_036267715.1 Steroidobacteraceae bacterium | reverse complement strand
CTCGCCGCGCTTGGCGGTGCGTTTGATGAGATCGAGCTCGAGCGGTCCGACCCGTAGCACCGTATCCGGGCTTTCCGCAGGCCGGCGCAGCAGCGCCTGGACTCGGGCGAGGAGTTCAACGGTGGCAAACGGCTTGGTCAGGTAGTCGTCGCCGCCCGCGCGCAATCCGCGCACCCGTTCGTCCACCGCGCCGAGCGCGCTCAAGACCAGCACCGGCGTTCGAACACCCTCGCTCCGCAAGGTTTCGATGATGGTGAGGCCATCCATTCCCGGCAGCAGGCGATCGATGACCATGACGTCCGCGGGATCCGAACGCGCCTTGTTCAGGCCATCGATGCCGTCTCCGGCCCAGCTCACATCAAAGCCGCGATCTTTCATCTCGGCCCTGATTTCATCTGCCGTTTCCTTATCGTCCTCGATGAGGAGCAATTTGGGCATCGGTTCATTCCGGGCTGCTGGCGCGGCACTCTCATTTCCGGCAGCGTCCCGAGCCGACGATCGTCGGCCGCCAGACTCGCCGTCGTCCCGCGATCTATCCTCCCATCCATTATGCATAGACGACATGACAATTGCCATCAGTTGACCATATCGAGGCCGCTGACGTGGGGCTCGGCACGAGCGGCTACAGGTCGGGCGCGCACCGCCCGCTGAGCATCATGTCTGTTGTTGATATTGAGCGAAGCCACCCACGCTTGCGGTGTCGGTTTCGCAGGCGCCGGTGGGTTTGCCATCTGCATGGCGGCGAGCCGATGCCGAACTGCCTTCTGCACCTTACCGAAGGCACGAAACTCGATCTGGCGGATCCGCTCGCGGGAGACGCCGAATTCGTCGGCGAGTTCTTCGAGCGTGATCGGTTCGTCGACCAGGCGGCGCGCCTCGAAGATGCGGCGTTCGCGCTCGTTGAGCACCGTGAGCGCCTCGCCCAGTGCCTTGTGGCGGTTCTCAGACTGCTCCGACTCGGCGAGCTTGCTCTCCTGGCTCGCCGAATCATCGGCCAGCCAGTCCTGCCACTCGCCGGAATCGCCGTCGGCCCTGATCGGCGCGTTGAGCGACGCATCGCCGCCAAGCCGGCGGTTCATGTCGATCACGTCCTGCTCGTTGACGCCAAGCTGCTTGGCGATGAGCTCGACCTGGTCGGGCCGCATGTCGCCCTCGTCCAGGGCGGAAATCCGGCTCTTGGCCTTGCGCAGATTAAAGAACAGCTTCTTCTGGTTCGTGGTGGTACCCATCTTCACCAGCGACCACGAGCGCAGGACGTATTCCTGGATCGCCGCCTTGATCCACCAGATGGCGTAGGTCGCCAGCCGAAAACCCCTATCGGCCTCGAAGCGTTTGACCGCCTGCATCAGGCCAAGATTACCTTCGGACATCACTTCCGAGATCGGCAGCCCATAACCGCGATAGCCCATCGCGGTCTTGGCGACGAGGCGAAGGTGACTGGTGACGAGCTTGTGCGCCGCGTCACGGTCGCCGTGCTCCCGCCAGCGCTTCGCCAGCATGAACTCCTCCTGCGGCTCCAGCAAAGGAAACCGCCTGATCTCTTCCATATACCGGGTATGGCTGGTTTCGGCGGACCAAATCGGCAGTGCGGCAGTCTGGGCCATGACACGTTCTCCATATTGCCCCGCGCATCCGCAGCAGCTGCTCCGTAGCGCGCCTGGATGATGGATCCGCGATATCGGCACCACCATTAAATTGCCTGTTAGGCCATTAAATTCGCTGTTAGAATCCAGCCT
>DATAVN010000016.1:0-3469 GCA_036267715.1 Steroidobacteraceae bacterium | reverse complement strand
GACCGCCAAAGGCCTGGCAGACGCGCGCCACCGCACGCCCGGCATCCTCGAACCTGGTCACGTCGCCGGCGAGAACATCGATCTCCGCATCGCGGTTGGCATCAAGAATCGCCGAGCGTGTCGTCTCGAGCGCCTGCGCATTATGATCCACCAGCAGCACCTTGGCGCCATGCTGACAGAACAGCGCGCCGGTCGCAGCACCAATGCCGCCGCCGCCGCCGGTGATGATCGCTATGGCGCCAGCAAGCCTCATCGGGTGCGGTGGCCCACGCTCAGGCCGGAAAAGCAAACGCTGCCTTGCTCGGCAGCGGCCGCTCCCCCTTGGTCTGCGCGATCCAGGCGTCAGCCATCATCTTGCGCACCGCGATCACGTCGCGGTCGACCGTGAACAGGAATTCATTGGCCCGTGCTTCGAAGATGTCGCCCAGCGTCTCGCAGATTTCCTTGTCTTCCTGCATGACCTGCGCCTGCCGCGGGCCGACCACGGTGTCCCACAGCTTGCGGCAGCGATCCCGCTCCTGTTCGTTGCGCGCGCGCATCGCGACCCAGCGGCTGCCCTGGGTGTGCTGGGCATCGATCGCAAACTGATAGAGCCGCGCCACGTAGGGCTGGACATTAGGCGCAGGCGAGATCGGCAGCGAGAATAGACAAGGCAGCGTCCAGCGCTCGCCTTTCCAGCCGTCCATGAAGTGGCCGTGGTGGATTTTGTTGCCTTCGGTATCAAGCACGATGCCGCGCAGGCCCTGCGGCGTATCGACGATTTCCATGCGCCGATCTTCCAGATCGGGGATCGCCTTGCCGCCGCCGAGCTTTTCGGTGGATTTCGTCTGCGACTGCGCGTGCAGCATGACGGCGTGATAGCCGTCGCTGCCGTCAAGCGCGTGCAGCCAATTGCACTTCCACATATCGGCCGGATGGGTGAAGACGATGAATTCGTCCGGGTGCAGGATCTCTTCGGGAACGACATCTTGGAGCGGCGGTGGCGCAAACCTTTCCGGATCGCCGATATAGGCCCAGATCCACTCGCCCAGTTCCTGTGCCGGATAACCGGGAATTTTCAGTTCATGGCGATAATGGCTGTCGTCCGGCTCCCACGGGATCAGCGAGCACTGGCCGCGGCCGTCAAAGCGCACACCGTGCCAGGCACACTGCAGATCGCCGCCCAGCACCCGGCCCGCGGAAAGCCGCGCGTGCCGGTGCGGACAGCGATCATTGACCACATTGGGCTTGCCATCCTTGCCGCGCCAAGCAACGAGCGTCTCGTTGAGGACCCGAAAACCCACCGGCTTGCCATGCGGGAGCTGATCGCTCCGCAGCACCGGATACCAATAATTGCGCAGGCCGAACTGAAGACCGTCCGGCAGATACCGTTGCGCCTTGCGCATCGCCGATTCTTCGGCCTTCGAGAGTGCGGGCATCGTGTCGTCCTTACGCGATGGTCACAGATCCGGTTCGGCGCCGGCAAAAGATGGCGTCAGGCGGGATTGCGGCCGAGGAAATATTCAGTGTCCGGGTCCGCCGTTGGCTCGAAGCCGCTCGCCTTCACGGCTGCGCGCAACACCCGCATGTGGGCGTCGACCAGCTTCTGTGTCGGGTAGCGCAGCGGTCCGCCGTTGAAGCCGTGCAGCCAGCTTTGATACTTCCAATACGCGCGATGGATCAGCTTCGTGCCGGGCATGTGCGTCGCCTGCAGATTCTTGTTGGCCATGCGGGCCGGGTGCACCTGCCAGAAGATCTTCATCGCCTCCTCGAATTTTCCGGATGTCATGAGATTGAACATTTCCGGGACCTTGTTGCCGAGCAGGCAATGATTGCTGGTGCCGCACCATTGGATCGGATACGCGGCGGCGAGCGGAATCGCATCGGCCTCGATCGGACAGGTGACCAGAACCTCGTCGGCGTGTCGTCGCCAGCACTGCACGAAGCCGCCAATGGTGGGCATGCCGCCTTCGGCCTTGATGCAGACGATATTTTTCAGATCGGCGATCATCTGCGCGATCAGTTCGGGATCCATGCCGGCAGGATGAATGCGCTCGAAGCCCCAATGCGGCACCGGGAACAGGATCACGCCGAGATCGGTCGCGTCGCAGAACGCCTTGGAGTAGTCGTAGATTTCCTTGCTGGTGGTCGGATGGAAGTTGCCGGGATAGCCCAGCAGCGCATAGTCGGCGCCGGCACGTTCGGCGACATGCACCGCCTCGATATTCTCCTCCAGCGTACCGAAGCCGGCATGATAGATGAGCTGGATGCGGCCGGCCGCCTCGTCGCGGGCCCAGGAGAAGAACTGCTCGTATTCCTCGACCGAGATGATGACTTCCGAAACTAAGAGCGTGCCGGTGAAGCCGCATTCAATCGCCTTGCGAACGTCGTGGCGGATCGCCTTCTCGTTCAGTTTTTTCAAGTTCTGCGTGAATGTCGGGATGACGATATTGGCACACCCGCGCATGTTGTCTTTCGCCCATGCGCGCGCATCGGCCTTCCGGTAACCTGCCATTGCGTTTCCTCAAGTCGCGGGCCGATAGAAGCCCGCAAAAAAACCAAACCACCCAAAATGCATTATGTCAATTTAAATGCATTTTTCCCTTTCCATCGTGCAGTCCCATATTCCATCATCTTGCTGCCTGACTGCCCTCGCTACTGCACCCGGGTCTTTCGCGGCAGCGCGCCGCGGCGCCGGGCCGCAGCACGCGGACGTTTGACGTCGGGTTTCGCCTTGGCGCCTCCCGAGAGCGACGGCCGCTCCACAGCCTGAAGCGCATTGGGGGTCGCTTTCACCCCCGCAATGATCACCACCTCAGTCTTGCGGATGTGATCGGCGAGAAGCTTGGTCGCCAAGGCGCTGTCGCGCTTGCAGGTCGCCTCCGCAATCCGATTGTGATCGTTCAACCGGTCGATGGGCCGGATGAAGGGCAGGAAAATACGCCGATAGCGGTCGCACAAATCGTTGGCGGTCTTACAAAACGCAATCAAGAGCGGCATGTTGCAGGCGGCAATCAGCGCAACGTGGAATTTGCGGTGCCACTCCTCCCATTCCTCGTTGATGACGGCCTGGTCATTGCTCGGCCGCGAGGTCAAAGCGCCGAGCCGATGTGCGGTGGCAACGATGTTGGTTTCCCATTCAAGATCACCGGCGGCGATGGCGTGCTGCAGCGCCAGGCATTCCAGCGCCACCCGCAGTTCCGTCACTTCCTTGAGATTTTGCAGCGAAATCGGGGCAACCCGGAAGCCGCGCTGGTCTTCGGCAATGACGAGACCTTCGGCGCTCAGCCGCATCAGTGCTTCGCGCACCGGCGTCAAACTCACCTCGAACTTGTTCTTCAGATCGTCGGCGCGAAGCTTGGCCCCCGGCTTGATCCGGCCGCCGAGAATCTCGAAACGCAGCCGGTCGACAATGCTGCTGACCAGCGTCACGGTGCCATTGGGCACGGTGGACGCGGTGGCGATCATGGCCTTGTTCGGCATAAACCGC
>DATAVN010000015.1:0-1980 GCA_036267715.1 Steroidobacteraceae bacterium | reverse complement strand
ATCGGCGGCTATACCGGGGAGGGGGCCAAGACCGTGATTCCTGGTAAGGCCATGGCCAAAGTGTCGTTCCGCCTGGTCGGCGCCCAGGACCCGGAAAAGATCCGCGCCGCGTTCCGCGACTTCGTCAGCGCACGCCTGCCGGCTGACTGCAAGGTCGAGTTCGGCAATTTCACCAGCGCCCCCGCCTTCGACGTGGCGTTCGATAATCCGGCGCTCGGCAAGGCTCGCGCCGCGCTGTCAGAGGAGTGGGGCAAGAAGGCGGTCACCGTCGGAGCCGGCGGCTCGATTCCGATCGTCGGCGATTTCAAGTCGGTGCTCGGCATGGACACGCTGATGGTCGGCTTCGCGCTCGACGATGACCGCGTGCATTCGCCCAACGAGAAGTACGACCTGCGCTGCTTCCACAAGGGCATCCGGAGCTGGGCGCGGATTCTGGCAGCGCTGGCAGGGTAGGGGCCCATCGCCAAGCTCAGGTGAACAGCTTGGCAATTTCGGCTACGGGCGCGAATGAATGACGGCTATCGGAACCGAGAGGCAGGAAGCCGTAATGGCGGTAGAAGCTTGCGGCTTTATCGTCTTTGGCCTGAACGACTAACGCATAGGTACCGATCTCACTGCGCAGCGTGCGGCTGAAAGCATCGAACAAAAGAAGCTCGCCGTAGCGATGACCCTGCTGTCTGACATCGATCGCCAACCTTCCAAGCGAGGTTGCAGGTATCTTCGGGTAACGGGGGAGCTTTTTCGCTACGGGCGTTGGAAGGTCGGACAGAAGGATGCTGGTTGCCGCGAGCGTATAATAACCGAGTGGTGAAGGCTGCTCATCAGCAATCAAAACAAAGCACGACGCGACATGTCGCCGAACATCCTGGCTGACCTGTTGCAGCAGGTATCGATCAAATGCTTCAACACCGCTGTTGAAATCAGTCCGGCGATGCCGATCCGATAGCGGTTCGATGCGAAACGACGGCGTCGAAGCCGCCACTCAGTTACCGAATGTCTTGAGATACCGCTCGGCAGCGGCTTTGAGCCGCGCATTCGGCTCCCGCGGGTTGAGTAGCGCCTCAGCAAACGTGCGGCTGTCTTCGGCGTTGAGGCGGATGGTTTGCGCTTCTTCAATGGTGCGGACGGCTGCGTCGTGCGCACTGGCGATGACAAAGTCGGTGAGCGTTCGGCCTTGCAGCTCCGCTGCCCGTTGGAAAAGAGTCTTTTGATCTCGCGAGATACGTGCCTCGAGGCGCTGATTGCGGATCTTAACGGATTTTGCCAATGCGGCCCGGCTTCTCATAGCATGCATCCTTAACATCACAATGTACGGCTATTAGCCTCACATTTCAAGGATGCGCCGTGGGTCGCAGTGTTCCATTGCACATCTGCAATTGATCCCTGACAGCGAAAGTCGTGCTATCCTGGCGACAAAACGGGCGGTGCGGCAACGCCGACGCGCTGACAACAAACATCTTGCCATCAGCCAGGGAGGGTCGCGATGAAAAGGCTGCTGCTCATTGTCGTCGCCATTGTTGGCGCCGCACTGGTCGCTCCGGCACTTTATGCCGACGACTATCCGTCCAGACCAATCACCTTCGTCAATCCGTTCGGTCCCGGCAGCGCCAGCGATACGCTCTGCCGGATCATCGGCGACCAGCTCGGGGCGGCGCTCGGCCAGCCGATCGTGGTCGAAGACCATACCGGCGCGGACGGCGCGGTGTCGGCGCTTTATGTCCATCACCAGCCGGCCGACGGCTATACGCTGTTGATGGCGACCAACTCGCCGCTGTCCGCCGATCCGTTCCTGCACAAGGTCGACTACGACGCGGTGAACGATTTCGCGCCGGTCACCCGCGTTGGCAGCTTCACGCTGATGCTGGTCGTCAATCCGAACCTGCCGATCCATTCCGTCAAGGAATTGGTCGACTATGCCAAAGCTAATCCCGGCAAGCTTTCGTTCGCCAGCGGTAACACCGCTGGCATCGTCGGTGCCTC
>DATAVN010000014.1:0-1681 GCA_036267715.1 Steroidobacteraceae bacterium | reverse complement strand
GGCGAAGGTGACGAACCAGCCGTGGCCGCCGCCGTGGGCTGCTTGTCTGCGCGCCATGATGTGCCCGACCTTGCCTTGCTACGCCGCGGCCGGCACCGGCTCTTCCGTGCGATGCTTCTCCGGCAGGTAGGCCAGCAGCATTTCGCGCACCAGGCTCGGGCTCTTGGAATCGCGCATCATCAGCACGCCGTCGATGATCAGCGTGCGGTTGACCTCCTCATCGACGAGCTTCAGATGCAGCTTGTCGGCCAGCGGCAGGCAGAGGATGTTCGCCACCACCGCGCCATAGAGCGTCGCCAGCAGCGCCGTGGCCATGAACGGACCGAGCTTGGACGGGTCGGTCATATTGGCGAACATCTGCACCATGCCGACCAGCGTGCCGATCATGCCGAAGGCCGGCGCGCAGTCGCCGACCGCGCGATAGATTTTCTGGCCTTCATCAAGATGGGTGAGGAAGTTGTCGCGATCGCGCTCCAGGTTGTCGCGGATGAACTCGGCGTCGTAGCCGTCGGCGACGAAGCGGATGCCCTTGGCCAGGAAGGGGTCCTCGATCTCGACCTTTTCCAGCCCGATCGGCCCCTGCTTGCGGGCGATCTCGGCGAGCGCGGCGATCTCGTCGACCAGCTCGCGCTGGGTGGTGCGGCGCATGGTGAAGGCGAACTTGGCGCCGAGCGGCAGGCCGTGAAAGATCGCGGTCAGCGGGAAGCGGATCAAGGTGGCGGCAAACGAGCCGCCGAAAATGATGATGACGGCGTGGTCGCTGAGGAACATCCGCAGATCGCCACCCATCAGCATCAGGGTGACGACAACAGTAGCCCCGGCAAGCAGGCCAAGGCCTGTGGCAATGTCCATTAACCGCTCCCACCAGCGGTCGCGCACACCCAACCGCCAGCACCACAGTAGCGCCCGCGCGCTTAAGGGAGGGTTACCCCTGCAACCCCGTGTTGTCAGGGTTTTCCCGGTGGGCGGGAGGTAGTTGTGCAGCGACTTTTACGGCGAAGCGTCAATAGCGATACGGCCGGTGGGACACCGGCGCGCTGCGGGTTTGCGGCGGGGGAGCAGGACTTTCTGGTGGCGGCGTGACGGCGGCCGGCGGGAGAGCAGGTTCAGCCGCCGGGAGCGCTGGTGCGGCCGCGCCTCGCACTGGTGCTGCCGGACTGGCCGTGGCCGGCGCGTTGACCGGCGGCGGCGTGGACGGCACGGCGGTAGTTTGCGCCGGCGCGGAAGCACTTGGGGTGGTCGGCACTGTGCCGCCAGGCGCTGGCGCGACCAGCGCCGTCGGCGGATCACCAGTCGAGGTCTGTCGATAAGTAGCGTAGCAAAACGGCATCATTTCGAATTCCGATATCGATGCCAAAGAGATGAACTGGACCCCGGTAAAAATTTTGTATTGACAATGTCATTACAGTTACTAAGACCTCAAAAGAGTCCAACGTAGCAGCAACTGGATATGGCGCAGTCGACTAGACGCAAAAAAGATGACGTGATTCAGATCCGTGCCTCGGCGGAAGCCAAGGCCATGTTCAATCGTGCCGCGACACTGCGCGGGCAAAAGCTCTCGGAATTCATGCTCGAAAGCGCACGGCGCCAAGCGGAGGACACGATCCTCGATCAGCGCGTTTTCTTTTTGGACGATGCGGCGCATGCATGCTTTCTTGAGCTTCTCGATTCCCCCCCGAAA
>DATAVN010000013.1:0-1935 GCA_036267715.1 Steroidobacteraceae bacterium | reverse complement strand
CGTCTGCTTGAGCCGGTCGAGCTGCAACGCAGCAAGCGTGTCCTTGCTCGCCGTTTCGATCGGTTCGAGTTGGTCACGCGCGGCCATGCTTCATTGCGCCTTGAGGCCGGCTTCGGCGATTACCGGCGTCCATTTGGCAAGCTCCGCCTTCTGCTTCGCCGCCAGTGCTTTCGGCGTCTGGTCCTCGACCGGCCAGATTTCCTGGCCCACCTTCTTGAAGCGATCCTGCACGATCGGGTCGGCCAAGGCTGCGCGCACAGCGGCGTTGAGCTTGGCGATAACGTCCGGCGGGGTGCCTTTCGGCGCCCACAAGCCGTGCCAGAAACTGGCGTCGGTGTTCTTGATGCCGAGCTCATCGAGTGTCGGCACGTCCGGCGCCGCCCACCAGCGCTTGGGCTGCGATACCGCAAGCACTTTGAGCCCGCCGCTCTGCACTGTCGTCAGGTAACCGGCCGCCTGGCCGAACGCGAAGTCAATGTGATCGCCGAGCAGGTCCTGCAGCAGCGGCGCGCCGCCGCGATAGGGCACGAACTGAAAGGAAGTCTCGGTCTCCTTCTCGAACAGCCGTGCGGCGAACTCTCCCGGGCTGCTGTTGCCAACCGTGCCCATGGTTGCGGTGCCGTTCTTGGCCTTGAGCCAGGCGATGAAGCTTTTAACGTCGTCCGCCGGCAGCGATTTCCGGGTGACGATCCAGATCGGGGTGTCGGCGATCAGCGAGATCGGCGCGAAATCGGCCACCACGTCGTAATCGAGCTTCAGGACCGAGGCATTGAACACATGGGTCTGAGTGTGGCCGATGCTCAGCGTATAGCCGTCCGGCGCCGCATGGGCGACCCGGCCGACGCCGATGCTGCCGCCGCCGCCACCGATATTCTCGATGATCACGCTCTGGCCGAGCGCCGTCTGCATCCGCTCGGCAAGGATGCGTGCGATGGTATCGGTCGGTCCGCCGGCCGGGTACGGAACGATGATGGTAACGGTGCGCGACGGGAAGGTCTCGGCGCCCGCAGGCAGCGTTTGGGCGACAAGGGCCGCGGCGATAACGGCGAGGGCAAGCGCTATGGTTTTGCGCATGGGCTGTTCCTCCGGCTGGCATCGCCCGGTTCTTGAGCCATTGGGCGCGCCAGGATACATCTTACACCAAATCGGCAGGTCTCCAGCCGATAACGGGCCGAGGAGGAAGCGACGATGCAAGACGTGCTCGATATCAGGGTGACGCCGCTGTCGCCGGCTTGCGGCGCCGAGATCAGCGGCATCGATCTATCGAAACCGCTTTCGCAGGACGAGGTTCGCGCTATCAAGGATGCCTGGGGCAAGCATCTTGTTCTGGTGTTCCGCGGTCAGGAGCTGTCGCAGGACGACCAGTTGCGCTTTGCCTCCTATTTCGGCGACCTCGGCAGCCGCAAGAAGGCGCCGGAGCCGCTACGAGGCCGCGCCGAAGGCGTCCAGCAGGACCATGAGAAGGTGCTGCTGGTGACCAATATCAAGGTCGACGGCAAGCCGATCGGCGCATTCGGCGACGGCGAATTCTGGTTTCACATCGATTCCGGTTATTCGGCGCGGCCTTACAAGTACACGTTCCTGTACGCACTTGAACTGCCGTCGCGCGGCGGCAATACGCTGTTCTCCAATATGTACAAGGCCTACGACGCGGTGCCGGCGGCGCTCAAGGAGAAGCTCAAAGGCAGCAAGGCGCTGCACATCCATGAATACAATCGGGCCAAGCAGGCCAACGCCTCAGGTGACATCAGCGACATCCCGCATCATTCGCATCCGATTTTCATCACCCACCCGGACACCGGACGAAAGACATTGTTCGTCGACCGGCTGATGACGACCCGCATCGAGGACATGAGCCAGGACGAGAGCGATCCGATCCTCAATGAGCTTTACGAGATTGGCGAGCGGCGCGAGTTCATCTTCGAGCACGTCTGG
>DATAVN010000012.1:0-17983 GCA_036267715.1 Steroidobacteraceae bacterium | reverse complement strand
GGGAGTCCGCTCCGCATGTGCTTGGGGCAACGCCACTCAATCCCGGCGGCACCGCCCACGGTAACGAATCATTCCCTCTCGGCCCAGCTGATGGAATTCGCAAGGCAAGTTCGGACGACCCGAAGCATCCCGGCTGGCCGGCCGGAACGGAAGGCGGTCGCGGCGGACAATTTAGGCCAAAGGATGCCTCCGAACTCACGCAAAAGGTCAAAAGCCTGATCGCGCGGCGGGCACTACGGACGAGCCTGCTCGCGGGCCTGCGCTTCGGTCTTGAAGCGCTGGCAAACGCCATCCCGGGTGTCGATGTGGCCGCAGACGTACTCATGGCGGCCGACATCGCTCGCACAGTTGTCGAATTCAGGAAGCTTGCCATCGACGCCGCCGCGGCGCTTGATTTCGTCAACGACGGCCCACATGACTTTGAGGATCTTCAGGTTTCATCCAGCTACGAAGAATTTTCAAGCTACGACCAATTCTATAAGGGCGAATTAGGCCCAGAGCTTCTGGCCAAACGATTCGGGCCTGCCGGCGACGGCGAACAGTATCATCACATCGTCACTCAAGGCGGCGCCAATGCAGACAACATTCCCCCGGAGCAGCTGCAGAGCACCGACAACATCATCCGTCTGCCCACGATATTGCATGAGGCAGTCAATGCTGAATACATGAAAAGCTCGCCTGACCCTAGCATGAACATGTACCAGTGGCTGCAAACGAAGCCGTACGATATCCAGCGCGAGGAAGGCCTCAAGATACTCAGGAATTTGCACCTCATCAAATAGGCGCTGGCAACACCACTACTACTGGAGCTTCGCTGTGGAGATAGACGCGTCCATTGTCGAGTTGGGATCAAGACTCGACGTTTGGTTTCAGGAGAGTCGAACGACATTCGCGTCCCAAGACCGAACGGCCCAAGGACATGCCCTTCTGAGCGGTTTCGATCTCGTGAAGGACCTGGATCGCCTTAAGTCTGACGGAATGAAAGCCCTCACAGGGCTGCTTAGCAATGACGTTTTGATGGCGTCAAATGATCGTACCGCACCGCTGATCCGTGGTTTTGAATTCGGCGCCAAACTTGCACATGCCCTTCATGATGAATTACTGGATACAGACGGAGAAACCAAAGTCCTACGTCTGATGGATGGGATTGTCCTGGCCCTGAATGCAATCCCTCCTGGGCGGTCAGCCTTGACCGCACTATTCGAACATCCTAACGCGGGAGTGCGTGTGTCAGCTGGAGCGTATTTGATCGACTTGACGCCTGATCGAGTCGTGCCTCTCCTCAAAGAAATCGACGAAAAGTCGGATGGCAGCAGCGCCAGCTTCACAGCTCATTGGGCTTTGCTTGCTTGGAAGCTCGATAAGAAGTCACGGTTCAACTATCTCAGCGAGAAGCCGGCGGAAGGGTAGGTCACCCTTGCAAACAGCAATTACCAGCGATTCCATCAAACAGCCGCGAAAGCGCGCGAAATCCAGCGAGAGAATGTTGGATTACAGTCGCTCTCCCTCCGCCAAGTCCATCCGGGCTAGTCACTATGTCTCCCATTAGCGTCGAGGAAGCGAAGGAGGTTATGCGCCGGATCGGGCCGGGGGAGCAGAAATTCGTCGTATCAATTTCAGCGCCGCTCTACTGAGAAGGCCCGCGACGCCCCAATGGAACGCGAACTGTGCATAAATGGACGGCGTTCTTCTTGAAAACCGCTAAGGTGAGCTTTGGGGTCACAGCCGCGCAGGTGATCGAGGGCCCGAATAGCTGGCGCGCATATCGTATATGCGGGTCCGAATACGTCAGCAAATAGCCCGCATGAGCGAAGCGATCCGGGGAATGCGCAAGTCGGCGGCGAAGGGATTGTCTCTCTGGCCGCTGGCCTCATTCGGTAGTCGCAGCTAATGTGGGTGTCCTGCCACCTGCGAAGTGCGGGTCCCCAGACAAGTGTTTACTGCCTGCCGATCATGACTCATGACTGCGGAGATTTGGCTTGAATCCCCCTGATGTCTCAAACATTGCAACCGTACCGGCCGGACCAAGCGTCCAGCGCGGCGGGACTCGATATCTGAAAGTAATAGTGTCAGGAATGCTCATTATCCTTGCGCAAGTTCTTTATCAGCTCATATTCCTTCCAGATCCCACGGGCCTCCATGTCAACTTCCTGGTGATGAATCCCCCGATCCGGGAGAACGTCGCCCAGCTGCTTGCCACGCACCCGCTGCGTCTCCTTTTGCCTTACCAATACGATCCGGGGAGATGGTACTGGCCGACAACGGTCATTCTGTTTACCTACTACGCCGAGGTCTACCTGGGTCCCGTCTGTAGCTATTTGCTGTTTTCAACGGTGTTTGTGCTGTCAAGCTTCTCCCTCGGCTTCCTCCTGACGCGCTCGCTTCTGTTCGCCTCGACTGTCGCTTTCGCCTTCGCCTTCGGGACGCAGAACGACTTCGTTTTCACTCTTGGAAATCTCACCGCCTTTTATTTGGTTCAGACCTATGTGGCCGTCAATTTCAGCATCGGCCTGCTTATCCTCTCCGGCCGATGGAGCGGCTGGTTAGCCGGCTCGGCATTTATTCTTAGTCTGCTCGTGGTCGCGCTCTCCAGCGAGATCTGGATCAATTACGCTACCGGCTGCATCCTTGCCATCCTGTTTGTGATCGCCTGGTCGATTCATCACCGCGAGACCAACGTGCTCCGGCGAGCCGCGTTTCTGCTTTTTGTGATGGTCTTTATCTTGGGCGAGTACCTCATCATCAGAATGCAATTCGTATCGCAGTATCTCGCTCCTGGAGCGGAAGAGGAGCTTCTGGTCACCTACCGCCATGGCTTTCTGATGATTGACGATTTCATCGCCAACTTGTTCACCTACCTATACATGACTTTGAGCAATTATCTTCCCTCGGTCATTTCTGGATCAAATAGCCTGACCTATCTCGGTTCAGACGTCATTATTGCCGGCCAGACTGGATACGATGCCGGGCACTCGAATTTTGTCGTGATGAGCCATTTTTTTCTGTGGCGGTTCTATGCCGGTGTCACGGTTGCGGTTTTCTTCGGCGCAGCAGGCTGGGTCTTTGTGCGATCATGGCGGACCAGTCATCTGCCGCCGGCCATCGTCGCGGGCCTATCGCTGATGATCCTCGCGGGCTTCGCAACCCATCTTGCTATCAAAATGCGACCCTACACAACGACGCCGTCCTTGTCCTATAAAGCCACCATGAGCATTGCGGCTTGGACCGTTATGATCGCTTATCTGACCACGCAGGCCGCCGAGACCATTCAGTCGCACTGGAAACGCCGCAGCCTCGTGGCGTCGGTCTGGCTCTGCATTTTGGCGGCGGCGCTGACCCGACCGCACATGAAAGCCATGAGCATGTTTCAAATGCAGATGTTCGTCCTTGGCGATCCGCTGGGACACATCCTACGCTGGCTGCGATGAGCACTTGCGCAGTCATGCGCGGGGACAAACGTCTCGTGGACAAAGGCAATCCCCGGCCATTGCGAGTGCTGGTGATCTGCTACGAGTACCCCCCCGTTGGCGGAGGCGGCGGACGCATCGCGGCTCTGGTCGCGCAGCGATTGGCGGGCCGCGGACATAGGCTGCGGGTGTTGACGGCTGGCCTGTCGCCGCTTCCCAAGGAGGAGACGATCGGTGGAGTGTCGGTGCGGCGCGCCTTCTCCGGGCGACGCCGGCCTGATCTCTGCACCGTACCGGAAATGGCGATCTATGCGGCAGCTCACGCCGCCTCGGTGCTGGTCGAACTCAAACGATTTGGTCCGGATGTAGTCCACGTCCATTTCGGCGTGCCGAGCGGCGCCGTAGCCTGGTGGGGTACCCGGTTCGTTCGTGTTCCCTATGTGCTGACAGCCCATCTCGGCGACGTTCCGGGCGGCGCCCCGGAACAAACTGATAGGCTTTTCCAGTTTCTGCAGCCGTTTACCGTTCCGATCTGGCGCGGCGCCGCCGCCGTTACTGCCGTTTCCGCCAGCGTCGCGGTACTGGTCAAACGCGCCTACCGCCTGCACGCGCGCGTCATCAACAATGGCATAGACATGCAGCGCCGGTTGTCCCCGACCCCTGAAGTGCGCGCCGGGCCGCTCAGATTAGTCTGGTGCGGGCGCATGCAGGAACAGAAGAATCTCGGGCCGGCGATTGAAGGCCTCGCTCCGCTGCGCGGCCGCGACTGGAACCTCGATGTGATCGGGGACGGGCCGCTGCGCGCTGACATCGAGGCAAGGTGCGGCCGTGTCGGCCTTACCGGTCATGTGCGGTTCCGCGGTTGGCGTGAGGGCGCGGACGTGCAGGACGCTTTGAGCGATGCCGACGCGTTGTTCCTTCCGTCGCTCAGCGAAGGCTCGCCGGTGGTCGCGCTTGAAGCGATGCGCGCCGGGCTTGCCTTCGTGGCGAGCCGAATCGACAGCATGGCCGACCTGATTGACGACGGCGAGAACGGCCTGCTGTGCGACCCGAAACGGCCGGAATCATTTGCGACGGCGCTCGCCACGTTGCTCGATGATCGCGCACGGCTGGCGGCGATGCGAGCCAGCAGTTTGGCGCGCGCGCCACGTTTCGATGCCGAGCGCATGGTCGATGACTATGAATCTGTCCTGCGCGCCGCCGCGCTCTCAGGATCCCAACCATGATCTGGGCAAGCCCGCGCGCGATCAACGGCAACCGAGGCGATATTGCCAGTCGTTTCGGCATTCTCGCCGGATTCGCAAAACACGGCGCCAGGTTCTCGGTCATTTTAGCCGCGCGTCCCGACCATGTTCCGGAGCTTTTACGACCGCAGGTGATTCAAAATGGTCCGCTCTACAATCTGTGGCCTGGCTTCGCGGGCCTGCGCGCGCTCAGGCGCGCACGCGCCGTGGCCTGGTGCGCAGGTCTCGACCTTCAAGACGATTCGAGCCGCGCCAAGCTGGTGCATCTGTGGCTGCTGTTTGCCTTTTATCGACTGCTCGGGCTTCGCATCATGCTGGTTTTCCAGGGTGCCGGGCCGCTGACCACCCACAGCGGACGATGGCTCGCGCGCCGCGTGACGTCACTTGTTGAGCTGGCCTTGATCCGGGACAGCGGCAGCTTCCATCTCCTCGAGCAATTCGTCGAGCCGAAGCGGCTGCGGCTCGCGGCCGATGGTATTTTTCTTGAGGGGTTTCCTACCCGTGATGCGCTGGGCGCCTGTCCCGCACCAATCCTGGCCCTGACCAATGCCAGCGGGCGCCCGGTCATCGGCATCAACCTTCGTCTCTGGTTCCATTTCACGAACAGTTGGCTGCCGCATCAGTTCGCAACACGCGCTTCACACCGCCGCGCGCAACACAAAAGGGAGGCGCTGGTGGAGTCTATGACAGAGGTCGTTGCGCATTTGCGGCGGCATCACCGCGCGCGCGTCGTGCTCATCTCAATGTATGAGCCCCGGAGCGAACCGTGGGAGGACGATTGTCCTTTACTGATGCAGCTAAAAAGCCGCTTTGTCGACGATCCGGAGGTGGTTCTCTGGCAGGAGGACGTCCCGATTGAGGATCTGTTTCGCCTGTTCGGCCGGCTCGACCTTATGATCGGCATGCGGCTCCATTCCGCCTTGATCGCGATGCGCGCGGGCGTTCCCGCCATTCACCTGGCCTATACGCTCAAGGGGCGTGACATTTACGCTGATCTGGGGCTGCGCGAATGGGCCATCGAACTGGAAGAGGTTTCGCGTGCCCCCGCCGCCGTGACCCGCGTTGCCGATGCCGTCCTCGCCGACCCGGACCGGTTCGCCCGGGTTGCCACTCTGACCACAAGGATCGTCGCCGAAAATCAGCGCGCCTTGTGCGACGCCATTCGCAGCTTCGAGGACCAATGAATGTGCGGTATCGTCGGCTGCTACGGCCCGTTTGACCGCACCGACGTGGTTGCAATGACGGCAGCGCTCGCGCATCGGGGGCCTGACGATGAAGGCATCGAAATCCTCGCGGGCGTGCGCGAGCCCGATATTGTCGGCTTGGGTCATCGGCGGCTCTCAATCATTGATATTGCAGGCGGCCACCAGCCGATGTGGTCGGTGGACGGTTCAGTCGGCATCGTCTTCAACGGGGAGATCTACAATTTTCGGCAACTGCGTCAGGAACTGGAAAGCGAGGGGGCGTGTTTTCGCACCTCCTCAGATACGGAGGTCATCGCCGAGGGATGGCGACTGCGGGGAATGCAAATTCTACCGGCATTGTCAGGCATGTTCGCCTTCGGCATTTGGGATGCCCGCAAACACGAATGGATTCTCGCCCGCGACCGTTTTGGCATAAAGCCGCTCTACTACGCCGCGCCGCGCCCGGGCCGATTGTTGTTCGCGTCGGAGATCAAGCCGCTGCTGCGGACGCTTGCAATCGAGATCAACAGGGCAGCCCTCTATGATTATCTTCTCTACGGTTGGAACTCGGGACCGGAGACAATTTTCGCCGGCATCAAGCACCTGCCGCCTGGACACTGGGCGCGCTGGAATCCCGGCGATTCGGCTCCGAGCCCGCGGCGCTATTGCGAGGTGAGGTTCGCTCCGCGTCGGATTGATGCGGCAAGCGCGGCGCGCACACTCCGCGAGCGGGTTGATGCCGCAGTCGAAGCGCACCTCGTCGCCGACGTGCCGGTGGGCATCAGCCTCTCCGGGGGAGTGGATTCCAGTACGCTGCTTGCGAGCATGCGCCGGTTTCAGCCAGCCGCCTCGATCGACGCGTTCACGGTCGGATTTGGACTCGCCGATGATGAGACTCCGTACGCGCAGCGCATGGCCGCTGATGCTGGTGTGCGCCACCACGTGCGCAAAGTTGATCCGCAAGAGATGGCCTCCAACTTTGCCAATCTCGTGCACGCGATCGAGGAACCTATTGCGCATCCTGTGCTGCAGACCACGTGGGCGTGGGCGCAGTTAGCGCGCAAGAAACTGAAGGTGGTGTTGATCGGAGAAGGCGCAGACGAGCTGTTTCTCGGCTATCCGCAATACCGCCTGCTCCAGTCTCCGCTGCGTTATGGCCCGCGCGCGCTGCTGCAGGATTATTTCCTCAGAATCGCGTGCCTGATGCCGAGCGCGAGGGAGATCGAGGCTATGCTCGATCCCGCATTCTGCGACCGGCCGATGCTCTCCGCTTCAGAGCATCGGTTCGACGGCTATTTTCGCGAGGGTGATGCGACACTCGGCGCCCAGGCGTTCGAGTTCGACAATGCCCTCGTCGTCAATCAGCTTATGCGCATCGACAAGCTGACCATGGCGCATGGGATCGAGGCGCGCGTGCCTTTCCTCGATCTGGCGCTGGTGGATTTTGCCTTGCAATTGCCGTTGGGGCTCAAGTTACGGGGCGGCATCTCCAAAGCGGTGTTGCGGCAGGCGATGACTGATCGCCTGCCGCGCGAGATCGTGCACCGTCCGAAGCGCGGCCGCGGAGGCACCCAGGCGCTGCTGCCCTATCTCAATGACATGGTTGCGCACGGCCCCCTCTCGCATCTGGTTTCGCGCGAGGCGATCGAGCGGCGCGGATGGTTGCAACCCGACAAGGTTCTCGGTTATCTGGCCGCGGCCGCGAATCCCCAGGTGCGCTATCATCCAATCGAATCGCGGCGGCGGCGCAAATTTGCCTATGCGCTCGCTGTTCTTGAGCAGTGGGCCCGGCAATATCTGGATTTCGGCCAGCCATGGCAGCAACCGCGGACCGCATCGAGGTCGGAAGATATCTCGGCAAGCTGCGCGACCCCGTCGATCGGCAGCCCCTCCGCATAAGGGAAGACGGCCGCCTCGAAGGCACTGGATCGGGCGCGATCTACGATTTCGTTGGCGCTTTTCCCGACCTGCGACCGGGACATGGCGTAACCGCGCAGGCGCTCCCTGTCGTGGTCGAGAGTATCCCGGCGCTGCCGCACCGGGACGTGCTCGATCATTACGATGACAGACCATGCAACAATTATCTCGCGCTCGATAACGTGCCGCTGGGCCGCTATTTGCGCGAGCGGAGGTATGACGCTCTGTTCGAGCGCGTCGAATTTATGGTCGAGGTCGGCAGTGGCAAGGGCGCAATCGCCCGGGCGTTCCAGGAGCAGCGCGGGCTCCAACCCTTCTGCATTGATCTCGCCTATGGGTCGCTGCGCCATGTGCGCGAGAAGCCGCTTTGCCTCGACGGCGCGCTCGGCTCAAATTTGCGGCTGCCGCTTGCGGACAATGTCGCGGATCTCGTCATCTCGTATGGCGTTATCCATCACACTCCCGACCCGCTGCGCTGTTTCTTGGAGCTTGCACGCATCCTCAAGCCTGGCGGACGGCTCCTGCTCAACGTTTATAATTGGGAAAGCGTCTATCGCTCGCTGTATTTCTTTCTGAGCCCGCCACTCAAGGGTATGCGTCGCACATTCGGACGGCGCTTCGGCGACCTCCTGCTGCAGCTCAGCGCCTATCCGCCTTATTACGCCGCGCTGTGGACGGTCCTGGCCGTTGTGCAGAAGCGGTGGCGGCCACCTCCGTTTGCGGAGGGTTACGAGCAATTTGCCGA
Organism: Steroidobacteraceae bacterium; assembly: GCA_036267715.1. Classification (GTDB taxonomy): domain Bacteria; phylum Pseudomonadota; class Gammaproteobacteria; order Steroidobacterales; family Steroidobacteraceae; genus Bog-1198. The sequence continues at coordinate 9,486 of DATAVN010000012.1, read as the reverse complement.
CTTTTTCCTCACCCCGATTGCGCGCTTCTATTACCCGACCGAACTGCGCACGCTGGCCGATGCAGGCGGACTGGAGGTGATCGAGCAGGAGACCGGCGGGTGGCCGAACAACCGCTTTGCCCATTTTGTTTGGTACCGGAAGCGATGATGGCCGTCCTCTCGCCGCAGGATCGGACGCAGTTCTATGATCGCTTGTTGGCTATCTATCGCCCTTATTTCGGGCGCATTGCCGCGAGCGACGCGCACCTGCGGCAAATGGCGAGCGACAACCTCGACGCGGCACGCTCGCTTGAGCAACTGCAACTGTTCGCCGCGGCGACCGGCAGCTCGCTGGCCGGCAAGCGCCTGCTTGAGGTCGGCTCGGGCACGGGAATGACGGTCGCCACTGCCCGCAAATTGCTCGGCGCCGAGGCGTTCGGGATCGAGCATGACGGCGACGAATACCAAGGCTCGCTCCGAGTGTCCTGGGACATTCTCGCGTGCGCCGGCCTCGACCCGTCGATCATTCGCAAGGGAGCCGGCGAAGCCATACCTTACCCCGACGGGCATTTCGACGCGGTTTATTCGTCCAACGTGCTGGAGCACGTCGATGACCCGCCGCGGGTACTTGCCGAAATCGTGCGGGTACTGCGCCCGGGCGGATATGCGCAGATCGTGGTTCCGAACTACGGGTCGTGGTGGGAGGGTCACTACGGAATGGTGTGGCCGCCGCATTGCCCCGCTTGGTTGGCAAAGCTTTACGTCCGCTTGCGCGGTCGGGATCCGCAATTCATCGATACCCTGCAGTTGGTGACCCGGGGCAAGCTCGAACGCTGGCTGGCGCCCCATCGCGAAGCTGTCGATGTTCTGGACTGGGGCGTGGCGCTGTGGGAAGCGCGCGTGCGCGGGCTCGACTTTTCCGAATATGCGGCGCTGGGCGGACTCAAGAACATACTGCGGATACTGCACGCCATGAAGGTCGTGCCGCTCCTGATCGCCATTGGTAAGCTTCTCCATTGGGAGACCCCCCTGGTGCTGACGTTGCGCAAGCGCTCTCCCCCTGCGCCAACGGAGAGGTCGCGACCCGCATGATCGACAAAGCCGGTTCGCTTGCTGGCGGGCCTGTTTTCGCGGGCCGGTGGGCAGCACGCTGCATCCAGCTTGCGATCACCGGCGCGCTCGTCGGCTGGATTATCCATTCGATCAACGCCGACGTATGGCATGCGGTCTGGACAGTCCCGCTCCCCGCGCTCGGGACCATCATCGTGGTGTTTGCGGCGGCCCAGGTCCTGGGCGGCTTACGGCTGGCCGCGCTTCTTCCTCACGAGCTGTCATGCCGTGAGGCGATGGCTGCAACGTGGGCCGGCTACTTCTGGGCCAACTTTTTGCCCGGCACCGTTGGAGGCGATATCGCGCGTGTTTTGCGTCTGCGTGCTGCCGGGATCGCTCTTGCAAAAGCCACCGGGGCAATCGTGCTCGATCGTTCCCTGAATTTGATCGCCCTCGTTGCCATAATGCTGGTCACGGCAATGCCACTCACCAGGGTTCTGCTTGCTGCCGTCGGCACCCAATGGCGCGTCCTCGCGGGCTTGCTGACGGGGGCCGCCGCTGCGGGCTTTGCCCTTGCGCTGTGCATACGAATTGAAGGTTTCCGCGCGCGCCTCATCCGCGGTATCGCACCGCTTCGTGGATTGATCGAAGATCCGCTGCGGCTCGCCTGGACGCTGCTCCTGTCGGGCGGCAGCATCGGCGTCTCGATAATGGCGCAGTGGCTGCTCGCGCAAACGCTCGGCATTGCGATCGGTCTATCGCAACTTGCGGGCATCATCTGCGCCGTCACGCTGTTCGCCATTCTGCCGATCAGCCTCAATGGACTCGGGATGCAGGAGGCTAGCTTCGTTGTCCTCATGACAGGCGCGGGCGTGCCTGCCGGCGCTGCGCTGTCCTACTCCCTGCTGGTTCGAGTGCTGATTGTGGGCACCAGCCTGATTGCCGGGGTTTTCGTGCTGATCGATCGCTTCATTGCTGCACGACCGCGGTCGATATGAGCCTCGGATGAACCCGATGCTATATCCGTTCGCGCCGCTCGGCTTAAACGGGATCGAGCTGGTGCTTGTGGCGTGCGCAATGCTGGGCTTCTTGGGGATCGGATGCGCGCAACGCTGGACAGCTCGCGATCACATCCTCGTCCTGGTGCTGACAACGCCAGTTCTCATCGTGGCCGCCGCCGAGGCCACGCAGTTCATGACCAACGACGAACTTGGCATTTCCTTCCAAGCATTCGCGCGCGACCAGCGGGCTATCCAACAAGTCGGCCTAGGGGCCTTTCACACCGGTATTCTGATCGAACTCGCGGTGATCAGGCTGTTCGAGTGGCTCGGCGCCGACCCGATCAGCACGAGGATGGCGCTCAAAGCGGTGTGGTGGCTGTTGGGAACCGGCATTATCGCGGTAATCGGTGTCACGCTCGTGCGCATCGCCGATGTCCCTAAGCGCTTTATGGCGCTGAGCCTTGCCATAGCGTTTGGCATCCTTTTTTGCCTGCCGGTGACCCAACTGGCGCTGAAGACGGTCAACTATGACCTCATTTCGTATGGGTTTGGGACGCTGGCATTGCTTCTGCTCGTTCGGGCAGCGGCCGCGGCAAGGTCGGAATTGGCATGGGCCGCGCTCGCCTTGGCAACGCTTGCCGCACAGGAGAAGTCGGCGGCCGCTCCGGTCTTGCTGGGCGCGATCGGTGTCCTCATTCTCATGGTCTACTCTCCAAAGCGACTGATCGAGCGGCTGATGGGGAGCCTGTCGGCGGCGGCGCTTGCGCTCACGATGGTGCTTGCGATCGCGGCAGCTTCGATGGCCGCATACCGGCTCCTTGGGCCGCAGATTGTCCCGCCGGGCTTCTGGTCATGGACCGTCGATCCGCTGGTCACCTGGACCTGGATTCCGCTGGCCTTGATGTTTCCGATACAAACCCTGGTGAGCAGCCGCATTGCAGAGGCTGCCGGCGTTTTCAGCACGATCGCGGCATTTGCGATTGTTGCCGCGCTCCTTCGGCCGAGACCCGACATTATCGGCCAATGGACGTGGCGGCGCTTTCAAGCCCATGCGCTCACGGCCTGTGCAATGCTCACTGCTGTCGTGTTCGTGACCGGCGTCACTGCCGCCGAAACGATAACGCCCTACTGGGCGCCGTTCCATCCGACGCCGTTGTCCGCGCTCGCGGCGCGGCAAACCATCAATGGCGTCATTTTACACACCGGCGCAGCGAGCATGGCCGCGCACCTGGGCGGGATCATCGCCTATGCGCTTGCCGTAATGGTTGTTTCCATTCCATCGGTTGTCTGGATCGTGGCGGTGATCGGATGGGCGGTATGCATGCACGCGGACGCCCGCGGCAATTCAAACTGCGGACCTGTTCCGCTTTGCCTCGTACTTGCCGCATTAGTTGTGCCGATCGCGGCCGCCGTCACGGCAGTGCCGTTCGCCCATCGCTATTTCAATCTGAGTATCGCCTGGCTGGTTCTGGCCATGCTGCTGTGGGGGTTGGCCGTGCTGCGGACGCAATGGGCCGCGGTACATCCAGGCAAAGTGTCGCTTGCCGCGGCCGAACTTGTCGCCGCATTGCTGCTCGAGGCTGCACCATTTCGACCGCTGTTTGCTGCGTTTCGCCCGTTCTGGCTCAATTACGCCGATTCGGAGCGCCCCGAGCCGGGACGGCTCAATGCGTCCTGGATGGGCTGGGGCGAGGAGGTCATGCAAGCCGGAAAGATTCTTGATCGGCGGTGCATTGAAGGAGATCTCGGCCTGCCCGACATCCCCTGTAAAGACATTACACTGCACGTGATGATTCCAGGCCTTTGGCTTCCCGGACCGCGGGCGATCCAGACAAGATATTCATTCATCGACGCTTCCGGTCCGTTGCCGCTTGACCGCCAAGATTACTTTGTTGTCAATAGAAACTACTTTGTTCAGAAGGTCTTTTCATTCCCGGCCGCAACTCCGGTTTTCATGCTTACAAGCCGAGGGTACGGGATGGCTTGGGTCTATCGCGGCGACGACCTGCGGAAGATAAACTATCAATTCAACAGATGAGCAACGCGTTAATTCCAGAGCCTGTTACTTCCGAGCTAGCTCCATTCCGAGTTGGCCCGGTAAGCCATCCCGCGGCAGACGCGTTGAATCCCCCGGGTCGGGCCATTTCGGTCGCTGCGATTATTGCCGTGGCGGCGCCTGTAATCTTGACTATCATCGACATTGCATTCAGGACCGGAGCCGCCTGGAACAACACGAATTTTATTCAGGGCGACACGTTGGCGCCGTTTAGTCTGCTCGACCTGTTCTACCATCATCAGCCGGTCGATCTATCTCGTCAGCCCTGGTTGTTGCCCTATCTGCTTTCATTGATCTTACGAGTAGTGGATGGGCATCTCGGTTATGGCGCCCTGTTTGGAGCATACGGCGTAACAACGGCGCTTGCTGCGAGCCTTTGCGTACCATGCGTGTTCGTCATTGCGCGTCGCTTTGTGGGCAGGTTCGAAGCCTTGATTCCTGCGCTTCTTCTTTCCGCTAACACATCCTTTTTCATAGCTTCGGTTTATCCAAATCCGACGCAGCTCTATGCATTGTGCGTGACGCTGGTGACACTCCTCCTGCTGTATCTCGATCGCCGGCCAACCCTATTTGCCGCAGCAGCCATGCTCACTGCCGCGTTGGGAGTCTTGATACGGTGGGAAGGGGCGCTGCCGCTGGCAATGGTCACCGTTTATCTCGCTGCGAAAATGAGACGCGGAAAGGTTCCGATCGCGGCTGGAATCGCGACCTACCTGGGCGTTGCGGTGCTGCTCGTGTTAGCTTTGATCTTTCAGTTCACGAACAGTTCAACGCCATTCGCCTTCCTTCATAATACCAACGCTGTGCCGGCGAGCGCGGTAACACAGTGGAGTATTGGACATGTTGCCGATCTTCTGGTTCAAAGCCTCAGCTGGAAGTTCGAGAAGATAAGCGCCTTATCGCTCAATCTGACTATATTTGGTGTGATTCTTGCGGGGATAGGTGCAGTAGAAGCCGCCGAGTGCCGCTCCGTCGTTCTGTTCGCGGTCATTTACTGGATCGGCTATGAAGCGGTGATGTTCGTGTTCACGCTGCTGCAGCCGATCACCAGCGATTACTATTTGTTATTTCATGAGCAACTGAATACCGTTCCTGCATCGAGATACTATGAGGTGCTTACGCCGGCTTTGGTTGTCCTCGGTTACTTAGGCGCGCGGCGTGTGTTTGCCCTAACATCGCAGCTTGGTCTATTCCGCGCGGTGCTGGCGATCGCGCTGGTCGCCCTGTACGTCCTCCATCAAGTTACGGTCACGCGAACCACCTATGTCAGCCAATATTGGTCATATGCGAGACAAGGTTTGATCGCCGATTTCGTAGCTGCCGCTGAGTTCTTTCGCCGCCACGATATACACGACACGGATATCGCGATGGCGAAGGCAAACGGGACTGAGCTCGAATATGTCGATATGATGCCGTCCGGCGTACCTTCATATGCGTTGCATACGTTTCATTTTTCGATACTTTCCGGTCATAACAGGACTAATTGTACCGGCTATAATCTGGATAATCCAAATTTGTTCTGCTCGGTGCTCGCCAAATCAAAGATTGTAGCGTTGGACGCGCTGCCGCTTGGTGGTCGGGTAGACTATCTACTTTTGCTGCGCCCGTGGCCTGATACACCGCCGCTAGGATTTCAGCGGGTGTGGGAGGGAGACCTGTTTCAGGTACTACAGCGGAAATGACGGCGGCGACGCATCTCGGCGGCCGGTCTGCCTATTGCGCCGCGCCGGAAGAGCTTCTAAACGGGTCGCCGGGACTTCTCATGTGGCCACATGCTCGCGCAGAATGCCGATACAATGCTCGCCGAACCAGCCGCCGCAGCGCCCGGCGTGAGCGAGCCATCACAAGCTCCAGCCTACGGCAAACTCTCGGTCATCATTCCTCTGTATAACGAGGAGCACAACGTCCGTCCGCTGGTGGCGAGGATCATTGCCGTCATGGCGGCGCTGGGGTCGCCTTTTGAGATTATCTTGGTCAACGATGGCAGCAAGGATCGTACGCCGGCTACCAGCGCCGAAATTGCGGCGGCCGACGCCCGGATTAAGGTCATCAACCTTCGGAGGAATTCCGGACAAACCGCGGCATTGATGGCCGGCTTCGACTGCGCGTCGGGCGAAGTCATCATTCCAATCGACGGGGATCAGCAGAACGATCCTGCCGACATCCCGCACCTGTTGGCCAAGCTCGCCGAAGGCTATGACGTGGTCTCCGGCTGGCGCACGGACAGACAAGATGGGATGCTGCTGCGCAAGGTGCCAAGCTGGCTCGCCAACCAGGTCATTTCACATGTTTCGGGCGTAAAGCTGCACGACTATGGCTGCACGCTGAAAGCCTATCGGCGCGATGTATTGTCAGGTGTGCGCCTTTACGGCGAACTGCACCGGTTCGTGCCGATCTTCGCCAGTTGGCAGGGCGGGCGCATTGCCGAACTTCCGGTGCATCACCATGCTCGCCGTTTCGGTGTTTCAAAATATGGCCTCAGCCGCATCTTTAAGGTCACATTGGACCTGTTGCTGGTTCGCTTCCTCACCAAATATCAGTCGTCGCCGATCTATCTGTTCGGCTTCGTCGGAGTCATATTCTGGGCCACCGCGGTCATCGCCGCGCTCTACGCGGTTTACCTGAAATTCTGGGAAGGTCTTTCATTCATCCAGACGCCGCTTCCGCTGCTGTCCGCCACCGGATTCATGACCGGGCTGATGTGCATTCTGCTTGGGTTGCTTAGTGAGTTAATGGTCAGGACCTATTTCGAAAGCCAGGACCGTCGACCTTACGTCATCGGCACGACCATTAATCTCGACAAGTAGATTTCATGTGCGGCATTGCCGGTTTTGCCGGAATTGGAAGCCGCGACGACATCGTCGCCATGACCGCGGCGTTGGCCCACCGCGGGCCGGACGGCTGCGGCTATGCGGTCGATCCGACCGATGCCGTCTATCTGGGAAATCGCCGGCTCGCCATTATCGACATTGCCGGCGGCGTGCAGCCGATGGCGAACGAGGATCGGTCCATCGTAGTCGTGATGAATGGCGAAATTTACAATCATCGCGCCTTGCGCAAGGAATTGGAGGCCGTTGGCCAGCGCTTTACCAGCGATCACTCCGACACCGAGGTGTTGGTGCGCGGCTATAGCGCCTGGGGCGACCGCGTCATTGATCGGCTTGACGGCATGTTCGCCGTGGCAATCTACGACAAGCGCCGGCGGCGGCTCGTCCTTGCCCGCGATCGTTTCGGCGAAAAGCCTCTGTTCTTCATGTCCTCGGCCGATGGTTTTGTGTTTGCGTCCGAGCTTCCCAGCCTGCGCCGTCATCCAGTCGCCGCGGCAAAGCCCATTTCGGCGCTGGCGTTGCGCAAGTTCTTTGCCTACAGCTTCATGCCGGCCCGGCTGACGCCATTCATGGGCATCGAGAAGGTTTTGGCCGGCACGGTCGTTACGGCTGATCTCGTGTCAAGATCGCTGTCCGAACGGCGGTACTGGCGGTTCGCAATCGCGCCGGAGGCGGCGCCGCCCGGCGGCCCCGACGACTGGGCGGAGGAAGTTGCGAGCCTGCTCAAGAAGGCGGTGCAAAGCCGCCTTGAAAGCGATGTCCCGCTGGGCGTGTTTCTGTCGGGCGGCATCGATTCAAGCGCGATGGCTACATTTGCCAGCGAGCTCATTGCGCCCAATCCGATCGACACCTTTACCATCGGATTTGTCGAGGCGTCATTCGACGAGACCGCCTGCGCGCAACGGGTCGCGACCATTATCGCAAGCCGGCATCATGTGGAGGTCTGCCATTCCGACAGCATGCGAGAGGTCGCACCGGAAATCCTCCAACGCATGGGCGAGCCGCTCGGTGATCCTTCTCTGATCCCCACGTTTATGCTGGCGCGCTTGGCCGCTTCCTCGGTCAAAGTGGCATTGAGCGGCGATGGGGGGGACGAGCTGTTCGCCGGCTATGATCCATTCAAGGCGCTCCGGCGCGCCGAGTTCTATAGGACCGTCGTGCCTCGGCCGCTGCACCGGGCTTTGCGGTTGATGGCGGCTCGGCTGCGGCCGAGCGATCGCAACATGAGCCTCGATTTCAAACTGAACCGCACTTTGCGAGGGCTGTCGTATCGATCTCCGCTGTGGAATCCGGTCTGGTTGGCTGCACTCGACCCGGAGGAGCTCGCGCGTGTGTTCGAGGGCAATGTTTCGGTAGAGGATCTTTACAGTGAAGCCATTGAAGCGTGGGACAATTCCGCGTCTTCGAACCTGGTCGATCGGACGCTCGAGTTCTTCACGACGTTCTATCTCACCGATGATATCCTGGTGAAATCGGATCGCGCCGCGATGCTAAACAGCCTGGAAGTGCGTGCGCCATTCCTCGCGCCGAGCTTGGCGGACTATGTTTCTCGCCTGCCGGCCAACGTCAAATACCGCGGCGGCACGACCAAGTGGATTCTCAAGCGCGCGCTTCAGGGCCTTCTTCCGGCGGACATCATCAATCGGCGCAAAAAGGGATTTGGCATTCCGGTCGCGCAATGGCTGCGCGAAATGGAGACGCTCAACCGGCCATCGATCGAGCACATCAATGAGGCCCCGTTTCGGACCTGGGAGCAGCAGCATCAGCGGCGTTATCGAGACCATCGCGGCGCGTTGTGGTGCCGCTTCGCGCTGGACCATTCCCTCGTAGCCGACCACAAGCCTATAACCACTGGTGGTTCCAAGCGCATCAGTCGTGCGTGAGGATCTTGACTGGGATCTGGCGGCATGTGGATTCAAGATCGCTGGTTGGCGCTGTGCCGCCGGACCGCCGGCACCGATGAATTTTGGTCGATAGCCGTTGACCATCGCGCCGCGCGTGCGGCGCTGGGGCCGCTCATCGAGCGGTTTTCGACCGGCATAGTCCTTGACGCCGGGGCTGGCCAACTGGCGTGGCGTCCCCTCTTGCAACGGCACGCAACACTATATATCGCCGTCGACCGGGCACCGGTGCAGCGTGAACTATCGGTGCTGTGCGACTTGCAGGGCGGATTGCCGTTCGCCGATGACTCCGTCGATACGGTGTTCTGCTGCTCGGTGCTTGAACATGTGGAAGATCCACGCCGGGCGCTGAGCGAATGCGCGCGTGTTCTCAAGCCGGGCGGCCGGATCATTCTATCGGTTCCATTTCTCTATTACCTCCACGGCGCCCCACAAGATTTCTTTCGTTTCACCCTGTTTGGCGTCGACCTGCTGGCACGCCAGACCGGCTTGCGGGTCATCGAAATCAGTGCGAGCGGCGGCGCCACTCAGCAGATCTTCCAATTCGCATCCATGCTGGCCGGCGCGCTGCTCGGGACGACGGTGGTGGGGCGCAAAATCACTGCGGCGTTTGCGGGGGCGCTGTGGCGGATTGGTCACGGAATAGATCGGCTCGACTCGCAAAAACGACT
>DATAVN010000011.1:0-137506 GCA_036267715.1 Steroidobacteraceae bacterium | reverse complement strand
GTCCGTCAATCGAGCGACAAAACGCATCCGCTCGTCCATCTTGTAACACTCCTTCCAGGGCATTTTGCGTCTCCCGCAAAAGCCAAAAAGTGTTACCCATGTGCTCGGAAGAAGTGTTACCTATGTGTCCGGTAGGACCTTTGTACTCCGAATATCGAAAATTGCAATCGATTGTTTAATGGCGGTAATTCGAACCGCCGACATAGACGAGGCGAGTTCGACAAATCGCCGCAGGCGATTTGGTCGCCCCTTAGGGCGAGCCGAACGTCAGTGAGGCCAAGGGGCCGCCGGCCCCGCAGCAATCCGTCCGGGCGCGCCAAAAATTTTTCAGTCGATCAATGAGTTAGCGCCTCCGTCGCTATCCAGTCTTGCGCCGAAGCCAGGTAGTTGCGGGAGTTTTGCGGGACTCTGTGTCGTAGACCTTCTCCGAAGCTTCGATCAAGTTCGTCAGTTCTGCCTGAGAGTAGTGTGTCGTGATGCGACCATTGCGATGCCCGAGCAAGTCCTGCCGATCCTCGAACGACACACCCGCCGCGCGCAACCGCCGCCCAAAGGTGTGTTTGAGATCGTGAACGCGAATGTTTCGAAACCCCGACGGTGCTGATTCGCCGTGCTCTTTAGCCCAAGCATCCGCCCCGCGTTCCCGCGCCGCCTTCCAGGCCGTGTTGTTCATCTTGATCACCGGCCGCGACTCGCCGACTTTCCTGTGCGCGCGCACGAATACATGGACTGGATGCAGCCCGCGAACGCTCTCGATGACCGACTTCGCAACCCGGTTGAGCACGACGAGACGTTCTTCGCCATTTTTAATGCGCTCGCCTGGAATAATGAACACGGACGTGTCGAGCTCCGGCACCTTCACCTCATAGTCCCACTTGAGTCTGCAAACCTCCTTCTCCCGCAATCCCGTGTTCACCTTGAAAAGCGCCATGCGTGCAAGATGATCAGGCAACTCTTGAAACAAGAGCGCCTGTTCCTCGCGCGTGAGCGGGTAGGGCGAGCGAGCATCTTTGACTGGAAACAGCTTGATTTTCGGTGCCGCCTCCAGCCAAGTCTTGCCTTGTCGATCCATCCACTCGGATGAGGCGAGATTCAAGACCCTGCGCACGACCGCGAGCGCCATGTTGAGGGTCTTTGTCTTGACGCCATCCTGCCTCCGCTTCGCGATGAAGTCCTGCAAGCTGCCCATGTGCACCTGTTTCAACTCCAACCCGCCAATAAACGGATCGAGTTGTCTCAGTTGAAGCGCGTCGTCCTTGATGCGCTTTTTGTGCTTGTAGTCCAGCAGGTATTTCGTCGCGGCGGACCGGAACGAGCGCAGCTCGCGCGTGCCATAGAGCCTGGTTTCGCGAAGCTCGGTTACACGCTTCGCGAGATACTCTTTCGCCTGCTCGATGTCGCCTGTTCCAGTGCTCTCGCAAATGCGTGCTCCTCGGAACTGTTTATCGATATGCCAGGTCCCACCGCGTTTGGTGAGGCCCGACGTTCTTTGGTTTCCCATAGCTTTTCCCTTTCAGGTTGAGCCGCGGGATGCCCGTTGCGGCTCTTATAGTCGTCGGCCCAGGAATCGAGGTCAAGACGGTCAAAGGCGATTCCTTGCGAGCCGATGGGGATCACATCCAGGAGCGGACGAACGTCGCGATTGAAGCGATTCTTGTCCATGCCGAGATAGGAGGGCGGGTCGCGCAGCCGGATGAAGCGCGGTAAGAGCGGAGAGGCTTCGGTAAGAGACCGCGTCCGTCCTACAGGCGGGCCGGCTGAGAAAGCATATTCGAGCATCGACGACCTAATTGAACCTGTGGTTCCGGCCGTTCAGGGACAAGTTGCCACGTAATGGGAATTATTCCCGAGATGCGCAAGAAAGTGTGTTTGGGTTTCGCGCTATTTTCAGCAGAATTCAGCCAAGGCATCTATGAATTGCATCCTTAATGCGGCGCCACAGCACTGCTAATGACAGGGGGTATGACTTATTGCTACTATTGCCTACCAGACAGGAAGCAGCTATGGCCAACGTAGAAAAGATCAGCATTGCGTTGCCGGCCGACATGGCGACGTTGGTTCGCAATGCTGTGGAAACCGGCGATTACGCATCGAGCAGCGAAGTTATCCGAGAAGCGTTGCGCGAATGGAAGGCTCGGCGCGCCGCGCGGTCCGACGCGATCAGTGAAATTCGCCGGCTTTGGGACGAAGGTATTAAGAGTGGGCCAAGTAAGGATCTCGACATCGCCGCGCTCAAGAAGCGCGGCCGCCAGCGTCTTCGTACTGATCGCAAGTAGATAACCGCCGCAGGACAGGGAGATGCCGCGCATCCGGATTATCCCGCTCGCCGACCAGGACTTGGTGGAGATCTGGTACTTTATCGCGCAGGATGATCCAGTGGCGGCCGACCGACTCCTGGACTTGCTGGAAGAAAAATACAAACTTCTCGCCGAGAATCCGCACTTGGGACCCGCGCGACCAGATATTGCCAAAGAGCTGCGTTATCATCCAGTTGGCAATTATCTGCTGCTATATCGCGTAATTCCCAACGGGATTGAGTTGGTTCGCGTGGTGCACGGAGCGCGCGACCTACAGCAGCTATTCTAATTTCGACAATGAACAATTCAAGGTGACGCGAACTCTCCGACGCGTGCTCCTTCTAGGCTGCCACTTTGTTAGAAACCGGGCCTACCACCGGGCCGGCATGGTGCGTCAAAGATCGCGCATATCTGCGCAGTACTGGATAACTGCGCCCGCGCTGCGTTAGATATCGTACCGAGCAGAAAGGCTGCCGCGTCAAAAACTGGCGGGGCGCCGTCCCGACTGTTGGGGGAGTTCGTGTCCAAGTCGTGTCCAAGTCGTGTCCGCGGACACGAAATTGAGCCATCATCTTTGTCGGACTCTTTGGAATCAATGGGTTGTCGCTGCATGATCTTGGCATGGAACTTGTAATTCGATTCCACATGAATCGAGCTTGGTCTACAGATCATGATGACGCCGGATCCGAGCGTATTGTGCTCGGTGATGCGCGAAATGCGGCGGTACGACTATGTTGACAATGACCAATCTATCGAAGGTCTATCGAACGGAGTTCCTGGAGACATTCGCGCTAAGAGATTTCTCTATCGATGTCAAAAAAGGGGAGTTCGTCGCAATCACAGGCCCTTCCGGCTCGGGCAAGACGACCTTTCTCAACATCGCCGGGATTCTCGAAGAGTTCACTTCAGGTGAATATCTGCTTGATGGCGTCAACGTTCAGAATATGAATGACGATCAGCGATCGCGGCTTCGCAACGAGAAAATCGGGTTCATCTTTCAGGCCTTCAACCTGATTCTTGATCTCAGCGTATTCGCGAATGTTGAGCTTCCGCTGCATTACCGGCGATTAACGGCAGCGGAGCGAAAGGCACGAGTTACCGATGCGCTGAAGAGAGTGGGTCTTTCAGCTCGCAGTAAGCACTATCCGGGCGAACTCTCAGGCGGCCAGCAGCAACGTGTCGCGATTGCGCGAGCACTCGCGGGCAACCCGCGTATTTTGCTCGCTGACGAGCCCACGGGTAACCTCGATTCTCAGACCGCACGCGGGGTCGTGGGACTGATTGAAGACTTGCACCGACAAGGAGCTACCATTGTTTTGGTCACGCACGATCCGCAAATCGCCGCGCGCGCACAGCGACAGATCCACATCGTGGATGGTCAGATTGTGGCCTTGGAACAGCTACCCCGCAGTGGCCTGAGCCAGACGGCAGCGAGGGTCGCAATCGACCGCGGCGACGCTCTTTAAGGCTCGATCTGTGCAAGTGCTCAGCATGTTCACTTTCCACCTTAAGTCGGCGACTCACAGTCTATTGCGTAATCGGGTCCTGACAGCACTTATCATTGTCACGATTGCATTTGGAATTGGTGCCTCAATGACCGTGTTCAGTGTTTTCCGCACGATGTCAGGAGATCCAATTCCCTGGAAATCTGGGCAATTGTTTGTGCCGCGAATTGATATGCGGGCTCCAGACAAGCGCCAGGATGGCTTCCCGGATTTATTGCCGTACCGAGATGTAATGGAATTGCTTCGCGCGAGAGTCGTGCCTCGCCAAACGCCCATTTACACTCTTGCCCTTCATCTGATCCCGGAGGACATAAATCTCCTCCCGTTGCACGTCGTGGGAATTGCGGTTGATCGAGACTTTTTTTCCATATTCGACGTACCGTTTCGCTATGGATCGCCCTGGACAACGGAGAATGGCAATGACGGCAGCAATGTTGTCGTGATTGGCAAGCGGCTCAATGACCGGCTGTTCGGAGGAGAGGATGCACTAGGTCAGTCGCTTAACCTTGACGGGACTAACTATAGAATCGTCGGTGTGATCAAGGATTGGAATCCGCAACCGAGACTCTACAATTTGCTGAATTCTCCTTTTGGAGATTCCGAAGACTTCTTGATTCCGTTCAACACGGCCGTCGAACACAAAATCGCCCCTCGCGGGTCTACCAGCTGCTCGGAAGCATGGAGTGAACGACTCGGCGCGGTTTGCACGTGGATTCTTGTCTGGGCCGAGGCTACTACGCCGAGCGATGCGCAGCACTACCGCGATTTCCTCGCTAATTACGTGCTGGAGCAACGGCGGCTCGGCCGCTTCTCGTGGCTCCCCTCAGCCAGTCTGTCAAATGCGCGCGATTGGATGAAGGAAAAAAATATTGTGCCGACCGAGACACGTCTGTCGTTGATTCTCGCATTCGGGTTTTTGACGGTGTGTCTTGTTAACGGTGTGGTGCTTATGATGGCAAAGTTTTTGAGCCGAGATCGGGAAACGGCCATTCGGCGCGCGTTGGGCGCCACGCGCACGGACGTTTTTTCGCAGTTTCTGGTCGAGGCCGGCGTCATCGGTGCGCTCGCCGGCGTTTTAGGTTTGGGTCTGACGGCTTTCGGTCTCGCATTTGAAAGGAGCTTATTGCCTCAAGAAATGGCTAGGGTAACCGCTCTTAGTCCCGCTGTGATCGGAATGACCTTCGGACTGGCGGTATTTGCTACCGTCTGTGCCGGCCTTTACCCCTCGTGGCGAGGCAGCATCGTGGAGCCCGCCGTGCAATCCAAAACTTAAGATCGAATGCGAAGATAGGAAACGACGTCTGATGGAACTGTTATCGATCGTGACCGGCTTGAGACGACACAAGGCTACGAGCGCTCTCATTGCTCTGCAAGTGGCTCTGACACTGTGCATTGTGAGCAATGCGTTATTCGTCGTCCATGATCGCTTGGTGAGAATCGATCGGCCGACGGGCATCGACGAGGCCGATTTTGCAATGTTTCGCAATGAGTGGTTAGCCCCACAGGGTGACCTTAAAGCGCGGATTCAGGGTGATCTTGCAGTACTGCGATCGGCGCCTGGCGTGGCGGATGCGTATGCAACAAACGGCGTGCCACTATACATCGGAGGCGGCGCCGGCGGTGTGGGCCTTAAGCCGAATCAAGAAACGCCTTCCGCCTATTCCGCCGAATATATCGTCGATGATCACGCAATGAATACGCTCGGCATTCGACTCACGGAGGGCCGATGGTTTACCGCCGGCGAGATTGTAGAGAGACATGACTCCCCGGAAGACGGGCCGCCGATTGTTATCATTACTCGAGCCTTGGCGACGAAACTCTTTCCGGCAGGTCAAGCTCTGGGCAGCTCAATTTATGTTGGCAAGAAGGCGAGCAGCATCATAGGAATCGTCGAGCGTTTGGTAACGCCATTGCTCTACGGAGTCCCGGCTCCGGTCATGGACAGTTTTTTTGAAAACTCAATCCTCATTCCGGGATTATTGGTCGAAGACAGTTACCTGTACGTGATTCGAGCCACGCCCGGCCAGAGAGACGCCGCACTTCTCGCGAGTCAACGCCTCTTGGCGCAGCATGATCGAGCAAGAGGGATCGATCTGGTTCACACTTTCCCTGCCATTCGTGCCGAGAGCTATAAAACAGACCGCTCGTTGGCATCCCTGCTGTCATTGGTTTGCGCGATGCTGCTCTTGGTTACGGGACTGGGAATAGTCGGTCTCGCAAGCTACTGGGTGGGGCTACGTCGCTCTCCCATTGGAATCCGGCGCGCTCTTGGTGCCCGTCGCATTGACATAGTGCGCTACTTTCAGATCGAGAATTTGTTGATTGTCGGATGCGGCGCCGCAGTCGGCCTTGCACTTGCGGTGGCCACCAATCTTTGGATGGTGCAGAGGATGGCCCTGCCTAGGATGGGAGCGCACTACGCCATTGCCGGTGCAGCAATTGTGCTCATTCTTGGACAACTTGCCGTTCTTTGGCCGGCAAGACGCGCGGCCTCCACTCCGCCGGCCAGGGCTACGCGCGCTGTCTGATAATCTTGGGCCCACTTTTCCATCGCGTTAAGGGGCGTGAACATGCGCACAGTGCTGGTAATTGACGATGATGCCGCCATCGTGTCGGCACTGCGTCTTTTATTCGAACTCCGAGACATTCAAACACTCTCCGCCGACAACCCCCGGGCTGGCCTTGACTCGCTGGCAGTGAGCGCAGCCGATTTAGTGATCGCCGATATGAATTTCACTGCCGATACCACCTCGGGTGCCGAAGGTGTAGTTCTGTATCGGGCAATTCGCGACCGATACCCGGATCTGCCCATAATCCTTCTGACCGGCTGGGGCGATTTTGAGGCTGCGGTTAGCCTGGTCAAGGCCGGAGCAGCCGACTACGTGACCAAACCTTGGGATGATGCAAAACTGCTTGCCAGTGTCGAGAATCTACTTGAGCTCGCAGAGATGGCGGCCGCCCAGGCTGAGCGGCAACGAGAGGACCTGCGCCGCCGCAAAGAACTCACTGAACGATATACCCTGGGTGGCTTGATATTTGTCTCCGACAGCATGCAACGCGTGGTCGAATTGGCCTGTCGCGTTTCGCGCGCCGAGGCGCCCGTTCTGATTACCGGACCCAACGGCAGCGGCAAGGAGCGAATCGCGGAAATCTTACACGCCAATTCGGACGTCAAAGACGGCCCCTGGGTCGCCGTGAATTGCGGCGCGCTGCCTGCGGAACTGATCGAAGCGGAGCTGTTTGGCGTCGAGGCCGGCGCCTTTACCGGCGCCCATCGAACTCGCGTGGGTCGGTTCGAGGCCGCCGATGGCGGCACGATTTTTCTCGACGAGATTGGTAATTTGCCGCTCGCCGGGCAAATGAAGTTATTGCGGGTAATTGAGGGCGGTAAGTTCGAGCGCGTCGGATCGAATGCGACACGTGCTGTAAAGGTGCGCATCATCAGCGCCACGAATGCGGACCTACCCTCGATGATACGAGAAGGATCGTTTCGGCAAGATCTCTACTATCGCATCAATGTGGTTGAAATTGCGGTGCCGCGGCTGGCCGAACGCCGCGCGGATATCTTGCCGATCACCGAATCGCTGTTGGGGCCGGGGATGAGATTGAGTGAAGCCGCCAGAGCGGCCCTGGAGAGTTACCACTGGCCGGGCAACGTCCGGGAGTTGCGCAACGTATTGGAGCGCGCGAAATTACTTTGCCGGGAGGCACTCGTGACCGCGGAGCATCTTGGGTTACCGGCCCCCGTACGAAGGACCCGAGTTGGAGACGACATCTCCAGGGAATCGATCGAAGAGGCTCTCAAGGCATCCGGTGGCACGATCATGTACGCGGCGCAGGCGCTGGGTTTGTCTCGTCAAGCCCTTTATCGACGAATGGATCGACTGGGCATGCGCCCATGAGGTGGCGCACCCTGGCGGCGAAGTGGCGCACCCAGCTCTCAATAGTATGGGTAGGCGGTGTTGCTGTCGGCGCTGCAATGGCCGCTCTTGTTCACAATCAAGCTGCCGGTATTGCGATGGCGTGTTTGCTGGGCTTGCCGGTAATCGTCTGGCTCACGTTTCGAACGCGCGACCCCATTGAAAGGACGATTCGCGCGCTGCAAGCGTCGGTCGCAAACTACAGCGACGGCAATTTTGGTCATTCCCTCATTGTTGACTGCCCGGAGGAGCTGCGTCCCCTGCTCCAGGTTCATAACGAACTCGGCCAAGTGTTACGTGCTGAACGCGGCAATTTGGTGCAGCGCGAACTCATGCTGGAAACCATCGTTGAGAACTCACCCGTTTCCCTCGTGCTGATCGACAATTACAGTCGCGTGGCCTATGCGAATGGGACGGCTCGCCAACTGGTCGGTGACGGGCGAACGCTCGAGGGACAGGATTTTGAAGTCCTTTTGCAAGGCTTGCCGCCAGCGATGCGACAGGCGTTTACATCCGGTGAAGATGGCATCTTTACGATGGACTTGGGGGGGTCAGAAGAAACGTTGCTCCTGCTAAAGAGAGAGTTCTTGCTGCAGGGGGTCGCACACAAGCTCCATGTCATCAGGCCAGTGACACGCGAGATGGCGAGAACAGAAGTGGCGACGTGGAAGAAAGTCATTCGCGTCGTGTCGCACGAGCTGAACAATACGTTGGCTCCGATTTCGTCCCTGACATTCACTGGCACGGAACTCGCTCGGGCAGGCGCAATAGAGCGAATGGCAGAAGTATTCGGCGGGATTCGCGATCGGACGGAGCACCTGCAACGGTTTGTCCAGAGCTACGCTTCCTTTGCAAGACTTCCCACGCCGCGGAAGCAGTATGCCGAATGGGCGCCCCTCTTTGAGGGATTGGCGTTGCGTCAACGGGTGAGGCTTGTAGGTACGCTCCCATTAGTTCGGGGCTATTTCGATCTCGGACTGCTCGAGCAGGTGCTGATTAACCTGATCAAAAATGCGACCGAGTCTGGCGGTGAACAGGAGGCCGTGGAAATGGAGATTCGCACGACGGCTACCGCATTCAGTATCGATGTACGAGATCGGGGCAGCGGGATGAACGACGCAGTACTCGCCAATGCGTTCTTGCCCTTCTACTCCACGAAACGTACTGGAACGGGATTGGGCCTGGCCGTCGCGCGAGAAATCGTCGATGCTCATGGGGGGCGCCTTATGCTTAGCAATCGCGCCGGAGGGGGTCTTACAGTCACAGTTCTATTGCCAATCGGACGCGAAACGTAGTTTCGATGCGCTACCACACCTTCTGACTCTGCGGCCGCAAGTGCCGGCAGATTGCTTAGCTCTTCTTTCGACTCTTGCTTGAGTTCCGCTGAAAAAACAACGAAACGCGGGATTGCCTAGCGGCTGCTATTTGCTACAACTGTCGCTCACATGAGCGATGGAACACATCTCACAACTTGGGTGACGCGAGAGACAAAGGATCGTTTCGCGGCGATTGCACGTCACCAAGGGTTGTCGGACTCGGCACTCTTGAAGTGCCTGGTCGATCTCATGTTACAGGGCGCCAGTGCCGCGGAAGTGGGGACACCAGGGGGGCGGAGACCGGACCTCTCGGGACTCGCGCTTGACAGTCCGAATCCGTCCCGACGACCAGCTGCTACTGCGTGAACGTGCGGCGGCGCGGGGAGTGGCGGCGGCAACCTACTTGTCGGTCCTGACCCGCTCCCACCCGAGATCTCTTGCACCGCTTCCAAAGGCGGAGTGGCTGATCCTGGAGAAAATCGTGAACGAGCTCAGCAAGCTCGGCAGAAACATCAACCAGATCACTCGGGCCGCCAATCGGGGAGATCGGGTAAGCGACCCGGAGTCGGCCCAGTTTCGAGCCATGCTAAGGATTTGCGATGCGATGCGCGTTCACACCAAAGGATTGCTCCAGGCGAATGCCAAAAGTTGGGAACAAGGGTATGAGGACCAAATGTGACTAGCGATGAACTCGAACCGCTTTTCGACCCTATTAGGTGGCGTCCCCAAAGACTCCCATTATCCTTCTGACAGGCTGGGGCCAACGTCTGTCAGTGGAGGGAGATGTGCCCCCTCATGTCGATCGCGTGCTCAGCAAACCGCCAAAGTTGCTGCAGCTTCGACGTGCCCTCGCCGAGCTAACAGCTCACAGCGGTGGGGCGGGACTGCGCGACTCGTAAAACTCACCGCACGGGTGCGGACGATGCTCACTGACCAACTTTCTATCTCGTGTTCTTGATTGCCTTCGATGCGACATCGTCGAGTTACCTTTGCACCCGCCTTGCGTGCATAATGAGTTCATGACTGAAAAACCTGTTCCGACACTCTATGACTGGGCCGGCGGTAGCGAACGGATACGAGCCCTTTTCAAGGCTTTCTATACTCGCGTGCCGGACGACCGCATTCTCGGGCCGGTATTCGCCCATATGCCCGCCGAGCACTTTGAAACAGTGGCTCACTTTGTATCGGAAGTGCTCGGTGGCCCGAAGCTCTATTCCGGCGACGGCCAACGCGGCCATTCGACAATGGTGGGTGAACATTTAAACCGACATCTGACGCAGGAGCAGCGGCGACGTTGGATTACGCTTCTTCTAGAAACCGCGGATGAGCTTGAGCTGCCCGACGATCCAGAGTTTCGATCCGCCTTGGTGGGATATCTGGAATGGGGATCGCGACTTGCTGTGTTGAATTCCAATACTGCGGAGAATCCGATTGACCCGTCCGCGGCCATGCCCCGATGGGGATGGGGCGAGGTCAAGGGGCCTTACACTCCCGATTGAATTCCACTCGATGCGATTTTAATGCGCGAGGTTTCCTCAACCGCTGTATGAGACGAACCTCAACACGACAATGCCGCGCATGCTTCGATACACGCGGTAAAGTTGCTCCTCCCGGGCTCGAAGACGTACCCCGTGGTTTTGTCGAACATGAAATCAACCTCGATCAGGCTCGTCAGTTCTGCTTGGGAGTAGTGCGTCGCGATGCGACCACTGTGATGCCCCAGCAAGTCCTGATGATCCTCGAACGACAAATCCGCCGCCCCCCGCCTGCGGCCGAAAGTGCGTTGGGATCGTGAACGCGATTGTTTCGAAACACCGACGGTGCCGATTCGCCGTGCTCTTTCGCCCAAGCATCCGCCGCGCGTTCCCGAGCCGCCTTCCAGGCCGTGTTGTTCGTCTTGGTCAGCGGCCGTAGTTCGCAGCCACCCCGAGCAGAACACGGGACGGCCTTGCAATGCGAGTGTCGACCGACGTTTGCTGAGTGCGGCCTGCGATAGGCACGGCTGTGTCGGAGTGAGAGTATTGGCTCGAGGAGGTGTTTTTTGATGCTCTTGGCCCCGAGCTGGCTTGCCATCCTTTGCACCGCATCGCTCACGGTTGGATTCATATGCGCAGTCGTCATTTTGATCGACGTGCTGCTTCATCCGCCGCATATGCCCATCATGGCAATCGTCTGGCCGGTGTGCGCACTTTTTGGCACCGTATTCCTGCTCTGGCTGTATTTTCGCCATGGCCGCGCAGTCGGCAAGGTGTCCGCAGGTCACCCGCATCAAAGCGGGCATGGCGACAAGCCCGCGTCATCACAGGCCTTTCCCATCCTCGTCGCGAAAGGAACACTGCATTGTGGCAGCGGCTGCACACTCGGCGACATCATTGCCGAGTGGCTGGCCTATGCGGTGCCGCCTGCAGCGATTGCATTTGGCTGGCATTCCGTTTTTTCGGAAAAGACCTACGCGGTGTGGGCGCTCGATTTTGCGCTGGCTTTTGGCTTTGGCATCATTTTTCAATATTTTGCGCTCGTCCCGATGCGCCATTCATCGTTGTGGAGGGGAATCTTCGCAGCATTGAAGGCCGACACGCTTTCCTTGTTGGCCTGGCAAATCGGAATGTACTGCCTGATGGCCTTTTTGCAGTTTGCTGTCTTTGCAAGAAAGCTGGGAGGACCAGCGCCCGTTGACAGCCCGGTGTTCTGGGGCGCCATGCAATTGGCGATGATTGCCGGCTTCATTACCAGTTACCCGATGAACTGGTGGTTGATCAAGTCAGGAGTCAAGGAACCGATGTAAGTGATCCGGCGCGTTGCATGTGGCGCTCGGCTTTTTGGGCCGCCCCGGCAGGCAGGTAACAGGCGATGTAACCAGCTTGAATCGCCTTGCGGATCAAAAGCGGCGAAGCATCACGATCGCGAATTACGGCGGTTTTTATCCAAAATCCCAACTATGATGAGGATGAAAGCCACCAGGCGCAAAAAATAGGCGTCGTGCGTGACCTCGAGTTTGGGATCAATGGTCGAGACCGCGAACCAGTTGAGGGCCATGAAGGCGAAAGCGAACGCAAAGTATCCGAAGAATCGATCACCGCTGACATGCCAGTAGCGCAAAAAAAAGACCGCAGCGACCGCGGTTTCCACCGTAAGTGCTCCCCAAAGAAAGGACTTCATGGCTACTTTGACTCCCAAATGAGGCCAAACAAGAGTGCGCTCATGGCCGCGACAGCGATGCCGAGGCGCCAGACGGACAGGTCAATCTCCGGCAGAATGACGAGATCGACAAACAACAGCAGGTTATTGACGGCAAGGCCTGCAAAACACAGACACGCCCAAAACAAGAGATGTGTCCGCTTGGTCCGATACCCGCGAAACAGCATAATGACGCACAGGACGCTTGTGGCGGCGCAGAGCCCGTAGACAAATTCAGCCATTTTTTCCGTCCTTGCGAAAAAGGAAGGCATCGGCGAACGATCGAAGGGCCGCGGTTCGAATCCTGTCAATCGAGTTTGAGTTCATCACCTTGATAATCCCAATGGTATGGCTTGCGTACAGAGTCGCGAGGCGGCCGAGTAATTCGCTCCCCGCAACCTCCGCCGACAATTGATAGCGCTCTTCGGCGCCCACGGTCGAGCTTTCAACGAGATGCCGGTTTTGCAAAGCGCCGAGCGGCTCGCTGAGGGCGTCGCCGGCGATACCAAGCCGTTCGCCGAGCAGGTCCGCGGTCCAAGGGCTCAATGTTTCATTGTGCAGCAAGAGCAAGACCTGCAACTCCTCATAGGTCTCTATGTGTTCGCGCAGAAATGCCCGAATGTCGTCACTGATCGGCGTCGATGTCAAAGCCGCTCCGCCCTGGATGTCAGATCGATTCGCATTCTCGATCAGGTCTTGCGGGCGTCCACCACAATGGAAATCGGGCGCGGGCGATCCCGCACACGTGAATCATGATCGGGAGTTCTCTGAATGTATCCAAGACCATAGTCGATCGGATCCAGGTTGAAGGTGCCGTCGGCTCTATTGTATTGAAGGAACTGCACGATCCCGTGCGAAGCGAACAGGCTATCCTCGAAGAGCTTGCGGACGATCTCGATGGTCGGAAACCACACATGCCCGCCGCCCGAGACCCGGCCGTCGATGAATTCACCGCCGCCGCCCGGGTCAAACACGATCTCCCCGCGCGCTCCGCGCCGGCAGCGCTCGAGGTATAGATCAAAATGATAGTCGGGCAGGCTCAGGCGAAATAGGCCGCCCGGTGCAAGTACCCGGTGTATTTCGTTGAATAGCGGAACGATCTTGGCCAATTCAATGTGCTCAAAAACATCTTCGGATTGGAATACTTCGACGCAACCATCGGGAATCGGCAACGGTGCGGTGACATCATGCTTGATGTTTCGCGTCGACGCATAGAAAGGAGTGATGCCAAAATGGGTGGAGAATTGCGGTAGCGCGCGGCGTAGTTTGCCCGCGTACAGTTTCCTGGCCTTGCTTGCGAGAAAATCCGCCCACAATGGGAACCTGAGCGGTCCATAGCGGCACAGAACGTAGTCCGCAACGTCCAAACTCCGATAGATTCGTTCTCTCATACTGCTGTCCATGACGCAAAACAGTTTGCTCCAATCGGTTGTTTTTACCATAGGAGCGCGTCACCGGCAGGTTGTAATATTTACTCCTCTGCGCCCGGAGCTTTGGAGCAAAATATTCATGGTAGCGATGCGCAGCAAGCGGAATTACCCATCAAAGAAAACGAACATATAGCCGGGCCCGCCCCCAAATCCTTGCGTCAGCGATTGCTGTCAGGCACCAGCTGGCAGGTCGGACTCGCTCTGGCGGGAAGACTCTTCACCTTCCTGCTGAATGTCCTGCAGGGCAGGTATCTGGGGGTGGCCGGCTACGGTCAGCTCTCTCTGGTTCAGAGCACGCTGCAATTTCTGACCCTGTTTGCCGGAGCCGCAACCGGCAACACGAGCATGAAATATCTTTCGGAGCTTCGCGCAAGCCAACCCGAACGTGTACAGCGCATTCTGGCCTTTTCGATCGGGATCGTCGTCCTCGGTTCCCTCGCTGTCGGCGGGCTGCTTGCCCTGTGGGCTTCCCCCATCGCAATTCACATCCTGCATCAGCCGTCCATGACGCCGCTGTTGCGCCTCAGCAGCGTTGCGCTGATCGCGATCTGTATCGGCGGTACATGGGGCGGGGTGCTATTTGGCTTCCAAATGTTCCGGACGGAATCCATCATTCGCTTCGTTCAGGCCTTCGCTTGGTTTGCGAGTTGCGTGGCTCTGATGCTCTGGGCCGGGGTGTGGGGCGCGGTCCTCGCATACGATCTCGCCTGTGTTCTGTCCGTGGCTCTGTTGTGCTGGTTTGGGATCAAGGCGCTCAGAAAGCACAAACTGCGGCTCGATTTTCGCAATGCCATGCAGGAACGCCGGGTGTTCAGGGACTACTCTCTTGCGGTCATAATGACGACTGCAGTCACGCTCGGATCTCAATATGCGGTCTTTGCACTGTTGAGCAGATCGGCGGACGGTGCCATCGCATCCGGACGTTTCTTTGCCGCGTTTCAGTACCGATTGGTCATCCAATACGTGCCAATGATGATCCAGGCCACTGCAGGGCCCATCGTGGCCGAATTGCTCGGAGCCGGCCAGAGAGAGCGCGCCGGAAGGCTGTACTACACAATTCTCGGAGCCACTTCTCTCAGTCTTGCAGGATTTTCGCTGGTGATGGTTGCGTTTTCCGGCTGGCTGCTTGGATTGTTCGGCAGGGGATTTCACGGAAGTCCCCTGCTTTTTGCTTCTGTCATGGCGTACGCGGCGACTGTCGCCGGCAATAACCTTGCAAGCATGGCACTGCAAATGCACGGTAAACCGTGGATCGCCTTTCGCGCAGATGCCACCGCCGCGGTCGTCATATTGATCGCTGCGTTCGTCCTCGTCGGGCCCTATCAGGATGTTGGTGCGGCCCTCGCGCTGCAGATCGGAGCGCTCGCCCAGGCGGTGGTCTACATGGCTTCGACACGAGATGTCGGTCCCATGGCCAGGCAAAGGGTCGGAAGCTTCAGATATGCCATCCTCGTGCTGCTGGCGCCCCAGATGTGCATGCTGCTTGCCATTGCACGCAGCGGCATTCGAAACCCGGGACTCTGGCTGCTCGGAAGTGCCGGACTCATGGCGTTGTTGCTCTGGTCGGGAGTCGGCTGGTATCGACAGTTCAAGGCAAGAGCCGCGTTTGGCGTTTAAGGGTCCGCCGGCGACGATGGGAGCGCGAAGCGCCGGCCGTTGTCCAGCAATACACCGTGGACGCTGGCGATGCCCATCTCCAGGCTTTGCGCGATGAGTTGCGCGCGCTCGATGAATTTGGCGGCCGCCGGGGGGGCGCAGCTCGTGCGCAAGGATGCCGGCACTCCCGGCCGCAAAGATAGCTATGATGCGGGACGTGACCATTGTGTTCGATCGCCAATGAAGCAAGGATGCCTGGATTTTGAAGTATGCGATTGACGCAGCGTCAATACCGCGCCCTTGCCGACTTTCGCTATGAGTTGCGGCGCTTCCTGCGCCACAGCGAGCAATTGAGCCGCCGCCACGGATTGACCCCTTTGCAGTATCAGTTGCTGTTGCAAATCAGGGGGTATCCGCAGCGCGAGTGGGCGACCATCGGTGAATTGGCAGAACGCCTGCAGGCCAAGCATCATGGTGTCGTTGCTCTGGCGACTCGATGCGAAAAGTCGGGGCTCGTCAGACGGCGGCAAAGCAACGATGATCGGCGCATCGTCTATCTGACGTTGAGCGCCAAAGGTCGCCGCATGCTCGCGGGCCTGGCCGAGCTGCATCGGGAAGAATTGCGCTCCCTGGGCCGTCGCTTTCCGGCCATTGGTGTGCTGCGCTAACTGCGTCTTTGCCCGCCAAGCCCTTGCTACATCGAGCATATCACATCATGATATATCTCTATTCTTCGTTGACAGTGAGAACAATCCTGACCACCGACCTTAACCGCCCGGCATGGCGCCTGGAAGTCTTTCGCGTGACCCATGTCCGTTGAGGATCCATCGAGCGTTGGCGCGGCGCTTGGGGGCGATTTTGCGCGCGATAGCCGCCTGATCAGGCTCTCCGCATTCGCGGCGGTAATCGGCGTGCTCAGCAGCTTGACCGCCGTCGTGCTGTTGGACGCCATACGCTTCTTCACCAATATCTTCTTTTTTCAATCGGTGTCCATCGGGCTGAGATCGCCGGCGGAAAATCACCTGGGGTTCTTCGTCATTTTTGTGCCTGCAATCGGCGGTTTGATCGTCGGCCTCATGGCGCGCTTTGGAAGCGAACAAATCCGCGGTCACGGAATTCCCGAAGCCATCGAGGCCATCCTGTTCGGCAAGAGCAAGATGTCGCCGAAGATCGCGATTCTAAAGCCGCTGTCATCGGGCATCGCCATCGGCAGCGGCGGGCCGTTTGGCGCCGAGGGGCCGATCATCATGTCCGGGGGGGCGGTCGCATCGCTGCTGGCCCAGGCATTTCACCTCACCGCCGTGGAGCGCAAGGCGCTGTTGGTGGCCGGTGCATGCGCCGGCATGACCGCGGTATTTGGAACGCCGATGGCGGCGGTGTTGTTGGCGGTGGAACTGCTGCTGTTCGAACTGAGGCCGCGGAGTTTATTGCCGGTGGCGGTGAGCTGCGCGGTCGCGGCTTTTCTGCGACCGCTCTGGGCCGGGCCGGGCCCCTTGTTTCCTTTGCATACCGAAACGCCGGGTACGATCGCCATGCTGGCCTGCTGTATTGCCGGTGTGGCGAGCGGCGCGCTGTCTTCCTTGATGACGCTGCTTCTTTATCGCATCGAGGATTTCTTCGGTCGTCTGCCTTTGCATTGGATGTGGTGGCCGGCACTGGGCGGCCTGGTGGTCGGCGTGGGCGGCTTTTTCGAGCCGCGCGCCCTCGGCGTTGGATACGACGTGATCGGCGATCTGCTGCAGCATCACATCATCTGGTCGGCGGCGTTGGGCCTGCTGGTCGTCAAACTGCTCATCTGGGCGGTAGCGTTGGGATCAGGTACGTCGGGAGGCGTGCTCGCCCCTTTGTTGATGATCGGCGCCGGACTCGGTTCGATCCTGGGAATATGGCTGCCTGGCGGCACTCCCGAGCTGTGGGCTTTGGTGTGCATGGCAGCGATTCTCGCGGGGACGATGCGCGCGCCGCTGACGGCGATCGTGTTCGCTTTTGGACTGACGCACGATGCCAATGCGTTTTTGCCGACAATATTGAGTTCGGCAATTGCCTATGGATTTACCGTGCTGCTCATGCCCCGGTCCATCCTGACCGAGAAGATTGCGCGCCGCGGCCGGCACGTGTATCGAGAGTACGGCGTGGATCCCCTGGAACGGCATTTCGTCGATGAAGTCATGACCCGGGAGCCGATTGTCATTGACGGCACGCAACGTGCGGCCGAGGCGCTGGCGCAGTATTTTTCCGTGGATCAGCAGCATCGGGCCTACCCGGTGGTCGAGGAAGGACGCGTGCTCGGGATCATCGATCGCGATGTACTGACCGGTTGGGCGCCGGAAATGCTGTCCAAGTCCGTGGCATCGCTGATCGATCAAAGCGGCGCGTTCTTGGTCGCGCTGCCCAGTGATACTTGCCGGTCGGTTGCATCGCGCCTCGCCATGTGCGGACTGGAGCGCATGGCAGTGGTCGATGATGAAGTCTCCCGCCACATCGTGGGGATCGTCAGCCGCAGCGATCTGCTCAAGCCCGCGCGCCGTTTGCACGAGGAGGAGGTCCAAATGGAACGCGTGCTCGGCTCAGAATAGCTTGTTCAGCCGGGGTCGGGAGCGCCGGCTGTTGCGCTTCACCGTGCCGCACCCTTAACATCGAGCGTCGGGCTTCGGACTAAAATAACAAGGCGGACTCTTGCGCAAATCGGCCACGCTTGCCACGGATGGGTTGGGCGCGCCATTGCCCGATGAACAGCTCGAGCGCGTGATAGGACCGTGGGGTCTGGGCGCCAATGCGATCAATACAGCCGTCGGCGGGGGCATCTTTGCCATGCCCGGACTGGTGGCCGCCATCCTGGGGCCGACTGCGATCGTCGCGTATCTTCTTTGCGGAATTGCGATCGGTCTGGTCCTCACCTGCTTCACAGAGATTGGAAGTTTCGTGCGCCGCTCGGGCGGCCCGGTCGCTTATGTCGAGGAGGCTTTTGGGCCGCTCGCCGGCTTCATCGCCTGGATCTTGTACTCGATTGGGTTCGAAATCGGAGCATCGGCGGCGATCGCCAATGTCCTGGTCGATGCGATTGCATCCGTTGTGCCCCCGCTGTCCCACGGTGCTCCGCGCGTGATGGCACTGCTGACTTTGTTCGGGGTGCTCGCAGCGATCAACATCTTGGGCGTCCGAGAGGGTATGCGGCTGGCCATTACCACCACGATCGCGAAGCTATTGCCGCTGTTGCTGTTGATCATCGTCGGGCTCCTCGTCATGCACTGGGATCGATTTCGTTGGTCGGGTTGGCCGAGCATGCAGAAGCTGGGGGAAGGCTCCTTGCTGATTTTCTTTGCCTTCCAAGGTGCGGAGGAGGCGCTGTCGCCCAGCGCGGAGATTCGGGATCCGGCCCATACAGTGCCGCGCGCGATGCTCGGTGCCATTGTGTCCCTGGTGATTCTCTATGTTGCCCTGCAGGTCGTCGGTCAGGGTGTGCTGGGCAGCGATCTGGGCCGGTTTCCCGAAGCGCCGCTGGCGGAGGTCGCGGCGCGGATTGCCGGCGCACCCGGCCGGGCGCTGCTGCTGGCGGGTGCGGCGATTTCGATCTTTGGTTCGCTGGCTGCAGGCGTGATCGCCTGTCCGCGCTCGTTCTTCCTGATGTCGCAAAACGGCCTGCTTCCCCGAGTCCTCGCGAAGGTACATCCGGGATTTCATACTCCACACTGGTCCATTGCCGCGGTGGTGGCGCTGATGTTCCTGCTTTCGGTCACCGGAGCGTTCAAATTCCTCGCGGTATTGTCGAGCGCTTCAATCCTGTGCGTTTATCTCGCCATTTGCGTGGGCGCATTGCGCCTGCGCTACACGCGCCCGAGGATGCCCGGCGCGTTTCGGGCGCGAGGCGGCCCCATCGTGGCTCTGTTGGGATCAGCCGTCGTGGTTTGGCTGCTGACCTATACGACGCGCGTCGAATTCGGTGCGGTGATCGGGACCATCGGAGTCGCCACGGCATACTTCCTGGTGCGACGGCGACTCAGTCCGCGCGCCGCCTAACTGACTTCACACCTTACCAGCGGGATCTTGCGCTCCCTCCGGTACGCCGCGCTTCAATGCGTCGGGCAGCGCCTGACCGCTTTCGGTGAACGAAAGCGAGACGGAGTTCAGGCAGTGCCGCTCGCCGGTCGGAGGCGGCCCATCCGTGAAGATGTGTCCGAGATGGCTGCCACAGCGCGCGCAGACTTCTTCGACCCGGATCATTCCATAGCTCGTGTCGCGAATGCGCTTGATGTGCGCTTCATCGTATGGCTGGAAAAAACTGGGCCAGCCGGTGCCCGAATCGAACTTGGCGTTGGAGCGGAACAACGGCAGTCCGCAGAAGCGACAGGTGTAGATCCCGGCTTTTTTGTTGTCGAGAAATACGCCGCAGAACGCCGCTTCGGTACCATGTTGCAGCAGCACGCGCCGCTCATCGGCATTGAGTCCTGCGGTTAATTCGCGCCGCTGAGCTTCGCTGGGTGGGGTCAAATCAAATGAAGTCATGCGTCGTCTCCGTCGGATTCGTTTGAACGTGGAATCTGTTATACCACCGCGAAATGTTAGGATCGAACCCCGCAGTTTCAATGGGACGATCGTGTCGATCGATAAATCTCCGCCGGATCACGCGCAGCCGGGCTTCGAGCGGCTGATTCTGTCGCCGCCGCGGCCCGGGCGGGGGGCTGCGCCGAAGGCGGGCACGGAGGAGGAGATCCTTCCGCTGCTCGAACCGGGCACGGTCTTGATGATGGGCGACAATCCTGCGTTGCCGCCGATGCCGGCGCGGCCGGCACTGCTGGATTTCTTCAAAAATCGCATGACCGACAACACGTTTCGTCATCTTCTGGCCAGCGCCAAGCGCGCATTGGACGCCGGCCACGCGGAAAAGACCGTTCTGGCGTGTTTGCTGCACGATATTTCCAACGGCTGTTTCCTGCGTCCCGATCACGGCTACTGGGGCGCTCAGATGATCGCGCCCTATGTCGATGAAGATGTCGCCTGGGCGGTCAGATATCACCAGGCGCTGCGCTATTTCGCGGACGAGTCGGTGGGCTACCCGTATCCTGATTCTTACCTGCGCTTTTTCGGGCCCGATTACCTCCCTCCGGACTACATACGGCGCGACGCGGAGTTTGCAAAGCGCCATCGCTGGTACATGAGCGCGCGGCTGGTGACCCTTTACGATGAGTACTTCTTCGAGAAGACGGACGCCATGGATCCCGATATGTTTGCCGGCATCGTCGGCCGTCACTTTCGTCAGCCCGCTGAAGGGCTCGGCTTCGACGGATCCGACGTCGCGCACATGTGGCGCACGATCATTTGGCCCGACAACGCGCTCTGAGGACGCGCTCTGAGGACGCGCGCTGCAGGCGCTGCTGTCGGCGGCGGCTAATCGATCGGCCAGGACATCGCTTTGGGCAGGCTCGACGCCTCATCGGGTTTTGGAACGCGCCGGGCAACAGTGTCGACCTGCCGCCACCACGGTTCGGGACGCTCCGCCCGCTCCGGTTCGATCGCCTCGCCCAGGCGCGGCATAAGCAATTGCGCACCGGATTTTTCACCCAGTTTCAACAATTCTTCGGCGGGCTGATCCCAGGCGTGCATGGCCAGGCTGAAAGTTCCCCAATGCACCGGCAGAAGCCTCCCGCCGCCGAGCAGTGCCAGTGCCTTGAGAGCATTCTCCGGTCCCAAGTGGATGTCGCCCCATGCGGGATGATAGGCACCCACTTCCAGCATCACGAGATCGATGGGACCGAGCCTCTCGCGAATGAGTTCATACTCGGTGGTGAGACCGGTGTCGCCACTGAAAAATACCGTGTGCCGCTCCGAGCGGATCGCAAACGAGGACCAGAGCGTGGCATTGCGGTCCTTGAGTCCTCGTCCCGAAAAATGCTGCGCAGGTGCCGCGGTCACGCTGAGCCCGCCCGGCGTCTTGTGGGAGTCCCACCAGTCCAATTCCGCGATGAGCGCGGGATTGACACCCCACGCTTCGAGGTGGGCGCCGACGCCGAGCGAAGTGACGAACGGGACATTGCGCCTGGCCAAATCGCGGATGGTTGGATAGTCAAGGTGGTCATAGTGATCGTGCGACACGATGACCAGATCAATCGGCGGCATCGCGCGCAGTGCCACGGGCACGGGCTGAAACCGCTTCGGTCCCGCAAGACTGGAGGGCGATGCGCGCAGACCCCAAACGGGGTCGGTGAGTACGCGAAGGCCGCCAATCTCGAGCAGCACCGTGGAATGACCGAGCCAGGTGGCGCGCAGGCCGGTGGCGGGGTTATTGCGCCAGAATTCGAGCGGATTGAGCGAGGGCAGAGGTCCGTTCGGCACCCGGCGCTCGCCACCGCAAAGAAAATCGCTGAGCGAGGGCATGGCCGAGTTCGGGTCGCGCAAACCGGGAGGAATCGGATGCAGGTTGCGAAACCGATCTCCCGACCAACGCGGGGAAGCCCTGAGGCGCTCGAGACGAGCGCCTTGTGCTTTCCTTCCCAGAGCTTTCATGCACCTCGCGCCCTGATCCGCTATTTCTGCTCCGCGTAGATCTTCACCAGGCGATACAGAAATTCGCGCCCCTCCAGCAGCGACTTGACCCCGACATATTCATTGAGACCATGAATGTTGCCGATATCCGGGCCCATGAACACCGGTTCGACACCAAAGGTCGGAATGCCCACGGCATTGGTAAATTCCCCATCGGTTGCGCCCGCCTGCAATATGGGCAGCACCGGCACGCCGGGCCAGAATTCCGCGGCCAGCTTCTCGATCGGGGCCATCACCGCCGGAGTCAGCGGCGGCGGAGCCGCGGTCGGTCCGCGGGTCTCGGGCGAGGAGATTTTCACCGCGGGATCCGCGACCAATTGCTCGAGTTTGGCGCGCACCGATTCCACACTGACGCCGGGAAATATACGGCAGTTGATATTGGCCCGCGCCCGTTGCGGCAGCGCGTTGGTGGCATGTCCGGCGTCGAGCATGGTGGCGACGCAGGTGGTGCGCAGCGTCGCATTCCAGCTGGGATCCTTGGCCGAGACCAGCTCCAGCGCCTGGGTATCGTCCGGGTTTTTCAGGAATGCACTCATGGCATTCGCCGTGGGCGCATCGCCTTTGGCGGCGAGGATCTTCGCCATGCCGGTGAAATACGCCCGATTGGCGTCGGTGAACTGGGCCGGGAACTCATAGGCGCCGATGCGCATCAGAGCGGCGGCGAGATGATAGATCGCGTTGTCCTTCACCGGCCGGGAGCTGTGGCCTCCCTTGTTGGTGACCTCGAGCCGGTAGTTTTGCGGGAATTTCTCGCCCGCTTCGACCTCGAGCGCAACGCGGTTGCCGCCGGCATCGAGTTCGCCGTCCGCACCCTCGTTGAGCGCGAAAGCAGCGTCGATGAGATCGCGGCGGTTGCGGCTGAGCCAGTCCGCGCCGTTGAATGCGCCGGCCGTTTCCTCGCCGCAGGTGAGCGCCACTTTGAGCGTACGCCGTGGCTTGTAGTTTTCAGTCCGGTAGCGGATCAGCGTATCGAGCCAGATCGCCGCCTCGGCCTTGTCGTCGCTCGCGCCGCGGGCGTAGAAGGAGCCGTTCTCCTCGACCAGCTTGAACGGATCGCGCGTCCAGTCCTCGCGCTTGGCCTCGACGACATCGATGTGCGCCAGCAGCAGGATCGCCTTGAGCTTCGGGTCGCGCCCCGGGTACACCGCCACCAGGCCGCCTTCCTTGGGGTGATCGGGCGCCGCGAAAGGATGTAAATCACTGTCCGGAAAGCCGGCGTTTTTGAGGCGCGCGGCCATGCGCTCGGCGGCCAGCGTGCAGCTGCCCGCCGACAGGGTGGTGTTGGTCTCGACCAGTTCCTTGTAGAGCCCGCGGAATCGCTGCTCGCCGGCCGGCGTATCCTGGGGAGGCGCGGCCAGGGCGGAGCAGGTGGCGAACGCAGTGGCTATCGCAATAAGTCGTTTCATCGTCGGGCTCCATGAGGGGTGCGGCGGGCATTAAACGACTACCGGCGCTCGCACGCAAGCATTGCGCTGCGCTCAGCGCGCCCGGTGTGCTTTGACTTTTTCGACATACCGGTCGCGCAGTTCGGTCTGGCGGGATTTCATTTCAATCGGCCGCCCCGCGATCCATACCCGTTGCGCCAGCGTCGACAATTCCAATGGATCGCCGCTCCAGAGCACCAGGTCCGCCACCTGACCGACGGCGATGCGCCCGTGGGTTGCACCGAGTCCGAAGATATCGGCCGGCGTTGAGGTGATCGCGTCCAGCGCCGACTCCCATGGCAGTCCATGCGCGACGGCATTGCCGGCGAGCTGGCGCGCCAGCCGCGCTTGCGGTGTATCGCCGCTCGAGAAGGCAATGCGCACGCCGGCGCGTTGCAGCCGCGCCGCATTCTCCAAAGAAGAGGCGAGCCGGTCGAAGTTTTCGGGCAAATCATTCAGCGGATTCAATATCACCGGTACGTTCGCTTTGGCCAATTCTTTTGCGACCAGCCATGCTTCGTCACCGCCGAGGACGACGGGTTTGATGCCATTGCGTTCGGCAAACGCGACGACTTCCCGAATGTCGGAAGCGCGATCGACCTGGAAGACCACCCGGCCGCCGGCGAGATAGTGATTCAGGGCTTCGCGGCCGGCGGCATGCAGCAGTGCCCCCTGGCCGATCGGGCCCGGCGTGCGCGCTTCGCGAATCGCCTGCTCCAACAGCATGTATTCCGCGGCTCGCGTGCCGCCGGCAACCCTGGCGCCGGCGCTGCCCATTTGCACGAACAGCGACCGGCTGCCCGGCAGCGCGGCATCGTAACGGCCGTCGAGCGTGACTGCCGAGCCCTGGCCGCCGATGATGGTATCTCCGGCATCGGGGGTGAGCACCGTCCAGGTCACGCCCTCGATGCGCGTGACCGGCACGATCACCGACCGCGGGTTGTATGCCGCGGTGACGTCGAGCTCCGGGCGCCATTGCTGGTCCCAGGCGGGCGATCGATCATTCAAGGTCGAATCGACGGTTTGCCGCTCCGCTTGGATCTCTTCGATGCCGATGTCGGTCAATCCGCCAAACAGGCCGGGCGTCAATTCCGCGCCCTTGGCATCGATCACCGTTGCGTTCGCAGCGGCGGCGTCCGCGCCAATTGCGACAATGACTCCGTCGCGGACCACGACGTCGGCGTTCTTCAAAGTGCCTTTCGCCGAGGCGGTGTGAACGGTTGCGCCCCGGATCACAAACTCCTGGGCTGTCGCGGTTTGTGCCGACGCGAAGCCAACAACCAACAAGACGAGATGACGAAGGTTCATAGCGGCGCCTCCGCAATGTGTCTACCCAGCAGGAAATCCGAGCGTGGCTCATCGGCCGGGTGCGCGCGGTCGAACTTCAATGCTCCGTCAATGAACACTTGCTCGGCGAGTGCGTAGACGCTGAACGGATTGCGATTCCAGATCACCACATCCGCCCCCTTGCCCGGCTCCAGCGTTCCGATGCGATCCTCGAGTCCGAGAGACTTGGCCGGATTGGCGGTGAGCCAGCGAATCGCGCGTTCCGGCGGGACATTTATTCCCACGCGCCGGCCATTCGCCATTGCTTTGGCGGCTTCTTGATTCAAGCGCTGAATGCCGTCCGCGGAGTCCGAGTGCACGATGGCGCAACTGTGCTCGGGGTAGTCCACCAGGGCGAGGTTTTCCTGGATGCCGTCATAGGCCTCCATTTTGAATCCCCACCAATCGGCCCACATGGCCGCGCACACGCCCTTTTCCGCCAGCAGATCGGCGATCTTGTAGGCCTCCACCGCATGATGGAAGGCGGTGATCTTGAACCCGAATTCATTCGCGACATCGAGCATGGTCGCCATTTCATCCGAGCGATAGCAGTGCATATGCACGCGAATATTGCCCTTCATGACCTCGGCGAGGGTCTCGAGCTTCAGATCGCGTTTCGGCGGAGTGGGCGGCGTCAACTCCTTGTCCGCCGAGCCTTCCTTGTCCTTGGACTTCTTGGAGCCGCCATCGGCCTGCTCAGCCTTCTTCCTGTTGTATGTCGCGAGTTCGCGGTCGTACTTGTCCCATTGATGCTGGTATTCCTGCGCGTCCGCAAAGGCCTGGCGGTAGCCGGCCACGTTGCCCATGCGCGTGGACGGGGCCTGGTTTTTGCCGCCATACACCCGCTTGGGGTTTTCGCCGCAAGCCATCTTGAGTCCATAGGCCGCGCCGGGGAACTTCATGGCCTGGTAGGTTGCCGCCTGCACATTCTTGATCACCACGGAGCGTCCGCCGATCAGGTTCGCGGAGCCCGGCAGGATCTGCATGGTCGTCACGCCGCCTTCGAGCGCCAGCTCCAGTCCGGGGTCCTGCGGCCAGACGGAATGTTCCGCCCAGACATTGGAGGTCACCGGATTGGTGGCCTCGTTGCCGTCATCGAGGCCTTTCACTTCCGGGCTGGCGTACACGCCGAGATGCGAATGGATGTCGATGATCCCGGGGGTGACCCATTTGCCGTGCGCATCGATGATGCGTGCATCGGCAGGCGCCGTCAGCCCCTTGCCGATCGATTGTATGCGGCCGCCGCCGATCAAAATATCCGCACCCTCGAGCCGCTCGCCGGTGCCCGTGAGAACCGTTGCGCCTTGAATCAGCAGCGGGGGACCGACGGGCACTTGATAAGTCGATGGAAAGGGCTCGCCGGCCAGGGCCCCCGATACGGCGAAAGCTGCCGAAAAAAGCAGCGCTGCGCGCGACGTTTTGCTCATTTTTCCAGTCACCCCCGATGTTACGGCGCCGCGAGACCGCTCAACGCGACTCAGGCGGTGTGCGATGACGGCGTGCGATTATGGTGCGCGATTATAATGTGTTATCGCTAAATCGACATGACGTTCGAGGCGCACAGCATGGGGTCGGCAAATTCCACGCGTTCGCCCACCTTCTTGCCGGGCACCGCGAACAGCCGCGCCGAGAGCGGTTTTTTCAATCTGACCGCGAGTGTTGCGACATCGCCGATCACTCGCGCAAGTTCCGCGGCCGGCACGTCTCCCGGCACGGGGATCACATCGAGTCCCGTGCCGCAGACGGTGGAATAGAGCAATAGATCCGAAATCCGGATGCGCCCCTCGGCCACTCGCGCGGCCAGTACCGGATCTTCCAAGATCGGAAGCATGAGTCCCGAGTACCCGCAGGTCAGGACATCGACCGATTTGACCGCGGCGGTGACGGCTGCGCAGGCCTGCAGGGTTGACGCTGAACCGAAGGGTTCGCCGGTGAGCGCTTCGAGCGCGGCGCCGATGCTGCTGTCGCGTGCCGGCGCCGGGGATGTGTCCAGCCCCAGGTAGCGATACCGGCCTTGCTCGGCGAGCGCGCGCGCGAGGCTTTCCACGGGCTGCAATTCGGCATTCAACAAAAGGCGCAACCGTTCGGATGCAGCGGTGGGATCCTCGATGCCGGTGAAAGCCTGGCGCACCAAATTGGGGGTTTCAAGACCGACGCTGAGCGAAGCTGCGCCTTCGTGGTAGGCCACCGGAAAGAAGGGTGTGCCGGGCGGAACGCAGGCTGCGGCAGCGAATCGGAAATTGGCGATGCCACCGCCGCCGGCCTGGGCGAGCGCCGATATGACCCGTGCGGCCAGGGTGACGGCATCGCGATGTACGCCGCGCGCGGCGCTCGCGACCGAACCTGAGAAGCTCAAAACCTTGGTGGCGCGCGCAAGCTCGGCTGACCACTCGGCCAGCGATTCGCCGGCATCGCCCGCGGAAAATACCGGGCCGATGCTGATCACGGCCCCGTGAGCGGCTGCCAGGGCATCGAGCGCGGTCAATCTCGGCAGCGCCGCGCGACGCGCGGCCGCCGAGGCGCCGAGCAGCAGTGGATTGAGAGCGACGCGGATGGTCTCGACCAGGTAGCCCGCTTGCTCGAAGCCATGCCTGGCCGAAGCCAAAAAAGCGAGCGCCGCTTCGATCGTGCGGGTATCTGCGAAGTCGGAGATGGTCGCGCCGGCGGTGAGCGCACGAATGCGAAAGTTCCTGCTGCGATCGCGCGGATTCGACGACACGGCATTGCTTCCGGTGGCCACATTGCTTTCGACGCTCGTATTGCTTTCGGCGGCCGTATTGCTTTCGGCGGCCACCGCGCGACCGCCGATGGCTGCGACCGCGAACAGTGACAGCGCGTCCCGGCGGGTTACGCCGTGCGCGCCCCGGTTGCGGCGGTCGTTCGTCCTCACGGCGTGTGCGCGCGCGTATCGTCGGCGAGCTTGCTCAAATCCGAGGAGTTGAGCAGCAGATCGGCCGCCACCGCGAGTCCGGCACTGTCTTCGTGGTCAAATCGCCGCGCATACGGGCTGTCAAGATCGAGTACCCCGAGCAACCGTCCGTTTTGCAGCAACGGCAAGACGATTTCGGAACGCGACGCGGCATCGCAGGCGATGTGCCCGGGAAACTCATTGACATCCGGAACCACCAGGATTTCGCCGCGCTCGGCGGCGGTGCCACACACGCCGCGACCCATTGGGATGCGCACGCAGGCAACTTTGCCCTGAAACGGGCCCAGCACCAGTTCCCCGTCTTGTAGAAAATAAAATCCCACCCAGTTCAAATCGGGCAGCATTTGATAGAGCAGTGCCGACATGTTGGCGCAGTTCGCCAGGCCATTGCGTTCGCCGCGGAAAAGCCCCCCGAGCTGTACGCTGATTTCGCGGTAAAGGCCGCTCTTGGAGAGGCTCGGATCGGATTCTATGACATGCATGGCTTAGATCTTCAGGCGGTAAACACGTTGCGCGGTGCCGCTGAACAGCGCGGCCTTTTCATCGGCGGAACAGTGCCTCGCCAGCACTTTGAAGGCGTTCCAGAGCACGGCATAGGTGCAGCTTCCCATATCCACCGGAAAGTTGCTCTCGAACATGCAGCGATTTGCGCCGAAGGCCTCAATGCAGGTTTCGATGTACGGCCGCCATTCGGCGGCAAGCTGCGCCGACGAGGCCGGCGGCGATTGCAGGAAGGAGGGAAAATTGCAAAACGCCATCCCCAAGCCGCCGAGTTTGACGCACACCTGGGCCAGCGAGGCGAGCATGCGGATGTGGTCGCGCCAGATGGATACGATGCGGCGTGGCGGATGCCGCGGAACCGATCGGCAGCGGTCTGAAGGTGCGCCTCCAGTACCTCGCTCACCGCCGCGCCCGCCGTGAGATCCACGTGGCCCACGATGCCGGCACATGCGCGGATGGGTCCATAAGTGCCGCTTGCGCTCATTGCGGCGATGCCGTTGACGAATTCCGTTTCGCCAACCGGCTTGAGCGCCTCCGGGCCGCAGGAGCGATACATGGCGCCGCACTGAACGAACACCGTGGCGCGAACGTTGTGTCCGGTATTGAGGTCCGCCAGGAACTCGGGCAGCAGGTAGCGCGGCGCACGGCGCAGGACCGTCTCGAAACCGTGCTCGGGCACCGGCCGCCCGGCCAGCAGCGCCGCCGGCCAATCCCATAAATGATGATGAGGATCGATGATGGCCAGTTCCGGCTCCAGGATGGCCTCAATCGGTGCGCCAATCGTCATTAGTCCCTCCGCCGCGTTGGAATATTTTGCACGATTTTTACGGCCTCGACGGCAAATTCTGCCCGATTTTTCCCCCTGCATCGCTATCTTGTGAGGATGGATTTCGCGTACCTCGCGGCGATCATCGTGTTTTTGCTGTTGGCGCTGGGACTGGTCGCCGGCTGCGCGGCGCTGCAGAAAAAGAAATGACCTGGGCTCATGTGTTGAGCGGCGTCGTGTCCTTGGGATTGCTCATTTACCTGGTGAGTGCGTTGATTCGAGCCGAGGACCTTAGGTGAGCGGATCTGCCTGGCTGACGCTGGCACTGTTCCTCGCGACGCTGATCGCACTGGCTTATCCATTGTCCGCGTACATGGCGCGGATCGGCGATGCCGCGCTCGGCGGCTACACGCCCATCCGGGGGATGGTTGGCAGGCTCGAACGCCTGATCTATCGCGCCGGCGGCGTGGATGCCCGCCAGGACATGCCGTGGACCCGGTACGCGGTCGCGTTGCTGCTGTTCAATGCGCTGGGCGCTTTGGTGGTGTATCTGCTGCAACGGCTGCAGGTGTGGCTGCCGCTGAATCCGCAGGCTCTTGCCAATGTGTCCGCCGATTCATCATTCAATACGGCGATCAGCTTCGTCACCAATACCAACTGGCAGGGCTACTCCGGCGGCGAAGGCACGATGAGCTATCTGACTCAAATGCTGGCGCTCACCGTGCAGAACTTTCTTTCCGCGGCCACGGGCATTGCAGTTGCTTTCGCGCTGATCCGCGGCTTCGCGCGGCGCTCGGCGCAGGGCATCGGTAACTTCTGGGTCGACCTCACCCGCGTCACGCTCTACATGCTGCTGCCGCTTTCCTTCTGCCTGGCCGTTTTCTTCATTTCCCAGGGAGTGATCCAGAATTTCGATTCATACAGAACCGCGACCACCGTCGAGAGCCCGGGACAGCCGCAGACTCTCCCCATGGGCCCGGTCGCCTCGCAGGAAGCAATCAAAATGTTGGGAACCAATGGCGGCGGCTTCTTCGGCGCCAATTCAGCCCACCCTTACGAAAACCCGACTCCCTTGAGCAATTTCGTGCAGATGCTGTCGATGTTCTTGATACCGGCCGCGCTGTGCTTCGTCTTCGGAAGGATGGTGGGAGACACCCGCCAGGGCTGGGCCGTGCTCGGCGCCATGACGATCATTTTCGTGTTCATGGCAATCGTCGCCATCTCAGCGGAGCAACGGGGCAATCCCGGCATTGCGCAGCTTGGGGTCGATCAGTCCCATGGTGTGCTGCAGGCCGGCGGCAACATGGAGGGCAAGGAAACCCGTTTCGGCATCGTCGCCTCCGCGCTGTTCGCCACGATCACCACCGCGGCCTCCTGCGGAGCGGTCGATGCCGCGCACGATTCCTTCACGCCGCTGGGCGGCTTGGTCCCCATGTGGCTGATCCAGCTGGGGGAGGTGGTGTTCGGCGGCGTCGGCGCGGGACTCTACGGCATGCTGATCTTCGCCATCATGGCGGTTTTCATCGCGGGCTTGATGATCGGCCGCACACCGGAGTATCTCGGCAAGAAAATCCAGTCATTCGAGATGAAGATGACTTCGATCGTCATTCTGGTCACGCCTTTCCTGGTGTTGGTGGGAACGGCCGTGGCGGTGACCGCGGAGCAGGGCAAGCTCGGCATTTTCAATCCGGGAGCGCATGGATTCTCGGAAATTCTCTACGCGCTGTCTTCGGCGTCCAACAACAATGGCAGCGCGTTCGCCGGTCTGTCGGCGAACACACCTTTCTATAATTCATTGCTCGCGGTGGTCATGTGGTTCGGCCGCTTTGCCTTCATCGTACCGGTGCTGGCGATCGCGGGTTCGCTCGCCGGGAAGCA
This sequence comes from Steroidobacteraceae bacterium, assembly GCA_036267715.1. Classification (GTDB taxonomy): domain Bacteria; phylum Pseudomonadota; class Gammaproteobacteria; order Steroidobacterales; family Steroidobacteraceae; genus Bog-1198. The sequence goes on along the minus strand of DATAVN010000011.1, from coordinate 106,901 downwards.
GCGCATCGAGGCGACCGCGGGCACCTTGCCCACGCATGGCGCTCTGTTCGTCGCGCTGCTGGTCGGCACCGTGGTGCTGGTGGGAGCGCTGACTTACGTGCCCGCATTGGCGCTGGGTCCGGTTATCGAGCAATTGCAAATGACCGCGGCGCACTGAGCGGCGGCAGAGACGGCGGCGGAGAACTCCAGCATGGTGCGGGCACGCTTGAAACTGTTCGACTACGCCCTGTTGGCGCCGGCGCTGGTCGAGTCGTTGCGCAAATTGTCGCCGCGCGTGCAGTTGCGCAATCCGGTGATGTTTGTCGTCTATGTCGGCAGCATACTGACCGCGATTCTGTTCCTGCAGGCATTGCGCGGACATGGCGAGGCGCCGCCGCGGTTCATTCTCACGATTTCGATCTGGCTGTGGTTCACCGTGCTGTTCGCCAATTTTGCCGAGGCGCTGGCGGAAGGACGCAGCAAGGCGCAGGCGGCGGCGTTGCGCGGGCTGAAGCAGTCGGTGAGCGCAAAAAAAATGCAAGTGGCGAAGCGCGGCGCGGACTGGGCGGCAACGCCGGCGCCGGCACTGCGCAAGGGCGATCTCTTTCTGGTCGAGGCCGGCGATGTGATCGCCGCGGATGGCATCATCCTCGATGGGATTGCCTCGGTGGACGAAAGCGCCATCACCGGCGAATCGGCGCCCGTGGTGCGCGAATCGGGCGGTGATTTCTCGGCCGTAACCGGCGGCACGCGCGTGCTATCCGATTGGCTGATCGTGCGCGTGGCGGTGAACCCGGGCGAAGCCTTCATCGATCGCATGATCGCGATGGTGGAGGGCGCCAAACGCCGGAAGACTCCCAATGAAATCGCCCTGACCATTCTGCTGATCGCACTGACGCTGGTATTTCTGCTGGCAACCGCCACGTTGCTGCCGTTTTCCCTGTTCAGCGTGGCGGTGGCGAAGCTCGGCGCGCCGGTGAGCATCACGGTATTGGTCGCCTTGTTGGTGTGCCTGATACCGACCACGATCGGCGGCCTGCTGTCGGCCATCGGCGTTGCGGGCATGAGCCGCATGATGGCGGCCAATGTGATCGCCACTTCAGGACGAGCGGTCGAGGCCGCGGGCGATGTCGATGTTTTGTTGCTCGATAAGACCGGTACGATCACGCTCGGCAACCGGCAGGCTGCCGCCTTCATTCCCGCCGAGGGCGTGAGCGAACAGCAGCTCGCCGACATCGCGCAATTGGGCTCGTTGGCGGACGAGACGCCTGAAGGACGCAGCATCGTGGTCCTGGCGAAACAGCGCTTCAATCTGCGCGAACGCAGCTTGAGCCAATTGGACGCAACCTTCGTGGCCTTCTCGGCGCAGACGCGAATGAGCGGCGTCAATTTGGGCCGGCGCGAAATCCGCAAGGGCGCCGCCCAGGCAGTACGGCAGCACGTCGAGGCACAGGGGTTCAGCTTTCCGGCCGGCGTTGCGCAGGCTGTCGATGCAGTGGCTCGCAAGGGCAGTACGCCCTTGGTCGTGGCCGACGGCGGCCGCGTGCTGGGAGTGGTCGAGCTCAAGGATATCGTCAAGGGCGGCATCAAGGAACGGTTTGGCGAACTGCGCCGCATGGGCATCCGAACCGTCATGATCACCGGCGACAACGGCTTGACCGCCGCGGCGATCGCGGCCGAGGCGGGCGTGGACGACTTTCTCGCCGAAGCGACGCCGGAGGCCAAACTCAAGTTGATACGCCAATACCAGGCCGAGGGCCGTTTGGTGGCGATGACCGGCGATGGCAGCAACGATGCGCCGGCACTCGCACAGGCGGACGTGGCAGTGGCCATGAATTCCGGAACGCAGGCGGCCAAGGAAGCCGGCAACATGGTGGATCTCGATTCGAATCCGACGAAATTGATCGAGATCGTGGAAGTCGGGAAGCAGTTGCTGATCACTCGCGGTTCGCTCACGACCTTTTCGATCGCCAACGATGTCGCAAAGTATTTTGCGATCATTCCCGCCGCATTCGCCACGACCTATCCGCAATTGGCGCAACTCGACATCATGCACCTGAGCAGCCCGAATTCGGCCATCCTGTCGGCGGTGATATTCAACGCCTTGATCATCGTGCTGCTCATTCCGCTCGCGCTCAAAGGCGTCAAGTACCGCGCGCTGGGGGCTGCCTCGCTATTGCGGCGGAATTTATTGATCTACGGGTTGGGTGGCGTCGCCGTACCGTTCGCGGGCATCAAACTGATCGACCTGTCCTTGACGGCGCTGGGTCTCGTATAACGGAGCTCACATGCATCACACGTTGCGTCCCTTGCTGGTGCTCTTTTGCATACTCACCGCGTTGACGGGCTTGATATATCCGCTCGCCGTGACCGGAGTTGGAAAGGCGCTGTTTGCCGCCCAGTCCTCCGGCAGTCTGGTGATGCGCGGCGGCAAACTGGCCGGCTCCTCGCTGATCGGTCAATCCTTCCAGGAGCCGAAGTATTTTTGGGGGCGAAGCTCGGCAACGTCGCCCATGCCGAACAACGCCGCGGCCTCCACGGGCTCGAACCTGGGTCCCACCAATCCGGCGCTGCTGGAGGCGGTCAAAGCGCGCATCGCTCAGCTCAAGGCGGCGGATCCGCAAAATACCCAACCGATCCCGGTGGATCTGGTGACGGCGTCGGGCAGCGGACTCGATCCGCATATCAGTCCGGCGGCCGCGCTGTACCAGGCGGGCCGCGTCGCGCGCGCCCGGCATATGGACCCTGAAGCCGTGCGCCGCCTGGTCCGGCAGTACATCGAGCCGCCGCAGTGGGGCATCTTTGGCGAGGCCCGCGTCAATGTTTTGTTGCTGAATTTGGCCATGGATCGCGCACAATAGCGCTCGATGGCAACATCGAGCGACCAACGCCCCGATCCGGACCTGCTGCTGGCGAAAGTCAATCGGCACGAGCAACAGGCGCGCCGTGGAAAGCTGCGGATTTATTTCGGTTCATCGGCCGGCGTCGGCAAGACCTATGCCATGCTGGTCGCGGCGCGCAAGGTCTCGAGCGAAGGCCGCCGGGTCCTCATCGGCGTGGTTGAAACCCATGGACGTGCGGAAACTGCCGCGCTGCTCGATGGGTTGGAGCTGCTGCCGCTCAAGAGCAGCGCTTACCGCGACAAGGCACTGCTGGAGTTCGACCTGGATGCCGCGCTCGGCCGCCATCCGGATCTCATCTTGATCGACGAATTGGCGCACTCCAATGTTGCGGGGGTCCGCCATCCCAAGCGTTGGCAGGATGTGGATGAGTTGTTGGCCGCGGGCATCGATGTTTTTACGACGCTCAATGTTCAGCACCTGGAGAGCCTCAATGACGTGGTGGGCGGCATCACCAGCGTGCGTGTGTGGGAGACCATTCCCGACAAGGTGTTCGACGCGGCCGACGAAGTCGTGCTGGTCGACATACCGGCGGATGAACTGTTGGGCCGCCTGAAGGCCGGCAAGGTGTACGTGCCGGCGCAGGCGGAACATGCGGCGCATCACTTCTTCCGCAAGGGCAATCTGATGGCACTGCGCGAGCTCGCTCTGCGGCGCACGGCGGACCGGGTCGAGGGCGACGTCCAGGCCTATCGGGTCGAGCGATCGATCGACCCGGTATGGAAGACCGCGACCGCATTGTTGACCTGCGTGGGGCCTGATGCGGCGTCGGAGCGCGTGGTTCGCGCCGCGGCGCGCCTGGCGGGCCAGCTCAATACCGATTGGCATGCCGTCTACGTCGAGACTCCCGATCTGCAGCGCCTCGCGCCGGAGAAACGCGAAAAGATCCTGGCGGCCTTGAATCTGGCCCAGGAACTGGGCGCGACCACGGCGGTCATCGCCGATGCCGGGATCGCCGAAAGCATCGTCGCCTACGCGCGCAAGAACAATCTCTCGAAGCTCGTCATCGGACGCGATCCGGTGCGGCGCCTGTGGCCGTGGCAGCGCTCCAGCGGGCAGAAGCTGGCGCTGCTGGCGCCCGACATCGATCTGATTGAAATCGGCCGTGCCGATGCCTTAAGCAAAGAACACGGCCGCGAGACCGAGCGGTTAGCGCCGGCGCCCGATGTCGAATCCAACGCTCGGCGCATGGCGAAGCGGCTGCGCTATCTCTGGGCGGCGGGCGTTTGCGTCGCCGTGACCTTGATATCGATGCCGTTGGCCGCGCACTTCGACCGCTCCAACATCGTCGCCATATTCATCCTCGCCGTGGTGCTGGTCGGGGTACGCCTCGGCCGCGGACCGGCTGCGCTGGCCGCGGTGCTGAGCGTGTGCGCCTTCGACTTCTTCTTCGTGCCGCCGCGCTTTTCGTTTGCCGTAAGCGATGTGCAGTACCTGTTGACCTTCATCATCATGCTGGCGGTGGGGTTGATCGCCGGCCAGTTGACCGCCGGACTGCGATTCCAGGCCCGCGTGGCCTCGCATCGCGAGGAACGGGCGGGTTCGCTCTACGAGATCGCGCGCGACCTGTCGGGAGCCGTACAGGTCGAGCAGGTGGTGAGGATCGGCGACGAGTCCATTCAACGCACCTTTCGGGCGAATGCGGCGCTGTTGCTGCCGGATTCGAGCGGACGGCTGAAAGTCGAGGACGCGAAGCTGGCGGTGGAGATCGGAACCGCCCAATGGGCGTTCGACCGCGGCCAGCCGGCCGGGTACGGCACGGATACCCTGCCGGGCAGCGAGGTGCTCTACATACCGTTGCGCGCACCGAGCCAGGCGCGCGGAGTCCTGGCCGTCAAGCCACGAAATCGGCGGCTGCTGCGCATTCCAGAACAGCGTCAACTGCTCGACACCTTCGCGGCATTGATCGCCATTGCACTGGAACGGGTGCATTACGTCGGCGTCGCGCAGGATGCGCTCCTCAAGATGGAATCGGAGCGGCTGCGCAACTCCTTGCTGGCGGCGCTGTCGCATGATCTGCGTACGCCGCTCACCGTGCTCGTGGGTCTGGCCGGATCCCTGACGCTCACCGCGCCGAAGTTGTCGGATGTGCAGATGGAGACCGCGCAGGCGATTCAGGACGAGGCGCGGCGCATGAGCACGCTGGTGGGCAATTTGTTGGACATGGCGCGAATCGAGAGCGGTGAAGTGACATTGAACCTCCAATGGCAGCCGCTGGAGGAGGTGGTGGGCGCGGCACTCGAGGCCACGCGCAGCCTGCTCGGGCGGCACAGCGTTGCGGTTCACCTGCCGCGTGATCTGCCGTTGGTGAAGTTTGACGCCGTGCTGATAGAGCGGGTGCTGGTGAACCTTCTGGAGAATGTCTCGAAGTACACTCCCGCGGGCAGGACAGTGAGCATTTCGGCGCAGATCATGGCGGGTCAACTCAGCGTGTCGGTCGCGGATGACGGCCCGGGACTGCCGCCGGGAGGCGAGGAGACGCTGTTTCAAAAATTCACGCGCGGCGAGCGCGAGTCATCGACGCCGGGTGTCGGGTTGGGCCTCGCCATCTGCCGCGCCATCGTCGAATCGCATCGGGGCAGGATCAGCGCTTCCCAGCGGCCCGGCGGCGGGGCTATCTTCACGTTCACCCTGCCCATGAATACGCCGCCGCCCACCGTTGAACCCGAAGCGCAGCCCGGTCATGGCTGAACCGCTGCCTACCGTGATTCTCATCGAGGATGAACGCCAGATACGGCGCTTTGTCCGCACCGCGCTGGAAGCGCAGGGTTGGAGCGTGCACGAGGCGGAAACCATGCGCCAGGGACTCACCGATGCGGCCACCCGCAGACCGGACCTGATCATTTTGGATTTGGGGTTGCCGGATGGCGACGGTGTCGAATTTCTGCACGATCTGCGCGGCTGGTCGAAGGTTCCGGTCATCGTCCTGTCGGCCAGGGTCGGGGAGCAGGACAAAATCGCCGCGCTGGATGCCGGCGCGGACGACTATTTGACCAAGCCGTTCGGGGTCGGAGAACTGCTGGCCCGCGTCCGCGCGACATCGCGGCGGCGGCTGCATGCCGGCGGCGATGAGGGCGCGGTTTTTTCATTCGGCGACGTCAAAATCGATTTGAGCCTGCGCAGCGCGCAAAAAGGCGGCGCAGCGATCCATCTGACACCGATCGAATACCGCCTGCTCACTCTGTTGATCGCCAACGCCGGAAAGGTGCTGACGCATCGGCAGATCTTGCGCGAGGTCTGGGGACCTGCGCATGTCGATGACGGACACTATGTCAGGGTATACATGGGACATCTGCGCCAGAAGCTCGAAGATGATCCGGCCCAACCCAGGCACATCCTGACCGAAACGGCGGTGGGCTATCGATTGGTGCAGGAATTACGCAGCTAGAAGGCGTACCCTGCCAGCAAAGTCCTACACGCTGCGCCGTCCGTCGACGACAGTATTGCTTCGCACCGGCGCCTAGGCTGGTTCGGAGTGCGCACCGGAATGCGCGCGTTTGCGCGGCGCCTTGATCAGCGTGGCGACACCGAGGTGAATATGCTGCATCAAGCGAGCCGGCATCCGTGCTGACCGATCAGGACATTTATCTGTTCCGCGAGGGGACCCATGGCCGCCTCTACGACCGGTTGGGCGCCCGGCTGGCAGCCGACGGCCAGGGTGTGCACTTTGCAGTCTGGGCGCCGAATGCCGTACAGGTTTCTGCGATTGGAGATTGGAACGGCTGGAACGGAGATGCGGACCGGTTGACGCCGCGCAGCGACTCATCCGGCATCTGGGAGGGTACGGCACCCGGCGCGCGGCACGGCCAAGCGTACAAATACCTGATCGTTTCGCAGTTCGGCGGCTATCGGGTCGAAAAAGCCGATCCGTTCGGCATCTGCAGCGAGCAACCTCCCGCCACGGCGTCGCGGATATGGCGCCTCGATCATGCGTGGAACGACGGCGCATGGATGTCCTCGCGTGCGACGCGCAACGGCTTGGACGCGCCGATGTCGATTTATGAAATGCACCTCGGGTCCTGGCGCCGCAAGGACGGGCAGTTTCTCAACTACCGTGAATCAGCGCATGCCCTGGGCGATTATTTGACTGAACTCGGCTTTACCCATGTCGAACTCATGCCGATCACCGAGCATCCGTTCTACGGCTCGTGGGGATACCAGACCACGGGCTATTTTGCGCCCACGGCGCGTTACGGCACGCCGCAGGATTTGATGTACTTCGTCGATCACCTGCATCAGCGCGGCATCGGCGTGATCTTAGACTGGGTGCCATCGCATTTTCCCGCGGACCAGCATGGACTGGCCTATTTCGACGGCACGCATCTGTACGAGCACGCCGATCCCCGGCAGGGATTTCATCCGGAATGGAATTCGTCGATCTTCAATTTCGGGCGCAACGAGGTGCGCAGCTTTTTGGTGTCCTCGGCGCTGTTCTGGTTCGAGCGATATCACATCGACGGGCTGCGCGTGGATGCGGTGGCATCCATGCTGTATCTGGATTACGCGCGCAAGGAGGGGGAGTGGATCCCCAATCGCTTCGGCGGCCGGGAGAATCTCGCGGCCATTGAATTTCTGCACATACTGAACCAGTCCGTATATCGGGAGCATCCCGATGCCTGCATGATTGCGGAGGAATCCACCGCCTGGCCGATGGTGTCGAGACCCACCGACATGGGCGGATTGGGATTCGGGCTGAAATGGAACATGGGCTGGATGCACGACACACTGGCGTACATGCAGCAGGACCCGATCCACCGCAAGTACCACCACAACGAATTGACGTTCTCGCTGATCTACGCATTCAACGAGAATTTCGTCCTGCCGCTCTCGCACGATGAGGTGGTCTACGGCAAGGGATCGCTGATCGGCAAGATGCCCGGCGATGACTGGCAGATGTTCGCCAATCTGCGGGTGCTGTTCGGCTACATGTGGACCCACCCCGGCAAGAAGCTGCTGTTCATGGGCGGCGAATTTGCACAGCGGCGCGAATGGACGCACGAGGGAGAATTGGAGTGGTGGGTGGCTGACATGCCGGGCCATGCCGGCATCAAACGCCTGGTCGCCGACTTGAACCGCGTCTACCGCCAAGAACCGGCTCTGCACCAGGTCGACTTCTCGCCGCAAGGGTTCGAGTGGATCGACGGCGGCAATGCCGAGATGAGCGTCATTGCCTTCCTGCGCAAATCAGCCGGCGGCGGCGCACCCTTGCTGGTGGTGTGCAATTTCACGCCGATGCCGCGCACGAATTTCCTGATCGGCGTCCCGGCGAGAGGCCTGTGGCGCGAGATCATCAATACGGACGCACGTGATTACGGCGGCTCCGGCTGGGGCAACCTGGGCGCAGTCGAATCGGCGCCGGTGAGCGCACATGGCCGGCTCGAGTCGCTGAACCTCACGCTGCCCGCGCTCTCGGTCATCGTGTTGCGCTGCGAAAATCGTGGCTAGCGGCAACCGCAGCGCCGCCACCGGAAAGGACAGGGCCTCGGAAGGCAGGATACGCGCGATCATCGATGCAGTGCTGCCGGCTGTCGACGGTGGCCGCTTCCCCATCAAGCGCATCGCGGGCGAGCCGGTTGCGATCACCGCCCACTGCTTTACCGACGGCCACGACAAGCTGCGCGTGCTGCTGCGCTGGCAGTTGCTGGGCGCCGCCGGCGCTCCTCGTGAGATCGAGATGAATGCCCAGGGCAACGATGTGTGGTCGGCGCAATTCACGCCGCCGCTGCCCGGCCGTTACCAATACTCCGTGCTGGCCTGGGTCGATCACTTCGAATCCTGGCGGCGCGAATTCGAGCGGCGCGAGGATGATGCCGATATCCGCGCGGCGCTGGGCATGGGCGCGGCACTCATCGATGATGCGCGGACACGGGCCGCCGGCAGCGATGCGGCCATCCTGTCGGAGTGGTCCGGCCGGCTGCGTGCGATGCAGGCCGATCCGAGCGCGGATGTCGCCGCGCAGCGGACTTTGGCATTGGATCCGGCGCGCGCGGCCATCGTGGCGCGGTATGCGGATCGCGGCCTGGCCGCCGCCGCGAATCTCGAACTCATCGTCGATCGCAAGCGCGCCGCATTCGGCAGCTGGTATGAATTGTTCCCGCGTTCGGCCGCCGCGCAGGCCGGACATCACGGCAGCTTCAAGGATGTCGAGACGCGGCTTCCGTACCTGGCCGAGATGGGCTTCGACGTGCTGTATTTTCCGCCCATACATCCGATCGGCCGAGTCAATCGCAAGGGCGCCAACAACAGCTTGCGCGCCAAACCCGGCGATGTCGGCAGCCCCTGGGCCATCGGCTCAGCGGAGGGCGGGCACAAGGACATCCTGTCCCAGCTCGGCGGCTTCGATGACTTCGATCGGCTGTTGAATGTGGCGCGCGCACTCGGCATCGAGATCGCCCTGGATCTTGCGTTCCAGTGCGCCCCCGATCATCCGTACGTGACCGAGCATCCGCAGTGGTTCAAACATCGGCCGGACGGCAGTATTCAGTACGCGGAGAATCCGCCGAAAAAATACCAGGACATCTATCCGTTCGATTTCGAGAGCCCGGATTGGCGCGGGCTGTGGAACGAGTTGAAGAGCATCGTGGATTTTTGGATCGCGCGCGGGGTGCGGATATTCCGGGTCGATAACCCGCACACCAAGGCATTCGCATTCTGGGAGTGGTTGATCGAAGCGACCAAACGCGAGCATCCCGACCTGATCTATCTCGCGGAGGCCTTTACCAGGCCGAAGATCATGCACCGCCTGGCGAAACTGGGCTTCTCACAGTCGTACACGTACTTCACCTGGCGCAATACCAAACAAGAGCTCACCGACTATTTTACGGAGCTGAGCTCAGGATCGGGGCGGGAGTATTACCGGCCCAATGTCTGGCCCAACACGCCGGACATTTTGCCGGAGACGCTGCAGTCGGGGATGCGGCCGGTGTTTGCGGCGCGGCTGATCCTCGCTGCGACGCTGTGCGCCAACTATGGCATCTACGGGCCGACTTACGAGCTGATGGAAAGCGCGCCGCGAGACCCGGGCGGCGAGGAGTATCGCGATTCGGAGAAGTATCAGCTGCGTTATTGGTCCTTGCAGCGGCCCGACAGTCTGTGGTCGCTGATCGCGCGCATGAATCAGGTGCGCCGCGACAATCCAGCGCTGCAGTCGGACACCGGCCTGCAGTTCTGCACGATCGACAACGATCAGCTGATTGCCTACCTGAAAGCCGATCCGGCCTCGGGCAACGTCATTTTGACCGTCGTCAATCTCGATCCGCGCCAGCCGCAATCGGGCTGGGTCGATCTGGATGTCGGCGCCCTGCGCTTCGATCCCGACCAGCCGTACCAGGTGCATGATCTGCTCAGCGATCAGCGCTACCTGTGGCGCGGCCGCCGCAACTATGTTTTGCTGGACCCGCAGCGCTCGCCGGCGCATGTTTTCAGGCTGCGCAAACGCGTGCGCAGCGAGCAGGATTTCGACTACTACCTATGAACGATGTCCAGGCTCCGGTATTGGAAAGCGCGCCGCCGACCGGCATCGGCGCCGACGATGCGCTCTGGTACAAAGATGCCGTCATCTACCAGGTCAACGTCAAATCATTCTTCGACTCGAACGACGACGGCATCGGTGATTTCAAGGGGCTGACCTCCAAGCTCGAATACATCCGCGATCTGGGCGTCAATACCATCTGGCTGATGCCGTTCTACCCGTCGCCGCTCAAGGATGACGGCTATGACATCGCCGACTATCAAAACGTGCATCCGCAGTTCGGCACGCTCGAGGACTTTCGCGTCATGCTGCGCGAGGCGCACCGTCTCGGCCTCAAGGTGGTCACCGAACTGGTCATCAATCACACATCGGACCAGCATCCCTGGTTCCAGGCTGCGCGCCGGGCGCCGCCCGGATCGCCGCAGCGGAATTTCTATGTCTGGAGCGATACCGACCGGAAATATTCGGGCACGCGCATCATCTTCACCGACACCGAGATCTCCAACTGGGCCTGGGATCCGCTGGCGAACTCGTACTATTGGCATCGCTTCTTCAGTCACCAGCCGGATTTGAATTTCGACAATCCGCAGGTCATGGAGGCGGTGCTGCAGATCATGCGGTTCTGGCTCGAGCTGGGCGTCGACGGTTTTCGCCTGGATGCCATTCCCTACCTGGTGGAGCGCGAAGGCACCGACAACGAAAATCTGCGCGAGACCCATGCGGTCATCAAGCAGCTGCGCGCGGCCATCGATGCCTCCTTCAAGAACCGGTTCCTGCTCGCGGAGGCGAACCAGTGGCCGGAGGATGTGCGCGAGTACTTCGGCGACGGCGACGAATGCAACATGGCCTATCATTTTCCTCTGATGCCGCGCATCTACATGGCCATCGCACAGGAAGACCGCTATCCGATCATCGAAATCATGCAGCAGACGCCGGACATCCCGGAGAGCTGCCAGTGGGCGATTTTCCTGCGCAACCACGACGAGCTGACGCTCGAAATGGTGACCAGCAAGGAACGCGACTACATGTACAGCACTTACGCGGCGGATCTGCAGGCGCGCATCAACCTGGGGATTCGGCGGCGCCTCGCACCGTTGATGGAGAATGATCTCGACCGCATCAAGCTGATGAACAGCCTGTTGTTGTCGATGCCGGGCTCGCCGATCCTGTATTACGGCGATGAGATCGGCATGGGCGACAATTTCTTCATCGGCGACCGCAACGGCGTGCGTACGCCGATGCAGTGGAGCCCGGACCGCAACGCCGGATTTTCGCGCGCCGATCCGCAGCGGTTGTACCTGCCCCCCATCATGGATGCGGTGTACGGATATCAGTCGACCAACGTGGAGGCGCAGTCGCGCGATCCCAGCTCGCTGCTCAGCTGGACCAAGCGCATGCTGGCGGTGCGCAAGACCAGCCAGGCCTTCGGGCGCGGCTCGCGCCGGTTCCTGCGGCCCGGCAACCGCAAAATTCTGGCGTATCTGCGCGAGGCCGGCGAGGATACCGTCCTGTGCGTCGCGAATCTGTCGCGTTCCGCGCAGCCGGTCGAGCTCAATCTTGCATCCTTCAAGGGCCGGGTGCCGGTGGAGATGCTCGGGCGCACCGCATTCCCGCCGGTGGGCGAGCTGCCGTATCTGCTGACCATTTCCGGCTATGGTTTTTATTGGTTCAAGCTGGCCACCGACGCCGCGGTGCCGTCCTGGCACGAGCAGATCGTGTCCGTGGATGAACGGCCGGTGCTGGTGTTGTTCGACGGGTGGTTGAGTCTGTTCCGCGACCGGGTGGTGCCGTGGCGCATCGGCATGGCGGAAAAAACCCGCACGCAGTTCGAGACCGACACGCTGCCGCGCTACCTCGAGTCGCAGCGCTGGTATGCGGCCAAGGGCACGGCCATCGAGCGGGCGCACATCACCGAGCATGGGCTGTGGCCGGAGGGCAAGGTCAGCTGGCTGATGGCGATCGTGGAGCTCGACGGCCCGGAGCCGCGCGCTAACTACTTCGTGCCGCTGGCGCTCGCCTGGGAGGAGCGCGACGAGGAGCGGGTGAAGAACCTGTCGACCTCCGCGGTCGCCAAGATCCGCCAGCAGGCGGCGGTCGGCGTGATGGGCGATGCGTTTGCGGACGAAGCATTCTGCCGCGCGGTGGTCGCGGCGATGGCGGCGGGCCGCGAGATCCCCACCGCCGCGGGCAGGCTGCAATTCAGGCCCACGGCGGCATTTGCGGAAATCGCCGGCCCGGATTTCGCGGCCTTGCCGGTGGAACGGCCGCGCGGCTCCAGCTCCAACACCATCGTCAATATGCGCGAGCGGATTATGCTCAAGGGGTATCGGCGGCTGCGCGCCGGGACCAACCCGGAACTCGAGATGGGGCTGTATCTCACCGAGGTGGCTCACTTTGCCAACTGCGCGCCGCTGGCCGGCGTGCTCGAATACATCGCCAACGACGGCCAGACGTGCCTGCTCGCGATGCTTCAGGCCTTCGTGGCCAATCAGGGCGACGGCTGGACCTATTCGCTCGAATATCTGCGCCGGCATCTCGAACAGTACCGCACCACGCCGGTAGGCGACGCGCTGCCGCTCAATGCCCACGAAGCATATTTGAGCTTGATCAGGGTGCTGGCGCTGCGCACCGCCGAGCTGCATCGCGCGCTCGCGCGGCCCACGACCGATGCCGCGTTCTCCCCCCAGGCGCTCACCCGGGCCGACCTCGACACCTATCGGCAGCGGGCATTGGACGAGGCCGGGGGGGCGCTCGATCTGCTGGCCGCCAATCTGGAGTCGGTGCCCGCGGCCGATCGCGAGCGCGCCAATGCGGTGCTCGCGCGCCGCGCTCAAATCGCGGCGCAAATCGAGTCGTGCGCGGCGGCGAATCCGCAGGGTAGGAAAATCCGCATTCACGGCGACTATCATTTGGCCCAGGTGCTGGTGACGCGCAATGATTTTGCCATCATCGATTTCGAAGGCGAGCCTGGTAACAGCCTGGAGCAGCGGCGCGCCAAGCATTCGCCGCTGCGCGACGTGGCCGGCATGTTGCGCTCCTTCAGCTACGTGCAGCAAAGTGCGTTGCGCAGCGTGGCGCACGACGACGCGGAGGCCGGCCGGCTGATGCCGCTCGCGCGCTCGTGGGAGCTCGAGGCGCGTGCGGCCTTTCTGGCGGCCTATGATGCGGCCGCCCGCGGCGCGGCGCTGTATGAATCACTGCAAGCGGGGCAGGGATTGCTCGGATTGTTCGAGTTGGAAAAGTCGCTGTACGAATTGCGCTACGAAATCGGCAACCGGCCGGCCTGGGTCGGCATCCCATTGCAGGGCATTCTGGATTGGGGCAATGAATAAAGGGGAGTCGGCCATGCAAAGCATCGACATGTTGATGGATGCAACCCGGGAGTTCCTGCACCAGACCGCCGCGTTTCTGCCGAAACTGCTGCTGGCGCTGCTGGTGATCGCGATCGGATGGCTGATTGCCAAGGCGCTGCGCTTCTCAGTCGAACGCGCCTTGCGCGCGATCAATTTCCCCGTCTTGACCGAGCGGGCAGGCACGGATAATTTCCTGCGGCAGGCCGGCATGCGCGGCGACACCACGACGCTGTTCGGGTTGGTGGCCTTTTGGCTGGTGGTTTTGGCCGCACTCATCATCGGCTGCAACGGGCTGGGCCTCACCTACATCAGCGATCTGCTGGGACGGGTGGTGTTGTTCGCGCCGAAACTGCTCATCGCCATGCTGATCGTGGTGTTCGGCGCGTATTGCGCGCGGTTCGTGGGCAACGCGGTGCAAAACTACTGCGACCAGGCGCAAATCCCCGATGCAGACATGTTGGGCCGGCTGGTGCGCTATGCCATCATGCTGTTCGTCGTGATGATTGCGCTCAGCCAGATCGAAGTCGGCGGCGACATCGTGCAGCGGACGTTTCTCATCATTCTCGCCGGCCTCATGCTCGCGATCGCTCTGGCGTTCGGACTCGGCGGCAAGGAATGGGCGGCCTCGCTGCTGCAGCGTTGGTGGCCGCAAAATCGCAAGGACCCGGACAGCTGACCTCCAGATTCGCGCATGCGATGCCTTTTGGATCCGCGCTGCTGCCGCACGGCGGCGCGCGTTTTCGTTTGTGGGCGCCATCGAGCGCGCAGGTGCTGCTCGAGGTGGAGCCGTCGGCGTCCGCATCAGCGCTTCGGCATGCCATGCAGCGCAGCGGAGACTGGCACGAGATCGATGTGGCCGATGCGGCCGCCGGAACGCGCTACCGATTCGTCGTGCAGACCGGCGCTTCGTCCGGGCTGGTGGTGCCCGACCCGGCCTCGCGCAGCAATCCGCACGGAGTTCACGCCGCCAGTGAGATCGTGGATCCGCACGCCTATGCCTGGCGCGTCCCGCAGTGGCGCGGCAGAGCTTGGGCGGATGCGGTGCTGTATGAACTGCACATCGGCGCGTTCACGCCCGCGGGCACGTTCGCGGCCGCCGCCCCCAGGCTCGGCGAGCTCAGGCAACTCGGGGTCACGGCGCTGCAGATCATGCCGCTCGCGGCTTTTCCCGGCCGGCGCAATTGGGGCTACGACGGCGTGCTGCAGTTCGCGCCGGCGGCGTGTTACGGGACTCCGCATGAGCTCAAGGCTTTCATCGACGCCGCGCACGCAGTGGAAATGATGGTGTTGCTCGACGTCGTGTACAACCACTTCGGACCCGAGGGCAACTATCTACACGCGTATTGCCCGGAGTTCTTCAATCCGGCACAGCGCACACCGTGGGGCGCGGCCATCAATTTCGACGGCCCGGCCAGCCGCACGGTACGCGACTTCTTCATCCACAATGCGCTCTATTGGATCGAAGAGTATCGCTTCGATGGGTTGCGGCTCGATGCAGTGCATGCGCTGCGCGATCGATCGACGCCCGACATCGTGCTGGAAATCGCCCAGGCGCTGCGCGCGGGGCCGGGGCAGGCACGGCACGTGCACGTGGTGCTCGAGAACAATGCCAACCAGGCGCGCTACCTTGCGCGCGATGCCGAAGGCCTGCCGCTGGCGGCGAGCGCGCAATGGAATGATGACGTCCATCACGCGCTGCACGTCCTGCTGAGCGGCGAGTCGGACGGCTATTACGCCGACTACGCGCCCGATCCCCTCGAGAAGCTGGGGCGTGCGCTCGCAGAAGGGTTTGCCTATCAGGGCGAGTACTCGGCATTCCGCGACCGCGCGCGCGGCGAACCCAGCGGGGAATTGCCGCCGGCCGCTTTCGTGAGCTTTCTGCAAAATCACGACATGATCGGCAACCGTGCCATGGGCGAGAGGATTCCGGCCTTTGCCGACGCGCGGCTGATCCGTGCCGCGTATGCTTTGCTGCTGCTCGCGCCGCAGGTGCCGATGCTGTTCATGGGCGAGGAGTTCGCCGCCTCCACCGCCTTCCTGTTCTTCTGCGATTTCGGCGCTGATTTGGCGCTGTCGGTCGCCAACGGCCGACGCCGGGAATTCAAACGCTTTGCCGCTTTTGGGAGCGATGCGGCGGTGGCGCGCATTCCGGATCCGAACGCGGAATCGAGCTTCGATGTCAGCAAGCTGTGCTGGGATGAGCGCGACTTGCCGCCGCAGCGCGAACAGCTGGATTTCGTGCGCACCTTGCTGGCGCTGCGGCAGCGTCATCTCTCGCCGCATCTGCCGCACATGCGCGCCGGCCGCTTCGAAATCGCGGATCGCGTGCTGCGCGTGAGCTGGCAATTGCCGGGCGATGACAGTTGGTGCCTGCTGGCGAACTTCGGCGGGCAAGCGGCGTATGCCACCGCACCGGCGGCGGCACGGCGGGTGTTTTCCTCGGGAGTGCTTGACGCCGCGCCGCCCCAGGCGCGCCTCGAACCGGGAGCCGTGCTGGCGGGTTTTGTCCCGAGGATTGCTTAGCTACGCGGCGGCGCGCTCGGCAGGTGCGCCCTCGAACGCCCGGGCGAACACATCGTCGATCTTCTCCGCCCATACGAACTCGAGCCGGTTGCGCACGCTGTCGGGAATCTCCTCGAGGTCGCGGCGATTGCGTGCCGGCAGGATCACGGTGCGGATTCCGGCACGGGCCGCGGCCACGCATTTTTCTTTGATGCCGCCCACCGGCATGACCACCCCGCGCAGACTGATCTCGCCGGTCATGGCCACGTCCGCGCGTACCGTGCGTTGCGTCAGCAACGAGGCGAGCGAGGTGGCAATGGCCACGCCGGCGCTGGGTCCGTCCTTCGGAATCGCGCCGGCCGGAACGTGAATGTGCAGGTCGCTGTCGGCGAGCACGGCGGGATCCAGCCCCAAGCGCTCCGCCTGGGATTTAACCAGCGTGACGGCCGCCTGCGCACTCTCCTTCATGACCTCGCCCAGTTGTCCGGTCAAGATGAGCTTGCCGCTGCCGCGCACCCGGCTGGTTTCTATGAAGAGAATGTCGCCGCCGGCCGGCGTCCAGGCGAGCCCGGTGGCCACGCCCGGCACACTGGTGCGCAGCGCGACATCACTCTCGAAGCGCGGCGCACCGAGAATGCGTTCCACGGCGGCAGCGTCGAGAGACACGCTTTGTGCATCGGCGGATGCGATGGTGACCGCAGAATTGCGCAGCAAGGCGCCGATCTGCCGCTCCAGGCTTCTGACGCCGGCTTCCCGCGTGTGATCGGCAATGACGCGCCGCAGGGCGTCGTCGGATAGCTGCACCTGGTCTTCGCCCAGTCCATTGGCCTTCAGTTGACGTTTGAGCAGGTAGCGGCGCGCAATCTGCAGCTTCTCCTCTTCGGTGTACCCGGTGAGTTCGATGATCTCCATGCGATCGCGCAGCGGGGCCGGAATCGAGTCGAGTACGTTGGCCGTGGCGATGAACAGCACCTTCGACAAATCGAAGGGCACGCCAAGATAATTATCTCGGAAGGTGTTGTTCTGCTCCGGATCGAGCACTTCGAGCAGAGCGGAGAACGGGTCTCCTTGATAGCTGGCCGAGAGCTTGTCGACCTCGTCGAGCATCAATACCGGATTGCGGCGGCCGGCCTTGCGCACCGCCTGCACGATGTTGCCCGGCAGCGAGCCGATGTAGGTGCGGCGATGACCGCGAATTTCCGCTTCATCGTGCACGCCGCCCAGGCTGACGCGCCCGAATTTGAGGCCGATGGCCTTGGCGATGCTTTGTCCGAGCGACGTTTTGCCCACGCCCGGCGGCCCGACGAAACACAGGATGGGACTGCGGCCCTCGGGATTGAGCTTGCGCACCGCGAGGAACTCGAGGATCCGGCGCTTGATCTTCGCAAGCCCGAAATGATCCTCATCGAGTATCTTGCGGGCCTGCTCGATGTCCACTTGCTCGGGATCCAGCCTGGCCCAGGGCATCGCCAGCAGCCATTCCAGGTAGGTCCGGGTCATGGAATATTCGGCCGCCTGCTCCGGCATTCTTTCCAGGCGGTTCAGCTCGCGCTGGGCCTGCTCTTCGACCTCCGCCGGCATGCCGGCATCCTTGACCGCTTGTTTGAGCTCGGCCAGTTCCGATTTGGAGCCATCGGACTCACCGAGCTCCTTCTGGATTTGATGCAAGCGCTCGCGCAGCACCGCTTCCTTCTGCCGGTCATCGAAGGCCTCGCGCGTCTTCTCGTCGATCTGGCGCGACACCTTTAGCACCTCGATGCGCCGGCCGAGCAGCGTCAAGACCCGGTCGAGCCGCGTCCTGAGGTCAAAAATCCCGAGGATTTCCTGCTTTTCGGCGGCCTTCAAATCCATGAAGCTGGCGATCATGTCGGCGAGCGCCGGTATCGATTCGACGCCGCGAACGGCGTTGATCAGTTCGCCCGGCGCCTGCGGCAGCAGCTGCACGGCCTCGATGGCCTTCTCGCGCAGATTCAGGCCGCGCGCTTCGATCTCCGGGTCGAGCGTGGTCGGCTCTTTATGGCCCTCGATGCGTGCGACCAGGAAGGGCTCGCGGCTGACGTAGTCGAGCGCGGTAAAGCGCTCCTCGCCCTGGCAGATCAGGTGATGCGAGCCGTCGGGTGCGGTAATGAAGCGCACGATCGAGGCGCAGGTGCCGATGGCATGCAAGCCTTCCGGACCCACGTCCTCGAGCGTGGAGTCGATTTGCAGCAGCAAGCCCACCCGGCGCTGGGTGCGAACCGCTTCCTGCGCCGCCGCAAGCGCGGTTTTGCCTGAAATGGCCACCGGCAGCACGACACCCGGAAACAGCACCGTGGTGCGCACCGGCAGGATGATCAATACATCTTCGCCGCTGCTCATGGGGATTCCCGGGTCAGGTGCAAATGCAGGCAGCCACGCTCCAAGCGGCGCTCGCTCAATACATAGCTTCCGGGCGGCAGTTCGATGCGCCGACGCATGCGGCCATAGGGGATTTCCAGCCGTACCAGCTTCATGGCGGCATTCACGGGCGGAGGCGCAACCGTGGTGTCGATCTGCAGGCCCGTCGGAGTGATCTGCACCGTGACCTCATCGGCGCGCGCGCCGGGCAGCGCGACGATGACGTGCAGGCTGGATCCGTGCGCGAAAATATCGGCCGGCGGCTCCCACATGGGGCGGATCGATGGCGTGGAAATCAGCTCGAAGAAATGCCGATGCTTGCGCTCCGCTTCCTCGAGCAGCGCGCAGGCTTCCGCCCACATCCACGATTTTCTATGGGTGATATCCATGCAGGGGTGAATGCGGTCAGCCGCAGCAAAGTTCAAGGGACTTGAACGGTATACCCGCCGGATTTCTCGTCCGCCCGCAGCGCGAGCAATCCGCGCTTCTCTGCATCGCTCAGCATGTCATTGAACGACTTGAAGCCGTAGAAGCGCTCGTTAAATCCCGGCTGGCGCCGCTTGATGGCTTGTTTGATCATCGAACCCCAGATCGGTTCGCTGCCGCCGCGCTCTTCGGTCAGTGCCTCGAGGGTATCGACGATGAGTTCGAACGCAGCGCCAAGATCCGGGTCTCCCGCGGGCGGTGGAGTCTCGGAGTTTGCGGGCGCACGAGTCGCTGTTGCAGTGCGACGACGGGTTTTGGAGGGCTCGCGGCGCACCAAGTCGTCGTAATAGATGAATTCGTCGCAGTTGTTGATGAACAGATCCGAGGTGGAATTCTTGACGCCGACGCCGATCACCGTCTTGTCGTTCTCACGCAGTTTGCTCACCAACGGAGAGAAATCCGAGTCGCCGCTCAAAATGACGAAGGTATCCACATGGCTCTTGGTGTAGCACAGGTCGAGCGCATCGACGACCATGCGGATGTCGGCCGAGTTCTTGCCGGACTGCCTGACGTGGGGAATCTCGATCAGTTCGAATGCAGCCTCGTGCAGGCCGCGCTTGAAGTCCTTGTAGCGCTCGAAATCGCAGTAGGCCTTCTTGACCACGATGTGGCCTTTCAGCAGCAATCGCTCGAGCACCTTCTCGATGTCGAAACTCGGGTACTTGGCATCGCGGGCACCGAGCGCGATGTTTTCCAAATCCAGGAAAACCGCCATGGTGGCATCCGAGGCTTTGGTGGGCATTCGGCAATCCCTTGGATCAGAACCAGTTGTAATTGAAGCTTACGCTGATTCGCTCGCCCCGGACGGTGTTCGGCGCGACCTCGTGGCGCAGCCAACTTTCGAACAAGACCAGCTGTCCGGCCGCCGCGGGGAACGTCACCCAGGGTCGCGCCGCGCGCGTCGCTTGCAGTTTGCGAGGCGGGGCCGCCATGAAGCGGTCCAGGCGCGGGTCTTCGAACTTGATGCCCGGGGAGGCGGTGGGAATCTGCACATAGTAGGTGCCGCTCAAGCTTGCATGCGGATGAAGGTGCAGGCTGTGAACCGTGTGCTGCGGCATGATGTTGACCCAGCAGTCGGTCATCTGCAACTTGCGGCCTGCCAGATCCCATTCGGCGGCCGCCGCGAATGCCGCGATGTGGCGTTTGAGTTTGCGCTCGAGCAATTCGAATGTGGGTGAAACGGATTGCAGGCGGTGCGCAGAACCGTACGAGGTGTATCCGCCCGGATAATTCCTGCGAGACCAGCGCCGTCCGGCTGCATCGTCCAGGCGCAGCTGCCGGCATTCCTTCAGCAGCTGGCGATTGAAAGCGCTCGCGCCGCTGCGCTGCAAGGCGCCCGTATACACCAGCGTGGGAAATAGGGCATGAACCGTCATCGAGGCCGTTGCCCTCAAACTGACAGCTTGAGTTCGTTGAACTGAATGAGCGGCGCGACATCCGGAATATCCATGGGGTGGAAAGAATTCAGGGCGAGGCTGCGGACCCGGCCGGTGCGCGCGGGTCGTGGCCGCCGTAGAACAAGGAGGGCCGGGGGAAGCCCAGCGCTCGGGCGGCGCGCGATTCGGCAGGCGCGATGCCGACGGCCTCGACGGCATTGCCGGCGCCCCAGGGTTCCAGCGGCACGATCTTGTAGCCCATGGCGGTGAGCGCCCTGACGGTATCCCCGGAGAGCGCATAGGGTTCCGCGGCAAGCGTGTCGGGCAGCCATTGATGATGGATGCGCGGCGCATCGATCGCCTCCTGCAAGGTCATGCCATGATCGATGACGTTGACGATCACTTCGAGCACGGTCGTGATGATCCGCGAGCCTCCTGGCGTTCCCAGCACCAGTACCGGTTTGCTGCCCTTGATGACCAGGGTCGGAGTCATCGAGCTCAATGGGCGTTTCCCCGGCGCCACCGCGTTGGCCTTGCCTTGCACCAGGCCGAACCCGTTCGGCGCCCCGGGCTTGGCGGTAAAATCGTCCATCTCGTCGTTCAAAAAGAACCCGGTATTGCCGCCGATGACCTTGGCGCCGAAGGAATCGTTGATCGTGTACGTGACCGATACCGCGTTGCCCAAGCGATCGGCCACGGAGTAGTGCGTCGTCGTGGCATGCTCCTCAGCAGCCGCAAGACCCGGCAGCGCAGAGGAGGGCGTGGCGCGATTCGGCAGGATATGCGCCCGGATCGTTGCCGCATATGGAGCCGATAGCAGGCGCGTCGCGGGATTGTCGACGAATGCCGGATCGCCGAGATAACTGTTGCGATCGCGGTAGGCATGGCGCATCGCCTCGGTCAGGACATGGACCGCGCTGCTCGAATGAAAGCCCATGGCCTTGAGCGGATAGCCTTCGAGTACTTGCAGCATTTCGCACAGGGTGATGCCGCCTGAACTCGGCGGCGGCGCGGAAACGATCGTGTAGCCGCGATACCGGCAGGTGATCGGCGCCGCTTCGGTCGCATCATAGGCCGCAAAATCCGCGGGCGTCAGCAGGCCGCCGTGGCTTTGCGAGGCGGCGCTGACGGTGGCGGCGATGGCGCCGCGGTAGAAGGCATCCGTGCCTCCGTCGCTGATCGCGCGCAATGTCGCCGCCAGGTCCTTTTGAATCAGCCGATCGCCCGGCGCGAGGGGCTGCCCGTGGTTCAAGAAAATCGCTGCGACGTTAGGCTGGGCACGAAAGCCTGGGGTGCCCTCCGCCAGAACATCGACATCACCCTGGGTCAAAATGAAGCCTTGTTCCGCAAGCTTGATCGCAGGCGCGATCAGCGCCGCGCGCGGCAGCGTTGCATATTTCTGCCGCGCCGTCTCCAGTCCCATGACGGTACCGGGCACGCCCACCGCCAAATACCCCTTCAGACTGCGCTCGGTGACTGCGTTGCCCTTGGCATCGAGGAACATGTCGGCACGCGCGGCCTGCGGAGCTTTCTCCCTGAAGTTGATGAAGGTATTGCGGCCGTCGGCAAGATGGATGGTCATGAACCCGCCGCCCCCGAGATTGCCGCAGCAGGGGTGCGTCACCGCCAGGGCATAGCCGACCGCAACGGCGGCGTCGATGGCATTGCCACCCTGTCGCAGAACCTCGGCTCCCACCTCGGAGGCAAGGTGCTGCGAGGTGACCACCATGCCTTTGTCCGACTCGAGTTCAGCGGGCGCAGCCGCCCGGGCTGCGCACCACGGCACGAGCATGAGAACGATGGCGAGTCTCACTTCAATGCCCATGGGAGATGCGGAAGATCACATTGTTGCCGTCCTCGCTCATCAACAATGAGCCGTCGGCGAGCTCGGCCGTCGCGACCGGACGGCCCCAAACGTGGGCGTCGTCGACGACAAAACCAGTGAGGAAATCCTCATAGTCGCCGGTCGGCTCGCCGTTCTTCATATGCACGCGTACCAGCTTGTAGCCGGTTCGCAGGCTGCGGTTCCACGAACCATGAAATCCGACGATGGCATCGCCGGCGTATGCGGCGGGGAACGCGGCTTTTCCGCTGCTCGCGGCATAGAAGGTCATGCTGAGCGCGGCGGAGTGCGATTGGTACAGCACGTCAGGCACCGATACCCTGCCTCTCAAGTCCGGCCGTTCGTCCTTGTGGCGCGGATCCTGGTTCGAGCCCAGGTAGTACCAAGGCCAGCCATAGAACTGGCCGCGGGTCACACGCGTCGAGTAGTCGGGCACCAGATCATCGCCCAGCGCATCGCGCTCGTTGGTCGTGCACCACAGGGCGCCGTTCACCGGCTGAACCGTCAGGCTCACGCAATTGCGGATACCGTTGGCATAGTTCCGCGCAGTTCCCGGCGAGTGCGCATCGAATTCCAGAACCGCCGCACGATCGGTCTCCTCGCCCCAGGCGGCACCCAAACCGTGCTGGGCTTCCCATGACTTGATCTCAGCCGGCGTGCGCTTGGACATCGACTCGGCGACATTCGAACCCGAGCCCACGGAAACGAACAAATGCCTGCCGTCGGGCGAAAATGCGATGTCGCGGGTGGAATGGCCGAAGCCGCTGGGCAATTCGGCAACCACGATCTGCGCCGCGCCACGCGGTTTGAGGTCGCCCGTCTGAAAGGCATAGCGCGTGACGCGGTTGGTCTCAGAGACATACAACCACTCCGGATGCTGCGCGTTCGGATAGAACGCCAGGCCGAACGGCAGCTTGAGGCCCTCCAAGTACACATCCTTGCCGGCGGCGCGGCGCCCATCTGAGCTCGGATGCAATATCGTCACCCGTCCGGCGCGCAGCTCAGTGACGAAGATGTCGCCGTTCTGCGCTACCAGCATTTTGCGCGGACCGGTGAGACTGGTGGCGAAGACATCGACATGAAATCCCGGCGGCAGTGCCAGCTCGGCATTTGCCGGCCTCGGCACCACCGAGGAGCTGTTGCGTGACGATGCGGTGGCGAAGGCAGCCGGCAGGACGGCCGCGCTGATGTGATGCAAGCGCCCGGGCGCATCCAGGCGCCAGTTGGCGGACTCGACCGTGCTCGCCGGAATCGCCGCGGCCTGCTCTGCCGGCGCGGCCTTGCCGGCGACGCTTTGGAAATAGGCAATGAGATTGCCGCGGTCGGCCTGGTCAGGTACGGCGACGAGCATCGAGGTCCCCGGCACGAGCGTGCTCGGAGCAGCGAGAAAGCGCTCCAGGGTCGGCGCATCCCAGGTGAGTTTCGAATTGCGCAGTGCGGCTGTGTAGGAGAATTGCGGCGCGCTCGCCGCCGCCCGCCCCATGAGGCCGATCAAGGAGGGCCCCTGCGCGCCGCCATTGTCTGCGGACTCCGCCGTGTGACAGACGCTGCAGCGCTGCGCGAACACGGCCTTGCCGGCGCCCGCGTCGGCGCCGAATGCGGACGCGGCGAGCAGGCATCCGGCCGCGCTGTAGATCAGCACTGACCGGAAGTTCGCGATCGATTGCAGTCTCATGGCCTTGATAACCTCGGTGATGGCATGCCGCATATGGAAATATAGCGCGTCTCAGTCCAATCTTCGCAAATGCAGCTATTTGAAATCACCCTGTTATTGTTGACCATCGCGGTGGTGCTCCTGCAGGTGGCCCGGCACCTGCGGGTGCCGTACCCTTCGTTGCTGGCGCTGGTGGGGGGATGCGTGGCGGTGCTGCCGTTTGCGCCGCACCTCGGGATTCAACCGCAACTCGTGCTGGCCTTGTTCGTCGCGCCTGCGGTTCTGGATACGGCATTCGAGATGCCGCCGCGCGAGTTGCTGCGCAACTGGGTGCCATTGGTGTCGCTGGCGGTCGTTCTCGTGCTGCTCACCACGGCGGCGGTGGCCTGGGCCGGCGTCGCGTTGGCGGGATTGCCGTTGGCGGCCGCCATAGCCTTGGGCGCCATTGTGGCGCCGCCCGACGCCGCCGCGGCCGCGGCGGTGCTGCGTGAATTCAGCCTGCCGCGGCGGACCCTGGCGGTGCTGCAAGGCGAGAGTTTGTTGAACGACGCCGTCGCACTGCTGGTGTTCGGCCTTGCGGTTACGGCGGCGGCGGTCCCCGGCGCTGCATGGCATTCCCTGGCACCGCGGCTGTTGATAGCGGTTCCGGGCGGCGCGGCGTTGGGGGTGCTGGCCGCACACCTCGGCATGCGCGTGTTTCGCAAAGTGGCCGGCACGCTGTCTTCGATCATCGTGCAGTTCCTCATCACTTTCGGGACATGGATTCTGGCGGAACGGCTGCAGCTATCGCCCATCATGGCGGTGGTGGCGCTCGCCGCGGTGGTCGCACGCTACATGCCGGCGCGCACCAGCGCCCGCGACCGGGTGAACGCCAACGCCGTGTGGTCGACCGTGGTGTTCGTGCTCAATGTTCTGGCCTTTCTGCTCATGGGATTGCAGGCGCGCGATATCTTGAACCAGCTGCAGAGCGATGCGCTGATGCATGCCTTGCGCTTCGCCGGCATCGTGCTTTCGATCGTGATCGGCGTGCGCTTTGCGTACGTCCTGGCCTACGGCTTCGTGTTGCGCACTGCGCTGCACTCCAAGCAGCCCAAGCTGTCGACCGGTGTACTGGTCTCCTGGTGCGGAATGCGCGGGCTGGTCACTCTCGCCACCGCCCTGGCGCTGCCGCAGGAATTTCCGAGCCGCGATGTCATTGTCTTGAGCGCGTTCATCGTGGTGCTGGGCACGCTGATCCTGCAGGGGTTCACGATCCGGCCGCTGATCGCCGCGTTGCGCATCGCGCCGGACTCGTCGCTGGATGAGGAGGTGTCCCGGACCCGCAAGGCCATGCTGGAAGCTGCCTTGAAGGAACTCGAGCCGCTCGCCGGGACGGGCGCCTCCGCGCTGCGTGCCGAGTACGGCGCGGCGCGCGCCGCCAGCGCAGATCGATCGCAACCGGACACGGAATATGACGGGTTGCGCAGGCAGGCCATCGCCGCGCAGCGGCGGTTGCTCGCGGAATGGCGCCGGGGAGGGCGGATTCAGGATGATGCGTATCATCTGCTCGAGGACGAATTGGATCGGGCGGAGTTGCACGTGGCCTCGCTGGCCAGCACCTTCCTGGACGGCTAGGCATTGCCGCGTTTGCCTGACGGGCGTCGGCATACCACGACTATTCCACCGCAATGGCAATCTACTGCTACCATTACCCAAACTTTTAGCCGGCGGATCGGCCTTGAGCGTCGGTACAAAATCGTGGCAACACAGGGAGACCACGGATGTCTTTACGTATCTTTGCAATTGGTGCCTTGGGCGCGCTCACCGCCATCTCGGCAGTATCCGCGGTCGGTCCTGCTCAACCCATGCTCCGGCGCCCCAACGCGCCGGGCCAGAACACGCTGCATTTCGCCGGCAGCCGCAGCCTGCAGCAACAACGCAGCGCCGGCGGTTCCAAATTCGACGCGTCGCTTGCGGAAATATCGCGGCACGCGGGCAGCCTGCGCGCCGGACACGAATTGGAGGATCTGCACTCACTGAATCCGGCAGCAAGATTCAGCCAACCAGCCGACAGTTCATCGCCACTGGTATTGATCGATGCCACAACTACGGGCGACCCGCAAAAATTGAAGTCCGCATTGGTCGGATTGGGCCTTCAGCATGCCGCGCAATATTCCAATGACGTCGGCGGCTGGTTGCCGGTGAATCAATTGGACGCCGCCACCGCGCTCGGCGAGGTGCACGCCATCCGGGCGGCGATACCGCGAACCCGCACCGGCGCGATCACCTCGCAGGGCGATTTCGCCCAGAACAGCGATCTGGTGCGCTCGCAGAATGCGCTCACGGGTGCCGGCATCACCATTGGCGTGATTTCCGACAGCTACAACTGCTACCAGCAATACCAGAATGCCGGCAGCCCTGCTCCCGGTGGGCAGCAGGGGTATGCGAACAACGGATTTACCGCCACAGCCGCGGTCGATACCGCATCCGCGGATTTGCCGGCCTCGGTCAATGTGCTCGAAGAAGCGAATTGCCCGCAATACGGTCAGCCCATCCAACTGCCGTTCGGCGATGAAGGCCGGGCGATGATGCAGATCATTCATGACGTGGCGCCGGGCGCCGGGGTTGCTTTCTATACCGCGGAAAACAGCGAGGCGGATTTCGCCAACGGCATCGCCAAACTGGCCAGCCCGGTTTCCGCCGGCGGTGCCGGTGCACAGATCATCGTCGACGATGTGGGCTATTTCGACGAGCCGTTTTTCCAGGACGGCTTGGTGGCGGAGGCGGTGAATGCCGTGGTGACCGAGGGCGTCGCCTATTTTTCCTCGGCCGGCAACAACGGCACGCTGGCTTACGACAATAAGGCGCCCACTTTTGCGACCGCCGGCTCGGGACAGAACGCGGGCGAGCATTTGCTGAACTTCGATAATTCAGCGCAGACCGTCACCACCACCCTGCCGGTGAGTATTCCTTCGATGATTCCCGGTGAGTTCGTGGCCATCGTGCTGGAATGGGATCAACCCTACGTCACCGGTGCCCCGCAAAGCGGCGGCTCGAAGAATCAGTTGGATTTATGCGTCGAGCCCGCCCCGGGCAATTCCGGCAATGACCTCATTG
This sequence comes from Steroidobacteraceae bacterium, assembly GCA_036267715.1. Classification (GTDB taxonomy): domain Bacteria; phylum Pseudomonadota; class Gammaproteobacteria; order Steroidobacterales; family Steroidobacteraceae; genus Bog-1198. The sequence goes on along the minus strand of DATAVN010000011.1, from coordinate 79,865 downwards.
CCAACTTGAATCCCAATGGCAGCCTGGGAACGTCGACTTGCACGGGCGTCAATGCCGTGGGCGCGGACCCGGTGCAGACCGTGTTCGTCTACAACCCGGCGAATGCAACGGGGGGCGACAGCGAGCACAACAGCCTGCCCGAAACGCTGAACATCGTGGTCGGCTGGATCAGTGGTGCGACCGCGCCGGGGCGGATCAAGGTGGTGGTCGAGGATGATGGCGCGGGCAGCCAGATCACGCAGTTCGCCACCAATGGCGGCACCATCCAAGGCCATCCGCTGGCTGCGGGCGCACTGGCCGTCGGCGCGGCATTTTTCGTCAGTTCCCCGTCCTGCGGCTTTACGCCCGCATTGGAACTTTTCTCCTCGGCCGGCGGCGATCCGATTCTTTTTGACTCGACGGGTACGCGCGCCACGCCTGTCACGCGGCAAAAACCCGATCTTGTCGGCCCGGACGGCGCCAACGATACTTTCTTGGGGTTCACCCTGGCCGATGGCGGCATCAGCGACGACAGTTCTGTTGCCGAGTGCGCGAATCACGCCAACTTTCCGAACTTCTTCGGCACTTCGGCGGCAGCGCCGCATGTGGCCAGCATTGCGGCGCTGCTGCTGCAGGCGGACCCGGCGCTGACGCCGATGGAAATATATTCGGTGCTGCAGCAGAGCGGCGTGGCAATCGGCACCAAGGCGACAGCGAACAGTCCCAACTACGCCGCCGGTTACGGTTTTGTGCAAGCGGATGTGGCGGCCACCATGATCCCGGCGATCATTCCGGCCGCGCCCACACTGACGCTCAATCAACCCTCGATCGTGGTCGGCGGTTCAGTCACTCTGACTTGGTCGTCGGCGAACACTCAGGCTTGCACCGCTTCCGGCAGCTGGTCGGGACCACTGGCCAGCACCGGCACCATGACGGAAAGCCCGGCGGCGGTCGGAAGCGATACCTATACGCTGATTTGCTCCAATCATGCCGGCGACTCTGCGGCCACTTCCGTGACGCTGTCGGTGACGCAGGCAGTGGCCTCGCCGCCGCCGGCGAGTTCCGGCGGCGGAGGCGGCGGGCTGGACATGACGGCGTTGATCGGGCTTTTGGGACTGTGCCTGGCGCGCCCGCTCGCTAAGCGTTGCAGCTCGAGTCGGCATGCACGTTGATCGCGGCATCGTTGCCCACGCCTAACGTGTCGGCGTGGCCGCACTTCGTCGCTGTCTGATCGGTGCTGGTCGCGGTCCACGCCAGGTTGGCGCGGCCGGTGGCATCCGCGATCGCGAATATGGGCACCGAGGTGAATCCGTTGATGCGTGCGTTCTGCAGCACGACGCGGCTCGGGTTGCTGTTCATGTCATACACGGTGACGACGATGTCCTGCGTGCCGTCGTTGGTAATTTTGACTTGGACGCCCTCGCCGCCAAGCGCGGCGCCCGCCATGAGAAGCGGCAGCGCCAAGATTGCTGCGATCTTGATGATGCCGCGTGCGTAAATATTGCGACGCATATTTAAGACCCTCCGGTAATGCCAAAAGGGAATTACCCAGGAAAATGCTATGCCCGGCGCTGCGGGCGGGACAGCAGCGTGGGTCCACACTGGATGTGGGAGACTCCCTACCTCATTAACGCCATGATTGTGCAAGGAAAAAAGCAAAGCGGGCGTTTCGGCAGACGATGAGGCAGTCCGCGCATTCGACGCCTCGCGGGTCTTGGGCAGCCTTCGGTGCATTGGGAGTGGTATTCGGCGATCTTGGCACCAGTCCGCTGTATACACTGCAAACGGTGGTGCAGGCGACCGGCGGCCAATTCACGCCGCAATCGGCGCTCGGCGTGTTGTCGCTGGTGTTTTGGACGCTGATCGTAACCGTCTCGATCAAGTACTGCGTGTTCGTGCTGCGCGCGGACAATCGTGGCGAGGGCGGCATCCTGGCGTTGATGTCCTCGATCGGCGCCAACAGCTTTGCGCCGGGATTGCGGCTGTTGACCGGCATGGGCCTGCTCGGCGCCGCGCTGATCTACGGCGATGGCGTGATCACGCCGGCGATTTCCGTGCTGAGTGCGCTCGAAGGCGTCAATGTCGTCACCGATAGTCTGCGGCCCTTCGTCATGCCGATGGCGGTGTTCATTCTGCTGGTGCTTTTTTCCGCACAGCGCTTCGGCACCGAAAAGATCGGACGCGCCTTCGGGCCCGTGATGCTGCTGTGGTTTGCGGTGATTGCGCTGCTCGGCAGCGCCTCGATCCTGAAACATCCGGCCGTGATCGCCGCGGTGGATCCGCGCTACGCCGTGCGTTTCATGGCGGATTCGGGGCGTTCGGGATTCCTGGTGCTGGGCGGCGTATTCCTGTGCATCACCGGCGGTGAGGCGCTCTACGCCGACATGGGCCACTTCGGCAAGGGTCCGATTCGCCGCTCCTGGTACGGCATCGTGCTGCCGTCACTCTTGTTGAGCTACGCCGGACAGACCGCCTTTTTGATGGACAAAGGAACGGTCGTGGGCAATCCGTTCTTTCAAATCGCGCCCGCCTGGTCGGTATATCCATTGGTGATGCTGGCGACGGCGGCGACCATAATCGCGAGTCAGGCCATCATCACCGGCTCTTTTTCCATGACGCGGCAGGCCATGCAGCTTGGCTGGTTGCCGGGTGTGGCAATCAGACAGACATCGGACCGCATCTACGGGCAGATTTACATTCCGGCCGTCAATTGGCTGCTGATGACCGCGACCATTGCCACCACCATTGCGTTTGGCGCCTCCGATCGGCTGGCGGGCGCCTACGGTACGGCGGTATCGACCACCATGCTGCTGACTACTTTTCTGCTGTTTCGCGCGATGCGTGACCTGTGGAAATGGCCGCAGGCGATTGCCATGGCGGTCGCGGGCGTCTTCATCGTGGTCGACACGAGTTTTTTCACGGCGAATCTTTTGAAGATTGCGGAGGGCGGCTGGCTGCCGCTGACATTCGCCGCCGTGCTGTTCGTGGTCATGATCACCTGGCGCGGCGGCATCGATGCGATCCGCCGGGCGCTGGTCCAATCGCCGCAGTCGGCGGAGAAATTCCTGGCGGATCTGAACAGCGGAGCGATACCCCGCGTCGATGGAACCACGGTGTTCCTGACCCGCAGCGCGCACAAGGTTTCGCGCGTCATCATGGATCATGCGCACTTCGTGGGAGTGCTGCCGCGCAATGCAGTCGCCCTGAGCGTGGTGTTCGAAAATACGCCGCGCATCGCCGGCCCCGCGTGCACGCTGGTCGACACGGTGGGCGAAGGTTTGTGGCACGTGGTGGCGCGGTTCGGTTTCGTGGAAATTCCGGACCTGCGTCAGGCGCTGTTGAAGACGCGCGGGCTGCCGGCGACGGTCGATTTCGACAAGGCCCTGTTCGTCGGCACGCGCGATCTGGTGGTTGCGAAGCGCAAGGATGCCGGCTTCAGGGGCTGGCGCGTGGTGCTGTTCGCATTTCTCTATCGCAATTCCGTCAAACTCGTCGATCGGTTCAATCTGGAGCCTTCGAATGTGATCGAGATTGCCAGGCAAATTGAGATCTAGCCGTCTGCGGCTCGACGAAATGATCGTGAAAGATCGGGCCGGGCTCGCGGAACGCGGGCTCATCGTAGGGGCCCTGCGCAGTCAGGTTCTGCACGACGCTGATCAAACCCCATGCCAGGACCAGGCACAAACTCAGCAGCAGTAAAATGGCGATGGAGATGGAGATGGACACGCGGTGATTCTAGAGTTCGCGCTTTTGCCGGGCTGTAGGAACAACGCTGATAACACTGTCAGCAGCGCGGCGCGGGCCGGCCCGCGCGAAGAATCAACGCGACGATCAAATTGCGGCCGGCAGCAGCCGGCCGCAAAGCTCGCCGAATCCAATTGTTACCGCGCCCGGCCGCTCGCACCAACCGCGGAAAATCACCGTGTCGCCGTCCTCGAGAAAGGTGCGCCGCTCATCCTTGCCGATGGGCAGCGGCTGCGTGCCGCCCCGGCTGAGTTCCACCAGGGAACCGGCTTCGGCCGGCGTGGGTCCGGATTGCGTGCCGCTGCCGAACAAATCTCCGGCGCGCAGGTTGCAGCCGTTGACGGTGTGATGGGCGACGAGCTGAGCCGCGGTCCAATAGGCATGGCGGAAACTGGTTGATGAGAGCCGCTGAGCCGGGTCGCCGCGTGCGGCCATTTTGGCGGTTTGCAACAGCGCTTCGAGCCGGATATCGATGGCGCCCATATCGCGGTTGCGAGACGAATCCAGGTAGGGCAGCGGTTGCGGATCCAATTCGGACCGGCTGAAGGGCACGCGAAAAGGTGCCAATGCCTGCAAGGTCACCACCCACGGGGAGATCGTGGTCGCGAAATTCTTCGCGAGGAACGGCCCGAGCGGCTGATATTCCCACGCCTGTAAATCGCGCGCAGACCAGTCGTTGAGCAGGCATAGGCCAAAGATGTGATCCTCGGCCTGCGCCATCGGGATCGTGCTCCCGAGCGCATTGCCGGCGCCGATGAAGATGCCCAATTCGAGCTCGTAATCCAAACGGGCGCTGGGACCCAGCGCCGGGCCGGCCGCCGCGGACTTCTGGCCGCAAGGGCGCCTGACATCCCGGCCCGATATGACGATGGATGAGCTGCGGCCGTGATAGCCGATCGGCACCCACTTGTAGTTGGGCAGCAGTGGATTGTCGGGGCGAAACAGGCGGCCTATGGCCGTGGCGTGATGCACGGATATGTAGAAATCGGTGAAGTCGCCGATCTCGGCCGGCAGTGAATATTCCGCCACGCTCTGCGGCACCAGGCATTTTCGCAGTGCGCCTTCGTGCTCGGAACCCTGCGCCAGCGCGGCGAACAGCGCATGGCGCAAGGCGCTCCAGGCGCCTGGACCCTGCTGCATGAGGGAATTGAGCGCCGGCAGGGCGCCGGCGCGGATAGCTTCGGCCGCCTCAGCCGGGAACAGATGCGCCTGCGCGAGGCTGCGCAAATCGATGATTTGATCCCCGATCGCCACACCGCCGCGAAATGCTTCCTCGGAGCGTGCCGGCCGGAAAACCCCGAATGGCAGGTTCTGGATAGGAAAGGCGCCGCCGGTCTGATTTGCGGATGCCAGCCAGCTGCGCACCGTCGGATCGTGGGTCGCATCACGCGGCATGGTCACGGGTTCTTGGGATCGAAGCGTTTCTTCAGCCCCAACCAATGGCTCATGTAGTCATCCTGCAGCGGCGGTGTTCCCTGCAATGCCGAGCGCGCGGGCTTGAGCACGCTGCGCGATTCGAACATGAATGCCATGGTTCCGGTTACCTGCGCCGGAATCGAGGTGTCCGCGGCGCTTGCCTGCTCGAACGCGCCGGCATCCGGGCCATGGCCGCTCATGCAGTTGTGCAGTGACGAGCCGCCCGGCACGAAGCCTGTGCTCTTCGCATCGTAAAGCCCGCAGATCAGTCCCATGAATTCGTTGGCGACATTGCGGTGAAACCAGGGCGGCCGGAAGGTGTTTTGCATCACCAGCCAGCGCGGTGGAAAAATCACGAAGTCGAGATTGCTGGTGCCGGCCGTGTCGCTCGGCGAGTGCAGCACCAGGAAGATGGAAGGATCCGGATGATCGTACGAAGTCGACCCCATGGTGTTGAAGCGCCGCAGATCGTACTTGTACGGAGCATGGTTGCCATGCCATGCGACCACATCCAGCGGCGAATGATCCAGCTTCGCAGCCCACAGTGCGCGGTCGAATTTGCCGAGCAGTTCGCAGGGCGCCTCGATGTCTTCGTAGCGCGCCCGCGGCGTGAGAAAATCGCGCGCGTTTGCCAGCCCGTTGGAGCCGATCGGGCCAAGATCCGGCAGCTTGAACGGTGCGCCGAAATTTTCGCAGATATAGCCTTGCGCCGACCCGCCCGGCAGATCGACGCGAAAGCGCAGTCCGCGCGGAATCACGGCAATTTCCTGAGGCGAAAGCAGGATCCGGCCGAGCTCGGTGTCCAACAGCAAGCTGCCCTGCCGCGGCACGATGAGCAGCTCGCCGTCCGCGTCATAGAAGAATCGACGCTCCATGGCCCGATTCGCCGCGAACAAGTAGATTGCGCAACCCGCATGCGCGTCCGGAGAACCATTGCCGGCAACCGGCACGAGGCCCTCGACGAAGTCGGTCGGGATGTGCGGCAGCGGCAAAGGATCCCAGCGCAGTTGATTGGGCGAGGCGGAAATGGCGCCATTCTGCGCGTCGCTGCGCAGCTCATCGAGCAGCCGATGCGGGAATCGCTCGAAGGGCTGATGCACCACCGCGGGACGGATGCGGTACAGCCATGAGCGGCGATTGAGCGCGCGAGGCGCGGTAAAGGCAGTGCCGGAGAATTGCTCCGCATACAGTCCGAAAGGGCAGCGTTGCGGCGAATTGCGGCCCAGGGGCAGCGCGCCGGGCAGCGCTTCGGTTGCGAATTCATTGCCGAAGCCGCTCAGGTATCCATCGGATTCGGAGACGATTGAGTTCACCGCGTCATTCTAGACACTGGCGGCACAACTTTCACGCCATTGAGGCTAGGAGCCTGTCCGGCCCGTTTCTGGCTCAACCAGCGTTTCGATGAGCGGCGGATCGTCCTCCTTGTGCGGACTCAAGAAATCCAGCAACGGCGCGCCGCCGGCGGCGTTGGTGGCCACCACCTTGAGCGCGGCGAGCGCCGGAGTCGCGAGGATGATGCCGGGAATACCCCAGAAGAACCCGCCGAACCACAATGCGAGAAACACCAGCATGGGATTGAGCTGCAGGCGCCGGCCCACCAGCAACGGCTGCACGAATTGACCCTCCACCGTGGCGATGGCCAGGTAGCAGCCCGCAACCGCGGCCGCATGCCCGAGTCCGTCGAAGGAGATGATGGCCACAGTCGTCAGCACGATCAACGTGGTGGTCGGCCCCGCGTACGGAATGAAGTTGAGGATGGCCGCCATCGTGCCCCAGAGGAAGGGGTTGGGCATTCCACACAGCATCATCGCCAGGGATGTGACGATGCCCAGCCCCACATTGATGAGCGACGTGGTCACGTAGAATCGGCCGACCTCGCTGCGCACCTTTTCGATGACCGCGAGGCTGTGTGCGGCTTTCAAATCGCTGGCAAAGGCCCCGGTCATGCGCGCGAGCATTGGCGGACCCCCGGAAAGCAAGAACAGCGTCAGGATCACGATGGTGACGCCGGAGAGCGCCGCCGTGCGCGCGCTGTCCAGCAGCAGCACGGGCGCGCTCTCCTGCGCTGCCGGCGCGGGAGCCGGCGCTTCCTTGGCGGAGGGCGGCGCCGAGCCGATGTTGCCGGCCGAATTTCGCAGCTCTCCGATGCGGGCCATGATCTGCTCGAACGGCCTGATCTTGTGCTCGATGAGTCTCACGGTGTGCGGGGCGGCCGCGAACCATTTCTGCGCCGGCTCCGACATCGCATTCAGCAGCGCGATGATGATGCCGAGGATCACCGCCATGATCAGCGCAGCGCTCACGCTACGGGGGACCCTCCGGGTGTGCAGCGCCTCGACGGGTCCCGACAGAATCAAGGAAATCAACAGTGCCAGAGCGACCGGTATGAACGCGACATGAGCCACATAGAGGAGCAATCCAATCGCTCCGCCGACCAGCACGCGTACCGAGGTGACGCGAGTTTTCGTTTTTTTGGATTCCAAATTCGCAAACCTGTCGAGGCGCGTCGTGGCCAACTCCGCGCATGTTAGGGCGTGACTGCCGCCAAACGCTGTAGGCCGATAGCGGGGCGCCCATGCGGGCGCCGAGCGCGGCACTGTAGGATGATACCGACAGGGCGTGCCGATCTACGCATTGTATGCCATCCTTGAACACTATGGCACGTGCAAACTTTCATTGGGATGATCCGCTGCTGCTCGATGCGCAATTGACGGACGAGGAAAAAATGATCCGCGATGCGGCGCGCGACTACGCGCAAGGCCGGCTCGCCCCGCGCGTGCTCGAGGCATTTCGCCGCGAACACACCGATCCCGGCATATTCAAGGAGATGGGCGGCGTCGGTTTGCTGGGAGCCACCATATCCGAAGCCTACGGCGGCGGCGGTTTGAACTATGTCAGCTACGGGCTGATTGCGCGCGAGGTCGAACGCGTCGACTCAGGTTTTCGATCGATGATGAGCGTGCAGTCCTCGCTGGTCATGCTGCCGATCTTTCAGTTCGGCACCGAGGCTCAAAAGCGTAAATATCTGCCGCCCTTGGCGCGCGGCGATTCCATCGGCTGCTTCGGACTGACCGAGCCGGATCACGGTTCCGATCCCGCGAGCATGATCACCCGGGCGCGCAAGGCCGCCGGCGGCTATCGGATGTCGGGCGCCAAGACCTGGATCACCAACAGTCCGATCGCGGATGTGTTCGTGGTTTGGGCGAAAACCGACGATGATGTCATCCGCGGTTTCATTCTCGAGAAAGGCTGGAAGGGTCTGACGACACCGGTCCTGCATGGCAAGGTGGGACTGCGCGCCTCGACCACCGGTCAGATTCTGATGGAGGAGGTGTTCGTCCCGGAGGAGAATCTGATGCCCGGCGTGACCGGCCTCAAGGGGCCGTTTACCTGCCTCGATTCCGCGCGCTACGGCATCGCCTGGGGCGCGCTCGGCGCGGCCGAGAGTTGCTGGCATACCGCGCGCCAGTACGTGCTCGACCGCAAGCAGTTCGGCCGCCCGCTGGCGGCGAATCAGCTCATCCAGAAGAAACTGGTGGACATGCAGGTGGAAGTCACGCTCGGTCTGCAGGGGTGCCTGCGCCTTGGGCGCATGAAGGACGACGGAACCGCCTCGGTGGAGATCACCTCGATCATGAAGCGAAATTCCTGCGGCAAAGCCCTGGATGTCGCGCGCGTTGCGCGCGACATGCTGGGCGGCAACGGCATTTCCGACGAATACGGTGTCATCCGTCATGTCGTGAATTTGGAGGTCGTGAATACCTACGAGGGCACGCATGACATCCATGCCCTGATCCTCGGCCGGGCGCAGACCGGAATTCAAGCCTTTTCTTAGAGGAAAGCCGGTGAAGGCCACCTTATGGAGGTTGGTGTCCCGGCGCATCGCCGGCCACGGCATAACCTGCGGCCACCCACGCGTCGAGCCCGCCATGCAGGGGCCGCACCCGCCTGAAGCCGTGGTTCATCAGAGTCTTTGCCACGCGGGCGGCTGAGGCTTCGCTCGGGCAGGTGCAATAAAGAATAATCTCGCGATCCTTCGGGAGTTCTTTGACGTGCACGGCCACGTCGGCCAGGGATATGTGCACGGCGCCGGGGATCCAGCGCGGTTCGAGTATTCGCGCGGTGGGCGAGCGGACGTCGATGATGAGCGGCTGCGAGCCGCCGCGGATCAGCTCGTTGAGCTCCGCCACGCTGATGCGGGCCATTCGCAGCACCTTGTAGAACCGGCTGCGCTCCCACCACTTGAACCCGACGTAGGCAGCGAGCAGCAGCAGTGCGACGCCGGCCGCCGCGCCGCCGATGCGTTGCAGTCGAATCAGCAGCCGCTCGATCTGCGCCGTGAACACCATGCCCGCGGTGAGCCCTGCGCCCACCCACAGTGCGGCCGCCACCAGGCTCAACCAAACGAATCGCGGCCAGCCGATGCGCATCGCGCCGGCGAGCGGCGGCGCGATGGTGGCGAGGCCGGGTACGAATTTCGCGATCACCAGCGAGTTGACGCCCCAGCGCTCGAATTGACCCTGCGTCTGGCTCACGCAGGAATCCGGCTCCAGCGAGATGCGGCACAATGTTTTCAATACCCTGATGCCATAGCGTTGCCCGACCCAGTACCAGCCGCAGTCCGCAACCAGGCACGCGGCCACGGCTGCGGCAAACACCGCGGCGAGCGGCAGCTGTCCGCGCGCGCCCACGGCGCCGGCGAGAATCAGCGTTGGAACGACCGGCACGGGCAGGCCGATTTGATTCAACAGCACATTGAGCGCGACCAAGGCCACGCCGTACTCGCCAAAATTTAGCAGCAGCTGTTGAGTCAATGCTTTCGATGTTCGATGTTGGGCAGGAACGCCGCCACCATGCCGAGCAGGGGCAGGTACGCGCAGATTCGATACACGAATTCGATCCCCATGCGATCGGCAAGGTTGCCGAGCAACGCGGCGCCGATGCCGCCGATGCCGAAGGCGAATCCAAAAAACAATCCCGATACGGCGCCCACGTTGCCGGGCATGAGCTCCTGCGCGAACACCACAATGGCGGAAAATGCCGAGGACAGGATCAAGCCGATGATGAAGGTCAGAATGCCCACCCACATCAAATCGACATGGGGAAGGATCAACGCAAAGGGTGCGATCCCCAGGATCGACACCCAGATCACCCGCTTGCGGCCGATGCGATCGCCCAACGGCCCGCCGAACAGCGTGCCGAGCGCCATGGCGAGCAGGAACAGGCACAAATAGAGCTGCGCCGACTGCACCGGGAGGTGGAATTTAGCGATCAGGTAGAAGCTGAAGTAGCTGGTGATGCTGGCCACGTAGAAATACTTGGAGAAGATCAGCAGCACCAGCACGGCGATCGCCCAGCGGACTCGGGCGCGCGAAACCGGGCTGACCGCGGCCGCCGCATGCTGCGCTTTGGGGCGATCGATGTGCTGGCGCTTGTACCACGCACCCACCCGCGCCAACACCACGATGGCGATCAGCGCGGCGATGGCGAACCACGCGAGACTGGGTTGACCCTGGGGCAGAATGATCCACGCGGCCAGCAGCGGGCCCATTGCGCTGCCGGCATTGCCGCCGACCTGGAAAATGGACTGGGCCAGACCGTGCCGGCCGCCGGAGGCCAGCCGGGCAATGCGCGAGGATTCGGGATGAAAAATCGCCGACCCGGCGCCGATCATTGCCGCCGCCGCCAGCACGCTGCCGTAGTTGGGCGCGAACGCCAGCGCCACGATGCCGATCAGCGTGAAGCACATGCCGGCGCTCAGCGAATACGGTTTGGGGTGCCTGTCCGTATAGATGCCGATCAGCGGCTGCAACAGCGAAGCGGATGCCTGGTAGGTCAGCGTGATCGCCCCGATCTGCGCGAAGCTCAGGTGGAATTCGCCCTTGAGCAACGGATAGATCGCGACGATCAGCGATTGCATCATATCGTTGAGGAAGTGCGAGAAACTCAGCGCGCCCAACAAATTGAAGCGCGTCGGCGCCGCGGGCGCCAGGCCCGGCGCTTGCGCCTGCGCAGGAAAAGTTTTTGCCGGATCTTGAACTTGGGTCATACGCGATCGCTACGCTCTTTGAAGCGCATACCCTACTAGCTACTTCGTTGTCTGTCCTGAGAGAATGCCTGGATGAAACGCTTCGAGCCCTTTGTCTTTCTGCGCGAGCTTGCCACTCGATGGGACGTGCTGGCATTCATCGTGGTGATCGGGCTGGTGGTGTTTCTGGGGGAGACATCGCGCGGCCTGTTTGCGCCATTGAGCGCGCTCGAGGCGACGCCCATGTCCTTGGATCCTTCGCACCTGCCCGAATATGCCGCGCGCACCACCTTCCGCATGTTTGCGGCCCTGGCACTGTCGTTGGTGTTCACGCTGACCTACGCCACCTGGGCGGCCAAGAGCGAGCGCGCCGGCAGGCTGCTGGTGCCCATTCTGGACATCCTGCAATCGGTGCCGATCCTCGGTTTCATTTCCATTACCGTCGTATTCTTCATGTCGCTGGCGCCCGGACGCGTCCTGGGTGCCGAATTCGCCGCGATATTCGCGATCTTCACCAGCCAGGCCTGGAACATGGCGTTCAGCTTCTATCAGTCGCTGCGCACGGTGCCGATCGAGCTCACCGAGGCCGCGGAGTCGTTCCGGCTCTCGCCGTGGATGCGCTTCTGGCAGCTCGAGGTGCCGTTTGGCATGCCCGCGCTCATCTGGAACATGATGATGTCGATGTCCGGAGGCTGGTTCTTCGTGGTGGCCTCGGAATCGATCAGCGTGGGACACACGACCGTGGCGCTGCCCGGCGTCGGCTCGTATATCGCGCTGGCCATCCAGCAGAAGAATCTGGTCGCCATCGGCTGGGCCATCGCCACCATGTTGATCGTGATCCTTCTCTACGATCAGCTGATATTCAGGCCGCTGGTCGCCTGGGTCGATCGCTTTCGCGTCGAGCAGGAGCCGGGCGTGCGCGTGCCGGATTCCTGGGCGCTGACCATGATGCGCCGCTCGCGCCTCATTCAGGCGGCGACGCTGGCATTCCATGCCGCGGTCATGTTCACCAGCCGCGCCGTGAAGCGCAGCGATGCGCCGGTCAAGCTGCCGGCGGACAAACCGCGGCGCTCGCTCGATCTGTTGTGGGTGTCGCTGATCATTGCCGCCGTGGTGCTCGGTCTGTGGCACATCGTCGTGGTGCTCATGCAGAACACCCCGCTGCGCGAGGCGCTCGAGGTGTGTGGCCTGGCCACCCTCACCATGCTGCGCGTGTTCATTTTGATTGCGCTGGCAAGCTTGATCTGGGTGCCGATCGGGGTATGGGTGGGAATGCGCCCCCGGGCCGCGCAGATCGTGCAGCCGATCGCGCAGTTCATGGCGGCCTTCCCCGCCAATCTGTTGTTTCCCATCGCGGTGTACGGAATCGTGCGTTGGAAGTTGAATCCCGACATTTACCTGAGCCCGCTGATGATTCTCGGCACGCAGTGGTACATTCTCTTCAACGTGATCGCGGGCGCGTCCTCGATTCCCGCGGAGATGCGTTATGTCGCGGCGAATTTCCGCGTCACCGGCTGGTTGTGGTGGCGCAAGGTTGCGCTGCCGGCGATTCTGCCGTTCTACGTGACCGGTGCCATCACTGCATCTGGCGGCTCCTGGAACGCCGCCATCGTGGCGGAACTCGCGACTTGGGGCGATACTCACGTCCAGGCGCGCGGGTTGGGCAGCTACATCGCAGAGGCGACCACTGCGGGAGATTTTCACCGCATCGTCTTAGGGATCGGCACCATGAGTTTGTTCGTGGTGCTCATCAATCGAGTTTTTTGGCGCCCGTTGTATTACTACGCAGAGCGCAAATATAGGCTTACCTAGCAAAGGTCACCGGCCATGAATACTTCGCCGCTGCTGCAGTGCACTGATGTCCGCAAGGCCTTTCCGAAGCCGGATGGCGCCGAGCTATTGGTATTGCAGGGTATGAATCTCGAGCTGCGCGAGGGGCAGATCGTGGGCCTGTTGGGCCGCTCCGGCTCGGGCAAATCGACCTTGTTGCGTTTGATCGCCGGGCTGTCGGAGCCGAGCGCCGGAGAGCTGCAGTACCTTGGCAAGCCGATCTCGGGACCTGCGCCCGGGATTGCGATGGTGTTCCAGAGCTTCGCGCTGTTTCCCTGGCTCACGGTGTTCGAGAACGTCGCTCTGGGGTTGGAGGCGCAGCGCATGTCGCGCTCGGAAATTCGCAAGCGCTCGCTGGCGGCCATCGATCTGATCGGGCTGGACGGATTCGAGTCCGCGTATCCGCGCGAATTGTCGGGCGGCATGCGTCAGCGGGTTGGTTTCGCCCGGGCCCTGGTGGTGCATCCGAACATTCTGCTCATGGATGAGCCGTTTTCGGCGCTGGATGTGCTCACCGCCGAGACGCTTCGCACCGACTTTCTGGACTTGTGGGCGGAAGGGCGCATGCCCATCAAGGGCGTGATCCTGGTGACGCACAACATCGAGGAAGCCGTGTTGATGTGCGATCGGGTGCTGGTGTTCGGCAGCAATCCGGGCCGGATCTTGAGCGAGATCAAGGTCACCCTGCCGCAGCCGCGCAATCGCCTCGACCCCAGCTTTCGCGAGCTGGTGGAGCGCATATACGTGGAAATGACCGCACGGCCGTCGGGCGGGGCGCCCGGACGCAAGGAGAATTTTCCGGGTTTGGGCATAGGCAGTGTATTGCCGCATGTCTCCTCCAACCTGCTCGCGGGCTTGATGGAGGCGGTTGCCGCGCCGCCATTCAACGGCAAGGCCGATCTGCCGGAGATTGCCTCCGACCTGACCATGGAGATCGATGAGCTGTTCCCGGTCGCCGAGACCTTGCAGATGCTGCGGTTTGCGGAACTCGAGGGCGGCGACCTGAAATTGACCGATGATGGCATGGCCTTCGCGCATAGCGCGCTCGATGAACGCAAGCGGATCTTCATGCGTCATCTGCTCAGTTACGTACCGCTGGCGGCCCATGTGCGACGGGTATTGGACGAGCGCGCCTCGCATTCCGCGCGAAAGAGCCGCTTTATCGATGAATTGGAGGATTTCATGGACGAGGACGCCGCGGAACGGAGCCTGCGGGCCGTGGTGAGTTGGGGCCGCTATGCCGAAGCTTTTGCCTATGATGACGAGAATGCCATGTTCAGTCTGGAGAATCCGACTTAAAATGAGCCGATGACCGAGATGGCGCCTATTTTGACCCTGAATGTGCCGCCGGATGAGATGGTGAAATACATCCAGGATTTGATGACGTTGCCGCATGGCGAGATCGCGGCGAGTTCGGCGATGATGCTGGCGCAGCGGCATTGGGGCGGCGATACGCCGCTCGCGCGCGCGGCACTGCTGCGGTGGGGCGCGCTCAATCTGGCATTTCAGGACAAACGCCTGGAGACTTGGACGGTCACCCGTGAGCGCGACCGCATTCAAGTGCCGGCCGCCCTGGTGGCCGCCGCGGGGATTGCGCCCCTGGTAATCGACAATGAACGCGCAGTTTTCGACATCCCCGCGCTGCTGGATGCGACGCTGGACTTCCAGCCGCCAGCGGGCCAGGCTTAACTTTTCATGACACTCCCGGCCGGGCAAGCGCCGAGGGCGCGCTTTGGTGTGCTTCGCACCATTGCCCTTTACAAGCTGGTGAAGGTGGCTCTGCTGCTGGGGGTTGCCTACGGAGAGCTGCGTCTTCGCGACGCATCGCTGGCGGCCAAGTTGCTCTCCTGGGCACAGGCGAGACCCTACGGCCTGGAGCATCGCATCGTCGCGCAGCTGCTCGAATGGTTCGGGGGCTTGAGCGTGTCGCGCGTCCATGCACTGCGAATCGTGACCCTGGTCTACGCGGCCGTATTTGCGGTCGAGGGTATTGGCCTATGGATGGAGCTGCGCTGGGCCGAGTGGCTGACCACCATCATAACCGCCTCGCTCATCCCGCTCGAGGCCTGGGAAATATTCTTCCGGCCGACGATCGGCAAGATTTTGATCCTGCTGGCCAACATCGCGGTCGTGGGGTATCTGGTGTGGCACGTCAGGAAAACCCAGGCATCCCGCCATGTTTCCATTGTGAAATGATCTTCATCTCGGTGTAAACGCCTGATTCCGTCGTATTCTTCGCAGCGTTTAGGCCCATACCACCCGTTTGGAGATCTCATGAAGAAGTCCGCCACCCTGATTACCACCGCCCTGTTGAGCCTTGGCTTCGCAGCCGCTTCCATGGCCGCTGACGCTCCGAAAGCCGGCACCCCGGCTGCCGCCGACAGTTCCACCGCCGCGCCTGCCGCCAAGACCGCCCATAAGCACACCGCCAAGAAGCACAAGAAAGCCACGACCGCTACTCCGGCAACGAAGTAAGTTTATTGGTATAACGCCCCGACCGCTTTACCGCGGCCGGGGCTTTTTTTTTGGGCGATCACAACGGCGGGCTTCATGGATCTGATAATTGCAATCAAGGCCTTGATTCTCGGCGTGGTCGAGGGGCTGACGGAATTCCTGCCGGTCTCCAGCACCGGCCACCTGATCGTGGTCGGCAGCCTGCTCAATTGGAATGACGAGAAGGGCGAGGTGTTCGAGATCGTGATCCAGTTCGCCGCCATTTTGGCCATTTGCTGGCTGTACCGCCGGCGGCTTTGGACGGTGATCGCCACTCTGCCGCGCGAGCGCAGATCGCAGCTGTTCACCTGGAACCTGGTGCTGGCGTTTCTGCCGGCCGCCGTGCTGGGCGTGATTTTCATCGGCACCATCAAGAAATATTTATTCGCGCCCGTGCCGGTCGCCACGGCGTTCATCGTCGGCGGCATCCTGATTCTGCTGATCGAGAGCCGCAAGCGCGGCGCACGCATCGACAATGTGGATGCCATCAAGCCCGCGGATGCGCTGTGGATCGGCATTGCGCAAACCTTGTCGATGATTCCGGGCACCTCGCGCTCGGGCGCCACCATCATGGGCGGCCTGCTGCGCGGCCTGTCCCGCCCGGCAGCCACCGAATTCTCGTTCTTCCTCGCCATTCCGACCATATTCGGCGCGACCGTGCTGGAATTGTACAAGGCGCGGCACCTGCTGGATTCAAACGATCTCGCGGTGATCGGTGTCGGCTCGATCGCCTCGTTCATCAGCGCGATGATCGCGGTGCGCGCACTGCTGCGCTATGTGAGCGCGCACAACTTCAAGGTGTTCGCCTGGTATCGCATCGGCTTCGGCTTCCTCATCCTCGGCACGTGGCATTTCGGCGTGGTGAAGTGGTGAGCGGCAGCTTCCTGCAAGCCTCCGATGTGGCGCATCTGATTCAGGTCGCGCTCACGCCGATATTCCTGATTTCCGCGATCGGCGTGACGCTCAACGTGTTGACCAGCCGGCTGGCGCGCATCGTCGACCGTGCGCGCAACATGGAGAGCGAACTGTGCCGCCCGGACTATCAAGCCGGCGTGCGCGACCTGAATGCGGCGCTCGGCGTGCTGGCGCGGCGCGCCCGCTACATCAACGCGGCCATCACCCTGATCACGGTTTCGGCGCTGTTCATCGCGCTGGTGGTGGTCATGCTGTTCGTCAATGCTTTCGCGCATTGGGAACTCTCGGCATTCATCGCCATCATGTTTATTTTGTCGATGCTGGCGTTTGCGGCGGCGTTGACGGCCTTCCTCATCGAGGTGCGCATCGCCACCACGACCTTGCGCATCGGCATCGAAGCGGCATCGCGCCAATAGCGGCCCCGGCCGGGCCTCAGTTCTTCGTGCTGCGTTCGCGCACCGGGAGCGGCACGTTGCACAAATCGATGCGGCCGGCTTGCACCTTGAAAAAGTCCTCGGGACGGTTGCGGCGCGATTCGACCAGCGCGGCGAAGGTTGGCGTATCCGTGCGAATGACCTCGAGATTCGAACGTTGCGCGGGCGGTACGTCGGCGGCAACGCGAATCGAGCTGATCGGCGTGGGCTTCTCGGTTTTGGTGTAGAAGCCCATCTCGGCGCTGCCGCGCGGCAAAGAGGACAGCAGTTCCACCCCTTTCAGGACCCGTCCGACCAGGGCAACGTTCCGATCCAGGTGGCGCGGCGCATGGCCGATCACCACATACATCTCCGCGCCGCTGCCGCTTTCGGCGTCCAAGTCCCGTCCAACTCCGACCATGCCGTAACAGTGCGCCAGCCAAACCTTGTGCAGCGCATGCGAACGCGCCACGGGCAGCCCGTTGGAGAAACCGACTTCGGGCGCATAGACATCGCCATCCGGCAGGCGCGTAAAGGGCATGTTAGGAGGCAGCGGAGAATCGAATTCGGGCGCCACCTTGCCGATGCCGGCCGGCAGCGGATGGCGGTTTTCCGGATCACCCCACTGCGCGACGTAGTTGTCCTGTTCGCGGATGACCGACAGACCGTTGAAATAGCCCGCCCGCGCCAAGGTCTTGATATTGGCGACGTGCAGCGGCGCGAACGCGGGCGCGAGTTCGATGACCACGCGTCCCCCGGGCAATTCGACATACAGGGTATTTTCAGGGTCCAGCGGGCGCCAGTCCGACGGGCTCGAGGCCGCGATGACTTCGGGCATGCTCGGATGTTTGGCGGCCAGGGCCGGAAATGAAAAAATGGCCAGCGCACAGGGGATTAAAATTCTAAGATGAGCGGCCATGGATCCAGTATTGCATAAATCAGTCACTCGTTGGCCGGGGGGCGAAATGCGCCGAATTCTACTCTGCTGCCTTGCATTGCTCATTGCCGATCTGCACCCTGTTCCCGCTCGCGCGCAATATCCCGGCAGCGGTATCCCGCCGATCACCGGCAGCGGCGGCCGAACGCAGCAGCAGGAAGAGATCCCGTCCGCTCCGCTCGAAGTCAAGCCGGAGAAGGAGGCCGCCAAAGCCTACAAAAACGCGCAGAAGAGCATGACAAAGGCGCATGAGCTGCAGGATGAAGCGGCGAAAGCCGGCGATCCCGACAAGAAGGCCAGGGCGCTGTCCAAAATGGACGACGCGTACGGTCTGGCGCTGGAACAATTCACCAACGTTCTGCGCAACAAGGGCGACATGTACGAGGCGTGGAATCAGATCGGCTTCATCCACCTGCACTTCGGCGCGTTCCGCGAGTCGATCGATGACTACAACCATGCACTGACGCTGAAGCCTGACCTGCCCGAGGCCGTCCAACATCGCGGCGAGGCCTACTTGGGCATCGATCACCTGGATGACGCCAAGGCCGCTTACATGGATCTGTTCTACCATGAGCGTCCCTTGGCGGACCAGATGATGGCAGCCATGCAAACCTGGCTGCAACACCACCGGGCCGCGGCAAACGGCATGCGCGCCGCCGATATCGATGCCTTCGATAAGTGGCTTCAGGAGCGCGAGGGCATCGCAAAGACCACGGCGGCGAATTAGGAGCCGGTCGGGGTATCCGGCTCGCCGCCGCCGCGCTTCAGCGCATCGAATTCGCTGCGAAGCTGATCGACCAGCTTTTCGAGCGTCTCGACGCGCTGGCTCAAGGTGGTGCCGGTGGCGCCGGTGGCGCCGGTGGCGCCGGTGGCGCCGGTAGAGGCGTCGCGCTCCGATTCGGCGGCTGGCGCCTCGGGCGCTGATTCCAGCATGCCGGAGAACAGATGCGCGTAGCGCGCCTCGCGCGCCCCCGGGGCTCGCGCCAGACGGGCGATGAACGGTCCATCCTCGCGCGACATCAGGTTGCGCAAGGTTGCCTCGACCTGTTCGGCATCCGTGAATTCGCACAGCCGATTGGTGCGCGAACGCAGCTCGCCGGGTGTCTGGGGACCGCGCAACAGCAGCACGCAAATGACCCCGAGTTCCTGCTTCGAAAATTTCAATGAGCCGAACTCGGTGTTGCAGAAACGGTGCTTGTACTTGGTGACGCGGCCGCCGTAGCCGGCGGACTTGTCGCTCACCAGGTATTTTTTCATGAGCGAGTCGACCGACTGCTGGACTTCGGCTTCGCTCAATTCGAGTACCGGCTCCCGGTTGGTCTTCTGATTGCATGCATTGGTGAGCGCGTTCAACGACAAGGGATACTGGTCCGGAGTGGTGATTTCCTTCTCGATCAGGCATCCGATGACCCGAGCTTCGTTCGCCGTCAATTCGATGTTCATGGCAGCTTCCAACTGGACGTGAGTTGTTTTAGGGTAACGCCCTTGGGCCCGCCAAAGACACAGGATATCCGCAAATGAAAACCACCGCCGCCGTCGCCATCGCCGCGCGCAAGCCGCTCGAAATCGTCACGCTGGATCTGGACGGTCCAAAGGCGGGCGAAGTGCTGGTGGAAATCAAGGCAAGCGGGGTCTGCCACACCGACGAGTTTACCCGCTCCGGCGCGGACCCGGAGGGATTGTTCCCCGCCATACTTGGGCACGAAGGCGCAGGCGTCGTGGTCGACGTCGGTCCCGGCGTGACCTCGGTGCGCAAGGGCGACCATGTGATCCCGCTGTACACGCCCGAATGCCGCCAGTGCAAGTCATGCACTTCGCGCAAGACCAATCTGTGCACGGCCATCCGCGCCACCCAGGGCAAGGGCTTGATGCCCGACGGCACCAGCCGCTTCTCGATCGGCAAGGATTTGGTGCATCACTACATGGGCTGTTCGACATTCTCGAATTTCACGGTGCTGCCGGAGATTGCGGTGGCGAAAATCCGCGAGGATGCGCCCTTCGACAAGGTGTGCTACATCGGCTGCGGCGTGACCACCGGGATCGGTGCGGTGATCAACACGGCCAAGGTGGAGGCCGGCGCAAATGTGGTGGTATTCGGCCTGGGCGGCATCGGCCTGAACGTGGTGCAGGGTGCCCGCATGGTGGGCGCCAACAAGATCATCGGCGTCGATCTGAATACCGGACGCAAGGCGCTCGCGGAGAAGTTCGGCATGACGCACTTCGTCAATCCCAAGGAGGTCGGCGGCGATCTCGTCGCCCATCTGGTGTCGCTGACCGACGGCGGCGCCGACTATAGCTTCGAGTGCATCGGCAATGTGGAGCTGATGCGCCAGGCACTGGAGTGCTGTCACCGCGGCTGGGGCGTCTCGGTGATCATCGGCGTCGCCGGCGCCGGCAAGGAGATCTCGACCCGGCCGTTCCAGCTGGTGACCGGACGCGTGTGGAAGGGCACGGCATTCGGCGGCGCACGCGGCCGTACCGATGTGCCGAAGATCGTCGACTGGTACATGGACGGCAAGATCAACATCGACGATCTCATCACGCACAAGATGCCGCTGCGCGACATCAACAAGGCGTTCGAACTGATGCATTCCGGCGAATCGATCCGCAGCGTGGTGGTGTTTTGAGCGCCTTGACGCTGATCTCGGAGCATGCATGCTACGGCGGCGTGCAGCGTTTCTACCGGCATGATTCGCGCGAAACCCGCGGTCCGATGAAATTTGCGGCGTATCTGCCGCCCCAGGCGCAATCGGCGGCCGTTCCGGTGCTCTACTTTCTATCGGGCCTCACCTGCACCGAGGAGACTTTCTGTATCAAGTCGCACGCGCAAAAGAGCGCGGCGGAGTTGGGGCTCATGCTGATCTCGCCGGACACGAGCCCGCGCGAGCCGCGCATTCCGGGGGATGCCGACGATTGGGACTTCGGCTGGTCCGCCGGCTTTTATCTTGACGCGACGCAAGCCCCGTGGTCGCAAAACTATCGCATGTACAGTTACTTGACGCGGGAACTGCCGCAGCTGGTGGCGGCGCACCTGCCGGCCCGGGCCGGCGCGACCGGCATCTTCGGCCACTCCATGGGCGGCCATGGCGCGCTGACCCTGGCGTTGCGCAATCCCTCGCTTTATAAATCCGTGTCCGCTTTCTCGCCGATCGCGGCGCCGATGCGATCGCCCTGGGGGAGAAAGGCGTTCAGCAATTACCTCGGTCCCGATGAACAGGCGTGGCGCGACTATGACGCCACAGAACTGGTGGCGCGGCGGCCCTATCCCGGGCCCATTCTCATCGACCAGGGCAGCGCGGATCAATTTCTGGAAGCGCAGCTCAAGCCGCAGGAATTCGCGGCTGCCGCGGCCAAATCCGGCCAGCGGCTGAATCTGCGCATGCAGCCGGGCTACGATCATGGTTATTACTTCATCCAGACCTTCATCGCGGATCATTTGCAGCATCACGCGCGCGAGCTTTCGCAAGCGCATTGACCGCTTCACGATTACCGGTATGATTCGCCCACGCGCAAGGTTCCCGCAAGGGATTTAAATCGGAACGCGGTGTGAAACCGCGGCTGCCCCCGCAACTGTGACCGGATAGCGAACGTCCACGAGTCCACTGAGGCTTTAAGGCTTTGGGAAGGAGGACGAGAGCGATGACCCGGGAGCCAGGAAACCCGCCTCGCGCCGTCGTCTTGTTACCGGCCGGGGTGCGCTGATAACTGCGGGGGAAACCGTCGCGACGACAGTGTTGAGTCGTCGTGCGGGAGCCTGCAGTTGAAAAATTCAAATTCGTACGCTGTCGTGTGCCGACTCTTGGGTTTTTACCAGGAGAACATCGTGCGCAGAGCCTCAATCAGATCGATTGTCTTGGCCATCTCCATATCCGGCCTTGCGGGTATGGCGAATGCCGGACCCGAAGACCTTCCGGATACCATCGTGGTGACCGCCACGCGCATCCCGACGCCGGAACGACAGCTCGGCAGCAGCATCACCGTGGTGACGGCCGATGACATCTCGGCCCGACAGGTGCAAACGCTGCCGGATTTGCTGCGTCAAGTGCCGGGGTTGAACGTGGTTCAGACCGGCGGCGCGGGCGGACAGACCTCGGTGTTCATGCGCGGCACGAATTCCAATCACACCAAGGTCCTGGTCGACGGCATCGATGTCAGCGATCCCAGCAATTCCGGCGGCGCGTTCGACTTCGGCTCGATGCTGACCCAGGACATCCAAAAGGTGGAAATCCTGCGCGGCCCGCAGAGCGGTTTGTACGGCTCGGATGCCATCGGAGGTGTGATCAACATCATCACCAAAAGCGGATCCGGACCGGCGCAATTCAATGCAGGCGTGGAAGGCGGATCATTCGACACCTTCAATCAGACCGCCGGGCTCAGCGGTTCCCTCGAGCAATTCCACTACGCGGCGAATCTCAGCCATATTCATTCCGGCGCGACTCCGGTGACGCCGCTGGATTTGCTGGCGCCCGGCGAGCGGCGCATCGACGACTACGACGACAATCTCACCGCGTCGACCAAGCTCGGCCTCGACGTGACCGAGAATTTCGACCTAGGGTTGGTTGCGCGCTACTCGGACACCCACCTGCGTCTCACCGGCGAAAACGAGGACAATTTCCCGGCCGATTTTCCCGATTCCGCACAGAGTGAGAACAACACGCTGCAGAGCTATGTCCGCGCCAGCGCGCATCTGCTCGCCTTTGACGGAATTCTGGAGCAGACCCTGGGTGCCGCCTACAGCAAAATCAAGTCATCGGATTTCGCCCCTGAGTTTGCGCGCAGCGATGCCTTCGGCGAACGGGTGAAATTCGACTGGCAGGGAAACGTCCGGCTGGCGGCCGGTGAAAAACTGGTGCTCGGAGCCGAACATCAGCGCGATGAAATCACCGCGCCGATTTCGGCCGGCACCCGCATCGATTCCGGATACGCGGAGCTGCAATCCGGTTTCGGCGAGCGCCTGTTCGACACCGTCAGCGTGCGCTATGACGAAAACGACCGCTTCGGCGGCAAGGTGACCTATCGGTTCGCGCCTGCTTATCTCATCCCGGAAAGCGGGACCAAGCTCAAGGCCAGCATCGGGACCGGGTTCAAGGCTCCGACTTTGAATCAGCTGTTTCAAAGCTTTCCGGACTTCGATTTCTTCGCCAACCCCAACCTCAAGCCCGAAAGCAGCATCGGTTGGGATGCCGGATTCGAACAAAGCCTGGCGGGCGAGAGCTTGCGATTGGGAGTGACCTATTTTCACAACAGCATCAAGAATCTGATCGCCGACAGCGCGGATTTCACCACCGACATCAACGTGGGACGCGCGCTGACCGATGGGGTCGAAAGCTTCGTCGCCTATCGGCCGATGCAGAGCTTGACGTTCAGGGTCGACTACACCTACACCGAAGCGACCGACGAAATCGCGCACCAGGAGTTGCTGCGCCGACCCAAGCACAAAGGCAGCCTGAATACGGCATGGCAGGCGACCAGCCGGTTGTCATTCAACGCAACGCTGCTGGCGGTGGGGTCGTGGGTGGATGGCAACCGGGACTTCTCGGTATCGCGCCTGAACGCGGCGGGCTACACGACGGTGGATGCGGCGGCAGCCTATCAAATCAACGAGCACTTGGATGTCTATGGCCGGTTGACCAATCTATTGGACCGGCACTATGAGAATCCGGTCGGATTCCTGCAGCCGAGCTTCGGCGCGTTTGCAGGCATCAAGGCGAAATTCTAGCGCACCAGCACCTGGGGTTCGGAGGTGATGTGGCCGTCGAAGTCCATCCACACATGCTGTGCGAAGTCGTACAGCTTGCAGCGCCGCACGGTGTTCCAATAGTAGCGCCACGTGAACACTTCGGAATTCAATCGTTCGTCCAGCGTGGCGGCGAGCTTCGCCTGCGCTTCCTTGAGGCGATAGAGAGGAATTCCCATGTTCACGTGGTGCGCACCGTGCTCGAGGATGTAGTGAATCAATCCATCGAGCGGTCGGATGAGCTTGATGTGCACGGTGGTCGTGGCATAGCCGGCATTGGCGGTCCATTGATCGCGCCGTTCGTACCAGGCCACGCGCGGATGCGTGTGCTGCACATAGATGACGAAGCCCATCAGGCAGTTCCACACGAAAAACGGCACGACGAAACCGAATACCAGCAGCGACCAGATCGACTTGCCGCTGTAGGCGCCCCATAAGACCAGGCCGCCGACCCACAGCGCGCCGAAGGCGGCGACCAGCAGGCTGTCCCAGGTGTAGCTGATGCGCCGGCTGGCGACGTGCTTGCGTCCCGGAAAGAACAGCTTCTTCCACCACATCTCGATCATGTAGTAGACCCCCTGGCCGAAGCCGCTGCGGTAGATGCGCTCCAGCAAACGGCGAATCCAGGGCAGTTTTGCAAACTCGGCGGGAGAGTAGGGCGTCCAAACGTAGTCGCGGCCCTTCAAATTGGTGAAGCCGTGATGCGCCAGGTTGTGGCCGATCTCCCACAGGCTGAAGGGCGTCAGCGAAGGCAGGAAGGCAATCCGCCCGATCCACTTATTGAGCATCTTGTTCGGCGTATATGAACCGTGGCAGGCATCGTGTCCGATGACGAACAGCCGCGCGATCCACAGGGCCGCGACGAGCGATGCAAATACCTTGATCCACCAGGATTCGACCACCAGCAGGCTGGCGATCGCGGCGCCGAGCACCAGCCAGTCCAGCAGGAACCATATCACCGGTGTCGCC
This sequence comes from Steroidobacteraceae bacterium, assembly GCA_036267715.1. Lineage (GTDB taxonomy): Bacteria > Pseudomonadota > Gammaproteobacteria > Steroidobacterales > Steroidobacteraceae > Bog-1198. Next base: position 55,404 of record DATAVN010000011.1, on the reverse strand, counting down.
ACGCCGGGCTTGACCGCGAAGGGCTGCAATAATTTCTGAAACCGGAAACGCGATTTATCGGCGGGCAAGGGCGCCGCGGTTTCCGAGTTGGAAACGGGAGTAGCTGATGTGGGATCCGACGATATTTGCACTCAATGCCCCGGCTGCACGTAAAGGTTAACTACGTATTATACGCCGAGAATGGCGATAAGCACGGAATTGTGTTAGGCGGTTTCCGCGTCCGGCCACAGCAGAACCCCTAAATGCTCGCAAGCCTCGATCAGGGCGGTGGCCGCCTCGCGGGTGCTGGCATCCAAGCGCCTGTCATGGGTCAGCAGCCACGTGAGTCGCGCCCGGCGCGAACGCGCCGACGGATCGCTGTCGAACAGCGCGGGGAACAGCCCCAAGGCATCCACGAATTCGCGCAGCGCGGCCGTGGAAGGGGCGTTCGGCGTCGGCGTAAGCAACAATTTCAGCCACGTGACGCACCGCTTGGCGAGTCCGGCACGGGTCAAGCCAACTCCCATGCGGCGGCGCGATTCGCCGTCCGCCAGGGAATCGGCGAGATTGCGGTAGCGTTCGATCGCCGATTCATCGGCGGCAGCCGAGGGGCTGGCGTCGGACAGGATCGCACGCAGCACATCCCCCAACAGCAGCGACAGCGACTCTGCCAGAAAACGCTGGCACTGTTCCGCGTCCGGGCGCGCGAGTTGATCCCAGGAGAGAGGTCCTCCTACGCGTCGGGCATTCGGCGGCTTTGACATGACTGCCAGTGTAGCGGCTCTGTTGCCCATCGCAACTATCTCAAAGTGCGACGAAGATCACCGACACCTGAATTCTTCAGGAAAACGCGCCTGGCTGCTTGGGTGCCCAAGCCAAGCGGAAAAAATTTAATGATTGCGGATGTATCATGTGGCTGAGTGGACGCTCGAGCACAACTCGTTCCCGGCAAATGCATTTCCTTGGGTCCAGGGGTGCGTCGCATCGTCGCCGGCAATGCCGGCATGATGACCGGAGCCGGCACGAACACCTACCTGCTGGGTGAGCTCGAGATTGCGGTCGTCGATCCGGGACCCGAGGAGGTCGAGCACTTGGGTGCCATTCTCGCGGCGGCGGGCGGCCGCATCCGCTGGATCATCGCCACTCACACCCACCACGATCATTCGCCGCTGGCGGCCGAATTGGCGCGGCGCACCGGTGCGCTTGTCATCGGCAGAGTGCCGCCCCGCGACGGCCGCCAGGACGAAAGCTTCGCGCCGCAACGGCAACCCGCCGACGGCGAGCGGCTGCTCTTGGGCGAGTTCGAATTGACCGCGATCCATACGCCGGGCCATGCGTCCAACTGCGTCTGCTACTTCCTCGAACGCGAGCGGCTGCTGATCACCGGCGATCATGTGCTCGAGGGGGTTTCGCCGGTCATTTTGCCGCCCGACGGCGACATGGCCGAGTATCTGGCATCGATCGACAAGCTGTTCGCCTACGACTTCGAGCGAATTGCTCCGGGTCACGGCGGCATCATGGAGCGCGGCAAGCAAGTGCTCGAAGCGCTGCGTGCACATCGGCTGGCGCGCGAGGACAAGGTGCTGCGCCATGTTGCCAGACTGGGATCCGCCAGCCTCGATGCGCTGGTACCGGTGGTTTACGACGACGTTCGCAGCGACCGGCATCAGTGGGCGCGCCTGACGCTGCAGGCGCATTTGATCAAGTTGCTGCGCGAGGGTCGAGTCGCGGAGCAGAACGGCCTGTTTCGGCGGCGTGACGCCTGAGCCGCATTTACATAAGCGGCAGGCGTGCGTTCGTGATTGTCATTCTGCGACGTGAGCGAGTGCATCGCGGGTAATCGCGCGCGAGACTGCATGCCGGTAGCAATGGCATGGAATAAGATTATGTTGCGTCTTACCACGGCGGCTTGGTGCACGGCTGCGATGGCATTGGCGGCGTGCGGCGGTTCCGGATATGCGGTGCGCCCCGTGCCGCGCATCGCGGCCGACACTGTCGGCAAACCGGTCAGCGTGCTGCAGGAAGCTTTCGGTGAGCCGCGCAAGATCGACAAGACCGCGACGAAATTGGTCTATGTCTGGTACCTGCCTCAAAAACCCAAGGAGGGTACACCCTCCGGTTTCCAGGGGTGCGAAATGGAAGTCACCGTGGATGCGCGCTCGCAGCGGGTTTTGGGATATTCCCTGTCGAACATCGGATGGTCTGCCTGCCGCGATGTGCAGCGGCGCATCCGCGTGGCCGAGCGCTAGCCGGCGTCGGCCAGTATCAGCTGTGGGCTTGCACCGGCGTTGCGTTCGAAAAATACACGCTCATCGTAATCTCCTTGAAAGAAGGTTCCGCCAGGCTATGGAACACGACGTCGAGCACCGCGATTTCTCCTAGTTGATCGATTGCGTCTGCGGCTTTCCGCAGTAGCTTAGCCGCGTCCCCTCGGTGATCTGTGATTGAGAAATGGTTACATGTCCACTTCTGCGCCTGTTCGCGCAGTCCGCGCGGTTTGCTCTTGGCCATCGAATCCTCCTGCACAGAATGGAAGTATGACCTCTGCCATATCAGCGTGCTAAAAACTCCGAAAATTGAGGTGACCGCATTTGCCATCCGGTCGTTATTCGCGAGATCGGCTCTTTTTGGGAAAGCCCAAAGCACTAATTAGCTATTTCAAATCCGGCAGCAATCTCGAGAGGCACCTCCGCCTGCTTATCCGGCGAGTAATCGCCGCCATAGCTTTGCCGCATCTGCCCATAGTTTGCCTCTGATAAACAGCCCCACACTTCGCTCTTGCCTATCCCATCGAATAGCGATTTCTGAATCTGCGTAATCAGGTTCTCCTGATGAGATGCGAATGGCCCTAATTATCTTTCGAGTTGCTTGCCCAGGTACTTCGTATAAGTAGAAATAGCCAACACCATCATCATATTCGAATACCCCAGCCAGGTCCCCGGCGGAACGCACCGAACTCTCAAACATTTCTTCCATAAGAGTATTTATAAATGGGTCGCGGGGTGTCAGTGGTTCTTTTTTGGAAATGTCGCTTGTGCCTCAACGATTGGAAAACCATTCCTTGAATTCTAGAGCCACTTTCGAATCGACTTCCATCGAAGCCTCCGCGATGGCTGGGAAGCCCTTTGCTGCCGCAATTGCCGAGAGGGCGCACGCCAGAAACTCGTCATCCCATTTTTTCGAGGCTGCTGCAGCTACTAGCGAGGGGAGTAAAGCCAATGCGTCAGCGTATGGTCTCGCGAGATCCTGCGGGATCATCACAGCTTTTTGATGACGGCATATCTCCACCCACGCCGGAAATTGAAAATACGTCGCTGAAGCTCCGACTGGATCCCCCCCCCGATTGCAGCAACTACATGTGGGACGGCGGCAAAAGATGCTGAATAAACATCGCCTTGATGCGCAAGTGCGCTCCACAGCGAAAACCATGGTTCTTTATCTACCGTAGCTCTACGGAAATTAGTCAGTTGCTTCAATAATTGCGGAATATCGCCGGCGGCTCCATAGGCGTGGCTTAGTTCGGCCCACTGGGGGCTGTCGAGAGGCAGCATTTTCTCTAAGTGGCCTATTTATGGGAAAGCACCAACATTATCACGAGCCTTCATTGGTAAGCTTGGACGCGTGAATCCCTACCGTGCGGTGCGCAGGGTAGTTGTTCGCACACAGCATCCGAAAGGCCACATCCTCATGGAGCTTGCGGGCCATCTTGCGCGAGGAAAATACCCCGCTCGCATATCCGTAGATCATGATCTTCACCATCATGCGCAGATCAAACGGCTGACGGCGTCGGCAATCCCCTTCGTAGCGGGCGTGAAACTCTTGCAGGTTAAGCGCATCCACCGCGTGGCTCACAAAATAGGCCAGATGATCCTCTGGCAGCCAATAATCCCTGCTCCGGCATGTAAGGGCGGTAACGGGTAGGCATGGTTTATCCTACCGCTCATCAGTCCTACCGCCCAGACTCCTAGCAGCCGGGGCGGCAAAGCGCCGCAAACAGAAAATCCGTTTCCCGCTACAATAGGCGGTCATGGCCTGATGGCGTGTTGCGCGTCCGGAGTCGCTGCCGTTGATACCAGTTTCAATTCTTTCGCTGCTGATTCAGGCCGCGCTCATCGTGCATGTCATCCGCACCGGTCGAAACACCCTTTGGATCCTGGCGATCGCGCTGCTGCCCGGAATCGGCTCGCTCGCCTATCTGCTCGCTGAGGTGCTGCCGCAGCTGTTCGGCGGCAGCACGGCGCGCCGCGCCAGATTCGGCATGCAGCGCATGATCGATCCGAATCGCGATCTGCGCCGCGCTGCCGCGGAGGTGGAGATTTCCGGCAATGTGGATGCGCGCCGCCGGCTCGGAGAGGAGTTGTTCGAGCGCGGCCAGTACGATGAAGCCATCGAGGTGTATCGCGGCGGCCTCAAGGGGATATTCGAGTCCGATCCCACGCTGCTTTTGGGTTTGGCGCAGGCGCAATTCGCCGGGCAGGATTTTGCGGCGGCGCGCACCACGCTCGAACTGCTGGCCCGGCAGAATCCCGAGTTCAAATCGGCGGACGCGAAGCTGTTGTACGCGCGCACGCTCGAGGCGCAGGATGCGCTCGATGAGGCCGAGCGCGAGTACTCGATCATCGCGCCGGCATTTCCCGGTGCGGAGGCGCGGCTGCGCTACGGGTTGCTGCTCAAGCGGCGCGGCAAGATGCAGGAGGCGCGGCAGGTTCTGAAGGATCTGCTGGACGGCGCCAAGCTGGGCCCGGCCCACTATCGCAGGGCGCAAGCGCAATGGCTGGACCGCGCGCGCCGGGAATTGAGCTAGAATCGGCGCGCCGTCGCCTTGAAAATCCTCGAAATCGGAGTTCGTTGCATGCAACCAGGTCAGCGTGTCGGTAAATTTGCCTTCGTGTCGCTGCTCGCGCTCATTCTGGCGGCATGCGCGGGGCAGAAGGAACCCGCCGGGAAATTGCTTGGCGAAATAGAAGCAACCGTGACGGCCGCTTCCGCGGAAGCCGCGAAGTACGTTCCCGATCAGCTCATGGATGTGCAGACCCGATTCGGCGCGCTCAAGGCATCGTACGAAAAGCAGGATTACGCCGCGGTCGTGAGCGGCGGGCCGGCTGTGCTCGCGGCTGCGCAGTCGCTGGCCACGGCCGCCGCCGCCAAAAAGGACCAAGCTCTCAAGGCGCTCAACGACAAATGGACGGCCTTGGCAGGCAGCGTGCCGGGCTATGTGAGCGTGGTGCAGAACCGCATCGAATTCCTGGGCAGGAAATCCAGCAAGAAGGCCGCCGCCGGAATCGATCTCGGTGCCGCGAAGGCCGCTTTGAGCGACGCGAGCTCGCTCTGGTCCAAGGCGCAGGCGGCGTTTGCCGGCGGCAACATGAATGAGGCGGTGAGCACCGCACAGACGGTCAAAGACAAGGTCGAGGCGCTGGCGGCGACATTGAAGCTGGATCTGTCCGCCTCCCCGGTGGCGAAGTCATAGCCGGCAGCGCGTTTACAAAGCCAGTCTGCCCTCGCTGATGATGACCGCGGTGCCGGCGATATGCGCCGCGATCAAACTGCCCTTGTCGATTTCCAGCCGCACCCTGACCTGCCCGGGTCTGCCCATCTGATAGCCCTGGCGTCCGATGAAGGTGGTGGATTTCTTTCCGAACTGACCGAGGTCCCACAGATAGGCTGCCAACATTGCGTGCGCATTACCGCTGACCGGGTCCTCTGGAATCCCCAGCGCAGGACAGAACATGCGGGATTCGGTCCAGATCTCGTCGGAATCGCGATTCATCGCGAACAAAAAGAATCCGTCGGTGCCGAGTTCAGCGCCGAGACCGAGCAGCGTCTCATGATTCGGCGCAAGTTCCTCGAGATACCGATGGTCCGCGATCGGCACCAGCAGGCGGCTGCTGCCCTTGTGCGCGATCCGCGCCGGCATGACCTCGTGCAGGTGCGTGCCCGGCAATTTGAACGCCTCCGCGACGCGCAGCGTGGTCTTGAACGGCAACGGTGCGTCCAATTCCGGCGCCGTCTGGCGAAACTCGATCACGGATTCGGTTTCGGTCGCGCGCTGCTCGATCTGCGCGCTGACCTCGACGATGCCGGTGCCGGATTGCTGACGGCACACGCCCACCGCGCGCCGCCCCAGGGCGAGCAACACCGCGTGAGCGGCGATGGTGGCGTGCCCCACGAACGGCGATTCCTTGCGGGCGTTGAAGAAACGCAGCCTGACGTCGTGATCCGTGTTGGCGGCCGCGAACACAAAAGCCACCTCGGCGTGCGCGAATTCGCGCGCAACCGAAAGCAGGGTGGCGTCATTTTGTCCATCCGCATCGAGAACGACGATTGCGGGATTGCCGGTAAAGCGGGTCGCAGTGAAAGCGTCTACTTGAAAAATGCGCAACGCAGCCTCCCATTCCGTTGGCGGAGTTTTGCACGCATTGATGCGCCAGGCTACACTTCGATGATCCTTGGGGGTAACTCGAATATGCGCGCAGCGGTTGAAATCAGCATGTATCCCCTGAACGGCGATTATCGTCCGCCCATTCAAGCTTTCATCGATCGCCTGAATACGCATTCAGGCCTCATCGTGAAGACCAATGACCTCGCCACCCAGATCTGGGGCCCGCTCGATCGGGTCATGTCGGTGCTGACCGAGGAAATGACCCGGTCCGCCGCGGGCGCGACGCAGTTGGTGTTCGTGATGAAAGTGCTCCCGGGTCTGGCCCCGCCGGAACCGCTTAAGACGTGATCCACGCATTGTCGGCTCAGCTCGTGAGTGCCTGGCACGAAATGAGCTGGATCGAACTGCTGGCCGCTGCACTCGCGCTGGCCTACGTTCGACTTGCGATCGGCCAGCGCCTCAGCTGCTGGGCCGCCGCATTCACGAGTTCGGTGCTCTATGTGTGGGTGTACTTCACGAGCCGCCTCTTCATGGAATCGGCGCTCAATGTCTTTTTCGCCGCCATGGCCGTCTACGGCTTTTGGCAGTGGCAGCACGGCAGGGGCGGCGGCACGCTCCAGGTGACCCGGTGGCCGCTCGCGCGGCACGCGCTCGCGTTGCTCGGGATCGTCGCCGCGGCCGCGGTGAATGCCTATTTTCTGGCCCGATTCACGCCGGCCGCCAATCCATTCATCGACTCCATGGTCACCTGGTCGAGCGTTTTCACGACATTTCTGGTGGCGCGCAAGGTCTACGAGAATTGGTATTGGTGGTTGGCGATCGATTCAGTCTGTGTGTGCCTGTATTTCACGCGGCATCTTTATCTGACGATGCTGCTGTACACCGTGTACGTGGTTTTGTGCGTGATTGGGATGCGCGAGTGGCGCCGCAGTCTGCCTATCGCGGCGTATGCGGCCGCTTGATATCGAGCGGCTGTGCGGCATGATCGTGCCGGGCGCCGGCGGCATCGATGTTCAGCCTCTCGGTGCGGGGCTGCTGAGCGAGACCTATCTTGTGGCGCGCGCCGGCGCCCGCTACGTGTTGAAGGTCGCGGCGGAACATCGCCCGAACATCGAGCTTGGACCGGGCTGGGAGGCGAGCGTCCTCGAGTGCGCGGGCAATGCCGGTCTTGCGCCGCACCTGGTCTATTCGGACCCTCGCCGCGGCGTGCTGCTCGCGCAGTGGGCCGCAGGCCGGACCTGGACGGCGCGGGACGCCGCCGGGCCTGATGGCAGCCGCCGGATCGCCGGACTGCTGCGCCGGGTGCATGGACTGGCCGTGCCGGCGCCCCCGAGGACTTTCTCGCCGGCCCGATGGATCGAAATGTACGGCGCGGCGCTCGAGCCTTGCGGGCCGCAGGCCGGCGATTCGGCTCTGCTGTCGGCGGCGGCAGCCCGCGCGCACGAATTTTCCCGTCTTCCCGCCACGCCCGGCGTTTTGTGCCACAGCGATTTGCACGCCATGAATTTGATCGACCAGGATGGCGGATTGATCCTGCTCGATTGGGAATATGCCCATGTCACCGATCGCTTGTGGGATCTGGCCGGCTGGAGCGCGAACAACGATCTGGACCCGCAGGCACAATCTGCTTTTCTGGCCGCCTACCTGGGTGGCGCGCCTCGCCCCAGCCAGTGGCAGCGCCTGCGGCAGCTGCTCTGGCTGTACGACTACGTTTGCCTGCTCTGGAGCCGGCTTTACCTGAGCCTGCGCGGTGCGGGTAACGCGGCCATCGCCGAGCGGGCGAGATTGCTCGACGCGCGACTGCGCCTTCCGGCAAACTACGCCGCCTAGCGCCCGGCGTGGGCAGCACCGGAGGTTTTGATGGCGCGGATGATTGTGGTGGATCGCGATGGCAAGGAACATGAGATCGAGGCGCAGACAGGGTTGAAGATCATGGAGATCTTGCGGGAACTCGACTATGGCGTCGCGGCGATATGTGGAGGCCTGTGCTCGTGCGCCACATGCCACATCTACGTCGACGAACAGTGGATACCGCTGCTGCCCAAGCGGCAGAGCGATGAGCTCGAACTGCTGAATGAATTGCCCGACTTCCGACCCGCCACCTCCAGGCTTTCCTGCCAGGTCGACTTCACCGAGGCGCTCTCCGGCATCAAGGTCACGGTGGCCGCGGACTCATGATTTTTTCTCCGCCTGCCGCTTGACGGCGTCCTGCGCCGCGGCGATCGCGGCGGGATCGCCGAGAAAGCGCCGCGACACCGGCTGCAGCTGCTCATCCAACTCGTACAGCATTGGAATGCCGGTGGGGATGTTGAACTCCACGATATCGGTCTCGGACATCATTTCCAGCATCTTGACCAGCGCGCGCAGCGAATTGCCGTGCGCGACAATGAGCACCTGCCTGCCGGCGCGCAGCTCCGGAACGATCCGCGATTCCCAATAAGGCAGCACCCGCGACAGGGTGTCCTTGAGCGATTCCGCCACCGGCAGCCGGGTCGGATCCACGTCCGCATAGCGCGGATCGAAGCGCGGCTGGCGCGGATCGTCCGGCGCGAGCGGCGGCGGGGGAACATCGTAGCTGCGCCGCCAGATCTTGACCTGCGCCTCGCCGTGTTGCTCGACCGTCTGTGCCTTGTTGAGGCCCTGCAGGGCGCCGTAGTGGCGCTCGTTCAGGCGCCAGCTGCGCTCGACCGGCATCCACATGCGGTCGGTGGTGTCGAGGATGATCCAAAGCGTGCGGATCGCGCGCTTCAAGACCGAGGTGAACGCGATGTCCGGGGCGAGCTTCTCGGCCTGCAGTTCACGCCCGGCCTGCGCCGCTTCCAGCCGCCCCAGATCGCTCAGGTCGACATCGTGCCAGCCGGTATACAAATTTTCGAGGTTCCAGACGCTTTGGCCGTGCCGAACCAGGATCAGCTTTGCGGGCATCTTCTTCTCCTAACGGCGCATTGCCGCCGCGAACAGGCCGTCAAATACCGTGGCCAAGGTGGAACCGGCATGGGTTTTCACCTGCAGGCGGATCCGCCCGCGTGCGGCGCGCAGCAGCATCCTTTGGAATTTGTCGATCTCGATCTCGGCGGGAATCTCGATGCAGGCGCGCATCTCGCCGTGCACCGGGGCCAGAAAATGCATGCTTGATCTCTGGATCACCGCCTCGGCGTCGAGTTCGCGCTCCGCCAGAAAGCGCGTGATCCAGGCCCAGCCGGTCAATACCGCCAGCGAGTACAGGCTGCCGCCGAAGGCCGTTCCCTTGTGATTCGCGTTGGGCGCGAGCGGCGCACGCAACACCATGGCACTGTCGTTCGCCGATTCGACGATGATCCCCATGGGCTTCGCGAGCATGATTTCGCGATCGATGCGCTCCTGCAAATAGGGCACGCCGAACCCGATTGCCGGCTGTGTCTTCGGCATCAGTCTTGCGCGAGGCGTCTGACCGCCTGCAAGGCGACGGATATCGTCGCGAAGTCCGGCGGCGATCCGGTGCGCAGATCGACGACCACGCGCTTCAGCGAATCGACGGGAGCGGAGTGCCGCGACAACCACTGCTCGACGCGTGCGGCAGGATCCCGGCCTTTGCATCGCAGCACGGCCAGGGTGATTTGAGCCTGGAGCGAGTACAGATTATCGCGCAATGTGCCGCGCGCCACGGCCTGCCAATGGCCCTCGGCGGCCAGCGCATCGATTTGTTCCTTGATCCAGGTCAGGCCGATGCGTTCTCCGAGATCGAAATACGCTCTGGCCGCGTAGCCGATCTTGACGCGCGCGGCCATCGTGACCTCGACCAGGTCGAGCGCGCAGTGCAGCTCCTCCAGCGACGCGATGCGCGCCGCCAGCTGCTCGGGGACATGCTGCTCCACCAGTTGCGAGCGCAGGGCGCTCATGCGCGCACGGTGCGTCACGCCCAGCACGCCGGACAACTCGTGGAACAGCTCGGTCACCTTGCCGGCATAGCGCGAGACCGCGCGTTCTATCCCCAAATCATTGCGCCGATTCTCCAGCAACCAGTAGCTCATGTGTTGCAGCAGGCGCGTGGTCTGAAACATGGCGGTGTACTGCACCGCCGCCGGAATCTTGTTGTCGAGCGCCTCGATCTGCGCCCAGATATTGCGCACCGCAAACACCTCGCGCGCGATGCTGTAGGCGCGCGCGATCGCGGCGGGATCCGCTCCGGTATCATCCTGCGCCCTGATCGGGAACACGGGGCCCATGCGATTGATCAGGCTGTTGGTGATGGCCGTCGCGATGATTTCCCGGCGCAGGCGGTGGCGCTTGATGCGCTTCGCAAAACGCTTTTGCACCGGCGTCGGAAAGTAGCGGTTGAGCTCGCCCGACAGGTAGGGATCCTCCGGCACGTCGGAATTGATCAGCGCCCGATAGAGCCAGATCTTGCCGTAGCTCAAGGTGATCGACAATTCCGGGCGCGTCAGGCCTTCGCCGGCCTGGCGCCGCTCGGCGAGATCTTCATCGCTCGGCAAAAACTCCAGGCTGCGGTTCAAATCTCCCGAGCGCTCCAGCGAGCGGATCACGTAGGCGCTTTCGCTCAGGCGCTGCTTCGCCTGGAATTCGCTGGTGCTGATGCCCTGGCTCTGCAGATAGTTGTTGCGCAATACCAGTGCGGCGACCTCGTCGGTCATCTGAACCAGCAGCCGGTTGCGGGCCGCCCGGGTCATTTCCTTGGCGCGCACGGCACCGTTCAGCAGGATCTTCAAGTTGACTTCGACATCCGAGCAATTCACCCCGGCGGAGTTGTCGATGAAGTCGGTGTTGAGCCGGCCGCCGCGGCGTGCGAACTCGATACGCCCGAGCTGCGAGACCCCGAGATTGCCGCCCTCGCCGATGACCTTGCAATTCAGCTCGCGGGCATCGATGCGCACCGCGTCGTTGCTGCGGTCCCCGACATCGCTGTGGCTCTCGCTGCCGGCCTTGACATAGGTGCCGATGCCGCCGTTCCAGAGCAGGTCCACGTGCGACTTCAATATCGCCTTGATCACCTCGTTCGGCGTCACCTGTGCGGGAAGGTCCAGCAGGGCCTGGGCCTCGCGCGACAGCGCGAGGCTCTTTGCGCTGCGCAAAAAGACGCCGCCACCCTTGGATATCGCGGCGCGCGAATAGTCCTCCCAGGTGGAGCGCGGCAACTTGAACATGCGCTGACGCTCGGCGAAGGAGCGGGCGGCATCGGGTTGTGGATCGATGAAGATGTGCTGATGGTTGAAGGCCGCGACCAGGCGGATATGCGGCGATTGCAGCATGCCGTTGCCGAACACGTCGCCGGCCATGTCGCCGATGCCGCAGACCGAGAAATTCTGGGACTGGATGTCCGTGCCGACCTCGCGGAAATGGCGCTTGACACATTCCCACGCGCCGCGCGCGGTGATCGCCATCTTCTTGTGGTCGTAGCCGGCCGAACCGCCGGAAGCAAACGCATCGCCCAGCCAGAAGGAATATTCCTGCGAGATCGCGTTGGCGATGTCCGAAAATGTGGCGGTGCCCTTGTCGGCGGCGACCACCAGATAAGCATCGTCGGTGTCGTGGCGCACCACCGATTTTGGCGCAACGATCTTGTCGTCGACGATGTTGTCGGTTACGTCCAGCAGGCCGCGAATCAGCGTCTGGTAGCAGGCGATGACCTCGGCCTGCTGCGCCTCGCGCTCGGCCGGCATGCGCCGCACGACGAATCCGCCCTTGGCGCCGACCGGCACGATCACCGTGTTCTTGACATGCTGCGCCTTCATCAGGCCCAGCACCTCGGTGCGGAAGTCCTCGCGCCGATCCGACCAGCGTATGCCGCCGCGCGCGACATATCCCATGCGCAGGTGCACGCCTTCCATGCGGGGCGAGAACACGAAAATTTCGAACAGCGGCTTCGGCAGCGGCAATTCGCGCAATTGCTGACTCTCCAGCTTGAAGGACAGGTATTCCTTGAGCTGTCCCGAGGCGTAAGGCTGATAGGCATTGGTGCGCACCGTGGCGGAGAGGGCGTTCCACAAGGCGCGCAGTATCCGGTCCTCATCGGACCGGGTGACATCCTCCAGGGCGGAGAGAATGTCCTTCCCCAGGCGCGAGAGGGCTTTCGAGCGCGCGGCCGGCGGCAGTTGCGGGTCGAATCGCGCGCAGAAAAGATCGGACAACAACCTGGCGACGTGCGCGTTGTTGTCCAGCACCTGCGCGATGTAGCCCTGGCTGAAGGGCAGCCCGGTTTGCAGCAGATAGCGGCAGTAGGCGCGCAGCACCGTGACCATGCGCCACGGAATTCCCGCCGACAGGGTCAGTTGATTGAAGCTGTCGCTGTCCATGCGGCCGGTCCACACCGCGGTGAAGGCACTCTTGATCTCGCGATCCAGCGCGTCGAAAGCGATGGCCGGCGATGCTTGCATGACCAGTTCCAAATCCTGGATCCAGGCATGGCGCCCGCCGCCGAAATCCAGCTCGTAGGGCCGCTCGGCGATCACCTTGAGCCCCATGTTTTCGAGCATGGGCAAAAGGTCGGAGATCGGAATGGCGTCCTGGCCGCGGAAGATCTTCAGGAAAAACTTCTCCTTGCGCTTCGGATCGGGCCGATAGATGTCCAGATGCAGGCGCGCCGGTTCCTTTTCCATCGACTCGAGCAGCGAGACGTCGAGCGCCGCCGCTTCGCCGTGAAAGTCCTCGGTGTAGGCGGCGGGAAACGCCAGCGCATACCTGTCGTACAGCTGCAGCCCGTAGGCCTCGTCGAACCGCGCCAACAGCGCGGTCTTGAAGGAATCCAGCCACGAACGCACCGCGCCGGCGACCCTGCGCTCCAGGGCGTCCGCATCGATATGCGTGCTCTCGGTGGGGGCGGTGCGCGCCACGATATGAATTCGCGCCAGGTTCGATTCGGCGATCTGCACCTGGGATTCCATGCTGAAAGCGCAGAATGCGTCGCGGATCACCCGTTCGATGCGCTGGCGCACCTGGGTGTTGTATTTTTCGCGCGGCACGAACACCAGGCAGGAATAAAAGCGGTGAAACGGGTCGCGCCGCAACAGCACGCGCACCCGCGGCCGTTCCTGCAGGCCGAATATCCCCCGCACGATGCGGTTGAGTTCCGCGACGCTGGCTTGAAACAGCTCGTCGCGCGGAAACGATTCCAACACATGCTGCAGCGCCTTGCCGTCGTGGCTGTCCGGCGCCAGCGCAAAGTGCTCGGCGACCTGCTCCACCTTCTGGCGCAGCAGCGGAATTTCGCGCGGATTGCAGTTGTACGCGGCCGAGGTCCACAGGCCCAGAAAGCGCCGCTCGCCCATGAGCCGGCCTTTCGCATCGAATTGCTTGATGCCGACATAGTCGAGATATCCCGGCCGATGCACGGTGGAGAGCGAATTGGCCTTGGTGACCAGACTCAGGCTGCGCGAGCGGGTTTGACGCCGGATATCGCTCGACAGAACCCGGGTCGCGCTCTCGGTCCTACGGTGGCCGGGACGCAGAATCCCGAGTCCGGTGGCGCTCACGGGTTCGAGCATTTCGCGGCCTTTGCGGCCCTTGAGGCGATATTCGCGATAACCGAGAAAGGTGAAGTGGCGATTCTCCATCCACTCGAGCAGCGCACAGGTCTCGCTCAGTTCCGCCGCGTCCAGGCGCGCGCTCATCGAGTTCAAATCCTGGGCCGCACCGCGGGCCGCCGCTCGCATGCGGGTCCAATCGGCACATGCCACGCGCACATCGCGCATGCTGCGCTCGATCTGCGCCGCGAGCGACTTGAGCGCCGCCGGGTCGACGATGCGATCGACTTCAACGTGTTGGAAGGATTCGAGCCGCTGCTTGGGCTGCTTGGCGCCGCCGCCGCGCCGCTGCAGGCCGTGCAGCATGCCGGCGCGGTCGCGGGTCGCGGCGAATACCGGGTGCGCAAGAAAATGCAGCGTCAGCGCACGCTCGGTCAACGCCAGGCTGATGGAATCGACCAGGAACGGCATGTCATCGTTGACGACGTCGATGATGGTATGCGCCGATACGAAGCCGTGCTCGCGCAACGTCGGATTGAACACCCTCACCAGCGCGGTCCGGCCGCGCTGCATGGCGAACATGAGGTGCGAGAGCGCCGCTCCGGCGAGCTCCTTCGGCTCGTGCTCGGCGAGATCTTTGGTATCGACGTTGGCGAAGTAGCCTTGTAAAAACCGCCGCCAGTCGAAATCGCGCATTGATTTCGGCGGGCGAACCGGGCTGCGCATGATCGCCGCCACGATGTCGCGATGTTGTTCCGAGGAAACCTGGTACATATCCGGATCCTAAGCCTGTCAGACGTGAATTATGCCAGTCCCGGAAGATTTCAGGGACGGTGTTGACCGGCCAGATAAAGCTGGGTTTGCATTTCAACGAGGCGGCTCGCCGCGCGTAAAAATTCCATCTGCAAGCGCTCGCCGTGATAGAGCGCGCCCGGCGCGGCGGCGGCCGATATTACAACATTGACGTTGCGATCGTAGAATTCATCGATCAGCATGACGAAGCGCCGCGCGGCGTTTTCATTGCTGCGCGTGAATAGTGGAACGTTGGAAATGAACACCGTGTGATACAGGCGTGCAAGCTCGATGTAGTCATCCTGGCTGCGCGGCCCTTCGCAGATATCCTTGAATTCGAACCACACCATGCCGGCGCCGAGCGCCTGTGTCTTGATGTGGCGGTTCTCGATGGTCAGCGTCGTGGGTCCACCCGCGCCGGCGCCTGCAAGCGCGGCGAAGCGCTGTTGCATTCGCAGAGCGCTATCCGGCATTTTGCAATCGAGATAGGTGGGCGCCTGTTCGAGCTGCCGCAGCCGGTAGTCGACGCCGCCGTCCAGATGCACCACCTCGAGGTGGCGTTGAATCAGATCGATGGCCGGCAGAAATCGCTGCCGCTGCAGCCCATCCTTGTACAAATCCTGAGGCGCGATGTTGGAGGTGGCCACCAGCGTGACGCCGCGTCGGAACAGGCCCTCGAACAGGCCGGCCAGGATCATCGCGTCCGCGATGTCCGATACGAACAATTCATCCAGGCACAGAACGCGAACCCGTGCGGCAACGCGGTCGGCGACCGTGTCGAGCGGGTCGGCGCGGCTCCTGATCTTGCGCAGTTCTGCGTGCACCTGACGCATGAAACGGTAGAAGTGGCTGCGCTCACCGACCTGCGGAGGCAATGAGTCGTAGAACAGATCCATCAGCATGGTCTTGCCGCGACCCACACCGCCCCACAGATACAGCCCTGGCAGGGGTGCTTCCAGCGAGGGCTGCGCCGACAGGCGGCGCAGCTGACTGCGCAGTTTGTGGCTGATCGATTGCGACTGCTCCAGCAGACGGGTGCGCAATTCATCGAGCCGCGACGCAGCCGCCTGCTGGCCGGCATCGGACGTAAGACGATGGGCCGCGGTCTCGTCCCGCAAGTACGCTGCTATATTCTCAGAGGCTCTGATAATTCGGACCGGAACCGCCTTCCGGCGGGACCCAGGTGATCTGGCCCGCATAAGGCTCTTTGATGTCGCATGCCTTGCAGTGCACGCAATTCGAGGCGTTGATCTGCAATTTTTGGCCGCCTTTGCCGTCCGCAATCATTTCATAAACGTTCGCGGGGCAAAAATTCGTGCAGGGATTGCCGAAATCCGTGATGCAGCGGGTCGCGCACAACGTGGTGTCGGCCACGTGCAGATGCACGGGCTGATTTTCGTCATGCGTGGTCGAAGCGAAGAACACGGAGGCGACCCGGTCGCGCGGCGGCAGGTCGCGGCTGCCCCAGCCGCGGTCGGGTGATGTGTATTCATCCAGGTGTTTGAGCGCGGTATCGTCGGCGTGATTCGCCAGGGTCCAGGGCAGCCTGCCGAACGTGACGGTCTCGAGCACGGCATTGGCGAGGCCGAACCACAGGCCGCGGCGAAATCCGGGGCGGAAATTGCGCACCTTGTACAGTTCGCGGCCACCGGGAGATTCGCGCCAGCGCCGATCGAAGCCCGCGGCGGCGCCGGTTTCCGCGTAGTGGGCGGCTGCGATCATTCCCGAGCGGATCGCCTGGTGGATGCCTTTGATCTTCGGCATGTTGAGCGTACCGCCGGCGTCTCCCAACAGCAGCGCGCCCGGCATCTCGAGTTTGGGCATCGATTGATAGCCGCCTTCGATGATGGTGCGTGCGCCGCCCGCGACGATTTCACCACCCTGCAGCAGGCTCTTGATATCGGGATGATGCTTCCATTGCTGGAAAGCCTCGAACGGTTTCAGGCGCGGATCCGGGTAGTCCAAGCCGACCACGAATCCCACGTAAACGCGGTCATCGTTGAGGTGATAGACGAAGCTTCCGCCATAGGTGTCGTTGTCCAGCGGCCAGCCAAAGGTGTGTTGAATCAGCCCCGGCTGAACGCGTCCGGACGGCAGTTGCCACAATTCCTTGAAGCCGAGCCCATAGGTCTGCGGCGAACAATCCGCGTCGAGCTTGTAGCGCGCGATCAATTGCTTCGAGGTGCTGCCGCGGCAGCCCTCGCACAACAAGGTGATCTTCGCGTGAATTTCCGGTCCCAAAGCGAAATTCGGTCCATGTGCGCCGTTTTTTTCCACGCCCATGTCGCCGATGCGCACGCCTCTCACGGCGCCTGCCGGGTCGAACAGCGCTTCGGCGGCGGCAAATCCCGGGAACACATCGACACCCAGTTTTTCCGCTTCCGCGCCCAAAATGGGCATGAGCTGGCCCAGGGAAACGATCAGGTTGCCGTGATTCCGGAGCTGCGGAGGAACAATGGGGAATTTGATGCGTTTGCGACGCGTCATGATCGCAAACTCATCGCGGCCGGCCGGCACGCAGATGGCGGGAGCGTGCTCGCGCCACCCGGGCAGTAGTTCGTCCAGCGGCCCAGGTTCCATGACCGCGCCTGATAGAGAGTGGGCCCCCAGGCTTGCGGCCTTCTCCAGCACGCACACACTGATGTCGGGCTTCAATTGCTTGAGCCGGATTGCACTGGCCAGCCCCGCGGGCCCTGCGCCCACGATGGCCACCTCGTACTCCATGATATCGCGCGGATTTTCGCTCATCGAACTGATACCCAAAATCGCCATAAGCGTCTGAAAAATAGGCGGCTTAGTAGATCATAAACGGCTAAAAGACGGGGAACCATCCAACAGGCGGACAAGCGATGAGGGGATTGGCCGCCGGCTGTCGCCTTACCTGGTGGGGACTACCATGTTGACAGGCCACGGACGCCGTCTTCCAGGATGGCCAAGGGATTTGGGCATGGCACGGGCAAGGACGCCCACCCTTCCCCTCTAAAAATCTGCAGTCTTAGGGTCAGTCTGTTCGCCAGGATGCTTTGCGCTTGGCGAAGAATGCCGCAAATCCTTCCTGTGCTTCCGGCTGCACCCGCAAACGTGCGAGCAGCGCGGCCATGTTCGCGGCGGCGGCCGCCCGGCTCGAAGCTGTCTCGTGGGCGACCGCGCGTATGAGCTGCTTGGCCGCCGACTGCGCACCCGGTGCGCCCTTGAGGAGGGCCGCGGCGATATGCCCGCAGGTTTCATCGATTTGGGCGGCGGCCACCACTTCGTGCGCGAGGCCGATCTCCTTGAGCGTCGCCGCACTCATGATTTCCGCGCTCAAGAAATAACGCCGCGCCGCGCTCTCGGCAATCCTGCCCAGCACAAACGGCGAAACCACGGCGGGAATGATGCCGAGCCGCACCTCGGTGAACGCGAATTTTGCCGGCGCCGCCACGACCACGATGTCGCACGCGGCGATGAGCCCCAACGCGCCGCCATAGCCGTCTCCGTTGACCCTGGCCAGCGTGGGCTTTGGAAACGAGTCCAGGGCGCTCAAGACCCTCGCCAGCTTTTCAGCGTGCGCCAGATTGTCCGCTTCCGGTGCCCGCGCCTGCGCCTGCATTTCCGCAAGGTCCGCGCCTGCGCAAAAAGCGTCTCCCGCGCCGGTGAGCTGCAGCAGCCGCACTTCCGCAGCAGCGGCACACTCGTTGAGTGCCGCACCCAGTGCTGCGATGGTCGCGCTGTCGAGCGCGTTGCGCTTGTCGGGGCGATTGAGCGCAATGTAGGCGATGCCGCCGGAAATTTCGGTCGTGACCGGCGCGCCGCCGCTCACATCAGTTCTACGGCGATCGCAGTCGCTTCGCCGCCGCCGATGCACAGGCTTGCGATGCCGCGTTTTTTGCCGCGGGTTTTCAGCGCGTACAGCAACGTGGTGAGAATGCGCGCTCCGGTCGCGCCGATCGGATGGCCGAGGGCGCACGCGCCGCCGTTGACGTTTACCCTGGCATGCTGCAGCGACAAGTCCTTCATCGCTGCCATCGGCACCGCGGCGAAGGCTTCGTTGATCTCGTATAGATCGACATCATCAGCCTTCCAACCCAGCCGCTCGAGCAATTTTTGGATCGCTCCGACCGGCGCCAGGGTGAACCATTCGGGTTCGCGCGCGAAGCTCGCATAGCCCAGGATGCGCGCCATGGGCTTGCGGCCCTGGGCGGCGGCAAGCGATTCGCGCATCAGCACGACGGCGGCCGCCCCGTCGGAGATGCCCGAGGAGCTGGCTGCGGTCACGGTGCCGTCCTTCTTGAAGGCCGGCTTCAGCGTTGGAATCTTGGAGACATCCAACGTAAAGGGCGTTTCATCCTGGTCGACCACGGTCTCGCCCTTGCGGGTCTTGGTGGTCACTGCCGCGACCTCGGCCTTGAAATCGCCGTTGCTGACCGCGGCAAGCGCGCGGCGCACCGATTCCGCGGCGAAGGCGTCCTGCGCCTGCCGCGTGAACCCATACTTCTCCGACGTCGTTTCCGCAAAGCAGCCCATGAGCTGTCCATCCCAAGGGCTTTGCAAGCCATCGAAAAACATGTGATCCAGCACTTCTTGATGCCCCATACGGTAGCCCGCACGGGCTTTGGGCAGCAGATAAGGCGAGTTGCTCATGGATTCAATGCCGCCCGCGACCACCATTTGTGCGCTACCGGCGAGAATCTGATCCGCGCCCAGCATCACGGCACGCATCGCCGATCCGCACATCTTGTTGACGGTGGTACTCGGCGTGCTGGTCGGCAATCCGGCGCCCAACGCGGCCTGCCGAGCCGGAGCCTGGCCAAGCCCCGCGGACAGCACGCAGCCCATGATCACCTCGTCGACTGCGGACGGTTCGACGCCCGCATCGGCCAGGGCCGCCTTGATGGCGACAGCGCCCAACTGAGGCGCTGTGACGGTGGTCAAAGCGCCCTGAAATGCGCCGACCGGCGTGCGCCGGGCGCTCAATATGACGACAGGATCCGATTTCATGGCTAATTCCGTTGTGTTGATTCGATATTATAGCCGCAGGGCCCATCTTCAAGGCGCCAGCGGGTCGCCGACAGCCCGTGCAATCAACTCGCGGCTCGCGAGGCGGGCCTCGTCGGCCCCAAGCACGGCCAGAATTTCGACGCGAATGGGAAGACGGTGGATCCGCAAGCTGCCGGGGGGCATGACCCTGCGTGTCCCGTGGATGGCCACGGCAACCACGGGCATTTGCGCCCGTGCCGCAATGGTGAAGGCGCCGCCCAGAAATTTGCCGATCTGGCGCGTCTCATCGAAGGTGCCCTCGGGAAAGAACATCAGTGACTGTCCGGTCGCGGCAAGTTTCAGTACGCGGCGCGCGTCGCTTGCGCCCTTGTGCCGGTCGAAGCGTTCCACGAACTGGGAGCCGAGGCGCCGCAACAGGAGGGAGGCGAGCGGGACGCGGACCATCTCCTTCTTGATGACGAATGCAAAGTCGGGGGGCAACGCGGCGACGATCGCGATGGCATCGATGTAACTGGCGTGATTGGCGACCACCACGCAGGGTGTCCGTGGCAGCCGTTCCAATCCCTGCACGCTGAAGGGAATCCCCGACATCCGCAGAAATACGCGGCCGATCGTTCCGGCCACCACGCGGCGGGCGCGCAGGCCGGGCAGAAAGAGATTGACGGCCAGCACGGCCAATCCCAACACCGTGAAGGACACGAGACAGTAAGCAGCGTAGGCGAAATTCACAACCGCGGCCGCTCCCGAAAGCTTCACTACTGTGATCTGGTTCTCCTTATGTTAATACTTAACCGTACTGTGATTCTGGTCACGCCGACACCCATGCACCCCTCGCATACTGATGACTGATAGCGCGGACAGCACTATTTCGTGCGTAACCCTTCGCGAGAAACTATGGCGACGGCTCTGAAACGGACGGTTTATACACGCACCTCGGGTGCAGCGGTACCTGCCGTTCGCGAGGCGGCCGATCCCGCTCTGCAGCGTTTCCTCGATGCCGTTTGGATGGAGCGCGGCCTCTCGGCAAACACCCTGGCAGCCTACCGTGCCGATCTGACCGCCCTGGCCCGCTGGCTCGAGGAGCGCGACAGCGCTCTGCTCAAGGCCACCCGGATTGAATTGCTGGGCTTCATTGCGGCCCGGGTCGAGGGCGGCTCGCGGCCGAGATCGACCGCCCGGCAATTGTCGAGCTTCCGCCGATTCTTTCGATTCATGATGCGCGAAGGGATGATCACTGTGGATCCGACAGCGCAGATTGCAATGCCGAAAATCGGCCGTTCGCTGCCCAAGTCGCTCACCGAGGCCGAGGTCGACTCGCTGCTGGAAGCGCCCACGGTGGCGGAGCCCCTCGGGCACCGCGACCGCACCATGCTCGAGGTGCTCTATGCCACCGGTCTGCGGGTTTCCGAACTCGTCAGCCTCAAGCACAATCAAGTGAATCTGAATCAGGGCGTCATGCGCGTCGTCGGCAAGGGCAATCGCGAACGGTTGATTCCGCTGGGCGACGAGGCGGTCAAGTGGCTGCAGCAATTCATGCAGGGCCCGCGGGTCGAAATTTTGCTGGAGCGCCAGACCGACTATCTGTTTCCGACGCGTCGCGGCGATCGCATGACGCGCCAGGCGTTCTGGCACATCATCAAGCGCTATTCGAAGAAGGCGGGCGTCGAGAAGGAATTGTCCCCGCATACCTTGCGCCATGCTTTCGCCACACATCTGTTGAACCATGGCGCGGACCTGCGGGTTGTGCAGATGCTCCTGGGCCACAGCGATCTGTCGACCACCCAGATTTACACCCACGTCGCGCGCGAGCGTCTCAAAGACCTGCACTCCCAGCACCATCCCCGCGGCTGAAAGCCGGCGACTGCGGTTGGTCTGTTAGAATCGGGTGAACCTCCCGGATTCTCGGGAGTCACAATGGTTGGTTGCCGGAGCTTCGCATGTTGCGATATGTCGCGTTGTTTGCCTTGTTGATTTGCGCTGCGCAGACCTGCGTGCGCGCAGCGACCGCGGAGCAACCGGCTGCCGATCCGCGCGTGGCGCTGCTCAAACTGCTGCCGGCGGGCTCCAAACTGGAAGATTTGCGGCCCTCGCCGATCGCGGGCATCTATGAATTCACGCAAGGCGCCGAGATCAGCTATCTGACCGCCGATGGAAAGTATTTCATCGACGGCAATGTCTACGACATGAAATCGCGCGACAACCTGACCGAGACGCTGCGTTCGCGGGCGCGCATCGCATTGATCGGCGCGGTGCCGGAATCGGAGATGTTGATATTCTCGCCGCCCAATCCGAAGTACACGATCACGGTGTTCACCGACATCGACTGCCCCTATTGCAGAAAATTGCACAGCCAAATGGCGGAGCTCAATCATCTTGGCATCCGCGTGCGCTACATGTTCTTTCCGCGCTCCGGTCCCGGCACGGAAAGCTGGAAGAAAGCGGAGGTCGTGTGGTGCTCGGCCAATCGCAACGAGGCGCTGACGCGTGCCAAAGCGGGGGCGGCGCTCGACATGAACAAGATCTGCGCGCCGACGCCGGTCAAGCGCGAATATGAACTGGGCGAAAGTCTCGGCGTGCGCGGAACGCCGGCGATCATCACGGAAAACGGCGACTACATAGCGGGCTACATGGAACCGCGGGAACTGCTCGACCAGCTCAAGGAATTCCAGGTCGCGAAGCGTTGAGGGCCGCGAAGCGTTGATGGCCGCGAAGCGTTGCTCCTGACGCCCGAGGAGCGTTACCAGAGCACCACCCGCTGTCCC
Source organism: Steroidobacteraceae bacterium (assembly GCA_036267715.1). Classification (GTDB taxonomy): domain Bacteria; phylum Pseudomonadota; class Gammaproteobacteria; order Steroidobacterales; family Steroidobacteraceae; genus Bog-1198. Next base: position 33,055 of record DATAVN010000011.1, on the reverse strand, counting down.
GGCGGCATAAACATCTTGTCGCCGGGTAGCACCGAAAATGCGCTGTAGAAACCCGGCAGGTGTACCACCACGCCATTGGTGCGGAATTTTTCGGGGGAGTGCGGGTCCGATTTGACCTGGGCAATGCTGCTCTCATCGCGCCGCTTGCCGAGCCAGCTTTGTGCGAAGCCGATGAAGAAGCGCTGGTCGGCGGACATGCCGTCGATCACCGGCGGCGCGCGTCCCTCGAGTGAGGCGTGGTAGGCCTTGTAGGCGATCTCGATGCCGGCGATATCGGCGATGTTCTCACCCAGGGTCAGCGCGCCGTTGACGTGAAAGCCCGGCACCGGCTCGAACGCGTCGTATTCCTTGATCAGCAGCGCGGTCTTCGCCTTGAATTTCGCGTGATCTTCGGCGGTCCACCAGTCGCGCAGGTTGCCGTCGCTGTCGTACTGGCTGCCCTGATCGTCGAACCCGTGACTGATCTCATGTCCGATGGTCGCACCCGCTGAGCCATAGTTGAACGCATCGTCGGCGGCGGGATTGAAGGCAGGCGGCTGCAGTTGCCCGGCGGGGAAGACGATCTCGTTCACGGACGGGTTGTAGTAGGCATTGACCGTCGGTGCGCTCATATTCCACTCGGAACGATCCACCGGTCGATCGAGTTGCTCGAGCTTGCGATTTCTCTCGAATTGCCGTGCGCGCCTGACGTTGCCGAGCAGATCATCGGGCACGATCAGCAGCTTGCCATAGTCGCGCCAGTGATCCGGATAACCGATCTTGACGTCGATCTTGCGCAGCTTGGCCTGCGCTTCGACCTTCGTGGCCGCGCTCATCCACGGCAGCTGATCGATGCTCGCTGCATAAGCCTTGAGCAGATTGCGCACCAGCTCATCGATGCGCGCCTTGGTGGCGGGCGAAAAATACCGGGCCACATACAGTTTTCCGGAAGCCTCGCCCATCAGCCGGTCAACCAGCTGAGTGCCGCGCTTCCAGCGGTCGGGTGCCTGCTCGGTTCCCTGCAACACGCCCTGATTGAACGCGAAGTCCTCCTGCACGAAGACGCGTGGCAGAAACGGCGCGCGGCTCGAGAGCACCCGGTAGCGGAAGTAGCTCTTCCACGTCGTCAGCGGCATCGATTGGATCAGCCCCGACAGCCCCTGCAGGTAGTCGGGCTGACGCACGATCAATGCCGGCAGCCCGCCCGACAGCCCGGCTGCGGCAAAATAAGCTTTCCAGTCGATTGCCGGCGCCAATTGCGCGAGTTGCGCCGGGGTCTGCGGGTTATAGGTCTTGTGCGAGTCGCGGTTGGCGACCCGCGTCCACTGCAGCTTCGCGATGGCGGTCTCGAGCGCCACGATCCTGTCCGCCGACTTTGCCGGACCGGCATCGCCCAGCAGATGCAGCATATTTTCCACATGCTCGCGGTATTTGCCGCGAAACCCGGCCAGGCGCGCGTCATCGCTCAGGTAGTAGTCGCGATCGGGTAATCCCAGTCCGCTCTGCGTGAGCCAGAAGGCGTATCGCGTCGAGTGCCCGGAGTCGGGGCGGACGTAGCCGGCCATGGGCGTCGCGATGCCGATGCGGTCCAGCTGCGCCATCAGCGCACCGATGTCGTTCGGATGCGCGATCGACTCGACCAGCTGAAGTTCGCCTTGCAAGGGCTTGCGCCCGAGACGCTCGATGCGGGCTTCATTCATGTAGCTCGAGTAAAGATCGCTGACCTTGCGCGCCTCCGGATCGCTCGATACCTGGGCGGCCTCGATCAGTTCGCGCTGCTGCGTCAGCGAGCGCTCGGTCATCAGGGAATCGACGCCATAGGAGGACCGATCCGCTGGAATCGGCACATCCCGCAACCAGGTTCCGTTGGCGAATTGGAAAAGATCGTCCTGCGGGCGCACCGTCCGGTCCATGTCGGCGTTCTGTATGCCGGAGATGGGCGCCGGATCCGCCATTGGGGCCGACGCGGCGGCGGCGGCGAGCGCGGCGGCGGCGAGCGCGAATGCCTTAGATTTGCGCAGCTTCATGACGCATCACACTAGCGCTCCAGAAGCTTGACCTTGTCCTTGACGCCTTCCCATTGCTTGGCGTCCGCGGGCGCGTCTTTCTTTTCGCTGATCACCGGCCATTTCTTGGCAAGGTCCGCGTTCAGCTGCTTGAAATTCTCCTGCCCGGTGGGTATCTCCTCCTCGGAATAGATGGCCTCGACCGGGCACTCCGGTTCGCACAGCGTGCAGTCGATGCATTCATCCGGATCGATGACCAGGAAATTCGGGCCCTCGTGGAAGCAGTCGACCGGACAAACCTCGACACAGTCCATGTACTTGCACTTGATGCAGCTTTCGGTGACCACGAACGCCATGACTTACCCTTCTTGCACAGTTGATCGTTGCTGTATTCTGCCACCGCCTCAGGCGGTGGTTCGACTTTTCAATTCGGTGAAATGATGTCCTTCGCGGCCCGCGCGCCGGTCGGCGAAGTATTGCCGCAACGTGTATTCGCCGCTGGCAAAGGCAAGTTCCGACCACGGAATCTGCGCTTCCTCATACAGTGCGACTTCCAGACTCTCGGGACCCGGCGCGAATTTCGGCTCGAGAAGTCTTGCGCGGAACATGACATGCACCTGATTCGCACGCGTCACGTTCACCACCGCGAGCAGCGAGCCGACTTCAACCTCGGCGAGAGCCTCTTCATGGCATTCACGCGCCGCGGCCTGCTGCATGGTTTCACCGTTCTCCATGAAGCCGGCCGGAACGGTCCAGAAACCCAGCCGCGGCTCGATGGCGCGCCGGCACAACAGGATCCGGTCCTGCCACTCCGGGACGCAGCCGAGAACCAGCAGCGGATTCTTGTAATGCACCATGTCGCAGCCGGTGCAAACAAAGCGCGGCAAATGATCCCCGGCGGGGATCTTGGACTCGACCGGTGCACCGCAATTGCTGCAGAAATTCAAGAGTAATCCATTGAATAAGCCCTGGTGCCCGAAGAGGGAATCGAACCCACACGGTGTCACCACCACCGGATTTTGAGTCCGGCGCCAGGTACAATAAGTGTCTGTTTTTACAATGAATTATCTCGATATTTTCTCATATGTGTAACTCAATGTGTAAATTTCATAGATTGCAAACGCACTCCTTGCCGCCCGGATAATGAGCGCGCTGCGCATTTTTCGGCAAAATGCCCGCACATTCTACCTTGTCTCGCCGTGCGCGCAGGGACAGGTTGAACCACATGATCGTACATTTGACCCCGATCAGAAAGCATTGGTCCGCGATGCTATTGCGAGCGGACGGTCCGCAGTTGGTTATTACGGCTCTCGAGCGGTACAAAGCTCGTTCGGGTCCAAAGCCATGAGCACACACAGCCTGGTGCCGGCGAGTGGTTCGCGAACATCGATAACACTAACACCCGCGTAGTTACGTATGTCGAGGCGCGCAAACCGGTCAGCCGCGCGCCGCGGCAGCGGTCAACAGTGAGTTGACCACGCCGTTCTGGCATATCGGCCAGCGCATCCATACCCAGGTTAAATACTTGACACAGCCTTAAACTGCGACGAGTGGGAAGGCATTCGGGTCGCCAAACGCGCGTGGGAAGCGTTATCTATCAAGGAAGCGCGAGTCTCTTCACATTTTCCATGGAGCAAATGATCATTGATATGTGGTTTGGCATTTCGCGCTGGGACATCCTCCCTAATTCTCAGCGGGAATGGCAGGAGACGACGCGACAATGAACGCGGCTGAAATTGCTCAATATCTTGTCGGCCAAAATAGCCATGACGTCGACAATTTGTTGATCGGCGCGAGGCGTGCCCAATCTGCACTGCAGGGTGCCTACCTCGTGATCCTATGGAGGACCGATCTAACAGGGGACAGGTGTAGGGTCGGTATCGTTCGTTTGACCGCTTTTCGCAATTCTGCAGCCGCGCTCGAATGCGCCGCCGCCGCCTTGGATGTTTGGATCGGCGAGGGGGCGCGGCCTGAGGGCGCCGATTCAGGTTACACGCCTCGGTTCGAGCATTCACCCGTCCCAGTACAAGACAATCGCTCGGTCCAACGGGCTGGAGATGTCCAGGCCGACATGGAGCATTTTGCAGCCATTACATTGGGACCATTCCCTGGTTCCGTGATGGGACGGGAACTCGTCACTGCATTCTCGGGCGAGTTTGAAAAACTCGCTTTGGGCACGTTCTTGCTAGGAATGAGCGATCCCGCCTTTAGTGCCTTCGATACAGAAGTCTTTTGGGCAGCCGACGAACGGCCCGCTTTCCCATCGATACGCCAGTGGCCGGATAACCCCCTACCACTCGGCCCTCGGGGATTTTCGTCTGCGGACTTGCTTTACGATTCACTTACATCAACCCGCGCATTGGTGGAGCTACCAACTGCTGGGCAGATACGCTCCCCAGAATCGCCTATAGATGGTCAAAATATCGGGCCGAAAAGAATGCCGGCGTGGACCATGGCGCAGATCCTGTGGAACACGGGGCGCGTCAGCGAGCGACAGCAACTCGAGTGGGTAGAGAGCCGAATTACCAAACTCGACCACGATAAAGTCAGTTCGTCGCCTTATCGGCCCTTTGCCCGTCCGACTTCCGACGGGAGTCCGGCGAGCGAATCCGAGCATGATGGAAACGAAACGATTCTGGTCGATTATCGCGGCGCTTCGACCGAAGCCGACTGCCTCGATTGTCTCGTCGCGTTGCCCGCTGCAATTGAAACACTCCGTGTAAGCGGCACGCCGGATACAGCAAATGCGATAATCAACCATACAGGTGAGTCTTTCAAAGCATTGGATCTTAGACCTCGCAGCAATGCGTACATGCTTGCGGGCGGGGCGCAGGATTTATTATATCGACACATTGCGGTGCTTACGATAATGGACGAGCACACGAGGTATTACTTCAATTCTGCAGTGCGTTACTTCTTCGAACAATTAACAGAGCGGAAGATTCGGACGATCTACATACTTGATAACGCATTGCGAGACGACCGTTTTGCATCTCTATTGGAACTCTTCGATCTCGCGGGAATAGCGACCACCACACCGAAGCGTGATGCAAAGGATTGGCCAGATCTTGCGAGGCGCATACAGGAACACATCGAGTCTGTCGGACACGTTGCGTACATTGAATCGGACGCGGAAGTAAATTACATCGAGCGCGCCAAGACCTTGGCTCGCGGGTCCGACTGCGTAGCCACGTTTCGGAATCTTGGGCCAGAAGACAGTCGAATCCAATTGCTGGGGAATCCAAACAACTAAGCGCTTCAACCCCAATTGCGGAGTAAGTCTCATTTCCCGCTAACCGCTGCTCCGTACCCTAAGCCAAGGCGCCTAGATGTGGTCACGGGCCAATCGCACCGCGGGCGTGCCGGTATCGACCGTCAAGCTGATCGTTGGCCACGACCGCAAGGACCTGACCTATGGCGGCTATTCCCCCCGGCGTGAACCTGCCGGAGCTGACGACGGGCGTCTCGAAGGTTACCTATGAAGCGCTCGATGCGTACTTGAAGGACGCCACTTGCAAGGTTAAGGTTGAGACTCGGAACCATCGCCGACCGCGGGGAAAAGGCGGCGCCGCCCGAAAATGATGTCGGACGGAGCCGCCACGGTCTCCTGAGACTATTAGCCTTCGATCTCGTCCCTGGCGTTCATGACAACCTTCTCGCAGCTGATCCAGTATTCCTGGTCCGCAGCGAGATGCGTCGCACTCTTCACTCGACGAATGCGCCCGAGCAGGACTTCATAGAGGTCTTCCGCGCAGTGCTTGAACACATCGTAGGGATTCGCCTTCCATTGATACACATCGCCCTTCAGCGTCAGAAGCGAACGGAATGCCGCCGCCATCGGCAAAACGATAGCGCCATCCATGCGGTAAGTGGACAGGTAATCTGTTCCTTCGCGGCGGAACTGCTTTGATTGCTTCTTGACGCCTCTCACCTTGCCGAGCTTGTGGCCTTCGATGTTGTCGGCCAACGTGGACTGAATGAACTCCGGCAGGGTAATCACCTCGCGGATGATGGGGTAGAGCTTCGCGAATTCACCAACCTCATCGTTGATGAACAACTGCAGCGCCTTGTCTTTCGAGCGATACATCGAACTGGGCGGCACGATCTTCCAACGTTCCTTAAGAAAACACGCAAGGCGCTGAATGATTTCGAGCACGTGCCAAGGTTTTTCCTCATTCTCGCGGAACGCTACGTGAGCCGTGTCGAACTTCGATGCGACAAGGGCATCCTTCAACTCGTCGAACTTCCCGCGGTACTCCTCCAACGTGAATGCCTTCACTTGCACCGACGTGTTGAGAGCCTCAACCACATCCTCGATTTCGAGGTCCCCTGTCTCGCTGGCCATGAAGTGCACGCGAACAAACGGCTCCATCCAGCTATCGTCGGTCTTGTAGCTCGCTAAATCAGCAACCACGTTTTCGATGACCTTAAACGTGTGCCCGCCGTCTGCGATTCCGAACCGAGGCGACGTTTCCTCGTTGAGCTTCGATTTCGGGATGTTAGGAACTTGAATGCTGAGCTTACGGCTTTGGTTGTCGTACTGGAACTTGCTGCACAAGTACGTGATTCCGCGGTTTTTAATGTGAAACACCTCGGGCGAGGTTTCCACAGTGTCAATCATCTTCTTGACGGGGCCATTCTCTTTCGGCGGTCGGACGTTGGCATTGCCGCGTTCGAGTTTTGCCGCCTCCGTGAACGGGAGGTAGGTCTCGAAGTGGTAAATGTTTGGATTGGAGGGGTCTTTAAGACGACGACCCACATCTTCAGTGACAGCTAAATCAATAACACGATTCGACATTTCATACTCCTCGCGACAGCCTTTATGGCTGGTCGCCGTTGATGCCCAGAGGGGAATCCTGCTGGGTCGGGCGCAATTCTATCAGCATTGCCTTGGGAGAGAAAGCTGAAGGCCGTGCTTCAGCTGCATTACGTTAAGTCCCCCGCGCGCACCCGCGGTGAGAAGCGCGAGGTCACACCTTCGAGCACCTCTCGCCGTGTGCTTCAGGGCGAGTATCCGTCATGGCACTAACGCCCTAATCGTATCCCCGAGCTGCCGCCGCAGATCGGCGGGATCGGTCTAGACTATGTTGGCCATACGTTCGTGTCGTTTTCTTGTTGCAGACGCGTTTGGCGAGCGCACCGCTGTCTACTACGAAGCTGGATTCGCTGGAGGACTTGGAAAGCTAGTAATTTGGACCTGCCAAAAAGATGAGTTGGCAAAGGTTAGTTTTGATACCCGCCAATACCGCCGCGATGAGTCGCGCGTCGATTCGCTCTGAATGAATGTCCTCCTTTATTCGGTACGGCTCGAAACCCGCGTCGCGAATGCCTGGCTGGAGTCCATCTGTCCAAGTATCCATGCTGTCATCAAACCACATCACCACAAACGCCATTTTTGACAACGAATAGGTAGTAGAGCGCAGTTCCTCAGCGCGTTGCCAGCCCGTCCGGTATAGCGGTTGTCCGCGACGGACGGGCTCAATAAACTTCTGCTGCGATAACCATACTACCTTCATCCTCATCGACGCTCCAGGAGTAGGGGTAATCGCGCTCCTTTCGGTAGAGGTAGCCTCGGCCGGCACACGACACAGGTCCGCGAACGCAAGAAGGAGTTGCTCCATTTTTTTAATCGGCGATTCGATTGCTGAGTCTTTCTAAAAAAATCGGCTCCGAATGAGGCTAGGCTTCACCGCCCGGAAACTGAGCGCCGCCCTGCGCATTTTTCGGCAAAATGCCCGGACATTCTATTATCTCGCCCTGCGCGCTGGGATACGGTGAACCACATGATCGTACATTTGATCCCCGACCAGAAGGCGCATTTGTCCGCGATGCTATTGCTCAGCGCCGGCCGCTTGTGGGAGGCGAGGCAGTCTCTCAGTTGTCGACCATGCCGATCGTCCGCAACCATACCTCGGCGAGCCGAGGCCATTCGGTAATTGGGAACTTTGTTCGCCGCAAGCCGAATGCATGCCCTCCATGTTCGTACAAATGCATTTCCACCGGTGCGCCCGCCTTCGCCAGCGCAGCGTAGTAAACCAGCGACTGATGAACGCCATCCACGTCGTCGTCTTCTGCCTGCACCAGAAACGTGGGTGGCGTCTTGCTGGAAACCGGCACATTGGGATTTAGCTTGCCATCAGCTGTTACGAGATGCCCCGGATAGATGGGCATGGCAAAATCAGGACGGCTGCTTTCCTTGTCGGCAGCATCTACGGGTGTATATAGGTGGCGCTCGAAGTTCGTGCTGATTTCTGCCACGAGGTATCCGCCCGCCGAGAATCCCACTACGCCAATTTTGTGCGGATCGATGTGCCACTCCGCCGCATGAAATCGCACCAGCCGCATCGCTCTCTGGACGTCTTGCATAGACGGCACGGATACTGAAAGATTGTGCGGACGGCAATCGCACTTCCAGATATAGGGTTCACTCGGCACGCGATACTTCAATAAGACACAGGTGATGCCCTTGGATGTCAGCCAGTCACATACCTCTGTGCCTTCGAAATCGATGGCTAGTATTTGAAACCCGCCTCCCGGAATCACGAGGACTGCGGCGCCAGTGTTCTTTCCTTCGGGAGCATAAACCGTCATCGTAGGCCGGGTGACGTTGGTCACGGTGATTACAGGCTTACCTGCCAGCAGCTCCTTGCTCGACGTTACAGTTTCCGGCCCCGGAACAGGCTGCAAATCGGGCACCGCTCCGGGCCATATAGGGATCTGCGTGTGCCCGGCAGACGGCTGCCAATCCATCGTCTCCGCGCGCGCTCCGCATGCAGCCAGCAAACAAATGGCAACGGACCGAATCAGCATCAAAGGTTTCATCGCATCTCTAAGTATTGCGCGGATCTTCTCGCTAACACACTTTATTCGGGAATAAAAGCCTCCTGTGGTAAGATTATTGTCATGGACGTCGTCGTGAGCATGCCGGATCTCGTAGCTAGTCAATGGGGAGATACTCCCCAGGCGATCGGCCGCCATGTCATTGAGGACGCCGTGATCGAGCGTTACCGCGGCGGACGGCTCTCGCACCGCCAAGTCGGGGAAGCTCTGGGTCTCGACTACTGGCGGACGGAGAACTTCCTCAAGGAGCGCGGGGTACCGCTGAACTATTTAGCCTCTGACCTGGAAGCGGACGCGGCTACGCTCGAGAAGATCCTGCCGCGCTCGTGAGCGTAGTCGTCTCGGATACCTCGCCGCTGCACTATCTCATCCTGTGCGGCGTCGATTCGGTACTCCCTCGACTGTTTGAGCGAGTGATCATTCCGCCGACAGTCTTTGCCGAGCTCCAACACGTCAACACACCGGCTCCAGTGCGGGAGTGGGCAAGATCTCTGCCAGCCTGGGTCTCCGTGCAGAAGCCCATCTCTCTCGATCCTTCGCTGAACGTCGACGTTGGTGAGCTAGAGGCCATCTGTCTTGCCCGCGAGATCCACGCCACAGCTGTGCTGATAGACGATCGGGCCGGGCGCAACGCCGCCATACAATGCGGGGTACCCGTCATCGGTACACTGGGGCTGCTGGAGTCAGCCGCGCTGCGTGGGTGGATTAACTTGCCGCAGACTCTCGAGCGACTACAGCAGACCAACGCTCGGTTGGATCCGCAGTTGGTCACCGCGGTTCTCCAGCGGCACGAAGCTCGTTCGGGTCCAAAACCGTGAGCATAGCGACCTGGTGCCGCCGAGTGGTTAGCTTACTGGTCGTTAGACCGCGATAAGCTGAGGCGGATATGGTGCGCGGCGTAAACTGAACCCCATGGATTCGGATGATGCAGGTCAAAGGGGTACAGTGGCTATTTCGTGGTTCGCTTTTTAGGTTCTTCGTACTTTTTGAGCAAATCCTCGACCGCCTCTCGCAAGTAGGAGGCCATCGAAATGCGGGAGCGTTTCGATAGCTGTTGAAGGCGTTCGAGTGTTTCCACCGGGAGGTAGATGCTAGTTTGGGCTTGACGCCCTTTCTGAGATACCATACATTCTCTACTTGTAATTACTAGTAAGGCGTATAGAAGTAACTGATACAGTACGCGAATCCCTTGAGCTTGTATAAGCGGGGGCCGGAAGTGCTATATCGGACCCCTGGTTAGAACGTTCCTTGAGGTGTGCCATGGCTACCCTCCAGTCCAACACTGGCCGCAATCCGTCAAGGGTCGAGCTCCAACGACCCAAACAGTCCACTGTTCGCCTGAAAGCCGCCCCGCCTGCAGATGCAGCCGTGCAAGATCAAGCCGGGAGGCGGCAGACTGTTCGCGTCGCTAGACCATTGCGGAGGTTTTTAGAGGCGGAACAAGAGGTGTTGATCAAGACGCAGTCCTTGATCGTCTGCGTTACGAAGGCGATGGAGCCCGAGCACGGTCCAGGGGGGCCGTATTATCCAGATATCCTTGAGCTGGCGGCGAAGCTCTTAAGGCAACGGGTGGTCAATCTGGACGAGCTGCTGCTATGGGGACAGTTGCCGCAGGGCAAGAGCAGCGATTCCTCAGACACTGATCCAATGGAGTGATGAGCATGGCTACAGTACATTCGAAGTCCGATAGGGGCGGGAAGCCCTCTCGAAAATCCCGTGCCGCGAAGCGACGGTCCGCGAAGAAGCTTAAGGATCCCGCCGCTCGACTCAAGGAGAGTCTCGCCGCGGCTGCCCAGTCCTCCGGAACCGACAGGTTGGGTCGTCCTGAAGCGTGTAGCTCACCCATCCGGATGCCAGCGCGCGTAACGAAGATGCTGTGGGTGGAGATGGATAATCTGGATAAAGTGGAGGCGTTGCTGCGATGTCTGAAGTTTGCCATGGAACACACAGACCTGACTGAGGCTGGGGGGCCTTGGTTCCAGGATGTCGTTGAGGTTGCGGCAAATCTCGCGTGGCGGTCGAACATGGATTTGCAAGATCTTTGGGATGGGCGCCTGGTTGAGCCGTTGTTGGCGGAGGGCAGGCCGGCGGGGTAGGGGGTCTTCGTCGGCCGGGCTGTTCACACCGCTAACGCTACGCTGTCCCTGCTCCGCGACGGTCCAGCCAGTGCATCCGTTCACTTGAGTTCGCCGTCATGCGGCTCAGGCTGCCCTGGCCCGGCACCGGCGACTCAAAGGCGTGACTTTGACCGCGACGCGTCGGCTCCTGCCTCGCTGCGGCCCAGCCACTTCCGTGTAGTGGCGTTCGCCGCATGCGACTCGCCCCTGGCTGAGCGTTAGGTCGGTTCCACGAGACCACCGATATCGTCGAAAAGACATCTGCCCTCACCCTCGCCGGGCGCGGTGACTCGAAGGCCTGACATCTCCGAATCCGTTGCTACGGTGCGCGCATTCGCGAGGCCCTGAGCGCCGCCTAGCGATCCAACGCCACCGATGCCTTCGTAGCCGTCACGGCCGGCAAATGATCCAACGTCGTGTCCTTCTTCTGGCTGCGTCCCATGACGCGCTCTAGGTCATTCGCCGTGTGGCGCTCGACGTAGAGATGCACGGCCTCGCGCGCACGGGAGCCGGCGACGTAAGACCACTCCCTCGCCGACATGCTTTCATGCGCGAGCACATAGGCACGTTCGACGCTGGCACCTTGCGCTTTATGTGCCGTGAGTGCGTAGCCGTGCTCGACGTGCGGATGATCGCCCACACGCCAGGTACGCGTGCGCCCTTCGTCGAGCTGGGCCGTTATCTCGACTTCGCCGCGGCGCTCGGTGAGGGCGGTCACGGTGGCAAGGTCTCCATTCATCATACCGAGCAGCTTCGCGTTGCGCGTGATGACGATTCGATCGCCCTCAGCGATCACGAGTGGACCCTGTGCTGCCTCGATGACACGCTCTCGCTGTAATTCGCCCTGTTCGCGTAGCGCCTCGCGTGCCAGACGATTCAACTCGCGCGTATCGGCGCGCGTCGCGCCCAGCATCAAGTCATCGCTCGGGTGGCGAGTGTCGCGCGCCGCATTCCAGTCGCGCACCAGCTCTCGCATGGCTTGCTCTCGATCCGGCGCTGCGTGCACTCGACCGCGTGCCCGCAACGAGTCGAGCGCGGTGCGCGTATCGCCACTGGCCAAGGCTTGCACCATCTCGCGATCGGCCGCATCGCGCTGCCGTCGGATGTCGGTTAACCGTGCGCTGCCGACTTCGTGACTGATGCGCTCGAAGAGCTGGCCGGCGTCGATCGGTTGTAATTGGTTGGCATCGCCGACGAGCACGATTTTTGTTTTGGCGTTATCGGCCTCCTCCAACAAACGTGCGAACTGGCGCGAGCCGATCATGCCGGCCTCATCGATCACCAGCACCGTGCGATCGGTCAAGTGATCCCGCTCGTGCTTGAGGTCGTTCAACAGCGAGTGCAACGTTTGCGCACGGATGCCGCTGCCTTCTTGCAACCCTTTCGCCGCTTTGCCGGCGAGCGCGGCGGCACGCACCTCATAGCCGCTGGCCTCCCAGGATTCACGAGCGGCGCCAAGTAAATAACTCTTGCCGGTGCCGGCGAGGCCTTCGAGGACGCGCAAGCGTGGCGGGGCGGTCAGATGATTGAGCGCTGCGCGCTGTTCTTCGGAGAGTGGGCGATTTTTGACGACCGCCGTGGTTGCGCTCGGATGAACCGAGTAGGCCGCATCGTCCGCTAACCGCTTCGCGCGCGTGACGGCACCGTGCTCGATCTGAAGCATTTCTCGGGTGGTATAACGATTCGCGGCGAGCGGCACGATCTCGGCGTCATTCGCGACCCTCGTCATCATTTCGGCCGTGCGCGCGAGGCCCCCACCCGCATGTTGGACATGCTCGGCCGCGGCGCGCGCAAGATCGGCGCTCGTGAAGGTGCTGTGCTCGCGGCCCAAACGCTCGATAACGGCCTGCGTGGTGATCGGCATGGGTTCGTGCGCCGGGTGCTGCTCGAGGTCGGAAAGATGTTTGGCGGTGACGCCGAACGCCAAGGATTCGCTGCGCCACGTCGCGCGCAAGGTCGTGGCGGTTGAGGAACCTTTTGCCTTGCGGGTGCTGAGTGCAGCGACTTCGGCTGCTTTCGCACTCGTCGTGCCGCGCTCAGTCATCACCGCTTCGATCTGCGCACGGCGCTTGGAGAAGTGACGCTCAAGGTCGCGCGGCACTTGGTTTATGCGGAAGCTGCGTTTGTCCATGGTGGTCTCATAGCCGAGGGCGCGCAACTCGTGCGCGAGCTCCGCTCGATATGCGGCACCCAAGGCCATCTTCCACTCGTACAGCGGCTTGGTTTCCAGCGTCCCGTAACTGCCATCGTCCCGCGCGGCGACATTGAGCACAAAGGCATGCGTGTGGAGCTGCGGATCGGCTTCTCGGCTCGTGCCATGCAGGTAAGTCGCGATGATCGGCCGCGCGCTCTCGCGCTCGATACCATTGTGGCGGCGCCGTGTGATAAAAAGCTGTTGCTGTTCGGCAAAGTTAAGCGTGCGCTCAACGGCGTGCATGTGCGCTCGCTCGATTGCATCGCGCTGCTCTCGCTCAGCGATACCCCACACGATGGAGACCGACTTCGGTGCCGAGAACGTCAGATCCCACCCCGGTCGGTGCATGTCGCCGGCGCGCTGCACGAGCGCATCATCGGTGTCGGGATGCAAGCCCGCGGCTAAGCGGTCGAAGGCTTGCTCGTTTACGTCGCCGGCGAGATGTAATTCACGGGCGCCACTCCCGAGCCACCGGCCTGGTGTGCGGCCGCTCTCGGTGTAGTAATCCTCGGCGCCGCGATTCGCGCCGTCGCGCTCACCTTCCAGATACGCGCGGATGTCGGAGGGCGTGGCGCTGCGCGCGCTGATGGAGAGCATAGGGTATTGCTCCTGATAATCTCATCTAAAACCGCTGCACCTTCACGGTTCAGCGCGGCGAAGCTTCGGCGTCAGCAACGAGGAACGCTAAAGGATTTTCCTTGAGCGCCGTCTTCTTCCGAACGTGAGCCTGATACCGTTGAGCATCTTGGCCCCAGTCGAAGTAGATGCCGCGCTCAGGATCTTTGAGCTGCCTCCCCGCCTGTTCGCCGATGATTAAATGCACTGAACACAAGTGCAGCGACGCTGATCGCCTCACCAGGGCCGCGTACACATCGAGTTGGTAGTCGCCCGCCAAAAATTCAAAGCGCATGCCATCTTCGGGTAGAAGGAAGTGATGATTACAGACAACACCAGTCTCACCTACGTACACGCCACTGCCTCGTGCCAATCCGTTTTGATCGTATATCCAGATGTTAAACGTCTGGCGGGTTTCGCCGCGACGTAACGTGACGAACATACTTTCGATAATGTGTCCTCGTTTCCCTGTGCTGTAAACCAGCGAACGCAGGAAGACTTTCGGCTTTGCCGGTGCTCCATGGCGAGAAGGGGCACCATCTGGGCCAAAGAACACGACGGTGGGTTTCGTCATGCGAACCGTACCGCGACGAAGCAACGTGAACCAAGCCGTCGCGACGGAGACCATAAACGCTGCTATCGAGATGCCGATGGAGACAGTCGCAATCATTGCTCTTTTCCTCTCGCGCTCGATGATGCGCTAGCGTTTCTCGTCTTCATGTACATTCATGTAACGAAAGGCGGCGTGATCGAGATTTGTTTTCCGTAGGAGGTCACGTCGCATTGCAAGCACTATGTCGCCGATAGCCTTTTGCCCACTCTCCGGGGCGGGAGCAGAGCCTCGGTTTTTCTCCACGAGACGGATCATTTCATTGATGGTCCCTTTTCATCTGCGTGGAGATCGTGCCCTCAAGGAACCCTTGAAGCTTGATGAGCATCTTTGTATATTTTTCTTCCTTAAATCGCAGGATCGATTCGTCGCGTTTTGTGCGCGAAGTAAACAAGAACGCCAGGAACGCGCCTAGTGCTGCGCTGATGAGAGGTACGAGAGCAACAAGCCATTCCTTCATTTTTCGTGTCCTGTTACCTGCGCAGGACCAAGGATCGCATCCGCATCGAGCAACGGACGGCGCGCATTCGGCACGGGGGACGATGCCGGCGCCGCGGGCGGCGCCTCGGCGCTGGGGCCTCGCGGCACGAACGCCTCAATGTTGGTCTCACGTTGGATCAGCGGGATGCTCACACGACGCACGCGGTCTTGACCGGCAAGGCGCAGGTAACCCACGAGATTCGGTAGCCCTTGGATTTGCGAGGCGAGCACCAGGCGCTCGACCTGATGCTGCTGGGTGACGGTGCGGTGCTGGCCCTGCGAGATCGATTCGCGCAACACTTCCGCATCGCCTAAGTGCCGGCTCGCATACTCGGCGGTCTCGGGGTCATTTGCCCGCAGCAACAATTGCGAGGACAGGCACGAGAGCAAGGTTTGCGCGCCGTCCTGGCCGTGCGCATCGCGCAACTGTGCGACCGATTGCAGACCCACGATGGCGCAGAGCCCATACTTGCGGCCTTTGGTGAGCGCATCGCTCAGGCTCTGCACGCGACCTAAGCTCGCCACTTCATCGAGCAGCAGCCAGTGGCGGCGCACGCGCTCCGCCGGCAACGAGAGCTTGGCATTCACAGCCTCACCGATCCACGCGGCCAGCAACGGACGCAGCGCCGCCGCTTGATCCTCCCGATACGACAGCCACAGCCAGCCTTTGCCTTCGCGCACGTAGCGGCGGATCGACCAGCTTTTATGTCCCGCCTCCTTGGGCAAGTAGCTGTACGGGGCGAAGTAGCTGCCAATGATGCCGCGCACGCTCGCGAGCATCTTCTCCGCGCCCTCGTGGAAGAGGGCCTGCGCCGGCAAGCCCTGCACCAGCAGTTTCAGTTCCGCCGGCGATGCCAGGGTGAGGGCGTGTAACAACGATTCGTTCGTCGCCGCGCCTCGCTCCCATAGACGTTTCAGCGCCGCGGCCACGAGCGCCTGGCTGTACCCGAACCACTCGCGCTCGATGCCCTCGTGATCCGGGATCATGCTCTTGGCCAGCCGTTCGGCATCGGCGGGACCGTCCATTTCGGCGAACGGTGACCAGGCGACTGAGCGCGCATCCAAGGGATTCATGATCCAGTCATCCGCCCGCCCAAATCCGCGCAGTGCTTCGCTACCGATGTCGGTGATGATGGCTGCATCGCCGCGCGCTCGTAGCGTGCCCAATGTGCCCTGGATGGTTTGCGATTTACCCGCCCCGGTAGAGCCGCTGATAAGCAGGTGCAGCGATTCCAGCTCGCGCGGCAAGGCTACTCCGCCGATCCGCAGCCGCTGCTTGTCGGGCGACATGAGCTTGCGCAATCCGACCCAGCCGAAGGAGACCAAGCGGCTGCCGCGGACGGGTATCCCCCGTGGCGACGGCGGCGCCCAATAGATTCGATACACGAGTCGGAGCGCGAACCATCCAATGACGCACTTGAACAGCACCGGCAGCCAGGGCAGGAGCCACCCCCACAGGCCGTCGCCGGTCCAGAGCATGTGCAGCCAGTGCATCATGGCTTCTCGGCCAGGCGCTCGTTCAGCGCCGCGATCAGGGCGCGGATAACCTGCTCGTGACGTTCGATCACGCGGTCAGCCTGCTCGCGTATGGTGGTCGTCAGCTCTTGCGCTAGGCGCTCCTGTACTGCGTGCGGGTCCACGCCGTCGAGGTAGGCGCTAATCGCCTCGCGCCCCAGGGCCGCGACATCAATGCGCCGTTGCCGCGCCAGTTCCCGCAGCCGCTCCAGGTCGCGGCCGGGCAGGCGCAACGTCAGGCGATCGGCTTTGGCATCGTCCGTGGCAGACATCGGGAACGGTCCTTTTCCGAGATGTGTGGCAGCCAGCAGCCGCCAATGGCTGCCGCCGTGGCTGCCATCGTAGCGCGTTGGCGGATAAGGGAAAACGCTAAATCAGGCCGCCCGGTGGCCGCCATCGCAAGATGCGTCGGGTGTGCCATCCCCATGTCTCCTCAAAAGCCCGCAGAGCGGCTAAGAAGGGAGCTGTGCTGCCCGCGTCGTCGGAAAAGAGTTCTTGGAACAACGGAGGACGCTGTACCATATTGCTCGTAAAGACAAGAACTTATGGCGGGAAGCCTCGACGCGAAGAAGGGGCGTTTGTAACTATGACGCAGCAACCTAACCCGTTCTTCGAGCAGCCGATACTCAACTCCCCTTACGAGGAGCCGACCCGGCACCACCCCCTCGACGCCGAAGGCCAGCCGCTCGACGAACCGCCGCGCGACGGGCGGCGCAAGTCCGAACTGATTACGCCCGTCCCGAAGCCGCGCAAGCGGAAGGGGAAGACCAGCAAGGATCAGCGCAGTCTCGACCTGCACGGCGACGACGGGCTTTCGTCCGAGGAGCAGGAATACAACCCGACGCCGATCATCAACGAGATTCGCTCGCACGTCGGTACATGGCGGAAGCTGGCTCCCGCCTCCTGGGGCGTCACGCCCGCGACGGCGCGGCTTCTCACCTACTGGCGCAGCCATCAGTTCCAGGGCGTGCGCCCCTTCTTCTGCCAGGTGGAGGCGGTCGAAACCGTCATCTGGCTGACCGAGGTCGCGAAGGGCAAGAAGCAGTATTCCCACATCGCGGAACACATCCTCGGGGCCAACGAACAGACCAACCCAGAGCTGCTCCGCCTTGCCATGAAGATGGCCACCGGCGCGGGCAAGACCACCGTCATGGCCATGTTGATTTCGTGGCAGACGGTGAACGCTGCTCGCTACCCAGCCAGCAGCAACTTCTCTCGCGGCTTCCTGGTCATTGCGCCTGGCATCACGATAAAGGACCGCCTCCGCGTCCTGCTTCCCAGCGACATCGACAGCTATTACCGCGCCCGCGAACTATTGCCCGGCGACATGCTGGACGACATCAACAAAGCCAAAATCGTCATCACGAACTATCACGCCCTCCAGCTCAAGGAAGTGCTGGACGTGAACAAGGTCGGGCGCTCGCTCCTCCAAGGCCGGCACGCGCCCATCGTGACCAAAGAAACCGAAGGTCAGATGGTTCGTCGGGTTGCGGAAGAACTCATGGGCCTCAAGAATATCGTCGTTATCAACGATGAGGCCCACCATTGCTACCGGGAAAGGCCGGGCAACGAGGACATCGACGAACTGGCCGCCGAGGACAAAGCCGCCGCCAAGGAAGAGAACGATGCCGCACGGCTTTGGATCAGCGGCATCGAATCCTTCAAGCGCAAGCTGGGCGTTCGCGCCGTTTACGACCTGTCCGCCACACCGTTCTTCCTGAGCGGCTCGGGCTATGCAGAAGGTACGCTCTTTCCTTGGACGGTCAGCGACTTCTCGCTGATGGATGCGATTGAGTGCGGCATCGTCAAACTGCCCCGCGTACCTACTGCCGACAACATTCCCGAAGCCGAGGTTCCGGTGTTCCGCAACCTGTGGGAACACATCCGCGGCGAAATGCCCAAGAAGGGACGCGGCAAGGGTCAGGGCGACCTCGATCCGAACTCACTTCCGGCGAAACTGCAAACCGCTCTTGTCGCCCTCTACAACCACTATCAGGAGACGTTCGAGAAATGGAGACAGGCCGGCATCGACACGCCGCCGGTCTTCATCGTCGTCTGCAACAACACGTCCGCGTCCAAACTGGTGTATGAATGGATTTCCGGCTGGCAAAGGCCTGTCGCCGAGGACAGCGAGGAGCTCCGAACCGTTCACCACGGCCACCTTTCGCTGTTCAGCAATTTCGATGAACACGGCAACCGCCTGGCCCGTCCCAACACGTTGCTGATCGACAGCAAGCAGCTTGAATCCGGCGAGGCTCTCGACGACGATTTCCGTCGTGCCGCTGCCCTTGAGATCGAGCAATACAAGCGCGAGATCGCCCAACGTTCCGGCGCGGGCGAAGTTGGCGAACTTGCCGACTCCGATCTCTTACGGGAAGTGATGAACACCGTTGGCAAAAAGGGCAGGCTCGGCGAGCAGGTGCGTTGCGTCGTGTCCGTCGCCATGCTCACCGAAGGTTGGGACACCAACACCGTCACGCACATCCTGGGCGTTCGTGCCTTCGGCACGCAGCTCCTATGCGAGCAGGTCGTCGGACGCGGCCTGCGCCGCTATTCCTACGACTTGAATACGGAAGGGCTTTTCAACGTCGAATACGCCGACATCATGGGCATCCCGTTCGACTTCACAGCGAAACCCCAGGTCGCACCGGTCAAGCCGCCCAAAAAGATGACGCGCGTCGCGGCACAGCGCGAGCGCGCGGCGCTGGAAATGATCTTCCCCCGCGTGGTTGGCTATCGGATTGACCTGCCAGAAGAAAAGCTGGAGGCGAGCTTCACGGACAATTCAAAGTTGGTTCTAACGCCCGATATGGTCGGGCCGGGACAGACCCTTCTTGAAGGCATCGTCGGCGAAGGCGTTACGCTCACTGTCGCCGAAATGAAGGACAAACGCCCCAGCACGGTGTCCTATGAACTGGCGAAGTATCTTCTCTATTCGTATTTCAAGGACGCTGACGGCGAGCCGAAGCTGCATCTGTTCTATCAAATTCAACGCATCGTCCGCCGCTGGATCGACGAAGGCTATCTCCAGTGCAAAGGCGGCACCGGTCCGTGGATGCTGCAAATCCTCACCATCGCCGCGCAGGCCGCCGAGCGCATCTATAACGGCATCGCCGCCGCTATCGGCGACGAAGAGCGCATCCGCGCCGTCCTGGACCCGTACAACCCGAAAGGCTCGACGCGCCATGTCGGCTTCATGACGAGCAAGGACCTCTACGCGACCTCGCCGGCGAAATGCCATGTCAACTACGTCGTCTGCGACAGCAATTGGGAGGCCGAACTTGCCCGCGCCGCCGAGGCGCATCCGCGCGTGCTTTCCTACGTCAAGAACCAGGGCCTTGGTCTCGAAGTGCCTTACAAGGACGGCGCGATAGCGCGTTTCTATGTGCCTGATTTCATCGTCAACATCGACGACGGGCACGGACCCGAAGACCCGCTGTACCTGATCGTCGAGGTGAAGGGCTATCGGCGCGAGAACGTCAAACTCAAATCCGAGACCATGCGGCAGCAATGGATCAGGGGCGTGAACAATCTTGGCACCTACGGGCGCTGGGCGTTCGAGGAGTTCACCGACGTATTCGAGATGGAGAAGGAATTTGGCGCATTGATTGATCGCGCGGTCGCGGCGGGTGGCGGCGAAGAATTGAAGAAAGCGAGTGGCGAATGAGTAAAAGGAAGAGAAAGGCGGCGGGCGGGTCGAAACAGGTCGAGACGCTGACGCACAAGGAGGCGAAGCGGAAGAACATCCCGACCGCCGAACTGCAATCCGCCGCGCAGCGCGCAGAAGAACTTCAGCCGTTCGAGCCGGTTGTCTATGCGCGCCGCTATCCGCTGGCGGAAGGCGAAGCCCGCCCCCGCGACAAAGACCTCGACCCGCAGCTTGTATGGAAGGGAACCCGCGTCCGGCTGACGCCGGACCAGATCAAGGAAGCCGCCGCTAAAGGCTATATCGACATATCGGACGCGCAGCTCACCTGGCGCGGTAAGGACCAGCAGGACTGGTCCGATCTCGTTGTCAACGCGCCGCCGCTCTACATTCAGGAGAAGATTCACCCCAAGGCGATCATCGACGACTTGGCCCGCCGCACGAAAGACAAGCGCGATGCAGTCAGCCCCGGCACGTTGGACCTGTTCCATGATTTCGACGGGATCGACCCGGCAGCGAAGACCGAGTTCTACGCCCACGACCAGAACTGGTCGAACCGTTTCATCCTCGGCGACAGCTTGCAGGTGATGGCGAGCCTTACCGAGCGCGAAGGCCTGCGCGGACAAGTGCAGTGCATCTATTTTGATCCGCCTTACGGAATCAAATTCAATTCCAACTGGCAGGTCTCAACGCGCTCCCGCGATGTGAAGGATGGGAAGATCGAAGAAATCTCCCGTGAACCGGAACAGGTCCGTGCCTTCCGTGACACGTGGAAGAACGGCATCCATTCATACCTGACCTATCTCCGCGACCGCTTGACCGTGATGCGTGACTTGCTGACGGAGAGCGGCAGCATCTTTGTGCAGATCGGAGATGAGAATTGTCATCGAGTTCGCGCCCTAATGGAGGAAGTCTTTGGCGCTGAGAACTTCGTAGTCGAGATCGTCTTCGCAAAAACAAGTAGCTCGACCGGCGACTATCTGGCCCCGACATTGGATCGGGTATTGTGGTTTTCTAAGCGAAAGGAAGCCCTCAAGTACCGCACTTATCTCATTCGGAAGCGTCCGGGCGAGAAAGGCGGTACAGGCTACAAAAACGTCCGCACTTGGCTAGGTGAAAGACGAAACATGACGCCCGAGGAAACATCGGGTGCGGCGAACGTTCCCGACGAATGGAAAATCTATTTCCGGGACAACCTGACCAGTCAGAGTATGGGCAGGGAGAAAGGAGAAGGGGCCGCATCGTGGTTTCCCGTAACGCTCGCAGGAAAAGTATATCGTCCATCTCTGTCAGTTCGTTGGAAAACGAATGAGATTGGAATGCAACGCCTGCTCAAAGCAGGACGCATCGAGGCAAGCGGCAACGACAATTTGGGTTACGTTAGATATTTGGACGACTTCCCCGCCTATGCGCTATCTGACTTGTGGTCGGACACGCTTGGCCAAAATCAGTTCGGTGGTGACAAGGTGTACGTTGTCCAGACTGCTCTGACGGTTGTCCAACGGTGCCTCTTGATGGCAACCGATCCCGGCGATCTCGTGCTTGACCCGACCTGCGGCTCGGGCACGACGGCGACCGTCGCCGAGCAATGGGGACGGCGCTGGATCACCATTGATACTTCTCGCGTGGCGCTGGCGCTGGCCCGCGCGCGGGTGATGGGTGCGAAGTATCCCTATTACTTGCTCGCGGACAGTAACGAAGGCCGTCTCAAGGAAGGGGAAGTGACCGCGAAGCCGCCGGTCGATGGTGTCACGCTTGGCGACATTCGTCATGGTTTCGTATATGAACGTGCTCCGCACGTCATGCTAAGTTCTATTGCGAACAACTCCGAAATCGACGTGATCTGGGAGGAGTTCCAGGCAAAGCTGGATCCCCTTCGCCGTGATCTGAATGCTGCGCTCGGCAAGAAATGGGAAGAATGGGAAATCCCGCGCGAGACGGAGTCCGGCTGGCCGGACAAGACTAGAAAGGCTCATGCCGCATGGTGGGAACAGCGCATCGCGCGGCAGAAGAAGATCGACGAGTCGATTGCCAAGAAGGCCGACGTGGAACTGCTCTACGACCGTCCGTATGAGGACAAGTCCCGCGTCCGTGTCGCAGGACCGTTCACCGTCGAAAGCCTTTCCCCGCACCGCGTCGTGCCGTCGAGCGAAGGCTATTTTGTCAGAGACGCTGTCAGAGGAGAGCGCCCATACAAACTGCCCAAGGGCACGGAACAACTCAACGACTTCACGACCATGATTCTGGATCACCTGAAAACTTCGGGTGTGCAGCAGGCTAAGAAAGCGGATCGAATCTCCTTCACGTCCATATCTGGTTGGCCTGGCACTTGGGTTGCCGCCGAAGGCCGGTTCATGGAAGGCGAGACGGAGAAGCGCGCAGCCGTCTTCATCGGCCCGGAGTTCGGCACGGTGAGCCGCGCCGACCTCACCGCCGCCGCCCGTGAGGCGCTGGACGCGCGGTTCGACGCGCTGATCGCCTGTGGCTTTAATTTCGAGGCGCACACGTCGGAACTGAACAAGCTGGGGCCTTTGCCGATCCTCAAGGCGAAGATGAACCCCGAACTGCATATGTCCGAGGAACTCAAGAACACTGGCGCGGGCAATCTCTTCGTCGTGTTCGGCGAGCCAGACATCAAGTGGGACTTTGACAAGGACGGCGAGATCGTCGTCGAAGTTCTCGGCGTCGATGTGTTCGATCCGAAGACGGGGGAAGTCCGCGCCAGTGGCAAGGATGACATCGCCGCCTGGTTCATCGACACGGATTACAACGAAGAAAGCTTCTTCGTCCGCCACGCCTATTTCATGGGCGCGAACGATCCGTACAAATCGCTCAAGACGGCATTGAAGGCCGAGATCGACGAGGATGCTTGGGCGACCCTGTACCGCGACACGTCGCGTCCTTTCCTGCGCCCGGGGACGGGACGCTTCGCTGTGAAGGTCATCAACCACTTCGGTGACGAAGTGATGAAGGTATTTGCCGTGTAGGGTGGGCGGGATGCTGCGATTGAAAATAGATGGAAGCTGGGAACCTGAGGACTTCATCGAAGTCCTCAAGGGCGTCGAGTCCCTTTACTACAAGGCGGCCCTCAACCGCCGGTTCCCCGATGATCCGCCGTTCTACTGGTTAGAGCGGCCTTACCTGCCCGTGTCATTTGACGAGCATCTGGACCTCTCCAACGACTGGCTTCTGGCACGGGCGCGCGCTGTCGCACGCGGCTCGCACCGGATGCGCGTCGCACGCATCAACTATGCTTCGCCCGGCAAGATAGACCTCGTTGGCCTCGGCGAAGCCTGTCGGGCTATTGAAGGAATTGTTGACCGGCTCATCAAATTCTTTACGGAACGGGAACTTCGCCGCGAAGCCGACAATCAGGCGAAAATCGAGACGTCGCGCAAACAGGTGGAGCTGGAGAAAGACGGGGAGTCGCTTCGAGCGTTGAAGATTGACAACGCACGAGCGATCCTCACCTTGCGACGCGACTTCCACGACATCTCGGAAGAGCAGATTGTCGCTCTCATCGGGAGCGATCAGGACAGACTGATCCCCCGTATCGCCGAGCGAAAGCTCATCGGTGTGAGGAGATACGACGGCGAACCCCCGAAAGAAGGCGGCGAGGAGACGTTGTGAGATTCTGTATCGCCGACAGCTTCCAGTCCGCGCTGTGCCGCATTTCTGCCCAGGAACAGAAGGCAGTCAAGGAGACCGTATTCGACTTGCAGATGAATCCCGCAGCGCCGGGGCTGCAATTCCACCGAATCGACAAGTCGAAGGACCGGAACTTCTGGTCCATGCGCGTCAGCAGCGACATTCGCCTGATCGTCCACAAGACGGCCGACAGCTTTCTGATTTGTTACGTCGATCATCACAACGATGCCTACGCGTGGGCCGAGCGCCGCCGTATTGAGACGCACCCGACGACCGGCGCGGCACAGATCGTCGAGGTACGCGAGCGCGTTCAGGAGATCATGGTCCGCAAGTTCGTGGAGGTGGAGCAGCCCGTAGAGCCGGCTCGCGCCGTTATACCTCCCCTGTTCCCCGAAATCACGGACGAAGAAATGCTTTCATACGGCGTGCCGGTTGATTGGCTGGCCGATGTGAAGGCCGCCACCGAGGACACGATATTCGACATCGCCGAGCATCTGCCGCACGAGGCGGCGGAGGCGTTGCTCGATCTAGCGGTCGGTACGAAACCGCAGGTGTCGGCTGTCACCGCGCCCTCTACGATAAGCCCCTTCGAGCATCCTGACGCGCAGCGGCGCTTCCGCATCATGGAGGATGTCGATGAGCTGAAACGCGCGCTCGAATTCCCGTGGGAGCAATGGACGGTCTTTCTCCACCCGTCGCAGCGGCAAGTGGTGGAGCAATCATTTGGCGGCCCGGCGCGCGTGTCCGGTTCGGCGGGTACTGGCAAGACCGTCGTGGCCCTCCATCGCGCCGCCAACATCCTGCGCCAGTACAAGCAGGCCCGGCTGTTGCTCACAACGTTTTCCTTGCCGCTCGCCAATGCGCTTGAAGGGAAGCTTCGCATTCTCACGGGCGAGGACAAGAGCATCGTTCCTCGTGTGACGGTCCTGCCCTTCAAGGGCGTGGCACATGAGCTGTTCACGCTGGCCTTTGGACATCACCCCAGAGCGGCGACCGAAAGTCAGGTTCGCGGGGCGCTAAAGTCTGCGGCGCACGAAGCGTCCCTGACCAGCTTTACGCTGCGATTTCTCGCTTCGGAATGGCTCAACGTCGTCGATGCGTGGCAGTTGGATAGCTTGGATGCCTATCAGGATGTTCCACGGCTGGGCCGCAAAAACCGTCTCGGCGTCAAACAGCGGGAAAAGCTCTGGCCGGTCTTTGTGCGGGCGCGTCAGATCATTGAGGCGCAAGGCCTTCTCACCTGGCCTTCCATCTTCGGGAAAGTCACGGAGCATTTTTCGCGGCGGGACGGAAAGCCTTTCACCCATGCAGTGATCGACGAGGCACAAGACCTCGGTGTACCAGAACTGCGGATGCTTGCCGCGATCACACCGGGCGGACCCGACGCACTTTTCTTTGCAGGCGATCTTGGACAGCGCATATTTCAGGAGCCATTTTCGTGGAAGGCGCTTGGCGTCGATATACGCGGGCGCTCGCGCACGCTTAAAGTGAACTACAGAACGTCTCACCAAATCCGGCAGGCCGCCGACCGGCTTCTGCCCAAGACTGTGCAGGACGTTGACGGCAACGAGCAGGACAGGCGCGGCACGGTCTCGGTATTCAACGGCCCCGATCCTGAAATAAAAATATTCGCCGAAGCCGACCGTGAAATCCAGGGCGTTGCTGAGTGGATCAGGAAAGTCGTCGCGGACGGTATCGCTGCCGCCGAGATCGGCATTTTCGTCCGGTCGAACGATCAACTCGCTAGGGCGCGCGCCGCCGTGAAGGGAGCCGGGCACACGCAAGTCGAACTCTCCGAGCGCCTCGAACAGCCGCAGGGCCGCATTGCCATCGGCACCATGCACCTCGCCAAGGGCCTCGAATACAAGGCCATCGCCGTCATGGCATGCGACGACGACGTGCTGCCCTTGCAGGAACGTATTGAAACCGTCGCCGACGAATCGGAACTCGACGAAGTTCACGACACCGAGCGCAATCTGTTCTACGTTGCGTGTACGCGGGCGCGCGACAGGCTGCTTGTGTCCGGCGTTCAACCTGCGTCGGAATTCTTTGCGGATTTTGCCGCAGGACCTACCGGATAGGTCTGACGCGCAGAGGCGCGTCGGAAGCCTTGAAGAGCTTGGTCTTGCCGAGCTTTCCGGCGTGCTCGAAGAAGAACACAATGGCCTGAAAAAGCCTCCGGCGCTCGTGGCCAATCAACACGAGATGCGCTCCCGGACGAGCAGTAGGGGCGTTTTTTGCTGAGCCGATCAGAAGTCGGCCAACTTGAGGGCCCGCTGAAACTCAGCCTTGTTCGACAGTACGACGGGAGTCTCCTTTGGATCGTCCGTCTTATCGGCAACATCGAGCCGAAGACGCTTATTGAAGTAATAGAGAAGGGCGCGGCGAACAGGAACGCGCAGACATCCATCGACCATCTCATAGTCACGGGCAACGGTCTCGCGCTGCGCGTCCGCTAGTTTCGGATTGGGTACCAGGACGACCTCAAAGAATTCGTGCCATTGCGAGTCCTCGCTGGCCGATTTGCCAGGCCCAACCTCATTCCTCAGATCCAGTATCCGCGACAAGACGAAATCCTTGAATCGCGTCTCCAGGTGACAGTACGCGCGCACGTGCCAACGCAGGCCGTCAAAGGCCAGCGCGTGCGGAGTGATATCTCGCCACAGCGGTAGTGGTCGCAGTGAGTTCATGGAGTGATAGAAGATATTGATTCCATTCTGGCCGCGAATCGCACGCAGCAGACGCCGCAGAATGTTGGAATCAACCCTCCTATGCGGGATCGGCATCGCATCGATCGTGGGTGGCGCTCCAATACTAGTGTCACCCACCGAGATAACCTTGTCGGCAATCGCTTTGAGCTGGACTAGGTAGCGGTCCGCATTGGGAAGACCAAGTTTCGGGGTGAAGTTGTCGGCCGCAATGAAGCGCTTCTGGGACAGATCGTAATCCAGGTTATTCGGGGCAATGCCCTTGTACTGAGCGAGGTCCGCTGACGCTTGGACGGCGGATACGCCGAACTGATCGATAATATCCGCCCGATTGAGGGTTCCCTCCCAAAATAGCCGAAATTCAATAAATTCAAGGCGTTGTTCTGCGCCCCAGCGTCGCTTGCCGTCCTGCTGCTCACTCATTGGCGGTATTTATACGTTAGATAACTTGACTAATCAATTAAACTAATGCATAAAGAAACTTAAGCTATGACCGAAGGAAAGCGACCATGAGCGATCAAGCGACTGCCATAAAGGTACGGATCCACATCGATGGAAGGCCCCTGGAGCTCCCGAGCCCGCTGTCAGGGGACGTCCTGTATGCCGCGGCTCATGTGCCGGACGGACAGGTCCTTTATCGAGAGGTGACCGGCAACCATGAGGACGAGTTGGTTCCTAAGGACGCGCCGAGCATCACACTGGTACAGGATGAGCACTTCTACTCTGACCATGCTCACGAGGTTGAGCACGTCATCATCGTCAATGCCAGACGCAAGACTGTGATGGGGAGAAGGATCTCATTCGAGAGTGTCGTGAAGCTGGCATTTCCGGAGGGGCCGCCGTCGCCTCAGACTGTCTATACCGTGGCGTATAGCAACGGTCCTCCACGAAACCCTGAAGGCAAGTTGATTGCCGGACGTACCGTCAAGATACGGGACGGGATGATTTTCGATGTCACAGAAACTAGTCGATCGTAACTCAGATCTCCGGCGCTTGCGGGACGAGGGATATAGTGTTGAGGTCCGGGATGGACATCTTTTGGTAGCTGATATTCCCTATGTAGACGCCCAGAAAAATATTCGTCGCGGAGTGTTAGTCACCGAGCTCACGCTGTCGGCCGATCGCACGCAGCAGCCGAGCACACATGTCATTCGCTTCGCCGGGGACTTCCCATGCACGAACGAGGGTGCACCGATTGAAGCGATCCGCAATCAATCCCAACGCCAGCAATTGGCTCCGGGATTGTTTGTGGATCACGCCTTCTCGAGCAAGCCCCGGGCGGGAATATACCGGGACTATTACGAGAAGGTTCGCACGTATGCCGGCATTCTAGTCGGGTATGCCCAGGCAATAGATCCTACGGCTTCGCCACTCTTTGTTCGGCCTGTTATCAATACCGAGGAGAATACCCCCTTCAATTACATCGATACGGCATCCAGTCGCGCCGGTATCGCGCTCCTAAGTCAGAAGTTGTCCGCCTCGAAAGTCGCCATTGTCGGTTTGGGCGGCACGGGCTCATACCTGCTCGACCTGATCGCGAAGGTGCCGGTGGGCGAGATTCACCTGTTCGACGGGGACCGATTTTTTCAGCATAACGCCTTTCGGGCTCCCGGTGCGCCCTCTAACGAGGACCTGCAGAAGGGTCTACTCAAGGTCGACTACTTCAAGGCAATTTATTCGCACATGCATAGAGGTGTGGTCGCTCACCCCACCTTCGTCAGCTCGGTGGACCTCGAGTTCCTACAGACCATGGATTTCGTGTTTATTTGCATGGATTCAGGCCCAACCAAGCGGTTGCTGATCGAGGCCCTACATGTCGCAGACAAGCGTTTCATTGATGTGGGAATGGGGATTGAGCTGGCCGAAGACGTGCTGACGGGTATCGCCAGGGTCACGACCTCCACTCCAGGCCATCGAAGCCACGTCTGGGAATGCGTCTCCTGTGCGGATAACGCGGCCGAGAATGTGTACGCGCGAAATATCCAGATTGCGGAGATGAACGCGTTGAATGCCGCGCTCGCGGTCATTCAATGGAAGAAGCTATGTGGCTTCTACTTCGATCCCAGTCCGAGCTTCAACACGACGTACGTCATCAGCACGAACAAGCTACTCCAAGATGAGGGGGCCGCCAATGGCGCACCGTAACAGGATGGCATCGGCAGCGAGGCGCTCCGCCTATAGGCACAGATTTGTGGACACACTACCCGACAATTTGGAGGAGGGTGTCTTGTACGTGAGTGGCCAGTATGCGACCTCGGCACACAAGTGTTTTTGCGGTTGTGGACGCGAGGTCATTACTCCCATTCATCCCACGAAATGGAGGCTGACCTTCGATGGCATCCATGTCTCGCTGCACCCCTCCGTCGGCAGTTGGTCGCTTCCCTGCAAGTCCCACTACTGGTTACAAGCGGGCAATGTCGCTTGGTCGGAAGCCTTTACGGAGAAGGAGATCGAGACCGTGCGAGCGCGTGATCTGGTCGCTCAAGACCATTACTTTTCGGGCGGAGGCGCATCTCCACCGGCTGCGACTGTAGCCCCGACTACTGCCCCACTCGAACGGCCGAGGCGCTGGAGCAAAGTCGTGCAATGGTTCCGGGGATCGTGAGATGCTGGACATCGAGAAATTTTGGAAACCCAGGCTTGCAGGAGCCGTCCGCAGGACGTCCAGCGCACTAGGTGGTTGGCTGTCGAGTGCAGCGGCAATACCTGGCTTTGTCGAGCCGACGCTAACGATTGTCGCGGGCAATCCAGACACCGCACGGCTACTGATCATCGCCGCTCCTGGCGCTGTTGGGAAGAGCTCGTACGCAGGGGCCCTGGCGTCGGCGACCGATTCAGTCATTGTAGATCTCGCGAAGACATCGCCTCTCGGCGGCAATTTCTTTACCGGTGGTCTCGCGAATGCCTTCGGGCTCAAGGCCCCGTCGGAGGCTGCTGATGGGAAAATTGCGTTAGTGGTGGATGCACTGGATGAGGCCCAGATGCGCGCTGGGCCTCAGGGCTATGAGGCCGGATTGCTCGATCTCGCGGAAATTGCGGCCTTGGAATCCGCGCTGCCAACGGTGCTCCTGGGTCGCGCGATTGCAGCAGAGGATGCCTACCTATTGCTGACCGAGAAAGGATATAACGCCTGTCTCTTGAAGGTCGAGTTTTTCTCCGACGCGCAAGCCTCCCTGTATTTGCAAAGCAAGTTGCCGATCATCGCAACTCGATCGCCGACCTTCATAGCTGCCTATGACAGACACGCTTCGGTCTTTCACGATCTTGCGGAACAGGCAAGAGCGAAGCTCATCGAAGTGGCGGGCTGTGACAAAACGCGGTTCGCTGGATATGCACCCGTGCTGGATGCCATCTGCGAATTTACCCTGGAGGCGGATGGGCTCAACCCTCAGGCGAAGCTCGCAAAGCTCACGGCAACCAGTCAGATCGACCTGATCGACGACATCACGGTTTCAATCCTCGAGCGCGAGCAGGGGAAGCTTAATGGGCAGTTTCGCGAGCAGCATCCGGAAGCCCCCGATAGTGTTCTCGAAAAACTCTACACTGTAGAGGAACAACTTCAACGGGTTGCGTTCGGCCTCTTTGGTGGCAACCCGCCTTCAAATCCGGAGCTTCCGCGAGAGACGTACTACACGACCTATCAGGAGATGGTCGAGCGGTTTGCTCCGCAACATCCTTTTGTCTCAGCGAACGGTGTCGCATCGAATCCCGTATTCGCGGCCTATGTGGTTGCTTGGGCGCTAAGGAGGTCGGATCAGGCGGGCCTCGTTCGTAAGGCAGTGACCGCGCAGCCTAACCTGATATCCGGAATCTTCTTCGAGTTATACGATCGACGGTTGGGGGCGGGGCTGCAGCGGCACATCCCGCTGGCTGATGTCGGCATTCTGTACCAGGCACTGAACTCTCAGATCATGCCGGGCCAGCGTGTGCAGCTTGAAATCTCCGATCAGGCGGACAGCGAAGATAGCTCGTCTATTGAGGTGAACATCGAAATTCTGGAACGGATGGACCCAAGCACGAACGAGGCCGCCGCAGGCCGCACATGGGGACCCTATTTAACCAACTCCGACTCGATCCTCGAGCTGCACTCGCCGTTCTCTAACGTCTATGTGGACGCCCGCACAATAACCGTCGAGCTGGGTGACGGCATCATTCAGCAGATCGGCGCGCCCACCGAGCTCTCGGTCGAGAACCTGTTCGTATCCGCCAAGCAAGTGCTGGTTCAGAGCGGCGGCTCGGACGGCCCGAAAGAACTCCGAACGGTCGCGCTCTTCGCACGCGAGGCAGCCTGTGAGGGTGTACAGACGGTGACTGTTCGGGATGCTGATCTGTCGGTCTCTTGGCCCGGAGCATCAGTGTATCCTTGGAACAAGTACGCTGTTGAGGTTCCCGCGGCCCCCGACGATGTGACATTCATGCGTCGGCGACTTAGAAGAATCCTAACGGCATTCCGATCGCATAGTAAGGGGGCCCTTGTCAGATTGGCAGCCAAGATCGATCACAGCCGCATGACCAAGGACGCGCGCGGTGTGGCTCTTGTTGAAAAGCTCAAAGCGGACCAAATCATCGTGCCGTTCGATGCTGGCAAGTTCTACCGACTCAACCAGGACCTTATGGGCAGGGTCTTAGGCGTGGGTTACCATGACCTCGCTCAACAGCGCTTTACGCCCGAGTCGGACTCTTACTTGGCAGATGTGCTGGCCAGGATTCGATGATCCACGGGAAACTGGCCGACTGAGCCATTTGCCCGGATCGACGGAAGGTTGAAATGCGCCACCGGCGCGAAGGGCAAACGAGAGGGCGTTCGCCTCGAAGAGAAATTTCCCTTCGGAAATTTGAAAGGAAGAGCGCCAACCGCGCTCAAATTGTTATTGTTCGAAGAGATGGTGCCCGAGGTCGGAGTCGAACCGACACGCTTTTAACGGCGGTGGATTTTCTTGCTACTTCGGCTTTCGCCGCCGCCGCATCTGCGACGTTCGTAGTCTGGAGCACGCCTTCACCGTAGTCTTGCGACCGTAGGTGCCCGCCGTCTGCTCTCTACACCTTCCCCGGGTCTCCGGGGCTTGGCTCGGCGTTAGCTCGGACGTTTCGTCCAGGGCCTTCACCGAGTTTGACGGGCTTCACCTTCGGGGTTTCCCCCGGAGGGCTCAAATTTTGCTTGAGTCCACTGCGTCTACCAATTCCGCCACTCGGGCAATGGAACCATTTTATAGCGCTAGCCCACTAGTATACCGGCAAAAAACTAGATCTCGGCAAGTTCTTCGGCTCGCTTGGCTTTCCGGCGCAGTCTTCGGACGTTAATGGCCGATGCGTCCAGCATGTGCTTGATGTGGGCGGCGTAGAATTTCTCGATCATTTCGACGCTGGTGCGGCAGTTCTTCGCGACCTGGTAGATGTCGGCGCCTTCCATGAGACGCATGCATATGTACGTATGGCGGAGGCTGTAGGCCGTGCGTCGCTGTCCGTCGCGATCGATCTTGAGGCCAAGTTCGTCGAGGACGGTGTTGAAAAGTTCGCGCTGCACGTTCCCAAAAATAATGGTGTCGGAGGAGGGTGGACTATTGCGCTTTGCGAGGCGCTCAAACGGGGTCACGGCGCCCGGCATGCTCTTGCAATATCCAACACCTCGCTTGCCGCGTACCTCGATTTCAAGGATGCGTTGCCGCGTTTCGTCGTCCACCACGATATTGACGTCGCGATACTGCAGGCGGGCGGCTTCGTCCGGCCGTAGACCCGTATTTGCCATGAACAGCACGTAGTCATGGAAGTTCTCGCAGGCATTCTTCCAGCGAGGTTTTTTGGGATGCCGCGCCCGTTCGCGTGTCGCTTCATAAAGCGTTTTGTATTCTTCTGGCGAAAACCATGCGCGACGCACGACTTTTCCCGATGCTTTGTAGGGTACGGAAAGGTCCGGCAAGTGATCGAACCATCCGTGCCTTATCGCGCTTTTGTAGACCTGCCGGATGACCACGATCTCTTGGTGCATCGTGCTGCGAGAGGGTGGTTTGCCGGTCTTGCATGTTTGCGCGCGGTGAATGCGGTATTCGGAAATCGAACCGGGAGCTTCGGATAGATACCGGTCGCCCAGGAATGGCAGGATCACGGCATCGAGGCGCTGCTTCTGGTCTTCCACGTAGCGCTCGCTGCGCTGGCCGTGCGTAAGGATCGGCAGCTCTTCCAGGAATTTCGCCGCCGCCTCTTTAAACTTTTTGCCTTTCTTTCTCTCCTCTAGCAAGCCAGCGCGGCTCTTGCCGCGCAATTCCAGATACCAGTCTTCGGCGAACTCTTTGGCGAGTGAAAGGCTGTCTGTCTTGGTGGTAACGCGCCAGTTGCGTCCGTTGAGGAAAGTGGAGCACTGCCATTTGCGGCTGTTCTCACGTCGATAGACGTGAACACTCTCGCCCATGATGCTGTGTGTTTCGGTCATGGCTCGCGACTCCTTCCGAGGCCAAAACTGTGCAACTGTGTAACGTATGTGAAAGACTATCAGCTCGTTGCGCTTATGCCTATCTTATTGATTTAAGTAGTTTAAATGTACTGGTAGGAAATCTTTAAAGGATTTTGAGTCCGGCGCGTCTACCAGTTCCGCCATTCGGGCATGCCAGGCCTGGCAGTATAAGCGATTGCCCGTCTTGGTAGAATGCCTTAAGAGCCATGCTGCGCACTGACTTTCACTTCGAGTTGCCCAAGGAACTCA
>DATAVN010000010.1:0-2636 GCA_036267715.1 Steroidobacteraceae bacterium | reverse complement strand
CCTCGGCAGGGCAGCGGATCGAACGGCGATGAGACAGAGATGAAACAGAGTTGGCCCGGCCGGCTGCGCCACGAGCCCGCCGCCACTGCGGCGCTGGCTATCCTCGTCATCGCGGTGGCGACCATTCTGGGCGCCTGGTATTTCCAATATGTGTTGAAGCTGCCGCCGTGCCCGCTGTGTCTGGAGGAGCGGCTGCCCTACCATGTGGTCATCCCCCTTTCGCTTCTGGTGGCGATCGCGGCGTTGGCCCGCGCGCCGCGGCAGATTCTGACCGTGGGCTTCATCGCCATCATCCTCACCATGCTGTGCGGTGTCGCACTCGGCACCTATCACGCTGGGGTCGAATGGCACTTCTGGGCTGGGCCAACCGACTGCTCGGGGCCGATCACCGACCTTCGGACCGGCGGTTCGTTGCTTGATCAATTGCAGACCATCAACGTGGTGCGCTGCGACGAGGCGGCATGGCGCTTTCTCGGCATCTCGCTCGCCGGCTACAACGTGCTGATCAGTTTGGCGCTGGCGGCGATCGCGGGCTGCGGCCTGTTCGGGCTGCGCCGGGCGGCATAGCGACGGCCCCTGGCCCCGCATTGCTGACCGCCGACTGCTTTGCAGCATGGCTGCCGATCGGGAGGGCGATCGCTGCGAGGAAATCCTTACCGCATGGCGGCGCGGATCGATGTCTTCGACCGCTTCTGCGGGCGCCGCACCCGGTTGCGCAGCGACACTTCGAGTGCGTGCAATTGCGGCTCGGCGGCGGCGGTCGCCTGGGCTTCGATGGCGCGGTACTGATCAATCAGCGCATTGCCAAACGCGGTGAGTGCCGCGCCGCCGCCTTGGGCACCACCGGGCTGCGTCGTCACCACCGGCTCGCGAAAGCAGCGGTTCATGTCATCGACCAGGAGCCAGGCCCGCCGATACGACATTTCAAGTGCGCGGCCGGCGCTCGAGATCGAGCCAGTGTTGCGGATCGCTTCCAGGAGCCGGATCTTTCCCGGCCCGAGCGCGCGGTCCCCGCCGAAGTCGACCCGCACCGTCAGCCGCACTGCCTCCATCGCCGCCTCGCCGCATGGCCCGCACTCCGCGGGACGACGCCGCAGGTTAGCACAAGCAGGGCCGGGACGGAGCGGGTTTGGCGGCCATTAACAATGGCCCCTAGTGCCAGGAGTGGCGATGGATTAAGGTTCCATCCCGATCTGACGCCACAGCGACTTCGCGCTTGTGGTTTGGCATTTGCGGCTGGGGCTGTAGGCTTTAGGGAGCGTAACCATGGGCTTGTTGGACAGCCTCAAGGGCGCGTTGGAAAGCGAGGCACTGCCGGGCATCATCAACGCGGTGCTGGCGCAGACCCAATATCACAATCTCGCCGGTCTGGTGGCGGCGCTGGAACAGGGCGGACTTGGCCCGCAGGTGCAGTCGTGGCTCGGCAATGGCGGCAACATGCCGATCACCGAGGACCAGCTCAAAGCCGTGCTCGGCAATAGTCAGCTTCAGGAATTCGCCCGCCACCTCGGGCTGCCGGTGGATCAGACGCTGGCGATGCTGGCGAAGTATCTGCCGGACATCGTCGACAAGGCGAGCCCGAACGGTGTGGTGCAAACACCGTGACAGTTGAGTGCGTTGAGGTCTCTCTGCGGTGGATAAAACAAAACTGGAGAGCAAAATGAAGACGATCGCGATTATTGCCGCCTCGTTCTGTCTGGCCGGCGCCGCGATGGCGCAAGCCCCCGCGCCGTCGCCTTCCGCGACCGCCGGCGCGACTTGCAAAACCCAGATCGCACCGAAGAATCTGCACGGCGCTGCGCTGACCAGCGCGGACAAGAAGTGCTGCACCGATGCAGCCACGGCGCAGAAGCTTAACGGCGCAGCCAAGACGAGTTTCGTCAAAGCATGCACTACCAGCGCCGGCAGCTAGGCGCCTGTTAGCCGCGCCCCATCCAAATATCGATTCCTGCATTTTGCGGGAATGACGATTTGGTGCTGCGTTCGAATAGCTTCACGCCTGCGCAGGCGAGGGGTCGCGCTGATGACGGCGGGATGGTGGGCGGTACAGGATTTGAACCTGTGACCCCTTCCATGTCAAGGAAGTGCTCTCCCACTGAGCTAACCGCCCATTCGGAAGCCTGCATGTAGCGTCGCACCACCCGCTGGGTCAAGGGTGGCACAATGCGGCGTGGACGCAGTGCCTTCTCCCCTTGCGGGAGAAGGCTGCTCGGCGTTCACGCGACAAGAATGGATGAGGGGACGGCGGCGCCGCACCCCTCACCCGGCCGTGCTTGCTCAAATTCCTGTGCTGCCCTCTCCCGCAAGGGGCGAGGGCACGTGCGTCGACGCCGTGCCAGCGGCACCGCTTGTTCAAGCTCCTAAAACTTCACCCGGTCCGCGCCTTTGAGGCCCAGCAGCTGCCGCGCCTCGGTTGGCGTCGCGACCTCGAAGCCGAGCTCCTCGACGATGCGGCGGATTTTCGCCACCTGCTCGGCATTGCTCTTGGCGAGCTTTCCTGGCCCGATATAGAGCGAGTCTTCGAGGCCGACGCGCACGTTGCCGCCGATCATCGCCGCATTGGTGCAGAAGTTCATCTGATGGCGGCCGCCGGCCAGCACCGACCACAGATAATCCTTGCCGAACAGCCGGTCTGC
>DATAVN010000009.1:0-1572 GCA_036267715.1 Steroidobacteraceae bacterium | reverse complement strand
GCCCGAGCTACGGGCGCCTTTGCTGTCGTGGATTTGTGATGACAAATCAAGCACGTCTGAGCCGGTTTGGGTAGCTCTCCAAAGGGCACCCCGCCCCGCGCTACGTCTCCCGGAACGGCCGCGCCGCCGCGAGCGCCCAATCGCGCAACAGCGCCAGGAGATGAAGGTTTCGCGCGTCCGGCGCATGCACGAAATAATAGCCGGTCGGCAGCCGCAACGGATGCTCCGCCAGCATTTTCAACCGCCCACCGGCCACCGCGGTTCCGATATAGGCCATGTCCATCAGCGCGACGCCGGCGCCGGCCATTGCCGCATCCAGCGCCTGGGCGCGGGTTTCCACCGTCAGCCATTTGGTGCGCCGTTTTGCCAGCGCGCGATCCTGCTTCTGCCAGTTTTGCCAATCCATAAAGCGCGACCGCGCCCGGATCAGCGGCGCGCCATGCCAACCGGCCTTGAAGCGATCGGCAATTTCGGGCGACGCGATCGGCATCAGGGTTTCCTGGAACAACAAGGTCGCGGCAACGCCCTTCCATCCGCCGCGGCCGTGGCGAATGGCGCAATCGACCGCTTCTTTCCCGAGATCGACGGGGCGCGTCGTGGTCAGGATCGCGACTTCGATTTTCGGATGTTGCGCCTGGAATTGCGCAATGCGCGGGATCAGCCAATGCGAGGCAAAGGTCGAGACCGTGCTTAGCCGGATTTGTCCCCGATCGCGCCGGAACGGCTGCACCGCCGCCTCGATCCGGTCGAGCGCATCGCCCATGCTGCCGAGCAGCCGCTCGCCGTCCTCGGTGAGCGAAATCCGCCGGCCAGCCTTGCGCACCAGCGCGACGCCAAGGCGCTTTTCCAGTTCCGCGATCCGGTGCGACAGCGCCGAGCGGGTGACGCCGAGTTGCTCCGCCGCCTCGGTCAGGGTACCGAGTGTTGCGAAGGTCGAAAGCGCTGATAGCGCGCGCGCCGATGGCTGGACTGAACGGGCCATGAAGCCTTTCCAATTGGTGAGGTATTCTCACCAATTGCGCGCCATGGACAAGCTATCATTCACCCCTTCGGCATACGGGAAACAGCATGGCGGCACTCGAAAACTTCCAGCAGCTCGCGGCCTATAATCACTGGGCCAATATGCGGATCTACGGCGCCGCGCTGCAGATGCCGGAGGAGCAATATCGCCTCGCCACCGGGGTTTTCTTCGGCAGCCTGCACGGCACGCTCAATCATCTGCTGCTGACCGACCGGATCTGGCTGAAGCGATTGACCGGCAGCGGCGAGCATCCGGATCGGCTCGACGCCATCCTGTTCGAGGACCGCGGCGAATTGCTGCGTGCCCGAATCGCGGAGGATGCGCGGCTGAGCGATGTCATCGCAGGTTACAGCGCGGACGACCTTGTAAACCCGGTCGCGTATCAGACGACGTCAGGCAAGCCGTACGCGCAGCCGCTACAGGACATCCTGCTGCATCTGTTCAATCATCAGACCCATCATCGCGGCCATGCCCACGCCTGCTGCTCGATCGTGACCGGGCGCGAGCCGCCGTCGCTTGATCTATTGGCGTTTCAGCGCGGCGTTCCGGCG
>DATAVN010000008.1:0-1599 GCA_036267715.1 Steroidobacteraceae bacterium | reverse complement strand
TGCATCACCTGTCGTCCCCAGCCGCCGTTCGCGTGCTGGTCGACCTTCATCTGGTCAAAGCGAAAGACACGTGACTTCGCCATATCGGTGGTATCCGCCGGCCCGCCTGGCGTCTGTGCTTCCGCAAGCAGGCCCAGCGCGGCAAATGCTCCCGCGCTCAGGCAAAGGTCCCTGCGATTCATTGCTGCCATCTCTCGTTCTCCTTGTTCATTGCTGTTGATTTACATCGCCGCCGATAGCGAGCACAAAGTACGCAGCGGCCCCCACGCCCACATTGCGCACGCCATGCATCGTGCCCTTCGAGACAAACAGCACATCGCCCGCCGCTGCCTGCTCCGTAGTGCCGTCGTGCTGAAATTCGAGCGCACCTTCGCGCACGCAGATGATCTCGGTATGCTCGATGCGATGCGCTGGATTCGGTACGATTCCCGCCGGCTGCACCGACACGTGCAAAGCAATTTGCTCACCCGTCGGAAGCCGGCCGTGCATCACATTCCAGCTCTCACTGCCATTCTGGTTCTTACGCACCGGCAGGTCCGCGAGGCGAAAGACACGCGATCGGCTGAGGTCGATTGGCTCGGGGCTCATTTGATCCATAGCGCTCGAGGAAATCGTACGCTGGTATCGCGCGAAGTTGAAGCGAACGCACGAATGCCTCATCCTATGAAGACGATGTGGGTGGACTCGCACTGTCATCTGGATAGCTACGACGATTTGCCGCAGGTGCTCGCGAACGCGCGCGCTGCGCAGGTCAACACGCTGCTTGCGATCGGCATTGGCGAAGGGCCGGACGAGATGCACCGCGCGCTCGACCTTGCGCACGCGCATTCAGAAATCTTCGCCACCGCCGGCATTCATCCGCAGGAGGCGCATCGCGCCACGCCTGAAGCGCTGGCCATGCTGGCCGAACTCGCGGCGGACCCGCGCTGCCTCGCTGTAGGCGAGATCGGCCTTGACTACTACCATCTCGACAATCCTGAGATTCCCATTCAACGGGCCGCCTTCATTGCACAGATGAAGATTGCCGCTGCGGCGCGAAAGCCCATCACGATCCACTGCCGCACCTCCGAGCTCGCGACCCCAGCCGCCAAGGCGAAATTCGCCGGCGCCGACGCCTGGGAGGATCTGCTCGCGCTCATCGCCAACCACTGGACGCCAACTGGCCTCGCCGGCATCATGCACTGCTTCTCTGGCAACCAGCAACAGGCCGAGCGGTCTCTAGCTGCCGGCTTCTATCTCTCTTTCGCAGGAAACGTGACCTACCCCAAGTCGACGGCCATCCAGGACGTCGCCCGCGACGCTCCCGCCGACCGCATCCTCGTTGAGACCGATGCGCCTTTTCTCGCTCCCGGCACACTTCGCGGCCAGCGCAACGAGCCGGCCAACACCGCGCTCACCGGCGAATTTCTCGCCGAGCTGCGTGGCGTCCCGTCCGCACAACTCGCCGCGCAAACCACCGAAAACTTCTTCCAGCTTTTCCCTTCCGCCCGTGCGGTGTGATACTACCGTTCGCGGAACAGACAGATTTTTCATCGAGGGCAACAACCATGGCAGCCGATCAGAGCTTTGACGTCGTCAGCAAGGTAGACATCCAGGAAG
>DATAVN010000007.1:0-129602 GCA_036267715.1 Steroidobacteraceae bacterium | reverse complement strand
GATTGGGATTGCGGACCTCTCGGTTGACCTCCGCGCCCAGCATCGCACCCAGCCTTGCCTGGTATTCGGCCATGGCATCACTGAGTTTTTCACCAGGCTTGACTTCGGTAAATAGCTTGTCCAGTTGTGCAGCCAGATCCGGCCTGCCTTCATCGTTCAACGCTTTTTCAGCTCCGGTCAGAAGCGTCTGATCAAAACGACCCTGATCCTGATCCGCCATTTTAAAGTCTTGCCGACACCGGCCGCTCCGTAGCACAAGCCGATGTAGCGATTTTCGCGCACCGCCGTTGCGAACTCGACGAATCGACGATGCTCTTTGGTGGCAATGAAAGCACCTGCGCGGCGACCGATGGTGTCCTTCGCGACTGCGCCCATTTACGTGTCTTCCGAGTAAAGACGCAGTGCCGCTTTGCGCACCTCGGCCACGGGGGGTGCCGCTGTTGGTAGCACCGGTAGAACTGTGTTGCCGGATCCCCAAAAGTCGCCCATGCCACGAACCCGCTCAGTGATTTGGCCACGCAGCGCACGCCGGTGAGCCACTCGAGCTGTTTGAATGTCCTTGAGGGATAGCGTCTGGTCGCTATGCTGCTGATTGATGGCGCGACAAAGAAAGCGATCGTGGTGAAACACCCGAATCTCGGCCAGGTCGCGCGGGTCATAGCGAACAGTCACCGACTCGCCCACGTAGGCGGCGAGCGTGACATCAAGATATCGAAGTCCCTCGAAATGGATGCCGTCGCGCCGCACGACACGTGCCGTGGCGACCGCAATCAACAGGAGATGGAGAGCTTCCAGACTCTGCGGCATTCGCGGCACCCATCCATTGCCTACCCACGCGACCCGCGGTATGGCCTCGATCTCCTGATGCTCTCGGGCGTTGTAATTGCCGATGATGTGCGCGCCGATGGCGGCATCGAGCGCAGACAGCGACAGCCTCGGCGCGGTAGCCGGCTTCCCGTCCACCAAATACCCTGGTAGATCACAAAGAAGTTCCGTGTTGAGCGTGCCGAAAAGCCGTTCGACTTTGCCCCGACCTTGAGGGCGCGCGACGGCCGAATGCACCAATTGGATTTTGAGATCCGCAGCGACCTGTTCCAGATGGTGGCTGGTGAAGTCGCAACCGTGATCGACGTAGAGCACCTCGGGTATCCCGCAGACCGGCCACGCGGGATCTTCCTTGCGCCAGATGGCCTGGCGCAGAGCGAGGCAGGTTTGGAGCGTCGAGGGAGCACCCAGAAAAACCGTGTAGCCGGCGACGATGCGCGAGTAGTCATCGATCACCGTGGTCAGCCACGGCCGCTTCGGCTGACCGTTGGCATCGAGAATCAATATATCAAGCTGGGTGTGATCGGCTTGCCAGGTCGCGTTAGGTCGTTCCGCCCGATGGCGATAGATGAGTTCGAATCGGTCTCGATAAGCCGCATGACCCTCATGCGCCAAGGTCACCATGGCTGGATCGAGGGCGCTGACAATCGCGTGGACGCTGCTGTATGCGGGGATCGGGAGCTTCCGCTCCCTTGCAATTGCCGCGACCCGTCGATGAATGGCGGTGACCGATGGTCGCGGCTTCTTTAGAAAGAGGCCTTCGATGAGATGGACCAGTTCCCCGGCGAGCCGGGGTTGACCACCATCCGTGCGGGGCGTGCGTGCCAAACCGATCAATCCGGCCGATCGGTAGCGGGACAGCCAGCGCTCCGCGGTTCGAAGCGCAACGCCGGCGGCGCGCGCAGATTGCGCCAATGGGGCTCCGTCCTCGAGGTGGGGTCGCAGCACAGCGAATCGAGCCATCGCCCGGTCACGCTGAATC
Source organism: Steroidobacteraceae bacterium (assembly GCA_036267715.1). Taxonomy (GTDB): domain Bacteria; phylum Pseudomonadota; class Gammaproteobacteria; order Steroidobacterales; family Steroidobacteraceae; genus Bog-1198. The sequence goes on along the minus strand of DATAVN010000007.1, from coordinate 127,795 downwards.
TCGGACAGCTCCGCTAACGGTCGTTCTCGCGACTCTGAGGTCTTGCGCGACGGCATCAGTGTCCCTTTTGAAGTACACTTCAAACATATCGACCGGGCGCCGCCGAAAAAGTGCCTTTCTGGGATCGTTTTTATCTGAGGGTTCAATTGGGACAGTCAGCCGCGCTTTATTGCCGGGTTTCGACCGCTGATCAGTCTTGCGCACGTCAGGAGCGAGACCTCAAGGCCTTCGCCAAGAAGGCGGGCTACAAGATCGCCGGTGTTTGGAAGGAAACCGCGTCCGGCGCCAAAGATGACCGGAAACAGCGTAAGGAGATCCTCGGCCTCGCCCAGGCCCGCAAGATTGATGTGATCCTCGTGACCGAACTCACCCGCTGGGGTCGCTCGATGCTGGATCTGTTGCATACGCTTCAGGACCTGCAGGCCTGGAAGGTCTCCCTCATTGCCCAGACCGGCCTGCAGCTCGATCTTCGCAGCGCTCAGGGCAAGCTCATTGCTTCACTGATGGCCGCACTCGCCGAGTTTGAGCGCGATCTGCTGCGCGAGCGTGTGCGCTCGGGCATTGCTGCCGCACGTAAACGCGGCGTGGTGTTCGGCCGGCGACCGGGCCAGCGGGTCAAGTCGGATCGTCTTGCGCCTAAAGTGCTGCAGCTCGTCGGCGCCGGCCAGTCCTATCGTGAAATCAGTCACCGGCTCGGCTTGAGCAAGAACACCGTGCTTGGCATCGTCAAGCGCGATCGTGCAGCGTGATGTGAGCAGACTGATTGTCTTTGCAGGACTCCCCGCAACCGGCAAGTCGTCCATAGCCCGAGAAGTTGCACGGGAGATTGGAGCGGTATGGCTGCGAATCGACTCACTCGAACAAGCGATCCGCGAATCCGGCGTAGTACCGGGGTCAATTGATGATGCCGGTTACCGAGCTGCGTATGCGATCGCGCAAGACAATCTTCGCCTTGGCCGTGATGTCATCGGGGACTCCGTCAACCCTTGGATGCTGACACGCAACGCGTGGCGAGATGCGGGCCTGCAAGTCGGCGCCCAAGTGATCGAAATAGAAATCGTATGCTCAGACGCCAAGGAACATCGTCGACGCGTCGAGACCAGAACGAACGAAGTGTCTGGCCTCGTTCAACCCGATTGGGCGGCCGTCACAGGGCGTGACTATCACCCATGGGATCGAGAGCACCTGGCGATCGACACAGCTGGCCGCAGTGTTGCAAATTGCATCGAGCTTGTCGTCGCTGCGTTGCGAGCCATGGCTGATCCCGCCAATTAACGCTGGAGAAACCCCGCCATTTATCGATGGAACTCACAAAAGGCAGCAGCGCTCCGATCCGCGCCAATACTCCAAAATGGGAAAGTGCGATCGAGCGGACGCAATAGGAAAGCGCCAGAGCCGAGATCTCGAGCGGCCCCCTCCCTTCTATCCCCCCACGGAGACAATCTAATCTTGATCGGCGCACCCGCGAATACCTAACGCCGGCGGAGGTCGAGAAGCTGCTGCAGGCCTCGAGCAAGGTGGGCCGCCACGGTGCGCGCGATCGGACGCTCATTCTCCTTGCCTATCGGCATGGGCTGCGGGTCTCGGAGCTCGTGACGATGCGCTGGGAGCAGATTGACCTCAAGGCCGGCCTGGTGCATGTGGCGAGATTGAAGAACGGCCTGGCCTCGACCCATCCGATCCGGGGCCCAGAGCTCCGTGCGCTCCGGGAGCTGCGTCGCGACTATTCGGAGTCGCCCTATTTGTTCGTGACCGAGCGCGGCGGACCGATGACGCCGGCGACGGCCAGGAAGTTGATTGCGCGCGCCGGCGAGCTCGCGAAGCTCCCCTTCCCTATCCATCCGCACATGCTTAGGCACTCCGCCGGCTACAAGCTCGCCAACGAGGGGCACGATACGCGCTCGATCCAGCAATATCTCGGCCACCGAAACATCACGCATACCGTGCGCTATACAGAGTTGAGTCCCGATCGGTTTCGCAAATTCTGGAGCGACTAGGTGTGGCCGACATTACCAACAGCGAAAAGCGGAAACTCGAAAAATTGTTCGGCATGGGCAGCGGCTACGTGCTCGATTTCAGCAATCGCACGTTCGCTGAATTCATTGAGGATCACGTCCACCGCAACATTTACGATGAGCTCTACGCGTATGGATCGGGCTCGAAAGCGAATCGTTTCAGGCGTTTTTGGGAAGTTGAGAGCGACCATGTCGTCGGCACCCTACTCCGGGAATTGATCGCTCATGGGCGTGAGTCCAATGCATTCAGCAAAGATGGCACGCTTCCGGAGGATTGCGATCGCATCGTCACGCGCCTTTTGTCGACAGCGCCGGTGCCGGACCTCGATGCGCTCGCAGCAACCACTGATGATCGTGATTTCGAAGCGGTGGCGCGACAGATTCGCGAAATTATCGAGAAAAATCAGCCCGAGAACGGCCTTGATCGGTTGCATACCTTTACCATCAAGTTTGTCCGTGGCCTATGCGAAACGCATGGCATCACGGTGACGCGAGAAAAGCCGCTGCACAGTCTGTTCGGAGAGTACGTAAAGAAACTCAGGGATGAGGGGCATTTGCAATCCACCATGACCGAGCGGATTTTGCGGTCGAGTATTTCTACTCTCGATGCGTTCAACGATGTGCGCAATAATCAAAGCTTGGCGCACGACAACAAAATTCTGAACTATGATTGGGCGAGGCCTCGACGTCGTAGTTATCGTGCCAGTTCCACCATTTGTACGGCGGGGTCTGCGGGTAACCCTCTGGCGAATCCTCCCAGGTCTCCTGGCGGCCGAGCGCCGTCATATCGAGGTAGCTCCAGATGCTGCCCATCGCTTCGTCGCCGCGCTCATTGATAAAGTATGTGCGGAACACCTTGTCGCCGTCGCGGATGAATGCATTGTGGCCGTGCCACTCGTTCACGCCAAAGTCGCTGTCGAAGCTGTCCATGATGGTGTACCACGGCATCTTCCAACCCATTCGCGCCTTCAGGCGCTCAATGTCGCTCTGTGGCGCACGCGATGCGTATGCAAGCGTCGTGTCACGGGCATGCAGATGGGCCAGGTGCGCGACCTGATCAGCGCCCAGAGAACACCCGCGGCAGGCGTGCTCGGGCCAGCCGAACACCCCGGGCTCGAAGAAGGCGCGATAGACGATCAACTGCCGGCGGCCCTCGAACAGCTCGAGCAGGCTCGCTTTGCCGCGGGGTCCCTCGAACTCATATGTCTTCTCAACGGCCATCCACGGCATCCGCCTGCGTTCGGCTGCCAACGCGTCGCGGGAGTGCGTAAAAGCCTTCTCCTTCAGGAGAAGGTGCTGGCGCGTCGTCTCCCACTCCTGCTTCGAAACAATCGACGGTGTGCGCATAATGAGATGCTCCTTCGGACCGTCAAGATAATACAATCACACTATTCTCCTTCTCCACTTTCTTTTGTTCCGCCGACCGAAAATCGGCATGTCGTTCCGAATGGATAAAGGCGCCATCAGAACAGCGCATATTCGCGCGTCGGAAGGCTCCTACGTCGGCGAAGGCGCGCTGGGAAGTTCGCTCGGAAATTCAGCGCTTCTCAGATCGTCTGCATGCCAGACCATGGACGCGCCGGACTGTTCTGACCGCTGCCACGGGAGCGACGCACTACACCAATTGCTTCTGGCAAAAAACTCTTTAGTCTTTCAGCTGTCCCTTCGGACTCACATGCGCATTTGGTCCAACTTAGGAGATTCCCATGAGCGCAAAGACCTGGTTCATCACCGGCGCTTCCTCCGGCTTCGGCCGAGCCTTCGTCGAGCACGCCCTGGGGCGTGGCCATAATGTCGTGGCGACCGCCCGCAACCTGGCAGCGCTGGAATCGCTCGCCGCCCCGGTACCCGATCACCTTCTGTGTGTGAAGTTCGATGTGACGCGCCAAGGCGACGCAGATCGGGCCATCCAAGCCGGCATCGCCCGCTTCGGGCGCATCGATGTACTGGTCAACAACGCCGGCTACGGCGTGGTCGGGGCGTTCGAAGAAACGCCCGACGCCGAACTGCGCGCCCAGATGGAGACCAATTTCTTTGGAGCCATGAACCTGATACGCGCAGTCCTGCCGATTCTGCGCGCGCAGAACGGCGGAGCCATCGTCAACATGTCGAGCCTCGGAGGCCAGCTGTCCTTCGCCGGATTCAGCGCCTATTCCGCGAGCAAGTTCGCCATCGAAGGCGTCAGCGAGGCCCTGGCTCAGGAAGTCGCGCCGTTCGGGATCAAGGTACTGATCGTCGAGCCTGGTCAGTTCCGGACCAACCTCGCGGGGCCTGGCATGCGCCACATGCCGGTGAACGAAGCCTACCGCGGAGTGCTCGGCCCCACTCGGGATTTCGCGCGTCGGATGGATGGAACGCAGGACGGCGACCCGCGCAAGGCGGCCGTTGCCATCGAAGCCGCGATCGATGCGACGCAAACGCCGCTACGGCTCCAACTCGGCGGCGACGCCGTCGATGCCGTGCGCAGCCACGCCCAAACCCTGCTGGAAGATCTTGCAGTCTGGGAAGCGGTTGCCCGCAGCACGCGCTTGGACGCTGCCCAACGGCTGGGATGAGCCATTGGCGGCAGATCGAGGGCGGTTGGTTTCCGAATCTCCCTGCGCGGGCCGTCGTAAAGCGGGTGTGTACTTCGTTCCTTGGGATCATTCGCCAGGGAATTGAAACAGCCCCTGCAAGGAACTCAACGAGCAGCCGAGTCTTTCAGCGTCTAAGCCTTTTATTCCGCAGGACCGAAAATTGTCAATTGATTCGCCACTTACGCGACACGCGTCGATTCTCTTGTCATGGCGCAGACCGCAACGATCCTGCGGCGCTCTGCCAATCAGGTAACAGACGAAAGTTGCTGGCGAGGCCAAAATTACCGGTCTGAGTGCTCCGGTCCGCTCCGCAACCGATACGCTTCATCCGCCAGTTTTTGCTACGCTTGTCCCGTGAGACTCATCGGCAAGGTTCTGCTCGCGATACTCGTGCTGGCGGCGGTGACCGTTGCGGTGACGCACAAGCGTGCCCTGAAGGCCCGCGACGCCGACCAGGCATTTCATGCCGCCCTCCCAAAAACGATTCTCCTGCACAGCGTGAGCTTCAGCGCCGGCGGCGAAATCCCCGCCGCTTACACCTGCAAGGGCGAGGGCGTGTCCCCCGAGATTTCCTGGGAAGGTGCGCCGGACAAGACGCGCTCGTATGTGCTGATCGCGACCGATTGGGATGACCCGTCGCCGAACTTTCGGCTCGGGAATTTCACCCATTGGCTCCTGTACGGCATCGGGCCGCCGTTGCATCAGGTCAAAAGCGCTGCGAAACCGGCCGAATTGACCCAGGAAAAAATCGAGGTCGGCAACAACTCCTCGGATGCCGCGGGCTACAAGCCGCCCTGTCCGCCGCTGGGCAAACACCGCTACATTTTTCGGGTCTATGCGCTGGACGTGCCGCAAATCCACCCGGCGGCGCGCGATCGAGATGCGGTGGTGGAGGCCATGAAAGGACACATACTGGCCTTTGGAGAAATCTCGGGACTGTTCGGCGGCTGAATGATTTCCCCGCGCCTCGGGCTCGTCGAGCGCGTCGAACGACTGCTGCACCGGAAGATCGTTTCCTGGTCGCGAATTCAGCGCGGCTATACGCCGGCCGAACGCTGGGTGGCGACGAGCGCCGAAGCGGCCGTTTTCGTGAAGTGCGGCGTCACGCCGCTCATCGCCAGATGGCTGCCGGGCCAGATGATGCCGAACGAACCTGCCGTGGCTGGCTGGATTTGCGGCTTCTTCGCGGCACGGCAGGTCTGCCGGAAATCCCCGATGCACCGCTGGTACGACGCGTGCAGCGTCAGCAACTGTCCACGGCGTTTCCCTGGATGATGCGCGCGCTGCAACTGTCACCGTAGATCAACGCGGCGGCGCGGTATAAGCTGCCGGGTTCCCAACATAAGAACGCCCAGGAACCCGCCATGCCGCGAAAATTGCCGCTATTGTTATTGATCGTGTTTGCCTGCAGCGCTCGTGCCGCGGAGCATTTCGACGGCAGCACTTGGTGGGCCACGGTAAAGGAGATCTCCAACGACAAGTACCAGGGCCGCGATACCGGCAGCAAGGGCGAACATCAGGCCCAGGAATACATTGTCGGCAAATTGAAGGCTTTGGACGTAAAGCCGGCCGGCACGAACGGCTACTTTCAGCCCGTCAAACTGCAGGTGCTGCGGATCGACGAGGCGCACAGCCGGCTCTCGCTGGTTCGCGATGGCAGGGCGCAGCAGTTGACGCTGGGTGAACAAGCCTACTTCAGCACGCGCTATCCGCCCGCACCGCAGGTCGATGCGCCGCTGGTATTCGTCGGCTACGGTCTCAACATTCCGGAACGCAACTACAACGATTTTGCCGGGCTCGATCTCGCCAACAAGGTGGCGGTGATCATCACCGGATCGCCGGCCGATGTGCCTGCCGCCTTGAGCGCCCACTATCAGTCGCGCTCGGAGCGCTGGAAGGCGCTCAAAGCGGCGGGCGCGATCGGGATCATCCAGATTCCCAATCCCGCATCCATGGATTTGCCGTGGGCACGCTCATCGCTGAATCGCAATCACCCCAGCATGGATCTGATCGGGCCCGAATTTGACGAGACCTCCGGCTCGAAGCTCGCGGTTGCCTTCAATCCCGCCCATGCCGACCTGCTGTTGCAGGGTACCGGGCATAGCTTTGCGGAGATCGCGGCTTTGGCCAAGGATCGCAAGCCGCTGCCGCATTTTCCCCTGAAGGTATCGGTGAGCGCCACGGCCGTCACCCACACGCAGAACATCGATTCCACCAATATCGTCGCGCGCATTCCGGGCGGCGAGCCCAAGCTGAAAGACGAAAATGTCGTGTTGTCGGCGCACATCGATCATGTCGGCATCGGCGAGCCGATCAACGGCGACCGCATTTACAACGGCGCCATGGACAACGGCTCCGGCAGTGCGCTGCTGCTCGACATCGCGCGCTCGCTCAAGCAGACGCACGCGAAGCTGAAGCGCTCGGTGCTGTTGGTCTGGGTCACGGGCGAGGAGAAGGGTCTGTTGGGATCGAAGTATTTCGCCGAGCATCCGACCGTCCCGGCAAAATCCATGGTGGCGGACATCAACACCGACATGTTCCTGCCCATCGTGCCGCTCAAGGTCCTGACCGTGTACGGGTTGAACGAATCCGATCTGGGCGATCGCGCCAAACAGGTGGGCGATCATCTGAATGTGCGCCTGCAGCCTGATCCCATGCCGCTGCAAAACGTATTCATCCGCAGCGATCAATACAATTTCGTGCGTCACGGTATTCCGTCGCTCATGATCGCAGTCGGGGCGGATCCGGGCTCCGCCGATGCCGCCACCGTCAAGGCCTGGTTTACCGAGCGCTATCACGCCCCGTCGGACGATGCCAATCAGCCGGTGGATCTGGCGACCGCTGCGGGATATGAGGAAGTGATCAGAGCGCTCGCGGTCGGGATCGCCAACGATCCAAAACGCCCGGAGTGGAAGCAGGACAGTTTCTTCCGCCGCTACGCGCAGGCCGGCTCGTAACGGACATCGGGATCGTATCGGCGGCTATCGCAAGCAGCGTTATTGAGCTTTGCCGGCCGAGCCTGACTCCGCTGACTTCGCGGCAGCCATTGTGCCCGAATGGCCCGGCACCGTGCTGTGGCCCGGGCCCGCGAAAACACGCGGCGACAGCGTGATCAGCCGGTCAAATAGACCATGCGAAGTTCCTTCGCGATGCATCCACGGCGTGCTCCACTGCAAGGAGGGTGCGCCGTGCCGTCCGGCCTGCAAGGACACAGAGCTGGACCGGGATTGCCATAGCGTAAGCAAACGCACCCGGTCTTGAGATTTGGCCTCCGCCATGCGGCGTGCAATCGAGGTGTCCTGGAGCATCGGTGCATCAAACACCGGCACCTCGCTGGCCGCGACATTGCCTTCCAACAGTCCGCGCTTGCGAGGCCGAAATTCTGCGGCCGCGGGTATTTGCGGTACGGCGAGGGGAAGCGGGGAAGCCATCGGCGGCGCGAACATCGATGCAGCGATCGGCGGCTGCGCCGACTTTGCGCCCGGTGCTGACTTTGCGCCTGGCGCCTGATCGCCCGCGAACGCATCGCCGGCGAACAGCATCGCAAGGCATGCCGCGGCCGGCAGCACTTTCGTCTGCAATCCTTTGCCACGGTTGACCGGTCCCATTTCCAACATGCCTCAATGGTCCTTCATCGCGGCCAGAATGGCGCGGGAGCATCGCTATCGCGTGCATTGCGATGCGCGATATGCGTCACAATTTGCACCGGCCGCTTGCGGCGTTTGGCGGATCGCGACATAACGCCGCGAGATTTTCCCGTTATGTCATCGATGCAGCTTTTTCGCGCGTCCGGTGCTAGCTGCCGGGTGCGCGGTAGTCGGCGCGGCCTTTTTCCCACTCGCGCCCGTTGAAGGGCCTCACCGACATCGATTCGATGCTGCCGGGATCGATGCAGCGAGCATTGACGCTGATGCCGTCCGGGTGGGATCGCGGCACGTAGAACGACTTCACCCCGCAGATCGCACAGAACAGGTGCTTCGCAACGCCGGTATTGAAGGCGTAGCTGGTGAGCGAGTCGGCGCCGCTCAGCAATGTGAACCGATCGGCCGGCACGATCAAGTGCAGATAGCCCAGCTTGCCGCAGATCGAACAATCGCACTCGTCCACGACGATCGCCGCCGGCGCCAGGACCTCGAAGCGCACGCGGCCGCAGTGGCAGCCGCCGCTGTGCGTGCGCATCATTTCTCGATCCTCCGGTCGGGAATGATCCACATCACCGCGACCAGCACGTAGACCGCCACGGCGAGCCATGCATGCCACAGCGCCAGGGCAATGCCGGCCGCATAAAATACGATGGAGATGCGGCCCTTGAAATCCGTGCCGAAAGCCCGCGCCAATTTGGAATCCGGACCGTTGTCCTTGATCAAGATGCGCGCCAGGATGTAGTAAGCCACCGCGGCCATCAGCAGCACGAAGCCGTACAGCGCCACCGGCGCCGCCGTCAGATTCTCGTCCATCCAAGCCGTCACGAACGGAATCAGCGACAGCCAGAACAGCAGGTGCAAATTCGCCCACAGGCCCGCGCCGCTCACATGTTCAGCGGCATGCAGCATGTGATGATGGTTGGTCCAGTAGATCCCGACGTACATGAAACTCAGGACGTAGCTCAAAAAAACCGGAATGATCGGCAGTAGCGCGTCGAATCCCGTTCCATGGGGCGCCTTCAGCTCGAGCACCATTATCGTAATGATGATGGCGATGACGCCGTCGCTGAATGCCTCCAGCCGTCCTGTGCCCATGGGCGCGGCCGGGCTCCTAGTGTTTGTGTTCTTGCGCCGCGAGATCGTTGATCAGGGCCATCAGGCGATTGAAATCATGATTGGGGCTGGGATCCGCCATGGCGGCGTCGGTGATGTACTTGCCGTTCACCACGAAAGTCGGCACCGCCGCGATGCGGTAGCGCTGTCCGAGCGCGTCGGCGCGCTGCATCTCGGTTTCGACGTTCATGTCGTGATACTTGGCGCCGAAATCCGCCTCGGACAGTCCCAGCCTTTTGATGAACGTCTGTTGTGTGCGTTCTGCGGCGGCGGCATTGGTCGGATCGGCCCCGATCAGCGGATCACCATTGACCTGAATTTCCTTGAAGATCTCGCTGTGGACATCCTTCAGCTTGCCCATGGCTTCCAGTGTGTAATAGAGCCGTGCCAAAGAACGATGGCCTTCGTTCCATTCCACCGGCACGCGCGTGAAGGTGATGTAGGAGGGTTTGGTTTTGAGCCAGGCGCTCACCGTGGGTTCGAGCGCATAGCAATGCGGGCAGGCATACCAGAAAAACTCCAGCACTTCGACCTGGCCGGCGGGCGCATCGGTGGGCTGCGCAGGTACCACCCGCGTGTAATTGACGCCATCCTGCCATTGGGTGGTGCCCGCCGCGAGCGCGGAGCTGCTCGAGGTCGCGGCAGCCACCGTCGAGGCCACTGCCGCCAGCAATTTATTCTGTGCTCCGGTATCGCCCGGCGTTTCCTCCACGGTTTCCGAGCCGTCTTCGTTCAGATGCATCAAGGTCAGCGGCTTCGCTGCGTCCGCCACGGTCTTGCCGGGCAGCGGCGCGGCCGTGGTGTTCACCGCGGGCGCCGTTGCGGCCGCGGGTGCCTTGCTGGGCGCAAGCCCGGAGGGCTCCTGCCTGCCGCAGGCCGTTAGCGCCAGCACCAGTCCGATTCCCAACAGCCATGACCGCGGAGCGAATCGCATCAGCGTATTCCTTGCAGGTAAGAGGCGACGTTGCGAATGTCTTCGGGCGAAAGCCGCTTCGCGATGGTTTGCATGATGCCGTTGGGACCGGTCGTGCGCGTGCCCGACGCATAGTCAGTCAATTGCTTCACGACGTAGGCGGATTGCTGGCCGCGCAGCGCAGGAAATTTCGCCGGTTCATTGCCCTTGCCGGTTGCGCCGTGGCAGGCCATGCACGCGGGAATCCCCCGAGTCTGATCACCGCCTCGGTAGAGCTTTTCGCCGGCCTGCCAGTAAGAGGGATCCGCTTCCAGTCCGGTATTGGTCAGGCTGTCGAAATAGAGCCCCAAATCCGCCATGTCGTCCGCCGTCAGGTTCACGGTCATCGGCATCATCACCGGACTTGCGCGTTTGCCGGTCTTGAAGTTGTTCAGCTGCTCGGCGATGTAGTCGGCGCCGACTCCCGCGAGGCTGGGCCATTCCGGATTGGTGCTGTTGCCGTTCGCGCCGTGACAGGCGTGGCAGGTTGCCGCTTTGGTGGCGCCGGCCTCGACGCTGGGCGCGGGGAGTGCGGAAGCCGAGACCAGAAGAGTGCCGGAAATTGTCGCTGCAAAGATCCAAAGCCGCTTCATGACGCCCTAATACCCCGTTTTATACTGACCCGCTGTCAACCCTAAATTGTACACTAGAGTCAATAATTTGCGTCCCGCCGGCGGCCATGACCAGCTATTCCAATGTGAAATTCCTGACCAGCGCGGCTGAAGCGCATCAGCTGGCCGCGGACTCGGGCCGGGAAATCGCGTTTGCGGGCCGCTCCAATTCCGGCAAGTCCACCGCCCTCAACGCCATTACTCAGCGCGCGGGTCTCGCCCGCGTCAGCCGCACTCCGGGCCGCACGCAGCTCATCAACTTTTTTGAACTGGCGCCCGAGCGGCGCTTGGTGGACCTGCCGGGGTACGGATTTGCCAAGGTGCCCGAGCGCGTGCGCCTGCATTGGCTTGCATTGATGGAACATTACTTCAATGTGCGTGAGTCGTTGGTGGGGTTGATGCTGATCGTCGACAGCCGGCGGGGCCTGGGCGCGCAGGATGTGGCGATGCTCGAGTGGGTGTTGGCGAGAAATCGTTTCGCGCACGTTTTATTGACAAAAGCCGACAAATTGAACCGCCAGGATTCGCTGCGCGTATTACGGGAAACGACCGCCGCCGGCGCCGACGCTGCGGTGTCCGCGCAACTATTCTCGGCGCGCAACAAACAGGGAATCGAGACGGCCCGCGAGGTGATGGATCGCTGGCTCGGCTAGAGAGCATAAAAAAGCCCCGATGGGCGCTTGTGGCAACCATCGGGGCAGACCAACCCGGCATGGGGATGACAAACCGGGTCATGCTCGCTCAGGGAGAAAGAGCGAGGAGCGTCTTAAACGCTCATTTGGTTAGATGGGGCTGATCAGCGAAAGTTCCAGTCCTTTGAAAGCCATTTTTTTCGGCCGCCGAACCTAAACGGCGGTCTTATCGTTGGCCGGGATTTTGCGCCAAATTTCGCGCAAGCGCACGCAGTTTAATGAATCGTTAATGTGCCTCATCCCAGTTGCGGCCAACCCCTACATCCACCTTGAGCGGGATCGACAAATCCGCGGCGCGGACCATGTGTGTCCGTGTTTGTCCTACAAGCATCTCGATGGCGTCATCGGCAACTTCGAGCACGAGTTCATCGTGTACCTGCATGATGAGGCGCGCCGGGATGCGCGAACTTTGCAGCCAGGAATCCACCTCTATCATCGCGCGCTTGATGATGTCCGCGGCGGTTCCCTGCATGGGCGCATTGATGGCGCTGCGTTCGGCATATTGGCGCAGTGCAGCGTTTCGCGACTGAATTTCCGGCAGATACAACCTGCGGCCAAATACCGTCTCCACATAACCGGTCTCGCGTGCCTGGCGGCGCGTCTCGTCCATGTAACGGCGCACACCGGGATAGCGTTCGAAGTACAGATCCATGTATTTCTGCGCATCGCCGCGGCCGATCCCCAATTGCCGTGCCAGCCCGAATGCGGACATGCCATACATCAGACCGAAGTTGATGGCCTTGGCGGAGCGGCGCTGATCGGCACTGACCTGCTCGAGCGGCGTGCCGAACACCTCCGCGGCCGTTGCTTGATGCACGTCGCGATCCTCGGCGAATGCGCGCAGCAGCGTCGCGTCGCGCGACAGATGCGCCATGATGCGCAGTTCGATCTGCGAGTAGTCCGCGGCGAGCAGCGAGTGACCCGGAGGCGCAATGAATGCCTGGCGGATGCGTCTGCCTTCGCGGGTGCGGATCGGAATGTTTTGCAGATTCGGATCCTGCGACGACAACCTGCCGGTCGCCGCCACCGCCTGATGATACGAGGTGTGTATGCGTCCGGTGCCCGGATTGATCTGCAGCGGCAGATTGTCGGTGTAGGTGGACTTGAGCTTCGCCATGCCGCGATATTCCAAGATCAGCTTCGGCAACGCGTAGCTTTCGGCCAGTTCCTCGAGTACGTCTTCCGCGGTCGAGGGCTGGCCGGTCGGCGTTTTGCGCATCACCGGAATGCCGAGCTTGCCGAACAGGATCTCCTGCAGCTGCTTCGGTGAATCCACGTTGAAGACCCCGCCCGCCTCCTGGTGAGCCTGTGCCTGCAGCTCCAGCATGCGCGAGGCCAGTTCCGCGCTCTGCGCCTTGAGCAGTGCACGGTCGACCAGCACGCCGCTGCGTTCCATGCGGAACAGCACCGGGACCAGCGGCTGTTCGATGTTTTCGTAGACGAAACGCAAGGCGGGGACCGCCTCGATCTGCGGCCAGATCGCCTGATGCAGCTGCAGCGTGATGTCCGCGTCCTCGGCGGCATATTCCGCCGCGCGCTCGACATCCACCTGGTTGAAGGTGAGCTTTTTCGCGCCCTTGCCCGCGACATCTTCGTACTGGATGGTTTTGACGCCGAGATATCGCTGCGCGCTCGCATCCATGTCATGGCGGGTCGCAACGCTGTTGAGCACGTACGATTCGAGCATGGAATCGAAGCGCTGGCCGTTGAGCGCGATGCCGTAGTTGGCAAGCACATGTGCATCGAACTTCAAATGATGACCGAGCTTTGCCTTGGTCATATCCTCGAGCACGGGCTTCAACGCCGCGAGCACCTTGTTCCGGTCCAACTGATGCGGCGCGCCCGCGTAATCGTGGCCGAGCGGCACGTACGCTGCCGCTCCCGGGCCAACGGCAAACGACACCCCCACGATCTGTGCACGCATGTAATCCAGGCTGTCGGTTTCGGTGTCGAAGGATATGAGCGGCGCGTCGCCGAGTTTCCTCAGCCACACATCCAGCTCTGCTTCCGACATGACCATGTGATAGTCGCGCGCTGCGGGCGGGCTGACCACGGCAACCGCCGCCATGTGCACGCCGTTCGCGGCCGCGGTTTCGGCGACGATCACCTCGATCTCGCCGCCCTCCGGAACGGCCGGTGCAGCCTCCGGCCCCAGCGACTTGAGCAGCGCGCGCAACTCCAGGCGGCCGTACAGCTCGCGTAAGCGAGGCACATCCGGCGCACCCGGATTGAGCTGCTCCACGCTCACCTCGAGGCCGAGCGAGCTGTCGATCGTGGCCAGCTTGCGCGACAGCTCCAGCATCGGCAGTTCACCGCGCAGATTCTCGCCCACCTTGCCGCCGATCTCGGCGGCGTGCGCGATCAGCGCATCGAGCGTCTGATATTGGTTCAGCCACTTCGCCGCGGTCTTCGGGCCGACGCTCGTGACGCCGGGGATGTTGTCGGAGGTGTCCCCGACCAGCGCCAGGTAATCGACTATCTGCTCGGGGAAGACATCGAACTTGGCCTTTACGCCGATGCGGTCGAGGCGCGTATTGCTCATGGTGTTCAGCAATTCGACATTCGGTCCGACCAGCTGCGCCATGTCCTTGTCGCCCGTGGAGATGAGCACCTTGAAGCCCGCATCCGCGCCCTGCTTCGCCAGCGTGCCGATCACATCATCGGCCTCGACGCCCGCTACCCGCAGCAGTGGAACGCCCATCGCCGCGACGACGTCGTAGAGAGGCTGCACCTGCGCGCTCAAGTCATCCGGCATGGGTGCGCGATGCGCCTTGTACTGATCGAAGAGATCATCACGAAAGGTGCGGCCCGGCGCATCGAACACCACGGCGATGCGTTCCGGCGCCTCCTCCTTGATCATCTTGTTGAGCATGTTGAGCACGCCCAGAACGGCGCCGGTCGGTTCGTGGCGCGAGTTGGTCAGCGGCGGCAGCGCGTGAAACGCCCGATACAAATAGCCCGAGCCGTCGACGAGAATAAGTTTGCGTGCGCTCATGATCGCAGCTGCCTCTTCTAAGGAGGCGTCGACGGAGGTGTGCCGGGAGTCGGAGCGGGAGTCGGAGCGGGAGTCGGAGCGGGCGTTGGAGCGGCGCTTCCCGGCGGCGGCTTGGGCGCGGCCGGCAGCGTGGGAATGGTGCGCTTGTGCTTTTGCGCATCTGGCATGACCAGAGGCCCTTTTTGACCGCAGCCGAGCACGCCGGCGGCGAGGCAGGCAGTGAGCAAAAGGCGAGAGATTTTCATGCTGCGAAGTATACCCGCGCCGCCCGCCGTAAGCTTTGGCCGGAACTTCTGTCAACGCAGTCCAGTCGAATGCGTTATCCAAAGCGGAGGATTTGTATGCGGATCTCAAAGAGCCTGGGGGCAGTTCTGGCAATTGCGGCTTGCGGCGCCTCGGGTGCGGCACTGGCCGACAATCCGGTGGGATTCTACGTCGGCGCGGGCGCCGGCGAATCGCAGAACAGGAGCGATGACTCCCGATACGGCTACCCCGGCTATTACAATGACACCCAGTTCGCCTGGCAGGCTTTGCTCGGTATCCGCCCGATCCCGATGTTGGGCATCGAGGCCACCTACATCGATTTCGGTCAACCTTACCGGCATCATGGTTTCAACGACGTCAACGTGTCCGGCACGGATTCGCATCCCACCGCGCCGGCGCTGTTTGCAGTGGGCTACCTGCCGATTCCCATACCCTTCATTGATATTTTCGCAAAGGCCGGCGTGGCGCGGCTGTCGACCGATGTGACCGACTTCGTTCAACAACCCTGTACTGCCGGCGGACCGTGTCCGTACTTCCTGCCGCAATCGCGGCATCAGGTGACCGACACGCGATTCGCCTATGGTGCGGGCGTGCAGTCCAAATTTCCGTTCGGGCTGATTTTGCGCGGCGAATACGAGCGCATCAGTTCTCAGTTTGGCGACCCGGACGCGCTCATGGTCAGCGCGCTATGGCAGTTCTGAAACTTTCCCCGATTTTGCGCTAGGTCGCTTCGGCCCGCATCGCTGCGGTGCCCTTTGCGGGGCGCTGCACCTATACTGGCGCGCATGACACCGATCCACCGACTGCGCGCGGCGTTTTTTTATTCTTCTGCGCTCTGCATCGCGGCGGCGATTTCCAGCTGCCGGACAAATCTCGCAAGCCGCCCGCCGGAGATAGCCGCAGCCTCACCGGCGGCAATCACACGGGCACTGCGCGGCGACATCGACACCATCGTGGTGATTTACGCGGAAAACCGCGCATTCGACAATTTGTATGGCAATTTCCCCGGTGCGCGGGCTTTAAGCGAAGTTATAGATCGCAACGGGCGGCCGCTGCCCACCTATCGTCCGCAGCTGGACCGGGATGGCAGTGTGCTGCCGGTACTGCCGCCGACCTGGGGTGGCGTCACGGCGGCCGGAGTCACTCCGGTGGTCACACAGCAGCAAAGCGTGGGCATGGCGAATGCGCCGTATTCCATCGAGCGCGGTTTTTCCGCGCAATCGGGCGTCACCCTGTCGACCTCCACGGTCACACGCGATTTGGTGCATCGCTTCTTTCAGCATCAGATGCAGATCGACGGCGGCAAGAACGATGGCTATGCGGCGTGGTCGGATGCCGGCGGCCTGGCAATGGGACACTACGACTACAGCGGCTCCCGGTTGTACGCACTGGCGAAGGATTTCGTCCTCGCCGACAATTTTTTCCAAGGCGCATTCGGCGGATCGTTTCTGAATCATCAATATCTGATTTGCGCCTGCGCGCCCGAATACCCGCGCGCCGACACCTCGCCCGCCAAGCCGTCGATCGCCATACTGGAGCGCGATGCCAATGGCCGCTACTTGCCGCGGCTCAAGACGGCCACCACGCCGCCGGCCTCGGCGCTGGATGAGCCGCCGACCTTTGCGAAGGACGGTGACATCACGCCCGTGGATTACTTCGGCGACGGCAAATTTTACGCCGTGAACACCATGCAGCCGCCTTATCAACCGAGCCGCAACAAGCCGGCGGCAAACGCTGCCAGCTTCGCGTATGCGGATCCCGACAATCCCACGACGCTGCCGCCGCAGACGCAGATGACCATCGGCGATGCGCTCGACGCCAAGGGCATAGCATGGGCCTGGTACGCGGGCGCGTGGGACGCGGCGGTCAAGGACGGAACTCGTCCGCGCTCGAAGATGCGCGAAGTGATCTATGCGCCGGAGATCGCGGGCGGGGCGCCTGATTTTCAGGCGCATCACCAGCCTTTCAATTACTACCGGCACTTTGATCCGCAGCAGCATGCGCAGTACCGCGCTCTGCACCTGAAAGACTACGACGACCTGCTGGCGGACCTGGGCAAGGGCCGCCTGCCGGCCGTGGCGTTCTACAAGCCGCAGGGGAATGTCAATCAGCATGCCGGCTACGCCTCGGTGGCGGAGGGCGATGCGCACATCGCCGAGCTGGTCGCCAAGCTGCGCGCAGGGCCGCAGTGGAATCACATGCTGATCGTCATCACTTACGATGAGTTCGGCGGCGCGTGGGACCATGTGGCGCCGCCGCCGGGCGATCTATTGGGCCCGGGCGCGCGCATCCCGGCGCTGATCATTTCGCCCTTCGCCAAGCGCGGCGTGGTCGATCATGCCGAGTACGACACCGAATCCATCCTGCGGTTGATCACGCGGCGCTTCGATCTTGAAACCCTGCCGGGAATCAGCCGGCGCGACGCGGGTCTTGCCGCGCATGGCTCCGCGCCGATGGGCGATCTGACCGGCGCACTCGATCTGCGCTAGTTAGCCGCGGCTCCTGGGCAGCGGCCGCGCGGCGCCGCTCATTTCCGCGGTGGGGGCGTGCCGGGCGGCGCCTTGGGCGGCGCATTCGCCGCTTCCACGCTCTTCAATTCCACATCGAAAATCAGCAGGGAATTGGGCGGTATCTTGGACTGCCCTCTCGGACCATAGGCGAGTTCGGGCGGAACGAACAGCTGCCAATCGGCGCCCGGCTTCATCATCACCAGCGCTTCCTGCCAGCCCTTGATGACGCCGTTCACCGGAAAGGTATTGGGCACGCCGCGCGAATAGGAGCTGTCGAATTCCACACCGTCGATCAGCTTGCCGCGATAATCCACGGTCACGATATCGGTTGGTCCCGGCGAGGCAGCCTTCTTGTCGCCGGCCTTGATGATCTTGTACTGCAAACCCGAAGCCGTGGCGACGACGCCTTTGATCTTGCTGTTGCGCCCCAGGAAATCCTTTGCCGCGGCCTCATTGCGCGCAAGCATGGCTTCATGCATCGAGCGTGCATAAGATTGAACTTGCTGCTGATCGGTGGCGCTCGGTTGTTTGCCCTGCAGCCCGTCGCTGATGCCCCGCACCACCGATTCCGGCTTGATGTTGCCCGGCGTGACGCCGGTGCTGTGCATCTGCGAGCCGAACACCAGTCCGACCAGATAGCTGATCTGCTCGGGCGTCGGTGGGGGTCCCGGATCCGCGCCCTCCGCCGTGTTCGGCGGCGGCCTGTTCGGGGACGGAGTCTGCGCCGCGCCAAGGGCCGCGACGGCCGTCAAAATCATCAGGCCCAAAGCCTGGTGCCAAATTCTAGTGCCGGATTTTTTCATGGCGCAAAAGATACGCCTCTTGCCGTGACAATTGCCAGCGCAAGTTCACGGCGTCAGTGCACCGCGCTTGATCACGGCCATGGTGATGCGCGAGATGCAGACCAATTTTTGCGCCTCGTTGATGATGTCGATCGACCAGACATGGGTTCGGCCGCCCAGATGCACCGGCCGTGCAGTGCCGGTGACCAGCCCGCTGCGCGCCGCGCGCACATGGTTGGCATTGATCTCCTGGCCCACCACCTGATATTCGGCCGCATCCACGCACATGGATGCGCCCATGCTGCCCAGCGTTTCCGCCAGCGCCACCGAGGCGCCGCCGTGCAACAGCCCGTAGGGTTGCACGGTGCGCGCATCCACGGGCATGCTGCCGCAGACGAAGTCCGCGCCGATCTCGGTGAACAAGATGCCGAGGTTCGCGATCAGCGTCCCGCTTCGATTGGCGTTCAAATCCTCGATGCTGCGTGGGCTTCGCCAGATGCTCATTCGTGGTCCTTGAGATTGGCGGCCACCCGCCGGTAGGCCTCGCGGAACGGGATGCCTTCCTTGGCCACCAGCGCATTCGCGGCGGCCGCCGCGTGAATCCTGGGATCGAGCCGGATGTTTTCCGGCAAGAAGCGCACGCCCTCGAGCGCACCCGGCAAAATCGCCAGCGTCTCGAGAGCGGAATCGATGCCGCGAAACAGCGGCGCCTTGATCAGCTGCAGATCGCGGTGATATCCGGAGGTCATTTTTTGCGTGATGGCGAGCACTTCATTGAGCGCCGCGTGCGCCACGGCGCTGCGGCCGCGCATCAACTCGAACACGTCGGGATTGCGCTTCTGCGGCATGATCGAGGAACCGGTGGTGAAGGCGTCCGGCAGACTGACATAGCCGAACTCCTGCGAATAGAACAGCAGCAGATCCGCGGCCAGCCGGCCCAAGTCCTGGGTGAGCAGCGTGATCTCGAACAACAGCTGCGCCTCGGCCTTGCCGCGCGACAATTGCACCGCCGTCACCGGTTCCTGGGTCTCGGCAAAGTCCAGACTGCGGCGCGTGGCCTCGCGGCTGACCTCGAGATTCGGCGTGCCGAACCCGGCCGCGGATCCCAACGGATTCTTGCCGCTGCGCCGCTGCGCGTCTTTCAGTCCCTGCGCATCGTCGCGCAGCTCGGCGGCAAAGCCCAGCGCCCACAGCGCGACGCTGCTCGGCATGGCCTGCTGCATGTGGGTGTATCCGGGCAGCACGACATCGCCGTGGCGCGCGGCCAGCGCCTGCAGTGCGTCGGCCACCGCCATGGCGCCGCGGCTCAGCGTGTCCGCGGCATCACGCATGTACAGGCGCAGCGCCGCGAGCACTTGATCGTTGCGCGAGCGGCCGGCGTGCAGGCGTCCACCGGTGGCGCCCAACCGCTCGGTGAGCCGGTTCTCGATGGCGGTCTGGCAGTCCTCCTGCTCCAGCGACACCTGCCACCGTCCCAGCCGGTGCTCCTCGCCGATCGCGGTCAGCGCACCGCGGATGGCGGCCGCGTCTTCGGCGGACAATAATTTTTGCCCCGCCAGCATGTCGGCATGCGCGATCGAGGCCCGTACGTCATAGGCGACCAGGCGATTGTCCAGAGCATGGTCATCGCCCGCGGTGTACTCGAGCACCTGCGCATCCAGCGGCGCACCCTTGTCCCAGAGGCGGCTCATGCTGCGTGCCTCCTCATTGCGGCGACAGCTGTTCCGCCGGCGTCAACGCCTTGAGGTCGGCGACCACCAGCGTGCCGGTGCCCTCATTGGTGAACACTTCCGCCAGCAGACTGTCGGGAGAATTGTAGCTGATCACGTGCACTCGGCGCACGCCGCCGCGGATCGCGCTTTCGATGGCGGTGGCTTTCGGCAGCATGCCGTCCTTCAGGCTGCCCTGGTCGCGCAGTCGCTTCAGGCCTGCGATGTCGGTGTACGAAATGACCGATCCCGGTTCGTCCACGCGCTCGAGGATTCCCGGCGCGCCGGTGCACAGCACCAGCTTTTCCGCCGACAGCGCGCCGCCGATCGCCGCCGCGACGGTATCGGCATTGATGTTGAGCAGGGTGCCGGCGGAGTCCGCCGACAGCGGACTGACCACCGGCATCAGACCGTTCTCCAGCAGTTTCTCGAGCACGGCCGAGTTGACCGAATCGATGTCGCCGACGAAGCCGTAGTCGACCGTCTCGTTCGAGCCCGCGAGCGCCACCGGCGGGCGCTTGTGGGCGCGGATCAATCCGGCATCGACGCCGCTCAAGCCGATCGCCTCGATATCGAGCGCCCGGCAGATCGCCAGAATGCGCGTGTTGATCAGGCCGTTGAGCGCCATGGCGGTGACGTCGATGGATTTCTGGTCGGTGACGCGCCGCCCACCCACCATCCGCGTATCGATGCCGAGCGTTGCCTGCAGGTTGTCGAGCTGCGGACCGCCGCCGTGCACCAGCACGGTTTTGATGCCGACCTGGTGCAGGATGGCGACCTGCTCGATCAGGCCGCGGGTCGAGGCCTCGTCGCTGAACACCGCGCCGCCCGCCTTGATGACGAAGATCTTGTTCTTGTACATGCGGATGTACGGCGCGGCGCTCTTCAGCGCGCGCACGGCGACGGACGGATCGGGTCGGCTCATGATCATTAAGACTACTCCGCTAAGGCTCTCGGCCGGATCGACACTTTAGGCCAACATGCGATGCAGCACAGCCATCTGCACCGGCATGCGGTTGAAGGCCTCGCGCTTGACCACCGCGCGCGGTCCATCGAGAACCTCGTCGGCCACCGCAACATTGCGCCGCACCGGCAGGCAGTGCATGAGTTTCGCGTCCGGCAGCGCGCGCTCGAACCAGCGCTCGCGCACGCACCAGTCCGACAGGTCCGCGCGCAGGCGCGCATCGGCCTCGACATCGCCGTAGTAGGCGGTGGTGCCCCACTCCTTGGCGTACACCACGCTCGCGCCGCTGAGCGCGGACGCCCGATCGGATGTCTCGCTCACCGAGCCGCCGGCATCCTGCGCCGCCAGGCGCGCTTTTTCCATCAGCTGCTGCGGCAGCGCGAAGCCATCCGGGCGCAGCACCACGACTTCCATGCCGCGCATCGCCGCCATGTGCACCGTGGCCGCCGGCACCGCGAGCGGCAGCGCCTTGGGGTGGTAGGCCCAGCTCAGCACGAACTTGGCGCGCGGCGCGATCCTGAGTTCGTCCAGGGTGCGCCAGTCGGCCAGCGCCTGGCAGGGATGATTCACGGCGGACTCCATGTTGATCAGCGGCTTGTCGCACAGCGTGTCGATCATGCCGAACAGCGATTCATTGAGGTCGCTGTCGAGATGCTTGCCGTCGGCAAAGGCGCGCACGCCCAGGGCATCGCAGTACGAGGCCAGCACCGGGATGCCTTCGCGAATGTGTTCCGCGGCCGCGCCCCGCATGATGGCGTGCGGCTTGGTCTCGAGCTGCCACGTGCCCTGGCCCGGGGTGATGACGAACGATGAGCCGCCGAGGCGCGCCATGCCCGCTTGAAACGAGGCCAGCGTGCGCAGCGACGGATTGAAGAACACGAGGCCGAGCACCTTGGCGGCGAGCGCGTGCGGCTGCGGCTTATCCTGCAGCGACTGCGCCAGAGCCAGCAGTTCCAGAATCTCCCCGCGGCTGAAGCTGGCAAGATCGATGAAGCGCTTCATGCGGAAATCTGTGCGAGCGCATCACACAGGGTGTCCACGTGGCCTTCGTTCAGGATGTAGGCGGGCAGCAGCCGCAAAATGTGCGGATCGCCGCTCGTGCCGGTGAGAATGTTCTTGGCCATGAGCGCCGTCTGCACTTCCTTGGCGGGGCGGGAGGTCTTCAGTCCCAGTAAAAACCCGGCGCCCTGCACGCCCGTGACCGGTCCGATGATGCAGTTCGATCGAATGTAGGCGGACACCTGGCGCACGTTGGCGAGCAGCGCCTCCGACTCGATGGTATCGATGACCGCCTCGGCCACGGCGCAGGCCATGGGGCCGCCGCCGAAGGTGGTGCCCAGGTCGTCGTATTTCAGCTGGCCGGCGATGCGCCGCGACAGCAGCAGGGCGGACACCGGGAAGCCGTTGCCGAGCGCCTTGGCGGCGGTGATGATGTCGGGAACCACGCCATAATAATTGGCGGCGAACGGCGCGCCGGTGCGGCCCACGCCGCATTGCACTTCATCGAAAATCAATACCGCGCCGACCTCATCGCAGCGCCGCCGCAATGCCAGCAGCATGGGCTTGCCGACATCGTAGGCGCCGCCGACGCCCTGAATGGGTTCGACGATGACGGCCGCCGTCTCGCGGTCGATGTGCTGCCCGGCTGCCTCCGGATTGTCGCGCGCCGTGAAGCGCACATCGAACGGGGTGCGCGGGAAGCCGTACCATTTCTCCAGCGCGCCCCAGGTCACCGCGCCCGCCGCCGCGGTTCTGCCGTGAAAGCTCTGCTCGAGCGCGACCGCCTTGCTGCGTCCGGTGAGCTTGAACGCCAGCTTCAGCGCGTTTTCATTGGCCTCGGCGCCGCTGTTGATCCAGAACACCGTGTCCAGCCCCAGGCCGACGAATTTGGTCAGCCGGGCCGCGGCGCGCTCGCGGATCACCATCGGCAGCGCATTGGTTTGAAAGGCCATCTGCCGCGCCTGGCGCTCCAGTGCCGCCAGCCACTTCGGATGGCCGTAGCCCAACCCCGCGACCGCGTGGCCGCCGTAAAAATCCAGGATCTTGCGGCCGTCGCGCGCATACAGCCACACGCCTTCGCCGTGTGCCACTTCGATCGGATATTGCGCGAACACCTGGGCGAGATGTGTCGCGTGTGCCGCTGTCATGGATCTGGTCGCGGACATTGTCTTAAGTCCATCCGGGTGCGGGCGTGGTGAGTCCGGTGGTTTCGGCAAAGCCCAACAGCCGGTTCATCCACTGAATGGCGCCGCCGGCGGCGCCCTTGTTCAAATTATCGACCACCGACATCACCGCGATGGAATTGCCGTTGGTGACGGCGCTCAGGTTGGCGTAGTTGCTGGTGGCCACATCCTTGACGCGCGGCGCCGCCGCAGCGACCCGCACGAACGGACAACCCTGGTAATAGGCGCCGAACGCCTCGAGGGCCTGCGCGCTCGAGACCGGTTTCTTCAGGCTGGCCTGCACGGTGACGTGAATGCCGCGCGCGAAAGGGCCGGAGTGGGGCACGAAGTTGAACTCCGCTTCGATGCCGCTCGCGAGCTTGGCGCAGGCCGCGATCTCGGGAACATGGCGATGGCTGAGCGCGCCGTAACTGTACAGATCGCTGTGCCGGTGCGGATGATGCGTGCCATCGACCGGTTTGCGGCCCGAGCCGGTGCTGCCGGTGATGCCGGTGACAAACAGACGCGTCTCGGTCAATCCCAGCGCCAGGAGCGGCACGCTCGCGAGCAGCGTCGCGGTGGCGAAGCAACCGGGATGCGCGATGTGCGGCGTGGGCGATTTCGACAGATGTTCAGGCACGGCGCAGGTGAATTCGCGGATTCTCGCGGGCGCGCCATGCGCGTGTTTGTAAACGGCCTCGTAGGCGGACTGGCTGGCGTAGCGAAAGTCCGCGGAGATGTCCACGCAATGCACGCGCGTTCCCGCGGCGGCAGCGGCCGTCAGCAATCGATCGACGATGGCGGCGGACACGCCGTGCGGTGCCGCGGAAAACAATGCCGACACCGGCGCATGCCGGATCACGGCCTCGAGCTCGGCGGGCGCTGCGAACTTGAGATCGGGATAGGCGCTGCGCAGGTGCGCGAATGCATCCGCCACCGCGTTGCCGGGCTGGCTGTCGGACAGCACCGCGGCCACCTTGAGTTGCGGGTGGCCGGCGATCAGGCGCAACAGCTCGCCGGCCACATAGCCGGTTCCCCCGAGCACGATCGCGGGGGTCGGCGTGCTCATTCGCCCACGACCTTCGACTCGCGCACATTGCTTATCCTAAGCGAGGCGATGATGTGATCGCCGAGATCGGCCGGATGGCTGATGGCATTGAAGGCCTCGACCTGCATCTGCTCGCGGATGATCTCGACGCCGACCTGATTGTCGGTCGAGGGTCCGGTGACCGCGCACGGTTCGATGCCGAAGCGCTCGCGCAACAATTTCACGCCGCCCCAGGCCGCCACCGGATCGTTGGCCGACAGCACCACGGCGGTGAGCGCGGCTTTGATGTCGGGCTGGCGCAAAATGGATTCGACGCCGTAGGTGCCGAGCAGGCCGTCTCCCAGTTCGAACACGATGGCGTCCGGCTGGCCGGAGGCCATCTCCGTGAGCATGGCCCGGGTCAGCGCGGGGCCGCATTTCGCCGTGGTGGTGACGACGCCCAAGTCGGTGAACAGCATGGTGCGGCGCGCCCCGGAATCCTCGAAGGCCATGATGTCGCGGCGCAATGAAACGCCGGTCGCCTTGAACGCATCGACCACCAAACCGCGGTGACGCATGCGCGCGATGATGGCAGCCGCCGCCGCGGTCTTGCCCGCTTCCATGCAGGTGCCCGCCAGTGCCACCACCGGCACGCCGCGCGCATCGAGCACGGCGTCATAGTCCAAAGGCTTGTAACCCACCTTCGCCGGTACACCGATGCGCTCGCCCAGGTACGGGAAGGTCAGCACCGTGCCCAAGACCTTGCAGTCGAAAGGTTTGCCCTTGTCCTGCGTGGCGGAATCGCAGATGCCGAGCACGCCGCCGATGTTCAGCATCTGAATGATGTCGCCGGGCTTGAGCGTCGCGGGGATGTGGCCGGAATAGCCGAACAGCGCTTTGCGATGGCCGAGAGCGCCCACCACGATGTCGCCGCGCACCACTTTCGCCATGCGCCCGCTGGTCAGCTCCAGGGTGTTGTAGTTGGCCTTGTTGTTGAGAATCTCGACCACCAGCACCAGGCCTTCCTCGCAGGGGATCTCCGGCGCGATGCGCAGCTCATGCGACAGCCCGCAGGCTTGGGTCACCGAGGCGATCTTGTCGACGACCATCGAGCGCATGCTGTTCATTTCATTCCCCCGCCGGCGCGCTGGTAGAACATGCCGGTCAGCGCCAACATTTTCGAGTATCCCAGCGCATCGGTCGGGGTCCATTCGCCCGCGGACTCGCCATACACACCCTTGGAGGCGGCCATCAACGAGAAGGGCGAGCTCACCCCTTCGACGAACACCGAACCCGGGCGCAACAGCACCGACACCTCGCCGCTGACGCGCGACTGCGAGGAGCTCAAGAAGGCTTCGATGTCGCGGCACACCGGATCCAAGTGCTGGCCTTCGTGCACCAGATCGCCATAGGGCTGCGCCAACATCTCCTTGATGCGCGCCTGCTTGCCGGTCATGACCAATTTCTCCAGCTCGCGATGCGCCGCCAGCAGCACCTCCGCGGCGGGCGCCTCGAATGCCACCCGGCCCTTGGTGCCGATCACCGTATCGCCCAGGTGAATGCCGCGGCCGATGCCGAAAGGACCCGCGCGCGTTTCCAGCTCTTCGATGACGGCCACCGCCGGCATGCGACTGCCATCGAGGCTGCAGGGTACGCCCCGCTCGAATCCAATTTTCAGACGTTCAGGCTCGCGCGGATGCGTGAAGGCATCCTTCGACAGCACCCAGGCCGCTTCAGGGATGCTGCCCTGCGAGGTGAGGGTCTCCTTGCCGCCGATGGTGATGCCCCACAGGCCGCGGTTCACCGAATAGGCCGCGCCGTACGGCGGTACCGGCAGCCGGTGCTCCTCGAGATATTTGAGCTGTTCCGGCCGTTTGAAGGCGCGGTCGCGCACCGGTGCGATGATTTCGAGCGCTGGCGCCAGCGTGCGCAGCGCAACTTCGAAGCGCACCTGGTCGTTGCCCGCCGCGGTGCAGCCGTGAGCCACCATCTGGGTCCCGAGCGACAGCGCCATCTGCGCGATGGTCTGCGCCTGCAGCACGCGCTCGGCACCGACGCACAACGGGTACATATTGCCGCGGCGAACGTTGCCCATGATCAAGAATTTGAGCACCTGCTCAAAATACGCGCTCTTTGCGTCAACCAAGTGATGTTCGATGGCGCCGAGCTCGCGCGAACGTTCGGCCAACGACTGGGCGGCCTGCGCATCGATGCCGCCGGTGTCGACCGTCACCGTGATGACGGGGCGCTGATAGGTGTCCTTGAGCCAGGGCACGCAGAACGAGGTGTCCAAGCCGCCGGAAAAAGCCAAGAGAATCGGGCCGGCGCCGCGGCCGTCGGTGGGTGTCATGGGATTTAGCGTCCGAACAGATCGAGCAGGCGGTCGTTGAGCTTGCGTTGCGCCGCCGCCCCGGTGGTGGCGATGAAAATCGTATCGTCGCCGGAAATGGTGCCCACGACCTCCGGCCATTGCGCCGAGTCGATGGCCACTGCCACGCTTTGCGCCGAGCCGACCGCGGTTTTGAGCACCGTCAGAGTGCTGCCCGCCGACAGGCGGGCATGGACGAATTGCTTCAGCGTCGAAAAATCATTTTTCGGCTGGATGGCCGTGTCCGGCAACACATAGCGGTCGCCCATCTTGGCCACGCCCAGCTCGCGCAGATCCCGGCTGACGCTCGATTGCGTCGCGATGTGGCCGAGCTTGCGCAGCAGGTCCACCAGTTCGGTCTGGCGGCCGACCGACTGCTCGCGGATGATTTTCGCCAGCATGATCCGGCGTGCCGGCGCGCTGCTGTGTTCGGGCTCGGATCTCAACATGTCGACTCTTGCATAAAGTTGCACGTATCGTGCATAAAAATGCAAGGACTGTCAAGCCGCTTGGCGGCGAGCCGAGCGAAGCCTCGCGTTACGCGACCATGCGCTGCAACGCGTTCGAAAATTCGATCCAGGGCGGCCAGGATACGACCATCGACTGCGCGACTTGGTCCAGGACAATGAGCGCAAACCCAATCACGAAAGCGGGATGGAGTCTGCGGCGGGTCAGCAAGTCGTAGGCAAAGCAGGGCAGGAAGAATGCGGCCACCGACAGTTCCGTGATCAGCGACACGCGGGCGATGTCGGCAGCGCCGAGGAAGCGGATCGCGACGCGAAACATGGGCGCGCCCAGCAAGACGATGGTGGCCGACAACATGAAGCGTTTGTGCCAGTCGGGCCGTTTTCGATAATGGAGTGCCGTACCGACCAATCCCGCGAACACCACGAGGTCGAATGCGCTCAGCGCCAGTGCCAGGGGCGGCGGCGGAAACCCATTCACACGGCGCAGCTGCTCGATCACCGCGGCCGACACCAGGATCACCATGGCCGTGGCGATGCCGGCGCCGAGCCAGCCGAGCCGTTGATGCAGCCGGCGCGAGCCGCGCGCTATCAACAGCGTCTGAATGAGAAACAGGCTGACCCATGAACTGAACACGATGCCGTGGACGTGCAGCAGCACCGACATGGGGCGATCCTGCGGGAAGGATCCGCGCAGATAAAATGTCGGCGCGAATCCGGCGAACACGCTGACGATCACCGCGCACGCCATCGCCACAAAGAACAATCTCAGCTTCAAGGGCGGTCTTTCCAGCGCAAGGGTGTGCATTGAGGTTCCTGAGTTTGTGCTCCTACAAACCGTTTGGCTGACCGCTTCCCGCCAGAAAGGCGCGCAATCTTTCCAGTTCCGCCTCGAGTGCCGAGCGAAACCCCGGATTGCGCGGCGCGTTGCCGTCGGTATAGCCCAATTCCACTTTCAGCCGGCCATCGCTCCAGGAAACATTGCCCCAGCCGATCACGCGTTCATGCCACAGCAGCGGCAGCGCGTAATACCCCAGCTTGCGCTTCGGTGCGGGAGTGTAGGCCTCGAAGCGATAGGCCCAATCCCAGAAAATCTCGAAGCGGCGCCGGTCCCAAACCACAGGGTCGAACGGCGTCAGCAGCCGCACCTCATCGTCGGGCCGCCAACGTGGCGATTGCGGTCGTTCCGCGGCGGGCCAGTACCAGTCGATGCCGTCAACCCGCGCGTGCCCCAGCCGCTGCCTGGCGCGGGTCAGTGCCGCCGCGCGCTGCCTGTCCCACTGCGGCGCGCCGTACTTCAACCGGTATATCAATTGCCCCAGCGTGATGCCCGGCAGCGGCGCGTATTTATGCACGATCACGTTCACCAAGGCATCCAGTTTGGCCGCCGCCTCGCCGGTTTCAGGCCTATCGCCGGGCGCGGGCGGTGCCGCCGGCGCCGGATCGCGGGCGATATAAACGCGGGTGCCGCCGTCGCGCCGCGCCACCCGCAACAGGCCGCGGTAATGCAGCTGATCCAGCAGCTGGGTGCTGGCATTGGACGATCCGCCAAACCAGTTCTTTACGCGCCCGTGCGCGAAGTGCGCATCGACTTCGCGTGGGTGCACCGCGCCGCGTTCCCGGACGAAGGCGAGGATCGCGTCCATCCGCTTGGTGCGGGTGGGCGAGGAAGGCGTGCGCACCTTGCGTGGGTGCATCAGCGCATGATGAGCGCGCGGCAAAATGCCGTAATTGATGAAGAAATCCTCCTCGAGCGCCAGTTTTGGGTAGCGGCGCTCGAGATCGCCCGCCCTATAGCCTGTGACACGGTGGCGCAGGGTCAGATCCTGTGCCCGGGCGGGAGCGCGAATCGGGTCCGCCTGCACGAAACCAAGCTTGTCGATCGCACGCATCAGCGTGGTGGGCTTGAACAAGGAACGCGCAATCGCGTAGCGGCGCAAATGATGCAGCGAAATCGGCATGCGCGGAATATACCTAGTACATTAGCCAAAATGCTGGAAACCATCGAAGTAGAAACCGGGCCGCAACCGGACGCCGCGATCATCTGGCTGCATGGACTGGGCGCCGACGGCCATGATTTCGAACCCATCGTGCCGGAACTGGTGGCGCCGGGTACGCGCGCCTGGCGCTTCGTGTTTCCCAACGCTCCGACCCGCCCGGTCACCATCAACGGCGGGATGCGCATGCGGGCCTGGTACGACATCGTCGGGCTGGATCGCAAAGCCGCCGAGGACGTGGAGGGGTTCCGCAGTGCCGATGCCCAGGTGCGGGAACTCATCGCCCGGGAGATCGCCCGCGGCATTCCGGCGGCCCGCATCGTGCTCGCCGGATTCTCCCAGGGCGGCGCGGTCTCGCTCCATACCGTGCCGCGTCTTCCGGAGAAGCTCGCCGGCGTGCTCGCGCTTTCCTGTTACCTGCCGCGGGAGAGCACGTTCAAGGCCGAGCGGGCGCCCGCCAACGATGCCACGCCGATTTTCCTCGCACACGGGCAATTCGACACCACCGTGCCGCTGATGTTGGGGGTAAAATCCCGCGAGTATTTGCAGGCCGCCGGCTATCGGATCGAGTGGCATGAGTACCCCATGGCCCATGCCGTATGCGCCGAGGAGATCGCGGATATTCGTCAATTCTTGCTGCGGGTGCTGCCCTAAATGACGATCAGAAAATCACCCATTCTCAATCGCCTGAAAGCTGCGGCCGCGAAAGCCGCCGCGCGGGCCGCGGCCGCCAAGGAGCAGGTGCGTGAGGCGAAGGCGCAGCTCAAAGCGGCGCGCAAATTATTCAAGGCCGAGAAAAAAGCCGCCAAGCAGGCGCGCCGCAAGGTGGATGCCGCCGCCGCGCGGACAGTTCGCCCGCCCAAGACCGCCCCCAAAAAACCCGCTGTGCGTCGCGCCAAGCCGCGCGCTGCGAAAGCGCCCGAGACCATGCGTTCGGCGGCGGAGGTTGCAAAAACGGTGATCGAGCGGCTGCACGCAGCGCCGCCGACATTGCCGCCGGAGCCGGTCATTCCCGCGGATATTGCGCCCAAGTAAACCGCATCTCAGTGCGGTGAGGGCGCCAGTCCCGGCAATAAAACGCCGATCAGGCCGAGCAGAAATAGGTACGCGAGCAATCCCAGCAGCTGGCCCAGCACCCAAACCGCAAAAGCCTTGCGCACCGCAAGGCCCATGATCTCGCTGAATCCCATGACCTGTAGGATCACAGTCCACAGCTGCAGCAGCATGTAGGACACGACCGGTGCGCGCAGCATGAAGGCGACAAAGCCGTCGACCCCGGCGCCCGGAGTATTGGTGATGGCAGCCTCGCCGACGATGAGCACGGTGAAGGCCCACGGCAGCAGCGAGGCCGCGAGCGGAACCCCACCGTATGCCAGCACGTGGAATACCTGGTTGCGCACCGGGTTGCCGCCGGCACGCTTGCCGAGACGCCCGTAGATCGCGGCGAATACATACAGACTGAAGATGCCGCCCAAGGGTCCCAATAGCAGGCAGGTCCCCAATATCTGCTCCGCGGTGGCGCCGGAGCTGGAGAGCTGGGTTCGCGACGCAATGATGGAGGTGGCGATGCCCTGAATCGCCGCCAACAGATAGTCGGTGGCGCCGACCGGCCGCGACGCGAGCTCCCTGAATACACGCCGGGGTCTCAACCAGACATCTTTGATCGGGCGGATGGGTTCTGGTGTCGACACCCGCAGCAGCCTACGCAATCCCTGTGAGCGACTCCAGTGTTCACGCACAGATGACAGCAGACTTTTTCAGGGCTACTCTCACGGCGAGTTCGAACGATGTTTCAGGAGAAGGACGATCATGGCAAAAAAGAGCAAGTCGAAAAAGCGCAAGTCGAAGCGGCCGATGGCGAAGGCCAAACGGAGTTCGGCAAAACGCTCGGCCAAGAAGAGCGCCGCGAAGAGAAAGACGCGCCCGGGGAAGGCCAAGAAGAAGGTGGCGGCCAAGGCAAAAAAAGCCGTAAAAAAAGCGGCGCCTAAGAAGGCGCCCAAGAAGGCGCCCAAGAAGAAGGCTGCGCCGGCCGCTCCCAAGCCCGTGGCGATGAAGGCAGCGCCGAAGCCGAAACCTGCGCCTGCGATGCCGGCGCCGACGGCCGTGCCGCCTTCAATGCCG
Source organism: Steroidobacteraceae bacterium (assembly GCA_036267715.1). Lineage (GTDB taxonomy): Bacteria > Pseudomonadota > Gammaproteobacteria > Steroidobacterales > Steroidobacteraceae > Bog-1198. The sequence goes on along the minus strand of DATAVN010000007.1, from coordinate 96,829 downwards.
GCTTCCGAGCCTGATATGCCGGCGATGAATTCCGGCATGGAATCTTCGGGGATGTAGCTTTTGCCCGGCAGCAGCGGGGAGCCTCAACGCAGGCTCCTAAGCGCGCATCAGCCCCTGCAAGGGTCGCGCGCCGCTGCTGTCGGGGAATACTCGTTTCGCCAGCGTATCCGCATCGACGTGCATATGCTCGTCGAGGACGGCTTTGAATACGCTGCGCAGATCGAGCGTGGGCTTGAGATCCCGACGGTCGAGCAATGCCTTGGATCCCAAGCCCGGCCAGTCCGCGATGACCTGGCCGCCACGGACGGCGCCGCCCGCAAGCAATGCGCAGCCGCCCGTGCCGTGATCCGTGCCGCGTGTGCCATTGACCGCGGCGGTGCGGCCGAATTCGGTGACCATGAGCACCGCGGTTTGCCGCCAAAGCGGGCCTAATTCCTGCGCCAGTGTTTGCAAGGCCCGGTCGAGCCCGGCCAGTCTCGTGGCGAGAGTGCCCTTGGCGCCGCCCTGGTTGGCATGCGTGTCCCAGCCGTCGGCCTCGAGAACGGCAATCTGCGGTCCGCCTTCACTGCGCATCAGTTCGGCCGCCATGCGCGACACCGCGGCGAGTCGATCCGGATAGCCCGCGCCTGCCGATGCCTTGTCCATGGCGCCCCCTTGCGCGGCCCCGTCCACCATTTTTTCCGTTTCGACCGCTTCGCTCAGGCGCGCCGAAAACCAGTCGTCCTTCGAATACAGATCCGCGAGCCGCGCCAACAACTCCTCATCGACATCCGGCGTGATTTGCGGCGATTTGGAGATCACCGAGGCCTCGCCGCGCAGGATCAACGGCACATTTTGACTGACGGCCACCGCGCGATCGGAAAGCCGGCCGGTGCCCCGCGGCATGGCGGCCAGCGCACGGTTGAGCCAGCCATCGGCCGTGCCGATCGGCTTGGTGAGGCCGTTCTCCAGCACGTTTTGCCCGTCGAAATGCGATCGCTCGCGGTACGGCGAGCAGACAGCTTGGAACACCACCAGCTCGCCGGCGGCAAATCGTTCGTGCATGAACCCGAGCGCAGGATGCAGGCCGAAGGTGCCGTCCAATGCCAGGGCGCCATCGGCGGAGCCGGGCGCCGCGATCGCGAGTTCTCGATGCAGGTTTACATAATCAGGGTCGCCGTATGGCGGCACGGCCGCCAGGCCGTCGAGCGCGCCCCGCAAGATGACGACCACCAGTCGCGACGACCCGCCGGTGCCGGCGAACAGGGCATTGGGTATGACGGCGCTCGCGGCGAAGGCGCCGGCACCGGTCAGAAAGCGACGGCGTTGCATGGCTATCTCCGTTGAAACTCAGGGCTCATCAGCAACAGGGCCACGGCCTGGCTCCCGGAGCTGGCGCGGCGCAGGGCGCTGAGGGTTTCAGCCCGCGCATAGCCGCCGAGGCTCTCGGCCGCGAGCTGTGCAGGTTCGACACCGCGTTCGTACTTCGCGCCCACCCTCGACGCCCACAGCACACGATGCATGAGCGCGTCCGATCCATCCCAGTTCTTCGAGGTATCCGGCCAGCCCGCGGGCGAGCCCGGCGTGAACTGGCGCTGGCCCAGCAGGTCGAAGGTTCGGATCAGCTCTTCGGGTTGCGCCGGCGCGACGTTGAGCGCTCGCAAGGTCGAGAACACGAAATCCTCCGGCGTCTTGAATTTGCGGGCCTTCGCCTCCCAGCTTTCCGGCGAATCGATCAAGGCCGCATAGACCTGCGGCAGATCGCCGCCGCTTTTCAAAAAGCTGCGCGCGACTCGCTCCACGGCGGCCGGCGGCGGATCGTCCGCGATGAAGTGGCGCACCAGCTTGGTGGCGATGAATTTCGCGGTCTGCGGCCTTTGGGCCAGATCCGCGAGCACCGCCTCGCCCTGCTGCCGGCCTGCCTGGCTGTAGGTCTTGCCGAGAAATACTTTCGCTCCCGGCTGGTGCAGGTTTTCGCGGAAATAAAATCGGCCCGGCGCACCGCCCGCAAGCCGGCCCTTGCCGCCGCCGATGGACCAGCCGGTTATGATCTGTGCAAAGCTCGTGACATCCGCCTGGGTGTAGCCGCCGTTCACGCCGAGGGTGTGCAGCTCGAGAATTTCGCGCGCCAGGTTCTCGTTGATGCCGAACCGGCGATTGGGCGTGGTTGCGTTGCGGCCGCGAAATCGTGCCGCAAATTGCGCCGCCACGGAATCGGTGCCCACCGAATATTGGTTGTCGAGAAACGCAATCATCGCGGGATGCTGCTCCACCGCCGTCAGCAGCCCGACGAAGCGTCCGCCGACATGCGGCCGGATCGCTTCATTTTCCAGCGTCCCGGCAAGGCCGTACACCACGCCTTTGTCGGCGGACACGGCAAAATGATTGGCCCAAAAATGCACCAGCCGTTCGGCGAAGGGCCGCATCGTCAGCGCGGCGCTTTGCGCGCGCGCCAGCACCTGGGCGCGGTAGTGGGGCTGATACGCCTCGCGTATGGCATTGAATGCCATCTTGGCCTCGCTGCCTTGCGCCGCGGATTCGCGCTGTAACATCTGGCGCTCGTCGCGCGCCGCGAGCAGGCCGGCGAATATTTGATCGGATGGCGCCAGGGAGGCGTTTGCCGCCGAAGGCGCGGGACCGCGGATCTGCGCCATGAGCCAGGCGCGCGGCTCGGCCGCTGCGGCCGCCAATTCGCCCGGCCGGGCACCCAAACCAAAGCGCAGCACGGCAATTTCGGCTTGCATCATGCCGGATAAACGGCGCAGCAGCCGGCCGGTTGACCGGGAGCCCGCAGAGGGCCCCTTGTGGTCTAATCCCGCTGGGCTGCGAACAAAAAGTGCAGTGCGAAAACCAGCGCAATCAGCGCGATTATGACATTCAGCACCACGCCGATTTGCGTCGAGTACCCCGGCGGTATCACGCTAGGATCGAGTCTCTTCGTGACCTGCCGAAATTGCCGCGCTGAGATCAGCGCCACCGCCGCTCCCAGCACCAGCAGCAAAACGCCGGCCGCGAGCGAAAAAGTCCGCTGGCTGCCCGATTCGGATTGGTGCAGGGCCATTTGCAGGAACAATCCAAAGCGCTCGACCACGAAGCCGAAGCCCATCAATGCGATCGCGCTGCGCTGCCAGGCGAGCAAGGTACGCTCCGCGGCGAAAAGCACACGTGGGTCTGCGGTGTAGGACATCTTTGCTCCTTCGACCGAGGCGTGAACTTTGCCCGGTCAGTGAAATCTTACATGTGCATCAGGGGGCACCCGATCCCCCAAGACCGCGAATGCCCGCGACAATCTATGCGCTCCCAACTGGGAAAGTTCCGGAAAGTACTATGTCATATGCACGGCCCCAAGTGGCTTCGAACGATGGCGCATCGCCCGATGCCGCGCACGATCCGCCGGCGTTGCGCGACGTGAACCCGCGCGCCCGCCGCATCACGTCCTCCGAGCTGCGCGAGATCGAAAGTCTGCGCGCGGTCAACGCACATTTGCTGCGCGAGCTGGCGGCCATGAAGGCGCGCGAAATCGAAACTCAGAAGCTTGCGGACCGCGACGGACTCACCGGCTTGTACAACCGGCGCCGCATGCTCGAGCTGCTCGAGGCCGCGATCAGCGATGCTGTTCTGCAGGACCTGCACGTCGGCCTGCTGTTCATCGATCTGAACGGCTTCAAGGTCATCAACGACCAGTATGGGCACGCCGCGGGCGACAAAATTCTCACCACCGTCGCAACCCGCATCGCGGCGCGCGTGCGCACCGGCGACATCTGCTGCCGCTATGGCGGCGATGAATTCGTCGTGGTGCTGCCCGGGGTGCCCGATCCGTTTCCGGTCAGCCGCGTTGCCGATGCGATCCGCGAGCGCATCTCGCTGCCGTACTGGATTGGCAACGAACAGCAGCAATTGACCGCCTCGATCGGTGAGTCCATGTATCCCTACCACGGCGAGAACGCGGCGCTGCTGGTGCACCGCGCCGACGAGGCGATGTACCGGCTGAAATCGCGCATCGTGCGGCCGCCGCCGGGTTACCGCTACCCGCCGGAGCAGCGGCTGACCCGGCGCCGCAACGACAAATCCAAACCGCGCTCGGGTGGCGCTGACTAGGACAGGCGCCTAGAGACAGGCGCCTAGAGACAGGCACCCGCCTACGGCGCTATGCTTGATTCAGACCCGTCAACGACGGGCAACGAAGAACGTTGAATCTTCCTTGAGCTAACTGGAAGTGTCATGAATCAACGCAAGTGGGTCAACGCGGCTCTGGCGCTCGCTCTGATTGTCAGCCTGACATTGCCGGGCTGTGTCGTCGCGCCCGATCAAGGTCACTACGCGGGCGGGGTGGTGCTGGTGGCACCGCCGGCGGCGCGGGTGGAAGTGATCGGCGTCCCGCCGGCTGCGGGCTCTGTCTGGATCGCGGGCTACTGGGACTGGGTCGGCGGCCGGCACGTCTGGGTCCCGGGCCGATGGGCCGCGGGGCGGCGCGGCTATCATTGGGTGGCGCACGCGTGGATGCGCGAAGGCGACGGCTGGCGCATGCACCGCGGGCACTGGGCGCGCGACTAGCCTCCGGTCTGAACCTCCCGCAGCTTGCGGCCGGCGCCGGCATTGAACCAGTGTTCGATCAGCCGATAGGAAATCGAGGCGGCCGGCGGCACGAGCGGCCGGCCTGACGCCACATCCTCCCGGCTGAACCACTGGGCGTCCTCCAACTCGTCGTCGCGCCGCCTTATTTCCGTGGACAGCGCGCGTGCGGTGAATCCCAGCATGAGCGAGGAGGGGAACGGCCAGGGCTGCGAGGAGTGGTACTCGATCCGATCCACCACGATACCGGTCTCCTCGAGCACTTCGCGCGCCACCGCGTCCTCGAGCGATTCCCCCGGCTCGACAAAACCCGCGATGGTCGAATAGCGGCCGACCGGCCACGAGGCCTGGCGGCCGAGCAGCGCGCGTTCGCCGTCGCTGACCAGAACGATGATGGCGGGGTCCAGGCGCGGGAATTGCTCGTGGCGGCAGGATGCGTTCGTGCAGATGAGCACATGGCCCCCCTTGGCCGGCAAGGTCGGGGCTCCGCAGGTGCCGCAGAAACGATGGCGCGCGCGCCATAAGACCATGCCGCGCGCATAACCCAGCAGGCCCGCGTCCTCGGCGGGCAGCACCGATGCCACCATGCGCAGGTCCTCGAAGCGTGTGCCGGCCGTCGGCTGCCGCGGCGTCTCGAGCGACTCGATCGCGTAGGCAAAGACATCGACCTCGCCGAATCGTCCCAGCAGAATCAGATCGTTCTCGTTGCGATGCTCCGGCGGCACCGCCGCCAGTTCGAGCAGCGCCGCGCGCGGCATTCTGTCCTCGGTGATCAGGCTGCGCGAATTCCAGACCGGAACGAAGCGGCTGCGTTCATCGGCGAGCGCGCCGGCAAACCATGCGGGATCTTTGCGCAAATGCGCGGCGCGGTCCAGGTACGGACCGGCCAGGATGTTCCTTGTCTGCATTCAGGGATTCTAGCAGGGCAGGGCGTTCACGGCCTCGTCGGCGCCGCCGCAATTGTCGCAGTTGCCGCAGGTCAGCTTGCGCTTTGCCAGCAGATCGCGCACCCGCACCCCGCCGCACAGCGCGCAGCGCGCGATGCCCACCTCGTCGCGCCGCGCCAGCGCCAGCAGCAGAAACCACGCGTGCTCGAAGGAGATGCACGACGGATGATGCATTTCCCGATAGGCCTCGTACGCATGGCACAGCAGTGCGCCGGATTCCAGCGAACCGAGCCGGTAGCGCGGCTCGACTCCGCGCTCGCTGCCGCCGACCAGCCCGTACATCAAGAACAGGCTCGCCAGCTGCGCGGCCTGAAAATTCAATTCTGGATTGCGGAAGAAAAAGGCCGCCTGGCGCGGCGACTTGCCGCGATGACGCGTGACCACGCGCACATCGGCGTTCAACACGTAGCTTCGGTACAGCTTGCGTATCCGGTCATCGCTCAAGCCGGTCCATTGGCGAATGGTGTAGGTGCGCGCCTCGTGGCGGATCAGGCGCAGCGCAAGATCAAATTTCTGCCGGTCTCTGCTGTAGCGATCATCGGACACTCTCATGGTCGAACCCTCCAGTCGCGCATTTCAGGTGTTTTCCGCGCCAAAAAGAATTTGACAGAAATTTGTCACAAAGTTAGCGTGATTGCCAGAGATGTTTTCGGGGCAAAGGGGGCGATTTGTGCAGCAAGCTTGCATCGACAATTGGACCCACCAGTCGCACGTCTCGGCCGAACAATTGGCCTCGGTGCGCGGCTTGAACCGGCGCTTCCTCGATCTTGCCGGCGCGGGGCTGCTCTCACCCGGGCCCGCCGCGCAAGTCCAGGCCCTCTCGCCCGCGCAGCGCGCCGCCGCGGCCGATTGTCCCTATGCGCTCTACGACCTGCGCTTCGAGGATGACGCCTACTGGGGCGGACGCCTGCAATCAGGCGGCGGCTGGCGGATCGCCGATGAAGCGCCGCTGTGCGCGGACACGCTCGATTTCGCGCTTCTCGCGCTTTTCTATGCCTGGCATCTGGCATTGAGCGCAGGCCTGGCGGCGCACCTGCTGCTCGGCATTCGCGGCAGCACCGCGGAAGGCTTTCGCCGCCTGTCGGTGGACGCATTGCCGGCGCTGGCGCTCGCCGAGTCGGCGAATGTGGGCGCCCGCTGGAGCGGCTGCAGCACGTACTGGACAGCCTTAATCCGCGCGGCGGCGCGCCCTGATCCGGCCGCTTTGCGCCGCGTCCAGCTCTCGGGCCTGCAGCTCGCTGCCGCGTCTCAATTGCCAAGCGAGCCTCGCGGGGTTTAGGCTACTCGGTTCCTATGCATGCCCTAGTTCTCCGACAGCTCACCAAAGTATATAAAAACGGCATCAAGGCGCTCAAAGCCATAGACCTCGAGGTGGATGAGGGTGATTTTTTTGCGCTGCTCGGGCCGAACGGCGCCGGCAAGACCACCGCGATCGGCATCACCACCTCGCTGGTCAACAAGACCGGCGGCACCGTCGAGGTGTTCGGCCATGACATCGACAAGGAACTGGAGACCGCGAAATCCTGCATAGGCCTGGTGCCGCAGGAAATCAATTTCAACATGTTCGAGACGCCGTTCACCATTGTGGTGAATCAGGCCGGCTTCTACGGGATACCGCGCCCGCTCGCCAGGCAGCGCGCGGAAAAATACCTGAAGCAGCTGCAGCTGTGGGACCGGCGCAATTCGATTGCGCGCAGCCTGTCCGGCGGCATGAAGCGCCGCCTGATGATCGCGCGCGCCCTGATGCACGAGCCGCGGCTGCTGATTTTGGACGAACCCACCGCGGGCGTCGACATCGAAATCCGCCGCTCGATGTGGGAATTCCTGCGCAACATCAACGCCGAGGGAACCACCATCATTCTGACCACTCATTATCTCGAGGAGGCGGAGAACCTGTGCCGCAACGTGGCCATCATCGAGGGCGGCAACATCATCGAGCGCGACAGCATGGCGAACGTGCTGCGCAAGCTGCAGACCGAGGTGTTCGTGTTCAATTTGCGCGAGCCGCGCAGCGCCACGCCGGCCTTGTCCGGCTTCACGGCGATGCTGTCGGATGATCACACCCTGGAAATCGAGATGTCCAAGACGCAGAGCCTGAACGACATCTTCGCGCAGCTCTCGGCCCAGGGAATCGCGGTGAACAGCATGCGCAACAAGGTGAACCGGCTCGAGGAGCTGTTCATCCGCCTGGTCGACACCAGCGCCAAGACCGCCGCGGCAAAGGCCTCGTGATGGCGGAGTCGCGCGCGCTCACCGATTGGATCGGCTTCAAGACCATCATCATCCGCGAATTCAGCCGCATCGTGCGCATCTGGGGCCAGACCATCGTGCCGCCGGCGGTCACCGCCACGCTGTACTTCGTAATTTTCGGCAGCCTGATCGGGCGGCGCGTCGGGCAGGTGGGCGGCTACGACTACATGCAGTTCATGGCGCCCGGCATCATCATGATGAATGTGATCCAGACCTCCTACGGCAATGTGGTGTCGTCTTTCTTCGGCGCCAAATTCGGCAAGCACATCGAGGAGCTGCTGGTCTCGCCGCTGCCCAACTGGCTGATCGTCGCCGGCTACGTCATGGGCGGGGTGCTGCGCGGCTTGCTGGTGGGCCTGGTGGTGACCATCATCTCGTTGTTCTTCACCAGTCTCTCGCTTCACCATTTGCCCGCGATCATCAGCGCGGCCTTTCTGACCAGCTTCATCTTCTCGCTGGGCGGATTCATCAATGCGCTGTTCGCCAAGAATTTCGATCAGATATCATGGTTTCCGACCTTCGTGCTGACGCCGCTCACCTACCTGGGCGGCGTGTTCTATTCGGTATCGATGCTGCCCGGCTGGGCGCATGCCGCGTCGAACGCCAATCCAATTTTGTACATGGTGAGCGCATTTCGCTTCGGCTTCCTGGGCACCACGGATGTCGATCTGCGCCTCGCCTATGCAATCATGATTTTGGCGGCTGCCGCGATGTTCACGCTGGCAGTCACCTTGTTGAACCGCGGCACCGGTATCCGCGAATAGAGGAGAGAAGAAATGCGAGTTACGATCCCGCGCGCGTTGAGCGCATTCACCGCCGCGGTTGCCGCGCTGGGCATGGCCGGAGTGGTCGCCGCGGATGCGCCGTCCGGCGCCGGCGAGCTGACCGGCTTTGCCGGAGCCGACGTGGCGGCCGAGGCGCAGCTCGAGCAGCGCTTCGATGCCGACCTGTCCTCGGCGGATCTGCGCGACTGGCTCAAGCAGATGAGCTCCGCCCCGAATCACGTGGGCTCGCCGCACGACAAGGCGAATGCGGAATTCGAGCTGGCGAAATTTCGCGAGTGGGGCTGGGATGCCTCGATCGAGACTTTTTCGGTGCTCTATCCCACCCCCAAGGAAGTGTCGGTCGAACTCATCGCTCCCACGCACTTCAAGGCTCGCTTGAGCGAGCCGCCCATCGAGGGCGATGCCACCTCCACGCAGGTCAAGGACGAGCTGCCGCCCTACAACGTGTACGGCGCGGACGGCGATGTGAGCGGTGAGCTGGTGTATGTCAATCAAGGCATGCCGGACGACTACCTGGAACTCGAGCGCGAAGGGATCAGCGTCAAGGGACGCATCGTGCTGACCCGCTACGGCGGCGGCTGGCGCGGCCTCAAGCCCAAGCTTGCCTACGAGCACGGCGCGATCGGCTGTCTGATCTACTCCGATCCGCGCGACGACGGTTACGGCGCCGGCGATACCTATCCGAAGGGCGGGTTTCGCCCGCGCGATGGCGTGCAGCGCGGCTCGGTCCAGGATCTGACCCTGTACAGCGGCGATCCGCTGACGCCCGGCGTGGGCGCGGTGCCCGGCGCCAAGCGCCTGGCGCTCAAGGATGCGAAAACCCTGCTGAAGATTCCGGTGCTGCCGATTTCCTATGGCGATGCCGAGCCGCTGCTCGCCGCCCTGGGCGGCCGCGTCGCGCCGGCATCGTGGCGCGGCGGATTGCCGATCACCTATCACGTGGGACCGGGACCGGCCAAGGTTCACATGAAGGTGCTGTCCGATTGGAGCCAGAAGCCGATCTACGATGTGGTCGCGAAAATTCGCGGCAGCGAGACGCCCGATCAATGGATCATTCGCGGCAACCACCATGACGGCTGGGTGTTCGGCGCCATGGACCCGCTCGCCGGACAGGTGGCCTTGATGGCGGAAGCCAGGTCGATCGGCAAGCTGGTCAAGGAAGGCTGGCGGCCGCGCCGCACGCTGGTCTACGACAGCTGGGACGGAGAGGAGCCGGGCCTGCTCGGTTCCACCGAATGGGCCGAGCAGCACGCGGCCGAATTGAAGAGCAAAGCCGTGCTCTACGTGAATTCGGACACCAATGGACGCGGCTTCCTGCAGGCCGAGGGTAGTCACGCCTTGCAGCACTTCCTGAGCGAAGTGGCGCGCGATGTGAAGGACCCGGAAACCGGTACCAGCGTGCTGGCGCGCGCGTTGGCCGAACGGCGTGTGTCGAGCTCGGAGCCGAGCCGGCGCGGCGGCGGCCCTTCACCCGGTGCCGACGGCGATTTGCGGCTGGGTGCCTTGGGGTCGGGCTCCGATTACACGCCGTTCCTGCAGCACTTGGGCATCAGCTCGATCAATTTGGGATTCGAGGGAGAGATCCAATACGGCGTCTATCATTCGGCCTACGATTCCTTCGATCACTTCCGGCGCTTTGTCGATCCCAAATTCGAATATGGCGTGACGCTGGCGAAAGTGGCCGGACGCATCATGCTGCGCGCGGCGCAGGCCGACTTGATCCCGGCGCGCGAAAGCGACTTCGCCGCATCGGTCGCCTCCTACGATGACGAACTGCACAAGCTCGCCGACAGTATGCGCACCAAGACCGGCGAGCTCACCAAGCTGCTGGACGATGACTCATACCGGCTGACGTCGAATCCCGATACGCCGCGTGCCCCGCCGGAGCGCGTGGCCGAGGTGCCGTACCTCAATTTTGCGGAACTCGACAACGCCGTGACCAGGCTGGAGCAGAGCGCGAAGGCCTTCGACAAGGAATATCAGCAGCTTGATGCGGCCGCGGGCGCGGCCAGCCACGCAAAGCGCGAACGGGTGAACGCGACCCTCACGGTTCTCGAGCAAAGCCTGATGGATCCGCGCGGTCTGCCGGGCCGCGAGTGGTACCAGCACATGATATATGCACCCGGCCTGCATACCGGCTACGGCGTCAAGACCCTGCCGGGAATCCGCGAGGCGATCGAAGAGCGCCGTTGGGACGAGGCCAATCGATACATGGGGGTGGTCTCGCACGCCCTCAACGCCTACAGTGAACGGATGGACCGCGCCATCGCGGCACCGTAGACTGCGCAAATAATATTAAGGAGTGGGTAATGACTGAAGAGAAGCAGCAAAAATTCACGGCCAAAGTGCGCCGCGGTTTGGTGTGGGTGCATTCCGTCGCAGCCGCGGAACTCGCCAAGAAAAAAGCCGAAGCCACCGGCGTCAGGATTGAAGGATTTACCGCGAGTGAACTCGCCGACGTTGAATCCGCCCTGACCTGGATTTCGCAGAACAAGGAATCGCCGGGCGCCGAACCGGCATAGGTTTGCGGGCCGAGCAACGCGCGTGCCCGTCGCGATTTCGCGACGGGCACGGCGGCCATGGTGCGATGACCATCGCCGAATGACTGCGCTACACTAAAGATATGGCTCGAAAAAGCGCACTGGTCGTCGACGATTCCAAATCCGCCCGCGTCATCTTGAGCCGCATGCTCGAGAAGTACGACATCGAAGTGGATATGGCCGAGTCGGCCGAACAGGCCATCGAATATTTGAAGGGCAATCGCCCCGATGCCATCTTCATGGACCACCTCATGCCCGGCATGGATGGACTACAGGCGGTGCAGGCGATCAAGGGGAATCCGCAGACCGCGATGATTCCCATCATGATGTATACCTCGCAGGAGGGCGAACTGTACGTCGGCCAGGCACGTGCCCTGGGCGCGATGGGCGTGTTGCCCAAGCAGGTGCGTCCGGTGGATGTTTCGAAAGTGCTTTACGAGCTGCATCTGCTGCCGGATCGGCGCGACATGGCGGAACCCGCCCTGCAACCGGTGGAGATCGATTCCGGCATCGCGGTCGAGCGGCCCCCGCCGAGGCCTGCCGCGGGCGCCACCGTCGATTGGGGACGGCGCGTCGAGCAGGCGGTGAAAGACCAGGCAGTGGATATCCGGCGCTTCATCGTCGCCAGCCTCGACAGTTTCTCGACCCGCATCATCAGCGACGTGCGCGACTCCATGCCGATACGCGCCGGCAACGATCCCATCGCGCCGCCGCCGCCGGAGCCCAGGTCCGCATGGCCGTTTGTGGCAGGCATATTGGCCGCGAGCGTTGTCGCGCTGGCATTCGCCGCAAGCTGGGTGAGCGCGCGCAATGAGTTGGCGGGCACCCGCGCGGAACTGGCAGGCTTGAAAAATACCGACGCGGAAGTGCAGCGCGCACGGCTCGACCTGGCCGCCACCGTCAAGGACCTCACCGCGGCGCTCGCGGCCGCGAACAGCAATCCGGCAGGCGCGGCAGCGAACGGGGCCGCCACGGGATCGGCGGTGCCGCAGCGCTTCGAGCCCGTGCCCTATGGCGAGATCGCTTTTGACCGCAGCCGCCTGGACGTGCTGCGCGACCTGTTGACCAAGCTCGAGGCGCAGGGATTTCGCGGCGTGGTCAAGATCACCAGTTCGTCCGGGCTGTTCTGCCTGACGGGAAACGCCACCGATGGATATGCACTTGCTGCGCCGACGCTGCCGGTCATCCGCTGCGATCTGGTCGGCAACCCGCTCGATGAGGCGCTGTCGGGCCAACAGCGCCAATCGCTGGCATTTGCCAATTTGGTTGCGGGGGTGCGCCAGCGTACCGCGGGCGCGATTACGGTCGCGCTGGAAAGCACCGGCACGGCGCATCCGAGCACACCCTATCCCGCGCGCACCGATGCGCTCACCGCCGCAGAATGGAACAAGGCTGCGGCCGCCAACAACCGGGTCGAGTTCAGCGCCGAAGCGAGCGCACCGCCCGCGACGTCCACATCGCCCGCGACGAGCGCACCGCCCCAGACGAGCGCACCGCCCGCGACGCCTTAGAAGGCGATCCGCACGAACAGCTCGGGGCCTTTGGAATTGAAGTTGAAGAATCCCGACTGCTTCGGTTGCGCCGACACCAGATTCGCCCGCAGCATGCTGTAGCCGAGCGCGAAGGAGATGTTCGGGCGCAGCCGGTACAGCGCGTCCAGCTCGTAAATCCCGAGCGATCCGTCGAGATCGTCGACGCGAACCTTGAAATACTGCGCGCGCCCGTCGAAATAAAACCGCTTGCTCACCACATAGGTGGCGTCGAGCCCGATGGTCGGAAACGGTCCGGCCTGATCTTCGGTCTGATCCACATGCCGGGTTGCCGTCTGCACCCGGGCGCGGGCTGAAATGTCGGTGTCGCTGATGCCGATCGTGGCCGCCACTTCGTACTTGTCGCTGTGCAAAAACGAATAGCCGTAGGTGATGCCGAAGGTGCGGATCGACAGGTCGGAATCCAAAGGATCGCCGGGCTGGAGTGTCACGTCGCGAAATACCAAGGGATCGGTCACGGTGGTCTGGGCCGAACGGTCCAGGGAAAAATAATCGAAGCGCAGCCGGTGGCGCTCGCCGACCCGCACCATGGCTTGAATCTTCGCCTCGTAGTCGCTGCGATCGAGCCCGAACAGGTCCTCCGCGCTCAACGGCGTGCCGGGCACTCCGGCGCTGCTGTCGAGCTGCAAATCGGTTTGATTGGAGAGGCGAACGACGCCCAGCGACAAGCGCACGCGCTCCTCGGTGGGGCTAAGATAGTCCTCCGCATGCGCGAGCGTCGCGAACAACGCCAGCGCCGCCAGGCCCAAGCCGTTCTTGTTCATGTCGGTCTCCTCAAAATCAACAGATCCGTTTCGGCGCGTTTCATCGCGGCCGGCAAGGAGGGGCTGATACGCTGCATTACATGGGCTGCAGCCGCTCGCCACCCCGTCAGTTTGCCGCCATAGATGCATAGCACGCGCGGGCGTACGTCTCGGTCCGTGGTGAATATGGTCTCGCGCGAGCGGTCGAACGCCGCCTGCGTGGCGGCCGGCAGGACCCGCAGCCCTGCGAAGCGTTCGGTGATGTCCCCGCGGGTCAGGCCTTTAAGGGCCGGGAAATAGTGCCGGACCACCGCCAACAGATACTCCTCCTCGGCCGGCAGGGGATGCACCTGGTCGGGCTCGCCGCGGTACGGGGTTTCCGTGGTGCCGACGAGCGTCGAGCCCTCCCAGGGCATGACGAACACGGCCCGACCATCCGTGGGGCTTTCGACGTAGTAGATGCCGGCAGTGATGGGATGCGCAATCACGATGTGCGTGCCCTGCACCAGCTCGACGTCCGGGATGGCGATTGCCGGTGTGATCAGGCGCGCGACCTGGGTGGCCCAAGGGCCGGCCGCGTTGATCAGCACTCGAGCGGTGCACTGCATGCTCCCGGCCGCGGTCCCATAGTTCACGATCACGCCGTCGCCGAGCTGCGCTCCTTGGAATCGCGCCGGCATGGCGAGTTCGGCGCCGAGATTCAGGGCGGATTTCATCACCGCGCGCGTCAGCAGCGCATCATTGGTCTGGGCATCGTGATAGCGGATCACCGCGTCGAGACCTTCGGTTTTCAATCCGTCCAGTTGCGGCCACTCGCGCTCGGGCACGCTGCCGAAGCGCGTCGCGGCATCGAATCCGCCGAGCAGCGCGTAAATCCACAGGCCGACTTTCAATTGCCACGGCCGCCTGCGGGTGTCGCGGTACACCGGTATATAGAACGACTTGAGCGAAACCAGTTCGGGGGCGATGCGCAGATGGATGGCGCGCTCGCGCAGGCTCTCGCGCACCAGCGCAAATTGGCCCGACTCCAGGTAGCGCAGGCCGCCGTGAATCAGCTTGCTCGAACGGCTCGAGGTGCCGGCCGCCACCCCGGCGCGCTCGATCAGCAATGCGCTATGACCGGCCGCGACGGCAGCCTGAAGCACGCCGGCGCCGTGAATGCCGCCGCCGATGATGACCACGTCGTATGCTTTCATTTGCTGGCGCTAGGATGCGTGATTACGCGCGAACACACCAACTTTGGATCTCTGTCGCCAATCGCAAACAATCGACGGGCCTTCAGCCCGCGCTGGCTTTGGCCTCGCGCTTTTCTTCGAAGCGCACCACCGGAGCGTCCGAGGTGACTTCGATTTCACCCTCGACGATGGCGCCCTTGGCGATCGCGACGGTGCGCGCGCTCACCTTGCCGCGGATCACCGCCGTATAGCCGATCTCCAGCTTATCCTTGACGATGAGCCCGCCTAGGATCGTGCCGGCAACGATTGCCTGCTGCGCATGCACCTGTCCATGCCAGCTGCCGGATGCGGATAGATTGAGCGCACCGTCCAACTCCCCGTCGCCATGCACTTCGCCGGAAACCACGAATTGACCGCTGCCGCGGATGTCGCCGACAAAGACGGAATTCGCACCGATGAAGGTGGGGGAGGCGGAACCGCTGTCGAGAAACCGGCGTTTTGGCTGATTCATGGCCCTTTCATATACTATCGAGGGCAGCCCATGATGTGACGAGCTTGGCGTCGCCGCGAATGGAAGTAGAATGCCGCATCCCAATTAAACTCCGGCTGTGAAATGGTCATGAAACAAGCGTTTTTGATGCTGTCCCTGGTCGCCGTACTGGCCGTGTCAGGGTGCAGCCGCCAGCAGAGCGACTGGGAGAAGACCCGGACCGCGAATACCACCGATGCCTACGAGAGCTTCGTGAAGAAATATCCGAGCGGTGAGTTCACCCCTCAGGCACAGGCGCGACTCAAAGAGCTTTATGAAGAACGGGATTGGCAAAAGGCGCGCGACACCGACACCCTCGAGGGCTACCAGGGATTCTTGAAGCAATATCCGGAAGGCAAGTGGGCCGACGAAGCGCGCATCCGCATCGAGAACTTCTCGCTGGCATCCGCGCCGTCGAACACCGCGCCGTCGAACACCGCGCCGTCGGGCGGCGAGACAGCACCCGCCGCACCCGGCCCGCCCAGCCAAAGTCCCGGCGAGGCGCCGCCCGCCCCGGCCCCAAGGGCGGCCGCGCCTGCAAAACGCGCGGCGGCGAAAACGCCCGCCGCTTCGCACGCGCACGCAGCGGCAAAAGCCCAGGGCGCGTACGGCATACAACTCGGTGCATTCAAATCCGGCGCCGATGCCGCCAACAAAGGTTGGGCCAAACTCGAGCATCGATTCCCCAAAGAGCTGTCGGGACTCTCGCACAGCGTCTCGCCGCGCAAAGCTAAATCCGGCACGCTCTATCGCCTTAGGGTCGCCAACTTGAGCGAAAAACGCGCGAACTCCATTTGCAAGACACTCAAGGCACACGCCCAGGCCTGTGTGCTCATCCGTCCGTAGGAAGCCGTCGGGTGGCGGTACGCGTCAGCGGCCGACAATTCCTGTCACTTCGAAGCACAGTCGGCCAAGCATAACTCACTGATTTTAATCAGGGTAGCCGCCTGGCATGGGGCTTGCTTCGCTGAAGGGTATGCAATCGAAAGTCATTGCGTTACTGGCGGCCGAGGATGGCCGCGAAGCCACCCTGCTGGTGCGTCGCGGCGACGGCCAGTTTGCCTTTGCACGGATCGATGCGCGCATGGCCTCGGCGGCGCGCCTCGCCGCGCATTACGCCCCGATGAGCGCAAACCGCGCGTCAGTGGAGACCGCAGCCAAGAGATAGGTTGCAAGATTTTGGGTCACCCCCGAGGCGCCGCGGTTCAAGCTTCCCCCTCCCGCTCGCGGCGCCTTTTTTTTGCTCTCGGCAAATGACTTAACGACTGCGCTTCAAAACGACATGAGTGGCGACGGCCGTTGATTCATGCTCGGCGCATCGATAGCCGAGCGCCGGGAGGTCGAGATCGGCAAACAGCGCTTCCCCCGATCCTAAAAGGTCCGGGACGATCGCCAGGTGCATCTCATCCACCAGGCCTGCCCGCAAATATTGCCGGATCGTCGCAGTCCCGCCGCCCAGGCGGATGTCCCGGCCATTGGCGGCGGCCGTGGCGCGTTCAAGCGCGGCGACGATTCCGTCAGCGATAAAGTGAAATGTGGTGCCGCCCTCCATGGTGATGGATGGGCGCGGATGGCTGGTCAGTACGAAGACCGGCGCATGGAACGGCGGATTGTCGCCCCACCATCCGCGCCATGCATCGTCGGGCCACGGTCCACGAGCCGGTCCGAACATGTGCCGACCCATGATGTTGGCGCCAATGTTTTCGAAACCGCGCGCCGCAAAGGCGTCATCGACGCCCGTTTCGCCGCCCTCGCGGCCGGTCATCTGGTGAAACGTTCGGGTAGGGAAGAACCACCGGTGCACCGTCATGCCACCGACGCCGAGCGGGTTGGAGAGGTCTTGATTCGGGCCTGCGCCGTAGCCGTCGAGAGAAATACCGAAGCAGTGCACCCGCAGTTTACTCATGAACGGCTCTCCGACTGGCCTCGCCTGGCGATCGGAGATATTCCACCGCATCAGAGCATGGATCGCAACACGGCGAGCGACCGCGTGGTCAGAAACCGATGTCAACGGCGTTGGGACGCAGCCGCCCGGCGTTATCGCAATTCGTCCAGCAAGAAGGCATATTCCATGGCGATCTCCCGGTAACGTTGGAATCGTCCGGATTTTCCGCCGTGGCCGGCTTCCATTTCCACGTGCAGGAGCAGGCGCGCGTGATCGGTCTTCGCCGCGCGAAGTTTTGCCACCCATTTGACCGGCTCGTAGTATTGAACCTGGCTGTCCCACAGCCCGGTGGTGACGAACATCGCCGGGTAGTCTTTGCTGCTCACATTGTCGTACGGCGAATAGGACAGCATGTAGTCGTAGTACTCGCGCTCCCGCGGGTCTCCCCATTCATCGTATTCGTTGGTGGTCAGCGGGATGCTTTCATCCAGCATGGTGGTGACCACATCCACGAACGGCACCTGCGCGACAATCGCGCGATAATCGCCGCGGCTCTGGTTGGCGACAGCTCCCATGAGCAGGCCCCCGGCGCTGCCGCCCATGGCGAACACCTTGTCTCGCGCGGCATAGCCGCGCTCCACCAGCATGCGCGTCACATCGATGAAATCGTTGAATGAATTTTTCTTGTGCAATTTCCGCCCGGCGTCATACCACGCCCTGCCCAGCTCTTGGCCGCCGCGCACATGGGCGATGGCATAGACGAAGCCGCGATCCAGAAGGCTGAGCCGCGCCGCGGAAAAGCTCGGATCCATCGACAGGCCGTAGGCGCCGTAGCCGTACTGCAATAGCGGCGCGGTGCCGTTGCGCGCGAATCCCTTGCGGTACACCAGCGATACCGGGACCTGCGCGCCGTCGCGCGCGTTCGCGAACAGGAATTCCGTGGCGTAATCCTCAGGATCGAATTTTCCCAGCACCGGCTCGCGCTTGAGCAGCACCTGTTCGCGCGTGCGCACGTCGTAGTCGTACAGCGTCGTCGGCGTGGTGAGGGAGGAATAGGCGTAGCGCACGAGCTGCGTGTCGAGCTGCGGATTGACCGAGATCGCGGTGCTGTAGGCGGCCTCGCCGCTGGCGATGAAAAATTCGGCGCCGCCGGCGAGCGGCCGGATGCAGATTTTCAGCAATCCCCCGCTGCGCACCGATACGGCGAGAAAGTCTTTGAAAACGTCGAAGTCCTCGATGTAGGTATCGGCGCGATGTGCGATGACATCGGCCCAGTCGTTGCGCTCGCTGTTGGCGGCGATGGGTGCGCGCGCCAGCCGGAAGTTGCGCGCGCGCCAGTTCGATCTGACGATGAATTCGTCGCCGAGATGCTCGAGGTCGTATTCGTGGTCGGCCTCGTGCGCGAGGAACGTCGCGAAGTTCAACTGCGGATCATCGGCGCGGGCGAAGCGCCATTCGGACGACAGCGTGCTTTCCATGTGCAGAAAAATGAATGCGTCCGATTTGGATTTGGATACGCCGGTGTAGAAGCTCATATCGGTTTGCTCGAACACCAAAGCGTCGTGTTTCGGGTCCGTGCCGAGCATGTGCTTCTTGACGTAGATGCCGAGCAATGTCTCCGGGTGCTTCTCGACATACAGCAGCGTGCGGCTGTCGTTGGCCCACGCCAGATCGGGTTCGATCTGGGGAATGGCGTCGGGCAGCACCTGTCCGCTCGACAGGTCCTTGAAGCGCAGAGTGAACTGGCGCCTGCCCGTGATGTCCTCGCAATAGGCCAGCCAGCCCGAATCGGGCGAGATTTCCATGGCCCCGATCCGGTAGTAGGCATGTCCTACAGCGTGCGCGTTGGCATCCAGCAAGATCTCTTCGGACGCATCGGGCAGGTCCTTGCGGCGCACAAATATGGGATGTTCCTTGCCCGGTTCGAAGCGGGTGCTATACCAATAACCGCTCTTGCGGTACGGAACGCTGGAATCGTCCTGTTTCAGGCGCGCGATGATTTCCTCATACAGCGCATCTTCCAGGGGCTTGGCCTGCTGCATGCTCTGCTCGCGGTAGGCGTTTTCGGCCGCGAGGTGGGCCAGCACCTCCGGGTTGCTGCGTTCATCGTCGCGCAGCCAGTAGTAGGGGTCGTTGCGCGCGCCAAAGGGCGAGGAGACCGCCTGCGGGCGTGCGGCGGCAATGGGCGGTTCTGGCTGGGAGGGGGGCACTTTTTTGGGGTTCTTGTCCTGGTAACAGGCGCGAGTATAGTCAAGAGGCCTGAAGGGCGTCGGATCGCGGCAAATACCGAGGGGGTAGTCATGCAGACCGTGAATCAATTGCTTAAGGCCAAGGGCAGCCAGATTTTCTCGGTTGCGCCGCAGGATTCAGTGCTCCGAGCGATCGAAATCATGGCAACGCGCCATGTCGGCGCGCTGCTGGTGATGCAGGAAGGCACGCTGCTCGGCATCATTTCGGAGCGCGACTATGCTCGCAAAGTCATCCTGAAAAAGCGCTCCTCCCACGACACGCCGGTGAGCGACATCATGAGTTCTCCGGCCGTGAGCGTGACCCCCGACGATACCGTGCATCACTGCATGCACCTGATGACCGATGGTCGTTTCAGGCATCTGCCGGTGGTCAAAGCGGGCCGCGTGCTCGGCATCCTGTCGATCGGCGATCTGGTCAAGGCGGTGATCGAAGAGCAGAGCCAGCATATCGAACAGTTGGAACGCTACATCGCCGGCTGATTGCCCTGAGGCCGTCGCGCGGCCTGCATTCCCGCTTGCCAATCGGGGCGGCATCCATATAAGGTAAGTTCCATACACGGCGCGCTTCGCGGCGCTTGCCCCAACGCGGCGTTTGGAATTCCGGACGCCCGAACCGATTTGTTACTCGAGTTTTCAGTCTCCTGCGTGACCACCCGCGGGGCTGGCTTACCCATGGGCGCGCGATATGGCGATTGAAGATACAGCCGCTTTCAACACCAGTCTCAACGGCGCTGATCCACGCCGGCAGGATTGGGGTTTGTGCCGCGTGGTCCACGAAAAGGATTCCTGCGGTTTTGGCCTGATCGCCAGTCTCGATGATCGTGCCAGCCACTGGGTGCTGAAGACCGCCATCAGCTCGTTGAACCGGCTCACGCATCGCGGCGCGATTGCGACCGACGGCAAGACCGGCGACGGCTGCGGCTTGCTGATCAAGCTGCCCGTACAATTCTTGCGCGCGGTGGCCGAGGAGCGGGGCTTCGCCCTGGCGCCGCTGTTTGCCGCCGGACTCGTGTTCCTGGACCGCGATGCCGTCAAGGCTGAAGAGGCTCGCCGCTCCCTGGCCGCGCACCTGCAGCTCGAGGCGCTCGAGGTCGCGGGCTTTCGCACATTGCCGACCGACCCCGCCGCGTGCGGGTCCGAGGCGCTGAAGAGCCTGCCCACGATCGAGCAGGTGTTCGTCAACGCGCCCGCCAGCCTCGATGAGGCGGCGTTCAACCGCAAGTTGTTCATGGCGCGCCGCCGCTGCGAAAAAGAGCTCGAATCTCGGGATCCGGTTTTCTACATCCCTTCGCTCTCGGCCAGCACCATCGTCTACAAGGGCATGGTCATGCCGAGGTTTCTGGCGCAGTTCTATCCCGACTTGCAGGATGAACGCATGCAGACCTCGGTTGCGGTGTTCCATCAGCGCTTTTCCACCAACACCCTGCCGCAGTGGCGGCTGGCGCATCCCTATCGCTACCTGGCTCACAACGGCGAGATCAACACCGTACAGGGCAACCGCAGCTGGGCGGTCGCACGCGGTCCGTTGTTCACATCGCCGCTGCTGCCGGACCTGGGCGACATTCTGCCGCTGGTCTCCATGACCGGCTCGGATTCGCAGTCGCTCGACAACATGCTCGAGGTGCTGCTCGCGGGCGGCTTGGACCCCATGCATGCGATGCGCATGCTGGTGCCGCCGGCCTGGCAGTCGGTCGATATGATCGATCCCGATCTGAAGGCATTTTACGAGTTCTACGCCACCCACATGGAGCCCTGGGACGGCCCGGCCGGCATCGTGCTCACCGATGGCCGCTATGCCTGCTGCACCTTGGACCGCAACGGTCTGCGCCCGGCGCGCTGGGTCGTGACCCGCAATCGGCACATCACCATCGCTTCGGAAGCAGGCGTGTGGGATTACCGGCCCGAAGATGTCATCGACAAGGGCAAGCTCGGGCCGGGCGAAATGATCGCGCTCGATCTGACCATGGGCGAGCTCATGCATACCCAGCGCATCGACGATCTGCTCAAGAGCCGCCATCCCTACAAGGCGTGGCTCAAGAAGGGCGTGCGCTACCTGCAGACCGATCTCATCGATCCGCGGCTTGCGGCCGAACCCTTCGACCGCGAGGTGCTCGCGCAGTATCAAAAAATGTTCAATGTCTCCGCCGAGGAGCGCGACGAGATCATCCGGGTGCTCGCCGAGGATGAGAGCGAGGCGGTGGGCTCCATGGGCGACGACACGCCGATGCCGGTGCTGTCGAGGAAGGTGCGCTCGCTGTACGACTATTTTCGCCAGCAGTTCGCACAGGTCACGAATCCTCCCATCGATTCGCTGCGCGAGAGCATCGTGATGTCGCTGCAGACGCAGATCGGCCCGGAAGCCAACATTTTCCTGCCCTCGCCCAAGCACGCCGAACAGGTCGTGTTGAGCTCGCCGATCCTCTCGCAGCGCAAGCTGCGCCAGATCGTGGCGCTGGCCGAATCCGGCGTGCCGAACGAATTCATCGATCTGCAATACGACGAGCATCTCGATTTGAAGACCGCGCTGCTGCGCATCTGCGACCACGCCGAAACCGCGGTGCGCCTGGGCAAGCTGGTGCTGCTGCTCTCGGATCGCTACCTGGTGAAGGGCAAGCTGCCCATTCATGCGTTGCTGGCGACCGGCGCCGTGCATCATCGGCTGGTCGCCACCGGATTGCGCTGCAAGTGCAATATCCTGGTCGAGACCGGCACGGCGCGCGATGCGCATCATTTCGCCTGCCTGATCGGATACGGCGCGACCGCCGTGTATCCGTATCTTGCCTACCAGACCTTGTTCGACATGTTGGCCAAGGGCGTGCTCAAAATGGAGGCGATCGCGCGCCAGGAATTGGGCCGCAGCTTCAGGCGCGGCATCCGCAAGGGCCTGTTCAAGATCATGTCCAAGATGGGCATTTGCACCGTGGCGAGTTATCGCAGCGCGCAGCTGTTCGAGATCGTGGGCTTGAGCGACGAGGTGGTCGCGATGTGTTTCCAGGGTACCGAGAGCCGTATTCAAGGCGCGGACTTTGCGGACCTCAAAGCCGATTCACAGGCCCTGGCGATGCGCGCCTGGGACAAGACCGAACCGGTCGAACAGGGCGGCCTGCTCAAATACATGCACGGCGGCGAATACCACATGTACAACCCCGACGTGGTGGCGACGCTGCAATCGGCGGTCATGACCGGCGACTACGCCCAGTACCGCGAGTTCGCGGCGCTGGTAAATGAGCGGCCCGTGTCCTGCCTGCGTGATCTGTTGAAATTGAACAGCCGCGCCGCTCCCGTGCACATCGACGAAGTCGAGCCCCTCTCGGCGATCATCGCGCGCTTCGACAGCGCCGGCATGTCCTTGGGAGCGCTGTCGCCGGAGGCGCACGAGGCGCTGGCCATCGCCATGAATCGATTGGGTGCGCGTTCCAACTCCGGCGAGGGCGGCGAAGATCCGGTGCGCTACGGCACCGAGAAGAATTCAAAGATCAAGCAGGTCGCCTCGGGCCGTTTCGGCGTGACGCCTGAATACCTGATCAATGCCGAGGTGCTGCAGATCAAGATCGCGCAGGGAGCCAAACCCGGCGAAGGCGGCCAGCTTCCGGGCCACAAGGTCAATGACATGATCGCGCGCCTGCGTTTCGCGCGCCCGGGAGTCGGCTTGATCTCGCCGCCGCCGCACCATGACATTTATTCGATCGAGGACCTGGCGCAGCTGATCTTCGACCTGAAGCAGGTAAATCCAAAGGCGCTGGTGTCGGTGAAATTGGTGGCCGAGCCGGGGGTCGGCACGGTGGCGGCGGGCGTCGCCAAGGCCTACGCGGATCTCATCACCATTTCAGGCTATGACGGCGGCACCGGCGCGAGCCCCTTGTCTTCGATCAAGTACGCGGGTACGCCCTGGGAGTTGGGGCTGGCCGAAACCCATCAGACGCTGCGCGCCAACGAATTGCGCCATCGCGTGCGCCTGCAGACCGATGGCGGCCTGAAGACCGGCCTGGATGTGATCAAGGCGGCGCTGATCGGGGCGGAAAGCTTCGGCTTCGGCACCGCGCCGATGGTTGCGCTCGGCTGCAAGTACCTGCGCATCTGTCATTTGAACAATTGCGCCACCGGGGTGGCCACGCAGCACAACGTGCTGCGCAGCCGCTACTTCGTCGGCTTGCCCGAGATGGTGGTCAACTACTTCAGATTCGTGGCGCAGGAATGCCGCGAAATCATGGCCTCGTTGGGCGCGCGCACCCTCGCCGAGCTGGTCGGGCGCACGGATTTGTTGGAAATTCTGCCGGGCGAAACCGCCAAGCAGCGCAAGCTCGACCTGTCGCCGATGCTGGCGAATGCGGCTTTGGTGTCGGACCAGCCGCAATACTGCCTCGACCCGCACAATGAGCCCTTCGACAAGGCCGTGCTTGCCGAGCAGATGCTGCGCGACATGCGCGCCGCGATCGATGCCGGGACAGGGGGCAAATACTCCTACCTCGTCAACAATTTCGACCGCTCCATCGGTGCGCGAATTTCCGGTGAGATCGCCCGGCGCTGGGGCAATGCCGGCATGAGCGAGGCGCCGCTGATCGTTTCCTTGAAAGGTTCCGC
The DNA here is from genome assembly GCA_036267715.1 of Steroidobacteraceae bacterium. Classification (GTDB taxonomy): domain Bacteria; phylum Pseudomonadota; class Gammaproteobacteria; order Steroidobacterales; family Steroidobacteraceae; genus Bog-1198. The sequence goes on along the minus strand of DATAVN010000007.1, from coordinate 73,044 downwards.
GGGGCAGAGTTTCGGCGTGTGGAATGCCGGCGGCCTGCATCTTGATCTCGAGGGCGAGGCCAACGACTATGTCGGCAAGGGAATGGCCGGCGGCAGGATCGTGCTCAAACCCCATGAGGGTTCGAATTTCATCGCGCGCGATACCATCATCATGGGCAACACCTGCCTGTATGGCGCCACCGGCGGAGAGCTGTACGCGGCCGGCAGAGCGGGCGAACGCTTCGCCGTGCGCAACTCCGGCGCGATCGCCGTGGTGGAGGGCACCGGCGATCATTGCTGCGAATACATGACCGGGGGAGTCATCTGCGTGCTCGGCACCACCGGCGTGAATTTCGGCGCCGGATTCACCGGCGGATTTGCCTACGTGCTCGACATGCAGCGCGATTTCGTCGACCGCTACAATCATGATCTCATCGACATTCACCGTGTGTCGCCCGAGGGCATGGGCACGCATGTGCAGCATCTGCGCGGGCTCATCGAGCAGCATGTCGGGGCGACCGGCAGCGATTGGGGCGCGCAGCTGCTGAACGATTTTCGCAGCTACATCGGCCGGTTCTGGGTGGTCAAACCCAAGGCTTCGGCGATCGATTCGCTGCTGGAGAATCTGCGCCGCGCAGCCTAGGCGCGCGCAGTACCGGCATGGCCGACAAGCATCTGCAATTTCTCGACATTCCGCGCAAGGAACCGGACAAGTTGTCCGTCGCCGCGCGCACCACGCAGTTCCGCGAGATCTACGCGCAATACAGCGCCGAATCCGCGGCGCAACAGGCGGGCCGCTGCATCTCCTGCGGCAATCCTTTTTGCGAATGGAAATGCCCGGTGCACAACTACATCCCCAACTGGCTGGCGCTGGTGAATGACGGCAAGCTGTTCGAGGCGGCGGAATTGTCGCATCAGACCAATTCGCTGCCGGAGATGTGCGGGCGCATTTGTCCGCAGGATCGGCTGTGCGAAGGCGCGTGCACGCTCAACGACGGGCTGGGTGCGGTCAGCATCGGCGCCATCGAAAAGTACATCACCGACGAGGCGTTCCGCCAGGGCTGGAAGCCGGACATGTCCAATGTGGTGCGCACCGCCAGGCGCGTCGCGGTAATCGGCGCGGGGCCTGCGGGACTCGCCTGCGCCGATGTGCTGGTGCGCAACGGCGTGACCCCCGTGGTGTTCGACCGCTATTCCCGGATCGGCGGTCTGCTCACCTTCGGCATACCGCCGTTCAAGCTGGAAAAGGACGTGGTGCAGAAGCGCCGCGAGATCATGGAAGAGATGGGCGTGGAATTCAGGTTGAACACCGAGGTCGGCCGCGATGTCGCCTTCGAGCACATCGTGCGCGAATTCGACGCCGTATTCCTGGGCATGGGAACCTACGGCTACGTCAAGGGCGGATTCGACGGCGAAGATCTGCCGGGCGTGCACGAGGCATTGCCCTATCTCATCTCCAACATCAACCGCGAACTCATGATCGGCGACGGCGCCGACTTCATCGACATGCGCGGCAAGCAGGTGGTGGTGCTGGGCGGGGGCGACACCGGCATGGATTGCAATCGAACCGCGATCCGCCAGGGTGCGGCGGGCGTCACCTGCACCTATCGGCGTGACGAGGCCAACATGCCCGGCTCGCGCCGCGACTACAAGAACAGCCGTGAAGAGGGCGTTACTTTCCTGTTCAATCGCCAGCCGATCGAAATCGTCGGGGTCGATCGCGTGCAGGGCGTGAAGCTGGTCGAGACCCGCTTGGGTCCGCCGGGCCCGCGCGGACGGCGCGTGCCGGAGGTGGTGGCGGGAACCGAGCAAACCATTGCCGCCGACGCCGTGATCGTCGCTTTCGGCTTTTTGCCCAATCCGCCCGCTTGGTTCCGATCGCAGCGCATCGAGCTGCAGGGCAATGGCCGGGTGCGCGTGTCCGGCGCGCCGCAGACCCGGTTCCAAACCACCAATCCGAAGATTTTTGCCGGCGGTGACATGGTGCGCGGCTCGGATCTGGTGGTCACGGCGGTGTTCGAGGGCCGTGAGGCTGCACAAGCCATCCTGCTGCAATTGGGATTGCGCAATCGAAGCATGGTTGCCGCGGGTTGATCCCCATTCATCCGCCTCAGCGGTCGCCGCTCATCGATGAGGCGTCCATCGGGCGACGGCTTGCGCACCAAGTACCCTGGTCGCGCGGGCACGCAGCGCCTGCTCGTCGAATTCGCCGCGCTTGGCCATGGCAACGAACCACTCCTGGTAGACACCCCCGGTAGCGACGAAGCCGGTCTCGCGCATGGCGTCGTAGATCGCCGCCGCAAGCAGATGCATGCCGTCGTCGGCTTCCCAACGTTCGCGCGCCGGCGAGCTGAAGCCGAGCCGCTCCGAAACGATTTGTTCGAGCGCTTGCGTGGAGTCTTCGTCGATCATTCCCTCGGCGCTGTTGTAGCCAAAGCTCGGATCGTGGGTTTTGACTATGTTTTGCAGGGTCGCGCCGCTGCCTATACGAGCGATTGCGGCTTTCACCCCGGCATTCTTGATGTCGAACGGCGGATGAAACGGCTCATGCGCGCCGCCACGAAGCACGATCCGCAGCGGATATCCGACGTTCAGAAGATAGCGCGATCCCTGGATACGGATGCCATGGGGCTTGGAGAAGTGCAGCAGAATCACCGTCAGCCGATCGGATTTGAAGCTCGGTCCCATCAACCGGCGTTGCTCCGCGCTCATGTCGTATTTGGCCAGCTCGGAACGAAGCTCGGCGGCTTTGGCGCTCGTCTCGGGTGCCACATGCTCGCGCCACCATTGTTCGAAGCCGGCGCGGCGCATCGCTTCCAGCGCCCTGACGACCGTCTCGCGGCTGTCGAGAAACTCCCGCCAGGTATCTTGGTCCCACTGCGCCGCAGCCCGGAAGGCGCGTTCGAGCTGTTGCGGCGCGCGCGCCGAGTGCAACAGATCATCGAGGGTGTCATCAGGACCGCCCGAGAACACCAGCACCAGTGCGGCGGAGATGATGCTCTTGCCTTCATCTTTGATACGGCGCTTGAGCTCGACCGCCGCCGCTCTGGCGTCAGCGTATTTCGCGTCCTGAAACATGGCCGTCTCGTCGGGATATAGAACGGTGTAGTAAGGGTCTCCCGACAAGATGTTGAGCGCACACAGTGCATCGAACCCCATCGAGGTACGCACCTCCCATGCGGCCGGGTGCGCAATTTGCAAAGTGCCGGCGGGCGCGGCGACCGCGCAAAAAGACACGCCGCCGGCCAGAGCCAGGGAGAGGAGAAGAGGGAGGATTTTCATATCCCTCTTTTTGCACTACGGCAGCCCTAATGTTTTGAACAGGTGTGATGCTTTCCGGCTTGCAGTGATCCCGGCGTTACGCCGAGGGATGAGCGCAGGCTCCTGGTCATGTGCGCCTGGTCCGCGTACCCGGCCTCAGCCGCGGCCATCGCCAAGCGCTGGCCATGGTCGATCGCCTGCAGGGCGCGCCTCAGGCGATGTTCCCGCCTGAATTCGCCGGGAGTCATGCCGAACCACTCGCGAAACCTGCGCGTCACGTGCTCCCGGGATTGACCGATGGCGTTTGCCACTCGCACCAGGGTCGTTGACTCCGGCCCACTCAGTATCTTCCGGGCAGTCTCCAGCCCAGGCGGCGCTTCGAGCGGCGGCACGAGCGCGGACATTTGCAGCAAGTGCGCCGCGGCGTCCGTCATTTCGTTCCGCACCATCGCCCGGAAGACCTCTTCTGCATTCTGCGGCCGCAAAACACAGAAGCACGTCGGCGCCCCGGTGAGCACCGGTGCGTCAAGCACCTTGCCGCCCCGGTGATTGAACCTGTCGGCATGCACATCCAAGCGCGGGTGCATCACGACATCGCCGGGCTGGCATAGCCAGCGCCCGTCCGGGCCGAATTCGAAATATCCGCCTTCGCAAACGAACGCTGCATAGGCTTGTGCATGTCTATGCAGGGGGATTATCTGGAACGGCTGGTAGGCAACAATCACTTCAGCTCCAAATGGGTTGGCACGAATCATACTCGAACCGGCGCGCCGAGAATCTTGTCATCCGCTTTTTCGGCGACGTTGCTATCATTCACGAACGCGCCATTTCAAACTGCGGAGAGAACATCATGTGCGAGAAGGACGATCTTGACGAAATGTATGAGATTTCCCGTGCGCGCGAATTGTCGCGCCGGCAATTCGGCGCGCTGACGCTCGGCGCGGGACTCATCGCCGTGCTGCCGCGGCTGGCCAATGCAGCCGACACCACGGATTCAGAAGTCGAGATCAAGACTGCGGATGGGAGCTGCGATGCCTATCTCGTGCATCCGCAAAAGGGCCGCCATCCGGCGGTATTGATCTGGCCGGACATCTTCGGCCTGCGGCCGGCATTCCGGCAGATGGGAAAGCGCCTGGCCGAATCGGGTTACACCGTGCTGGTGATCAATCCATTTTACCGCACCAAGAAAGCCCCGACCGCTCCGGAACATCCTGATTTCAACGATCCTGCCACGCGCCAGTCATTGATGAGCCTCGCAGGCACGCTGTCGGCGGCAACCGCGCTCACCGATGCCACGGCTTTTGTCGCCTATCTCGACGCACAGCCGTCGGTCGACAAAAAACGCAAGATGGGCACCACGGGTTATTGCATGGGCGGACCTTTCGTATTCAGAAGCGCGGCGGCATTCCCGCAGCGCATCGGCGCCGGTGCGACCTTTCATGGCGGCGGGCTGGTATCCGAAAAACCGGACAGCCCGCATCTGTTGATTCCCAAGATGAAGGCGCATTTTCTCATCGCCATCGCCGAAAATGACGATCAGCGTCAGCCTGAGGCCAAGACTGTTTTGAAAGAAGCTTTTGCCAAGGCTCATTTGCCGGCCGAAATCGAGGTGTACGAGGGCACCAAGCATGGTTGGTGTCCCCCCGATTCCCATGTCTACGATGCCGCTCAAGCCGAAAAGGCCTGGAGCCGGATGTTGGCGCTGTTCAAGGCGACCCTGGCTTGAAGCGTTAGGGGCCCGATATCGAGGTCCGAAAACGGCGAGTATTGGCCTCGGGTAAAGGCTAATCTAGCGCCATGGAACTCGATCCGAATGCTTGTTTTCGCGCGGTCAGGGCGCGCGACCGGCGTTTCGACGGGCGTTTTTATGTGGGGATCACCTCCACGCATATCTATTGCCGGCCGATCTGCACGGCGCGTCCCGCCAAGCGCAACAATATGCGTTTTTATTCAAATGCCGCGGCCGCCGAGGGCGCAGGCTTCCGGCCCTGCCTGCGTTGCCGCCCGGAGCGGGCTCCCGGTTTGGCGCCGGTCGATGCGGTCAGCCGCCTGGTCGGTGCCGCGATGGCGGGCATCGAAGAACATGCGCTCTCCAGCGCGCGCGTCGGCGATCTGGCCGCTTCCTTGGGCGTGAGCGACCGGCATTTGCGGCGCGTCACCGAAGCCGAACTCGGCGTTTCACCGATTGAACTCGCGCAGACCCAGCGTTTGTTGTTGGCCAAGCGGCTGCTGCGCGAAACCTCGCTCAGCCAGACCGACATCGCTTTTGCCAGCGGCTTTGGCAGCGTGCGGCGCTTCAACGCGCTGTTCAAAAGCCGCTACGGCTTGAGTCCTCGCGCCATCCGCGGCAGGACGATCGACGCCGATACCTTGAGCGTACAGCTCGAATTCAGGCCGCCGCTGGCGTGGAAGAGCCTGCTCGCCTATCTGCAGCTGCGCGCCATACCGGGCGTCGAAATGGCGGACGACACGCATTATCGGCGCACGGCCGCCATCGGCAACGCCAAGGGTTGGATCGCGGTGTCGCTGCATCCGGACCACAGCGCACTGAATCTGGAAATCTCGCCCTCGCTCACGCCGGTCATCGGCGCCGTGATCGGCCGGGTGAAGCAGCTGTTCGATCTGGGCGCCGCGCCTGATTCGGTGAGCAGCGTGCTCAAACAGGACGACATACTCGCGGCGACGGTGCGCCGCTTGCCGGGATTGCGCGTTGCGGGCGCCTTCGACGGCTTCGAGCTGGCCGTGCGCACCGTGCTCGGACAGCAGGTCTCGGTGAAAGGTGCGAGCACGATTGCCGGACGCTGGGCGCAGGCGTTCGGCGAACCGATTGCGACGCCTTATCCGGCACTCAACCGGTTGAGCCCCACTGCGGAACGCATGGCCGGCGTATCAGCCGATGAAGTCGCGGCGCTGGGAATGGTGGGCGCACGCGCCCGGTGCCTGGGCAGCCTCGCCCGGGCGGTGTTGCAGCGGCAGATCGTGCTGTCATTCGCTTCGAATGTCGAAGAGCAGATCGACGGCTTGATGAGCCTGCCGGGCATCGGTCATTGGACCGCCAACTACATCGCCATGCGTGCGCTGCATTGGCCGGATGCATTTCCCACGGGCGATCTGGTGTTGATGCGCGCCGCGCGGTCGAATCAGAAGCAATTGCAACAGCGCTCCGAGGCCTGGCGCCCGTGGCGCGCTTATGCGGCACATTATCTTTGGCAATCTTCAGGAGCGGCACCATGAACATATTTTGCCATGTCGAAAGTCCCATCGGACGCTTGATGCTGACCTCCGACGGCGAGTCGCTGACCGGCTTGTACATGAACCTGTATCGCAACAAGCCGGCCAAACTGCCGGCCTTGAGCGATGACTGGATTCAGAATGCCACGATCGGGCCGCTGCCGGCCGCGGCACGCCAGTTGAAGGAATATTTCGGCGCTGCGCGCCGCGAGTTCGATCTGCCGTTGCGCCTGCAGGGCACCGAATTTCAGCAGCGCGTCTGGCGCGAGCTGAGGCAGATTCCGTTCGGGGAAACGCGCAGTTATGGCCAGCTCGCAAGGCGCTTGGGCAACCCCAACGGATCGCGTGCCGTCGGCCTTGCCAACGGCCGCAATCCCATTGCCATCATCGTTCCCTGCCACCGGGTCATCGGCGCCGACGGCTCGCTCACCGGCTTTGGCGGCGGCATCGAACGCAAAGAATGGCTGCTCTCCCATGAAGGCCAACCGGGCACGCGCGAGCTGGCGTTGGGCGACCCGGCGAGCCCGGGGTGGCGGCGTAGCCCAGGGGTGGCGGCGTAGCCCGGGGGTGGCGGCGTAGCCCGGCTGCCCGCTAGATCAGCGGCAGCGTGATGCTGAACACCACGCCGCTGCCGTCGTCGCGGTTGGCGGCGACCGCCGCACCGCCATGAAATTCGGCGATGAGCCGCACGATGTACAGCCCGAGGCCGAAATGCGGCCGATCGTCCCCGCCGGGGCGCTGTTCGAACAGCGATTCGAACAGCCGTCCCATCAATGCCTGCGGGATCAGCGGCCCATCGTTGGCGACCTGCAGCAAATACTCGGACTGCACCCGCGCGAGGCGCACGCTGATCGTGCCGTCCGGCGGACAGAAGTCGGCGGCATTTTCTATGAGCTTGTCGAGCAGCTGTACCAGCAGGTCGGGCGCGCCGCGCGCAAAGCATGGATCGTCGGGCAGCTCGACGGCGAACCGGCTGGACGGGAATCCGTCGCGGTAGGCGGCCACCGCGGCCAGCAGCAATTCGCGCAGATCGAAATTCACGCGCTCCGATTGCTTGATGCTTTCCTCGACCCGCGCCGCCGCGCCCAGCGCGCTCAATATGGATTGCAGCCGCTGCGTGCCCTCGCGGGCGCGCGTGATATAGCGGCGCTGGTCTTCGCGCAGGCCCTCGGATTCCAGATTGTCCAATGAGGATCGCACGATGGTGAGCGGCGTACGCAGCTCATGCGACAGCTTGCCGCCCAGCGTGCGCAGGTACTGGGCGTGCTCATTGAGGCGCGCCAACAGCCGCTCGAAGCCGCGCGCCAGCGCGCCGATTTCATCGGCGCCGCCCGACTCGGGCATCTTGAGCCGGATGCGGCCGTCGCTGCCGACCGCGGATTCGGCGGCATCGCGCAGCCGCCCGATGCGAATGCTGATCCAGGTGGCGAACAACAACATGATGATGACGGCGGATGCGGTTGCGATCAGGGTCAGATTGAACAGACGGCTCAAGGCGCGGTCGCGCAATGCCAGCAGCTGGTCTGCCGCCTGCTCCAAGACCACCGCACCGTGCAGGTGCCCGTCGATCAGAATTGGCGCCGCGGCCATCAGCAGCATTTCACGGGAGCTGCCGCCGAGCACCCACTGGGCATGCGCGTGTCCCTCGAGAGCCTCGCTCACGCTTTCACCGCTCAAATGATCCGGCGCCGCGGCGATGGTCGGCATGTTCGAGGTGTCGACGCCCATGAAATAGCGGTACCAGATGGGTTCGGAATCCTCGGTTTCGCTGCGTCTTTTCGAGGAGACATTGCCGGCGGTGCCCAGCTTGAGCGCATTGGCGTCGATGACGGTGGCACGGGTGCCATCGCCGATAAAGCTCTGCAGCAATGTGTCGAGCCCCGCAGTGGCAAAAAACAGGCGGCCTCCGTGAACGCTGTCGGCGCCGAAGCCGGCCCTGGCCTTGCCGCGGCCGTCGAGCGCCTCCACCCACAGATGCCGGCCGACGAAGCTCAACGGTATGCGCGCTTCCAAATGGTAGCCCGCGGCGGTCTGCAGCCAAAAGGCCTGAATGCGGGGCTCCAACACCACACGATCCGCGCCATCCTCGTCTTTGGTCACGCTTTGCGCGGCGATCAGGCCGGGGGCGTCCGTGCCGAAGAAATATGCCGCGCGGCCATTCGCTCCCTCCAGGGTCAGATTGATCCGATCGAAGCGATCCTTGTCGGGGCGCACATTGTAGGGCTGTGGATCGAAGTGCGTGTCATCGACCTCGATGAACAAATAGAGAAATCGCTCGGTCGAGCCCGCCTGCAGACGCACGCGGTAGCCGTTCGAACCCGGCAGCGGCGTGGGGTCGGCCGGAATGTCCCAATCCTCGCGATAGCCGTCGAGCAGCGGCTGCGTCACCAGCGGGAAGACGTAAAGATCGCCTGCGTCCGCGGCAAATGCCTGCGATTCGCCGGAGTCGTGGAATACCCGCTGCGGCTGCGCCGACAGCGCATTGGCGATGGTGCCGGCGCTCGCCAGCAAGGATTGCTCCTGCGAACTGCGCAATGCGGTTTCCAGCTCGCGCGCGTATTGGCAGCCGGCCCACGGCAGCACCAGGGTGGTGAGCGCGACGATGAGCAGTTGCAGCCGGATGCTCACTCGACCCAGCGATAACCCATGCCGTATACCGTCTGAATGGCGTCGAAGGCCGCGTCGACCTGCTGAAACTTGCGCCGCATGCGCTTGATGTGCGAGGTGATGGTGTTGTCATCCAACACCACATTGGCTGCATCCATCAATTGCTGGCGATTTTTGACGTGGCCGGGACTGCGGGCGAGGGCGTGCACGATCCAAAATTCCGTGAGCGAGAGCGTGACCGGCGCGCCGTTCCAGGTGGTCTGCATCTTCTCGCCGTCGATCGAGAGCGCGCCGCGGCGGATGAGATCCGCGGCGTTGTCCGGCCGCCGCAACGCATCGATGCGCCTGAACAGGGCGGCCACGCGCGCCGACAGATGCGGCAGGCTGACATCCTTGGTGATGAAGTCATCGGCGCCGAGGCGCAGTCCGGACACGGCGTCGAGTTCGCTGTCCCGGGCGGTCAGGAAGATGATGGGCAGCTCGGCGGACAGTGCGCGCAGCTCGCGGCATAGATCGAATCCGCCCTCGGCTTCGTCCTCGAGAGCAATGTCGATGATGGCGAGGTCGGGCAGATGCGTGCCGAAGGCCTGCATGGCCGTACGGCGATTGCCGTAGGTCTTGACCGAATAGCCGTGGCGGGCCAGTGCCGCCGCGTAGTTTTCGCGCAAAGCCGGTTCATCCTCGACGATGGCGATCTGCCTTTTCATGGATGAATCATAGCTTAACAGCCTGGTTCGGCACCGGCCGGGCTTGCCATGATTGGTCAGAATCGGGCGCGGGAATGTCCGAATCGCATCCTCGGAATGCATCCCTTTGCCCTCGACACTGGCAGCGTTGCTCAAAGAGGAGTGGACCATGCCTATAGCCGCCGTTCGACCCGACCGCCCCTGCGCTTCATCGTGGTTTTCGCGACGCGAAGCAACGCTCAACTGGCTTGCGCTCGGGCTGTTGCTGGCCGCCTGGAATGCCTCGGACAACGATGCGCCGGCCCGGACGCGCAGCCGCCCCGAAGCTCTGCGTGGTTATGCGCATGTGTCGGTGCGCGCGGCAAATCGAGCCGCCCGGCTGGAACGCTGATCCGCTGCCGTCGAACGGTCGTCACAGTAGTGTAATCCGCGAGGCCTGTAATGCGCGGGCGCATGCTGGCCGCGGAACGTCAAAAACGGATCTTGATTGTCGATCGGGACGTCGCAACCGTAGAACCGCTGCGCGAGCTGCTCGAGCACGCCGGCTTCGCCGTTCAGCTGATGAGCGCCAGCGCCGGCGCCGTCGCGGCCATCGCCGAACGGCCGCCGCAACTCATCATGGTCGACTGGAACCATGCCGGGCTCGCCGGGCTCGAACTTCTCGAACGCGTGCGCGCGCTCAGGCTGGTGCAGCCGATGCGTTTGATCATCCTCGCGGAACCCGCGGGCGAGCAGGACGTCGTGGCGGGCTTGAACATGGGAGCCGACGATTACATCAGGAAGCCGTATTCGGCGCGCGAGGCCGTCGCGCGGATTCAAGCGGTATTGCGCACCCGCGTGCACGGCGGCAACCATACCGCGCTGAGTTTCGAGCGCTTGACGCTCAACACCGCGACCAATCGGGTGACCGTGCAAGGCGTACCGCTGAACGTACGCGGTGCGGAATATCGGCTGCTCGAATTCTTGATGTCGCACCCGGGCAGGACCTTCAATCGGACGCAACTGCTCGCGCAGGTCTGGGCAGGCGATGAGGCGATCGACGAGAGAACCGTCGACGTGAATGTGCAGCGCCTTCGAAAAATATTGGCCGAGCCGGGATATGACCTGTGCATTCAAACCGTGCGCGGCTTCGGTTACAGATTCGCTGAGAGGTAGTTCACATTTTCTAGTGTTTCACGCGACGTTCCACGCCTAAGCTGTTTTTTTGTAAGCAAATCTTCTCTCCCGAGTCACGGATTCGTCACAACAAATCGCGATTGTGACGTCTGACGAGTCTCAATTTGGGAGCAAGACATGGACCGCAACCCGCCGCCGCTGCGATTGCGCACGGTCTTCATTTCGGACATTCACCTCGGCTTCAAAGGCTGCAGTGCCGAATTGCTGCTCGATTTCCTGCACCACGTCGAGATGGAGTGGCTGTTTCTGGTCGGCGACATCATCGATGTGTGGAGCATGCAGCGTTCGATGTTTTGGCCCCAGTCGCACAACAATGTGCTGCGCACCATCTTGGGCAAGGCCAAGCGCGGCACCAAAGTGATTTTTGTGCCCGGAAATCACGACGAAGTGTTTCGCGAATTCGATGGCGCGGTGTTCGGCAACCTGGAGATTCACCGCGAGTACATTCACGGCGGAGCGGACGGCAGGCAAATGCTCGTGCTGCACGGCGATGAATTCGACAGCGTGGTGAAATGCAGCCCGTGGCTCGCCAAGTTGGGCAGCAACATCTATGACGTCCTGCTGGCCGCGAATCCCTACATCAACTGGCTGCGGCGTAAATTCGACCTGCCGCACTGGTCGCTGTCCTCCTACCTCAAGAACAAGGCCAAAACCGCGGTTCAGTACATCGGCAGCTTCGAGGACGCGGTGGCGCAGGCGGCGCGCAAGCGCGGAGTCGACACCGTGGTTTGCGGCCACATCCATCGCGCGGAGATGCGCGACATCAACGGCGTCCTGTATTGCAACGACGGCGACTGGGTCGAGAGCTGCAGCTCGCTGGTGGAGGACATGAACGGTCAGTTGCGTTTGATCGACTGGCCCAAGCTTCGCGCCCAGGTTCAGGCGATGCCGGTCGCGTTGCCGCTCGGCCAGGCGGCTTGAGAACCATGAACGATATCTGTCGTACCTGGGGTTCACCCTGGCATGCTCTGCACAGGAGCCGCGCGACTGCCGCGCAGCCGGAGGCTGCAATGCAGACCGCCCGGCCGGGGACGAATACCTGGCTCGGCCGCGCACGCCCGGCCGGACGCCCGAAAGCCGTGCTGAGACCGAGAACCTGGCTCGATTTGTAACCGCAATTAGCGCAATTGTCCTTCAATCGTCACATTGACGAGGCAGGATCGCGACTCAACCCATTGGGAGTCTACCCATGAGCAGTCTCGATTTTGAGCTCGACGCCAGAATGGACGTGCTGGAAACCGAATGGCGCTGCGCGCACGAGTCCAGCATCATCGCTCGCGCCGAGTACTTGGCGCTTTCCGCCAATCCACAGGCAAATGCGGCTTTGATCGACATGGCGCGCGACAGCCTGCGCCGGGCCGAAACCACCGAGGCGCGGGTTTACGCCAGGATCGAGCTTCTGGAAGACGACCTGCTTGGTTTGAACTAGTGCTGATCGAACGCCGTTGGTTTGCCCTGCTGTCGGCCGTCAGAAGCCTGCAAGCCGAGTGCGCAGTCCTTTTGGAGGCATCGAAATTGGCCGACGTTGCGTGGCGCCGCGCCTGCATGCAGCTTGCGGAATTCGAAGCCCTTCGCGATGCGCTCGAGGAGCAGATGTCCGCGAGGCCGTCCCGGGCAGCGCAATCCGCTCCCCGGCTCATGTTCGAGGCGAGAAACGAATACCAAGGCGCCGGTAAACATGAGCCAGGAGCCAGAGCGGCCCGATAAGGAGGAATTGCAGGTCCTTGAAGAAGGACGGGCGCTTCTTTTCGATGGCATGGCCGATGAACTGGCCGATCCAGGCAAGCACAAACGCAGTTACGCAAATCATCAATTGCATCGGTACCGTAGCGTTGCGGCTCAGCGCATCGATCGACCACAGCATCAGGCCCAACAGCGGCAGGATGCCGAGCGCCAACGGCAGCGACAGCAGCGCGTAGTAAACAACCGCGAGCAGTGTGATCACGGTGGCCCAGTTCACCACGGGAATGGCCGCGCGGATGCTGCCGGGGAAGGGCGTGATCCAGAGAAGCCCCAGCACGCACCATAAAATCACCGGCACGCAAATCCAGTGCAGTGCCTCATTGGCCGGATTACGGTGACTCGAGCCGTACTCGTCCAGCCACTGAGCGGCGGTGCGCATGGGCGCGTTTACGCCGCCATCAGCCCCTTGAGCTTGTTGATGGCGTTCGATTCGACCTGGCGTACCCTTTCTGCGGAAATGCCGTATTCATCGGCCAGTTCATGCAGCGTGGCCTTATCATCGGTCATCCAGCGCCGCTTCAATATGCTGCGGCTGCGCGCATCGAGCTTCTCGAGCGCCAGCTCCAGCCGATCGGAGGAGTCCTCCTCCCATTCCGCGCGTTCGACTTCGATCGCCGGATCGGCATTGCTGGCCGGCAGATACATGGCCGGCGAATAGGTATCCTCTTCATCGCTTTCCGGAGTGGGATCGAAGGACATGTCGCGGGCTGAGAGCCGTTGCTCCATCTCGCGCACGTCGGCCACATCGACGCCCAGATCGCGGGCAACCGCCTGGGTCTCCGCCTCCGACAGCCAGGCCAGATTCTTCTTCATCTTGCGCAGGTTGAAGAACAGCTTGCGCTGCGACTTGGTGGTGGCGACCTTGACCAGGCGCCAGTTGCGCAGCACATATTCATGAATCTCGGCACGGATCCAGTGCACGGCAAACGACACCAGGCGAACGCCCACGGCCGGGTCGAAGCGCTTCACCGCCTTCATGAGGCCCACATTGCCTTCTTGAACCAAATCGCCCATGGGCAGGCCATAGCCCAAGTACCCGCGTGCGATATGCACGACGAATCTCAGATGCGACAGCACCAATTGCCGGGCCGCTTCCAAATCGGCCTCGGAGCGGAATCTCACCGCCAATGCGACTTCATCTTCCTTCGACAGAACCGGAATCCGGGATACGCGGTCTATATAAGAGTCCAGGCTCCCAACGGGGCCCGCGAACACCATTCCAGTTTGCTTAGCGACCAGAGCAGCAGACATTAAGCTACCTCCCAATCAGAACTTTCCGCCTCAAATCTATGGGCTGATAATAGCACTCTTGGGGTTAGAGTGCTAACGGGCGGGAGAGTTCTGCGGAGTCACAAAGTATTTAAAAACATATACTTATGCTGGTTCGATCGCTCGGATATGGCGCGTCGCAGCAAGCCAGGATCCAAGCCAGGACAGGCCGACGGCGAGGCCTAAAACGGCCAGCGCCGTGACCCACTCGAGCCCTCGCAGACTGAATGAGCTGCCATACAAAAACGCCAGCTGGGCGACCGGCCGGGCGAGGACCGTGGTGGCCACGCCCACCAGCGTCAGCGCCAAGACACCGCCGCCCAGCCCATACCAGATGCCACTGTAGAGAAACGGCCGGCGCGTGAAGCCGTCCGAGGCGCCGACCAGCTTCATGACCTCGATCTCGGCGCGCCGGTTCAGAATGTCCAGGCGGATGGTATTGCTCACGATGAGCACGATGCCGATGCCCAGCAGTCCGCCGGTGAGCAGCACGATCCGCCGCAGCAAATCGACCATGGCGTGTAGCCGCTTCACCCAATCCGAATCGATCTGCACGCTTTGTACCTCGCTCATGGCGCCGATCGCCGATTTGAGGGTGTCGGTACCCTGGGGGCTGCTCGCCACCAGGGTCGGCGTCACGACCAGTGTATCGGGGAGCGGATTGTCCCCCAAGGCATCGAGTGCGCTGCCAAACCCGGAATCGCTGCGAAAATCTGCCAGCGCCTGCTCCGCGCTGATGACGCGCACCGTGGCGACATCGCCGCGCTGGCGCAGTTGCCTGGCGAGCGCCTGTACGCGCGCGCCGCCGGCTTGCTTGTCCATGTAGACCGACAAGTCATAGGCTTCGTTCCAATTGCCGGTGGCGCTGCGTACATTCTGCAGCAGCAGGCTGAAGAACAGCGGCAGCGCCAGTGCAACCGCAATCACGCCCATGGTCATGAGTGTCGCGAACGGTTGATGCACGATGCGCCCCAGCGAACCTAACAGGACCTGCGCATGGCGTGAAAAATAGGCGCGAATGCTCATGGCGTGCCCTCGCCGGACACCCGGCCGGCGCTCAAGACGATGCGGCGCGCTCCGACTTGATCGATCAGGTGCACATCGTGGCTTGCGATGATCACGGTCACCCCGACATCGCTGAAGCGCTTGAACAGCTTCATCACCTCGAGTGCGAGCTGCGGATCCAGATTGCCGGTGGGCTCGTCGGCGATGAGCAGCGTGGGCTTGGCGACCACGGCGCGCGCTATGCCGACGCGCTGTTGCTCGCCGGTGGAGAGCTCCAGCGGACGGGATTTCTCGCGGCCGAGCAGGCCGACCTGATCGAGCGCCGCGCGCACGCGCTTGTCGATCTCGCGCCGTGGCACACCGGCAATGACCAGGGGCAACGCAACGTTGTCCGCGATCGGCCGGTCATGCAGCAGCTTGTGATCCTGGAAAACCACGCCGATCTGGCGGCGAAAATGCGGGATGCGGCGCGTCTTCACCGCGTGGGTGTTCTGGCCGTTGACATAGACCCCGCCGCGGCTCGGGCGCTCGATCAGGGCGATCAGCTTGAGCACGCTGCTTTTGCCGGCGCCGGAATGCCCGGTCAAAAAGGTCAGCGCGCCGCTCTCGATTTCGAACGATACGCCGGACAGCGCCTCGCGGCCGTTCGGGTAGCGCTTGTAGACCTGATCGAAGCGGATCATGCGGCCGCGTCGCGCGCTTCCGACTTCAGCAGCGCGGAGACGAATTCCGACGCATCGAAGACGCCGAAGTCCTCGGATTGCTCGCCCACGCCGATGAATCGAATCGGAATTTTCAGCCGCTGCGCGATTGCCAGCACCACGCCGCCTTTCGCGGTGCCGTCTAATTTGGTGATGACCAAACCGGTGACCCCCAGCCCCTTGTTGAATTGCTCCGCCTGCGCCACCGCATTTTGACCAATTGTCCCGTCGAGTACCAACAGCACCTCGTGCGGCGCCGTGGGATCGAGGCGGGCGAGCACGCGCTTGACCTTCTTCAGTTCGTCCATGAGATGGGTCTGGGTGTGCAGCCGGCCCGCGGTGTCGGCGATGAGCACGTCGATGTGGCGCGCGCGCGCCGCATTCATGGCATCGAAGATCACGGCCGCCGGCTCCGAGCCGGCCTGCTGCGCGATGATGGGAACGTGATGGCGTTCGGCCCAGACTTCCAATTGTTCCCGGGCGGCCGCGCGAAAGGTGTCGCCGGCGGCGAGCATGACGCTCCTGCCCTCGGCCAGCAGCCTGGCGCTGAGCTTGCCGATGGTGGTGGTCTTGCCGGCTCCGTTGATGCCCACCACCAAAATCACGAAGGGCGAGTGCGCAGCATCGATCACCAGCGGCTGCTGCACCGGCGCCAGGATCTGCGACATCGCCTGGTGCAGCGCCTTGAGCAGCGCATCGACATCGCTCAATTCCTTGCGTGCCACGCGCCTGCGCAGCTCCTCCAGAATTTGCGCGGAGGCTTCGACGCCCACGTCGGCCGTGATCAGCCGCGTTTCGAGATCATCGAGGATTTGCGCATCGATCTTGCGGCCGGGCAGCAGCTCGGCGATGTCGGCGCTCAGCCATGCCGGGCCTTGGTTCAACTTGGCGCGCAAACGCTTGAAAAATCCGCGCACTCCAGGCTGGTCGGCGTCATTGCTCATAGGAAAGGTATGATACCCGGCGGTGGCTACTCACAAGACGGATTTACCGGCGCCGGCCGGGCGCAATTCGGTGCGCATCATCGCCGGCGCCTGGCGCGGCCGGCGCATTCATTTTCCCGACCTGCCGGCGTTGCGCCCGACTCCCGACCGGGTCCGCGAGACATTGTTCAATTGGCTGCACCACTCCATTATCGACACGCGCTGCCTGGATTTGTTCGCCGGATCGGGCGCCCTGGGATTGGAGGCGCTCTCCCGTGGAGCCCGGGACGTGGTGTTCGTCGAGCAATTTCCCGCCGCCGCGCGCGGTTTGCACGAACAGCTGGTGCGCCTTGGCGGCGCGGCCAAGGGCCGGGTCATGGAAATGGGCGCGGCGCGTTTTCTGCGCTCGAGCGCGACCCCGTTCGATATCGTGTTTCTCGATCCGCCCTTCGGCAACGATGCGCTGGCCGAGTACATCCCGCTGCTCGATGCGGGCGCATGGCTTCAGCCGGGGAGCCTGGTTTACCTGGAGAATGAGCGGGCTGCCGGTGTCCCGGCGCTTCCCGGGCATTGGGAGATGCTCAAATCGAAGTCGGCGGGCGAGGTGGGGTATCATCTGGCGCGGATCAACGGACGGAAATAACCATGCACAAAAGAAATGCCGTCTATCCAGGAACCTTCGATCCGATCACCAACGGCCACACCGACCTGGTCAAGCGCGCCGCCTCGATCTTCGATCGGGTGGTGGTGGCGATTGCGGCCAACCCGAACAAGGCGCCGATGTTCACGCTCGAGCAACGGGTGGAGATGGCGCGCCGCGTGCTCGAGGATGTGCACAATGTGGAGGTGAGAGGCTATGCGGGCTTGACCACGAGCTTTGCCCGCCAGAATGGCCTGTCGGTGATCGTGCGCGGCCTGCGTGCAGTATCCGACTTCGAATTTGAATTTCAATTGGCTAATATGAGCCGCCACCTCACTCCTGAAATCGAATCGGTATTCATGACCCCGCAAGAACAGTACACCTTTATTTCCTCGACCCTGGTGCGGGAGATCGCCGTGCTGGGAGGCGACGTCTCCGAGTTCGTGCATCCCATCGTCGAGATCGAACTGAAAAGGCACCGCAAGTCTTGATGTCCCAAACCACAGCCGGCGTCAAGCGCGCCGCCAGATTCCCGTGGGCGATCGTCGCCATCAGCCTCATCGTCGGCGCCCCGCCCTGTGCCGTTGCGGATGCGCAGCGCCCCGGCGTGGCGCACAAGGCCGCGATTGCCAGTGCCTATCCCTTGGCCAGCAAGGCGGGCGAGGAAATTCTCAAGCAGGGCGGCAATGCATTCGATGCGGCGGTGGCGGTGGCGGCCGCGCTAGCGGTGGTCGAACCCACGAGTTCGGGCTTGGGCGGCGGCGGCTTCTTTCTGCTGCATCGGCAGTCCGACGGCTTCGAGACCATGATCGACGCGCGCGAGAAGGCGCCCGGCGCTGCATCCCGCAACATGTATCTGGACAAGGCGGGCAACCCGACCAGAGGTTCGACCGAGGGTCCGCTGTCGGCGGCAATTCCGGGCGAGCCCGCGGCCTTCGAATATCTGGCGCGCAAGTACGGCAAACTGCCGCTCAAGCAGAGCCTGCAACCGGCGATTCGCCTGGCGCGCGATGGCTTCCCGTTGTACGAGCGGCTGCAGTACGCGATCAAGTTCAAGCGCGATCTGCTCGCGCGTTCGCCGGATGCGGCAAAGGCGTTCCTGACGCCCGACGGCAATGTCCCCGAGGTGGGCGCGCTGCTCAAGCAGGAGAATCTGGCGCACACGCTGGAAGCGATCGCCAATCAGGGTGCGAAGGGATTCTATGCGGGCAAGGTGGCGGCGGAACTGGTCGCCGGCGTGCGGGCGGGCGGCGGCATTTGGACGCTGGCGGATCTGAAAGCCTATAACGTGGCCGAGCGCAAACCTCTGATCGGCGAATACCGCGGCGCGCGCATCGTGACCGCGCCGCCGCCGTCATCGGGCGGTATCGCGCTGCTCGATTCGCTCAATATTCTCGCCGGCTACGACCTGCACGCGGTGGACTCCGCGACCCGCAAGCATCTGATCGTCGAGGCGATGCGCCGCGCCTATCGCGATCGCGCGATTTTCCTGGGGGATCCGGATTTCATCAAAATGCCGCTGCGGCAGTTGATGAGTGTCGACTACGCAGCCGGCCAGCGCAGCAGCATTCGCGCGGACAAGGCCATGCCATCCGACCTGTTGCCGGGCATCGAGTCGGAGCCCAAGGGCATGAACACCACGCATTTCTCCGTGCTCGACGCCGCCGGCAACCGCGCGGCCGTCACCATCACCGTGAACCTGTTCTTCGGCAACGGCTACATGCCGGCGGGCACCGGCGTGCTGCTCAACAACGAAATGGATGATTTTTCCATCAAGCCGGGCACACCCAACACCTTCGGGCTGGTCGGCAACACGGCCAATTCGATCGCACCCAACAAGCGCAGTTTGTCGAGCATGTCCCCGACGTTCGTCGAGACGGGCAAAGGCCTGATGGTGATCGGCTCGCCCGGCGGCAGCACCATCATCAGCCAGGTGCTGCTGGGAGTATTGAACTATGTCGACGGCATGAATGCCGCGGACATCGTCAAATACCCGCGCTACCACCACCAGTATCTGCCCGACGAAATCCTGTACGAGCCGGGCGCGCTGAGCGAGAGCGAAATGACGCAGCTGCAGGCCATGGGCCACAAACTGCGCCTCTCGGGCAGACGCTGGGGCAACATGCAGGTCGTCACCTGGGAGTTCGCCGGCGGCAAAGTCGAGGCGGCGTCGGATCCGCGCGGCGAGGGCGAGGGGCTGGTTTACTGAGGCCGGTTCAACGCTGGCAGACGGCGCACCAGTAGGTCGACCGTTGCCCTTGGGTGAAATGCTTGATGGGCGATTTGCAAACCCGGCAGCGCATGCCGGCGCGCTCGTACACGAATAATTTCTGGCTGAAATATCCGGGCGCGCCGTCGGCATTGACGTAATCGCGCAAGGTCGTGCCGCCGATCTTGATGGCGTCTTTCAACACCGCCTTGATCGCGCGCGACAATTTATCCGCTTCGGTCCGGGTGAGGCGCCGCGCGGCCCGCCGCGGGGATATTCCCGCGCGAAACAGGGCCTCGCTGGCGTAGATGTTGCCCACGCCGACCACCAGTTGCGAGTACATGATCAGATGCTTGATGGCGACCGCGCGCCGGCGCGTGATGCGGTACAGGTAGCCGCCGTTGAATGCGGCACTCAAGGGTTCCGGCGCCAGTTTTTTCAGCAGCGCGTGCTTCTCCGGATCATCCTCGGTCCAGAACAGGCTGCCGAAGCGCCGCGGATCGTGAAAGCGCAGGACCTTGCCGCTGTCGAGCACCAGGTCCCAGTGATCGTGCAATTTGGGCGGGGTCTCGCGGGCCACCAGTCGCAGGCTTCCGGACATGCCAAGATGCACGATGAGCGATCCGAGCTCGAAGCGGATGAGCAGATATTTGGCGCGCCGCTGCACGCGCTCAACCAGTTGGCCGGACACCCGTGTCTCGATGTTTGTTGCAATCGGCCAGCGCAGGCGCCGATCGCGGACGATCAGGCGAGTGACGCGATGACCTACGAGCGCGGGCTCGATGCCGCGCCGCGTGGTTTCTACTTCAGGAAGCTCGGGCAGCTGCCGGCAGCCTGGCCAACTACTTGATCTTCGACTCTTTGTACGCGACGTGCTTGCGGACCACCGGATCGAATTTCTTCGTCTCGAGCTTGTCCGGATGCAGCCGCTTATTCTTGGTGGTCGTGTAGTAGTGGCCGGTGCCGGCCGAGGAAACCAATTTGATTTTGTCGCGCATGTCCGGCTCCTTAAACCTTGATGCCCTTCAGCCGCAAGTCCGCGACCACGACATCGACTCCACGCTTTTCGATGGTGCGCAGGCCGCGGGTGCTCACCCGCAGGCTGACGAAGCGCTTCTCGGATTCCAGCCAGAACCGGTGGCTATGCAAATTGGGTAGAAAGCGGCGGCGCTTGCGATTGTTCGCATGCGAAACCGTGTTACCCGTTTTCGGGCCTTTGCCCGTGACCTGGCAGACTCGCGACATGGCTAAACCTTTGAAATGGAAGCATTAAGAGAGCCGGGCTTTATACCAGGGTCACCACTTCGCGGCAATAGCTTAAGCTGGATAATCCGCTGAATTCAATGAGTTGCGTGGCCTGGGGTTATTCGGAAGACGAAATAAAACGAATCGCCGCCACGGTTGTGAAAAGACTTAGCGCCTAGTGTTGCCAATGACCCGGAACGAAGCGCCACTGCGTGCCCACGGGCTCCCATTGATCGGCGATCCAGCGGGCTCTGCCGTGCTGCACGATCCAGCTACCGGATACCCACTCATAAGCATGGCCGGTCCAATCCCAATGGCCGGGCGCCCATACATAGCCATCGCGCGGGTGGCCGACGTTTTCGGCGCGTGGCGCCGGCGGGGCGAGATCGGCAATGATCTCGCCGGCCGCGGCGGGCGTGATCTTGAGCAACAGCAATCCGTCGGCAAGGCAAACAGCGGCTATCAAGGCAATGCGGGCGAGGTTCATGCTCATCTCCACTGGCTAACTATACGATATGTACGAATCGTACCCTTATCGTATAGTTTGTCAATGAGGATAAGTTAAATGATGGACTAGCTCCCGGTTTTAGAGACGACGGGCGAGAACGCGGGCGCCGGCCAGGTAGGCCCGGGCAAAGCCCCCGACCTCGGCTTCCATCTGTGAGGTGGATTCACTGCGGCCGGCGAGCGGGGCGCTGCCAAAATACAGTGCGCGCGCCAACTGCTCGGCGTTGGCGGCGAGCTCCGGATCGCCGGCCATCGCGGTGCGCAATCGCTCCAGCATTTCAACATCGAGGTTGGCGAAAATTTCGCCGGCCATGCTGTGCGTGTAGGTGAACAGTTCCGCGGCGTGCGGCGACGTGCGCACCAGCGTGAATACCGGCCGATGCTTCGCCACCACCGCCTCCGCCAGCCGCTCGTCCAGCGAATCGCCGGGCTTCGCCAGTGCCTGCTCCACCGAGCAGCGCAGGATGTCCGCCATGCGCGCGCAGACTGCGACGTAAAGCTCGTCCTTGTTCTTGAAGTAGCTGTACAGGGTGGCCTTGGCGACATTCGCCTCACGCGCCACCAGTTCCATGGTGACGGCGCGAAAGCCGACTCTCTTGAACAGTTCCTCGGCACTGCGCAGTACCCGCTTGTAGCGGGCATTCTCATCGGTGGCGACTGGAGCCGTGCTGGACATGAACGAATCATACGGCAATCGTGCGCAACGCCCTAAACGCGCTGCCGGCCGGTTTTAATAAGGCGCCTCAGTGCGGCCTGTCGGCGGAATCGTCGGCATGCCGGTGGATGAGCTTCCAACCGCCTTCCTGAAATCGAAACAGTTCCGTCACGCGCAGCTTCATTTGCACCTTCTTGTAGCCGTCGCCCAGCCGCGCATCGGCGCGTTGAAAGCCGGTCCAGTAGCCGATGTCGCCGTCGGCGCCGGACTGCAGGACATCGAAGCTGCTGGAACCCCCCGGTGCAAAGGATTTTGCATCCTGGTCGTAGCGCGAAAGCACTTCCTCGGCGCCGTGCACGCTGCCGCCGTTGGGAGGAAAGAAACTCGCCTCGCCCGTGCGCGGCACGATGGCGTCGAGCGGCTTGGCGTTTCCCGATACGTGCGCCGCGGCCACGTTCTCGCGCTGCTTCATGAACTGCGAAAAATCCTCCCGCTTCGCGGCGCTCACGATCATCTCCGCCCAGCGCGCGAACGCACTCATGTAGTTGGCGAAAAACGCGCGTGTGCGCTCGCTTTTGAGCCCATCGTTGGCGTCGAACAAACTGCCGGCATCCGCAATATAGGCTTCCGGCTGCTGCATCACCGGCATGTTGAGAAATACGAAGGTCTGGCGCAAGGCATGATTGGCACCGAAAGCGCCAAGCTGATACGGCGTTACGCTCACCACCCCGGCAGGCATTCCGTCGAAATGATTCTCGCCCTCGGGGCGCGAACCCACGTCCACCGCGTTCTTGAGGCAGCCCGGAATCGAACGGTTGTACTCCGGTGTCAGAAATAAAATCGCATCGTGGCCGTCGATCTCCGCGCGAAATCGCGTCCAACTCGCGGGCGGCTGATCATCGAGATCCTGGTTGTAGAGCGGCAGGTCGCCGATCTCGAGGAAGGAACATGCAACGCGCTTGGGCGCGAGACCGGCCAACGCCCGCGCCGCCTTTCTTGTCAGAGACTTCTTACGCAGACTGCCCACGAGGATTGCAATCTTGATTTCCGGCATGCGATTTCTCCTTTGCGGTTCTTTTTCCGACCGCCCCGCACGCTCCGGGTTCCCGCTAGCTCTGCTCGACGATGCTCCAAGCCGATGCCGAATCGTACACAAATCTCTCCTGCGCGATTCGATCTGCGGCCCAACGCTGCAGCGCCAGTTCGTTGAGCCGGCGCGTCACACCGTCCTTGCCGGTTGCATCGAAAATCCAGTTGATGACGACGCGGTCTGCGTCGATGAGAAACAGCGGGTCCGGATGCGTGTGCATCTTCACCCTGGTGAGCACCTCGGCCTCGTGCGCCATGAGCACATCCCGTCCTGCCCGAGGCGAATGCAGGTTTTCCTGCATGCTGGCATCTTCGTGATAGTAATCCGCGATGGCACGCACGGGATCGCTCACCACCGCGGCAATAAAAGACTCGACACGTGCGCGGCTCGGCATCGGCGCTCCTTTAGTTCGACCGCACGCGCGCCAGCGCGATGTGAGAAAAAGCCGATTGTCCGAGACCACGCTGTCCGTCCGGATCGTATCGCGCGGCTACTTCGCCACCGCTCAAGTCCTCGATGAGTTCCAAACCGCATTCCGCCAGATCCGCGCCCAGCGCTGCAGGCCTGAACCCCGACAGGAACGGTTCGCCCACCGAAGCCACGCGCCTTTCCAACTCTTGGAACGTCTCGGACCGCGCCTGAAACAGCCGCTCATCGAAGTAGGTGAACACCAATTCGCTGCCCGGTGGCGCGCAACTCGCGACCGACTTGAGCGTCGTAAGATTGGCCTGGCGCGTCAGATACATGGTCACCCCCAGCCAGGAGAAGAACGTCAACCGATCGGGCCGATACGGCGAGCGCGCCAGCGCGGACGCCACGCTTTCCTGGGAAAGATCGGCGGCGATGAAGTGCACCGAGCCGGGCAGGGTGATCTCACACCCGGCGATCCTCTCGAGCTTCAAGGCCTGGGTGGCGGGGAAGTCGATCTCGAAGATCTGCAGCTCTGCGGAGAATGCCGGGCGCCGCAAAATGAAGCTGTCGAACCCCGCACCGATCAGGACGTACTGAGCGATGCCGTTCTCCGACGATCGCCGCAACGCATCCTCTGCATAACGGCTGCGCGTAATGACGTTCGGATAGGCGCGGCTTTGCAGCAGGTCTTGATCCAGGACCGCTGCGCGCACCGACTCGGGCACCAGCCGATCGCCCCAGGCATCCTCGATCAAGGGATGCGGATCGAGCCGCGTATGGGCCGCGCGCATGAGCGAAGTCGCCAGCGCGGTTCTGCTAGCCGCCAGCTTGTCCATAGGCTCATTAATGACGCATTCGCCACGAAAGGGCAATTGCTAAGATAAGCCGGCTCATGTCGACGCGCTTGAACATACTTGCGGGACGAACAGCCTTGGTGACCGGTGCGTCGCGCGGCATCGGCGCCGCCGTTGCAGTCCTCTTGGCGGAGCAGGGCGCGGATGTCGCCATCAATTTTCGCAGCAAGGGAGCCCGAGCTGAGCGGGTCGCGGCCGAAGTGCAGGCTTTCGGCCGGCACGCCTTGATGGCACAGGCGGATCTCACGGATGCAGCCGATGTCGCCGCGATGATCGGCGCCATCGAGCAGGAATTCAAACATCTCGACGTGCTGGTGCTGAACGCCAGCGGCGGCTTGGAGAAGGGCAAACCGGCCTCGTACGCCATGGAACTCAATCTCACCGCTCAGGTACGCATGTTGAAGGCGGCTTTGCCTCTCATGCGGCGCGGAGGTTGCGTGGTCTTCGTGACCAGCCATCTGGCGCACTTCTACGGCAGCAAGCCGGTCTACGCCGCCTACGAGGGGATCGCCGCGAGCAAGAAGGCCGGCGAGGAGGCGCTGCGTTCCCGCTTGCCGTTGCTCGATTCCCGCGATATTCGATCGGCGATCGTGAGCGGCGACATGATCGATGGGACCATTACCCCGAAGCTGCTCGAGCGCGAGCAGCGCGGGCTGATCGAAACTCGGCGCGGCCAGGCCGGCGCGTTGCCCACCGTGCAGGAATTCGCCGCCGCGATCGTCGATGCCGCGGCCGACGCGCAACGGCCGACCGGTCACGCGACCTTTGTCGGTCCGACCGACTGACCGCGACGATAGTTGAGCCAAAATTCGCGCCATGCCGCAAACTGAAGTCAGCGCAACCAGGAAATCATCATGAATGTAGGTGAAGCGCGCCAGCTCAAGCGCACCATCGGCAACCGGCAGTTGAGCATGATCGCCATTGGCGGCGCGATCGGCACGGGCCTGTTCTTTGCCAGTGGTGCCGCGATTGCCCAGGCTGGACCGGGCGGGGCGCTGCTGGCCTATGCCACCATGGGTCTCGCGGTCTATTGCATGATGCAATCCCTGGGCGAGATGGCCACGCAACTGCCGATTCCCGGCTCATTCGAGGCCTATGCCGAGCGTTTCGTCGATCCCTCGCTGGCTTTCGCCGTGGGCTGGAATTACTGGTTCAGTTGGGCTGTGACTCTGGCCGCGGAACTGGTTGCCGGTGCGCTCATCGTGCAATTTTGGTTTCCGCATTCGAATTCCTCGTACTGGGCCATGGGATTCTTCGTGATCCTGCTGGCGTTGAACCTCCTGTCGGTGAAGGCCTATGCCGAGGCCGAGTATTGGTTCGCCGGCATCAAAGTGGTGACCGTTGTCATTTTCGTCGCGGTCGGCATGCTCATGATCGCCGGCATGTTCGGCAACCAAAACAGCGGGTTTCACAATTGGAACTTGAGCGACGCGAAGTCAGCCACCCACGCGCCCTTTGTCGGCGGCTTTACTGCAATGCTCGGGGTGTTCTTGGTGGCCGGATTCTCGTTCCAGGGTACCGAGAGCGTGGGCCTGGCCGCGGCCGAGACGGAGAATCCCGGCAAAAATGTCCCGAAAGCGATCAGAACGGTGTTCTGGCGCATTTTGCTGTTCTACATCGGTGCAATCTTCGTCGCCGGCACGCTGATCTCCTACACCAACCCGAATCTGCTCAACGCGGATGAAACCCACATCGCGTATTCACCCTTCACCATGGTTCTGCAGCTGTTGCCGACGGTCGGCTACTATGCGGCCAATCTCATGAATGCCGTGATTCTCTCCTCGGTATTGTCGTGCGGAAATTCATCCATGTATGTGGCCTCGCGCATGCTGCATGCGATGGGCCATAGCCGCAAGGCGCCGAAAATGTTTTCCGTGCTCAATCGGCGGGGCGTGCCGGTCCTGGCGCTGCTCGCCACCGGCTCCGTCAGCATCTTGGCATTCCTCTCCACGCAGGTGGGAGACAAGAAAATCTACCAGCTGCTCTACAATGCCTCGAGCCTGAGCGGATTCATCATCTGGCTCGGCATCGCCATCTGCCACCTGCGGTTTCGCAAGGCCTGGGTGGCGCAGGGCCGCAGCTTGAACGATCTGAAATTCAGATCCAAGCTCTATCCCGTCGGTCCCTGGCTTGCACTGATTTTGTTTCTCGTTGTGTTGTTCGGCGCCAATATCGGGGTTTTCCAGACTCCCGTGTTTTCCTGGTTCGACTTCATCAGCAGCTACCTCATCATCCCGGTCGTCGTTCTCCTGTACGTGGGCCACAAGCACTGGAACAAGACCCGGGTAGTCCCTCTGCAGGAATGCAATTTCGATCCGGATTGACGAAACTCGCGCGCTCTAAAACCGGCGCGCATCCATGATCCTGCAATAGGGTCGGTATCAAAGGCTCCTGCCGTTGACCTTTTTCACCTTGAGGGCGTCCACCTCGATGCCGTCCACGCATCGCACATTGATGGCCGCCATTTTGGCGCCGGTCTTTGGATGCGTACCGATGGCAAATGACTGAATGCCGCAGCTCGAGCAGAATTGATGCTCGATCATGTGGCTGTTGAATTGGTATTTTGTCAGGTCGGCTTCGCCGGACAAAAGCTTGAATTGAGTCGCCGGCGCGAACGCCAGCAACGAGCCCAGCCGTCCACATCGTGAGCAGTTGCACGAAAGGACCTCATCAATCTCCATTTGGACTTCGTAGCGCACCTTGCCGCATTGGCAGCCGCCTGAAAAAGTTTCTGGCATGGCTTGCGATCTCCTGATCGATATGAGAATGAAGCCGAACTATACTTCGGCGAGCGTTCCCATGCACGACCTACAAGCGAATACGAGCCGCACTGTTCTGGTATCAGGAGCCGGTGTTGGCGGCATGGCTCTTGCGTTCTGGCTTCGCCGTCATGGTTTTGCGCCAACTGTGATCGAACAGGCGCCCGCATTCCGGGATGGCGGATATATGATCGACGTCTGGGGCGTGGGTTACGACCTCGTGGAGCGCATGGGATTGCTCAGCGCAGAGCGCGAGCGGGCCTATTGCATAGGTCGCGTTTGGTTCGTCGACGAGGCTGGGCGGCGCGTTGCAGGCTTCGACGGCGGTGTTTTTCGCGGTGCATATGGGAATCGCTTTTTCAGCATTCCGCGCGGCGACCTTGCGCACAGCATGCACCTTGCCATCGAACGCCAGGTGCAGATTCTCTATTCCAGATCCATCCGTGCGGTTTGGCAAAATGACCTCGGTGTCGAGGTGGAATTGTCGACCGGCGAGTCGCGGCGATTCGATCTGTTGGTCGGTGCCGACGGCATGCACTCGCGGGTACGCGAGTGCATCCTCGGCGACGAACGGCAATTTGAAAAGTACCTCGGATACTACGCGGCCTCCTTCGTCGCGAAGGGATATCCTCATCGGGACGAGGGAACTTATCTGAGTTTCTCGCGGCCGGGTCGTCAAATCACCCGTTATGCCATGCGTGATGGCCTGACCGCGTTTCTACTGGTCTTCGCAGCGAACAAGCGACTTCTTCACGGCCGGCATGACCTGGAGGCGCAAAAAAAGGTCCTACGGGAGTGGTTTGGCAACGATGGCTGGGAGTGCCCCGAGATATTGAAATATTTGGACGTCGCCTCCGAAATTTACTTTGATGAGGTCAGCCAGATGCACGTGCCGGAATGGTCGCGCGGCCGCATCGCACTCGTCGGCGATGCGGCCTATTGCCCGTCCTTGCTGGCCGGCGCCGGATCTGCGTTCGCCATGCTCGGCGCCTACGTTTTGGCAGGCGAGTTGAAGATGTCGAATGGCGATCATCGCGTTGCATTTGCCGCGTATGAAAAGCAACTGCGCCCGTTCATGGAAGCCCGGCAAACAAGCGCCGCAAATTTCGCGAATTATTTCGCGCCAAAAACCGCAGGCGGGATTTTCTTGCGTGATCTCGCGTTGAATTTGATGCGGATCCCATTCATCGGCGGATGGCTCATCAATCGCGCTTTCGCCAACAGGTTTAGTCTGCCTGATCATCAATGAGAACCCGTCCATCGTAGATGGAATCGCAACAGGCCACAGGCTGTTCGCTTGGAAGCATAGCGCGTAAACTCTTTGTGCTTTCCGGGGAGATGCTGAAAATGACTATCAGAACCCGAACCGTCTTCCTTTGCCTCACGCTGGTCGGTCTGATGCTGCCAATCGCGGGACCCGCCGCACCGCGGCAGGATCCAAGCGCCCTTCCTCCGGCCATTACCGCCTATGTCGGGGCTACGCTCATCGACGGCACCGGCGCCGCCCCGCTCGCCGACTCCGTGATCGTCGTGCGAGGAGATCGTATTACAGCGCTTGGGAGATCATCGGAAATTAAAGTGCCGGACGGGGCATCGAAAGTATCTTTGAGCGGGCGCTACGTAATCCCCGGACTCATCAACACCCATGTTCACTTGGCCAGTCCCCCGTTGCCGGAGGTCGCCAAGGCGTACCTTCGAAGGGAACTCTACAGCGGAGTCACCGCGGTTCGAGACATGGCCGGAGACGCACGACTCTTGGGCGAGCTCAAGCGTGAAGCCTTGCGCGACGAGATTGCCTCGCCGGACATCTACTATTCGGCGCTCGTCGCAGGACCCGGCTTCTTCTCCGATCCGCGCGTCGCGGTGTCCTTGAGAGGGTGGAAGCCCGGTACCGCACCCTGGATGCACTCAGTGGATGAGAACACGGATCTACCGCAGCTCATCGCCGAGGCCAAGGGAACGGGCGCGACCGGCATCAAGATCTACGCAGATCTGTCCGAGGCGTTG
The DNA here is from genome assembly GCA_036267715.1 of Steroidobacteraceae bacterium. Lineage (GTDB taxonomy): Bacteria > Pseudomonadota > Gammaproteobacteria > Steroidobacterales > Steroidobacteraceae > Bog-1198. Next base: position 44,086 of record DATAVN010000007.1, on the reverse strand, counting down.
ATTCGAGAGGTGACTGCCGAAGCTCATCGCCAGGGCATGAAAGTCTGGGCGCACGCGTTCGTGCCTCCGACTCTTCCCTCGGAAGTCGCCAAATCCGGTGTCGACTCCATGAGCCATGCCGATCTTGTCGCCTATGAATTGGCTGATCCGGTTCCCCGAAGCTACAAGGAACTCTCACCGATCGATCCGGCTGCAGCGCAGCCCAGTCCCCGTATCGATCGCGTGCTCGAACTGATGGCCCGCAACCATATCATCCTCGATGCCACCGTGAACGTCAGCTATCTCTATCCCTCGAATAAGTTGTTCCCCCAGGGCGTCGCTTCCGCCATTGCCGGTGAGGCGTTCCGGCACGGCGTGCTTCTCAGCACAGGCACGGATGATGATCCGGACTTTCATGTCGCGGACAGCCGTTTATTGGCTGAAATCGAGCGCCTGGTTCAAGAGTCTCGACTAAGCCCCATGGATGTCATCCGCGCGGCCACCGCCAACGGCGCTTCGGTGCTGGGGATTGGTGATCAAGTAGGGACGCTTGCCGGCGGGAAGACTGCGAATTTCGTAATTCTGAAACGCGACCCGCTTACGGACATTCGCAATCTGCGCAGCGTCGAAATCGTTGTGAAGCATGGTAAGCGGTACCCGCGTTCGAAGTATGTGCCCGCGAGCCCCGCCTTGGTCCCTTCGGACGCGAACTGATCAAGCCACGTGAACGCTATGCATATTAAATAAGTCCACGTTCCACCAGCGACACGCACTGTCCTTCGCCGACGATGATGTGATCGAGCAGGCGGATGTCGACCAGCGCCAAAGCCTCCTTCACCCGCTGGGTGATCAACTCATCGGCCTGCGACGGCTCGGCGACGCCGCTCGGATGATTGTGGGCAATGATCACGGCCGCGGAATTGCGCTGCAACGCCAGTTTGACGATCTCGCGTGGATGCACGCTGGCACCGTCGATGGTGCCGCGGAACAATTCTTCGAAGTGAATCAAGCGGTGGCGCTTGTCCAGATACAGGCAGCAGAATACCTCGTGCTCCAAATCGCGCAATCGCGCCGACAGAAAGTCGCGGGTGGCGCGCGGGCTGGACAAAGAGGGGCCGGCGCGCAAGGTCTCCGACAGCTGCCTTCGGGCGATTTCCACCGACGCCTGCAATTCGGCATAGCGGGCGGGTCCCAACCCGGGTTCGGCGCAGAACCGCTGCCTGTCACAGGCGATCAGCTTGCGCAGCGAACTAAAGTTCTTGAGCATATCGCGCGCGAGGTCGAGCGCCGAGTGTCCCGGCGTGCCGCTGCGGAGCAAGATCGCCAGCAGTTCGGCATCGGAAAGCGCGGCAGCGCCTTTCTCCAAGAGCTTCTCGCGGGGCCGCTCAGTGCTGGGCCAATCCCTGATTGCCATGCGCCAGCATGATCATCGGCGCTCAGCGGCACTAGCGACATTTCAGCGGCGAAGGCGTCAAAATGGAGTTGCCGCGCGCCGACTACCCGCCCGCCGAGCCTGGGGACTTCGCCCGCCCGGCGCGCTGAAGGCGATCCAGGGAATTCTCAGCCGTGGCCTGAACTGCCGAATCCGCCCGCCCCGCGCGCGGTGGCGGAAAAATCCTCGACCACTTCGAAGGCAACCTGCACCACGGGCACGATCACCATCTGCGCAATGCGGTCACCGGGATTGATGGTGAAGGGCTGCGTGCCCCGATTCCAGACCGACACCATCAGCGGGCCCTGGTAATCGGAATCGATCAGGCCCACCAGATTGCCGAGCACGATGCCGCTCTTGTGGCCGAGACCCGAACGCGGCAGAAGCATGGCCGCAAGAGCAGGGTCCGCGATGTAGATCGACACGCCGGTCGGTATCAGTTCCGCGCTGCCGGGTTGCAACAGCAGAGGCGCCTCGATGCAGGCGCGCAGGTCCATGCCGGCGGAGCCCGCGGTGGCATGTTGCGGCAGGGGGAATTCACGTCCGATGCGCGGATCGAGGATCCGCAACTTGACCGTGCGTTGCATCGCGGGAACCGCGCCTAGACCCGGCGCGGCCGGCGGCCGCGCACACGATCGCGGGGCAGGGTGGCGGCGATGCGGCGTTTGCGCGCGCCGCGGCGCGGACTGCCGTCCGGGGGCGGCAGGCGTCTGGCGATGAGTGCGATGAGCTCGCGCGCCACCTCGATCTTCGGTCCGCGCGCAATTTCCAGTTTGCCGCCCGGCCAGATCACGGTGAGCGCGTTGTCTTCGCAGTCGAATGCCAAACCGTCGCCAACCTGGTTGGCGGCGATCATGTCCAAGCGCTTGCGCTTGAGCTTGATGCGCGCATTCTCCTCGACGTCGTTGGTTTCGGCGGCAAAGCCGACGACATACGGGCGCTTGGGCATGTCGGCGACCGACTTGATGATGTCGGGCGCCGCTTCCAGTTCGAGCTTCACCGAACCGCCCTGCTTTTTGATCTTCTGCTTGGCCACCGTCACCGGCTGAAAGTCGGCCACGGCGGCCGCGGCGATGAATATGTCGGTATCGCCGACCTGCCGATGCACCGCGGCGTACATCTCGCGCGCGCTTTCCACATTGATGCGCGTAACGCCCGTCGGAGTTTGCAATTGAACCGGGCCGCTCACGATGGTCACGTGCGCGCCGGCCTCGCGCGCGGCCTCGGCCACCGCGAAGCCCATTTTGCCGGAGCTGCGGTTGGTGAGATAGCGCACCGGATCCAACCGTTCGCGGGTCGGCCCGGCGGTGATCAGCACATTCATGCCGGTGAGCAGCCCGGCGTTGGCAGGCGCGGCGAGCACGCTCTCCGCGAGTTGCGCGGGCTCCCACATGCGCCCGGCACCCACCTCGCCGCAGGCCTGATTGCCGGAGGCGGGTCCCAGCAGGCGTACACCGCGCGTTGCCAGCGTCTGAATGTTCGCCTGCGTGGCCTTGTTGGCCCACATGATGCGGTTCATCGCCGGCGCCAGCATGATCGGCGCTTCGGTGGCCACGCAAAGCGTGCACAAAAGATCATCGGCGCGGCCGGCGGCGAGGCGCGCAATAAAATCCGCGCTGGCCGGAGCAATCAACACGAGCTGCGCCCAGCGCGCCAGCTCAATGTGGCCCATGGCCGCTTCCGCGGCGCTGTCCCACAAGTCGCTGCGCGTCGGCCGGCCCGAGACGGCCTGGAAGGTCATCGGCGAGACGAAACGCTGCGCAGCGGCCGTCATGACCACCTGAACGTCCGCACCGCGTTCGATCAACCGGCGCACCAGATCCGGACTCTTGTAGGCGGCAATACCGCCGCTGACGCCGAGCAGCACTCGAGTCTTCGGCGTCATTGAATGTGCTTCAGCTCTTTGAATCGATCGATGTCGCTTTCGAATTGAATGCTCATGGTGGATTCTTCGCTGCGCTTTTCTTTCAGATTCAGTTCCTGAGTGCGCATGTCGGTGGTCAGCCGCACCAGGTCTTCCGCCATTTGATCCGGCATGGTCGGCGCCTTCGGATCGGTATTGTAGGGCTTGAAGCGCATGCCCTCGGCGCGCAGCTTTTTCATCCGGCCATTGAGGGTCTCGAGAAACTGGCTGGTGACCTTGATCTGGTCCGCGAGCAGCGTCAGGCGCTGGTCGCGCAGCCGTTCGATCTCCTGCACCGATGCATAGGTGCTCAAGAGATTCTTGTCACGCAGTTGCCGCTGCTCCGATTCCTGCTGCTTTTGCTCATCCGCCGCCGACTGTTCCGCGGTCTTGGCCGCATCCAGATGCTTGATCTCGTAGCCCCGCGAATTGAGGATGTGTTGTTCTCGATTGGCGTATTCCGGCGGAACGTGATCGCCGTAATGCGTCACGCCGTCCTTGTCCACCCATTTATATAGGATACGGCCATTGTTGGCCGGCGAGGAAGTCCCAGGCGCGGCGGCCGCCCAGCTCAAGGGCAACCAGGCGCATACACAGAGGATCCACGCGGCATTCTTCAAGAATCTATCCTCGAGATGAAGCGGACGCCATTGTGCGGGGAGCCGGGGGCGTTTTCCAGGGGCCATTCCTCAGTCTGCGAGCCCATACTGCTCGCGGTACAGCCGCATGCTGGCGACGTCCCCCTCCCTGCCCGAACTGGCGATGTGCTGCATCAGATCCGAAAGATTGATCACCGAGACTATGGGAATTCGGTACTGATTGCGAACTTCCTGCACTGCCGAAAAATCGCTGCCGGAAGCCCGTTCCTGGCGATCGAGCGCGAGCAGGACCCCGGCGGGCGCCGCGCCGGCCGCCTGGATGATGTCGATGGACTCGCGGATGGCGGTTCCGGCGGTAATCACGTCATCGACGATCAGCACGCGCCCGGTCAGCGGACTGCCCACGATGCGGCCTCCCTCGCCATGGTCCTTGGCCTCCTTGCGGTTGAAGGCAAAGGGCACGCTGCGCCGATGCCGCTCGGCCAGCGCCGCGGCCGTGATGGTGACCAGCGGAATCCCTTTGTACGCAGGCCCGAACAGCATGTCGTACTGCAATTCGGATGCCGCGAGCGCGGCGGCGTAGGCGTGCCCCACCGCGGCAATGGCCGCGCCGGTGTTGAACAATCCCGCGTTGAAAAAATAGGGACTTACGCGTCCCGATTTGAGCGTAAAGCGGCCGAATCGCAGCACCCCGAGTTCGATGCACAAGTCGATGAAGTCACTTTGATACGCCGCGGTCATGGGGCCTGATATTATCGTGCGCGATGCGCATCGTCACGAATACCGCCTTCCTTTGACGGAAGTGCCCAAGCCAACGCTTAGGCAGGCGCTCGGCGACAAACGCATCATGGCCGTGCTCTTGATGAGCTTTGCCTCGGGGATGCCTTTCAATTTATCCGGTTCCGGATTTGCCTTTCAGGCCTGGCTGGCCTCCGCGGGCGTCAACCTCAAGGCGATCGGTTTCTTCTCGCTCGTGAGCCTGCCCTACAGCTTCAAATTCCTGTGGGCGCCGCTGCTCGATCGCTATGTGCCGCCGCTGCTCGGCCGCCGCCGCGGTTGGATCGTGGTATTCCAGGCCTGTTTGGCGGTTGCAATCGGCGTGATGGGTTTCAGCTCGCCGACCGCCGCGCCATTTTACTTGGCCGCGATTGCATTGCTGATGGTATTCCTGTCCTCGTCGCAGGACATCGTCATCGATGCCTATCGCGTCGATACCATTCCCGCGAGCGAACGCGGACTCGCCGCCGCCGTGACGACATTCGGCTACCGCACCGGATCGGTGCTCGCCAGCACGGTGGTCGTGCTGATTGCCGCCCACACCAGTTGGCATCTGGCATTTCTGGTCATCGCAGCAGTCATGGCTGCGGCCATGCTGTCCACGATCTGGGCGCCGGAGCCCACGACGCCGGGACAGCCTCCCAGAACCCTCGCCGATGCGGTATGGAATCCGCTCAAGGACATCGTCAGCCAGAAGGGTGCGTGGGGATTTCTGTTGCTGGTGCTGCTCTACAAGGCCGGCGACGCCTTCGCCTTGAGCTTGTACAGCGCCTTCATGATCAAGGGGGTCGGATTTTCGCTCGATCAGCTGAGCATCGCCGGCAAGGCCAACATGACGGTGTCCACTATCATCGGCGTCAGCTTGGGCGGCTGGATCTACATGCGCTGGGGCATGTTCCGCTCACTGCTGGTATTCGGCATCGCTCAGTCGCTCACCAATTTGCTCTACACCGTGCTGGCATTGTCGGGCAAAAAGCTCTGGCTGATGGCGCTCGCCACCAGCATCGACACCGGCGTCGGAGGCATGGGCCAGGCGGCGTACGTGGGATTTCTTGTGTCGCTGTGCAGCTCGAGCTTCAGCGCCACGCAGTACGCGCTGCTCTCCGCAATGGCTTCCCTTCCCCGCAACATCACGGGAGCCATTGCCGGTTCGCTGGTCTCCGTCATCGGCTGGCCGAAATTTTTTGTGGTGACCTGTCTTACGGCCGTGCCGGGTCTCATCCTGCTGGTGATCTTGCACAGGCCCATGCAGGAACTTGCGGCGCGCGAAACCGCCGGGGCCAGACGTTAGCCGCTAGCGGCGCATCGATCGATCGTACGGGCTGGACCAGACGGTTCTGGCGTTGTCCTCGAACTCGCGGCCCAGGTCTTCGACCTCGACATCGATGGCGCCCGACCAATCCTCCGGGGCGTCGGCGGCCTCGATCAGGTCGTCCCACAGATGTTCGTTCCAGGAATCGAAATCCATTTCCGCAACAGTGCCGTCGAAGTATTGAATCTCGATGGTCTGGTCCTGAGCATCGATGGCGACAATTTCAAAGAGCTCGTTGGTACCACCCCGATACCATTCGCCTACGATCGGCCTGATTACGTTCATCGGCTTCTCCGTCTGCTATGCTCGCCTCAATTCAACTCCCAATGAGCCATTCGCGCAATATGTAATTTTTGCGCGCAGCAACATTACATGGTCGAACAGCTCATCAAGTTTTTCGTGGTGTTTTTCGTCGTGGTGGAACCGATCTCGCTCATTCCGTTGTTCGCGGGTCTGACCGAGGGCGCGAGCGCGAATTACAAGCAGAAGATGGCGGGCAAATCCGCGGCGATCGCGCTGATCATCTGCGTGTTGTTCGCGTTGGTGGGTGCGCGTTTCCTGGAGGTCATGGGCATCACCCTGAGTTCCTTCCGCATCGCCGGCGGCACGCTGTTGTTCCTGATCGCGCTCGACATGGTGTTTGCGCGCACCTCGGGCACCAAGTCGACCACCACCGAAAAAGAGGAGGCCAAGACACGCGATGACATCTCGGTGTTTCCGCTCGCCTTTCCGTTCATCGCGGGACCCGGGGCGCTGGCCACGATTCTGCTCACTTCCGGCGAGCTGTGGGGCAAGCCCTTCCAGTTCGCCGCCTTCCTGGCCGTGGTCTGCTTCGTCATGCTGGTGTGCTGGGCGTTGATGCTGGCGACTCCGCGTTTGATGAAGGTGTTCGGCGTGACCGGCGCCAACGTCATGAGCCGGCTGTCCGGCGTCATTCTTGCCGCGCTCGCGGTGCAATTCATCGTCGAGGGAATCCGCGGCAGCTTTCTAGCGTCTTGAGTACGCGAGGTCCCACACGCCGTGGCCGAGGCGCTCGCCGCGGCGCTCGAACCGGGTCGGCGGTCGGAAGGCCGGACGCGGTACGTAGCTCATATCCTCGCTCAAGGATTCAAACTCCGGATTCGCGTTGCACACGACGAGCATCTGCTCGGCATAGGTCTGCCAGTCGGTCGCCAGCCGCAGGGTCGCGCCCCGGCGTAGCCGGGACGCCGCGAGCGCCACGAACGAGGCCTCGATCAGGCGCCGTTTGTGATGGCGCTTCTTGTGCCAGGGATCCGGAAAGAACACCAGCATTTGGTCGAAGGATGCCGCTGGAATGAAATCGCGCAGCACATCCACCGCGTCGTCGCAGATGATGCGCAGGTTGGTGAGGCCGCTGTGCCGCGCGCGCAGCAGCAGCCTGCCGACCCCCGCGCGGTGCACCTCGATGCCGAGATAGTCGATGTGGGAATTGGCCTCCGCCAGTGCCGCGATCACCTCGCCGGCGCCAAACCCTATTTCCACACAGCGCGGCGCCTCGCGCCCGAACACGCCTGCAAGGTCCAAGGGGGCATCGCCCAAGCCGATGCCGTAGGCCGGCCACAGCTCCTCGAGCGCGCGCTCCTGCGCCGCCGTGGTACGCCCGGCTCTTAAAACGAAGCTGCGAATGCGGCGCCGGGTCTGCATGGCTGCAAAGTCTGCCTGTATCATGGGAGGATGCGCAATACGATCCGGCCTCTGTTGAGCGCCGCGCTGCTGGTGCTGGCGGGCTGCGCAGGGCTGCCGCGGCACGTGCACAAGATTCCCTCGACGGCCTTTCAGCATCCGGAAACCACCACGCTCGGCCGGATCGTCGCCGCCGACGAGGCCGGCAATAATCTCTCCGGCATCCGCCTGCTGTCCTCGGGAGACGAGGCCTTCGCCAGTCTCATCACGCTCGCCGATCACGCCGAGCGAACGCTCGACATCCAGTATTACATCATTCACGAGGACGAGTCCACGAGCACACTGCTGCACCATGTGCGCCTCGCGGCGGACCGCGGGGTGCGCGTGCGCGTGCTGGTCGATGACTTGAATACCGCCGGCGAGGATCGGCGCTTCATGCACTTGAGTTCGCATGCCAACATCGAGGTGCGCGTCTTCAATCCGTTCACGGCCGGGCGCTTCTCGACCTGGACACGCTTCATCGCCTCGGCCACCGACATCCGGCGCATCAATCACCGCATGCACAACAAATTGTTCGTCGCCGACAACGCGCTGGCGATCACCGGCGGCCGCAATATCGGCGACCAGTATTTCACGCTCGATCCGCACAGCAATTTCGTCGACCTGGACGTGGTCGCGGCCGGTCCCATCGTGCCGCAGCTGTCGGCTTCGTTCGATGAATTCTGGAACAGCAAGTACGCCATTCCGATCGCGTCGGTCGCCTCCTCGGTCGACAGCGAGGCGAATGCCCCGCCGCCGGTGGAAGCGCTGACCACGGTGGGCGCCGATTGGCTGGAGCAGGAGCTCGACACCCGCAAACTGGAGCTGCTGTGGGTGCCGGCGACCGTGCTCGCGGACCAGCCGGCGAAGATCGCCAGTGAAACCTCGCCGGACGTCGAGTTCACCATCGCCAACGACATCACCGCGCTCATGCGCACCGCGCAACACGACCTCAGCATCATCTCCCCGTACTTCATCCCGGGCAAGCAGGGTGTGCAGCTGATCGGCGATCTGGTGTCGCACGGCGTGCACGTGCGCATCCTCACCAATTCCCTGGCGTCCACCGACTCGCCGCTGGTCGACATCGGCTATGCGCGCTACCGCGTGCCGCTGCTCAAGCTCGGGGTCGATCTGCGCGAGATGCGGCCGAAACTCGGACAGAAGCGCGTGCGCTTTCACCCGTTTCGCAGCTCGAACGCCAGCTTGCATGCCAAGGCGCTGGTGATCGACCAGAAGATCGTGTTCATCGGCTCGATGAACATGGACGAGCGCTCGGCGAGGACCAACAGCGAACTGGGGCTGGTCATCAGCAGCAGCGAAATCGCGCGCGAGGTCACCAGCCTGCTGGATGACATCAGCACCGACGGCAGTTACAAGCTCCAGCTGGACGATCACGGCCATGTCGAATGGGTGAGCGGCGATGCGGGCTCGCAGCACGTCTGGCACACGGATCCGGCGACCAGCCGCACCGAGCGCGTCTGGCTGAAATTGCTGTCGCCCTTCGCGCCGGACGAGATTCTCTGAGGCGCTAGGAAGACATCCGCAGTGTGCTCAAGTATTCCTTCACCTTGCCGCGAAATCCCTCGCTGCTGGTCACGGTGGCCCCGCCCGCCAGCACCAAAATGAAGTCGCCGCGCAGGGTGCGGTTCACTTCTTTGATGTAGTTCAAGTTGACCAGGCAGGAGCGGCTGATGCGCAGCATGGGCTGCGAGCGCAGCGCAATCTCCGCCTGCTGCAGGGTGCTGCGGGCGTGAAAATTGTCCTTGCCCACCCGGATGACCACGTAGTTGCGATCCGCCTCGATCATTTCCACCCGTGTGACGTCGAGCACGTGCAGATGGCCGCCGAACTCCGCCAGCAGGCGGGGCTTTTCCTCGGCGGCGGTGCGCGCGCCGCGCTCGAATTGAGCCAGCAGGGCGGCGAGCAGCGACTGGCGCTCATCCGCGCCCGAATTCAAGTGGCGCGGCCTGACCCGCGCCAGCGTTTTGCGGAAGCGTTCCTGATCGAAGGGTTTGAGCAGATAATCCACCGCGCAAACCTCGAAGGCTTCGAGCGCATAGGTGTCGTAGGCGGTGACGAACACCAGTGAGGGCAGCTGCGCCGGGTCGAGCGCCCGCGCCAGATCGATGCCATTGAGCGGGTCCATCTGGATGTCCAGAAACAGCAGCTGCGGCTGATGCTGGCGGATCGCCGCCAGGGCGGCATTGCCCTTGCCGAATTCGCCGACCACGCGCAGATCCTGCTCTGCTTCGCAAAATTCACGCAGGGTGCGCCGTCCGGCCGCCTCATCGTCCACGATGATGACATCCATCAAGTGCCCAGCAGCGTGGTGATCGGCAGCTTGCCGCCGGCGGCGGCTTCGCGCGTCATCGGCGGCGACTCGCGAATCGCGGGCATGGAGATTTCGCTGATCCATTCGCCGCCGTGTGCGCCCGCCATGAGCGCCGCGCGTCCCTCGAATTGCACGGCCATGCGTTCGCGCACGTTCTTGAGGCCGATGCCGTCGGCGCCCGCGGCGCGATCCGCCGCGATCGAATTGGTGACGCGCAGCAGGACGGTGTCATTCGCGAGTCTGGCGGTGACGTCCACGGTGACCGTTCCCTGATGGCCCGCCATGCCGTGGACCACGGCGTTTTCGATCAACGGTTGCAGGATCAGGCTCGGCACCCAGACCCCGGGCACTTCCGCAGGATTCGGCAAATGCACGACCAGCCGGTCGGTAAAGCGTCTTTGCTGCAGCTCGAGGTAGAGCCTGGCAAATTGCAGCTCATCGCCCAGGCGGGAAAAATCGCGTTCGCCGGCGTTCAGCAGCCGCCGCAGCAGATCCGCGAGCTGCACCACCATCGATTGCGCGGCTTTCGGATCCCACTCGATGTGTCCGCGGATGGTATGCAGCAGATTGAACAGGGTATGCGGCGAGAGTTGCATGCGCAACGCCGCCAGGCGCGCGGCACTCCACTCGCGCTCCAGTGCCGCGAGCCGTAGTTCCGAGTCGCGAAAGCGCGTATACAGCGCGAGTCCGGTAACCAGTGCCAGACCGAAGCCGTAGGACGGCAGAAAGCTCACGAAACTCGCCAGCCACAGCGTCACCCAGAACGGATCGCTCCACGCGCTCACCACGTGCGACAAGGCGGTGCCGTGGGTTGGATCGGCGGCCATGATGACCTCGGCGAGAATCATCACCGGGTAGGCCATCGCGGAAAAAACCGCGCCCAGAATGATTTGCAGCGGCAGCGCGATCAAGATCGGGCGCCACTGAACCTTGAGCGAGGCCCAGAATGAAACCAGCAGCATGGGCAGCAGCAGCAGATGCTGCAGCAATCGCGTGTCCCAGGTGGCAAACACCGTCACGTCGGTCACCCGGGCGATGCCCGCGCTCATGCTGTAGCCGTACAGCAGGTTCGAGACGGTCACGTATGCCCAGAAAAGGCCGACGATCCCCAGGAATTGCAGCTGGCTCAAGCCTCCGGCAAACCGCTGCGAAGATTGCGCCGAACCGATGCCGATCATGCTTCAAGCCTACCGCAAGTTGCCTGTGATTGCGGCGCCAGGGGGGTGGGGCGGGACGAAATCGGTCGATTTCGGGACGAACTCGATGCGGGGATGCACACCTTTGGGGCTCTCGATGCGTCTTATGTCGGTGGTCCATTCTTTCACCGAAGGAGAGATGTCATGACTCGATTCACCAACAAAATGCTGCTCGCGGGCGCCTTGGGCTGCGTCACCGCCGCCGGTGCTGCATTCGCTTCTCCGGTCAGCGCGCCTCGAAAGGCGGTCTTCTACGACAGCGCTGCGCTTCAAACCGACGCGGGCGCGCGCGCCTTGTATTCCCGCATCGTCAGGGCTGCCGCAGAGGTATGCCCGAACGATTTCTCGCTGCTGGCGACCCGGCTGGTCAGGGAGTGCCGCGAACAAGCCATCGCAAACGCTGTCGGCAAAATCCACAATGAAAGACTCGCCGAACTGCACGCTGCCGCCACCGAAAAAGCGGGTTGAGCTGATGTTTCTTTAGCGGCCGGCCGCAGGATCCAAGCGTACGGTGCGCTGCACCACCGTGACGTCACCGTCCTGCGAGCTGGTCGCCGTCTGCGGCCGAAGTCGCTGCAGTGTCTTGCCGTCGGCCAATTCGCCTGGCAGGCCGTAGCTTTCATCGAATACCTGCACCGGCAGCGGCGCCTGCACGGTATCGATGCCAAAGCGCATTCCCCCGGGGGGGATCCCGCGGATCACCAGCAGCGTCGCGCCATTGCCCAGTTTGTGCAGCTTGACCCGCAGCGGAACGGACTGGGTGGCCACCGCCGCTTCTTCAACGGCGGCGCTCGCCGGGAAGACCATGAATGCGGTCGGCGCGCCGCGCGCCGAGCGCAACAACAATTCAAGATGCGCAGCAGGCGGCGATGCGCCGGCAGCCGGCGATGCACCGGCAGCCGGGGAGATCTGCGTCAGCTCCGGTGCGGGCAGCTTCAGTGCCGCCGCCTGCGCATAGAATCCCTTCAACGGATATCCGGGGAAACGCTCACGCGACGCCGATTCGAACTGCAGTGCCGCGCCCATGGCCCGAGGCAGGCGAAGAGACGCGGGCTGCATCCACCAATGCGCCGCACCGGTGTCGGCATCCACCCAATATTCGATGTTCATCCGCTGCGGCCAACTGGCCGAATAAGTGGGCAGCAGCACCGTCACGCAAATGCCGGCGAAAGTCACCACCGCGGCCGCCATGCCCAAGCGCTGGCGGGCCGGCTTCGTGGCATTGGCGAGCAGCGGCAGCAAAAACGCCGCGATCAGGCACAGCAGCACGGTGCTGATGGGCCAGGCCGCGGATCCGAGCGCGGAATACAGCAGCAGGAGCAAGGGCATGAGCACCAGGAAAGCGATCAGTCCCGGAAACAGCGTCGCGTACTCCACGGCAGCCTGCGACGGCGCGCGGCCCTTGATGGCGCCCAGCGCGCAGTGCAGTGCCGCCAGCGCCGCGGCCAGCGCGGCCAGCAGCAGCACATAGTCGGCGGCGGGAAACCGGTACGCGACGATGACCGCCAGCACCGTGAACAGCGTCGCCGAGCCGAAGCAGAAGCCCCAAACACCGGCGCGCCGCGCGAACCACGCCGCGATGGCCGTGGTGCTCAACACGGCCAGCGCGGCGGATGCAATGTGCATGGCCAGAGGATGGGCGATCCACGGGGGCGATCCTGTGGGCGGCAGTCTTCCCAGGAATCGCAGCAGCACGAGCGTGGCGAGGCAGAGCGCGCCGCCAAGCAGCACATTGACGAGCGCGCCGAGCAGACCGTAGAACGCCTGTCGTCCGCTCAAATGACCGCGGCGCGCGAGCACGACGGCGCTGCCCAGCGACAGCAGCAGCGCCACGACTGCCGCCGGCAGGACCCAACCGATGGGCCAGACCATCACTTCGCGCGCCATGACGTCGTAGAACATCGAGTCGGCGGCGGGATGAGTTAACGATGGCGCATTGGCGAGCGCGAGCAGAGACTCCAAGGCATTGTCGCCCTGGTGCTGCATCGTGCTGGCCGAAGAACTCTCCCAGTCATCGAGCGGCGTGTGGTAATGCGCCGCGTCGCCGATGAAGGCCAGATTGAAACCCTGATACCCCGCGGCTTTGAATACCGTGAAATCGGTGTTGTTGGGCAACATCTTGTAAATCACGTAGCACAACGAGTTGGTGATCGGCAGGGAAACCGCCTTGCCGTACAGACGCATGAGCCATTCGTTGGCCGCGCCGGTCTCGAACATGAGGCTCGGACCGGAAACGCCGCGCGCCTCCATGTTGACCGCGGCCTTGACCTGTTTCGCGAGACGGTGCTCGCGCGTGAAAAGCTGCGCGCCCAGCAGGCCGGCCTCTTCGCCGTCGGTGATCAGCAGCACGACGGGGTGCAGCGGTGCGGGCCTCACGGTGAGGATGCGCGCGATCTCGATCAGGTTCGCCACACCCGCGCCGTCGTCGGAGGCGCCGGGGCCCGCGGGCACGGAATCATAGTGTGCGGCCAGCATCACGGCATCCTGGCCGGCCGGCTCGCCGTGGGTCGCAATGATGTTGGTCGGCGTGCCGCACACGCCGAAGCCGTTGCACACGAGTCCGGTCTGCAGTTCGGTGGAGTAGCCGAGCGAACTCAGGCGCTTGACGATCAGCTCGCGCACCCGGGCGTCGGCGTCGCTGCCCATGGGATGCGCCACCGCGTCGCCCACCAGATCCTTGAGAATCGCCCGTGCTCTCCCGGCCGAGAACGCGGTCGGCGCGGCGTCGATTCCCAGCGGCGTCGGGGTCCGATATGCGAGCAGCGTCACCGCCAGCAGCAACACCACGCCAATGCAGGCAAAGGCGAGTCCCCGATTGGCGCCCAGGGCCATGCTCTAGTTCCGCATCTTCCGCTCACCCTGGTGGCGCTTGATGCCGTCGAGAATTTCCGCATGCGCGAGCTCGACGCCGGACCATCCCAGGACCTTCACCCATTTGCCGGCTTCCAGATCCTTGTAGTGCTCGAAGAAATGCTGGATTTGTTTCAAGCGGATTTCCGGAACGTCGTCGATGGTTTTCCAATGCGTGTACAGCGGACAGATGTCATCGGCCGGCACCGCCAAAACCTTGGCATCGCCTCCCGATTCATCGTCCATGCGCAGCACCCCCAAGGCCCGGCAGCGCACGACCACGCCCGGCGGCAGCGGGAAGGGCGTATGCACCAGCACATCGACAGGGTCGTCGTCGTCGGCCAGGGTCATGGGCACGTAGCCATAGTTGGCCGGATAGTGCATCGCCGTCATCATGAAGCGGTCGACGAACAAGGCGCCCGATTGCTTGTCGACTTCGAACTTGATCGGATCCGCGTTCATCGGAATTTCGACGATGACGTTGAATTCCTGCGGCACGCGTTCGCCGGCTGTCACATCGTGAATGCTCATCCAGGCTCCTAATCGATTGCAATGGCGTGCGGCTGGCTGCCCGCCGCGAACGGCGCCCCGGCAACCGGCGTGAGCACGCCCGCTGAATTCATGGTGTATGCGGAAATATTGTTGGAGTTGAAATTCACGGCATAGACGAATTGCCCCGACGGGTCGATCGTGATGGCGATCGGCAGCGACCCCGCGTTCACCGCCGACACCAGGGTCAAGGCGCCGCTGGAGGGCGTGATGGAAAACGAGGCGATCTGATTCGCGGCCGCGGCATTGGCGGCGATCACGAAGCGTCCGGTCGGATCGACGCTCAGCGATTCCACGTTGGTTCCCGCCGCGATCGGCGAACCCGACGCCGGGGTCAATGCGCCGGTGGTCGCATTGAGCGAATAGGAGGCGATATTTTCGGCCCCATTGCCGGCGATGAAGGCGAACAAATCGGTGGGATCGATGGCGATCGATATGGGTCCGGCGCCGGTGCCGAAAGGCGAGCCGGAGATGGCGCTCAACATGCCGCTCGCCTGATCGATGAGAAACACCGACAGGTTGTTGCCGGTGAAATTTGCGGCGTAGAGGAAATTCCCGTTGGGGTCGATGGCCAGCGACGCCGGTCCCGCCCCGGCATTGAACGGCGAGCCGACCACCGGGGTCAGCGAGCCGTTGCCGATGACGAAGGCCGAGACAGTGTTGGAGGACAGATTGGCCACATACAGATAGTGGCCGGTCGGATCGACGGTGAGCGCGCTCGGAGCGGTGCCGGTGGCAGCGGGTGCTCCGGCGGCCGTCAGCGCGCCGGACGCGGCATCGATGGCATACGCCGAGACGGTATTCGAGTCGCTGTCGGCGGCGTACAGGAATTGGCCGTCAGGGTCGACGACCAGCGCCGTGGGCGTCGTGCCGTTCGAGGCAAAGGGCGATCCGCTCAAAGGAACGAGGGCGCCGCTGGTCTGATTGATGCCGAAGCCGGATATGGAATTCGACACCCGATTTGCGACATAGACGAAGCGCCCGGCCTGCGTGCAGGCGACGATGACGTTGGTGATGCTCATCTTGTCGATGGTGCCGGAGCCGTTGCGCACCGCGCAGGTTTGCGCGGGGTTGGACGGTTGCGATTTCACGGTTACCGAATAGGCGGCAGCGTTGTCGAGGCGGTTGCCGAAATCGAAGCCGCCGCTCGCGCCGAAGCTCAGGTCATCGCTGCCGTTCAGTTCGAGTACGAGTCCCGATCCATTCAGTCCCGTCACGGTGCCGCCCACCGTGTACTTGGCACCGCCTGCAATGGGACAGCCCGACAGCGCGAATCCCGCGGCACCCACCGCCGCCATGGCCAGTATCCTCACGATCCTTCCTCCCGGAAAAACACTACAACCTCGTACTGCGACAACCGCAGCGTGAATTCATGCCATGCATTTCAAGAGAATTCACGTCAAGAAATGTGTAGTTTCACAGCTTCGTCATGCCGCCGAGCAAGCGGCTCGGGATTCATTGTAAGCTATCGACCGAGCTGCGGCGTCAACCAACGGGTGCGCTGCGCCGTTGATGCAGGAACTGTGATGATCATGTCGCCGAAGCCCGACAGCCTGCCGTGCCGCTGAACCTTGTCATGCGGCGCCTTTCCAATCCACCAAGGACAATCATGCCTCTACGTCGACGGGAAACAGTCAAACACGCGGCGCTCGCGGCCGCGATGCTCATCACCGCCTTGAGTCCGCGTCTCGCCTCGGCGACCCTGGGTGGGCAGGAGGGCACCGTGCAGAGCGACGTGGCGCAGGCGCATGCCTCGATCAAATCATCGCAGGATCGCGTCGGCTATCGCGTGCACGAAATTCAACTGCCTTCGGGCACGCTGATGCGCGAGTTCGTCGCGCCGAACGGCACGGTATTTGCGGTCACCTGGCGCGGGCCGATGCGGCCTGACCTGCGCCAGGCGCTCGGCCGCTATTTCGACGCCTACGTGTCCGCGCCCAAGCCTAAGTACGCCGACCGCCGGCACGTGTTCATTCGACAGGGCGATCTGGTCGTGCAGGCAAGCGGCCACATGCGTGCCCTCACCGGACGTGCCTACTTGGCGAGCGCCATCCCGGCCGGGGTGGACCTAGGAGAGGTGCAATGATTTCGCTGCGCTCGATTCGCTGGAGTCTCGGTCTCGGGTTCGCCTTGTCGGCAATTTCCTGCGGCGGCGGCGGCGGGGGTGGCGGCGGGACCACGCCTCCGCCACCACCACCCGCATCGGTGAACAACACCGCCAGTGTCATCGTGGATCAGGGCCCCTCGGGCATCAGCGTCAATACCTTGTTCACGTCCGTGACGGTGTGCGCCCCCGGCAGCACCACGAATTGCCAGACGATCGATCACGTGCAAGTCGATACCGGCTCGTACGGACTGCGCATCCTCGCGCCCGTACTGACCGTGAGCCTGCCCGTGGAGATGCTGTCGAATGGCAATACGGTGGCCGAGTGCACGCAATTCGTCGACGGCTTCACCTGGGGTCCCATTGAAACGGCGGATGTGCAGATCGCCGGCGAGACGGCCAAATCCGTGCCGGTACAGGCGATCGGCGATTCGCGCTACTCCAACGTGCCGACCGATTGCTCGAGCACGGGACCGGCGGAAGACACCGTGGCGAGCTTCGGCGCCAATGCCATTCTGGGGATCGGGCCGTTCGAGATCGATCAGCCGGCCTGTGCGGATTCTGCGATATCCGCCTGCTACTATGCGTGCGCCACAGCCACATCGTGCAGCAACAGCGCCGTTCCCACGGCCATGCTCGTCGCCAATCCCGTGACGCGCTTCGCGGTCGACAACAACGGCTCGATCATCGTCCTGCCCAGCGTGGCCTCCGCCGGCGAGCTGACGGTGAGCGGCTCGCTCATCTTCGGCATCGACACGCAATCGGACAATCAGTCCGGAACGCAGACGGTGCTGACCGTCGATCAGAATGCGGACTTGCTGATGACCTACAACGGCCAACCCCTGGCGGACAGCTTCATCGACAGCGGATCGAACGGCATCTATTTCAACGACCCGAACATCGTCAAATGCACGGCGCCGCCCAATGACCCGACGTCACAGATCACGATGTTCTACTGTCCGGCAACCACCTTGAGCCTCGGACTCGGCATGCAGGGCATGAATGGCGTGATGGCGAACAACCTGACCTTCGAGGTCGGCAACGCCATCACCATGCTGAATGCCAATCCGACGTTCAATGCCTTCCCACTGCTGGCCGGCACCAATCCCAACACGAACAGCTTCGACTACGGCCTGGCTTTCTTCTATGGCAGGCGGGTGGCGATCGCCGTGGAGGGCAATATGACCTCGGCCGGAACGGGTCCTTACATCGCCTTCTAAAAGCCCGGCGCGGCGGCGGCTACCCATCGTCTTGGGAGGCAGGATAGACTGCCCGCCCATGAACACCACGGCGTCGTCGACCGCGGCCGACACGGGCAGCCTGCAACTCGAGTATCTGCCCGCGACTCAAATCGCCGCGCAGCCGTTGCCCTGGTGGCAGGGCGTGCTGGGAGTGGTCGGATTCGAAAAACCGCCGCTCATCGGCCGCGCTCCCGCACCGGTGACTGCGAGCCGGGTCCGCGCTTTGCGGACCGACGATTTGTGCGAGGTGTGGCGGGTTGGAGACTTGGGGCCGCGGCTGAGCGGCGGTTCTCTGGGGGCGGTGCATTACCGCCACTCCGACGATCTTTTATTCGGCTCCTTGAGCATCGCCGAGAGCGAAATGGATGCGCGCAGCGACTCCGAAGCGCTGCTGCGCGCCACCGAGATCGCATACCGGGACATTTTCGAGGTGCTCAAGCAAACCGGGCAGCGGCATTTACTGCGCATCTGGAACTACCTGCCGGAAATCAATGCGCAGGCCGGCGGCGAAGAGCGCTACCGGCATTTCAATTCCGCGCGTCAAATGGCGTTTCGCAAGTCGGGCCGAGCGACCTTGGGCACGGTGCCGGCCGCCTGCGCTCTGGGATCGCCGCGCGGCAGCCCGATCTGCATTTATTTCCTCGCCGCGCGGCGGCCGCCCAGGATGATCGAGAACCCGCGGCAGACCAGCGCCTATCACTATCCGCCGAAGTTCGGCCGGCACAGCCCGATTTTTTCGCGTGCCTGCATTTGGCACGGGGCGGGCGGCGGCAGATTGTTCATCTCCGGCACGGCCAGCATTGTCGGCCACGAAACCATTCACCGCGGCGATGTGCTCGCACAAACGCGCGAAACCATGGTCAACATCGACGCGCTGCTCAAGCAGGCCAATCGAATCGTCGGCGCGGCGCGCTACGCCCTGCCGGACCTGAAGCTCAAGGTGTACGTGCGCAACGCCGCGGATCTTGCGGCCATCGAAGCCACGCTGTCGGAATTGCTCGGATCCGCGGCGGCCATCCTGTACCTGCAGGCCGACGTTTGCCGCGAGGACTTGCTGGTGGAGATCGAGGCGGTGGGTTAGCGCTCATGGCTTGTAGCTGAACGCCTTGTTCGGATACGGCGGCGGTGGCGGCACCGGCCGCGGGTCGTTCTTTATTTCCTCCTGCAACAAATCGACCGCGGCCTTTAGTTGCGCATCCGCGCCGCCGAAGGTGGCATGCGGAGGATTGTCGATCACGATGTCGGGTTCGACGCCGTGGCCTTCGATCAACCACTTGCTTTCAGGTCCATAAACGCCCAGTTCCGCGGCCGTGGCGATGCCGCCGTCGGCCTCGAAGTTGCTGGCGCTCAGCCAGATCTCGCCCCCCCAGGTGCGCAAACCGATGGTCTTGCCGAGTTTGAAGCGGTGAAACCCTTCCGCGAAGGCTTCGCCGTCGGAGGCCGTTTCCTGATCGCACAGCACGACCATGTGGCCGCGAAAGGCATATTGCATGTTCCATTCCGAGTCCCCGACCCGCGGCTGCCAGTACATCCAGGCCTGGCGCAGCAGCTTCTCGAGCAGCCATGAGTCGATGTTGCCGCCGCGATTGTGGCGCACGTCGATGATCAAACCCTGGCGTTTGTAGATCGGGTAATAGTCCCGTGCCCATTGATCGATATCCGCAGGTCCCATCGCGCGCAAATGCACGTAGCCGATGTGGCCGCCGGACTGTGCGTCCACGGCGAGGCGGCGGGTGTATTCCCATTCCGAGTAGCGCAGATTCGCCTCGTCGCCGGCCTTGATCGGCGTCACCAGCACCTCGCGCGTCGCGCCGGCGGAGGACTTGACCTGCAGCAGCACCTGCATCCCGGCCTTGCCGCGCAGCATTGCGCGCTCATCGGGCACCCCAAGCGCGCTTTCTCCATTGATCCCGACGATGACTTCGCCGTCTTTGACGCGCGACTCGGGCCGATCCAGCGGCGGCGCGCTGTTCGGCAGGTCCGGATCGTGCAGATATACATGCTCGACCACGAAGCCGCCTGCTTTGTCGTCGCGATTCAGGCGCGCCCCGAGCGCGGCCAGATCGACATGGTCGGTCGGATGCCGGATGTCGCCGCCGTGCACGAAAATGTGCAGCGCCGACAATTCGCTCACCATCTGCGCGATCACCTCGTTCAGTTCCTCGCGATCGGCAACCCGGTCGACCAGCGGCAGATACCGCGCGCGCATCGCCTTCCAGTCGATGCCCTGCATGTTGCGATCGTAAAAGTAGTCCCGTTCCAGCCGCCACGCATCGAGAAAGATGCCGCGGAAATCCGCGCGCGGTTTGGTGAAGAACGACCAGCCCGACAGGTTGATGGTGGATTTGTCGAGCTGCTTCTGATCGGCGAACGCGGGCGGCCCGGCGCTCGAATCGACGATGTAGAAGCTTTTCGCCTTCGCCACCAACAGCTTTTTGCGGTCGAGCGAAATCTCGAAGTTCTTGATGTCGCTCACGAGGGTCTCAGGCTGCTCGCCCTTGTCGGCGATCTCCAGGCATTGCAGCGCCAGCTTGCGCGGCACCTCATCGGAGGCGTCCATCCAGCACAGGCGTTTATCCGTGATCTGCAGGCTGTCGTAGTTGCCCGGCGGCGCAGGCACTTCGCGCAATCGCGACTGCAGCTCGGCGAAGTCGATACTTACGTCCTTTGCCTCGGGGTAGGCAGCTTCGGCCGCGCTCTTGGAGCCCGCTTTGCCGGTCTTACCGGAGCTCTTCGATTCTTCCGGCTTCTCGTCCGCCTTCGCCGCCTTGTCCGGATGCAACTCGTCGGCCGGCATGAAAGGTGAACGCAGATTGGGCAGCAGAGCCAGTTCATAGATTTTGACCGGGCGATCGAAATGCGGCTCAGGTTGGCGCGCGCCCCAGGGCGACTCGATCGTGGTCTTGAGCGAACGGTCCGATAGAAAATACAGCCACTTGCCGTCGCTGCTCCATACCGGACTCATGCTGTTGTAACGCTCCGAGGTGATGAATTGGATCGAACCCGACTCCACGCTGAGCAGGCTGATTTGCAGAAACTGGTTCGCCGCGGTTTGCGTGAAGGCGAGCCAGCGGCTGTCGGGCGACCAGGAGAGATTGTCGAAATCGCCATGGCGTGATTGCGCGATGCGCTTATCCTGCCGGGTCCCGACATCGTAGATCCACAGCTGCTGATCCTTGTCCCGATGCGCCAGCCACTTGCCATCCGGCGAAGGCACCCCGTCCCAGCGCAGCACTTTTGAATCGCGCGTCCATTGCTCCGCGGTGCCGATGCCGTTCGCGGGATACTTCCAGAATTCGGTTTCCCCGCTCTGGGTGGACAATGCGACCACGCCCTTGCCGTCCGGCAGGAAGCGCGCTTCGCGATAGCGCACCCCGGGATCTCCCGCCACCTTGATGATGCGGCCGCTTTTGACCGGCAGGGTGAACACCTCGCCGCGCGCGGTGAATATCGCCCGCGCGCCATCCGGGGAAACATGCACGCTGGTCAGATAATCGATCGGGGCCTTGATCCAGTGGTCGCGCAGCTGGTCGAAGTCGGAGACGGTCGAGATGGGAATGATTTCTTCATGCCCGGACTTCAAATCGAGCAACCACAGATCCGCGCCGCAGGCATAGACGATGCGCCCCTCCGACAGCGACGCGCTCTCGATGTCGAAGCCGCATTGATGGCTTTCCTCGCGCACCTCGCGCCCCTCGCCGTCCATGGAATACACATTCATCACGCCGTCGCGGTCCGAGAGAAAATACACTCGCTGATTCCCGACCATGGGATTGTGCGAGGTGCCGGCCCAGTCTCCCGTCAATGGTTGTGCTTCCCCTTTGCCGTCGAAGCGCCAAATGCTCTCGGCGGTTCCGCCCCGGTAGCGCTTGGTGGAACTCGTCTGCCTGCGCCAGCGGGTGAAGAACAGCGTGCGCCCGTCGGCTGAATACGCCGCCTCCGAGCCTTCCGCCAGCGGTACGAACTCCTTGCCGCCGTGATCATCCAGCAGAATCAGTTTGGGATCCGGCAGCGTCGAATAGCGGTTGGTGCTGACCAGCAAACGGCCATCGGGCGCCCAAGCCGCCGGTGTGGCGTCACCGTTCCAGGTGCGCCGCTCTGGAATGCCGCCCGCGAGCGGCACCGTATACACCTCTCTGGGTCCTTCGTACTGCCCCACGAAGGCCACGTTCAGCCCGTCGTTCGAGATCAGTGCCATCGATTCGACTCCGGGATTCGAGGTGAGCCGCCGCGCCGTGCCGCCGCGAATTCCCACCGACCACAGATCTCCTTCCGAGGTGAACACCACGGTGTCGCCGTGCACCGAAGGGTAGCGGTAGTAGCCGTCGCGCGGCGCTGCCGCTGCTCCGGTTGGGGCTGCGGCGGCGCTGCCGCAAGTTGCCAGCACGGCCGAGATGCTCAACAGGATTTTCTGGATGGTCATTTTTCTGGGTTCCGGAGGTTCTTCAATGCAATAATTGCACAGGATGATTGCCGGCCGATACTCGGGCTACGGGGACAGTAAATGAACGACGCAATACCAGGTGCGCAGCACCATCGATGGACGGACATACCGCGCGAGCCGATGAAGGGCGGCATCACCCGCCAGCTGATCACCGGCGAGCGGATGATGATCGCGCACGTGCGCCTGAAGAAAGGCGATGAGGTGCCGCAGCATTCGCATGAGAATGAGCAGATCACCTACATTCTGGAAGGCGCTCTGCATTTTTGGCTGGGGCTGCAAGGCGATCGGGAAGTGACGGTGCGCGCCGGCGAGGTGCTGGTGATCCCGTCAAATCTTCCGCATCGCGCCCTGGCCTTGGAAGAGACCCTCGATGTCGATGTCTTCAATCCGCCGCGGCAGGACTGGCTGGACGGTACCGACGCCTACCTGCGCCGCTGATCCTTAGCGGCGCGGCGCGCTAGATCGACAGATGCGGCGGCACGCGTGCGTTGGCGACGCGCTCGTAGGCTCGCGCGACCTGCAGCAGCAGGCCATCCTGATTGCGCGCAGTGACCAGGGTCATGCCCACCGGCAGCCCGCTGACCAGGCCGGCCGGTACGGTGAGACTGGGGTAGCCGGCAATGGCGGCGGCGCCGGCGATTTGCGAGGAACCGCCGCCGCGCCGATCGCCCCATACCGGGTCGATCAGGTCGGCCGGACCGTTGCTCGGCCCAATCAACACTTCGACGCCTTGCTGGCCGAGCAGGGTCGCGAGACCTTCGACGTCCGCCGTGCGTTTGAGCGTGGCCAGCGCCTTTTGATAGGCGTCGTCGCTCAAAGGCCCTTTCGCCTGGGCCATTTCGAAGATTTCCTGGCCAAAGACGATCAGCTCCTCATCCGCATGCGCCTGATTGAAGGCGATGAGGTCGGCCAACGTCCGGCAATCGACCTGGGAAGGATCCAGCGTCGCCAGGTAGGCATTGATGGCATCCTTGAATTCGTACAACAGGCCCTCGAGTTCCGGTGGACCCATCTCGTCAAAGGCCTTGGGCGGCTTCAGATCCACCGTTACGGCGCCTTCCTGTTCGAGCACGGCGCGCGCATCGCCAAACAGCCGCGCGGTGTCAGGGTGTGCACCCTGCGGCACGGGCATGACGCCGATGCGTACGCCGCGCAGGCGAAAAGCTTCGACGTCGGTGCCATGCGCACCGAAGCCGAGCGGCCGCTCCGCGATGACCGCCGCGAGAATCGCTGCGTCGCCCACGGTTCGGCACATGGGACCCGCTGTGTCCTGGCGCGGCGAAATGGGGACCACGCCCTTGCCGCTGACGACGCCGACCGTGGGCTTGAGGCCGACCAGACCGTTGATCGAGGCAGGCGAGAGGATGGAGCCGTTGGTCTCCGTGCCGATGGCCGCGGTGCAGAAACTGGCCGCGGTCGAGATGCCGGAGCCTGCGCTCGATCCGGATGGATTTCGGGCGCGATCGTAGGCATTGCGCGCCTGGCCCCCGATGCCGCTCCAGCCGCTGCAGGAACGGGTGGAGCGAAAATTCGCCCATTCACTCAAGTTGGCCTTGCCTAGAATGATGGCACCGGCCGCGCGCAGCCGCGCCGCCAACGGGGCATCGGCGGGCCGGAAGGAGCGGGCCAGCGCGTACGAACCGGCGGTGGTCGCCATCGGATCGCGGGTCTCGATGTTGTCTTTGACAATGATCGGTATGCCATGCAACGGGCCGCGCATCCGCCCGGATTTGCGTTCCGAATCAAGCGCTCGCGCGTCCTTGAGCGCGTTCGGATTGAGCGCCAGCACCGATCGATACTCCGGCCCGCGGGTGTCGAAGCGTGCGATGCGCTTGAGGTACGCGGCCGTCAGGTCCACCGAAGTCACCGCGCCGGAGGCCAGCGCGTGCTGAAGCGCCGCAATGGACCGCTCGGTCGGGTCAAACGCATGCTCGGCGGCATGAAGCTCGCCGGCGGCCGCAGTCAGCGACAGCGCCCCCGCTGTGGTAAGAAAGCCTCTGCGATCCATGTTTTTCTCCCTCTCTGGGCGAACTTGTGTTCTAGCCGTGGACAATCACGCAAATTATTTTCGTCAGAATTCTTTACAGATACCGGCAGATTTGTTACTTATTTAATACGCGGTAATGAGATATCTCATATATCGGTATTACCAAATATAACGCTGCAGGGGATTTTTACCAATGACAACGACACGACCGCGTCGATATCGCGTGTGGCCCACCGGTTTTGTGCCGGCCATTTTTCTCGCTCTCGGCATGAGCGCACAGGCGCAGGTTACGCCGAAGGCCGCGGCGCCTGCCGACGATAGCACTCTTCAAGAAGTGGTGGTCACCGGTTCGCGCATTGCGCGTCCGGAATTCGACAACTTGCAGCCGACGACCACCCTGGATTCGAAGGCGTTCGATCAGCGCGGCTATCTCGACGTCGGTCAGGCGCTGAGTTCGATTCCCGGCTTCGGCGTGCAGCCGAGCAGCTCCGCGCAAACGCAGACCACCGCGGGCATCGGGCAGAGCTTCGTCGACCTGTACGGCCTGGGTTCGCAGCGCACCCTGGTGCTGGTGAACGGCCGCCGCTTCGTCTCTTCGTCCACGGCGAGCTTGAATGGATCGGGCGGCAACAGCCCGGTGGGCGGTCCCGGTGACCAGGTGGACTTGAACGTCATTCCGACCAAACTGATCGACCGCGTGGAGACGATCTCGGTAGGCGGCGCGCCGATCTACGGCGCCGACGCCATCGCCGGTACCGTGAATATCATCCTGAAGAAGGATTTCCAGGGATTGGATGTCGATGGGCAGGTGGGCGCCACAGGTCAGGGCGATGCCTGGCAGTACCGTGCGCGCGTGTTGGGCGGCACCAATTTCATGGATGGCCGCGGCAATGTCACCGCCGTGGCGGAGTTCACCAAGCAGGACGGTCTGACCGGCCTGGCGCGCCCCATCTATTCCAACGACTTGGGCTTCAACGCACCGGCAACCCCGGGACCTTTCAGCCAGGTGCTCACCTCACCCTTGACCGTGCCCGGGGTCAGCTTCGGCGGCGTTCCCTATGTGGACGACGGTGTGTTCTTCTCGCCCAGTTCTCCGAATAATGGCGCAGTGGGCATCACCAATGCCGCGGGTCAGACTCTCGCCTTTGGCCAGGGCGGCACCCTGCAGCCGTACAACGTCGTGCCCTCGGGCAACCCGGTGTTCACCACCGGCGGCGACGGCTTGCGTCTCTCCCAGGTCAGCAACCTGCTGTCGCCGATCGAGCGGGTGAACATCGATACGTTGGGCAACTTCAAGATCACCGATCACATGAGCGCATTCGCGGAAGGATGGTTCTCGGACGATCATGCCAGGAACCTGATTGCGCAGCCGGCCTATACCTCCTCGCTGTTCGGGGCCGCGGGCACGCCGAACGGCGACTTCGTCGTCAGCGTCAACAATCCATTCCTGACGCCGGGCGATCGCACCCTCATCCAGAATTCCCTGGCCGCCTATGCGGCACAGGTCACCGGCAGCGGCGGATCGTTCAATTTCCCGGGCTGGAATCCGAACCAGTTCTATCTGGGACGCGCCAACATCGATCTGGAGAACAATGGCGCCGTTGCCAGTCAGACCTTGGCACGCGGCGTCGCCGGCCTGCAGGGTGACTTCGCGGTTTTTGACCATCACTACAACTGGGAAGTGGTGGCCAATTACGGTGAGTCGAGCAATACCGCGACCCAGCCATCGCTGGTGTATCAGAACGTGGTCAATGCCTTGAACGCGACCACCAATGCCTCCGGTCAGATTGTCTGCGCCGGCACGCCGGTGAATGCGCCGACCACGACCACCTCCGGCACCTGCGCGCCCTTGAACGTGTTCGGTGTGGGCTCGCCCAGCCTGGCGGCACAGCAGTACATCACGCATCTCGCGCAACAGACTTCCTACAACACCCAGCGTGACGTCTCCGCCAACATCAACGGCGATGTGTGGAAGCTGCCGGGCGGTGAATGGAAGAGCTCTCTCGGCTATGAGAATCGGCGTGAATCGGCGGACTACTCGCCGGACAGCTTCTACACCCAAGGGCTGGGCCAGAACACCCTGACCGGTGTGGAAGGCGCCTACCACACCAACGAGGTCTCGTTCGAAACCCGAATTCCAATCTTCGGCGAGGATTTCTCCTTCCCCGGCATGCAACGCTTGGAACTGAACGGCGCCGCGCGCTGGGTGGACAACTCCGTTGCCGGCAACGCCTGGACCTATACGGAAGGCGTGGAATGGCTGCCGGTCCAAGACATCAAGTTTCGCGCCAACAAGACCAAGTCGATCCGCGCGCCCTCGATCACCGAGCTGTTCCTGCCGGCGGCGACTGCCTTCGAGTTCGCCAACGACCCCTGCGATCATAACTTCATCGGCCAGGGTACCGCTCCGGCCACGCGCGCCGCGAACTGCGCGGCCGCGGGTATTCCCGCAGGCTTCGTCTCGAACGTGGTCAACGCCACGGCTCAGGGCGTCAACTCCGGCAACGAAGGCCTCACCAGTGAAACCGCCCATTCCCTTAGCTATGGGGTGGTGTTGCAGCCGCGCTGGATCCCGCATTTGACGGCGTCGGTGGACTACATCGACATCCGATTGACGAATGCCATTGAGAACTTGCAGCTGGGTGACATCCTCGATGCCTGCTATGACTCGAGCAGTTTCCCCAACTCGCCCGCCTGTCATCAGTTCACGCGCGGCGCGAACGGTCAGATCACCAACTTCACCTCAGGCTTCGTGAACGCCGGTCTGTTGGAGTTCGCCGGCATCCAGGCGCAGCTGAGTTACAACTTCGATCTGCCGATGAACCTCGGTAACCTGGCGGCAAATGCCCAATACTTAGATACCCAGAAGCTGATGTCGCAGATCGGCTCGGCGAGCCCTGAGAGCCTGGCAGGTGAACTGACCGGGATCGGCAACACCAAGAGCAAGGGCACCCTCGACCTCTTTTACTCGAAAGAGAATTTCTCCTGGGATTGGCAGGGTCAGTTCTACGGCCCCACCAATTTCAACAACCAGAATCTGCCGACCACGGTCAATGTATTCGGCGTCGGCGACTGGTGGGTGATCAACAGCACGCTAAAATATAACTTCACCCCGAACTTCAGTGTGCAATTCATCCTGAACAATGTGTTCAATAAACTGCCGCCGTTCCCGGCCTTGGCGGGTGCGCAGGGTAATTTCACCCCTGCCGTCTCGCAATACTTCGAGGGCGTCATCGGCCGCTCGATGATCTTGGGTGTGGATTGGAAGGCTTTCTAAGGGCGACCTCTCCATCGAGCGATGCAGAGTGAGTGAAAGGCGCCGCCGGGCGCCTTTTGCTTTTGGGACTCAGGGATTTGCCATGCGTTCTCCTGGGCGACTAGAATCGAGTTCACGCGGGCGTCGTATAATGGTAATACCCAAGCTTCCCAAGCTTGAGCCGTGGGTTCGATTCCCATCGCCCGCTCCACTTTTCATTGCCTGGCGTGTCCCCGCGTTGTCCTGGGGCGCGACTTAGCTTATCGCCCAGTTCCCAGAGTCTCGAGGCGGCTACGACCGTTCCTTAGATCGAATGCGTCGATCGGTCCATCGGTCGAGTTCGTTCTCGATGTCTTCATTGGTCCGTCATCGGCACCGGCTGCCATCCGCGAGCATGCGCGTCTATCACTGTGCAAACTGTGAAACGCCGATGTCACCGCGGAAGACACCGATCATTCAAAGAATTTTGCTTCGCGGCATGTGGATATGCCCGCATTGCGGCGCCCGGATGAGAAGGCGACGGAGAATGGTCGGCAGTGCGGGTTAGGGAGAAGACTATGGGAGTTCGGGTCCTGCTTGGCTTCGTATTGGTGGGTCTCGCTTGCTCGGCATTCCCGGCAGACGGTCCAATGCCGTGGGCGTTTATAAATGGGTCGGCAAAGGGTTACTCGATCAAGCTGGAATCCGCTTCGCCGGCTCCGGGTACGCCTCTCACCAAAGGGCAGACCGTTGAATTTAAGATCACCGTCTCGTATAGATTGTCGATCGCTGATAGTGGCGCGATCATTCTGGTCGTTCAAGACGAGGCCAATAAGAATTTATTGGGCGACCGAAAACAGCAGAGTCAGCCTGTTAGCCATGGCAAAGGCACCGTCACTCTGACCGAGACGTTAGTCATTCCAGAAGGCGGAAAAGAGGTGCGTTTATTCATTCCGCTGGTTCCCAACGGCATCACCAATACGAGTGGTGAATTGCTGATCCGGTATCCTCTCGTTGCTTCAATCGGATACCCGTCAGTCGCGGCGGCACTTGCGGATTTGCATTCCAAGCCGGAGGTGACATTCAGCGTTCGAAACGGCTGGACCGTAGCGGAAGATCAAAATCATTCAAGTTTCTGGTCATTTCCGCCGGAGGGCGATCCGGCATATCCGTCGGCGGTGAAGCGAACCGCTGTACAAACCCAAGCCGGAATCAATTTGGAGATGAAGATCTTGTGTCAATCGACGCAAGCCGCATGCGATAAATTAGTGGCGGATTTTAATGCGCTGAATGAGCGGATGCGCAATTCGTTCAAGAGTAAGTAGGGCGCCAGATCCATGTCATTGCTCGATCCGCCGCACTGTCCAAATTGCAATTCGGTTGTGGACCTGCGTGAGCTATGGAAGGCGGCACCGAAGGGAAACCGCGGGAGTCAAATAGACGGTTCTGTCGGAATCGTCTGCCCTGATTGCGGTATCAAGCTACGCGTGCTGCAAGCGCGGATACAAATAGTCGGGCTGCTTATGTTTGCGTTGTTTGGATTCTCTGTCCTGGCCATTCGCGTCGTTCCTTTCAATACGAGCATGGTTTCCGCAAGGCTCGCGTTGGTGATTGTGGCGACTCTCTATTTTGGGGGCTTTCTACTGTGGCGGAGACTAAAACCAAAGTTTTTGCGAGTGCGGCTACTCAAAGACAACGAGGAGGTCATTTATCCTCTGATAGACGGGAAGAAAGAAAAGGAGATTCGAGACAAAGAGATGGCTGAATCGCTTGATTTGGAATCTTCTGATGAAAGTCGCCCGGTTTGGATCTGCCCTAAATGTGGGGCCGAGAATCCGGGTAATTTTGACGAATGTTGGAAGTGTCAGACGTGGAGAATGGGTACGCAACAATCCGCAGACCCACCGGCGGCGGCAGAGTGACTATTCGTCACGTTCTGTTCATCTGTAGCCGCAATCAGACGGCTGAGCAGGTGATGCTTCTCCGCCTGGGCGGTCCGTTCGTGCATCATGCACTCGCCCCGCTATCAGCGAGTCCGGCCCGTACGCCTGACTAAGCTGTTCGAGAAGCTCGTGCCGCGACATTTGGGGATTTCATTGAAGCAGAGACAGGGTCTCGATGCTGGCGACTAAATCGGTCTTTCAATTCAGAAAAAGCGGGTATTTTGTCATACCAGGCGTGATCGACGCCGTATTGAATCGGAGACTGGGCGCATTCGTTGGTGGCCTCGCGAACGAGGGCGCCGGATCGCGAAATTTGCTCGACCAAGCATGGTGCGCACGCCTGGCGAGCGTATTGCGTGGCGATGCGAGAATCAACTCTTTGTTGCCTTGCAATGCTGTGGCGGTACAGTGCACCCTATTCGACAAATCGCCGACCAAGAACTGGTTGGTAGCGTTGCACCAGGATTTGACCATTCCGGTGATGCGACGGGTGGACAGGCCAGAGTGTTCGGGATGGTCCGAGAAGGAAGGACAACTGTATGTGCAACCGCCGATCAGCGTGCTCAAGCGGTTGGTTGCGGTTCGGGTTCATTTAGATGAGTGTCCGGCAGAGAATGGAGCGCTGCGGGTTGTACAGGGGTCGCACTCCGAAGGCCGAGTCGATAGAGAGAGGGCGGAGACATTACGCTTGCAGAACGGGGAGACCGTGGTGCCAGTCGCCCGGGACGGGGTGTTGGTCATGCGGCCGATGCTTTTGCACGCGTCGCATAAGGCGAATACGCCGGCCCAAAGGCGGGTTCTGCATTTTGTGTTTGGGCCGCCGGCTCTGCCATTGGGGTTGGATTGGCGGTGGACAGTTTAGCGAGAGGCCGATATAACGTTGTAGGCCGGAATCAAGCCGTCGATGTGTTGCCCGAACGCCTAGGAAGGCATTGTCACGAAGAGCGTGTGGGATTTGGTGAGGGCAGCGTCTAAACGCTTCGCAGCCCCTGATCTGTCCGGGCCTTGAGCGCTATATAATCGAGGTCTCCTACCTGTCGGGATAGCTGGCACATGGACGCGCATCTTGCCTCGGTTTTGTGGTTCGCACTGGGGGTGGCGGTGCAGGCCGTGCTCGTGATTCGCGCAGACCGGAACTGGGGATTGCTGCTCTTCTGCCTTTTCTTTGCAGCAGCAGGGATGATTCCGGATCGAAGCGAGGTGAGCTATGAGCCGTTAGAGCACGCGCTGGTCAGTATTGGGATCTTTGGATTCGTTTTGGCTGTCACCTTCGAGAAGGCGATTCTTCCCGTCATCAACGAAAAGATCGTGCTGTCGTACGCGATGGTATTTTGGTACGCGATATTCCTGAACATTGTGAAATTGGGTCTGCCGGACTGGTTGATCTTTGCTTCGTTGGCCCCTACATTCGCGACATTAGTAATTGCGTTTACGCAGCCGCCGCTTAATTTGTATTGGAAGTCAGCGATGTACGCGTGGTTCCTGGTGCTGATTTTGTCGCTGGGATTGATGCAATTCTCATTCGGCCGACTCATCATCTTCACGTCTCCCGAGGATGCTCCATGGCTCAGTCCGCTCGAATGCGTCACGACGGGCATGGCATTTTTGTATCTTTGCGTGAACGCGACGTTTGTGTTTCGACTCATTCCGATCAAGGGGCGTGACCAAACCTGGGAGGACGAGATGAAAGAGTGGCACGAGCTGACCAATCTCATGGCGTACCGATTCATGGACGGCCCGTCGCCCGCACTCGGAGTGGCAGCCATAGCCGCGATTGAAGGCGGGGTTCTGACTGCCAATTACCTATACCACTTCATCTCCGATGGGCTGCTCATCAATTTGCTGATTGTGCTTCCTGGGCTGATCTACTTTCCCAATCGAGTCGCGCCACCGAGGCAAGCGCCTGATAAAGAGGCCGGAGCTTGAACGAGAGTTGGAACGCGAAGGCTGCTTCTCGTGCCTGTGCTGTAGCGACTGGTAGGCGGCGGGCTTCTATCATTGAGTGGCCCATGCTTCGCGCCGCGTGGATGTGCCCTCATTGCGGGACCCGGATGAATAACCGGGTTCGGAGCGTCGGTGCAGCAGACTGATCAGAATCCGAGACCGCAGGTGGCGAAAAAACGACTCATGGAATTCCTGATATGCCTGGCTCTCGAGGGTTGTGTTACGGCGACCATGACGCAAAAAGGATCTACTGGCGTAGCTTTTCGCGCCTTCAAGACGGTTGCGTTGTTCGTCCACGCGACGCCGGCTACGAAGTTCGATTCGGATCGAGAATTCGGGGTTGACGAGATTGCCGTACTCAATGAAGCGCTGGCGCAGCGGCTGCAAACTATGGGCTACGCGAATCCTGCCTCGGGTACAACGGCTGAATTGACAGTTGATATCTCCGTGACCAAAGCCAAACGGGGCAATCCTGCAGCCAGGTTTTTTGTCGGGCTCGGCGCCGGTCGGGCAGCTCTTACGTTTGATGCAGCATTCAAAGACTCGGATGGTAGAAATATCGCGGAATTTCAGGGTCGTGAAAGCTTTACCGGGACAGACCTCGCGACCAAGTCGGCGGACGACAACGACATCAAGTATTCGGCGGTGACTCGCGCCGTGCAACAGGTAACGGAATTTATGCTGAACAACGGCAATCTGCGATCTCACTGATGGTTCATGTATTGTTTATCTGCAGTCGCAATCAGCTGCGGAGTCCGACGGCTGAGCAGGTGTTCTCCAATCGTCCGGGACTCGAAGTCGCGTCTGCTGGATCGGATCCCAAATCAAAGGAACCGGTGACGCCGGAGCTGTTGATTTGGGCGGATGTGATTTTTGTCATGGAGAGACATCACCGCAATAAGCTGCTAAAACAATTTCGCGCGTGCATCAAGCATCAGAAGATCGTCGTCCTCGGAATTACAGATGATTACGCATATATGGATCCTGGCTTGGTGCGGTTATTTGAGAAACTGGTGCCATTCCATTTAGGGATTCAACTGAATAAGGAGTAGTCGCTGGCTCGAGCTCTTGAAATCTTCTGTCCCAAATGCAAATGGAGGCCGCTGCCGTCCAGCCAGTGGGTATGCGCGCGGCAAGTAGGAGGGTGTGGCCATACCTGGAACACCTTCGACACGCGTGGCGTTTGTCCGAAATGCAGCTGGAGGTGGACAATTACCGCGTGTTTGTCGTGTAAGCAGTATTCGCTACATGAGGAGTGGTATCACGAGCCAGTCGACGATTCCGAGGAACACGAGGAAGGGAAAGTCTTGGAAGAGGCGTAGGCGTCCAGTCGAATTCAGCCGGCACCTCATAGACGCCATTTACGACGAAGTGAGAACATCGTCTTTACATGGCTTTGAAGAAGATTGTATCTGGCGGACAGACGGGCGTGGATCGCGCGGCGCTCGATGCGGCCCTGAATGTTAACTTCTCCTGCGTGGGTTGGGCGCCAGGGGACAGGATGGCGGAGGATGGAATCATCCCGGAGAGGTATCCCTTAGTTGCGCTGCCCAATGGCGGCTATCGGCAACGCACTCGCCTCAATGTGTCGGACAGTGAAGGCACGGCGATTCTTTACAACGACTCGCTCAAAACTGGGACGAGACTGACGCGCAATTTGTGCGCGCTACTGAAGCGGCCTTACCTATTGATCAGCGCGCAGGAGACACCGGATTCGGTCGAAGCGGTGGCAAAGGTCATCAAGTTCATCGACGAGCACAAGATTGAGACATTGAATGTCGCTGGACCCCGCGCGAGCGGGTGGGCGGCGGGGCATGGATTCGCCTTTACTACTATCGAGAGCGTGATCGCCATTTCACTCGCCAGGGGATTGTCACAAGAGGTGGCAGCGGGCGCCAGTACGGGAGCGGAGCCGAGTTCGCGCGTCTGACGCGGCAATGCCAGGCGAGCGCATGCTATTCGCGCATCAACAATTCTTAGGAGCACGTCATGATCAGAACCAAATCCGTTAACTCAGCAATTGACCGCAAGAAAGATGGGCTACGGATCCTGGCGACGCGCATCCGCGGGCGAGGACTCAAAAAGTCTCGATATGACGAATGGATGGCGAATCTTGGACCGAGCGAGAAGTTGCTGGAGGAAGTCATCATATTCGTTGCGAACGCCGCCGGCGGGCGCCCCAAGCCGCCAGTGCCACTAGCGCTCACGAAACAGATGTTGCAAAGCGAATCAACGAATGTACGGCTCCTTACTTTCCGGCGTATTGCCGGCGAACCGGTCTAATTTCGCGTCAATGCTCTTGAGCAGCGCGATTCCTTCGTTAACCCGCCAATACCAGAGCACGATGGCGCGGAATATTAGGAACAATACAATCCAAATCGCCGCTATGACGAGTGCGCCGATGGGTCCGTTTAGCATGATCTCTAGCTCTCCCGTGTATTTTCGCGTTCCATCTGATGCTGACAGTTCATTTGAGCAATTAGGGCACCTCTGCAGCGTGGGGTGGCTCTCAGATATCCAATGCCCTTACAGGGCTTTAGGGGTGACGTGTGATCTGAGTCGCAGTTGATTCAGATCAGCAGGGAAAGGATTCGAGGCTTTGCATTTCTTGGCGCTGGAACAGGCGCCAAGGGTAGGTACCTAGCCAGCGTCATAGAAAGTGTGCAGCGGTCGGCTGTCGCCAGGTCCTGGCAGGTATTTAATAGGCCGATTCCTCTTGCATCACACGGAGCGTGCGACATGAAATTGTTCTTAAGCCTTACGGCTACCTTTTCAATTCTGAGCGGCTGCAC
This sequence comes from Steroidobacteraceae bacterium, assembly GCA_036267715.1. Taxonomy (GTDB): domain Bacteria; phylum Pseudomonadota; class Gammaproteobacteria; order Steroidobacterales; family Steroidobacteraceae; genus Bog-1198. The sequence continues at coordinate 9,784 of DATAVN010000007.1, read as the reverse complement.
TTCGGTCGACGTGCGGCCGATTCCCGCCTCGGCGAAGCTCGACAAGGTTTGCATCGAGTTCAATGGCGAGGTCAACGTCGAGGACTTCGTGCCGGTAGTGCAGGAAGACTTCTTCAATCACGGCATTAGCTCGGTGGTGTACCACTCCGAGAGGCCCAAGGGCTGCCCATTCACCATGACCTATTCCGTCGATCGCTGGTGGGATCTGAAGCCCTATATGGTCGATGCGCAAATGACAGTGAATAAGGACGACGCGTACATTGGCAGCGCGCACTACCACCTAGCTGGTCACGGCGGCCTTAGCCTCATGAAATGGGAAGGCACGCATTCCAAGATTGACCCGCTGCTGGATGACATGCTGCGGAATTATCCGAAAGTGGATATGGGGAAGGTGGAGAAGACGGCGGCTAATTAAGCTTTCCGGGATCCACGGGGGTTCGCGGCTAACAAGCAACTATTAGGTAGGAAACCATTCCATGGATTTTGTGGCGCTTGACGTGGAAACTGCGAATTCGGATATGGCGAGCATCTGCCAGATTGGATTGGTCGATTTCCACGAGGGTCAGGTGGCCAATTCGTGGGAATGGCTTGTCGATCCCGAAGACTATTTCAACGAGATCAATGTGTCGATTCATGGAATCAACGAGACGACCGTTCTTAACAAGCCGAAGTGGCCGGCAGTTCATCCGCTGATCGCCAACATAATTCAGGGCCGCGTTGTCGTGTCGCATACCACGTTCGATCGATCATCACTACGACGTGTATCCGAGAAATATCGTATCCCGGCGGATTCGTGTACCTGGCTCGATTCCGCCCGGGTAGTGCGGCGCACATGGCCAGAGTGCGCCCAGCGCGGCTATGGCCTGGCCGATATGGCGTCAAAACTCGGCATTCCATTTCAGCATCACAACGCGCTCGAGGATGCGCGTGCGGCGGGCGAAATTCTCCTTCAGGCGGTCGCACATAGCGGCATTTCACTATTCGACTGGCTTTCCAGATCTCAAATTCGGATGGGCGCTTTGGATGGAGGCGCAGACCTGCACCGCGAAGGGAATCCTGAAGGTCGTCTCTTCGGCGAGGCAGTGGTATTTACCGGGGCGCTGTCGGTCGGTCGGCGAGAGGCCGCTGACCTCGCTTCCGAGGATGGGTGCGAGGTATTGACGTCAGTAACTAAGCGAACCACGTTATTGATTGTGGGTGACCAAGACATAAAGAAGCTTGCCGGTCACGAAAAGAGTTCCAAACAGCGAAAAGCGGAGCAGCTCATTGCTGAGGGACAACGAATACGAATCCTCGGCGAGTCTGATTTCAAAAAGCTGCTTAGCGATTGAGGTAAACCACGTGTTCAACGCTCGCGGATTGCGCTTATCGATTGCCGGCATGTTAGTAGGGCTTACGCTAGCGATTCCTGCGTTCGCGCTCGAAACCTTCTCCGAGGAAGCCAAGGCGCAGCAGCATTGTCCTAAGGATGTCGTCGTCTGGCTGAATCTCCCGACGATGATTTGGCACTGGAAAGGGCAGAGATGGTATGCGAATACTATCCATGGAGCCTACGCGTGCGAGAAGGAAGCCGCCGCAGCAGCGGCGCGGGGGACGAGGAATGGGCAATAAACTATCAGTAGGGCGATGTTCACCCGTAGCAAAGGCGTCGGACGCGAGTGATTGATGCGCTTAACGATTTCGATTGATTAGGGGAATTACTGAGCGTCATCGGCAGCGGCGTGACTGACGTTAGAACCACGCTCGCGTATGTGGCTAAAACCTAAGTCAACACAAATCATCGCGGCTGTGCCGTGGATCACGGATAGCAGATGATCGGGGGCTGACAATCATCCATCCGTCCAGGCGACGAAATATGGGTTGACGCATTCGATGCAGACGAAGACAAAGATGGTGTGGTTAGAATTGATTGGTGGTTTGTTTGGGTGGGCTTGGATTGTCGCGTCGATTGCTTTTATTTATTTCCTGGTGGTCGCTATTTTTGCCGCCGGCCCATGGTCGCGAGTCGGTTGGGCGCTTGGCGCTGGCGTTATCGCCAAATGGCTTGCCCGTGGTTTCAATGATCACAAAACGCGGGTGGCGTTCACCGCGAACCTAGTGGCTCAGGGATATAGCCCTAAGGCGGCGGGCGAGGAATGGTACTCGAGGTACACCGGGAATAAGCGGGAGCCCATTCAAGCTCTGCCCGCAACTCGGCTGAACGTCACGCCAGGTCCGATGACCAACGAGGAGTCCGTGCGGATCATAAGTGCCTATGGCAAGGCGCTACTAGATCGTAAATCGATTTACGGAGACGTGTCCGAGCTGCCGTATGCGAAGGAGCGAATCAAGAAAGCCTTGATTCACGGGATTAAGGAGACCAGTAATCCGAAATTGTGTGAGCAAATGAAGGGCGCTTACATCACGCTGGCGGAGTGGCAGGCGGGATTTGGGAGTCGTAGTGCCGCAGCGGAATTCACCGGGCAAGAGTTTAAAGATCCGGCCAAGGCGCTGGCACGCATCCAAGTCAGCGGCGAGGACTTAGTCAAACTGCCAGAAGAAGTTGCCGCGGAAGCGGCTTTGCTGATGGCGGAGCTGAAGAGGCGCGGCCTTGCCTAAATTCGGGGCGTTCATACTTATCTCGGCGGTCCTGGCGGCATCTGCCTCCGCACGTTCGCCTATTTATCGCTGCACAGTAGATGGTCAGACAGTTCTGACGGATAAGCCATGTGAAGGTGCTACGACGGTACCGGCGTCTGGAGTCGCCGCGCCTGATCCAAGTGGACCGGTGAATGGTCAAGTATCCGACGCGCAGACGATCGTAGGTAATTGGAGCGGTCAGACGCAATTTCAGGGCGCGCAAAATGGTCAGGTGATTGAAGAAGCGCACTCGGTTGTGCCAATGGTGTTGACGTTCAGTTCCGATGGCAAGGTATCCGGGTCAAGCGCCGATAATGGCTGCTCGCTCTTAGGCCTTTGGGCGCCGGGCTCGACGCCACGGCTGTTTATGTTGGACATCACACTCACGGGTTGCCGCTATTCGGGCCTTAATCGCCGCTACACCGGCAGCCTGATAGCGACATTCCCTGACAATTCCGCGCAGCTTTCGTTGTTGGCGTATGCAATGCCGATCCTCGGTCAGCCTGTCAGGAGATATGACGTGGGAGCGACGTTGCGGCGGTGATCTGCGTGGAGTGGCCGCGACGGCCGACAGTTCGATTAAGTAGAAATTGTGTGAGGGGCGACAATAGATGAAGCGAATATTAGTTCCGACGAAGGACGGTTCTGATTGGCAATCCTTGTTGGCAAAGCCAGGGCAACATTGGCAGAAAGGCTTCTCTGCCATGACAGCAGCTGCTTCCTGGGAGGCGGCAGGCGGAGAGTTGCCACCGGAGATTTCGGTGCTGCTCAATTCATCCGGCGTAGACGCGCTCGAAAACCTTAAATTGTCGGTCGCGATTCCAGAATGGGAAACCGAGCTCGAGGGTGGCATAACGACATCTAAAACGGATGTCTTGGCGCTGTGCCGAAACGAGATAGGCCTATGCGTAGTGGCGGTGGAAGCCAAGGTAAATGAGGACTTTGGGCCCCTCGTTGAGGCCAAACGAAATGGGGCAACGATTCCGTGATTCCTCCGGGTCGATGATCGCTTCCAGTCGATCTCGGTGCTAACGCTTATGTGGTACAAGCAAACCGACTCAGCTCCCCGCTGATATATGTGACGTATTTACAGGACACGCGGGAAACACGGCGACTACCGTAAATGTCCCCGTGCCATCTGGCGTACTAGTGACGCTAGTCGGCGGTGGTTTGTTTGCCTTGAATAAGTCGATCGTTTGCTGAAGCTTCGATTGCGGTACTTTCTTTACGGTAAATGTTCCACACGCCATTTTCTTCTCCTATTTAGTGGGGAATCTTTAGAGTGGCATCAGCAACGGCGCGCACTCGAATGGGTTCCAAATCCGCTGTGTCCGTGTCGCCGCTTACGAACGCACCAGGCGGGTAGCCTTGGCCTTTCAAAAAGGTTTCCGGCTGCCTGTTGAGCCAAGCCTGCAATGCATCAAAGTTAGCTTGATCCACTTTCCCATTCGGATAGAGCCACGCTTGGAGTTTCGCGGCTGAGTCGGTGCCGGTAAACGTGAGAGATTGCAGGCTCTCTATCAAAGCCTGGGAGTTCTGCTTGCTGTTGGTCGCCTGTTGCGCAATGTCATTGACGGCATTTACTAGGCTCCCGGCCTCTTCGAGGCGCTTCAAATCGATCTCGGCCGCATTTAGCGGATAGGCGACGTCACTCAGCTTGAGGTTTTGTATAATTGTGAGGCGAGCCTTCTCCCGATTCGCCTGCATTTGGGAAATCAGGGCGCTCAGTGTCTTCTGGTAGTAAAGATCCTTATTCACTACGCCTTGAGCACCGACCACGCCTGCCGACGCCGCAGCTAAAGCTGATTTCGTCGCTGCCGTACCGGTCGTGGCGGCAAGGCCATTTAGTACCAAGACAGTAAGATCGCTACCCAGCGAAACGTAGTTTCCGGCGCCGTTCAGGCAGCGCTCAAAATCGAGAAAGTCATCCTCAAGCACCTGCATTTTACCGTAGACAATTTGATCTCGCAGCGATTGGCGTGCGTCTCCAGAAGCTGAGTAATAGTCATCGTCCGCATTCAGCCCATAGTATTTTGTGTTTCGCGCCTTAACTACGGAGGATGGTTCCGGCGATTTTTGGAATCCGTCGATCGATGCACACCCTGAAATCGTGCCAGCGAGTGCCGTTAATAGCAGCGTACCAACAACTCTGAGAGCCCAAGGCAATGTTGTATTCTTCACGTTTTCTCCGGTCGTTTTCGCGCTTCTTTCGGCGTGACAGCTTAAGGGGCCGTTCATTCTTCTAGTAAGTCGATTGTTGTAGCGTTATCACCAGTCGTCGATTCGCATCGAAGGCCGATGCTACTTGGCGCAAAACACTCCTTTCGCATTCTTCAACGTGTCCGACCCATGCGCGATCGCAGTCGCGACAGGATTGTTCTGAATGTATTTCGTATGCGCGTTCGCCGGATTCTCGAACAGGCCGACGTAGGTGCAGTCGTTCGAGATGACAACGTTGCTGATAATCGCGTCTTCGCGGGGAATAGACTCCTTCGGAAGGACATAGGAGAACAGGTCGCTGGGATCGCTGAAGGCGACCACGTGCAGCGGTGTTTCGCTCATGCTTTTGGTTCTTCGATGTGCGCTGCGTTTGTTGGCGAAATTCTTCAGATGTTGATAGATATCCGGCCTACCGTTCACGTCGTGCGCTCCCAGATTCAAAATCGGAATCTGATTCGCCAGTAGGTATAAGGCGTGGACGTGGCTGCGAACGTCCTCGGCGAATTCGGCGGCATTGCTGAGGCCTTCGATCTCCTGGAGAGAGTCGATGGCGATCTTGCTGCCGAGACTCTCGGAAATGATGAAGACAGGAAAGCTCTTTGCGGCCGGTACGGTACCGGCTTTCACTTGAGCAAGCGTAGTGTGGTCTGTGCTCAAGGATCGAAGCCACGCGTCGTCGATAGCCTCGCGTATTCGTTCGCCTCCATCGGCCGCAAGATAGAACGTTACATCGGATAGTCGGTCATCCATGATTTGGCTTTTGATGTGGCCATTTACGTAGGCGCGCTTATAGGGGGTGAATCCAGTCTTGTCAGTACAAAGCTCGGTGGTTGAATTGACGTCGAAGCAGAGACTTCTCTTGGCGGGTTCGGTGATAGGACTCCAGAGTACGGCCGACACTTGCAGCGTGCGGGTCGCGTCCTTCAAAGTTACCTGATAGAGCTGCGCGCCATTGGGTAGATCTTCCGGCGTCGGCAATGTAACGTTCGAGTCGAAACCTAAGGCAATCGCCAGAGGCTCGATCATGGTTAGTATCCAGGTCTTGTCGTGGAACCCCATGCCGTGAACTAGCAAGACATCGACCTCAGGAATGGCGGTGCCTTTGAAGGCGTCGGCGATGCCGGAGAAACCGTTCTCCGGGGGCGTCAGTTCGGGTTTTCGATAGGGTGATGTACAGCTGGTTGCCGCAACCACGACACTCACCAGTGCAACGAACGCAAATATGCGAAGAGATGTCCGAGTGAGGGTTCTCGATTCCTTTCGAGGTGCGTCTGAAACAGACCTAGTCATTTCATCCCTGAATTGATCAATCAGCAGTTTTTGTTCTGGGGCTGAAGCTATGCCTAAACAATCTGCGGGTCAATACGTTCCCGGAGTTCGGGCTTGGTATATTTGAAATCTGCTGGGCGTCCGCGACGCTAAACCACACTGCGCCTCAAATCGATGCCGCGCAATGCGAGGGGCCTGTCACAATCATTGTCAGGGACGATCGGACGCCGGAAGTCGGCTTGGTACCGACGCACCACGGGGAGAGGGATTATTCGGCGATTCGCCTCGCCCTTCCCTATTGCTCGGGGCCGCCCTAAAAGGGCGTTCTGCCCCGCTGCTTCGAAGTCAGGGCGGGTAATTACGATCGGGATTGACTCGAGCGCGAATTGCGTGCGGCAGCGAAAACAGTGAAGATGCTCCATCGAAGCAGGGATGCCAATAATGAATGATAAGAATCGGACCCGTCGCCTCTGGGCAGCCCTCAAAGGGTGAGCTGAATTATATTCAGCGTTTGAAGAGGGGTAAGCAATGACTCGGTGGTTTGGGCGTGGGCATATCCTATCAATGAGTTCCTGTAAGCTCTTCAGCATTTCCGCCATCGTAATCCTGGTCGGCTGCGCTGGAAACAATGCGTCAACGATGTCGTCAAAGCAACGTGCAGAGATCGCGCAAATCGACATATCCCTTAAATTGGTTGCGAATCGTCAATTCGCTGAGGCTGAGCGTGTCATTCAGCCGGTCATCCATGCCAAGGGCTTCGATCGACTACCCAATTCGGAGCAGTATCGAGCGTTGCTGACCGCGGCGAAGTTGGCGTTCACACTCAAGGAACCCGCGCTCGAGTATGAAAGTCGGGTGAGGCTGCTGGCGTTGCCGGAGGCCACGGGGGACGATCGTATGTCGCGTCTGAATGCAGCCAATCGGCTCGAAGATACCCACAAGATCATTGTCAGTCTTACAGATTTGGTTCAGAAGAGTCCGGAAAGCCTTGATCACGTGAACTCGCAGTTCATTTTGCATCAGCTCTCCAACGCTAAGAGGCAATTGCCCCACGCTGCGAGATTGCCACTGATGGAGGCGTTGTATGCGGCGCATTGGACGGTGGAGTGGGACCTCGAACCGAGTGGCACTTGGCGGGATTTGGCACTGCTGCTGCTGGAACAGAATCGCTTATCTGAGGCGACCGACGTCTCTGCGCATGTGACCGATGAATATGTCCTCATCTCCATGCGGGCGGATCGGCGTTTCGATGCGATTACCGTTGCCAATCCGGCACAGTTCGATGTGGATGCGGCGGTCAGGAAAGCTCTGGAGCATTTTATGACGGTCGCAGAGCGGACGCCGAAATCGCTAACGCCCAGGATGGTCGTTACGGAAGACTTAATGGAGGAGCAGCACTACGGCGCTGCACTGGCCGTGGCCGATGATTTGCTGGCGGAAATTCGGTTGCACACGGATCCCAAGCAGTGGTACGACGACTTCGATGACCGATATGTGTGGATACTCGATACCCGCTCTCGATTACTAAGGCGACTCGGCCGGTGGGATGAAGGCATTGATCAGTTGGCTGCGGCAAGCTATGTGGCGGACAGGGATGGTAAGAATGTCAGCCAAGTGATCAACTTGGGCGATCTCTACTGTGATTTAGGAAAACCCACGGAAGCGCTACAGGTACTCGCTCGTCTGGGCTCAGAGATCAGCCCCTATGGACGTATGCAGGAGGCCTATGTTCGTCTGGATGCGGCGATCCAGATGGGCGATGCCGCAGAAAAAGAAAAATGGCTCGCCTTTATCAGGGAGCATCGCATCGATGCCCCTCGGACGTATGACGATGCACTGCTCCGAATGGATGATTCGGACGCTGCGGCGAAATGGCTGATCGAACGGTTGGAAGATAGGGAGTTGCGTTCAGCGGCGCTGCTGAGTATTCAAGAGTACGCCGCGCCACGCGAGACGGCCAGACAAGCGGAATTGCGGACGCTAAAAGGTGAGTTGATGGCGCGGCCTGACGTGCAGGCGGAAGTTGCCAAGGTGGGAAGGATAGAGAAGTACAATTTGGAGGCGCTGGCACAGTAGGGGCGTGGAACGAAGGGATAGCGGGCGGATCTTCGACCCATCGGAATGCGGCCGGCAAACGCCCGGACAGGATTCTGGGGTGGACCCTAGCGAAGCCGGGTGAGTCGGACACGACGAACGCCGGCACAGGGACGTGCCAACTGGATCGCAGCGGAGCAGGACGCGGATCGGAGTCACGCCTTTGGGTCGCCGGGGTTGGGCGAGGGTACGGGTGCCCGAACGGCAAATATCCGGCAAGGCGGCAGGCGCTACGAGTGAAGAACTCCGCTCTAGAAAGCGCAAATCGGTCCGGCGGATCCACCTCGTCACTACGAACGATGAACGAGTACAGTCAGTTGCGACGGCTGGCACCTAGGCGCAGACGCCGAAGCGAGCTGTCGGAAGCCGGGCATTGACGTGCTGGCAGTGGTCATGAGAATACCCCATTTGGGTATGATCGTACCCAAATTGGGCATGACTCCTAGCGCGAGGATGCCCGCAACTCATCGAGGTAGTTCGCCCAGCCTTGCATCATCAATTTTCTCTCGGGAAGGTATTCGGCAAGGTTGTAGACGGCGCGGACGTGATCGCGTTCGCCGTGGGCGAGTTGCCGCTCGATCGCATCGGCGCGCCAGCCCTGTTCATTTAGCAGCGTCGATGCGGTTGTTCTAAATCCGTGCACAGTCAGTGCCTTGCTCGTAACCCATGCGACGCAGCGCCGCAAGGAGGGCGACATTTGAAAGCGGTCGCGTCCGGCTTCGCGGACTCGGGAAGACATACGTGCTATCGCCGGTGGCGGGCTGAATGTCGCGCAGGAGAGCGACCGCCTGGGTGGACAGGGGCACGATGTGGGGCACGCGCATTTTCATGCGCGCGGCGGGGATGAGCCATTCTTGAATATCTAGCTGAAATTCGGACCACTCGGCGCCGCGCAGTTCCGCCGGGCGCACAAAGACCAAGGGGGCAAGACGTAACGCGGTGCGAGGCACTTTCGAGTACGCGCACGAGCCTGGCTTTTACGGTATTTGAGCGCATCTTCAAAGACTTCGGATTGCCCGCCGCAATCCGCACCGACAACGGCGTGCCCTTCGCTTCTCCGAACTCCCTCTTCGGCCTCTCCAAGCTCTCGGTCTGGTGGCTGCGGCTGGGGATCGAGATCGAGCGCATTCAGCCCGCCCATCCTGAGCAAAACGGCCGTCATGAGCGCATGCATCTGACGCTGAAGAAGGAGGCGACTAAGCCCGCCTCGAAGAACTTTCTCAAGCAGCAGGAGCGCTTCGACCGCTTCATGCATGTATTTAACGACGAGCGACCCCACCAGGCGCTGGGGATGAAGTATCCCACTGAACTCTATGTGAGCTCCTCTCGCCCCTACAAGGGCCTATCGGACCTCGAGTACCCTTTCCACGATCGCACCATCACAGTGAGTAATTGCGGCCGTATTTGCATCGGGCGTCGCAAGATCAACCTGAGCATCGTGTTCGCCGGCCAAAACGTCGGTATCAAGGAGGTCAGCGACAAGGTATGGCTGGTGAGCTTTATGCAGTACGATTTGGGCTTCTTCGATCACGAGACGGGCCGGATAACCAGCGCCGAAAACCCCTTTGGCGCAAAAATGTTA
>DATAVN010000006.1:0-394225 GCA_036267715.1 Steroidobacteraceae bacterium | reverse complement strand
GCGCGAGATCATTCAAAAGTGGAAAATGCCTCCACGCGAATGGGCCGCTGCCAAAGCTCAATTCGCTGTGGTGTTCGGTGATCGGTTCGAGGTCAATCGTTAATCAAACCGGCTCGACACACAGAATTTCTGATAGTCCCCATGGGGCGGTTGGTTTCAAATGGCAGAACGGGCAGTGGATCAGGATTCCATTCGGCGATATACCCTTGAACATTTACTCGACGAATATGCTCATTAACAACTTTCCATCGAAGGGAACTTCGCTCCTCACGATTCTTGAAAAGAACAGTAGGAGTTTTAATGGGGATGGCAGGGCGTCAGGTAATTGGACGTAAGAAGTTCCGCGTCGTGACACTTCGAGCCGCAACCCCGCTTATTCGCTGGCTGTATTCTCTGACACTGCTATCCATTCTCTTCTCAGTGAGCCTATTGGGCGTCTCCGGCGCAGTTGGAATGGTCTACGGAATCGGAATGTCGCCCGGTCGGACCATTATCCTGCTGCTAATCGTTGTCGCGTCGCTATATCGCATCGTGCGAGTCGCTCGATTTCCGCCCGCCTTGGACGTGAACATCACGGGCCTCGGGGTACGGATGTTGCGCGGCGGTGGTGTGTTTCTGATGTGCGTAGGAATCACGGCAGCGCTGCTGATGATATTCAGAAAGCCGTTCACGCTGCTGATTTTCCCCAACCCAGGCGACAACGGAATCGGCTTTTTTGTGGTTGGGGTATTCCTCTACGCCTTTTCGGCTGCTGGCTGGTTGGGGGTGATTGCCTTCGAATTCGCTCGCTTCCTGGGTAATCGGCACGATAAGACGACTGATAATCGATAGGGGCTGAATATGTTTAGGCAAGTATGGGCCGTAGTGATGTTGTCGGGATGCTTTGTGAATCTCGCTGCTTGTAGTCCGTATGTCTCCTGGAAAGAGGAAGTAAAGCTCAATGATGGCCGAGTCATTGTTGTGAAGCAAAAGAGGCTCGCTGAGGGTGAAGTTCCTCGAGAAGAGTGGCTGACGATCCCTCTGCCTGAATTTGACGTCAATCCAATCGTTTGGCACGAGCACTTGATTCCGTTGATTCTGAATATCGATCACAGGATTCTATATATCGTAGGTATCCCTCCAACCGGGCGCGAAATTCGGCTCTACGGATGTCCGGAACATGGGGCGGTTGGTTTTAAGTGGCAGAACGGGCAGTGGATCAGGATTCCATTCGGCGATATACCCTTGAACATTTACTCGACGAATATGCTCATTAACAACTTTCCACCGAAGGGAACTTCGCTCCTCACGATTCTTGAAAAGAGCAGTAGGAGTTTGAATGGGGATGGCAGGGCATCAGGTAATTGGACCTTGAATCCTAATCGCGGCAATGGTTGCTGATATGCATTTGCCCCATGACGATTACGTTTTGATTTTACATTGAGGTATTACAATGCCATCGAATTCAGGCACTAGCATTCCAGTCTCGGTGTATGCATATCTCTCAGCCATTCCCGCGGATAGAATCAGAGCCGATATGGCGAAGCGGTTCACGCGAAGCCTCATTGTTCTTGGCCTCATACCAGTCTACACGCGCTTCGAGCGGCGGAGAACATCCTCCGAGGCGGACCGAGCATATTTCGCCGAAGTCTTTGTCATATCTATGAAAACGAGCTCCGCTTGGGTGGCACGGCGATGGTCAGAATCCAGTGCCCAGTTTGGCCTCGGTTGGTCCACCATCGCTGGAATGTACATCACAAAGCGAGAGAGGCTGGATTTCGGCGATTCGCGGCTCGGTCCGCTGCGATTCACTTCTTTAGTGGCAGCTTGGGCCGGAAACTGACGAGAACGGTGAAGAAACTGTCGGGGACCTCAATGCCGTTTTTATTCAAGGTAACCCCCATAGCGTCTTCAACTTCAATTCTCTGGGCATTGGAGTCTTTGGCGACATTCTGCACATCGACAAGGCGCGCCCTTGCCAAATTGATGGAGAACTCTGTCATGCCTACGCTGATTTGATCATTACCAAGACGTGTCGTGAAAAGCTTACTGACCCGAGCGGATAGGTCCGGTTTGCCTTCATCTGTCAAAACCTTTTCCGCACCTTGTATGAGTTCAGCGGTATATTCATCCTGATCCAGCCCAGCCATTTTATCGAACTGTCGTATTTCCATTGCCTGCGCGGCGCTGGTAGCAAGCGGAGACACAGATACCGCGAGTGCGATGAAAGGAAGAGCCAGTTTGGGCATAGCCTCAATCCTCATTGCTTGGGCGGCAGCTTCGGACGGAATTTGCTGTTTACGCTAAATACGGCATCCGACAATTTGATCCCGTGGTCTTCGGCGGTCGCCTTAAAAGTGTCTTCAACGTCGAGATGCCGAAGCTTGGCATCCCTCGCCTGCCTGCTAACCTCGGCGGCCCGCACTCCGGCCAAATTAACATTCAACTCGGCCATGCCGAGACTGATTTGATCACCTTGCGCAATATCAATGAAAAGGTGACGCAATTTCTCGGACTGATCGCGCTGGGCCGCGTCATTCAAAACATCTTCAGCGCCTTGAATTAGATCGGCGATGTATTCGGCCTGGTCTGAAACAGCCATCTTATCGAATTGCCGTATTTCCATCGCCTGCGCGGCGCCGGAAAGGAGCACTGCCGCAGATATGATCGCGACCGAGATGGTGATCCGAGTCATGGGAGGCCTTCCATGTGGCTTGGCCTAGTCACCAATCTATACAGGATTTGGGCGCGGGAGAACTTTCAAAGTGCGCTTTCACTGAACCCGTTGCCACTTCTATGTAAACTGACGTTTTTCTCTGGCGTAAGAACGGTCAGAACCCAGTGCCCAGTTTGGCCCCGGTTGGTCCACTCTTTTGGAATGTACATCACAACGCTGCACTGGCCGGATTCGGCTACTTCGGCCTGAAATTGCTGTTGATTGCCCTGAAAGCTCTAACAAAGTCCCGCGACAGAGGAATATTATTCTTTTGCAGGGTCACAAGCACCGCATCTTCAATTTCAAGCCGATGCGCGTTCGGGTCTTGTGCGGCTCTCTCGGCGTCGGCAACACGCGCCAACGCCAGATTTTTACCAAATTCAACCAACCCTAAAGGTAGGTCATCTCCACCAAGTTTTTCTGTGAAAAGATTATTTACCCGCGCGGCCAGATCGCTTCTGCCCTCATCAATCAAGACTTTCTGCGTTCCAGTTAACAGGTCGGCTACATATTCATTCCGATCCTGACTTTCCATTTTATCGTATTGCCGTATCTCCATCGCCTGCCCGGGGACGGCGGGAAGCGTTGCCGCGAATAGAATCAAAGCCCGTATGGCGAAGCGGTTCAAACGAAGCCCTAATGTTTTTGCCTGCCCCCAATCTACACGCGCTTCGAGCAGCTGAAAACATCCGCTGAGGCGGATCAGCATATTTCGCCGAAAACGTTGTCATAATTCGGAAAACCGGCCCTTCTTCGGCGGCGCGACAATGGTCAAAAGCCAGTGCCCAGCTTGACCCCGGTTGGTCCACCATCGCTGGAATGTACATCACAGAGCAGGACATGCCGGGCTTCGGCTATCTTCTCCGGCTAGCTACTATTTGTGTGGCGGATACTTCGGCCTGAAACCGCTGGCGACAGTGAAGAAGCTATCGGGCACTTCAATTCCGTTTTTTTGCAGGGTTACAGCCATCGCGTCCTCGACCTCAAGACGCTGTGCATTGGGATCTTTAATTACATTCTTGGCGTCGGTAACACGCGCCAAAGCCAGGTTGTTCTCGAACTCTTCCATGCCTAAGGATATTTTATCGCCAGCAGGAATTTCCGTGAAAAGCTGATCCATTTTTCTGGCAAGATCGACCCGGCCCCCATCCTTCAAAACCTTTTGCGCGCCATCCACCAGCACCTGGACGTAAGCTGCTTGATCCCGATCCGCCATTTTATCGTATTGCCGTATTTCCATCGCGTGCGCGGCGCTGGAAAGTAGCACAGCAGCAGATAGCATCGCGGCGGATAAGGTGCACAGGTCCATATGACCCTTCGAGTTATTTACTCACCCCGCCAGCCTACATGAGCGCGGAGCCCGAGGGCATCCATATGTCTGGGTCGTGCGCCATTTTTGCCAAAGCTGTTGTCATAATTCAGAAAAACAGCCCTTCTTTGGCGGCATGGCGATGGTCAGGAGCCAGTGCCCGGTTTGACCCCGGTTGGTCCACTCATTTTGGGATGTACATCACAAAGCCGGACAGGTCGGATTTCGGCTATGGGCGCACCTTACCTTCGGTTAGTTACAGCTTCTTAGGCGGAAGTTTTGGACGGAAATCGCTCGCAATGGTGTCGGACTTCGCGGTTGACCTCGGCGATTTGCATGGCACCAAGCCTTGCCAAATAGTCGGCCATCCCGTCGCTGAGTTTGTTACCAGGCTTGACCTCGGTAAAAAGTGCGTCCAGCTGATTGGCCAGATCAGCCCGGCCTTCTTCGTTCAATACTTTTTCGGCCCCCGTCAGGAGCGCCTGATTAAACCGGCCCTGATCCTGATCCGCCATCTTAAAGTAGTCACTTATGTCCGTTGCCTGCGCCGCGCTGGAAATAAGCACAGCAGCGGATAGCATTGCGGCGGATAAGGTGAACCGGTCCATAGGACCCCTCGGTTTTTTGCCCACTCGCTAGCCTACATGAGCGCGGAGCCGGAGGGCATCCATATGTGCGGGCCATTCGCGCATTTTTACCGAAGCTGTTGTCATATTTCGGAAAAAGAGCCCTTCTTTGGCGGCGCGGCGATGATCAAAACCCAGTGCCCAGTTTGGCCCCGGTTGGTCCACTTCTTTGGGATGTGCATTACAAAGCCAGATAGGACGGATTTGGCCTATTCGCGGGCTCGGCCTACCGCGATTGGGCGCGTTCCACACGACCCTTGGCGGCCGCGGTATTGGCGCAAATTCCGTCAATATTAAGCTCGTAAAGCGCCCGCCCAAACTGCGTGTAGCCTGGTCCTGTGACCGCTCCTGGCTGGTTGATGCGGAAGATGCTGGCCTTGTCGCTGTAGAACGCGAGCGGCTTACCAAAGCGCTGCAGATACTCCAGCGTCGCTTCGAAATATGAGAACGTGGACTCGCTGCCAGCGAAACGCACGACCATCAATCGACTTGTGGCATCGTCGACATAGACGAGCGCTGTGCACATCGGGTTGAGATCCCGAGTCGTTCTGCAGCGATGCCGGGATACAGTTCTCGGTCGACGACTGCCTGTATGCACTTGAGCCGATCTAGTTCGCGCATGCTCATCGTTACCCGAGCTGCGTGGCGCATTGGCAATCTCCGAGTCCCAAAAAGGACAGCAGAGAATGCCGGTTAAAGCATCCAGAGCGGACATCTGAACTTGGCTCAAAGCGGACATTTTAACTTGGCCCCTATAAGCAAAGTTCGCATAATGTATATTAAGTCAAATTCGGCGTAACCCCCGGCAGCGCGTGATGAACTTCAACGTGCATTAACGCTTGACCTGCCAGACTGACACCCACAATGGATCTGTACGGCGTGTCAGCACAGCTGATCGCAGAGCTGACCGGAGTGTCTTTAAAAACCGCCCAGCGCTGGAAAAATCAAGGATTCCTACCTCCGACGAGCACCAAGCTGCTCGAGCTGAAGCTAAACCAAGATCTAGGCGAGCTGGCATCAGCCTGGGCAGGATTTCGAATCGACAAGGGACTGATCTGGACCCCCGAAAATGCATCGCTGACACCCGGCGAGCTGCGATCCGTTCCGTACCGTCGCGAGCAGCTGCGCGCCCTGGAGCTCGCGTTGAGTCAGCCACGACAGTTTGTCCTAATTTGAGTTCGCTCCTCGGAGTGTTGAGGGGGCTGGCGCTTTTGAACCCCTCAACATTCAGGAGCGAAAAATGCCTCAAATGAACATCGACAAAATGGAGCTGATCGAAACAATCGACGCGCTGGAGTTCGCATTGCTGGTCCTCAACTCAGACCAAAATCAAGGCCTCATCGGCGGCATGGTCGTCACGCGCAGCATCGCGACTTTGCAAGGCCTTCGACTCGCGTTCATGTTCGCCGCCGCCAATGAGCAGCGCAAAAACCGCGCCAACCAAGGAGTGCCGTCATGAAATTCACATACAGCGAATTAACACTGATAACAACGGCGCTGAAAGTGGCGGTCGAACAATACGCACAGGATCGCAAGTCAGCAATTGAAGCTAAACAGCTACGAATAGCAGAACAATTCGACCGCCAAGGCGCCGAAACCGAAGCACTGTTAATTCGCTTCGAAAACGAGTGACGGCACAAGACCTGGTTGTCACGAGCGCTGCACACGGATGGCGGCGCTCGATTCTGAGAACCTTGACACAGACGAGACGCTCAGAATCGACGCACGATGCGGTTTATGGACGAAAAAGTAAGCAAATGGCCGATGATCGGCCTAATCGCAGGGAGCGCCACCGCCCTCCTCGCCTTCTCTGTGTGGCAAAGCAGCGAGCGGAAAGCCAAACAGGAAAGCGAGTACCGGCAGCTCCAAGAACGAGATCAGGAAACCGCGGCAGCGATGCAGCAGATCGGGGCCGCGGCCGCCAGAGCAGCAAAGCCCGACCCTACCTACGATGAACTACAGCGCGAAATTGCCGCACAAGCCGCGATGGACCAGCTAGACCGAGAAGACGCAGCGGAATTTGCACGGAAACATCCCGGCGAACGCGACCCTTCCGCATCAGCCAAACAATCAACCGCCCGCTAAAGGGAAAACCGCTTCCAAGGGATGCTAGAGCCGCCGTGCGCGTGCGCGCACCGGATCAATGCACGTCAGAATTGGCCGCCGAGATATGCGGACGAATCGCCTTCGGATAAACAAAGCGAACATCATGGGTCACCGGATCCTCCACCAGCTCCTGCGGACCATACGCATCCTGGTACGAGAGCGCATGATCCTCGACCGGCGCTGGCTTAGGTTGAGAAGCAACCACAGACGAATACGTGCCGGTCGGCAAACCCGGCAGCGCAACCAAAGGCCTTCCGGACTCCGAATACGAAAAGCCATCGTACCGGCAATGCAGCGCCTGATCGCCCTCCCCGCCCGAACACTGCGAAAGACTCACCGGCACCGAAGCCTTAAGCGACTCAGAGCGAAGAATCGCGATCGACTTCTCAGGATGCTGAACATTCTTGAGCGTGCCAACAACACGCCAATCCCCGGCGCCCTCAACCTTAGCGAGAGCCGCCCCAAAAACGGAGGGCCTGGCGGGCGCGGATTCTGCCGGCCGGCCGGCTCCGCCGGCGGCCGCAGAAGACGCGTCCGGCTTCTTATGGTACTTGTCAAGCAGATACCCGCCCTTGAACCAAATGAAGCCGAAACCAACAATCGCAATGATCGGCAACATAACGAGAAACGGCTTCTTGAAGACGTTGGCACGCCGATCCACCTTCTCCTCATCAGCGCCGTCATCAGTGTTCGCCTCCGACTGAGTGTGGGAGATGTAGTACTGATAAACCTCTTTTTTGTAGCGCCCAAAAACCTGGCGGATGCGCTGAGCTGCAGGAGGGTTCGGACCGCACTGAGGACCCGGATACATATCGACCCGAAAGCGCTTGCTCGAGGGAATACCAAGAGTCGAGAGCTTCGTCATACGAAACGTTTGCTCCACGAGCTGGCGACAAAAGGTGCCAATCTGATTGAGGTCCTGAGCGATCAAAACAATCTGAGTCGACTGCCCCGCGGCATCGACGCGATGGCGATGCTCGGCAAACATCAGACGATACGGCTCGGGAACCTGGTTAGCTTTGGTCCCCGCGGGGAAAAGTTTCATGACCTCATCAAGGATCAGCAATGCACCGGGCGGAACCGCGTCCAAAATAAGCTCAGGCTGACCGACGACAGACGCAGTCGGAAACTCCCGAACATCAGCTTGAGGAAAATCCCGCTTGATGCGGTCCATGTTAAGCGGGAGATTCGTCACCACCATGCGAGCTGCACGAAGCGCAGGCAACAATTGTTGCTCGACGACGCTGTAAGACTTGCCACAACCGGGGAAACCGACGTAGGCGAGGATGCTCACAATTTGCCCGAGCGCGTAAGCGCCGCTCGGGCCCACAGCAAGATCGCGTAGACCAATCCGACACCGAACATCCACCCAAGCAGAAAGCCGCGCACAAGATCGCTCATCCGATGATCGGCAAACGGCGAATCAGAAAACGAATGGTGTACGCGCTGACCAAGATCGTACAGCCGTCAGCAATGTGCATGGTGCCGATCAAATAAGCAACGCCAGGCGGAATTGAAGCAACCGCACCGCTGGCACTACTCATCCAAGCAGGGACCGGAATCGCGTTCATGAAAGCAGCCAACCCTGCGAGCACGAATTTCGCGCACTCCAAAAAACACCAATCCACGAACCCCAAAAGCCACGTGAGGATTTGAGCGATGTACTTAATCAGAAAATCCATGGACAGATCCTCACGCGCTTAAAATGACACGGATACCCTGGACCGCCCAGAGCGCCAGGAACACGAGAGACAACGTTGGGGCAACCGTGCCGCCCCAAATCGTGCAGACAGGAGCAAATGCATCAAAGGACGGTGCGCCGTGAAAAATAGAAATCGAAAACGGATCGGTCGGACAACTCGCACTCGGCCAAGAGCCACTGATCGCACTAAACGCCGCAACGATGGGCGAGGCCTGCACTGAATCCCAATAGTCCTGCACGTTTGACTGGATCGTGTCGGATCGGGTCAAACTCGGCAAAGAACCATCGCCCGCGCAATCCACTGACGACGCCGCACAATCACCATTCGCAGAGCTCGGACCCGTCCCCGACGTCCCGGTTCCCGTACCCGAAGCCGTGGTAGATCCCGCCGGAGAACCGCCCGTCGCGTTCGTAGCGGTGGCACCCTTAGACGCCGACACCTGAGCCGAAGAATAATAATTCTCCGTATGGCCCGCATTACTGACCACCATCGCAGGAACCGCCGGGGCCTGGTTATCCGCGGAAACAGTCGGAGCCGGCGGCGACGTAATCGCAGCATCCGCATTGCAAGCCACCCCGCCGCTAGCATACGAAACACACGTGTCAGGAACACTGGGCGTCTGAGTAACCACGGCATCAGGCGTCGCCGACGCAACCACAGAAAACGTACCCCTGGTGTTAGTACTGTCGACGCAGGCAGTAGCCGAACCAGCAAACGTACAATTCGACTGCACAGCTACAGCATCGCCACCAGACGCAGACCCGGAAGCGCCGCACTGCACCCCCGTAGGCACAGCCTTCCCCGCCATCCGCTGATTAGCAGCACCAAAGGTCACCGCCAAGTTCCCATTCGTGTACTCACACCCGCCCAGACAATACCCACCTCCCGCGGTATATCCAGTCGCCCCGCCGATAGACGAAACCAAATCAAGATTGCCAGAGGACGCCGAGCAGCTCGCGCCGGTCCCCGCTACCGAACTAAAATTGTCACCCGCCGTGCATGCACCACACCCGCCACCCCCCACAGCAACCTGAGAGTACGAACAGGCAAGAGTCTGACCAACCGCCGTTGGCGCGCCAGCATGACTAACCGCGCTCACCGTCCACTGAGTACCGGCGTTAGTCGTGTAATTATACCCAAGCTGACTGTGCAGCGAGGCCGCAGCCAGACACATCACCTCACCCGATGAACTGTTGGAAATCACGCCAGTGCCGAAACCACCCGCCACCGTCCAAACAAACGCCGTTTGAGCATGAGCTCGATGCCCGAATAAAAAACTCGCCGCAAGAGCGACGAGAACGTATGCAACTTTGCGCACGACGGCGCTCTTAAAGACCCACCACATCAGCGCATCCCCTTAAAAGCTAGCGAGCCTGACAACAGGCCCGCTAGAAAGATCGCCAGATACCACATGTTCACAAGCATCAAAGATCGTCTCAACTGCCGATGAAACGCAGAACCATCCGAGCACCCAGCCGAAAGGCAAGCGCTAGCCCCACTGCAGCGGCAAGACCCGCCATCGCTGTTATAGCGTCAGTCCAATTCGCGGAAGCAGTAAGCGCATCGTAAGCGGTGACTCCAAACATAAAAAACCCCCAGATAAAAGGGCCGAGGCGACACCCCGGCCCAGTTCGATCAACGGCCGAAAAAGCCGAGGACCAGCTTGGCACCCTTGCGGAATACCAAGGCCAACGCGAGAGCGGCCGCGACCACGCCCATGGCCGTGGTTGCATCCGCCCAATTCGCGGACGCGGTGATGTCGTCATACGCGGTGACAGCCATCGCGTTCGAACCGACCAGCACCACGCCCATGATGGCTGCCAATGCGAGATGAATTTTCTTCACAGAGATTCTCCCGAAGTTACCGGCTGGGATCGCACCCGGCGACGAAACGGCCTGCAGCCGCATTCACTTGAACATCGACAAAACGACGCCGAAGGCGCGTCCAATCGCCCAACCGATCCCGACGAGAACGAACCCCGCCGCAAAGGCGCCTGACGCCGTGGCCGAATCGAGTTGAGAGAAATCAAAATCCGGCACCGCAACCCAAGGAACTACAGTCCCAGTGCCATCGAGACACTGAACGGCTCCCGAAGCAGAAGTGCTGATCAACGCCGTACAGGAGACGGTGCCGGACACCTACCTAGACCCTCGCGGCGGATGAAAGAGAAGGACCGGCGCTCGCAGGTCGCTCCGCAACGGACACGAGCTGCAGCTGCGCAATCTCGATGTCTCCGTACTGACCGACACCGAACGAGGCGTCCGAGACGGTGTACGTGCCGGGCTTGTACGCACCCAGGTCGCGAGAGACACGGACACGCACTTTCCGCCGCTCACCATTCGGCAGATCAGCAATGCCATATTGACTCTCCGCGCTGAAGGTGCCATTTCGGCCCTTGACATCCCGACGCTCTACAGTGGCGTCCACTATCCGAATTAAAAAACGATCCGACATTTTCAGTTACTCCAAGGGCGCTATGAGGAAGCCGTGGAAACCGCCCAAGTTCCATTCCCACCAGCCATTGGCCTCTAATCGGCCATCCACAAGCTCGCGGATTTTCCGCTGAGCGATACCAACTTGAGAACGTCCGAGGTCGAGAGCCTGGTCCCACCGAACAATCCGAGGCGCAGGTATTCCACGGGAAGCAGCAAGCGCCCGTCGACCGCGTAAGACCGCCCCAACGTCCTTGCCGAGATACTTCGCGAGATAACTGGCGATGCGCGAACGAGATCGAGGGCTAGCCACAGCTCCGGTGATGTCAATGTTTCCACGCGTATCAGCTCCTGACTCATGACCGGTACCTCCGAGCGCCTTGCTCCAGATCCGGCGGAGCATGCCGACATCGAAGAAGCCTTTAAGCGCAACGTGCAAGTGATAGCCGCCCTCTTGGTGCAGCTCGGGGACGACAACAAACTGCCAACGCTCTCCCCAAAATTTTCGAGCGAGGCGACAAAAAGCCTTCCAGGCCAACCACGCATCATCGGTCGTCGTGAATTTGCCCCGCTTAGTCAGCGTGAGTATGCGATCAGCGCGAAGCATCCAAACGTGCTCGCGCAACACCTTCTTCGCGCGGCGACGAGCAAACTCAGACCTATCGGCGCTGAAGTACTCTGGCAACTCGCGCAACACCGGATCGGAGGCATTAGAAGCGGCGTAGCGCCGTCCCTGGCATCCGACCTCAAGAAACACTCCAACGCAGGTAATTCGCCCTTCTCCGAAGTCCTTCAGCGTGCATGCGTAATGAGGCAGGTTCTTAAGTGTGCAATCTTCAAGACTAGAAGAGCCGGGGGCTTCGCCCCCGGCGGACGCAGGCAAAGGGGTGGCACTACCAGGGGCCGCCTGCGAAATCCTGCCATATGGCTTATACGTGCGTTCTGTCATCCCAGCACGCTTATATGTTAACCGATGGGAACCGTCAACTACTGGGAACGCGTTAACCCAGGGGAACGTATCCGCCTGTTGACAGACCGGCTAGACTGTGGGCCGCCAGCACCAGGAGCGGAAATGAACAAAGAAACGAACAAACTGCTCGACAGAGCAGCAAAGCGATTGCCGACGGACAGCGACTACAACCTTGCAAACGCCCTAGGCGTCAGCAGAGCAGCCGTGTCGAAATGGCGCAGCGGCAGGAACCACATGGCAGACACCGCCGCCATGAGGCTTGCAGCGATCCTGGACGAACCCACAGACGCGATCCTCGCGCTGGTTGCCGCAGACCGAACCAGCGACCCGGCGGCAAAAAAACAGTGGACAAATATGGCGAGCAAGCTTCGTGCCTCAGCCGCCGCGGTGAGCATCGCAGCCCTGGGATTTACGATGTTCCCGAGCGATCACCCACGATCGACGGAAGCAACGACTACCGAAGAATGTATATTATGGTAAATACCAGAAATACCACGACAAAAGGGCTACAGATAACTGAGCCACCAGTCCCTGCGCCGCCCCTTCAACCTCGCATACCAATGACACAGGGGAAACATCATTACCACGACCGCGACCCAGACCAAATGAATGATGCTAACCGGTGCCGCCCATCCCGGCGGTTCGGTAAACGGGAAATGTGCGAGATCGGGCGATCGGAACGTATTGGTCACCTCACCTAAGCGTACGTAGCTCGCGGCGGTAGCTAGCAGATGGATCAGGAAAAAGTGCAAGACATAGAAAAACAACGGAACCTTGCCAAGGATCAGCGCGGGTCGAAGCAGTCTCGGCACACCGTTCTCGAAAACGCTAATCCGATCCCAAAGAGGCACCCCCCTCGGGGCGGGGGAGTTCCCCACCCTGCCCCATCATAATGAGATAGGAGCCCGGCCTCGTCTTACAGACTGAAGGCCGCAGTGCAAACCTTCCCGCCCACCTCTTTCCAGTCATGGCTGAGCGGCTTTCCATCATCCTGGAGCGCAAATCTTGCTTCGCAGGCCGTTTTTCCGCGCACCAGATCCAACCAGCTCTGCCCAGCCACGCCGCGCACCGTATAGCGTCCCTTATCGCCATAGCCGTTAAGTACCGCATAGCCGTTTTTGGCCGCATCGTCGAATCGCCCGTCCGAGTCGTCGTGTAGCCCTATGTCGATCATCGAATTGTCCGCTTGCCTGAACTGGCAGTGCCGGTACTGCGCTTCGCCCGCGTGCATCGCGTCGGTCGTCTCATCGTCGGCGCTGAACAGCACCAGGGGAAGTTGCACGAACGGTTGCAATACGAGCTGTAATTTCGCGCAGAACACGGAAGCCCTGGTGGGCGCCGCAGCGGCAGCACAAATAGCTGAATTGAAGGCCAGTACAGCAATAAGCAGGCCGCCCGCGGCAATCGATTTGCTCCACATGTCAGTGCTTCGGATTGTTTGCATTACTACTGAAGACCGGAAAACCGCATGAAACCCGCAACGGATGCGATAAATATTGAATTCGAACGCGGGACACGCCTTGTATGTGCAATTTCCACGGGCGAAAATACCTCAATTCGCGTGCTGAAAATCGATGGTCCACACCTGGTTTGCGATTTGAGAGGATTGCTTTATGACGATTATGAGAGAGTGGCGCGCGGAAATCCGCCGCGAACTCAAAGATGAATACGTGTCATATGTTACAGCGACCGGAATCGCCGCCTATCGGCAAACGCCCGGCAATCTAGGCGCGCTCATTGCCACCCGCGACATCGATGAGGGGCGCGTCGAGATCGTGACGTTGAGTTGGTGGAAAGACGAAGCATCCATCGAAGCGTTTGCGGGCAGCGAGATCGGCCGCGCTCGCTACTACCCGGAGGATGATCGATTCCTGTTGACGCGACCCGACACCGTTCAACACTACGATTCGACGACGCCTCGAGGATGATGCCCACAGTCGGCGAGTCGTCCAATGCGCTGCGGAGCAGGTTCGTTGCGCTATTTCCGGCCGCGGCCGCGATAGCCTATCCGTTTCTGTTGGGTGCATTTCATCGTGTGGTTTCGTCACCCGATTTGACCCTTTCGATCTTTCATTTCGCAGCTGCTGCGCTTCTGCTGGCCCTCGCCTTCGCAATGCCGCTCTCCGGTCTGGCGATTGCGTTCTGGCTCACCGCGTCGCTCGAATTCTCTCAATCGACGTTGCACGCGCGCCGGTTAGCCTATGCCAGCATCGCGGCGCCTTCGCTTTTTGTATTCGTCGGTGTGCTGCGCGGGTTGCTGGGTTTGCGTATGCCGGAAGGCGCGCTCTGGATTGGGCTGTGGACGGTGGCGGCCCTTTATGGTCAATCCGGCCGCGGGGCACTCACATCGAGGCCGGCCATGCCGCCACCCCGCGCTTGGCGCATTGCGCATGGCATATCCGCCGCTTTGATTGCTTGCTTTGTGCTGTTCCATCTTGCCAATCACCTGTTCGGATTGCTCGGCCCTGATACCCACGCCGCGATCATGAAAGCCGGCAGGAGGGCGTATCGCAACGCTGTCATCGAGCCGCTGTTGGTGGTGTTGCTGTTGTTTCAGGTGGCGAGCGGTGTGCGCCTCGCCTGGGTCTGGAGCGGCCTGCGCAGCGACGCTTATCGTATATTTCAAGTCGGTTCCGGCGCCTATCTCGCAGCCTACATTGTTGCGCACATGAATTCGGCGTTGATCTCGGCACGCGCTGTGCGGAAGATCGATACGGACTGGTCGTGGGCGTCAGGCGCTCCGGTCGGGCTCATTCATGACGCATGGGATATTCGTTTGCTACCGCACTACGCGCTCGGAGTATTTTTCATCGTAGGACATTTGTCCTCGGGGTTGCGGGTTGTCATGCTGGCTCATGGCGTCCGCACGGCTGTCGCAAATCGACTCTGGGCTGTGGGAATGACCGCGGGTGTGGTGATATCCACGGCGATCGTTTGCGCTTTGTGCGGCATTCGCGTGTAGCTCCCTCAATGGGATGCCAAATCGATTGCCCGCTCCCGGTGACTCACTACATGCTAGCACTCGGAGTGGGTCCTGACTCCCACTGCCAGCCCTCGCTTGCGTCGCCGATAGAACCACAGCGACAGAGCGAATACTGATCCGCCCGGCAGTAGAATCTCGAGCAGCGCGTAAGGTGCAAGCTCCTTGAGCTTTGCGAATGCAACAGCGGCCCAGGAACCCGGAGCACACGGGTCCGGTATCCAGCGCCCGATACGGCGAAGAATGGCCATTGGACCGCGATTGAAGATCGATTTGAGGAATGCTGACATCACGTTTCATCTCGCCAAAATTAGTGCTCACCAACCTAAGACGAAAGAGCGGGTTCCAGTTCGACATCTGCAGCCGAACAATTCATGATTTCCGTGCTTGAAAGGACCCACAGTGCGTTACCCCAGCATCGCGAGCTGCAATGCCAGCAGCGAAGCCCCGGTGGCGGCCACTGCCAGAAGGCCCTGCGCGACCCGTGTGATGTAGAAAATGTTGCTCATGTGTGCTTACTCCGTTGACTGAACTGATCGAACAGACAACACAGTGCGCCCCGCGCACGCGCGCAACAAATTGACTATGTGATCGAGCGTTAAGGATTACTTAACGTCTTGGTCCTGCGGCTGCCGCACATGAAATCCATAGCCGACTATGCCGTCAAAGTAGGCCTGGCTTTTGGTGCCGACTCGCAGCGTGATCGTGACACTGCGCCGGTCCACTCCCTCCGCCGTCAAATCGCGACCGTCGATGGTCGAATACAACATGTCGGGTGAGGAGTCATGCCCGGGAACGAGTAGTGTCCATACCGCAAGAGATGCCGCCTTGTTTTGATATTCCATCTGATAGGTCGAGAGTCTTTTCTTGGCATCCACGATTCGCAGGAATGGTTTGCCATCGGATGCAGTACCCGTAATGAGCAGACTGTGCTCGGTATGTGCCGGAAGACCCGAGAATTCGGGGTACGCGTCGGTCATATGCCCAACGATGAAGGTCTCGCCCGCTTCGGTATTCTTGAGGCAATCCGCCGCGCTATATTCCGTCGTGTTCTGGTACGGCCGAAATACCGTCTTGCCGCCCTTGGACAGCTCCCTGACATAGGCGTGAAATGGCCCCGTCCACTTGCCCAGAAAGGTCTGGTATTTGGCATCACACGGGACCCGCACGCATTGAGCGGTCTTGCCGCCATAAGCGTCCGAACAATCCACCGCCTGCGCACCCGCCAGCGCCGGCAGACCGATCAACAGTGTCAACCCCATCGCTCGCGAACTCATTGGCCAGCCCATGCCCTCGCACCGAATATTCCGCGATGCTACCCGGCGCGAACCGCGGCTGTCAGGTGAGGCCTTTCCCATGATGATGTAGGACCCCCGCTATAATGGAATGCCAAACCCGTGAAACCAAGCCAGAAGGAGAGATGCATGATCGGCTGCCGCATAGAGGCGACCCGCTCGTGAGTTCGTCGTACCAGAGTGCGGCCCCGGATGCCGCAGGCGATGAGCTGCGAGCGCTGCTGCGTCTGCAGCAGATTGCGTTTCAACGGGACATGCTGCCCTCGCGCCCCGAGCGTCTGGATCGGCTCAAACGACTGGAGCATCTGGTTGATGCCCACGCCAAAGAGTTTGCTGCCGCGATCGCGAGCGATTTTGGCACCCGCTCCCCGGTCGAAATCCGAATCACCGAAACCATGGTCCTGCAGAGCGGCATCCGTCACGCATCTCGTCATCTGTCGCGCTGGATGAGGCCGCGGCGGGTGTCGACGGCGCTGGCTTACCGGCCGGGCAGATCTGTGATCATGAGGCAGCCATTGGGGGTGATCGGTATCATCAGTCCCTGGAACTATCCGCTGCAGCTGGCGCTGGCACCGCTGATCGGCGCGCTCGCAGCCGGCAACCGCGCCATGCTCAAACCGTCCGAGCTGACCCCGGCTTTCTCCAAAACCTTGGCTGCGGCGGTTGCTCAATCCTTTGGCCCCGATGAGGTATCTGTGGTGACCGGTGACGCCGGCGTTGGAAAGCGCTTCGCCGCCCTGCCCTTCGATCACTTGGTCTTCACCGGTTCCACGGCCGTGGGACGTGAGGTTGCGCAGGCCGCGGCCAAGAACTTGACCCCGGTCACTCTTGAACTCGGCGGCAAGTCGCCTGCCATCATCGATGCATCATGCGATCTGAACGGTGTAATCGCGCGCATTGCGTGGGGAAAACTGATCAATGCGGGGCAGACCTGCATTGCGCCCGATTACATGCTGGTGCCACGGACCCACATCGATCGCTTCGTGCCGATGCTGCGCAAGAGCATGACCGCGCTGTATCCCACGTTTCGCTCGAATCCGGATTACTCCGCAATCATCAGCGATCGACACTGGAAGCGCCTGCGGGAGCTCGTTGAGGATGCGCGGGTACGTGGCGCAACCGTTGTCGAGCTTGAACCTCCGCAAGAGACTTCCGCCGCGGTCGGCAGACAGCTGCCGCCCACCCTGTTGCTGAATGTGAATGACGGCATGCGCGTGATGAGCGAAGAGATCTTTGGCCCGATCTTGCCCATCATGGCCTACGACACGGTCGAGGAAGCATTGACCTACGTCAATCGCCACGATCGCCCCCTGGCCCTTTATTGGTTCGGTCAGAATTCGGTTGTTCGCGATCAGGTGCTTGCCGGCACCATTGCCGGCGGCGTATCGATCAACGACACCTTGATGCACATCGCACAGGAAGGACTGCCGTTCGGAGGTGTAGGGCCTTCCGGGCAAGGCCACTATCACGGTGAGTTTGGCTTTCGTCAGTTCTCCAAGGAAAAGCCGGTATTCATGCAGTCGCGTTTTTCCGGAGGCGGCATCATTCGGCCGCCCTACAAGGCGTCCATAGACCGGATATTGACCTGGCTGTCGCGATTCACGTAATTCCGTGAGCAATTCAGCAAGATGTGATGCGCAGCGATTGCGCACCCTTGGACTGCAGTATCTCACCGAGCGTGCGCAGCTCGTGCGGCGCTTGGTCGAGCGTCACGACATGGTTTCCACGAAGCGGTCCGCCCTGATAGGCAAAGGCACATGCGCCATACGGAATCAGCAATTCGGGCTCGCTGACATCTCCGGCATAGAGCAGGATTTGTCCCGGGCCGGGTCGCGTTGTCGCGTTCTCCGGTTCGAGGCGCAGGTTTGCGCCCAGCCGGCTCCAACCCGCCTCGCCGCTCCAGCGGGCCTGCAGCAGCGTGCCTTCGAGCGGCAGCCGATTCAGCAGCCAAGCGCGGGAAACGGGCGCATTTGCCTCCCATCGTGCGGTGAATTCCAAAACCCCAACGTCGATGCGGATATCAGCCAAGCGGGCAACTCCGAAGCTTCGATGGCGCACAATGCCAGCGTTGCCGCACCAGGTCCCGGTACACCTCTCGGGGCGCTGAGCTGTACAGTCATGCTGGGCGTCCGTGCACTCCGGCCAGCAGCTCGATCAGCGGACGATCGATCTGCGTGGTGACGTTGAAGCGCATCCACTCGCTCGCTGCCTGGCGATGCAGGAACAGACTGCCGGGCGCCAACAACAGGCCCTTGTCGCGCCAACGCATCGCCAGTTCGTTCGTGTCGGTCCGCATGTTTATCCAGAAAAACATTCCGTCGTTGCCGGCGCCGAAGCTTTCGACTCCGTGACTCTGAAGCAACGTGGCGGACCGGCGTCTGTGCAGCGCCAATCGACGCCGCAGTCCGGCGACGTGTTTGTCATACTGACCTTCCACCAGCAATTTATGAACGAGACGCTCATTGAGTTGCGGCGTGGTAAAGCCGCTCAGGATCTTGGTGTCGGCGAGCGCTTGCGCCCGCTCTGGGCTACAGGCCACAAATCCCACTCGAACATTGGACGACAGCGTCTTCGAGAAGCTGCCCGCATAGATCACATGCCGCAGGCGATCGGCCGCCGCGAGCCGCGTGACGGCAGTGGTGCACAGGTCGGCGTAGACATCATCCTCGAAGATCAAAACTCCACGCTGCTCGACCAGCTTGAAAATGCGTGCGGCCGCCACGGCGGAAAGCGATATGCCCAAGGGATTGTGGGCGGCAGAACTCAGGATGAGCAGCCGCGGCCGGTGAGTATCCACCAGCCGTTCGAGCGCGGCAAGATCGATGCCGTCCGGGGTGCATGGCACGCCAATCACGTTGACGCCAAACGTGGCGAGCATGCCATGTGCGCCAAACCAGAAGGGTTCCGGAATCAAAACGGTTTCCCCCGGCCTTACGAAAGTTTGCAGAACCAGGTTCAGCGCATGCGTGACGCCGGTCGTGAGCAAAACCTGCTCCGGGTTCGTCACGATATCGAGGCGCGCCAGGCGATATTGCACGACAGAGCGCAGCGGCGGGAAACCCAGTTGGGTGGCATCGTTGAACAGGCGCTCCGTTCTCTGGCGCGCGATGGATCGCAGTGCCGTCGTCAATTCGGTGCTCTCCAACCACGCGCCGGGAAGAACGCCGAGGCCGGGTCCGCGCGCGCTCGCGCTCTCGAGCATGTGGCGTGTAAGCCAGCGCAGGTCGATTTGCGTTCGCTCCTCCGCGTGCCTTCGGCGGATGATCGGCGCGAGCCTGCAAACATAGAATCCGGAGCCCCGACGCGCCTCGAGATAGCCGGTCGCAACCAGACGTTCGTAGGCATCGACCACCGTGAATGGCGAAACGCCCCGCTGCCGGGCGAATTTACGTATCGATGGCATACGCATGCCGACGCGATACACCTGTTCTGAAATCCTGGTCTTTGCCCATTGCACGCACTCTTCGACCAGGGTTTGGGATGACACCCGGGGCGTGGGCATGCGGCTCAATCCGGGACTGTACTGTTCGTCATGCTCTGAATTGTATCGGTACTGTACTGGCGGGTGGGTCTATTTTTGTGGAGTACGCTACGCGTGAAACACAGGTGCAGTGATGAAAATCCAACTGATATGGCTGAAACTCGGCATGAGCGCGCTATTGCTCGCTCCTGCCGTCTCGATCGCCGGCATTTTAAGTCCCGGGCTGTACCGCAATGCTGCGGGCTATCCGGTTTATGTCGGTATCGAAAATTCACAGCCGGATCCGCCGGTAAATCAATATTTTGAGCCGCGCACGCAACGCACCGGCGAATTGCCGGGGGCTGCCCATCTGATTTTCCAGCGCGGCATCGAGGAGCAGCGCCAAGTCATTGACACGCCGGCTGGAAGGCTTGGAGTGTCTCTTTATCACGTTGGGTCCGGCCGGCATGCCGCGCTGATTTTGATTCACGGCAATGATCCGGAAAGCCGCGAAATGGGATTCATCATTCCCTATTTCGTGCTCAATGGCATCAGCGTGATCAGTTTTGATCAGCGCGGTATCGCGGACTCCGCGGGCAACTGGCAGCAGAATGGACCTGAGCAGCGGGCGGTCGATGTCAACGCGCTTGTTGATGCGTTCGCCGCCAACCCGCTGGTCGACCCAAAGAAGCTCGGTCTGTGGGCCTTCAGCAACGGAGGATGGACCGCGCCCATCGTTGCCACGAAGCGCACAATCGCATTCATGATTCTGAAGAGCGCAGCCGCCGAGAGCATCGAGTCGAACCTTTTCTACACCGTTGAGCAGCGCATGCGCCGCAAGCACTTCGACTCGGCCGCGATCTCGTCGGCAATCGAGACTTGGCGCTCACTGATCGGCGCACTTGCCGGAAAGAATTCCTGGGACGCCGCGCGGGAAATGCATGCCGCTGCGCGCGCCAAACCCTGGTTTAAGATCTCTTTGATTCCGCTGCTCTTCCCGTCGGATTCACCCTTGCCGCCGCCCGCGCAAGTGGCCGAAGGCATGCGGCGTTTTGCTCTCTACGACCCATCGGCAACGCTGTCCAAAGTACGCACGCCGACGCTTGCGCTGTTCGGAGCGCTGGATCGAAATGTGGATGCGGCGGATTCGGCCCGGCGCTTCAAAATTGCCTTTGCAAATGCAGGAATGACGGACTTTACCGTGCGCACCTTCCAGCACGCCGGCCACACGTTTACCGTGTCAAAAACGGGCTTCAACGATGAGCCCGGCGATCCGGAACGACTCCCCGCCGGATATCCGGACATCATGCTTCAATGGCTGCGCTCTCGCGGCTTGCTCGAGCCGGGGCAGGTTGCTAATGCCCCGCGCTGAGTTCGCTGGAACCATACAGGGGCGACTCCTTCGGGATCGGTTCATTCCAGATAAAATGCCCGAACCAATCGAGATTTGTCTGCACCAGCGCCAAGGCTGATTTCGGCTTATCGATGCCATGACCAAAGCCGGTATACAGAATCAGCCGTGTATCGACCTGTTGGTCCATCAGGCCGCGGTACAATTCAAAGCTATCCGATACCGGCACCCGATGATCCGCGCTGCCTTGCTGTATGAGCGTCGGAGTCTTTGCCTGCTTGATTGCCGTGATCGGCGAGGTCTTGGCGTAGATCTGCGGGTCGTCCCATGGCGTCGCGCCGAGATATTGGATGGTAAAGGGCGTGATGTCGGTGCTGACGTAGTAAGTTGCCCAGTCACTGATTCCGGCGCCCACGGAGATTGCCTTGAAGCGATCGGTATGCGTGGTCAGGAACGCCGAAATGTAGCCGCCCTGCGACCAGCCCATTGCGGCGAGTTTATTCGGATCGACAATCCCCCTGGCAATCAGCGCATCCACGCCGCTCATCACGTCCCACATGTCCCCGACGCCCAGATTCCGCACATTGAGTGCGCGAAACTTGGCTCCGTAGCCTGCGCTGCCCCGATAGTTGGGCTCCAGTACCAGCGCGCCTTTGGCAAGGAAAGCCTGCACGGGATACGCATAGTCATTGGGCAGAAACCGCGGCTGCGAGACGCCGGTGGGTCCACCATGAATCTTGACCAGCAACGGATATTTTCGCTTCGGATCATAATCGGCCGGTTTGTGCAGGACGCCTTCGATGAGCGTTCCGTCCCTGCTCTTCCACGAAACCACCTCCACGCTGCCGAGCTTCCAGCCGCTGACTTGAGCGCTCATATCGGTGAGCCGTTTGGGCGCAAAGGCCGTGGCGCTCGAGATGTAGAGTTCGGTCAGGTGCGTTGCATCGTCCGCGGTGAAGGCGATGGAATTGCCATCGGGCGTGACCGATGCCTGATCGATGATGAGCCGGTCATCCGTGGAAACCGGTTGTAGCTGCAGCGCGGCCGGGTCCAAGCGGAATAATTTTGCGGTCATTCTCTGAGTGGCGCCAAAGTATAAGCCGCTTGGCACCCAGCTGATCGGGTCCGGATCTTCATCGAAATTCTTGGTCAAATCCCGGACATCGGCGGCCGTCATCGCCGGCTTCTTGGTCACGGCATCCAGATCGACCAGAGCCAGGTGCGAATTTGCATAGAAGAAATCAGGCTGCCCAAGACTGGTCGTGAAAGCCAGTTTATTACCATCGACGGAAAATATCGGGGCGGTGTCGGGCCCCGGCAACGCAATGATTTTGATCGGCTTGCCCGCAGCCGACGAACCCGTCGGCAGGTCCATCAGATAGATGTCCTCGTCCTTCGTGAACGCCAGCAGCGGATTGCGGCGCGCGCTGAAGGCTACGCGGGTGGAATCCGGCGAGATGGCGAAGGAATTGATGTTCAGCATCGGATCGAAGGTCAGCTGCTTTGCGCTCTGCGGCAGTGAAGTGCTGATTCCCACTGCGGCGTCGACCCACCAAAGCTGATGTTGTTCGAAGTCCTTCTCGACCACATCATAGTCGCTGTAACGTTCCTTACGGGCTTTGCCGGCCTTGCTTGGGGCTTCGGTCGCGGTAAACAGAATGGCCCTGCCATCCTTGGTCCACTTGAATCCAGCCACGTCGCCCGCGGATTTCGTGAGCGGCCAAGCCTCGCCGCCATCCGGCGCGATCAGCCAGATCTGCTTCGCGGCAGGCTTGGCCGCCACGGCCGCCGTCTTGGCGTCCTGCTTGCCGGCGTCCTCCTCGATCGGTGCATTCAGCTCGATGACCGCCGGCGTGCGCTCGGTTACGAAGGCGAGCCAATGCCCGTCCGGCGACCACGCGGCCGGCCCGACTGTTTTTACCCCGCGCGTCAGCTGAACCGATTTTCCCGTGGCCACGTCGGCCAGCCATAGCTGCCAGACGAACTCGTTCTCCTTCCAATCGGTCTGCCGCCGAAGGTAGGCAACAGAGCGGGCATCGGGCGAGATCATCGGTGCGCGAATGCTGGCGCGGCTCAAGGATTCGGCGAGGCTCGCCGTGTGCTCGCCCTGCGCCAGGGCGCTCATGGGAAGCACCCCCGCCGCGAAAAACGCCAAACTGCAGCTCCACGCACGCCGCATCATTTGCCGACTTGTGTGGGCATGGCGGGTGCCGACTTGCGCGGCATCTCAGGCGCGCTCTTGAGCTGCTGCTGCACCTCCGCGATCGCGGCATCCAATTGCACATCATCGCCGGCGTTCACGGCCAGTGGATCCAATGGCACCTCGATATCCGGCGCCACGCCCTGGTTCTCGACAACCCACTTCCCGTCCGGCGTGAACACCCGGAAGAATGGTACGGTGAGAAAGCCACCGTCGATCAAGGCTGGATTCGCGGAAATCCCGATCAGTCCGCCCCAGGTGCGGGTGCCGATGAGTTTGCCGAGTCCCAGGAGCCTAAATCCATACGGCAGGAAGTCGCCGCCCGAGCCGGCATCCTGGTCGATCAACATGGCCTTGGGCCCGTAAATCGCTGCGGCCGGCGTGTTGAATACCAGCGCGTCGCGGTCCTTCCAGCCGGACAGCTGTTTGCGGTCCAGGACTTCCAGTACGTAGTTGGCGGCTTGTCCTCCGCTATTGCGGCGATCGTCGACGATCACTGCGGGCTTGTCGACCTGCGCAAAGAACATTCGATTGAAGAACGTATATCCCTCGCCGGCGGTGTCCGGCAGATACACGTACGCTACTTTTCCGCCGCTCCTGCGCTCCACGTACTCCCGATTCGCTTCAACCCAATTCCACTGGCGCAGTGCCGCTTCATTCGGAATGGGTATGACCACCGCGGTGTGCGTTTTCTGCGTGCCATCGCGGCTCAGGGTAAGCGTGACCTGCTTGCCCGCCGTGCCTTCGAGCAATGCGAAAATGTTAACGGAGCCATCCAGCGGGTGGCCATTGATGGCAAGTATGGCGTCGCCTTCCGCCACATCCACACCGGCGGCGGCCAGAGGCGCCAGCAGGAACGGATTCCAACGATCGCCACGATAGATCTTTTGAATGCGATATTGATTGTTCTCGACCACGAAGTCGGCGCCGAGCAGGCCGACGCCGACCGCCGTCGGCGAATAGACATCGCCGCCGCCGGTGCGGTTGTGCCCCACCTGCACCTCGCCAATCATCTCGACCAACAATTCATTCAGATCCTCGCGGCGCTGCACGAACTGAAGCAATGGCTCGTAACGCGCGCGAATCGCAGCCCAATTGAGCCCGTGCATATTGGGGTCGTAAAAATATTGCTGCTCCATGCGCCAGGTCTCGTCGAATATCTGATGCCATTCCTGGCGCGGATCGACCAGCATCTTCAGGTTGCTGAGATCGACCGCCTTGGGGTCGAGCTTTTCCCCGGCATCGGTAACCTCGAGCTTGTGCCCGTCTTCCGTCAGCAGCAGTTTTTTTCGATCTGCGCTGGCCGAGAATTCGACCAGGTGCGATTTGAGCAGCTTTTCCTCGCGATCGTCGAAGTTGAAGCGATACAGGTCCGCATCCGCGTTGCGACCAGGCCCCGGGGGATCGGTCTCCGTACCCGCTTGGCGGCGCGCGGTGTAAAACAACGAGCCATCGGCGCCGACAATGAGCCGATCGTAGTTCCGTTCCGCAACCGGAATGGGCACAAAGCGCTGGGATAGGCCGGCCACATCGACATGCGTGGCTTTGACCGGCGTCTCGGTCTTGTTCTCCCCGGCGACCTTCTTGCCCTTCGCGGGCGTATCAGCCTTGTCAGCGTCCTTTTCCTTGTCTTTGCCGCCTTTGGCATCCTCATCACCGCTCTTGGGAGGAAGGGGCGAGTGTCCGTCTGCGGACAGAACTGCAGCATAAATACCCGAGCGCAGGGGGCGTTCTTGCGTCGACATATCGAGCGTCACGCGTGTCGGCCCCGCATCGATTGAAGCGGTGAAATAGAGCAGGTCGTTGCCGCCGAATACCGGCGTATCGGTCTGAATGAAGGTATCCGCAAGCTCGGCGCTTTTACCGCTCGCGAAGCTGTGCAAGCGCACACGAGTGAAATAATTCTCCCCCACCACGGTGTAAGCCAGCCACTGGCCATCCGGCGAGAAGTCCACGAGAAAGCTGTTGCGTCGCGGCGTTGAGTCGATGAGCGTGACCGCGTCGCCAGGCAGGTCGATGGCGTAAAGATGCAAATGGTTGTCTTCGAATGCAACGCGGCGCCCGTCCGGCGACCAGCCGAGCAGGGTGAAATACCCCATCTTGCCCAGTACGTGGCGGACGGGTTTTTCGAGCCCGAGCGCATCGCGCACCATGAGCGCCTGTATGCCGCCTTCGTCGCTCAGGTAGGCAACGCGCTGGCCGTCCTTGCTCCACAGCGCGTTGGCTTCGCGTACCCCGGAGGTTGCGGTCAAATTGCGCACCGATCCGTCCTTGACCGGAACGCTGAACACATCACCGCGCGCAGTGATCAGCACACGCTTGCCGGTCGGCGAAAGTTGCGTGGACGTGACGTTTTTGGCGGCGTTCTTCCACTGCGGACGCGCCTGCACGGATTGCAGCTCGAGTTGGATTGCCAGAGGCTGAACCTGCCCGCTGTTAAGATCGAGAGTCTTGAGCTGTCCGCCCGCCTCAAAGACAATCGTGTGATCGTATGCCGCGGCGCTGCGCACGTCCCACGGAGATTCATGCGTGAGTTGTCGCAACGAGTGCGCTTTGCCGTCGTACAAGAACAGGTTGGCGGAACCGTCATTGCGATCTGAAATGAACGCCACGTCGGGGCCGATCCACATCGGATTGCTGTCGGAGGCATTCACGTGCGGAATCTTCTCCAGCCGCTTGTCGGCCGGATCGATGATCCAAATGGGCGGAGTATCCCCGCCCCGATGTTGGCGCCAGCCGCTGACGCCGCCATAGGCCATGATGTAAGGGCGGTAGGCCAAACGCTTGCCGTCGGCGGACCACGCGCCCTCGACGGCGACCGCCTTCATGATTTTCTTCTCGTAGCCGCCGCTCAGTGCGACTTCGTACAGCTGACCGCTGCGGCTGTTGGCAACCTCTCGATTGGAGGTGAAAAGAACGCGCTTGCCGTCCGGACTCCAGCCCGTGACGATGTCCGCGGCCGGATGCCACGTGAGGCGTTTCGGCTGACCCCCCTCGGTCGGCACGACATAGACGTCGGTGTTGTTGTCGTAGCTCGCCGAGAATGCGATCCACCGGCCGTCGGGAGAAAAATGCGGAAGAAATTCGGCCGCAGGATGCGCGGTAATCCTGACCGGATGCTGCCCGTCCCGGTCGCTGACCCAAATATCGCCTGCGTAGACAAAGGCCAGATGGTCCTTGGAGATGGATGGTTGCCGCAGCAATCGCGTATCCGCAGCATCCGCTGCCTTGGCCGCGTCGCATTGGATCAGGAGAAAAAAACCCAAAACTTGAACGAAGAGTCCGCGCAGCTGCATAACACCCCTATATTTTTTTGGAAATGATTAGTCGCATTATCAAATGCGTTTGTCGATAAGGCCAGACAGATCTGACCAGCAGTAACGCACGGCGTTCACTTGAGCGCCATCGGGCGCCGGCTCGGTGTGACGCAGGGTCACCACCCCTCCGAGACGCTCATAGAAGCGACGAGCCGCGAGATTCTGCTCATAGGCCCACAGATGCAGGCGCGGGCAAGCCTCCTTGAGGGTCCACGCCGCAACTTCCCGCATCAATTGCCGGCCCAAGCCCTGACCCTTAACTTTAGGGCTCACATGCAGGTTATCCAGCAAGGTTCCCCATTGAGGGTCCGCGTTGACAAACGCGCAGGCAAAGGCGCTGATACCGACGGTGTGCTCGTCGATCAAGACCAACCGGCCGGCTTGAGCTGCGCAGGTCAGCCGCTCGCGCCACAGCGCGCGGCGGTTCTCGAGCAGCGGGCCGTCCAAGAAATCGTCGCGCAGGATTCCGCGGTAGGCCAGCTGCCAGCTGTGGGTATGAAGCGCGGCGATGGCGTGGGCATCGGCCGGGCCGGCGGGGCGAATGCTCATCACGCCATGTCGGACTAGCGCTCTCGCAGGACGATCTGCTCCGGCTCTTCGGTGGCCTGCAGATCAAATGCGTGCTCCAGG
The DNA here is from genome assembly GCA_036267715.1 of Steroidobacteraceae bacterium. Taxonomy (GTDB): domain Bacteria; phylum Pseudomonadota; class Gammaproteobacteria; order Steroidobacterales; family Steroidobacteraceae; genus Bog-1198. Next base: position 367,150 of record DATAVN010000006.1, on the reverse strand, counting down.
CTTTTGACCCATCCACCAATGTTTTCGCGTTCCACGGTGCCGGTGATGATCAGAGAACCCATATTCTCGCTTTCCAACACAATGGGTTTGCTCGCGTAACGATTGACATCCTCGAGCACATAACGCAGCGGCTGCAGGCGGAACGCGAGATGGCCGACCTGCCATCCCGTGGCGGGATCCTCCATCTTGGTCGGTTCCTCGATTCCCGCGCTGCCCGCGGTAGTCTGCTGGCCGGCACTCACCCGTACGCTGCGCAGCTTGGGCTTGAATTCCTGCAGCAAAGCGACCGGTATCAATCCAGCGATCGGTTTGACTTCGACCCGCCCTTCCGTCACTGACACGACTGCCCGATCGCTGTCGCGCTCCACATTGAACTCGGTTCCCACCGCGATAATGGTCGCATTCCCGGCCCGCACCTTGAACGGCCTGCTCGAATCCTTTGCAACCTTGAAGAGCGCCTCGCCTCGCGTCAGCTCGATGGCGCGTAACTTTGGCGATAAGGCCACCTCGATCCGGGTGTCGCCGCCCAGATCGATCTTCGAGCCGTCGCTCAGTGTAACGCTTCGATTTTCCCCGACCGCGGTCTCGTAGGAGTTGCTCGCCGCCGGGGCTTTCCAAAAGACAAACGTGAGCGCGAAAAGCGCGAACGAGGCCGCGGCTCCTACGCTCATCCACGGCCGGCGCTGCCGGCGCGGGGCCTTCCAATCCCCCAGCGTGCTCGAGCCGTCGTAGCGATCGCGGGCGAGTACCTGTGCGGAGAGCGCACCGGGTGCCGGTATATCCCGCAGAACCTGGGAGACTTCTTCGATGCGGGCGAAGGCGCGTGCGTTCAAGCTGTTCTCACCGAGCCATGCCTGCCAAGCGAGGGTGGCCTCGAGGGATACCTCGGTGCTTTGAAGGAGCACGAACCATTCGGCGGCGGCCAGATGCACCGGATCCTGTTCAATGTCCTTTGAGAGTCGCATCCTTGTGTCAGTCATTGTGTTCAATGTCCAAGTGTGAGCGGCAGTGGAGCAACGCTCTGACGATGTATTTGCGCACCATGCTGTCGGTAATACCGAGTTGGCTCGCAATCGTCACCGCATCAAGCCCATGAATCTGGTTCAAGACGAAGGACTCCCGGCACTTCGCGGGCATCCCCTCGATGAGCAATCCCAAGCGGCGCATCGTCTGCTCGCCGGATAATTGCCGTTCCGGAGTCCGGTTCTCAGTCAGTTCGGTGAACAACTGACGGCCCGCGACCTTGTCGTAGTTCTGATGCCGCCGGCGCCGATCGATGGCGATATTGGCCGCGGTTTTGAACAGGAAGGCCCGCAGGTAGCTCACCGCCCCGGGCTGATCGAGGCTCAACAGACGTACGTAGGCTTCTTGAGCAACTTCGAGCGCCTCATTGTGAGAACCGACCCGTCCGCGCAGAAAGCGAATCAGCGCCTCGTTGTGTTCACGAAATAGCCGCTCAACGATTCTCGCCCGCGACCCCTCGTCATCAGGCTTTGGGTCGGCCTGATCGGCTTGCGGCGGCGGCATACTCAATGCAATCACCATGAAGGAATGATCAAGTGTTTGAGTCTAGCTTAGACGAATGAGCAACTGGAAACGGGAATCGGACAATGGGACTTTCTTTTTGGGGTTGAGCCAGATCGGCCCGCCCGTTGCGCGGCATCGACCTTCCCCTTTCGCGTGTTGTACCGCCTATACGACCGCTACGCGGATGTTTTTATAGCTTTTCCTAAGACACAGGAACTGGGCTCGGGCGGCGCTTGTGGTATCGGAGCAACGCGGGCGGACGGGGAGGAAATAATTTCACAAAAGGGTCAAAATCCATTCCCGTAATCGATTTCTCGTTCGTCTTACATCCAACAAGCGGTATTGAGCCGCGTATGGGGAAGCAAATGTACGTCAAGAGACTCGTCGATGTCGTGATCCGTGGCGCAGGCGCGCTGCTTTTCGTACTGAGTGTATCGCTCTCAGGCGGCGTTCAGCCCAGCATGGCGGCGACAGATCTGGGTCAGCAAAGACAGTTTGATATCGCGCCCCAACAGCTTTCCTCCGCTCTGCTGAAATTCTCGGCGCAGTCGGAAATCCAAGTTACCGTTCCCGGACAGCTTGTCGAGGGCAAGGCCTCGCACGGCGTGGTCGGCAAATTCAAGCCGGGCAGCGCCCTGGCCATCCTGCTCAAAGACACGGCGCTTCATTACGACGTGGTTGATGGCAGCACAGTGGTCATTGCCGGGCCCGTCGAACACAAGGTGGTGCGCAATGATTTTCAGAAGATAAGCAATCCGGCGCTGGAACCGAGCCCGGCGCCGGCCGCCTCGCCTTCAGAGACTTCGAGTTCTTCCGGACATGACATCAGGCTGGCGCAAGCAACCGGTGCTCCGCAGAAAGGTCCAGTCGTTCAGAGTCAAAGCACGAGCGCCTTGACCAGCGACAACCAGGGTCTCGCGGAGATCGTGGTCACGGGTACTTCCATCAAGGGTCTCGACGCCGAAAGCGCGCTGCCGGTGACGGTATTGAGGGCGGAAGACATCGCCAGAACCGGTGCGACCTCTGCGGAAGATCTATTCCGCTACATCAGCGCGGCCAGCAGCTCGGGCAGCACCGTGCAAGCACAGGCCACCGGCTTCCAGACCGGCTCGATTTCGACCATTTCTCTACGCGGCTTGGGTTCCGCGCGAACCTTGGTCTTGATCAACGGCCAACGATCCGCCCCATACGGCGGCGGATCAGGTGGTCAGGCGGGCAACTCGGTCGACATCAGCGCCATTCCCGTCGGAGCGGTCGAACGGGTGGAAATCTTGAAGGATGGCGCCTCAGCGATCTACGGCAGCGACGCCATCGCCGGCGTGGTGAACTTCATTTTGAAGGAGAATTATCAGGGGGTGGAGGCCAATGTCATGGCCGGCGCTCCTACTCGGGACGGCGGCGGCACGGAGGAGAATGCCAACTTCTTCGGCGGTATCGGTGATTTGAAGACCGATCGCTACAATGTGACCTTGGGCTTGAGCTTCGACCACACGCAAGAAATCATCGGCTCCAGCCGCGCTTTCGCGACCCGCTACAGCCCGCAATTCGGTAACGATGTCACCTCGTCGTTTGCTTTCCCGGCCAATATCGCGGTATTTCCGACCACTGCCGGCCAGCCGACCACGATCAATCCGGGAGTGGGAACTTCGTGCGCGCCTTCAATCCCGACTGACGTGAACTTTCCGGCGCAATGCCGGTTCGACAACTCGCCCTTCGATTCGGTGCAGCCCGATACCAAGAAGGGCAGCGGCATATTGAGTGCGCATTATCAGATTTCCGATACCACTCAGCTGTACGGCGACCTGAGCTTCTCACACGTGCAGACGCTGACTCAGGTGCAGCCGGTGCCGCTGTCTTATCAGAACCCGCTCCTGCCCAGCAATCCGTTTCTGGCCTACCAGGCCAATTTACTGGCAACGCAGTATCCGAACTATCACAATCCGGCGATCACGCCGACCGCGGCGGCGTTCCTCTTGCCGCCCACGAGCCCGTACTATCCGACCGCCTTCGCGGCCGCCAATGGCATGGCGGGTTTGCCGTTGAACTTGATCTACCGCGACTTCGCCAATGGTGTCCGCGAGGAAGAAGACATTGCCGACACCACCCGGGCCGTGGGCGGCTGGAAGGGCAACCTCTTGGGTTGGGACTTCGACACCTCAGTCCTGTACAGCGAGGTCAAGGTCAAGGAAGATTTGCAGTCCGGTTTCCCGCTGTACTCCAAGATCATGCCGCTGTTGGACACGGGCGTCATCAATCCTTTTGGACCGACCACCGATCCCAATGCCCTGGCGGCGGCCAAGGCCACGGAATTTGTAGGTCAGGACTGGAGTTCCAAGACCTCGCTCGCCAGTTTATCGGGCTCAGCCAGCCGTGCGCTGTTCGACCTGCCGGGTGGTCCGCTGAGCGCCGCGGTGGGCGGCGAACTGCGCCGCGAAACCTTCGTCTACGATCCGTCCGCTCCGATTCAAACCGGTGATATCACCGGAGAGGGCGGCAACCAGCTGCCGGAAGATGCGTCGCGAAGCGTGGAATCGGCGTATCTCGAAGTGAACATGCCGATCGTGCATTCGCTGGACGCCGACGCGGCGGTGCGCTACGACCACTACCAGGGCGTGGGTAGTACGGTAAACCCCAAGGGTTCATTGAAGTTTCAGCCGGTCGATTGGTGGCTGTTGCGCTCATCGGTGGGCTCCGGTTTCCGCGCGCCTTCCTTGACCGACCTGTACGCGGCGCAGGCCACCAGCGTCACGTCGAACGGCACGCGCGACCCGATCAAATGCCCGACGTTCGATCCCAACAACCCGGCCTGCAGCTTCCAGTTCAGCACCGTGACCGGCGGCAATCCGAACTTGAAACCGGAAAAGTCGACCACCTTGACCTTGGGCACGGTGATCGAACCGGTGAAGAACTTGAGCCTTGGCGTGGATACCTTCTGGATCTACCTGAAGAATGCGATCGTCGTCGGTGGTCTGCCGGTGGCGACGATTCTGCAAAATGCGGCCTCCGCCACGCAGTTTGCCAGCCTGATCAATCGCGACGCGAATGGCAATATCGTCTTCATCAGCCAGACCAACGCCAATCTGTTCAGAGAAACGGTCAGCGGCACGGATTTCGATTTGAAGTACGCCTTTGACATCGGCAACTACGGGCGAATCACCATCAATGGCAACGGTACCTACTACTATAAATTTGCCACGCAAAATCCGAACGGCAGCTGGACCGGCCAGATCGACAAGGGGTTGACCACGGTTTCCGGCGTTATTTCGCGATGGCGCCATAGCCTCGTGTTGGCCTACGACATCGGCGACTGGGATGTCTCGTTCACCCAGCACTATACAAAGAAGTATCACGACTCCAACGGCAATATCACCGGGGCGGTGCGCGAAGTTGGCGCCTATGACACGGTCGATGGCCAACTGTCCTATAACCTGAATACGGCGTGGACCTTCACCCTGGGCGTGATCAACATCGCTGATACCGCCCCGCCGTATGCCAACTACGCCTCATCGGCGAACAATTTCGTCGGCGGCTACGACCTGTCGTATGCCGATCCGCGCGGACGGTTCGTTTATGGCCGTGTCGCATTCAAGTTCCGCTAATAACAACGACCGCAAAGCGATGATCCATGGGCCGCCTCAAGTTTGAGGCGGCCTTTTTTCTGGACGTGCCTGGCTTAGGGGCTGCAGCGATACAGGTCTATGGAGGTCGGTGCTTGGGCGGCGGTTTTGTACAGCACCACGTAGTCGATGCCGAGCACGAGTTTGACGCCGACCACGCCGGCGTAATTCTTGTAAGTCTTGTCGTGGGCCAGGTCGATCTCGCTGACGCCCACCATGGTTTTTTCATACCAGGCTTCGACCGCCGGTAGCGAATCCGAGGTGGCGGCCCAGAAGCGCATGCACCAATGACCGAGAGTATCGGTTCGAAATACACTGTCCATCACGGCGCGCGTGAGGTTGGGGTATGCAGGCAATCCGGTGAGATTGCGTGTGTCGGCAGAGCGCGCCGGCAACGCACAAAACAACAGCTGTGCCGCCACCGCGAAAGCCGCCATGTTCACCTTTGCATCTGCCCGCATCGAGCCGCCCTTGGATTCGCCGATATCGGAAGCTTATCGGCACCGCATCGCAATGCTTGAGCGGCCTCGGGGCAAGTCCCCGGGTGTAGACCATGGCTTACACCAGGGGCGGCAAAGCTCCGACGGTCCGCGGGTCGGTGTTCCGCGTATCATCCCGCCAACAAACGCTGGAGCACTCATGACAAATATACAAAGCTTGGTTCGGGGTGGAGTACTGCTGGGGCTGGTCGCACTCTCATCGGCGTGCGTGGTCGCGGGGCCGCGATATCACGACGGCTATTACGATCACGAGCATCACCGTTACTGGCATGAAAACGCCTGGCACGAGTGCGGAGAGCGCGACGAGCACTGCCATTGATTCATTGACGGATCTGGTCTGCACCCTTCGCCCGGCCCGCTGCGGCGAAGGGTGCAGGCGCATCGGCAGTAGCCGCACCTTGGCCAATCACCTCGTTAGTTAAATTTATAATATCAGCCACTTACAAAGTTTATATAACGTTAATTATGCGGCACTGTCGATCAATCGTACCTCTCGTTGCGGAAACGGCATGACCACTCCGCGACGGCACAGATCTTCAGCGACGGACAGGTTGAGCTCGCCTGAAATCGCGCTGTAGTCGGTGACGAGCACCCATGGCCGAATGGCAATTTGTACCGCAGAATCGGCGAGCAGATTGACCTGAACCACCGGCTTGGGATCTGCAAGGACGCGCGGATTGGCGCTTACCACGGCGCGGATCGCCCCGAGGGCGCCCGCCAGATCCGAATTGTAAGCAATACCCACCAGCACCTCGGATTGGCGGATGCTGCCGAAGTTCTGCAGAATTTCGCCCACCACCTTGCGGTTCGGCACGACGATCCGCGAACGATCGGGGTGCGTGAGCACCGTGTTGAACAGACTGATTGCCGTGACCGCGCCTTCGACGCCGACGACTGCAACGTACTCGCCAACCCGGTAGGGCTTGGTGAAGATGATGGTCAGACCCGCAACCACATTGCTGAGCACTCCCTGGGTTGCCAGCGCAATGCCTGCGCCTGCCACTCCCAGGCCGGCAATCAGCGGCAGCAGCTCGACGCCGAGGTTCTGCAGCGCCATGATGAGGAATACCCCCACCAACAGTATCCGGATCAGCCGCGTCAACAACGTCCGCAACGGCGGCTCGAGCTCGAAACGATGTAAAGCTCGCGCCGTCGCGCGTGCGCACCAATTGGCGATGAATACGCCCGCGGCAAGAATGAGGATTGCAGTTGCGAGTTTTGGCCCGAACCGGATGGCAAGATCGATGAGCGTGGCCTTGATCTGAGTGATCGACTCGATTCCGCTGTTCATGGGAGTCCCTCTGCTGGTTTAGTGATTGTGTCTCTTGATTGCTAGTATATGCGGCCGCATACACACCCCGGAGAGTGCTGCCGATGATGCCAGTTGAGAAATCCGAGCGTTATGCCCCGACCGCAATTTACTTGCACTGGCTGATGTTCGTGCTGGTCGTATGCGTCGGAACGCTGGGTCTGCTGCATGATACCTGGCCCAAAACGACCCAGCGGTTTTGGATCAACATCCATGCCGTGCTGGGGCTGCTGCTCTGGCTGGTGCTGCTCGGGCGCCTGGTCTGGCGCATCCGCCATCAACCCCCTGCCCCGCTCGCGGGCACCGGTACTTTCGCGCGACGCTCGGCGGGCGCTGTGCACTTCGCACTTTACGCACTGCTGCTGGTGATCCCGATCGTCGGTATCGTGACCTTCATTTATCACGGCAGGATTCTCGACCTAGGGGTGTTCAAGATCGACTTCGCTGTCCGTTCCAACCGCGCAATTTTCCACCCCACCGAGGAATGGCACGGATATCTGGCGTACGCGCTGTTCGGCTTGGCAGGAGCACATGCGCTGGTCGCTTTGTGGCATCGCTTCGTCCTGCGCGACGGCCTGCTCGCCCGCATGTGGCCGCACTCGGCCTGAACCCGCGCGCGGCCCCGCCACTCCGGCGCCTGGCTGGCCGGCATGTCGGTGCAAGCCCGACAGCCAATGGAGTGCGCGCGCCCTTGCACCGGTTGGGCAGAGCGCCCAATCTGGCGCTCATGCCCGGACCCGCGCAATGATGCGATGCATATCCGCGATTGGATTGAGCAGCTTATTACTGCTGGGAGCGCAGCTCGTGCAAGCTCGGCCCGAGAGCCGGGCGATGATTGCCCGCCATCAACTCAGCGCATGCATGTCGAGGCAGATGTCGCTCGACAAAATGCTCTCGTACAATGAAGCGCTGCGCACCTGCAAGCAACGCCTGCAGCCGCCGAAAGACACCTTGGCGGCGAATGCGCCAACCGGCCCGGGCACCTCCCACTAGCTCCGTAACGCTACTTTGCTGCCGGCGGCGGATTCGATTGGTCGGCATCGATCTTGGGAATTCCGAATTGACCCTCGAGCTTGTGCAGCTTTTCGAGGTCGATCGCGCCGATGATGTTCACGATGGTAAACTGCCTGGGTTCACTCGCAATGAGTGCGAGACCAATGGCTTGGTTGTGATCCACCATGATGTAGATGTCGACGTCGGCGCGGTTTTTGCGACTGCGCGTCTCCATCATCCGATTCCAACCCGGGGACGCCAATTGGCTCCTAACCCCATCGATATCGGCTTGCTGGTAAGCAGAATCCTTGTCGAACGTGTAGCTGCGGATGTAAATTCCCTGCAGCCCTTTTAGAACATCCTTGGCGGCAGCGTCTTCAGGATCGTTGCCGAGAAATTTGGCCGCGAGCGCGAGCATCGCAGGGTCGAGCGTAATGTTCACGGAATCGCTGGCTTTTTGCGCCACAGCGGCAAAGCTGGGAAACGTCAGCCTCGGGTTCGGAGCGGCCCACGTCAGTGCGGGCGCGAGCAGGATGAAAAACAGAGCGGCGGTGTGCTTTCTCATGAGGAATTCCTTGATGCCTACGCGCCGGACTGCTCGGCGGCCCGCGATGTGGACTGGCTCTTGACCGCCTCATAGGCGAGATTCAGCTTCTGACTGGTCATGCGCAGCGCTTCAACGACTTCGCGACGCGCCTCGAGCCCGCTTCGCTGCAAACGCTGCTGCTCCAGGTGTTGCTGTATGCCGATCGCAAGCAACACCGAGGCGGCGAGGCTTGCGCCCACCCACCATGCCAGAGGCCGAATTCCGCGCGCGGCCAGGCTGCGCACTGCGCGCCGATCCGCCTGACCGGCCGCGCCGCGCGCAACCAGGCGCTCGGTGAACTCTTTGCGGGGAGCCACGGGCCGCAGCGCGGCGCGCAATTGAGATTCGAGATCCTTGCTCATGTTGAATTGTCCTCGTAGCGAACGGACGGCATCCCGGCAATTTTCTCCCGCATGCTCTCCAGGGAACGTTTCAGGTGACTCTTGACCGTATTGAGCGGCATGTCCAAAGCCTGGGCGATATCGGTGGGATCCAGATCCTCCTGAAATCGCAGCAGCAGCACCGCGCGTGCCGGCGGACTCAACTCCATGAGCAGCAAACGCAAGTGCCGCTGCAGCATCGGATCCGAGTCTTGCTCGGGGCTGAACAGCTGCAGCTGCATCTGCTCGTCCAGCGACGCCATCGGCAAGCGCGCGCGCCGGCGCAATTGATCGATGGCCCGGTTGCTGGTCACCTGCCGCAGCCAGAACCCCAGGTGTCTGTTCGAGACGATTGCCTGCAAGTTGCCGTTCATCTGCATGAATACCTCCTGAGTCAGATCTTCCGCAAGATCGCGGGTACCCAGCATGCGGAGTGCCAGACTGTAAACCGACCGTTGATGCGCCAGGACCAAGGCTGTAAGGGCGGCCTGCTCGCCCATTCGAGCCTTTACGAGCTGCTGGTCCAAAAAATCTGGCGCCTCGTCATTCAAATGCGCGCAGCTACATCAGCAAATTGACTTGGGCGTCGGCCACTTTCGGCAAATGCAGATGACTTTGCAGTTTCGGCAGATCTTCGATGCCGATCGAGCCGACGATGTTGATGATGGTGAATTCCCGCGGTTCACGGGCAATCAATGCGAATCCCTTGGTCTCGTTATTCTCGATCAATACATACATGTCGACAGCTTCGCTCTTCTCCCGGTGATGCACCTGCATGATCTGATTCCAGCCGGGCGCGGACAGCTGATTTTTTACCGCCTCGATATCCGACGCAGAGTAGGCGTTGTCGGCCGCGAACTCATAGCTGCGCACCTGAATTGATTTGATACCAGCCAACATGTGCTTGGTCGCGATGCTGTCTTCATCCTTGTCGGAAATGAAAGCGCCTGCCATGTGCAACAGCCAGGGACTCAAACTGATGTTGACCGACTCAGTCGCCTTGTCGGCGAGAGATCTGAACTCGGGCAGTTTCAGCTTCCCATCTTGTGCGCCACCCACCCCGGGCAGGAGCAGACAAGCCAGCGCAAGCCACACCGTTCGCGTCATCATGGACGATTCTCCTATTTGGCGGCTCTTTGAGGTTATCCCATGAGCCTTGGATAGGAATACGAACGGCGCTGGCGTTCAGGGTGCGGGCTTTTAGTCCAATTTGCGCCGGTCGCGCGTCAGACGGCGATTCTGGCCGATCTCGGAGCTGCGGCGCAGTCCATCGCGCTCTTCCGCGCGCCTGACCGAGCCACGCCGATCCGCATGATGTTTGTACCCGCAACTGCCCGTGTCGGAGTTTGTGCATTCAGGCAAAGCCAATCGCGGCGCATCCGTCGACAAAAATCGCGTATTGCGGCAGGCCTGTACTGCGTCGCAACTGTTGATGCCTTTGGGCCGGATCGCCACTGCATGCCAGTTTGACCTATTGATCTTGCTTGTCTTTTCCGCCATTGGCAGCTCCAACGATGGGTGATCAAGAAGAATTACAATATTTCATAAGTGACTGATTGATATGGACGCGAGTCCCACAATTGTTCCGGTTTTTGTTGGCTGCTTCGCGCTTTAGGGGCACCGGGCGCATAATTCTCGGGGCGCCGAAGGGAGTGAGGGGATAACAACAATGTTGAGCTGGCAAGCGATGATTTTGAACGGATTCTTTCGCCTCACCATGAAGCGCCAAGGCCGCAAGCCGCTCGACCTCAAACGCCTGAGGGCGATGACGGCAAATCCGCCGCGTAGCGCATTGTCGGTGCCGCCGGGGTATGGGGTCGCAAGCCTGGGTGAGGACGGACTGGATTTCGACGTTGCCGAACTATCACCGCGGCCGTCCGGTCCCGCCCCTGTCGTGGTGCTGTACCTGCATGGTGGCGGCTATCTGTTCGGATCGTCCAAGACCCATCGCCAGGTGCTCATTGCAATGGCCAAAGCCTTCCAGGCTCCGGCATACGGGCTTGATTACCGTTTGGCCCCGGAACACCCTTTTCCCGCGGCCGTGGACGATGCCGCCAGAGCCTACCAGTGGTTGCTCGCGCGTTTTCCCGAAGCCGACATCGTCTTGGCCGGCGATTCGGCCGGGGCCGGACTCGCGATTGCGACCGCGGTCGGAGTTCGAGATGCCGGGCTCAAGCTACCCAAAGCCATCGTCGGCTTTTCACCCTATTCTGATCTCGCGGTCACCGGGGCGTCCGTCGAGGCCAACGCCAGGAGTTGCGCGATGTTCACCCCGCGCAGCATTCGTGAAGCGGCCGCCATGTACCTGGCGGGCGCCGATGCGCGCGACCCGCGGGCGTCGCCGCTGTATGCCGATCTTCGCGGCCTGCCGCCCATGCTATTGTTCGTCAGTCGTCACGAGACACTCCGCGATGATACTTTGCGGCTCGCAGAGCGGGCATCCGCCGCCGGCGTCACGGTGGAATTGGTGGTGCGCGATCGGCTGCCGCATGTCTGGCCGGTATTCGTGACGTTGCTGCCGGAGGCGCGCGAGGCTTTTGCCACGGTGGCCACCTTTGCTCGGGCAATCGGTGCCCGACGCGCGGCCTGAACGGGCGCCATGGAGAGATGAACGTGTCCAGCGATCACTTTGATGTGCTGATCGTGGGCGGCGGGCTGTCCGGAATCGGCGCAGCCTGCAGCCTGACGGCGCACTGTCCTCATAAAACCTTCGCGGTCTTGGAAGGACGCTCCAGTATCGGGGGCACCTGGGATCTGTTCCGATATCCGGGAATTCGCTCGGACTCGGATATGTTTACCCTGGGGTATTCATTCCGGCCCTGGATGGAGGGCAAGGCCATCGCTGACGGACACTCCATCCTCAAGTACATCAAGGACACCGCCCGCGACCATGGAATCGATCCGCACGTCCGCCACGGGCATCAGGTGAAGCGTGCGTCCTGGTCTTCCAAGGACGCGCAATGGACGGTGGAGGCGGAGTGCGGTCCTGACAAACATGTGGCGCACTTTACCTGCCAATTTCTCATGGTCTGCAGCGGCTACTACAGCTATGTCGAGGGCTATACGCCGCTGTTTCCCGGCAGCGAGCGCTTCAAAGGGCTGCTGGTGCATCCGCAAAAGTGGCCGCAGGACCTGGCGTTCGAGGACAAGCGCGTGATCGTCATCGGCAGCGGCGCCACCGCGGTAACCCTGGTGCCGGCCATGGCCAGAACCGCAGCACAGGTGACGATGCTGCAGCGTTCGCCCACCTACGTGGTTGCACGGCCCGAGCAGGACGCGATCGCGAATTTCCTGCGCCGTCACCTGCCCGCGAAGCTGGCCTACGGTCTGGTGCGATGGCGAAACATATTGTTTGGGATCTACTTCTTCAACTTGTGCAAGCGCTCTCCGGAGCGGGTGAGAAATTGGATACTCGATCGGGTCAAGGGGGCCTTGGGACCCAATTTCGATGTCGCGACCCATTTTTCGCCGCGTTACAACCCCTGGGATCAGCGCATGTGCCTGGTCCCCGACGGCGATCTGTTCGAGTCCATCAGGCAGGGCAAGGCCTCTGTAGTGACCGATGAAATCGAGACCTTCACCGAGAATGGCATCCGGCTGCGCAGCGGCAAGGAACTTCAGGGCGACATCATCGTCACTGCGACCGGCCTGAACCTGGTTGCGCTGGGCGAAATTCAAATCAGCGTCGATGGACGACCGATCGAGCCGGGAAAGGCGCTCAACTACAAGGGCACCATGTACGGCGGCATACCGAATCTGGCCTCGACCTTCGGCTACACCAATGCTTCCTGGACGCTGAAGAGCGAACTGACCTGCGACTATATCTGCCGGCTGCTCAATCACATGCAGGCGAAGGGCTATCAGGTTTGCGTGCCGCAGAACGATGATCCAAGCGTGCAGCTGGAGCCCTGGCTGAATTTGACCTCGGGATATATTCAGCGGGTTGCCGACAAATTGCCGAAGCAGGGCTCGAAAGCGCCCTGGAGGCTGCATCAAAATTACGTGAAGGATCTCATGAGTCTGAAATTCGGCTCATTGGATGACGGAGTTCTGCGCTTCTTGAATCCCGCCGATTCGCTCGAGTTGCGATCCGCCCTGCCCGGCTGATCGGCTATTGCCTGCTGACCTTCCAGGTGCCGGCGATCCTCTGACCAGCCTGCTGTCCCTTGGCGCCGAGCGACCAGGTGCCCACAGCGCCCTTCGGATCGAATGAGCCGGTAAGGGTGACTTCTCCCTGAGGATCGGGGGGATAGTCATATGCGCCCGTGAGCTTGTCGTCCTCGAGGGTCACAGTGCTGAGCTTCGCATCGTAGTCGCCCATCTCCGTGCCCACCGATACGCTCGCGTTGAGCTTGCCGTCCCCTCCGCGGGCGAAGCTCAAGTCGAAACGCCCTCCCCCTCCGGCGCCCTCCCACGTGCCCTTCCAGGTGCCGACGTAGGGATCGCCATCCGCCGCCGCGGCAATTCCAAATTGAACCGCGGCCCAGGCTCCGGCCAATATCAAGGCAACCACGGCAACTTTTCGCACGCGCATGTGTTTTTTAGAATGCCGCGCCCTGGCGTGCGCGTCAAGCTATGATGATCGGCTTCGCGGGCCGGGAGGGAGTGCGATGAAGGTGCGCAGATTGGGCCGCAACGGCCCCGAGGTATCGGCGATCGGTTTGGGCTGCATGGGTTTCTCCGAGTTCTACGCATCGGCAGCTGCCACGGATTCCGAGGCCATCGGCGTCATTCAAGAGGCTCTCTCGCTCGGTCTGACGTTTCTCGATACCGCCGACATGTATGGCCCGTTCACCAACGAGGTCCTGGTCGGCAAGGCCATTGCAGCGAACCGTGCGCAGGTTTTTATTGCCACCAAATTCGGCATTCAGCGCGACCCTGCGAACAAGAGAGTGCGCGGCATCAGCGGCAAGCCCGACTACGTCCGCTCATCTTGCGAAGCTTCCTTGAGGCGCCTGAACGTGGAGCGGATCGATCTTTACTATCAACATCGTGTCGATCGCGGCACGCCGATCGAAGATACCGTGGGGGCGATGGCGGAACTGGTGCGGGCCGGCAAGGTTGCAGGGATCGGATTATCGGAACCCAGTGCGGCGACCATTCGCAAAGCACACAGGGTTCACCCCATTACCGCGGTGCAGTCCGAGTATTCTCTGTGGAGCCGTGATCCGGAGGACGGAGTTCTGCGAACCTGCGAAGAACTCGGGATCGGGTTTGTCCCCTACAGTCCGCTCGGCCGCGGCTTTCTGACCGGCCGCTACCGCAGCATCGATGATCTGGACGCAAAGGATTACCGGCGCCACTCGCCCCGCTTTCAAGGCGACAACTTCGCCAGGAACCTGGCGACGGTCGATAAGGTGCGGGAAATCGCCGGCGAAAAGCACTGCACGGCGGCTCAACTGGCGCTGGCGTGGCTGCTCGCTCAGGGCGCGCACATCGTTCCCATTCCGGGAACCACCAGCGCGGCGCGGCTCAAAGAGAACATCGCCGCGGCGGACATCGCGCTCGGCGCCGCGGATCTGGCGCGGATTGCGGCGGTCGCACCGAGCGGCATTGCGGCCGGCGAGCGCTACGACGAGACCGGCATGGGTTTCGTAAATGCTTAGCGCGGCGACGCGCATATTTTTGAGGATGCGTTATCTGTCGTTTCAATTCAGAGGTGCACATGATTCCCCGGGTATTAATTAGCGCCGGTTTGAGTGTTATCGCGAGCTTTGCTCTTTACGTTTCCGCATGGAGCGCGGTGCCACTACTGCTGCGAAACCCGAGTCTTGGCCATGATCGGATCGCCTTTCTATATGCGGACGACGTCTGGACGGTACCGCGCCAGGGCGGCGACGCGCGGCGGCTGACCTCGATCGGCACGATTGCAGCGGGTCCGTACTTCTCGCCCGATGCCTCGCAAATTGCCTACTCCACGCATACCGGCGCGCAATCCGACGTATATGTGATCAGCAGCGATGGCGGCGTGCCGCGTCGCTTGACGTGGGAGCCGACCGGAAGCATCGCCACCGGCTGGACTCCGGACGGTAAAAGCGTGCTGTTCACCTCGACGCACGCCAGCAAGTCGGTATATCCACGATTGTTCCAGGTGCGCGCGGATGGCGTGGGGCCGGCCGCGGTACTGCCGCTGCCGAGCGTCGATTGGGGCAGCTTTTCGGCCGACGGCAGCACTCTCGCCTATGTTCCGGTGCGCCAATGGCAGCGCGCATGGAAGCATTATCGGGGCGGCCAGACCTCGCAGGTTTGGCTGGTCAATATGAAGACAATGGATCTCGAGAGGATTCCGCGCGAGAATTCCAATGACAAGAATCCGGTTTGGGTGGGCAGCACTGTGTACTTCCTGTCGGATCGCAACGGCCCGGTGTCGTTGTACGGCTACGACACCAAAACCAAGCAGGTTCAGCAGCTCATCGACAATCCCGGCTACGATTTTAAAACCGTCAGCGCGAGTCAGGATGCGCTGGTCTATGAGCAGTTCGGTTCATTGCATCTTTATGATCTCTCGGCGCATCAAGAGCATGTGGTACCCGTCGCGATTCATGGCGACCTGCCCGGCCTCGAGCCGCATCTGGCGAGCGTGCCGCAAAGTGCCGCCGAAAATATCGGGATATCGCCGACCGGCGCGCGGGTGGTTGTCGAAGCCAGGGGCGACATCTTCACGCTGCCCGCCGAGAAAGGCGATACGCGCAATTTGACCAATACTCCAGGCAGCGCGGAACGCGATCCGGCGTGGTCGCCGGACGGAAAATCAATCGCCTATTTCAGCGACGCATCGGGCGAGTATCAACTCTACATCCGGGATCAGGATGCTCTGAAGGCACCCAGGGTGATCGACTTGGGCCCCCACCCTTCATTTTTCTATGCTCCTGTTTGGTCGCCCGATTCCAAGCGCATTGCCTACGCCGACAAGCATCTGCGAGTCTGGTACGTCGATGTCGCAGGCGGCAAGCCGGTCAAGGTCGATACCGGACTGCGCGGCGGATTCGGCGCAGCGACCCGCTTATCGTGGTCGCCTGACTCGCAGTGGATCGCCTACAGCCGCGATCTGGAAAGCGAGATGCACGCGATCTTCGTCTACTCGCTCGGCTCTCACACCTCGAGCCAGATCACCGACGGCATGAGCAACGCTGCGAATCCTGTGTTCGACCCGAGCGGCAAATATCTGTATTTCACGGCCTCCACCAATAGCGGTCCGTCCGACGCCGGCATCGATCTGTCGTCGGTCGACCGTGCGACCAGTGACGGGGTCTACGTTGCGGTGTTGGCGCGCACCGGCGCCTCGCCCATTCCTCCCGAAAGCGATGATGAAAATAACAAGAAGGACGAGGAATCCAAGACCGCGGACAAACCCGACGAAGAGCCGGCCGCCGAGACCGGCAACAAGAAAAAGACCGATGCAAAGAAGCACGACAAGAAGACGGCGGCGCCCAAGGCGACCGTCATCGACCTGGCCGATATCGGCAATCGCATTTTGTCCCTGCCGATTCCAACCAGGCACTATGTGGATCTGGCAGTGGGCAAGACCGGTGTGCTGTTTCTCGCCGAGGGTTCACCGGTGGGGCGAGCCTCGGCTGACTCGGGTATGCCGATCCGGGCACTGTGGCGTTTCACCACTGAGAAGCGTCTGACCGAGGAAATTTTGAGCGAACTGTCGGAATTCAAAGTCTCCTCGAACGGCGAGAAATTACTGTATGCGCGTCACGACAGTTGGTTCATCGCGCCAATGTCTGATTTGAAGCCCGGTACGCCCGATGCAAACCCCGGCAAGCCGGTGAACAACCACGCCATGATGGCCACCGTGGACCCACGCAGCACCTGGAAGCAGATGTATCACGAGACCTGGCGTTTGCAGCGCGATTTCCTCTACGACCCGCACACCCATGGGGTCGACATCGCAAAGATTGAAGCCAAATATCAGCCTTATCTGCAAGGATTGGCATCACGCGATGAGTTCAGCTACTTATCCGAGGAAATGCTCGGCGAGATTCAGGTTGGCCACATGTTTGTGAGCGGTCCGCGTACTCCGTCGAATGAGCCCAAGCCGGGTCTGCTTGGCGCCGATTACACCATCGATCACGAGCGTTATCGGTTCGCGAAAATCTACGACGGAGAAAACTGGACACCTTCGCTGAAGGCGCCGCTGACGCTGCCCGGCGTCGATGTGGTCGAGGGCGACTACCTGCTCGCGGTCAACGGGCGTGAGCTGCACGGCTCCGACAACATCGACAGCTTCTTCGATGGTACCGCGGGCAAGCAGACCATTTTGCGTGTCGGCAAAAGCTCCGACGGTGCAGGTGCGCGCGATGTCACGGTGGTTCCGACTGCCTCGGAGTACGGGCTGCGCAACCTCGATTGGATCAATTCGAACCGGCGCAAGGTCGATGCACTCTCGGGCGGCAAGGTGGCCTATGTGTATATGCCCAACACGGCCGGCGCGGGATACTCGAACTTCAACCGCTATTTCTATGCGCAGCTCGACAGGCAGGCCCTGGTGTTGGACGAGCGCTACAACCAGGGCGGCTTGATTGCCGACTACATCGTCAATGTGCTCGGCCAGCAGCACTTGAGCAATGCGATCGAGCGCGATGGCCAACCGGTCCACGATCCGCAGGGGGCCATCTTCGGTCCCAAGGCCATGATCATCAATCAGTCCGCCGGCTCCGGCGGCGATGCCATGCCGTGGTATTTCCACAAGGCGGGAATCGGCACCTTGGTGGGCACCCGGACTTGGGGCGGCTTGGTGGGCATCGGCGGCTATCCCACCCTCATTGACGGCGGCAGCGTTACTGCGCCGCGCTATGCCATTTATGGCTTGAACGGCCAGTGGGAGGTGGAAGGTCACGGAATTCCGCCGGACGTGATGGTCGAGGAGCTGCCGAAAGATGTGGCGGCCGGTCACGATGAGCAGCTCGAGCAGGCCGTTGCGATTGTGATGCAGCAACTGAAGGAACATCCAGTGCCGGTATCGCCGATTCCCCCCTACCCCGATTATCACAAGGGTACCGACATCGGTCATTGATGCGGGCGGCCGCTGCGGCTGCTGGGTGATGCCGGCAGAGGGGGCGAATTCGCCCCCTCTGCTCATAACCGCGCGTCACTTGGATATGCCATCTAACTATTCGACGGCGGCTTGGGTGAAGGGCTAGCGTTGGGCATCTTCAACGCGGAGTGCTTCCCATGGCGGAAATCGCCCAAGCTGCCAATTCTTCCATTGCAGAACGTGGCTCGCCGTGGCGCGAGCTGTTGCGCAAGGAGGACTGGTGGGCGATCTGGATCGGCTTGAGCTTGATCGCGGTTGCGGTCGCGCTGTTCGCCGGCGGCAGCAGCATTCGCTGGATCGCCGTGGCGCCGCAAAAGTGGAGCCGGCTGTCGGACCTGGCCCTGCAGCTCAGGCTGCACGGCCTGCAATATTCGGCGTTGTTCGTGCTTTGGTCGGTGGCTTTCGGCATTGGCGCGGGTGCACTCGGCATTCGAATCAGCCGATTTCTAGCCTCTTTTCTGCTCGTGTATCTGGCGGCGGCCTGCATCTATTTCTTGGGGCAGTGGGACCAGGCTGCACACTACAATTTGGAGCCCCCGCTCGTGGCCCTTGGCGCGGGTCTGCTGATCTCCAATACCCTTGGCGTGCCTCGCTGGCTCGATCCGGGATTGCGCGTGGAGTTCTACATCAAGACCGGCATCGTATTGCTCGGTGCCGGCTTGCCCCTGACATTGATAGCCTGGGCGGGCCCGGTCGCCATTGTGCAAGCCGCCATCGTGTCGCTGGCCACCTTCGGCGCAATCTATGCCGCCGCCGTTCGCTTGGGATTGGATCGGCGCTTGGCCGCCACCCTGGGCACCGGTGGCGCCGTCTGCGGCGTATCGGGTGCCATTGCAGTGGGCGGTGCGGTTGGTGCCAGGAAACAAGAGGTTTCGATTGCCATTTCGCTGGTGGTCATCTGGGCGATCGTGATGATTTTCGTGCTGCCGATTCTCGCTCGAGCATTGAACCTGTCCACCGGCGTCGCAGGCGCCTGGATTGGCACCTCTGAATTCGCCGATGCGGCGGGGCTGGCCGCGGCACAAACCTACGGCGGCTACGCCGGCAATGTACCGGGGATCCTGGGCAGCCCGGACGCAGCGGTGAGCGCGTTCACCCTCATGAAGGTGATCGGGCGCGACGTGTGGATCGGCGTGTGGGCCTTTGTCCTCTCATTGATCGCCACCACGCGCTGGGAACGGACCGCCGTGCAAGGCCGGTCCAGTGCCGCGGAAATCTGGACTCGGTTTCCCAAATTCGTGCTTGGATTTCTGATCGCGTCCGCCGCGATGACCCTGATAACACGCGGGTTCGACTATGCCGCCTACAAGAAAGACGTGGTGCCGGCCCTGGTGAATCCCTTGCAGGCGCTGCGCACCTGGGCCTTCACCTTCGCGTTCTTGAGCATCGGTCTCACGACCCGGTTCCGTGAATTCGCCTCGATCGGCGCGCGGCCGTTCTACGCCTTCACCATCGGCGTCGCGGTGAACGTGATCTTGGGCTTCGTGCTGTCGACCCAGGTCTTTGGCGGCTTCTGGAATCGCCTGGGCCAATGAATCCGCGCGGCGCGCATTGCTGCCTGTCATGCACGCGCTTCGAGCAGGCGCCGGCGGCATTGGAGGCGGCCATGCCGGGATTGTCGTCGCTGAGTTCCGCCTACGCCGCGGTTCGCGGCGAGGATGGGATTTGCATCCTGCATGAACGCTATGTCGCCTCAACCAGCAGCTGCGCCTCGTTCGCTCAAGCCTTCGCGTAGCCGGTCTCCAGCACCCGGTCCATAAAACCTTCGCACTGCGCGAGTTGATCGAGCGCCACGAATTCGTTGGG
Organism: Steroidobacteraceae bacterium; assembly: GCA_036267715.1. GTDB lineage: Bacteria > Pseudomonadota > Gammaproteobacteria > Steroidobacterales > Steroidobacteraceae > Bog-1198. The sequence goes on along the minus strand of DATAVN010000006.1, from coordinate 347,389 downwards.
GCGATGCGCTTCGGCGATGTCTCCCGGACCGCAAATCACCGTGGGTACACCCATCTCCTGGAACAGGCCGGCCTCGGTGCCGTACGACACCTTTCCGGCGGTCGGATTCTTCGATAGCCGCATCGCCCATTGCACGATCGCATCGGTTTCCGCCGCCGCGAGCCCCACGGTCTGACTGACCCATTGCAAATCGATGCCCGAATTCGCATCGATGGCGTGCATTTCCGCCGCCAGCATCTCAGCGTATCGGCGAATCTCCTGGTACAGCGCGTCCGGCGAGGCCCGCGGCAAAGTGCGCAGGTCGAATTGAAACTCGCAATCCTTGGGCACGACGTTCGCCGCAATGCCGCCCTGAATGAGCCCCGTCGACAGTGTCGAGTACGGCACGGTAAATCCGTAGTCGCGCTGCTCGATCTGGGCGAGCCGGTCCGCGAGCTGTCGAATGAACACGACCAGGCGCGCTGCGTATTCGATCGCATTCACTCCGTGGGTGACGTAGCTGGAATGCGCCTCTCTGCCGTGCACGGCGCAACGGAAGCGGTGCGTTCCCTTGTGCGCGATGATGGGCTGCATGGAGGTGGGTTCACCGACCACGCACCCGGCGGCGCGAATTCCGCTCTCCTGCAAATCGCGGATCAAGCCGCGCACGCCGAGGCAGCCCACCTCCTCGTCGTAGCTCAATGCATAGTGCAGGGGCGCATCGAGGCGATTCTCATTCAGCGCCGCGACGAATTTGGGTGCCTGCGCGAGGATGATCCCGATGAAACCCTTCATGTCCGCCGATCCACGCGCGTACAGCCTGGCGTCGCGCTCCGTGGCAACGAAAGGATCCGTGTCCCAGTTCTGGCCGTCCACCGGCACCACGTCGGTGTGGCCGGAAAGGATGAGTCCGGGCTGCTTCGACTCGCCCAAGGTGGCAAACAGGTTGGCTTTCTTGCCTGCGGCGTCATAAGTCAGCCGCGTTTTCGCACCGAAACCATGCAGGTAGTCTCGCACCCACTCGATCAGGCCCATATTGGACTCGCGCGACACGGTGTTGAATGCGATCAGGCGCTCGATCATCGCACGCGAAGCAGCGCTCGGAATGTTCATGAACCGTAGTATAGCCGCCCAGGTGAGTTATGCTCGGCGCCGAGAGCCTGCAACATGCGCTTGAGTGCGAAATGCCGGTAACTCTGGAGCACCAGGCCGTGAATCTCGCGCCAATCGCACTGTTGCTGGACATCCAGCGCGATCCAACCGTTATGGCCGAAATAGGGTGGAATCTGAAATCGAGGGTCTGCGATCAGCATGCCCTGTTGATCCACGCCCACCCAAAAACACAGGGTGAGCCGCGCGCCGGCAAAGCGAGCGATGGCGAAGGTCTTTTTCCCGGCGAGCCAAACCGGGTGGCCGAACTGGCTGCCTTCGCCTGATTCGGGCAGTCCCAGGCAGATCTTGCGCAATTTCTCGAGCACGGTGCGGGCGCGCGCGGATTGGAACGGATCGATTTCCCTCGGCGACAGCGCCTTGCGGGGAGCCTTGATCCGTGGCGTCTCGCCGGCGCGGGCACGCATATCCGCCGGCGCAACCTTTTCATAACCTTCGCGCACCAATGCCGCGACCCGGTCCCAGCCGATGCCGTGGTCCAAGCGCACACCCAGCCAACCGCGGGGTCCGACATACGGAGGAACGAAGAAGTGCTTCGGTTCGGCCCGCACATGCAGCTCCTGGGAGCCGGCGACGGCATTGAGCCAGAGCGCGACGCGTCCATCGCCATGATGATTGACCACGTAGGTGGCAAAGGTTTTGCCGCGAACCCGGAAATTCGGCGACCCGTGGGAGGTGAATTCCTCCGCCTCCGGAAGCCACAGGCAGGCTTCGCGCACGGCCTGGTAAATGTCGCGTGCCATAATGCGGGGCATTATGAAGCAGTCGCTGATGCTTTTATCGGGACTTTTGTGCGACGAGAGTTTTTGGGCCGATATTCCGCAGCGTCTCGCGGGTGTTGCGCAGACGACGGTGGTGTCGTTCCCCGGCTTCTCCACGATCGGCGCCATGGCCCGGCACGTGCTTGACATCGCCCCGCAGTCCTTTGCCGTGGCGGGCCATTCGATGGGCGGACGCGTCGCGCTGGAACTCATGCGCACCGACCCCAAGCGCATCACCGGCCTGGCACTGCTCAACACCAGCGTGCACGCCGTGCGCGACGGCGAACCGCAAAGCCGCGGGCACTTGCTGCGCGTGGCCTACGAGCGCGGCATGGCGGCATTGGCGGCCGAATGGTTGCCGCCCATGCTGGGCAGCGACGGCGCGCGAGCGGCACAGCTCATGCCGCAGATGACGGCGATGATCGAACGCTGGACGCCCGATGCCTATGCCCAGCAGGTCGGCGCAATGCTGCGCCGGCCGGACGCGCTCGCGGTCCTGTCCGGCATCGCGGTCCCGACGCTGCTGCTGAGCGGAAGCGATGATCTGTGGTCACCGGTGTCGCAGCAGCAGAGCATTCATCGAAGAATTCCGCACGCGACGCTGTTCGAAATCCACGGCGCCGGTCACATGGCGCCCCTCGAACGCCCGCAAGCCGTCGCGCGCGCGTTGCGCGAATGGCTGCTCAAGGTATGACATCGGTCACCAGCATCACTTCGCAGGCACCTGCGCCGGTGTCGTTGCGCACCAGGGAAGTTTTGAGCCAACGGCCGTCATCGCGCACCGCGTCGACCAGGCTCCCGCTCAAGGTCACCACCTCGCCGGGACGCAGCCGCGCCAACGCGGCGGCGATGGCCGCATTTTCCGGAATAACATGCGTATTGGCGCTATGGGTGATGATTGCCTCCCGCCCGATCGCGGTTGCCGCGCTCGCTCTCCAATAGTAGAAGCGATTCGACTGCGAAATCTCCAGGGTGCGCAATACGCGGCCGTCGGACATGGGCCCCCAGCCCAGCGCAAGATCTTCCGGAACCAAATCGGATATGGCGTCGAAATGATAGGCCTCGCGCGCCAACACCCGCGCGGTGATTGCATAGGTCGCGCGAAGCGTCAGGGTCCAGCGGCCTTTGCGCACCTTGCCGGCATCGGCAACGGCGGTTTGCAGCGGCTCGGCCGCGGTGAGCACGCCGTCAGGGGCGTGAACCGGACGTCCGGTGTACCAGTGCCATGCTCCCCACGCGATGTAGGCCAGCAAAAGCACCCTGAGGATGGGGTGTCGCCACATCCTCGAAGTTTGATCGGATCCCAGCAGCGCTTCCGTGACGTGGGTCGGAGCGCCGCCCTATTCAACCTTTCTGCGCCCATACCTGGCACCAGCCACCTTGAGGTACGCTCTTGCCGGCGAAAATCGTACACGCTGCCCTGGCATCGCCGGGCTTGCCTTGGAATTGCGCGCAGGTGCCGCATCGTTGACCGGATTTGAACGTTGGGTGGGTTTTGGTGTCGACCTTGGAGGCGTCAGTGACGAATCCCAATGCCTTGGCGGTTGGATCGGACGGGTCGAGGGGCGGCAGAGTCTCGGCGTCCGCGTTGAGGGATATGAGACCTGCCGCGGGTAGCAATGCACCGGCGATGAGACCGCCTTTGACGATAGATCGACGTGAAATCTTGCGTTCCATGATCGTGCCTCGGTAAGTGAAGGAATGAGATATTTTTCCCCATTTTGCAAATGTATGCTGAGCAATTATTGCGAACGATTCTCAATACCTGCCGGAACGCCCACTTGAATTGCAAAATTTGCACAACTGTATCTGTCATGTGTTTGAGCGGACGATGAATCGATGAGCCTCGATCTCGAATCGATCAGTAAATCAGTCACCAAATTGCGCGCAGTCATTCCGGAAGATGCATTCACCGCCGGAATCCTCGGATCGCAGCGCATTGGCAACGGCGTGGTAATCGATTCCGCGGGACTGATCTTGACCATCGGCTACCTGATGACCGAGGCGACGGATGTCTGGCTGACCCGTGCCGATGGGCGCGAAATCGCCGCTCATCCTCTGGCCTATGATCAGGTGACCGGATTCGGCCTGGTACTGCCGCTGCAGAAAATCGACGCGCCTGCCATTCCACTGGGTTCTTCGGCACAGGTGCGCGCCGGCGGCGCCGTGCATGTCTTGAGCGCCAAGGAATTCGCGCCGCCGCAATCGGCGCATGTGCTCGCGCGGCGCGAATTCGCCGGCGCCTGGGAATATCTGTTGGAGGAGGCAATATTCACGGTACCTGCGCACCCGCATTGGTCGGGCGCCGCGCTGCTCGATGAGCACGGCGCCTTGGTGGGTCTCGGATCATTGCTGGTCCGTGAAGTCATCGCGGGAGAGGAGATCAATGCCAACATGTTCGTGCCCATCGATCTGCTGAAACCCATATTGCAAAGTCTGAGATCCACGGGACACGCGGAGCGGCAGCCGCGGCCCTGGCTCGGCATCTACGCCGTGGAATTGGCCGGAAAGGTCTACGTCACCGGGGTGGTTGACGGTGGCCCTGCGCACAGCGCGGACATCCGCGAGGGCGACGTGATCAGTGAAGTGGCTCAACACGAGGTTGGCACATTGCCGGATTTCTATCGCCGCGTATGGGCCATCGGGCCGGCCGGCAGCGGCGTGCCGTTGACCACGCTGCGGGGCATCACGAAGATTCACCTGAATGTACGTTCCGTGGATCGCGGCGAACTATTGAAGCGCCCTCCGACACATTGAGCGGGAATCAATGCAGGGCGACGCGGCTGCCGTTCGGATTTAGCGGCGAGTGATCGCCCTCGATGGTATGGCAGGAACCTTGCCCGACGAGCGTGACCACCGCCGCGCAGGCGTCGATACCCTTGACGCCCCCGTCCGCGGTTTTCAACGAAGAACTGGTGTCGCGCAATAGGCGGTAGGCCGCCGCTGCGGATAGTGCGGGATGCTTCGCCAACATGAGCGCAACCACGCCGCTGACCTGTGCGGTGGCAATCGAAGCGCCGGAGGCAAAATCGTAGTGGCCGCCGGGGAGCAGGGTGAGAATTTCACGTCCCGGTGCGTACAGCGCGGTATCGATGGCTGAATGTGTTTCTGCGCTGGCGACCTCGATGACTCCGGCGTGATGCAGCAGGCCGTCCTCGACTCCGGCGCTGTCCGGAGCCGCGCCGACAAACAATACACCCCGATGCTGTCCCTCGCGGATCAAATCGCCGAGCAGAGGATCATTGGGGCCTGCGAGACTCAGGTTGACCACCTGGGCATGAGCGTCAAATGCGGCGGTCAGGGCGCGCGCCAATGTGAAAGAATTGCAGCGCGCTGCATCCGCATCGGGACGTGCCTGCCAGCAGGCCTTTAAAATCAACAGCCGTGCATTCGGCGCCACGCCGACGATGCCCTCACGGTTGTTGGCGACGGCGGCGATCACGCCGGCCATCTCGGTGCCGTGGCGGTCGCGCAGGAACTGCGCATCATCGGAGTCGACGAAGTTGACGGCGGCGGTAACGCTGGCACGCAAATCAGGATGGCGGATGTCCGCTCCGGTATCGATGATCGCGACCTTGACGCCCTCCCCGCGCGACCACGGATGCGCATCGGCCACGTCCATTTGCTGAAAGCCCCGCTGCAGGCCGATGTAGGGATCATTGTACCCTTCGGTACGCGTCGCAAAGGTTTGCAGGGGTTGGGTGAGTTTGACGCGGGGGTCTTTCGCGAGCGCCGCAAGCAGCGTGCTGCGATTGGCGCCGGAGGGAATCTCCAGCACGGCGCAGTGGATGTGCAGCGGGTCAATGGGCCATGCGTTTATCTCTCTTAATCCGTACTCGCGCTCCACGGCGCGCATCGCTTCGCGTGCCTGGAGCGTGGCGCCGTAATCGGCGGCGCTATCGTAGCCGCGGGGTGTCGCGCCGGCACGGGCGACGAATGTCGGAGGAGTATTTTCCACCGCGACGATGATGAAGCGATCCGACGCTTGCGCGGTTTGATTGCCGAGTGGACGCGAAGCGATGCGTACCGGCGTGCTGCTGCATGCTGCCAGCACCGCCAACATGCCGCCGAGAGCTGCCGCACGCATCATTGCGGGTTGACCGCTTCGGGCTCCGGCAAGGTTCCCTCGGCGAAGCGCACGGCCGGATGCCGGCGCAACAGCGCGAGCGATGAGCGCACCGGCAGCGTCGATTTCGAAGCCAGCGAATACACTCCTGCTTCGGTCGGACCCGAGACGATTTTCAATTGGGCCTCATCGAGGATGGACTGCAGTTCCACCAGCGTGATCGTCGGTGAGAACACCGCCCGAATCACCTCGCCTTGCGGTCGCGGGCTCGAGTTGGTCACGGTGCGGTAATTGGGCTGGGTGAGCCGCGCCTCGAACCGGACCCATCCATCCACGGCCAATAGCGCCACTGCGACCGCCATCGCTGCGATTGAGGCCGCCATCCAGCCGCGCCACGGCATCCGGCCGTCGCTCTGCTGCTCCGGCGGCGGCGCCAAGGCCGGCGCCGACTGCAGCGCATCGAGCCGCGTCTGCAGACGTTTGAGCGATGCGACCGGCATGTAATCGAGCGCCGGTTCGGCATCGATGCCTTCAAAAATCCGCTGTTGCACCGATAGATCAGCGCGGCACTCGGCACAAACGGCAACGTGATTCTCGACGCGCTGGCGTTCAGCCTCATCGATGGTCTCATTGACGTACCAGGGGATCAGCGCGGAGACCTCCTGGTGCTCTGCGGATTTCTCAGTCCGGTGATGATGGGTCATCCAAGTCTCGCGGGCATTTCAGGCGGCCCGCCGCTCAGTGTGGGCAGGTATTGGCGCAATTTTTCGCGCGCATGAAACATGCGGGCTTTCACCGTGCCCACCGGGCACTCGGTGATGATCGCAATCTCTTCCAAGGAATGTCCCATGTGATAGGCAAGTTCCAGTGTCAGCCGTTGCTCGATCGGCAGGCGGCTCAAGCCGTGCTTCAACCAATCATGAACTTCGGCATCGAAGGTCGGGTCGACGGTCTGTTCCGGATAGTCCTCGAGGCTGCCGGTTGCCGCATGGTTCTTTTGGCGCCGGAACGATTTCAATGCGGTGCGGTACGCGATCCCAATGATCCAGGTGGACACCTGCGAGGCATTGCGAAATTCCTTGGCGTTTTGCCAGACCACCATGAAGGTATCGTTGATGATTTCTTCAACATTCTCATAGCGCGGTGTAAAGCGCGATAAGAAGCGCGCCAGGCGCCGGTGATAGCTCAGATACAACTCCTCGAGGGCATGTCGATCGCCTGCCGCGATGGCCGCCAACAGCGCGATATCGCGCTCTTTGGGGGAGTTCTTGGCAGGCAGGGTCATCAACGCTGTCCTCGTCGAATTCAGTCTCTAGCGGTAAGTACCGGGCGCGCATCGAAGGGTTGCACGTAGCGCCGGTTTTTAGAAGCGCCAAATGACGGTTCCCGTCCATTGTCCGGTCGCCGCAGCATTATAAAACAATGCCTTAGCTTCGGCCGTGGTCTTGACATAAGCCACGGCCAGGGTCACCGACCGAATATCGTAGGCGGCCCCGACACTCCCATAACCGTAGCCTCCCGATTCGGGTCCCTCCAGAAAGCTATACCCGACACCGGCGGTAAGCGAGAGCTTCGCATATATCTGCCGTTGCGCGCTCACCTCGGCCGATTTCTCCGTGACGCCGACCAGCCTCTGATACGGCGGCGCGAGAAATCGCGGTGAGTTCGGCGAATACCCCACGTCGAAATGCAGCCAGCTCTCGTAGGACAAATCCAGATCGATTTCATCGTAGTTGTAGTGCGAGCCGGCGTGATTCCAGGGATAGGCATAATGGCTTGCGATTATCCTGGCGCGCCAATCTCCGTCGATATTCCAACCATATCCTATAAACGCGCTCAGTTCGGGATTCTCAGGTTGGCTGGGATCGGTCTGCGAGTTCGACGCAAACACACCCGCCATCAATCCGCCCGGACTCGCATAGTGATAATCCAGTTGCAAGGCAGGATGATCACTGGTGCGCGATATTCCGCGCACGAAATAGTCGCTCGACAGCGCGAGTGAACCGCCCCACTCATCCTGCGCGACTGACTGGCCTGAGCTGAATGCGAAACCGACGAGCAAAGCAGCGGCTGAGCGCAGACGCACTAGCTGACAACCGCCGAACCGTGCCGTGAACAATGCATCGATCAACCTCATCGATAACGCCGGCCAAGATTAAACCTTTCTTGATTGCTTGGGCACTTACCTCTTGAATCGACGGCCATGCCGGTCCGCTCGGGGATGAACCATGAAGAACCTTCGTACGGCTATCGGCGGACTTGTGGTCATGGCAGGCGCCGTTCTGCAGAGTTGCGGCGGATATCACGCGCCCTCCGGTTCGATGACCCCCACCTCGATTTCAATCAGCGTCAATCCGACTTCGGTGGTCTCGGGCCGCGCGGTGACACTCATGTGGTCCGCAACCAGCGGCACGTCGTGCACCGCGAGCGGGGCATGGAGCGGAATGCAGTCCGCAAGCGGCAGCATGAACATCACGCCGACCAGCGCCGGCACTGAAATTTTTACACTGAACTGCAGCGGCGGCATCTATAGCAGCAGCAGCGCATCCGCGACGCTCACGGTGACTGCTGCGAGCACGGCCACGGTCACCGAGCTGGTTGCGGACGTCGCCGGCGGAACCGCGATGCACGTCGATACCAATCTCATCAATCCATGGGGCTTGTCGATAGCGGCGGCGCCGAGCACCGCGCCCGCCTGGGTGGCGAACAATGCCACCCAGACCTCGACGCTCTACGACGGCAACGGCGTTGCCCAGCCGGGCGCGACACCGTTGATCGTGATGCTTGCGCCGGGTACCGGCGGTGCCGCGTTCGATCCCACAGGAATCGTCGCGAATGCCAGCACCGCCGATTTCATGGTGTCGGCCGCGGGCAAGTCCGGCTCATCGGTGTTCATATTGGACGGCGCCGGCGGCATGATTGCCGGCTGGTCGCCCGGCGTTGATCCGACGCACGCCATCACGATGTATGCCGATTCCGGCGGCGCGGTATATACGGGGCTGGCGATTGCCGCGAATAACGGCGCACTGCTTCTATACGCCGCCGACTTTCACAACAACAAGATCGACGTGTTCGACACCAACTTTTCCAAGCAGACCAGCTCATCCAGCGTTTTAAGCTTTGCCGATCCGGCCATTCCGGCCGGCTATGCGCCATTCGGAATTCAAGCCATTCCCGGCAGCGGCGCGGCGGGAGCCACGCAGATCTATGTAGCCTACGCACAGCAGCTGGCGCCGGCCAATATTGCGGCGGTCAACGGTAGCGGCCTGGGGTTCGTGGATATCTACGACACCAACGGCAAGTTGATAAAACAGTTGATCGCCGGTGGCATGCTCAACGCACCCTGGGGCATTGCGCTTGCACCAGCCGACTTCGGCACATTCAGCAACGCGCTGCTGATCGGCAATTATGGCGACGGTACGATCAACGCCTTTGATCCGGGCGCAGGCACGCCGCTTGGCACGCTCGCCAACACCAATACCGCCGCCTCATCCGCTCCCGGACTGCTGGGCATCGCCTTCGGCAATGATGCAAACAGCCAGCCTCACAACACCTTGTTCTTTGCGGCCGGCCCGAACGGCGGCGCGGATGGAACCTACGGGCGTATCGATCTGACCTCACCTTGAAACTGCTATGAACTCACGAAAACTCGCGGCGCCGCCGCTCTCGCTCGGCGTCGTATTGTTCGTCCTCACGCTCACCGGCTGTGCGGGAAACGGCGAAGGACTCGATGCCAACGGCCGGCCTCTGTCCGGCGGCAGCCCGCCTCCGCCGCTATCCGCCGACTTCGACTCCATCCAGGCAAATATCTTTACGCCGATTTGCTCGGTGTGCCATGTCGGTGGCGGCGCTCCGGAAGGGCTGCGGCTCGATGCAGCCAACAGCTACAACCTTCTGGTCGGCGTGCCGAGCACCGAAGTGCCGTCGCTGATGCGTGTAAAGCCAGGTGATCCGGACGACAGCTACATCATTCAAAAGCTGGAGGGGCATGCCGCGGTCGGTGCCCAGATGCCGCTCGGCGGCCCGTTTCTTACCACCGACACGATTGCATTCATTCGGCAATGGATCACCAACGGCGCCGCGGCTTCGTCCACGCCCGCCGCTGTGAACGCCGCGGCCCTTGCCGTCACGGCGGTCGTGCCGAACGCCTCCGAGCCGGTGGACGGGCCGCCGCCGCAAATCATGCTGGCGTTCAATCATGAACTGGACATGACCCAGCTCGGGACGCATGCGATTCGCATCGAGCGGCTCGGCGCGGACGGTCCGCCGGTGACTGAGAGCATGCCCGCGCGGCTCTCGATCTCCGGCGCCAACCTTCGAGCCCTGATGATCTGGCCGGCACAGCCGTTGGCCGCCGGCCGCTACCGCGTGGTCATCGACGCGAATTCGTCGGCGCAATTCAGCGACATCGCCGGTCGATCCGTCGTGGTCGGCACGCCCGACGAGCGCGGCGACTCGGTCATTTCCACCTTCGATGTCAGGGATGTCCCATGATTCAGCGCTTGACGCTCGCCGCACTGATGCTCGCAATCCTCGCGGTCCTCGAGGCCGCGCCGGCTTTTGCGGAACCCTATCTGGCGGTCCAGGAAGGGTATAAATGCAACGTCTGCCACGTCAATCCGACCGGCGGCGGCCTGCGCAATGATTTTGGCATCACCTACGCCAAGGTGCTGTTGCCGGCGGAAACGCTCGACAACTCGATCGATTCGTGGAGCGGAAAGCTCACCGACCGACTGCGGGTCGGCGGGGATTTACGGGCGGACTGGACTCGGGACACCGCGCCGAACACGCCGAGCCAGCAGGCTTTTTCCTTGGATCAATTCCGGGTATACGCGGATCTCACCATCATTCCGAATCGGCTCGGCGTCTATGTCGATGAACAGATCGCGCCCAACGGTTCGCAGAACGAGGAAGCCTACGTTCGCTATGGCGATACCACGGATGGCTTCTATTTGAAGGGCGGGCAATTCTATCTGCCGTTCGGCTGGCGGCTGCAGGATCAAACGGCGTTCGTGCGCGAGGTCACCGGCATCAGCATGACCACGCCGGACAAGGGCGTCGAACTCGGCTATGAGCACGCTGCGTGGTCGGCGGAATTCGACCTGACCAACGGCGCCAGCAACGCAACCACGGGCTCGGGCTATCAGGTCACCACACAGCTCGAGTACACCAAACCCGTCTGGCGCGTCGGCATCGCCGGCTCGTCGACGCAATCGAATGCAGGCGATCGGCACGTCGGCGGCCTGTTTGCCGGTCTGAAGACCGGTCCCATCGGCTGGCTGGCCGAAGGGGACATCGTGCACGATGACAGTTTTCCCGGCGGGAGAACGCTGGCGGCGGCACTGCTGGAGGCGGATTGGCGCATCCGCAAGGGACACAACCTCAAGTTTACGGCGGAATATTCCGATCCGGATCGCTCGATCAACAACGACCAGCAGACCCGCTACAGCATTGTGTACGAATATACTCCGCTGCCGTTTTTGCAGTTACGCGCCGGCTATCGGCACTACTTCGGCATACCGCAAAACAACCAGGAGAATCAGCAGCTGGTGCTGTTCGAATTGCACGGATATTTCTGAAGCAATTGGCGCGGAGCGGGCCGGTAACCGGCCACCGAGATCGCGCGCTGCGCGTCCGGCATGCTGGCGAGAACCAGATAGTCGAAATTCGAGGGCGAAGAACTCGCGCCGCACGAATCGGCCACGCCCGCTGCGCCGCCGAGGATCAGTGCAATGCTCAATGGCATGCTAATCATGAGCCACGGCGCGTCACAGTCGGCCCATCACCACCAGCACGATCAGTACGATGAGAACCAGGCCCAGCCCGCCGCTCGGGTAGTAGCCCCACGCGGTGCTGTACGGCCACGCCGGCAGCGCGCCGATCAACAGCAGCACCAGGATGATTAGCAGTATTGTGCCGATCGACATTGTTGCTCTCCCGCAGCGATATGGAAGGACTGTAATATCGATGGCAGCGCCGGACAGTCGGGTGGCCACGTTACCCCCTGTAGGGTGTGTCCTACCCGAACTCATCGGACGGTTCGAGCAGCAGGTGTGATTGGTTCAGGAGGTTTACATGAACGCCGTCAGACGCAGTCAGGAAAGAGGCTTTGCCGATCATGGTTGGCTCAAGTCCTTTCACAGCTTTTCATTCGCCGACTACTACGATCCGAATCACGTGGAATTCGGTCCGCTGCGGGTGATCAATGAAGACCGCGTGCAGGCCGGCGCAGGATTTGGCACCCATGGCCATCGGGATATGGAGATCATCAGTTATGTGTTGTCCGGGGAGCTTGCGCACAAGGACTCCATGGGCAACGGCTCGACCATCCGGCCGGGAGACGTGCAGAGAATGAGTGCCGGGAGCGGCGTGCGGCATAGCGAGTTCAATCCCAGCTCCAGCGAGGGCACGCATTTCCTGCAGATCTGGATCCAGCCGAATCACCTGAATATCGACCCGAGCTACGAAGAAAAGCGCTTCAGCGCAGAGGAGAAACGTGGGCGCCTGAGGCTCATCGTCTCGCCTGACCGCGCGCAAGATTCACTGCTAATCCATCAGGATGCGCGTGTCTATGCGGGTCTGTTCGACGGCACGGAAGCGGCCGAATCTCAGATTGCCGCCGGCCGGCGCATGTACCTGCACCTCGCACGCGGGACCCTCGCCGCGAACGGCGTCGAACTGGAGGCGGGAGACGCCCTGCAAATCACCGGCGAATCCCGGCTGCATGTGGAGCGCGGCCGCGATGCTGAGGCCTTGGTGTTCGATCTGCCGGGAGAGCACAGCTAGGAGCCTGTCTGAGTATTCCACGTGGCCGCGAGCGTGACGGATTTGGTGATCGTCGAGGGGGAGCCGACGAAGTTGGGTATGCTCCCAATGAGGAGGCGACAACAATGAATGAAGCCAAATCCGTCCGATCCCAAAGGGTTGGCTCTGGATTTTCAGGATTTGGTACCCGCAGTCGCCCCCAGACGTGTGCCGTCTCTTCGTCGAAGGGTAAAATCGACTCGGCATGGATCGTCGTCACCTGTTCAAGCCAGCGGCCGAGAACCCTTGCCTGCGCGTCATGCCCTCGATGCCGGATGCGCTCCACGCCCTGCCGTAGCTCTCCGATCGTGACGACCGACAGATAAAGATCGACCGAGTCGCGGCTCGTGTCCTCGAAAAAAGCCCGCACGCCGGGCTCGGCCTTGTCGCCTTTACGGATCTCACTGATGACATCCGTGTCAATCAGACGCCCACCGACCGAAGTCCGTTCGCGAAGCGCGACGGACCACTTCTGCGTCTCCACTCCCACACGTACATCAAAGTGAATGTTCCCGACCGCCCAACTAGGCCGGGTTTTTGCGCGACCAATACCAGTACAACGGAAGACCCGCAAACAACACCGCCACTCCCCTGAAGGCCTCTTTGGGCGCTGCGACGAAGGTATTGACCAGCAGCGCTGCCGTGACCAGCAGGAAGATCACCGGAACGAGCGGATAGCCCAGTGCGCGGTAGGGACGCGGCGCATCCGGCATGGTTCTGCGGAAGATGAACAGCGAGCCGGTGCTGAGGCCATAGAAAAGCCAGGAGGCAAATATCACCGAGTCGGTAAGCTCATCATATGAACCTGACACCGCCAGCACGCTGCCCCACGCGGCCTGAGCCACGATCGCCCGGGCCGGCACGTTGGAACGCGGCGACAAATGGGCCAACGCGCGAAAGAACAAACCATCGCGCGCCATCGCAAACGGGACGCGGGAATTCGCGAGCACGCTCGAGTGCAGCGAGCCGAAGGACGAGATCATGAGCGCCACGGCGGTCATGGATACCGCGATCGGCCCCAAGAATCTCTGCAGTACCTCGGTGGCGACCGAAGAGCCGGTCGGCACGCTCGCGATCTCGAGCGGAGTCATCGCGTAGAAATAAGACAGATTGACCAGCAGATAGAGCGACGCGACCACGAGCATGCCGCCGATGAACGCGCGCGGCAGATTACGTTGCGGGTTGCGAATCTCTCCCGACAGCGGCGCCACATTGTTCCAACCATCGTAGGCCCACAATGCCCCGAGCATGGCGGCACCGAAGCCGGCGTAGCCGCCACGCGCGCTCGCGGCGACGCCTTCGCAACTGCCGGCCAATCCCGAGCCGGTGAGATGCGCCCAATCGCCCGGGGCAAAGATGAAGGCGCTCACCGCCACCCCGGCGATCAATGCAACCTTCGCGATGGTCAACGCCAGGGCTGTCCACCCTCCCGACCTGACCGAGGCGCAATTGATCAGCGCCACCGACCAGATCGTGGCGAGCGCAATGAGCGTCAAGCCGCTCACGTGCAGGCGATAGCCGAACGGCGATGCGGCGAGCTGCCAGTGCTCCAACGCGCCGCCGACCGCGACGTTCATGAAAATGGCAAGGCCGACCGCCAGTGCGGCCTGCGAGCCGGCTTTGGCCACGGCAAAGGTCATCCAGCCGTAAAGAAAGCCCACCGCTCTGCCATAGGCGCGGCGCAGGTAAACATAGTCGCCGCCCGCCTCCGGCATCATCGCCGCAATCTCTGAATACGAAAATGAACCGGCGAGCGACAGCAGGCCTGCGGCGAGCCACACCAGCAGCACGGTTTTGGCGCCGCCTACGTTGCAGGTCATCACCCGCGTCTTGAGGAAAACGCCGGTGCCGATCATATTGGCGACGTTGACCGCAATGGCGCCCCAAGCGCCCACACCACGCGTCAATTGATTGCCCGCGGGCCCCGCGAAAGATGGGTTGGCCATGGGTGTAGTAGTATCCGGCAAATGAACCTGGATTTTTCGCAAATCGGCCCACTTTCGATTGCAATCCTGGTGGTGTTTGTCGTCTACCGGCGATTCCGCCGCAATTTCGGACAGCAACCGCTGCGGCCGGTGCGTATGCGCGTGCGCGGCGTCCTGCTGATCGTCGCCGCCTGCTTCCTGGCGCCGGTCGCATTGCGCTCGGTGAGTTTTTTGTCCGCCGTGCTTTGCGGACTGGCCATCGGGATTGCCCTTGCGCTGTGGGGGGCGGCGCGGACGCGCTTCGTGCGCATCTCCGGACAGCTTTACTATGTGCCGCATTTGTACACGGGCATCGCCGTGTCCCTGCTGTTCCTCGGGCGGCTGGTCTACCGTCTCATGCAGATGTACGGCAATCCGCAGGCGAGCCATGCCATGGCAGCGGCTGCTTCGGATCGGAGCTTCGCCTCAGCCGGCATGCTGCGCAGTCCGCTGACCGTGGGCCTGTTTTTCGTGCTGGCGGGGTATTACGTCTGTTACTACGGCGCGGTGTTGTGGAAATCGACCCGCGTGGCGCCAGAAGATCAAAGTTCAGGCGCGCCGCTCGGCTCCCAAAGCCGTTAGCGCAGTGTTATGAACACCGCGTACGTGATCAGCAGAAATGTGATCATCAAGGCGCCGTCGCCCCATCTAGATACCATTTCGACCATGTCAGTCTCTCCCGGTTATCGCGGCGCAACTTTACATTTCAGGTGAGCCGGCGGACATGCTGTAGGTCTCAAAATAAGGGAAAAACAGGCATTTGCCAGGTTATGTCCGCAATGAATGCACCGTGGTCGGGCGCGCCGGTTAAATGGGCTCCGCGGCCGGTCTATGCTAACCTGCGTCGGCTATGAACGTTCTATTGGTCGAAGATAGCGATGAGGTCAGCTGCATCACCGTCGAATACTTGCATGAACTCGGCCACGACGTGATTGCCGTCGCAGCGGCGGAACAGGCGATCGCGCAGCTGAAGGAGCGGAGCTTCGACGCCGTGATGACCGATATCCGGCTGCCGGGCATGTCCGGAATAGAACTTGCGCGCACGCTGACCAAGGCCTATCCAAAGCTGCCGGTTGTGATCGCTTCCGGCTTCGGGGCGATCAGTGTGGAAGTCCTGTTGGGTGAGAACCTGCCGACCGTGTTGATGCTGCCCAAGCCCTACGACCTGCCCGCCCTCCAGCAGACGCTCAGCGAAGCCGCCGCGATCACTCAACGGGCCTAAGATCGCTCACCCGGCCCAGCATCGCCGGCGGCCGGCACTGCGGACAGCACGGCGGCGCGGTACCCAGCGTTTCGCTCAGCAAATCCGTCAGCGCGTGTTCGTCATCTTGAAACGCCTCGACATATGGCGTGTGCGCACGCACCAACTCGATGGCCAGTGCGAAGGCACCTGCGGGATTTACTTCGTCATCAATATACAGCCGGCGATGAAGCGGACAGGTTTTCAAAACACGGGTCTGCAGGGCAATTCCAAGCGCGACTGCCTGTTTCATGAGCATGATGGCTCAGCCTTTGCGAAGCGTGCTCTTCATCACCGTGGTTCGGCCCATGCGATATTCCTTGGGCGGCACGTGCCCGATCACCCGCAGTGCACGCCGCCAGGCGGCGGCCTGCGGTGCCGGATCCGGAGGGTCGTGCGGAGCCAGCGGAGGCTTTTCCGGGCTCGGCGGGTTCGGAACATTTTCATTGCGCATGCTGCCTCCTCGTGTCGCGATGCACTGCTGGTGGGGCATGATGCGGCAAGCGTGCGGGGCGCACGCATCGGCGCAGCGCGGCGAATTATGTAGGATTAGTCAGACGGCCACGCACGCCCGTAGGCGCGCGCGCCGACCGTATCGATCAGCATTTAAATCGCAAGATAGGGCCAGTTGTTCTCCACCGAAATCTCATCGAGTTGTGCGTTGTTGTTTACATACAGCGGCGCACTCTGGTGCGATGCCGCGGTTGCGCCGCATTCGGTGCGCGCCGCGGCACCCAGCTCATTGGCCAGCCTGTGCATGCGCAACTGCATGCGTCCAAGCGCGTCACTCAAATCCGGCGACCAGGTGAGCGCGCGAACATCGTCGACCGCGCGCGCCAGCGTCTGGAACTGCAGCGCATAGGCCTCGAAGCGGCGGTGGCGGCGCCGTGCCGCGAGCGTCGACCAGCAAGCAAACAGCAGGTCCGCAACCCGGCGCGCTGAGCCTGGCCCTTTCTGATATTGCAAATACGGATGTGCCCTCAGCCGGCCCGTCGCGATCCGAGCGATGGTCCAACAAAGCATGCCGCTCCTGGCGAACAGTGCCTTGCCGGTCGCGTCGGAATCGAGACGCTTCGCCAATGCCCTAACCCGCAAAGCGGCATCGCGCAAATTCCGGAGTCGCAAAACTTCGGTGTCCGTCATTATTCTTCCCCTCCTTGCTCGCCCCTCTTCGATCTCCCCTGTCGGCGGAGATCCCCTCCATCGGGGCATCATGAACATTCTCAAGCTTCTGCGCCCTAAATTCTGTAGGACGGCAACGCATCAGACCGCCGGCATCCACCCGAGTTGCGCATTAATGTCAAATCCGCTGCTCTTATGGTCAAGCTACCGAGTGCGGTCAAGCTATAGTGGCGCGATGCACGCGCCACGACCGCTGATTGGATTCTGGATGAGCGTGGCGTTGGTGGTCGGCAATTCAATCGGTTCGGGCGTGTTTCTGTTGCCCGCTTCGCTCGCTCCTTACGGACTCAACAGCCTGGTCGCGTGGGGCTTCACGGCGACCGGCGCCATCATGCTCGCCATCGTTTTTGCACGGCTGAGCCACGCCTACCCTGAGGCAGGCGGACCTTATGCCTATGTTCGCATCGCCTTCGGACCGCTCGCAGCGTTCATCGTTGCATGGGGATATTGGATTTCGATCTGGGTTGGCAACGTCTCCATCGCCGTCGCCGCGGTAAGCTACCTCAGTCCGCTGTGGCCTTGGATCGCAGAGAAACCCGGCGCGTCCGCATTGCTGACCCTGGCATTTCTCTGGGTTCTGACCTTCGTCAATTGGTACGGGATCAAGGCATCTGGATGGGTGCAAAGCGTCACCACGGTGCTGAAGATCCTGCCTTTGCTGGCCGTGGCGGTGCTGGGCCTGTCTGCTGTGCGATCCAGCCACGCCGCAACGGCGATGCAGGTTCCCCTGTCACTGAGCGGCGTGACCGCCGCGGCAACGTTGACGCTGTGGGCGCTGTTGGGGCTGGAATCCGCAACCATTCCCGCCGACAAGGTTGCCAATCCCGCGCGCACCATCCCCATCGTTACCTTGCTCGGAACGCTGATCACCGCGCTGATCTGCGCGGCAGCCTGCACCACCGTATTGCTGCTGGTGGACCGCGCCACCTTGGTGCAATCCAACGCACCGTTCGTGGATCTGGCAGCCCAATACTGGGGCGCGGGCGCGGGCAAACTGCTCGCGGTCTTGGCCGCCATCAGCGCGTTCGGCGCCCTGAACGGTTGGATTCTCTTGCAGGGCGAACTGCCGCGGGCCATGGCCATCCGCGGCGATTTTCCTCGCATCTTCGCGCGTGAATCGGTGCATGGCACACCGGGCGTTGGCCTGTGCTTCGGAAGCATCCTGGCGACCGTGCTCATCCTCGCGAACTATCAAAGGTCCATGGTGAGTGTTTTCACCTTCATGATCCTGCTCTCCACCACCGCCTGCCTCGTGTTGTATGCCCTGTGTTCGGCGGCGCTGCTGCGTCTTCAATGGACCGGGCAGTTGCGCATAGCACATCGCGGCTCGTTCGCGCTGGCCATTGTCGGCATTCTGGCAACTGCCTATTCTTTGTGGGCGATCGTGGGCGCCGGCGCGAAGGCGGTGGTTTGGGGCGCCTTGCTGCTGTTGCTGGGCGTACCCCTTTATTTCTGGTTCACCCGGAGTTCGCGCTAGCACGCGCGAGCGCAACCGCCTGTTGCAGGCCGGAGACCGTGTAGACACCGTCAACCATGTGCCGCCCGACCAACAGGCCGGGCGTGCCGCGAATCCCGAGGGCACGCGCCTCGGTATCGTTTCGCTGCAGCAGCTTGTGGATTTCAGCGGCATGCGTGTGTGAATCGGCATCGAGCTTCTTGAGATCGATGCCCGCCCCGGCCAGCAAGGTATCCACCTGGCTGTCGGAGGCCAGATGCGATGCGCGCATCAGGGTGTCATGTGCAACGGCATACTTTCCCTGCCAATCCGCAGCCAGTGCGCGGCGCGCCGCATAGGCCGATACGTCGCTCAAGATCGGCCAATCCTTGTAGACCAGCGCCACCTTTGAATCCGCCTTGATGAGTCGCTCGAGCGCAGGCGCGAGTTTCTTACAGAAGGGACAGTTGTAGTCGAAGTATTCCACCAAGATCACGTCAGCATTTTTCGAGCCTGCCGGCGGCGTGCCCGGATTTCGCAAAATGGCAATCTCGGCGCTTTTGGGAACTAGAGAAGAACCCTCGGCCGATGCCTGCGCGGGCAAGGCGCACAGGCCGAGTGCACTCAAGGCGATCCCGGGGAACCAGGCCAAAAAAGTTCTGTGCATGGCTGCAAAATACATCATGAATGGCCTCCTTCCTATGCTATATTAATTAGATAGCTAACAATTAGAGATCTGTGTATGAGCGATTTGGACGAACGTTTCAGCGACGCTTTGCACAATACCTCGCGCTCCTGGCGCCAGGCGGTGGACCGCAAGTTGAAATATCTGGGGGTCAGCCAGGCGGGTTGGATGACGATTGCCATTGCCGCGAAGGCACGCTCACCGCTCTCGCAGTCCGAGCTCGCCGACAGATTGGGGGTGGAGGGTGCCACCATGGTGGCAATGATCGATCGGCTGGTGAAGGCGGGCTTGGTCGTCCGCGAGGCTTCAACAACCGATCGGCGAATCAAGCACATCGTGCTCACCGATGCAGGTTTGAAAATTTACGACACAGTCAAAGCTGAAGCGGTGAGGCTGCGCAAGGAATTGTTGGCGAATACCGATCCGAAAAAACTGCTCATCGCCACGGAGCTTCTCGAGGGAGTGCAGAGGATCATCGACGGCCAGCCATGAACCACCCGCTCACAGCCGCAGGCGGTCATGGACTAGCGGCTTCGCCCGACCGTCAAACTGGATGCGCCCGGTGCGGGGTTTGGCGAGCCGGCCAGGATTTTCACGGCCTTGGGCGCCGCCCAACGCTCGATATCATCAAAGAACGTGAACACCGCGGGAACGATGACCAGAGTCAACAGGGTTGAGGTGATCAAACCGCCGATGACCGCAATGGCCATGGGCTGCCTGAAGTCGCTGGCTTCGCCCAGACCGGTCGCGACCGGAATCATGCCCGCCACCATTGCCACGGTGGTCATGACAATGGGGCGCGCGCGCTTGTGCCCGGCTTCGACGATTGCCTGGAGGCGGGTTTTGCCGGCGCGCATCTCCTCGATGGCCATGTCCACCAGCAAGATGGAGTTCTTGGCGACGATGCCCATGAGCATCAGCACGCCGATCATGACCGGCAGGGAAATCGGCGTATTGGTCAGGAACAGCGCGAGGAACGCACCGCCGAGCGACAGCGGCAAGGCCGACAGGATGGTAATGGGCTGAAACACGCGGGCGAACAGCAGCACCAGCACCGCCAGCACCATCAGCACGCCGGCGATGATGGCGATGATGAAGTTCGCCACCAGCTCCTTCTGAAACTCGGTATCGCCGGTTTCGACCAGGCGCACGCCGGTGGGCAGATTCTTCAAGGTCGGCAGCGCATAGATCTTTTTGGTGGCCTGGCTCAATTGAATGCCGGGCGCCAGGTCCGCATCGATGTACAGGCGCCGGCTTTGGTTATAGCGGCGCACCGACGAGGGTCCCTGGCCAAAGCTCAAGTCCGCAACCGACTTCAACGGCACGCTCGCGCCGGAACTCGTGGGCACGGGTAGATTCTCTAGCGTGGTCAGATCGCTGCGCGAGCGCTCCGGCAGGCTGACGCGGATCGGTATGGTGCGGTCGGTCAAGGCGAATTTGGCGCCGTTCTGCGGCAGATCGCCCATGGTCGCGATCCGGATGGTCTCGCTGATGCTTTGTACGCTGACGCCCAGCTGCGCGGCAATATCGAGCCTCGGGTGCACGACAATCTCGGGGCGCGGCAGATCGCCATTGATGCGCGGCGAGCGAATCTCCTTCAGTCCCCGCATTTCATCGAGCAGCTTATGCCCGGTGCGCTCGGTCAGTGCCGGATCGTCGCCCACCAAGAACAGCGTGACATCCCGGCCGCCGCCGAATCCGAAATTCTGGAAACTGATATGTCCGTCCGGGACCTGGTTGAGCAGCGGCATTACCCGCTGTTCGATTTCCTTGGCGCTCGCCTTGCGTTTATTGCGAGGCACCAGGCTGACGAAAACAGCCCCCTGCCGCACATCGGCGGAATCCGTGCCCACGAACTCGACCACATCCGTGACTTCCGGCTGCTTGCGCATGATGGCGGTGACCGCCGCCGACAGCCGCGCCGTGTCCTCGAGTTTGCCGCCCGGCGGCAGTTCGATATTGATGATCGAGGTCGAGAAATCCTCCGGCGGCACGAAAGCCTGCGGCAGCAACATTCCGCCGCCGATCGACAGCGCGAAGAACAACGTGCCGAATCCGATGGTCTTCCAGCGATTGGCGACGCACCATTTCAAGGTTTTGATATAGGCGGACATGATCGGGCCGTCGTCGCGGTGCGGGATCGAATCACTATTCAGGCCATAGGCCGCCAGCACCGGCGTGATCATGCGCGCCACCAGCAGCGAGATGAATACCGCGGCCGCCACGGTGAGGCCGAATTGCTTGAAGAACTGGCCGCTGATGCCGCCCATGAAACTCACCGGCAGGAAAACGGCGATGATGGTGAATGAGGTGGCGACCACGGCCAGCCCGATTTCGTCCGCCGCCTCCATCGCGGCGCGATACCCGCTCTTGCCCATGCGCATATGGCGCACGATGTTTTCAATCTCGACGATGGCATCGTCGACCAGCACACCGGCGACCAGCGACAATGACAGCAAGGTGATCTCGTTGAGCGTAAAGCCCATCAGTTGCATGAAGGCAAAGGTGGGAATCGCGGAAAGGGGAATGGCCAGTGCCGAAATCAGGGTCGCGCGCCAGTTGCGCAGGAAAAACCAAACCACGACGACGGCCAGGATCGAGCCCTCGATCAATGCCTCCAGGGCCGAATGGTAGGTCTTGATGGTGTGATCGACGGTGGTGAAGATCTGCTGAATGTGCAGCGAAGGATTGTCTTTCTCGATCTTGACCAGTTCCTTGGCGACGCCTTCCGCGGTGGCGACGTCCGAAACACCCTTGGCCTTGTAGAGCTCGAACGCCGTCGCCGGCCGGGTGTTGAGCCGTGCCAGGCTGCGCGTCTCCGCGACGCCGTCGTGCACGTCCGCGATCTCGCGCAGGCGCACCGACTTGCTTCCCGGCACGATGATGAGCGTGTCGCCGAGCGCTTCGGCGCTCTTGGCGCCCCCCAGCACGCGAATCGCCTGCTCGCCGCCCCCTACCTGCGCGCGTCCACCCGGAGCGTCCAGGTTCAGTTGCCGCAATTGTTCATTGACTTCCACGGCAGTCAGGCCGAGCGCCTCGAGTCTGGCGGGATCCAATTCGACCCGGATTTCGCGATCGAACCCACCGATGCGCTGCACCTGCGAGATGCCCCTCACACCCACCAGCCGTTTTGCAATGGTGTTGTCGATGGTCCAGCTCAATTGTTCCGGGGTCATGCCGGTGGTGGTGACCGCATAGATGGCAAACGTTCCGCCGTCATTGTCTTCGCGCTGCACCTGCGGTTCGAGAATGCCCTGCGGCAGATCGGCGCGCACCCGGGAAATCGCGTCACGAACATCGGTGACGGCGCGATCGATGGGCGTACCGATGTTGAATTCAATGACAATCAGTACATTTCCCTCGGAAATGTAGGTCTGCTGATGATGAATGTTGCCGATGCTGGCAATCGACCCTTCGACCTTCTGCGCGATCTGGGTTTCCATTTCCGTCGGCGCTGCGCCCGGCTGGGAAATGTTGACGTTGACCGCGGGGAAGGAAACGTCCGGATTCAGGTTGATCGGCAGGCGTATGAAGGCCACGGTGCCCAGGAAGAACAGCACCACGAACAGGACGATGGGGGTCACCGGATGGCGGATCGCCCAGGCCGAGATATTTTTCATGACTTGGCCGCGGCAGTCACGACGACCGGTTTCACGGTCTCACCCTCCTGTAAGAATGCGCCTGCGGCGGTGACGATCTGGTCCTTCGGATCGAGGCCATCGGCAATGGTCACGCCGCTCGGCACCATGCCCGAGACGTGCACCGCGCGCCGCTCGACCTTGCCCTGGGCATTGACGATGAGCACGTAGCTGCCCTTGTCATCGTTGAGCACCGCGGTCTGCGGCAGCACCGCGCGCCGCGCATTGCTGACCGTCACCTCGGCCCGCGCGAAAGCGCCCGGCCGCAGATTTGGATCGGGAGAAAGCGCGATCTTGGCCGTACCCAGCCGGGTTGCCGGATCGATGATCGCCCCGATCAAGCGTATGCGGCCCGGGTAGACCTTGGAATTCCCCGTCAGTCTGACCTGCACGCCCTGCCCCACTTTGAGCGAGGGCAGGTCCTGCTCGGCCACTTGGCCGCGCAATTCGGTTTCGCCATCCTTGGACAGACGAAACAGCGCTTCGCCGCCCGGCATCGCGGTCTGCCCCACCTCGACATTCCGGGTCAGGATGATGCCGTCCGCCGGGGCGCGAACGTCCGCCCGGGCCAGTCTGGCCTTGGCCTCATCCAATTGCGCTTCGGCTACTTTGACGTGCGTGGCGGCAGTCACCGCGCTCGACTTGCGCCGCTGGGTCTCCTCCGCCGACAGCGCTCCCAATGAGCCTACCGCGCGGGCACGTTGATATTCGGCCTCGGCCAGAGCTGCTTCGGCGCGCGCTTGATCCAATGCCGCCGCCAGATTGGTGACCTGCGGCTCGAGCACGGAGTTATCGAGGTGCGCCAGTACCTGGCTGCGTTTCACGTGATCGCCGGCCTCGACATAGACGGCCGTGACGCGGCCGCCGTCGCCCTCAACGCCGATGGGCATGTCGTAGCGCGCGGCGATGGTGCCGATGATGCTGACCGTGGTCGGTACGGCGCTGATGCCGACCTCCGTGACCGAGACCGTTGGGATGGCGCTGGGCACCGCATTCGGCCTTGCCGTCAGCGCGTGCGCAATCCGCCAGGCGATGATCGATATCAGCCCGGCAAGCAGCAGTCCCAGAATCGACCAGCCGATCAGGCGCTTGTTCAGCACCTTGGGCGGGGCGGCCGTTTCAGGTTGTTGGTCGAATAAAATAGTGCTCATGAGACCACATCCCCGGGATAACTTCCTGTCAACTGTCCATACATACCCAGGGAGGCGCCTAAAAGTTGCGTCTTGGGTGATAATTTTTTGTTGCGATGGCTCATGATGCTATTGGGCGACGCGATCGATCACGAGATCCAGCGCCCCGTCATGGCCTACTTCATATGAGAGTTCGCCGTAGAGGTCTCCCGCCGCCGGGATGGGCCTGCCGCTGAACGACACGCGGGCGGTGACCGAGACCCGCTGTCCCGCCGCGAGCACCCGGCCCGGCATCATGGAATCAGCGGCGGATAAATGCACCTGGCTGCCGATGGCATCGCTCGTCAGGCGTTTTGCGGCCAGGGGCGGCCCGCCACCATCCGGCTCACGAGCGAATACGAACAACGGCGTCTCCGGTTTCAGGCGCGATTTCAATGCAGGCGCTATGCGTATATTGACAGTGACCTGGGCCGCTGCCGACCGCTCGGCACTCGCGCTCGTCCCTGCCGGCGACGCATTCGTCCCCGATTCCCCGGCGGGACCCAGCGCGGCGATGCGCGCATCCAGCATTTGCACGATTTGCGGCGGCGGATGCTGAGCCTTGAGCGCCTGCCAACGGCTGCGCGCCAGCGCGGCATCGCCGCGGGTCGCGGCCGCGAATCCGCCGTACAACAGCGCGGCCGCATTGTTGGGCGCGGCCGCCAACGCCTCCTCGAACAACTGCGAGGCCGGCGGCGTGACCTGTCCACCCGCGCGCAGGCTGATCGCCTCCCCCAACCCCAGGGTGGCCTCGATGCTCTTGGGGTCGAGGCGGTGGGCGCGGTCATAGGCTGTCACACCCTCGTCCAAACGCTGCAAGGCGAGATAAGAACGACCGAGCATCAGCCAGCCGGCCAGATCGTTGGGGTCATCGCGCAGGTGCTGCTCGAGCTTCGCCACCATGGCAATGACATCCGGGCCCGCACTGGCCGTCACCTGCGCAGGCGCGTGCCAATCCCAATTCGACCAGAGCGGATACAGGCCCGCGGCAGCACCGGCGATCAGCAGCGCGGCCAGCGCTCCGGCAACGCGGGCTTTCTTGTCGCGCATGAGCGGCAGCGCCACGATCCCGGCGGCGATCGCAGCCATGAGAGCTGCGATGATGAGGAAGGTGTTCATTCGTCCAGTGGCATGCGCGAGCGCTGGCGGACGACGCGATAGACGATGAAGATGCCCAGCAACAGCATGAAGAACGGAGCGCCCCAGATCAGCGCCGTGGCGGCGGTCAGGGGCGGCGCAAAGCGCACGAACACGCCGTAGCGATCGGTCATGTAGCCGAAGATCGCGTCATCGCTCTTGCCGGCGACCAGCATCTCGCGCACCTGGCGGCGCAAATCCGCCGCAAGATCCACGTTGGAATCCGCGATCGATTCGTTTTGACACACCAGGCAGCGCAGCTGCTTCGTGATCCGCTCGAACCGCGATTGCAGGACTGGATTTTGCAGCTGCCCGTGCGCGTCCATGCCCGGGCCCTGCTCCGCTGCCGGTGCGACGGATGCGCTCACTGCCAGAAGCGCGGCCAACAGCAACGCCCGGACCCGCCGCGTCACGCGCCGCTCCTGGCGGCGGCGATCCGCGGAAGAAATTCCTTTTGCCAGACTTCTTCGGTCATGGGCGAGATGAACTTGAAGATGATCCGCCCGTGCCTGTCCACCAAATAAGTCTCCGGTGCGCCATACACGCCCCAATCGATCGCCGTGCGGCCGTCGCCGTCGAAGGCCACGGCGCTGTAGGGATTGCCGAGCTGTTGCAGCCACAGCTTCGCCTTCTCATCATTGTCCCGGTAATCGAGTCCGATGATGGGCACGACATGCTGGCGTGAGATGGCGAGCAACGCATCCACCTCTTCCCGGCACGGCACGCACCAGGTGGCCCAGACATTCAGCACATAGACCTGGCCCGCGAGCGTCGCATTGCTCACCGTATGGGTCGGATCGAGCACGTCCTTGAGCGCGAACTGCGGCGCGGATTTTCCGATCAGCGGCGACGGCAGCGCGTGGATATCGCGATTCGGATTCAGGCTGAACGCGAACAGCACGACGAGCGCGACGAATGCCGCAAACGGCAGCAGGAATTTCCACATCAGGCAGAGCCCAGGTGCGCGCGCGGATCGGGCGGAGACACCTCGCCCTGCGCCGTGGCCGGAACCTTGAGGCGGTAGCGCCGGTCGGTGGCGGCAATCAAACCGCCGAGCGCCATGACGATCGCACCCAGCCAGATGTAGCGCACCAGCGGCTTGTACTGAATGCGCATGCTCCAGGCATTGGCACCCAAAGGATCGCCCATGGCGACGAACAAATCGCGCCCCCAGCCCACGGAAATGGCCGCTTTGCTGTTGTCGGTGCGCTGCACGTAGAAATGGCGCTTTTGCGGGAACAGCGTGGTGATCGGTCTGCCGCCGCGCGTCACCTCGACGGTGCCTTGCACGGCATCGTAGTTCGGCCCGCGCACATCGGTGGTGCCCACAAATTTGAAGTCATAGCCGGCGATATCAAAGCTGCCGCCCGGCTTCAGCGCGACGTCTTTTTCGATTTTGTAGCTCTCGACGCCGCTGGCGCCGATCGCGAACATGCCCACTCCCAGGTGCGCGATCGACATTCCCAAAAGCGCCGCGCCCAGGGATTGTTTCGCGCGCAGCCGCCGCAGCGGCTCGAGCGCCGCGGAGAAAATGATCCAGAAGCCGAAGCTGAAACCGATGAGACCCACGGGATGGAACCGTTTGAATGCCAGACCCTGGATGGCCACTGACAAGAGCACGGCCGCGAGACCCAACCACCACAGCGGCCTGGCCGTGACGGTGAGCTTTCCGCGCCGCCAGGCCGAGTGCATGCCGATCGCCAGAAATATCATCAGCGGCAGCATCGGTACCAGGAACATCATCGCGAACACCGGCGGCCCGACCGAGATCTTGCCGATGCCCAGCAATTCGTAAACCAACGGCGACAAGGTGCCCCAGAGCACGAGGGCTGCGACACCCACCAAAATCACATTGTTCACCAGCAGGAAAAATTCACGCGAGAACAACTGAAATCCGCCCGGCGCATACAGTTTCGGCGCGCGCCAGGCGTACAGGGTCAACGAACCGCCGATGGTCAGCACCAAGAACGCGAGGATGTAAAGGCCGCGCGTCGGATCGGTGGCGAAGGAATGCACCGACACCAGGACGCCCGAGCGCACCAGGAACGTGCCCACCAAGCTCAACGAGAAGGCGAAAATGGCGAGCAGCAGCGTCCAGCTCTTGAAGATGCCGCGCTTCTCGGTGACGCTCAAGGAGTGGATCAGTGCCGTTCCCACCAGCCAGGGCATGAAAGAAGCGTTCTCGACCGGATCCCAAAACCACCAGCCGCCCCAGCCCAATTCGTAGTACGCCCACCAGCTGCCCAAGGCGATGCCGATGGTCTGGAACAGCCAGGCAAAAACGGTCCACGGGCGGGTCCATTTCGCCCAGGTCTGATCGAGCCGCCCTTCCAGCATCGCAGCACAGGCGAAGGCGAACGCCACCGAGAAGCCGACATAGCCGGTGTAGAGCATCGGTGGATGGATGGCGAGCGCGAAATCCTGCAGCACCGGATTCAAATCCGCGCCGTCGGCCGCCGCGGGCATCAAACGCAGGAAGGGGCTCGAGGTCCACAGGGTAAACAGCATGAAGCCGGAACTGATGAGACCCATGACGCCGAGCACACGGCTTGAAAAAGTCAGCGGCAGTGCGCGGCTGAAGGCGGCCACGGCCACGCTCCAGATGGAGAGGATCAAGATCCACAGCAGCAGCGAGCCCTCGTGCGCACCCCATAGCGCCGCCACCCGATAGAACAAAGGCAGCTGCGAATTGGAGTTGCGGGCGACGTACAGCACCGAGAAGTCATCATTCACGAAGCAATAAACCAGGCAGGCAAAGGCCATCGCGACAAACACGAACTGGCCGGTCACCGCAGGGCGCGACACGGCCATCCAGGTGGGCTTGGCCTTCCACGCGCCGACGAGGCCGAAAAATGCCTGCGACAGGCTCAGCACGAACGCCAGAATGAGCGCAAAGACTCCGAGTTCAGCTGCCATGGGCGTTTCTCTCGAGAAGGTTTTTCAAGTGCCGGGCCCGCGCGCGGCTGTCTGCCTGTTCTTGAGCGACGCCGCGACCTCGGGAGGCATGTATTTCTCATCGTGCTTGGCCAGCACTTCATCGGCCACGAATGCGCCGCTGGAATTCATCGTGCCGTGCGCAATGATCCCCTGGCCTTCGCGAAACAGATCCGGCAACACGCCGGTGTATACCACCGGGACCTGGTGGGCAAAGTCGGTGAGCACAAAGCGCACCTGTAAATCTCCCGGCTTGCGCTCCAAGCTGCCCTTCACCACCATGCCGCCGATGCGAAAGCGCTTGGCGAGCGGGGCCTTGCCCTCGACCACCTGGCTGGGGTCGAAATAAAACATGATGTTCTCGCGCGACGCCATGACGGCGAGCGACACCGAGGCGGCAACGCCGCCCAGGATGCCGAGCACGACGAACATGCGTTTACGACGCGGCGTCATCGCTCACTCGCCGCCGTTGCCGGCGCCATTGCAAGCGTGCGCCGTGCCCTTAATTTTGCGGCGGCCAACATGCGCCGTGCCGACCACAGGTTCCAGACCAGCACTGTGCAGGCAAAGCCGATGCTCGGCCAGACGTAGCGGGCGTAGCCACCCATGTACCAAAAACCGCCGCTGCTCATGAATTGATCGCCTCCCGCACCCACGCCGACTGCCGCTCGCGATTCAGCACCTCTCCTTGCAGCCGCAGGCAAAGCACCGCGCCGTAAAACAGCATGAACCCCAGGAACATGGACAGCAAAGGCCAGAGCATGCTGAGGGCGATGGAGGGCTTGCCTAGTTTAGCAACCGTGGCGCCCTGGTGCAGGGAGTTCCACCAGACCACCGAGTAGTGAATGATGGGGACATTCACGGCGCCCACCACGGACAGCAACGCCGCAGCGCGATCACCGCGCGCGGGATCTTCGAATGCCGAACGCAGCGACATCACGCCGAAGTAGAGGAATAGCAAAATCAGCTCTGAGGTGAGGCGCGGGTCCCAGGCCCAATACGTGCCCCACATCGGCCTGCCCCACATCGAGCCGGTGACCAACGCAACCAGCGTGAGCGAAGCGCCGATGGGTGCGGACGCCGCGGCCACCGCGTGACCCATCTTGATGCGCCAGATGAGCGCGATGCCGCCCGCCAGCGCCATGGTGGTGTAGACGAACTCCGACATCCAGGCGCTCGGCACATGCACGTAAATGATTCGAAAGGCGTCACCCTGTTGATAGTCGGGCGGCGCGAAAACCAGACCGCCGATCAGGCCATAGCCGATCGTCAGTGCCGCCAGCCCCAAGAACCAGGGCATGAGCGCTGCGGCCACGCCGTAGACATAGGGCGGAGAGGCAAGCTTGTAAAACCAGGTCCACATAAATCTTTAAACCGTTATTCCAGCGTGATGCGCAGCGCCGCCGCCGCCGCAAACGGCGCCAGCGTGCAGGTCAACATGCACAGCGCCGCGAGCAAGTACACGGCACCCGCCACGCTCGTCCCGGAAATCGCGCGGTCGGTGGCGGCCGCTCCAAAAATCAGCAGAGGCATCGCCAAAGGCAGCACGATCAGCGAGAGCAGCACGTTGCCGCGGCGCAGCCCGATCGTTAAGCCCGCAGCAATGGCTCCCAGCCAGCTCAAGGTCAGGGTGCCCAACGCCAGGCTCGCCATCATTGTCGCAAATGCGGCGCCCGGAATGCCAAGCGCAGTTCCCACAATCGGCGAAACGATGACCAAGGCCAGACCGGAGACCAGCCAATGCGCCAGGGTTTTGGCCGCCACAATCACGGTCAGAGCATGGCCGCTCAAGGCAAGTTGCTCCAAAGTGCCGTCATCGGCGTCAGTTTTGAACAAAGAATCGAGCGATAGCAGCGAGGCGAGCAGCGCGGCGGTCCACAGCACTCCCGGCGACATGTCTCGCAGCAGCGACAACTGCAGGTTCAATCCCAAAGGAAACAGCGTGGTGACGATGAGGAAGAACACGAGGGGCTGTAATAGTTGCTCCGGACGCCGGAAACTGAGACGCAACTCACGCTCGAGCACCAGTAGAAACGCCTCCCAGGCGCCGATCGTCACGATTTGAGCTCCAAACGTCTGACCTCGCAGTTCACCTTAAGTTCGTGGTGGGCGACGACCAAGGCCAGCCCACCGCCCGCAACATGCGTCTGCAGCAGCTCCGAGATCAATTCGGAGCCCGCCGCATCCAAATTGGCATAGGGCTCATCCAACAACCAGACCGCGGCGCTCATCGCCAGGACCCGCGCCATCGCGACCCGACGGCGCTGGCCGGCGGACAAGACCCGGGCGGGCAAATCCGCGCAGCCGCCGACCCCGGTGCGCGCCAACGCCGCACGCAACTCAGCGGCGGCGATGCGCCGTTTCAAACCCACCGCGAAGCGCAGGTTCTCGAGCGCCGTGAGATCCCCCTTGAGGGCCGGCTCATGCGAGGCATAGGCCAGCGCGGCCTGATAGTCGGTCCGAACCGCGGCGATCGAGTGCCCCCGCCAGGTGACCGATCCCTGCTCGGGGCGCAGCAGGCCGCTGACCACCCGCAATAGAGTGGTCTTGCCCGCGCCGTTTGGGCCGGAAATGTGCAACAGCTCCTGGGGCTGTATTTGGGCGCTCACGCCAGCCAGCACATGCCGATCACCGCGCCAGACGTGGACCTTTTCGACGCACAGGGCGTTGGACATATTCATGCTGGCTGGAGCTTAGCGAAATCAAGGGGTTGAAACCACCTATTCACTCACTTTTGACTATTCAGCCTGCGGCTCGCAGCGTGCGCCAACCCACAAATTTATGGACGAAACGCCAACCAGTGGCCATCGCGAGGGTACTCACAAGGGAATTTTTTGGCCGCGCGCATTGAAAGCTGGAGGGTGGATGTTCGCAGCGCAACTCGACCGTCTGCCGCTGGTGACGCTCTATCTCACGGAGCGTTGCAACTCGCGCTGTGTGACCTGCGACTACTGGCGTCATGGCCGGGCCGACATGAGTCTGGACAAAGTGAGGCGCCTGGTGCCGAGCTTGCGTAACCTGCACACCCGCGTCGCCCTCCTGTCCGGCGGCGAGCCGCTGCTGAATCCCGAATGGCCGTCGATTGCACAGGTGCTGCGCGAGGCCGGCCTCAAGCTGTGGCTGCTGACCTCGGGCCTGTCCCTGGTCAAGCACGCACGCCACGCCTGTGAGCTGTTCGACGCCATTACCGTGTCCTTGGACGGCACAGACCGGCAAACCTACCAGGCGATTCGGGGACTGGATGCCTTTGACAATGTCTGTGACGGCATCGAAGCGGTGGCCGAGCACGGTGTTGCCGCCGGACTGCGGGTTACGGTGCAACGCTCGAATTTCCGGCAGCTGCCGGCTTTTGTCTCCCTGGCCAAGGAGCTCCGCGCACGCCAGGTTTCCTTTCTCGCGGTGGACGTCGCCAATCCCCACGCCTTTGGGCGCACGGATGACTTCGGCGGCGACCTGGCGCTGTCGCGTGCGGACTTGCGTGTTTTTGATGAAGTGCTGCGAATGATGGAACGCGAGCGTGCGGAAGATTTCCGGTCGCAGTTCATCGCCGAGAGTCCCGAAAAACTGCGCCGGATTTTGCAATACTTCGCGGGCATTCAAGGTGCGGGGGAATATCCGGCGGTTCGCTGCAATGCACCGGAGTTCTCCGCCGTCATCGGCGCCACCGGGAAAGTGCAGCCCTGCTTTTTTATCTCCGGTCCGGCTGAAGCCACGCTGTACGGCGATGGTGCAGGGATCGGGGACCTGGCCGGCGCGTTGAACGACGAGCGCATGGTCGCGTTACGCCGCTCAATCCACGGCGGCGCTCGTGCCGAATGCAAGACCTGCGTCTGCTCGATGTGGCGCGATACAAACAATCCCGACAGCCTGCAGCTCACATGAATATCGCAGCCGAGACGCTGGCGGCATACGAGCGTTGGGCGCCGCTCTACCCACCCGTTGCCCACAATCCGCTGATGCGGGCGGAACAGGCGGCGATGCTGCGCTTGTGGCCCGACGTCGCGGGGCTGCGCGTTCTCGATCTGGCCTGCGGTACCGGCCGATATTCGCGCCTGCTGACCGAGGCGGGAGCCGCCGAGGTCATTGCGCTGGATTTCTGTCTGCCGATGCTGATGCAGGTTCCGAGCGGCACCCGGGTATGCGCGAGCATGCTGCAACTGCCCTTCGCTGCCGATTGTTTTGATGCTGTGATATCCGGCCTGGCGCTTGCGCATGCCGTGGATATTCACCCGTGGATGAACGAGGTAGCGCGGGTACTGCGCACCGGTGGCACCCTGCTCTACTCGGACTTCCACCCTGACGCCGCGCGCGCAGGGCTTACACGCTCGTTCAAAGATCGCGATGATCAGTCTCGTTCGGTTCCGCACACCGATTATCCGGTGGCAGTCCAGCTCGCGGCTGCGCAGCGCGCGGGACTAAAGGCAGAGACGGTCCATGAAGTACGGGTCGGTGTCGAGTTGCACGAGCCGTTTGCAGGCTCGGAATATTTTTACCAGCGCTGGGACGGCTTGCCGATCGTGCTGGTTGTGCGGGCACGCAAGTGAGCATCGCCTTCATCAACGCCCAGTTCGGCGGCCGGCTCGGCAGCCTGCGCGTGCGCGACGGGCTCATTGCGGCCATTGATGCGGATCCGGAGCCTGGCGATGCGGTGCTCGATCTACGCGGCGATCGGCTGTTGCCAGGCCTGATCAACAGCCACGATCATCTGCAGCTCAATAATTTGCCGGAGCATGAAACCCCAGGGTTGTACCGGCACGTGCGAGATTGGATCGCGGAAATCGATGCGCGGCGTCGAACCGATCCGCAATTCGAAGCCGGCATCTGCGTTGCGCGCGATGAACGGCTGCTTTTCGGCGGCATCAAAAACCTGCTGAGCGGCGTCACCACGGTCGCCCACCACGACCCCCTGTACCCCTTCCTGACCCGCCCCGGCTATCCGATATCCGTGCTGCGCAACTACGGGTGGTCGCACTCGCTGTACATTGACGGCGATCAATCCGTGGTCGGGTCGTATCGCGCGACGCCCAGCGACTGGCCGTGGATCGTGCACGCCGCCGAGGGCCGGAATGAGGAGGCGGCGGACGAGTTCGAGCGTCTGGATGCCCTCGGCTGCCTCAAGCCGAACAGCGTGCTGGTCCATGGTATTGCGCTTGATCAGCGTCAGAGGGCCCGGCTCAAGGCCTGCGGCAGTGCGCTGATATGGTGTCCTTCCTCCAACATGCGCCTCTTCGGCAGGACTGCCGAGGTGACAGACCTGGTTTCCGCCGCGCGCGTTGCGCTGGGAACCGATTCGCGCCTGAGCGGCGCCCGCGACCTGCTCGATGAGCTGCAGCTGGCCGCGAGACTGGGCGGATTTGACGACGGTTGCCTCGAAGGGCTCGTGACTCACGTGAGCGCGGCGCTGCTGCGTCTTGCCGATCGAGGCGCCCTGCGGCCGGGCCTGCGCGCCGATCTACTGGTGCTGCCCGCCGAGACCCGGCTGCGGGACGCATGCCGATCGAAAGTACGCCTGGTGATGATCGGCGGCATCGCGCGCTACGGCGATGCCGAATGCGTTCTGCGCGCATCCACGGACACCGGGTGGACGCGGGTGCTCGTGGACGGTGCCCCCAAGCTGCTGCACGCGGATCTTTCCGACCTGCTTGCGTCAACGAGCACGCGCGAGCCGGGATTGGAGCTGCCGCGCGTGACCGGGAGAGCGGCGTGAACTCCAAACGGCTCAAGGTGGTGCTCTACAATCCGCAGGCGGTGTTTTTCACCATGCCGCTGGCATTGCTTGCCATCGGCTCGGAGCTCGATCCCAAGATTTACGAGGTGGTAACCGTGGATGCCCGGCTCGATCCGGATGCGGAAAAGACCGTGCTGGCGCATCTCGCCGATGCGCTCTGTCTCGGGGTTACGGTGCTCACGGGCGCTCCCATTTCCGACGCTCTGCAGATCTCCCGGGCGGCAAAGCGCCTGCGACCGGACGTACCGGTGGTCTGGGGCGGCTGGCACCCCTCGATGTTCGCCAGAGAGTGCCTGAGCGAACCCTCGGTCGACGTGACGGTGCGCGGTCAGGGCGAGGAAACCTTCGCCGAGATCGTGCGCAGGCTCAAGGACGGGCAGTCCTTGCTGGGCTGCGAGGGCTGCACGATCCGCATGCCCGATGGTTCGGTACACGAGAATCCGGCCCGCAACCTGGCGCAGGTCGATAAGTTTCGCGCGCATGACTACGGTTTGATTCCGGTGGAGCGCTACTTCGAGCTCAAGGGCAAGCGCCAGCTGGATTTCATTTCATCGCAGGGCTGTAACTTTCGCTGCGCCTTCTGCTCAGATCCTTTTGTCTATGGGCGCAAGTGGGTGGGACTCGAGCCGGTTCGCATGGCGCTGCGGTTGAAGGAGCTCTGGGACCGATATCACTTCGATGACGTCAATTTTCAGGATGAGACTTTTTTTACCAAGGCCGCCCGGGTGGAAGCCATGGCCGACCGGATTGTCGAGTCCGGCATGACGATCACCTGGGCGGCGACCATGCGAGCCGATCAAGGCATCAGGCTTCCCGACCACGTCTGGGTACGCTGCAAGCAATCCGGACTGCGCCGGCTGTTGGTTGGCGTGGAGTCCGGCTCCAATGAGGTGCTGAAGCGCATCCGCAAGGACATCAAGATCGAGCAGGTGTACGAAGTCGCCGAGAAAATGCTCAAGTTCGGCATCGCGGGGCATTTCCCTTTCATCGTGGGTTTCCCCGACGAGACCGACGCACATATCCAGGCCACATTGGATTGCGCCAAGCGGCTGCGCTCCATGAGCCCGGATTTTCTGACGCCCATTTACTATTTCAAACCCTACCCCGGCAGTGCGCTGGTGATCGAGGCCGTCGCGCGCGGCTTCCGCCTGCCGGAAACGCTGGAAGCATGGGCGCAGTTCGATTATGTGGCCGGTGAACCGGGGCCGTGGGTTTCGCCTGAAAAATTCGAACTCATCGAGCGTTTTAAATTCTTTCACGAACTCGCATGGAAGCGCGTATCCCGGGGCAAGCGCTTTTTGCAGCAGCTCGCGCGTTACCGCTGCGGCAGGGACAACTACCGCTGGCCGGTCGAGATGCTGTTTACCCGCTGGCTGGTGCCGGCGCAGAAATTGTCATGAACGCGCCCAAGCATATTCTGCTGATCAATCCGACCATCACTTCACGGCGCAGCGCACGCTTTCCGCTTGCGGTCTTGAATCTTTCCGCCTCGCTCGATGGCAGCTACGCTTCCAGCATCATCGACGGCAATATCGACCGGGATTTCGTAGCGACAACATTGAGAACGCTTGCGGGCGGTGCCATCGATGCAGTGGGTATCAGCGTCATGGGAGGCCCCCAACTGCGCAGCGCGATTCTGGTGTCGCGGGCGATTCGCGCGCGCTTCCCTGCCACTCCCATCATTTGGGGAGGGCATTTTCCCAGCATATGCGCCGAGGCCGCCCTGAATACGCCTTACCTGGACTATGCGATCCGCGGTCAAGGGGAAGAAACGCTGCGCGAGCTTTTGGACGCGGTATTTGGCGGCACGGGTCCCGCCGCGATCGCCGGTTTGTCGTGGCGTTCGGGCGACCAGATCGTTCACAACAAAAATCGCGCATTCTCCGCAGCCGCGCTCACCCGCACCTTGCCCTATGAACGCGCCGGCGATCCGCGCAACTACCTGGCCAGGACTTTTCTCGGCCGCCGCACGACGGGCTATCAAGCCGCGCTCGGCTGCCGGTTTCGTTGCACGTTTTGCGGCGTCGCGTCCATGTTTCGCGGCAAGACCGCCCTGCCGCCCGCGCAGCGCCTGGATCAGGATTTGCAATATTTAACCACCCGCCTGGGCGTCGATGCCGTGCAATTTTTCGATCACAATTTTTTTGACCGCGAGCAGGACACGGCCCCGCTGCTCGAGGTGCTCGCGAAGCATCAGCTGCCGTGGTGGTGTTTTGCCCGATCGGATGCGCTGCTCAATCTGTCCGAATCCTCCTGGGCTCTGGTGCGCAAAAGCCGCCTGCGCATGGCGTACATCGGCGCGGAGTCCCCGAGCGATTGGTTGTTGCACGACGTGCGCAAGGGAACGAGCCCCGATCAGACGCTGCAGGCCATCGAAAAGTGCCGCAGCAACGGCGTGATTCCGGAATTGTCATTCATGCTCGCGCCGCCGCACGACCCGGAAGGGGAAACCGAGCGAACCTTCGACTTCATCCGGCACGTCAAACGGATCCATCCGAAAACTGAAATCATGCTGTATGTTTATGCCCCGCTGCCGCCCGCTCCCGGCGGCGCCAATCCCCACGTCGAGCGCGCGGTCGCCGATCTGCGCGACAGCGACGGCTCGCCCTTGATTTTTCCGACGACGGCGGACGGCTGGGCAGAACCGAAATGGCTCTCGTACTGGTGCCACACCGATGTCCCGTGGCTCGACGAGCGCATGCGCCGGCGCATTCGCGACTTCACCACCGTGCTCGGCTGCCGGTTCCCCACGATCACCGACGTGCGCTCACCATCCTGGGGCAAATCGGCCCTGCGCGGGCTCGCCTCCTGGCGATATCACTTTCAACGCTACGAGAGTCCGTGGGAATTGGATTTCTCCAAGCGCTTGATCAAATTGTGGGATCCGCGGGTGTCGGGGCTTTAATGTTGGTGCAACTTCCGAAGTGAGCCTGCTGAGCGACATTTGGGGAATTCTCACGCGGCCTCAACGCCGATTGGTGGTGTTTGCCCAGTTGCTGTCGATCGCAATGGCATTGTCAACGGTCACCGGAATTGCCTCGATCGCGCCCTTCTTTGCCGTGTTGGGGAATCCCGGCGCGATTCAGCAAAATCGATACTTGCACTGGCTCTATGTCCAGTCTGCGCTGTCGGACGCACGCAGCTTTGAGGTGATACTTGGCTTGGGGTTTGTCTCATTGGTCCTGGTCTCCAATCTGATCAACGCGGTCGGCTCGTTCGTCATCGTCAAACTCGTATCTTCGATAGGCGCCGACCTGAAATCCGAGTTGTTCGGGGAATATCTCGCGCGGCCATACGCATTCCACGCAACAACCCACAGCGCCGTGCTCTTCAACAATGTGATGCACGAGACATCGCGGCTGACCAATGATGTGCTGCAAAATATCTTCGTCGTTGTCACCAATCTTGCGACCGGCTCGCTCATCGTTCTCTCGGTACTGCTGCTCAACCCCAGGGTCGCGGTTGGAATGATCGCCGCCCTCGCCGGCGGCTACCTGTTGATCTACCTCGCGGTACGAAAGCGGCTGACCCAAGCCGGCCGGGTTCAATCACATCATTTTACGGAGCAAGCGAGAGTCGTCAACGAGAGCTTCGGGGCCATCAAAGAGATTCAAATCCTGCGCATCCAGGATTTCTTTCGCGCCAGTTTCCGACGATCATCGAAGACGTATGCGCGGTCGGCGGCGAACGCCCAACTGATCGCGCAGAGCCCCAGGTACGTCATGGAGTGTGTCGCCGTAGCCGGGTTGGTAATCGTCGCATTGTTCGGCAGCGCTCGCGAGGGCGGCATTGGTCCCTGGCTTGGGCAATTTACCTTCCTAGGATTCGCCGCGTACCGGCTGCTGCCGACATTTCAGCAAGCATTTGCTGCAATCGTCAGAATTCGCGGCGGACTCGCCGGAATTGCGACAGTGATCCCGCATCTCCAGGTCGCGCGCCGCAAACCTGTCGCGGCTTCGCGCTCCGATTCGCTCCTGACTGAATGTCCGCGGCACGGCATCGAACTGAAAGAGGTCTGTTTCCGCTACACCCACGATCGCAAGCCGGCGATAGACAACCTATCGATGCGCATTCCGGCGCGGGCAATCGTCGGCTTGGTAGGATCGAACGGTTCCGGCAAGACGACTATTGTTGATCTTGTCGCTGGATTGATCGCTCCCGATACTGGATCGGTGATCGTCGACGATACCCTGCTCGACGATTCGAATCGCGCCGCCTGGCAATCGTGCATCGCGTATGTCCCGCAGAATGTTTTTTTGCTGGACACCAGCATCGCGGAGAATATCGCGCTCGGGATCTCGCCCGCATCAATCGACCGACATCGGCTGCAATTGGCGGCGCAGCTCGCCCAGCTCGATGAGTTTGTTGCTGCCCTGCCGGACACCTATCAACATCGCGTGGGTGAACGCGGCGTCAAGATGAGCGGCGGCCAGCGGCAGCGAATTGGGATCGCGCGTGCGCTGTATACCTCAGCGTCGGTCCTGGTCCTGGACGAGGCAACCAACGCTCTGGATGGGCTGACCGAGCAAGAGTTTATGAGCACCCTGCTGCGACTGCGCGGGCGCTACACCATCGTGGTCGTTTCCCATCAGCTGAACATGGTGCGCGGCTGCGATGTAATCTTCGAGCTCGAGGGAGGAAAAATCGCCTCGAGCGGGACCTACACTGAACTGATGACGAGCTCGGAATCCTTTAAGCGGCTGGCGAATGCGCAATGATCGACGGCACGGGCTCGTTCAACCAAGCGCTCAAGTCTCGGTCGATCAACGATTGCAATTTCATGACATCGTCGCGGTAGTGCTCAACGAGTCTGTTTCGCTCCGCGGGCTCAATTGCCAGGGAATCACGAGACTGAAACAGGTGTGGGCCCAGCCGCGCTCGCAATGTCGCCGGCGCGAGCGCGCTCAGTGATGACCAAATCCCAAGTTTCTTCAAGAAATGCACGGCGCTCGTAAATTTCGGCACCCTGGGCTCGAGATGGCGGACGGAGAAGTCGATTTCGGTATCCTGGTCCGCGCCCAGAAAAGAAAACAAGTCCCGCAGCAGCTTGGCGGGGGCAGATTCCAGGTCTTCATAAAGCGAGACGTGAATTTGCGCCCTGGGAAACTCATCCATGTACCTCTTGACCTGTTGGTAGTATCGACCAAATTCCAGAAAAGGCCATGTCGGACCAAAGAAATGATGCTCGTTGCGCAAAGCAGCTGTGACCAGATCGCTGAACGGCTTTCTAACGGATCCAATTGTCAGCATATGTAAATACTGCGAGAAGGCGCGATCTGCTGGGTTGCGCAGACTGATGATGATTTTCGCATGCGGAATCCGTTCCGCGATATTCCTCGGTGCGGTCATTGACCACAGATAGCATGGTGTAGCCTCGCCGATCGCGATCTCGCCGGATACGTTGCGAAACAACTCAAGGTAATCGTGCCAATTGGTGATCAGCCCGCCAAACCGCTTCTCGCGCAGATCGCTTTTCAAGTACACCTGCAGCGCCTGCATTTCCCTTCTAATTCTGGGGCGGTCAGCCTCGCAGAAGCTGTTGAGCTGTAACTCAGAAGCGAAGAAGTTCGGTTCCTTGAGCGGCGACATATAAATCTGTGCGTGCTGACCCAGGTAATGATAGAGGGCGGTGGTGCCCGACTTGGGAGCACCGACAATGAAGAAATTTGGGAACGCCGCAGGCATGACTTTTATGCTCGCAGCTGCCGGTCCGGGAAGATGCCGCAGAGCCGTGAGTAGTCTGCGCCCAGCTCTCCGAGATCGCGCAGCACGCCTTCGATACCGGATCGTGGAGAGCCCGCCGATCGGCAGGTTCTGGCCGGACGGGAGCCAATTTCGCGGTTCAATTGAGCCACATCGATGACGGCTGCAACATTTCGCTCGATTAGGCGGGAAAATGTGTCTCGTGCCTCGTCCGACAGGAACAATGCCGGTACGCCGAACGCAGCCGCTTCTGCGCAAGCCCCGGACGCCAATGACACCAAAACGCTCATATTTCGGAGCAGGGCAGGCAATGGGAATGACGAGGCTTCCTCGATTAAAACATTGCTGCGGCGTATGGACAGCAAGCTCGAGTATTCAGAGTCCTGCTGCTGTCCTGATGCCGGATGCCGTCGCAGCCACCACCGCCAGTCATCGGGTGATGAATTGATCTGCTGAGCAAGCGCTTCCCATCGCGCACGATGCCCCGCAATTGGCTGAAGAGCGACCAGGATTTCGCGTTCGTAGCGGACGCCATTTGACGTATCGGCAAATTTCCGGTCCCAAGCGACTGTCGCAGGATCACCGTCGATTAGAAAAGGCATGACTTGCACATGTCCGCCATAGAGACTGCGATGCCACGGCTGGGCGAGAGCGCTGGTCCACGTTCGCAAATCAGACGCCTCCCTTTCGGACCAGGTCCAGAAGACCGCGGGCATGGTCGTGTATCCTTGCGCGGGAACCGCAGTCCAGCAATACGCCTTGTGCGCTCCTTCCTGGGGACAATGCTGCAGGTCGACGGACAAAATGCCCTGGCGGCGGCAAGCCAGGACGAAAGCGGGCCCAAGTCCCGCATAGTACGTTACAACGAACGCAACGGAGGGCTTTACGCGCCGGAAGACGAGTTCAAACTCCGATGCGGTGCTCGAAACTGTGCTGGCCAAGTGCGCAAGATTGGGCCGCACAAGAGATGGAGACCGCACATCGTATCTCTCCAAGATACCCAGTACCTGCTCGTAGTCCGGCAACTGCAAAGGCAATCGTTGCGCAAGACTGCGCAATCCTTTCGCCGCCACCAGGTTGGCCGCGTAGGTTGGGCGTCGCCACGGCAAGCGGTTGAAATTTCCGCTCTGCATCAGGAATGTAGTGACGCCCTGCGCCTCATATGAGGCAATTAGGGGTTCGCAAAAGCGGTCTTGCCACTGGCCATCCACGAAATCCAGCGATACTCCGTCTCCCAGAAAAATCGCACCGGCTCGCCTTGGCCGCGTCAGAAAATGCGCGAGGTCGCGCCTGCTATTCCACCAATTCGTCACCGGCTTTGCGAGCCGTACCAGCGGACGGAACGGGAATGCCCGCGAAGTTGGCCGGTTTCGGCAAGTACTCGCCCAGTGCATGTCGAGATAGAGTTCCATCCGCGCCAGAGGCCAAACATCCACGTCGCCGCCCTTCCAAGACGCCACCGAATATTCGCTTTCGATCTCCTCCACCATATCGAGGTAACGCCGATGAAAGGACGTGGTCTTCGGCTCAGGTTCGGGCGCGGTCATGTCATTGTCCGAAGGCGTTCCGCTGAAATACTCGGCAGGTTGTCGCCGCTCAGATAGGCGGCCACCTTGCCCACGATTTCGGCCGCCGCAGCCGCATGCATATCACGGGTCCCGCCTGCGATATGGGAGGTCAAAAATACGTTGGGCAGCCTGCGCAGGGCGGACCGTGCATCCAATGGCTCTGCATCGAAGGAGTCCAGGCAAGCGAAGACATCGCCCTGCGTGAGCCTTGCGAGAAGTGCGTCGGGTTCAATAAGCGCTCCGCGGGCAATATTGATCAACACCGCGCCAGGACGCAATCTGGAGAGCTCAGCAGCCCCGAGAAAGTGGCGTGTTTTATCCGTGAGACCGCGGTGCAGAGACACGACGTCGGAAGACAAGGCCTCGTCCAGCGAGGTTGGTGTTGCCCCGCTCTCTCGTATTGCGTCGCCGGGGGAATGTTCCGAATAAACAAATACACGCGCCTGCATCAACAATAACAGCCTTGTGAGGGCCTGAGCGTTGGCTCCCCAGCCGATCAGTCCAACCGTCGCGTCGCGAAGATCGCGAGATTCTCGCGAGCGTTCCCTCCCCGCCGCTCTCCCAAGTTTTGACCTCCTCCAAATGCCCGCAAAGGCAGATTCAATTTCGAGCATTGCTAAAGCAGGTCGTGCACGGCGGATAGAACGTTCCACATAGCCGATGAGACCGGGAAGCGGATGATTGGCACCCCAGCCTCCGCGACGCATGACTTCATGGGAAACGAAGGCGCGCCGGCGCCCCAATATCGCCAAGCCGAGCGCAAATTCGGCGACGGTGTCCGCATAGGCGGCACTCGCATTTATCAGTTGAATGCCGCGCGCCAGCAACTCTTCGGGATTTTGACGCGCCAGCGAAAGGCCTGCCACGCCGACGAGTCCGAGCCGCGGCAGCTTGTCCAACACATCTTTCGGCAGCGCCGAGGCGCCGCGCCCGAGGATCGCCGCGGTGACGTCAAATCGTTTACCCGCACACTTCTGCACGTCCTCGAGTGAAATCAATGGGCACTTCGGCAACTGGAAAGACAAGACCCGCTGAGACTCGCTTGCGTTCACCACCAAAATCGAATCCGTCGGCGGTGTGAACCGCGAGACGGTCTTGGAAGGTTTGTCCTCCGGCAGTTCCACGCATCCGCAAAATCCTTCCTCGATGAGCTCCGCGAGAAACAGCGACGGCGACACATGGGCGATACTGTGCAGAGGTTCCGCAGTACCGCGAATGGCTTGCAAGAACGCGTCATGCTCGGCCGCGATGCCGTCGCCCAACGAAGGCAACGCGACACGAGTAAGGGTGTCGCCCTTCTCAATCTTGAGGCCTTCTTCCGAAACGCTATAGGTTTCACCCGATACGTGAAAAGCATATTCTTCACGGCGCGAGCCCGAATTGTTGTTGCATAGAAAGGCCGCCTGGGCCCCGTCGCTCCAACTCATAATCGCCGAGAAAACGCTCCGATGACGGGCGCCCCTATCGCCTGACTGGGCGCGCAATTCTTGGGGCAATCCCTGCATCATAAAGATGAGCGCGTCCAGCGCGTGTATTCCATTGGCCGTAAGCCAGGTGCGCGCCCCATACGGTGGATCTGTGGCGAATTGTGGCTTGTGAAACACCGCTTCTCCGAAACGGCATCTGACTTTGCCAGCCCGTTCACGTATCTGGGTCAGCGATTTGTAGTAGCGACGGTTGTGGCCCACCACTGCGATGCGCCCTTGCATCTGCGCAACTTCTGCCATCTCGCGCGCCTGCAGGTATGAGGGCGCGAGCGGCTTTTCAACAAACAGGTGTTTACCGCTGCGTAGCGCCGCCATACCAAGTTCGTAATGCATCTGCGCGCTCCCGAATACGTAGACCGCGTCAATGTCTTGGCGCGCCAATACCGCGCGGCCGTCGCCGCTCTCCTCGGAAAAGCCGAATACCCGCTGCGCCGCCAATGCACGGTCCCGGTCGAGGTCGCAAATGATTGCCAACTCTGCCTGACGCAGGTCGCGTAATCTGGCGAGTACCGGCAAATGCATATTCACCGTGGCGGGACCGGCACCAATTACGACAACTCTCAGTGGCCGGGCGCGCTCGATCGAATTGGGATGTTTTGCCATCTGCTCGCGAACACCTATAGTGATGGTATCAAGGCGCTTCTAGAATGCGATAGACGCCGTTTTGCCAGCCATAAACAAGGATCGTTCCGGGAAGACGGAGCGACCCCACCTGCATTGCTCTCCCGAAATCGATGTTCCCGCTGCTCAGGCGTCTGCTGAGATCGGGATGACCGGGAAATTGATAT
This sequence comes from Steroidobacteraceae bacterium, assembly GCA_036267715.1. Classification (GTDB taxonomy): domain Bacteria; phylum Pseudomonadota; class Gammaproteobacteria; order Steroidobacterales; family Steroidobacteraceae; genus Bog-1198. The sequence continues at coordinate 303,951 of DATAVN010000006.1, read as the reverse complement.
ATGCCAACGCCGGGCCGAAGAAGGCCGCCAGCCAATTCCTTCACTTGAATATCGCCCGGTACGCCTGCGAAAACATAGACGGCGCAAGGCGGAATTTCGACGGACAGGGACGTGGGCGAAAGTTCGTACCAGGCATCCCGCGGGTTCGCGTACGAACATCCACGAAACTGGTTGATGAAAGTGATGCCAAGTTCTAGATTCCACTCCTTGGCGATAAATCGGGGCGCTGACAACATGGTAGGGGCATTGACAACAAACACAGCGCGGCCATCTTGAGGCAAAGAGTGCAATGCAGCGAAAAGCGCTTTCTCGCCGCTTCGTCCCGCCAACACCTTCGGAACGTCACTCCATAGGAAGTTGACGCCTCTGATCGCAGCCACGAACGCCAGGATCAGGACAGGCAGAGTTTTAAGATACCTTGGCCAGGACTGCGCAAACAGAAAATAGGCGAGAAATAGCAGCAGGAACGTATCGAGACTCGCGCCAAAGCGCACCTGCGGCCTGGTAAGCGCGCAATAGGTGAGCGCTCCTAAGGTCCAGACCAGAAGAACTGCCTGGAGTTTTGATTCGGCACTGTCCGGCGCCTGCCATAGTGCTCGCGCAATCTGCCTGGCTGCATAGGCCAAGATCGCCCACAGAACAGCGTTCATGGCCAGAAGCGCAAGTACCCCAAGACCATATTCACCTTTTATCTGCACCGAAAAATCTGCCGGCAGCGCGCTGCTCGGCCAGATGGCCAGGCCCTTGCCGATATTGGCAAGAAGGTCGCCGATACCGGTTGGGGATGCGAATGTCCCACCCATCACGGCGTGAAATGCCAGCCATCTTGCGGCGACCCAGGCCAAAAGCGGCACTAGCATGGCAACCGACCATTTCGCATCACGCTTGAGAATGAAAACCGTGAGTGCCGCTGCAACGGGCGCAAAAGTCGCCGTCTCCTTTGTGAAGATGGCGGCGGTGAGCAACGCTAACGTCGAGCCGTACCGATAGTGGAGCAACTGGTAGAGGGCCGAGAGGAGCAACAAGCTTACGAATACGTCGAACTGGAACCCCGGGTAAATGAAACCGAGATTCAGAAATGCAGGATTAAACAGAAACAGGATCGTAAATGGCAGCGCCGACCTTGACGGCATGCCCAACGATTGGAGCAAGCGCAGGAAAAGCAGCGCCCCAGCATATTGAAGTGCACAGAAGGCAAGAAACCACGCCCAATAATGCTGCCCTAGAACCGCTTGTTCGCTGAAGATGATCAGATTCCATACAGGCCGATAGAAGTTGGAAAAGGCGGATTGCGGCCATTCGGGGTAGACATGGTAGTAATCGGCCATCCCCCGCATGAGCCACCCGCGAAGCCCTTCTTCGACCGTCCCGCCGATGTTGCCGGGATCGTCAAGAACCAGGAGATAGCCGTCATAAAGCCGGATATAGAAATACGCATAGACGCCGATCAGAAGCAGCAAGCCCACGAGCATTGCGGCGGTTACTTTGTGATTTGCGCTCGAAGCGCTGCTCCCCTGTGGCCGTGGTTTCATTCGCGCAGCAGCTTCGCCACACCCGGCGCTATCAGTTGATCGAACACGGCTCGGTTGAAATGATTGCAATCGTGCCACTGGTGAAAATCCGACAGCAAAGGTGATTTGCGATCTGACTCGAGTACGCTCAGGCCGGCGATCTGATGAAGCTCGCCGATGTAGCGGCTTACTTCGGGATCATCCAATACGGTGTTTCTTGCCTTGCTGAGCGGCGTCAGCCATACGACCACCTTGATGTGATGCCGGACGGCCAGGGAGGCCAGCTTTCGATACTGCGGAAGGCGTTCGAACAGATCGATCTTTTGTTGCGTGGTCAGTCGAGAGATCTTGCAGCTGGGAATCGCATAGTCAGCGTCGCTCTGCATCTCCCATATGTAATCCAGGTGGCCGTCGGGGTAATAGAACATGGGCCGCGAATTGGAGAATTTGGATCGGAAATGAGCAATCGCCCCCTGAGGGCCCAGAAAATACTTGGCATAGAACAACAGGAGGTTGCGCCCGGTGATGAGCGGATGCTCCATCTGCGTGAGCCTGTCAGGCGGGGGATGCGCCAATACATCGACGGACTCTCCGACCAGCAGCGCCGAAACGGGGCAGCCGATTCTGAATAGGAATTCAAGCTCCTCGAGGCTCTGCCCAATGTTCTCCACGGGCGCAGCCCAATTGTAGAACCGAGCACCGGCGTCGGCAAATTGACTACCTTTCAAGATTTCAGATCGCGAATTTCCCAGGATATAGGAATCAAATTGCCGGCAATGCTTGGCGAGGAACGCGGTCTTGGCGGCTCGGTCATTGGGTTGCATGAACACCTTTCCCGCCAGCCGGTGGGCGATGTAATAAGGATCAAGTATCCAGCTTGCGAAGCTCGTGACGACAACAGTGAGAGTTGCGGTTGCCGCCAGGATGGACAGATAAGAGCGCATCAAAACTGGAAATAGAGAAACGACGATATTTGGCGCATCTCCAAGACGGCCAGCGCCAAGACCACGCCGGCAGCCGCGGGAACAATGCGAAGGTAGAATCGATCCGCCGGCGGATTGCCGAGCGCGCGTTCGAGACGGTCGGTGATTTGACGGGTATTGGGCATTGCCCACACCAAGACTCCTGCGGCCAAAAAGACCGCCGCAAATTCGGGGAGGCTGCGTACAAGCAAGTGCTGCGTCGCACCTTCGCGCGTATGAAGCGTGAGTCCGCTCATTCCGAGCATGCCGCGCAGCAAGTTATAGGCGGCCCCCAGATCATTGGCGCGGAAAAGCACCCACGCGATGCTGACACACAGGAAAGTTGCGATGCGACTCGCAAACATCGCCGATGCGACGCGGATAGCCGGAACCGCATCTAGATTTCTCGCCCGTCTCGGCAAGGAGCGCCATGCGTGGTTTACCACCAGATATATGCCGTGCAGACCTCCCCACAAGATGAATGTAAAGTTCGCGCCGTGCCACAATCCGCCCAATAGCATCGTAAGCATGAGGTTCAGGTATCGGCGGAACTTGCCCTTGCGATTGCCGCCCAGAGGAAAATACAAGTAGTCGCGCAAAAACCTTGAAAGAGTCATATGCCAGCGCTGCCAAAATTCGATGATGCTGGCCGACTTGTATGGTGAAAAGAAATTGATCGGTAGATCTACGCCGAAACATTTCGATATTCCGATTGCCATGTCGGTATAACCGGAAAAATCAAAGTACAGTTGGAAAGAGTAGGCAAATACTCCCACCCAGGCGGCGAGCGGCGGAATCGAAACCCCCGCGTGAGCAGCATCAAAAACGGGCGATGCAGTGGCGCCAAAATGATCGGCTACGAGGACCTTCTTCGCCAAACCAATCGCGAAGATCGTTACCCCCAATGCGAATGATCGGCTGGAAAAGCGGTACGGTGTCGAAGATTCGAACTGGGGCATTATTTCCGCGTGATGCAATATGGGACCCGCAATCAAGTGTGGAAAGTAGGTCGCGAACAGGAGGTAGTGGGTAAAGCTGTACTCCCGGGCAATCCCCCGGTAGGCATCCACCAGAAAGGCAATTTGAGTGAACGTGAAGAAGGAGATGCCGATCGGAAGCACGATGGCCAACATGGGCAGCTGCATCCCGGCAATGTCATTTGCGGAGGTCAGAAAGAAGTCGGCGTACTTGTAGAACCCCAACAACAACAGATCGGCGGTGACGGAGACGATGAGCAGCCGGCGCCCTGCCGGTGTTTGCGACCGCGTGGATATGGCCCGTCCACAAACGTAGTTGAATATCACCGAGCCCAACAACAGGGGAATGTACTTTACCGACCAATAACCGTAGAACACGATAGAGGCCAGTGCCAGCGAGCCCGCCGCCCACAGTCGATTTACCCGGCCCAATAAAAAGAAGACGATCAGCGTGACCGGCAGGAACACGAACACGAACTGGTAGCTGTTAAAGAGCATTCTTGACGATCACGTGCAATGCGCGCCCCCGTGCTGCCTTATCATCCCAAATTGCCTCCAGTGCCGGTTCGGAGATCATCGCGCCAAGTTCAGAGAGGTGTTCCCGATCGGTATATAGAGGAGCGTCATTGCGCGCTATGGAGCACATGCCCCCGGCGCACAGAAAATCCTGTGGTTTGAGGACTCGAAACCCATATCGCTTTTGCAGGCGCGCAAAGATCGCCGTCGCGCTAAGCTGCTGCGCGTCGTAGGTAACACGGCGGATCCGAAATTCCCTGTCCAGGCGCAGCCGTTGCGCCGAGGCGAGTGCATAGGGGACGTACACAACGCTTTGTGGCACATCATCCAGGAGGATGACCTGCACGTGCTCGCCTTCGAGCGCGGCAAGAAGGCTGTCCAAACCGCGCGCGAATACCGCCGCATTATCGAGCATGGAATAATTCTCAGGACTTTGGGCATCTGTGAGCCGGCGCGAATGTTTGTCTTCGGTGTAGGCAATCCAGTGGGCGGCCAGTATCACCGTGCCGACATGATTGTGGACTATCCAGTTCAACACGGCTTCGGTGTGCCGTTTGCAACGCTCGCTACGTCCATGGCCGTGTGCATCTCTCCAAGAGCGAAAGAGACGCGACTCGGCGGTGGAGAAATCGCGCACATGTACCCCCAGAAGCGGCGGGCATCCACCTTCTTCTGCAAATATCGCGGCGCGATGATGTTGCGCGTAGACCGCATTGACCGCCGGCAAGATGGCCAGCGCATGCGAATCGCCCCAGAGGATTGCCTCAACGGGTGCACTCTTGTCGCCGAGCTTGCAGACGGGCGCTTGCGCGTCCTCAGGGAAGGTATTTCTGCATCGCATTTGGTCAGCGGTGTCGCTAGGAAACTGCGTGTGCTCGCGGGCGCTGTAACGTCGTGGGTCCGCAATACGATGCAGGACAAGGGCAGCCAAGACCAGTGCAACACCCGACGCGGCCGCAATTCCGTAGAGTGTCGGGCGGCTCAGCGGCGCCCGCGGTCCTCGGAATGGTTGTTCCACGTAATGCCATGACAGCGCGCCGAACAGAAAGGTCGAGGCCAGCAGGATGCAACGCAGCGGCAGGGAAAGAGGATCGAAAAAGTAGTACTCCGCCAACACCAACACCGGCCAATGAACCAGGTATAGCGAATAGGACCATAGCCCGACTTTCCGCATGATCGGATTATCCAGCACTTTGCCGACCGGTACGGTTCGGTCGCACGACGCGTAGAGGATGGCCACTGCACCGGCGCAAGGCACCAGCGCCCATGCACCGGGATAGGGTGTGTCATTGCTCAATATCAGGTCGGCGCCCGCTATGAGCAGCAATCCCAATAAGGCTGCGCCGGTTCGCACGCGAGTGTCGCGTGGTGGTGAAAGCCTGGCAACAGCCAACAGCGCGCCCGTAAGGAGTTCCCATGCGCGGAACGGCGTCAGATAAAAAGCGGCGGAAGGCGCGACATATGTGACTACGACACACAACACGAACGAAGCCAGAGCCATGGGCCAAAGAACAGCCGCGTAGCGCCCTCGCATCAAGCGCGAAATCACCATCATCAGAAGCGGGAAGGTCAGGTAGAACTGCTCTTCGACCGCCAACGACCAGGTGTGCAGCAGGCCGATGTGCGCCGCAAATTCCCCGCCGTAGATGCCCGCGTTTTGATAAAGGGCGTAATTCGCAAGAAACGGGATGACGTAAGCCGCCAGTCTGGTCTGAAAGTGCAGGTCGGGCGGGAAATAGACCTTGTAAGCCAGCACGAGAAACAGCACATACATCACGGCAAGTGCGGGCAAGATGCGCCGAATGCGACGTTCGTAAAAAGCAAGCAGTGAGAAACGGCCCGCGTCGATGTCGCCATCGATGTGGGCCGCAATCAGAGAGCCGGAAATAACGAAGAACACATCGACGCCGACGAATCCGCCGCGAAATCCCGGCACGAGATAGTGGTGGAACATGACTGAAAGCACTGCAAGCGCGCGCAAGCCATCAATATCGCCGCGCTGCACCCGGTTCTGTTCACGGCCGAGATGGGTCATCTGCAACCGCTCAGGCAAGCCACTGGGATTTGGTGGCGGACTCCGGGCCGATTTCCCAAGCCCTCGACTCGCGATTCATCTCTTTCTCATTACGATCAGGAAATGATCGCCCATCGCACGTATCAGGGGCCAGCCCGATACTTGCCTGTCGATCCGCCAAAGGCGCTCATGCAAACGAGGATATCGGTCGCGAACTTGCGTCAAATACGGCGGCGGCGCCAATACACAGAGACCGCGATAGTGCTCCAGAGTAAAATACCGGCGAAAAGCACCGTAAAATTCCCGTGGTGCGTAGTAGCGGGTCCAGATCGTGTGATTGTTCATGCCAACCGGCACGACTTGGCGCGCAAAGCGCACTTTTGCCCGCGCCCAGCGCCCGCGCCTCAGATAATGGACGAGCTCCCACGGACAATATCGGCCTATCACCGTAAACACGAGCGCCCCGCCGGGCTTCAACAGGCGGGCGCATTCGCGCGACACGTCGCCAAGATCCGGAACACAATTGAGCGGTCCCAGATTTGAATATGCACCATCGAAGGTATCGGCCTCCGGCAATCGCTGCAGTTCGTGGGCTCCCAAATTGATGGCGCGCACCCGGTCCGCCACTTGCTGAGCGGCGGCGCGCTCCGCAGTCCTTTGCACCATCAATGGCGACCAATCGGTCGCGGCGACCCGATATCCAAGCTTTGCCAAGTGCACGGCGTCGAGTCCGGTGCCGCATCCCAAATCGATCAACCGGCCGCCTGGCGAAAATGTCGCCTCCAGCCAGCGCCACATTTCACCGCGCATGTCTTGAATCGAGTCATTGTTGCCGCGAGGTCCATCATAGTCGGCGGCGACGCTGTCGAAGGCATCCCGTGTGTCATTCAGATTCATGGCGCGTTCGCGTAAAATGCGTCCACGCCATCATTGGCGCTTGGGTACAAACGCCGATGACCGCCAAAAATCGCCGCAAGGTTGCAGACATTGAATCCGATCCGTTCGGCGAGCTGTCCACAGCAACTGACCAGCGCGAATTCCAACTCATGGGAGGCCGGTTTCTCTTTGAAAGCGACAGCCCTGAGCTGCTGCGGCTCGTCGACGCAGCCTATAAGGGATTGCCGGGTCATCGGTTTTCGCCTCGGGCTCCGGCATTCCGCGTCCGATTGATCCTTGCGCCGAAAGCTGCGGGCGATCGCGCCTTTGCACGATCCGCGCGGCGCCCGCGGGCACCACCCATTCGGATGCTGCACGGCGCCGGCTTTCTGGGGAGCGCCACGGACGGGTCGACGATTGCCGTGCTGTCCCCCGCAGAACGAACCGTGCTGATATTCGTATCGAGAGACATGCTGCGCTTTCCGTATCACGTTCGCTACGAGTTGATCGAGTTTGCGGTGTTCACGCTGGCATCCCGTGCGCAACGCCTGGTACCGCTGCACGCGGCCTGCGTCGGGCTCCACGGCCGTGGAATCCTGCTCATGGGACCGAGCGGGGCCGGCAAATCGACCGTCGCTTTGCAGAGCCTGCTGGCAGGATTTGACTTTCTTGCCGAGGACAGTGTCTTCGTCGCGCCGGGCACCATGCGCGCCACCGGCACGGCTAATTTTCTGCATGTTCGCCCGGACTCTTTGAACTGGCTCGAGCCTGCGGAGCGAACTCTGATCCGCCGGTCGCCGACCATAGAACGGCGCAGCGGCGCCAAAAAATTCGAGTTTGATCTGCGCCGCGGGGAATTCAAGCTCGCGAAAAGGCCCTTGAAGATCATCGGCTTGGCCTTTCTCTCACCGCGCTCTGGGGGCGCCGGTCCGCTGCTGCGCCGCTTATCGACTGCGGTTACACTCGCCAGGCTGAAGCAGGAACAGGCGTACGGTGCCAGCCTGCCGCAATGGCGCGGCTTCAGCCGCAATCTGTTGTGGTTGGGAGGGTTCGAAATCCTGCGGGGCGCCCATCCTGCGGCGAGCGTCGAAGTGCTGCGAGGTTTGCTCCGGCAGCAGATCACGAAATCTCGCCGATCGCGAGCGTGAAGCTCTGCAGAAAGTGGAAATCCGGCCGTCGCAGCGCGTAGTTCGCATGATCGGGATCGCATAGTCCGGCAAGCTCGGCGAAGTCGGGTGGCGTCAGGTAGGGCCGCAGCCGTTCGCCCCAGGTGCCGCGAAAGATGGCCTCCTCCAGATATATCGCAGTCGCCGCGTCCAGCGGCGAGACGCGTTCGATCATGACAGTGCGCACCTGGATGTTTTGCAGGCGAGCCTCCCGCATGGTACCCAGCAACGCCCTCACCGCCTTGAGATCGTGCTCATTGAGATCATAGCGATCCTGATAATAGCGCCGCACGGCGTCGTTGACGGCGCGCTCCAGCCTCGCGTCCCAGGCGAAGTACATGTCGGGAAGAAATGAGCTTTGTCCGATTGCTATTCGTCCGCCGGCGCGCAGCAGCGCCGCGAGATGAATCACGCCTGCTCGCGGATCGGTGAGGTGATTGATGGTATTGACGCACCAGATAAGATCAAAACCTGCCGGGTCGAACAGATTGTCGAGCAGGTTGGCTTGATGTAGCTGTATTTGCGCCGATGCTTGCAACCTCGCGGCGCCGATGTGCGCCGCGGACAGATCGACGCCCGTCACCCGCCCCGCAGGCGCCACCTCGCCGAGCAGCCAATTCAAGGCCTCGCCGGTCCCGCAGCCGGCGTCAAGAACCTGCATACCTGATTTCAGATCCAAGCCGCGGATCAATCTTTGCAGTTCCGGCTGCGCAAACGTGTTGAACTTCGATAATTTGCTGGAATAATTGCGCGCCGCGGTGTCGCCCAACAGGCCGTCGCAACCCTTGACGAGGCGCTCCCTGACGTCGCTCATTTCGAAGTGACGAACACCGCCGCGATGGCATGCATCGTTACCGGCCGGGTCTGGCGCGAGGTCAGCCAGCGCAGCATGCGGCGGCCCTGTGACAAACGCGACCAATCATCCTGTTTGGCCCACTTCTGACTGGCCGCGTCACGTTTGCGTTGGTCGAGATGCATTGCGTTTGGGCGCACCCGGCTCACCGCAAAGCGCAGCATTTCACCAACTGACTGCGACCATTCGAGGCCCGGGAATGCTCTTACCCACAGATACGAATATGAAACATCGACCAGCGATTTTTTTGCTCCCACTGCGCGCAGGACAAAGCGGCAATCATGCTTCAAGGCCGCCAGCACTCTCTGCGGTATCTTGGCTGGGTAGTAGCGGGAGATCAGCGCCAACGGTGGATAGGCCCACCACTTCCGATTCCGCGCCGAGCTCGAAGTTGTCATTTCCTGCCAATCGGCAGCGCTCATCCGCCCCGCCAGCAACGCGATGTCGTGCAGTTGCAGGATCCGCAAACCCTGGAACGCCATCGAGCCGGCTGCGTGCAGCAGCAAATGATGCATGAGCGAGGCGTTCGATGGATACTCGTTAAGGCCCGCGGTCGGCCTCGAAGGAAATATGAATTGCGACACGTCGGTCAGGTACCAAGGCAATTTCTCGCAGATCCGCTCATGCAGCTCGATTTTCAGGCCGTTGGCCGCGTGCTCGCCGAATTCGGCCGCGGCAGAATCGTCGATGGGCGTGAATATCCGCTCCTTCCAGGTTTCACCGGACTGTCGGAAGCCCAACGATGTGAGCAATGCGGCGGTCCGCACTACATCGGCCGGCCGCACGAGCAGATCGACATCCGCCATCGGTCTGTCGCCCGCTTGGTACAGGCCCAATTGATGAAGCGCCGCGCCCTTCAATGCGGTTGCCGCCACGCCCGCCTCACGCGTCTTTCGATCTATGGATATCAAAAGCGCCTGAATCCGCCCATGCCTGGCGCGCGTGTGAGTTCTTTGCTCGTCCAGGAAGGTCGTCCATGCGCTCGGTCCCTGCCATCGCAAGGTGCGCGACAACAAGGGAGAAATTCCATGCATGGCAGCGACTGCGCGCGCGATCGTCCACTCGTATTCAGACCATTCCGGCGCGGCCTGCGTCGGACTAGCGAGTTCGCGCGCCAGTCTTTCGGTGACCTTGCACAGGGTCGGATGCAGTTTGGCCGCGGAAGGGACTGCTGTGCGGGTTTGCATAATCAACACCGCCGATTATGCGATCGCCAAAGACTCTTGATCGGACCAGCGGTATTTCAACTCGTTCTTAAATAGCTCCTGCCAGCGCCGTTCGATGGCGTCGGCGGCCCTCTCGTGTTCGGGAAGCAGCGGTGCGTCGGCCGTCTGCAGCGCAACCTGATCGTGCAACAGATTGCGAACTGTGCGATAGAAATCCGATGTGTACGTGCCATGGAACATCATGTCCAGATCGTTGCTCTCCTGCCAGTGCGTCTTGGCGCGCATTTGCGCTTTGACCAGGTCGTAGAATTTGGTACCCGGCAATGGATACGACACGCTGACGCCGATTTCATCGGGCTGTGCGCTCGTCAGCAGATCTCGCGTGGCCAGAATATCTTCGATTTGCTCGTCAATGTATCCGAGCTGAATGAAAAAGCCCACGCGAATCCCCACCGTCTTGAGGCGGGCCCGTGCAGTCAGAATCTCCGATATCGTCGTGCCCTTGTTCATGGAATCCAGGATCTTCTGGCTGCCGCTCTCAGCGCCAATCCACGCTTCATTGCAGCCGGCGTCGCGCAGCGCCGCCGCCATGCGCTCGCTGATCAAGTCAGCCCGGGTTTGGATGCTGAATGGAATCTGCGCATTGGCCGCCCGCGTGGCAGCGCCGAATTGCCGGACCCAATCCACGCGAAATCCGAAGATATCGTCCGCAAACCAGATGTGATCGGGATTGAATGTGCGCTTGAGGTGTGCCATCTCGGCGGAAACCGCGAGCGGGCTGCGTTGCAGATACTGATTTCCCCAGATCGGTTTCGAGCACCAGGTACAGCGAAAGGAACATCCGCGGGAGGCGGCCATGTTGAGGCTGAAATAGCCGTGGGCTTTCATCCACACCGAGCGGTAGCGCTCGATGTCCACGAGATCCCAGGCCGCAAGACCTGCCGTCTGTGCGAGCGCCATGCCTCTGCCGCCGCTCGCGGCGACGACTTTGGCAGCGTTCAGCGAGGCTACCCCGGACAAACCGCGCACCAGGGCTTCGGTACCGATGCGAGGGTCGGAATCGATTCGCGGCAGAAGCTCGAGGAGTGCTGATAAGCCCTCGCCGACCAAGGCCAGGTCGGCACCGGCGCGAAGATACGGCGCCGGTGCATCGCTGACGTCGGGTCCGGCCGCAATTACCCTGGCATTGGCGCGCCGCGCCGATTCGATCATGTCGCAAGCGGCCCGGCGCATCGTCGCGAGGCACATTTTGCTCAAAAAATTGAAATTATCCTCGTAGAACAGCACCAGCTGGGGCGCTTCCGAGGCCAGCACCTGATGGTATTCGTCAATGCCTTCCGCGAGCATGGCATCGAAAAACGAAACCCGGTGGCCGGCCTCGCGCAGCAGGGATACGACCTGGAGAGTTGCCAGCGGTGGATACGGTTTGGCCCGGACTGTCTGCTTTTGGTCCAGCCGCAAAAAATAAGAGTGGCAAACCAAGATCGAGAGCATCACTTCTCCGCAGGAGCACTGCTGACCGCTGGGCCGTGCCGGCACGAAGCTGTGCACCGAATGAGCACGGTTATAGCGGGTAAGTACCGGGCGCGAGAGGGATGGTTTAACCCGTCATCTATTTCTGCTATTTTCTTGAGTGGGCGCCATGAGGTGGCCCTCGCGCCCGGCAAAAACATCAAAGAACAGACAGGAGTCGGCTATGCCATTGACCAGGAAGCTTGCGGCGGAGTTCATTGGGACGTTTTGGCTCGTGCTCGGTGGCTGTGGAAGCGCCGTGCTGGCCGCCGCATTTCCACACGTGGGAATCGGCTTGCTGGGGGTGGCGCTGGCGTTCGGTCTCACCATCGTGACGATGGCTTATGCGATTGGCGACGTATCAGGGTGCCATTTGAACCCCGCGGTCACGTTTGGCCTGGTGCTGGGCGGACGTCATCCCGCCAAGGAATTATTGCCGTATTGGATCGTGCAAGTCCTGGGTGCCATTGTGGCTGCGTGGATACTGGTGTTCATCGCGGGCGGCAATGGTTCCGATCCCCTGGCCGGCGGCCTGGCTGCCAACGGCTACGGTGAGCATTCCCCGGGGCATTACAGTCTCGGCGCAGGATTTGCTTCCGAAATCGTCATGACCGCCATATTTCTATTCGTGATCATGGGAGCGACCGATAAGAAGGCGCCTGTCGGCTTTGCGCCGCTGGCAATCGGACTCACCTTGACCTTGATCCATTTGATCAGCATCCCAGTCACCAATACGTCCGTGAATCCTGCGCGCAGCACCGGCCCCGCGGTATTCGTTCAGGGATGGGCGCTGACGCAGCTCTGGCTGTTCTGGGTGGCGCCCTTGCTTGGCGGGGCAATCGGCGCTCTGGTCTATCGATTCATTACACCGGGCAAGGGAACCACCGAAGCCGGCTATTGAGCCGCTCGCGGCGGGATCAATTCAACGATGCGCGCCCGGACGCGGCTGCCGTGCACGCGCATCTCGCCGAGCGAGATCGGCAGCGTGAACCGCTTGGGTCCGCAGCTTCCGGGATTAAAATACAAAATGTCATCACGCCGATCCAGCCGCGGCTTGTGCGAGTGGCCCGATATGATCACGTTCACCCCGGCAGCGTGCGGCTCGATGTCGAGTCGCTTAAGATCGTGGATGACGTAGACAAAAATGCCCCCTACTCTGATCATTTCGCTCGCCGGCAAGTGAGCGGCCCACGGTTGCCGGTCGTTATTGCCCTTGACGGCAATCAGCGGGGCAATGGCCGACAACCGCTCGAGGATTTCCGCCGACCCGATATCGCCGCCGTGAATGATGTAGTCGCTGCCTGCGGCAAACGCCAGAGCCTCGCTTCTCAACAGCCCATGGGTATCCGAAATTACCGCTACCCGCATTTCCTGGCCGGTGTTCATGCGCGATTCACTCTAATCCATCGACGCAACTTCACATAGCTTTGCGCCGGCTGGACTTTCGCGCCGCGCAGGGCGCCGTAAGATTCCCGGGTACCGACCTAATCTTCGGAGGCCTCATGACCCGATCACGCATTTCGAGCCTGTTGCCAGTGCTCGCGTTCACTACATTCTGCAGTTTGGCCACCTACTCGGCGGGCGTATTCGCCGATGACCCCACACCACCGCCCACGCCTGCCGATCGCGGTCACCATCGCAATCCCGCGTTTGCAGCCTGTAAAAAACAGGCAGATGACCAGAAGCTTGCCCGTGGAGATGCGCGCCGGGATTTTATCAAGAATTGCATGAAATCCGCGCCGGCCGCCCCTTCATCGTGAACTAAAAAAATTGCGGCGCGACAGTGTGAGCTCGCGCCGCAATTTTCACCCAATCGGGACTAGCGCTCCCAATGACCTCGCTCGTGATGCCAGCGCGGCCCGCGTTGATCCCAGCGATCCGGTACCCAATGGTATCCCCTGCGCTGCGGCATCCAACGGCCCGCGACCCATACGTGGCCGCGGCCACGGTAGTCCCAATAGCCGGGCGCCCAAACGAAGCCTACCCGCGGAGGCGGCACAGTCTCAACCCGTAACGGTGGCGGTGCAATATTGATATCGATGGCAACTCCCGCGGATGCGATGGCCGGAACCGAGATTGCACCCGCAGCCATGCACAAACCCAGGAATAACGCCTGACGAGAAGCTTTCATTCACTACTCCTTTCATTGATGTCGTTCGGCCGCCCGGCAGCTGAACATATGGGCTAAACGGCACCAGCATATATTCCGTTGACCCCCGGGGGACTCATGCATCGTCCCAGCGCAGCGCGCGTCACCGATACATACGCTTAAGTCATTGAGAATCGGAAGAATATGGGGTTACCGCCTCCGCCTTAAGAGTTGGTAATGTTTTCACGCTGCGAATGACCGGTAGCTGCCACGCCGCAATGGCCAGCAGCAGCGCAGTGGTACCTGAAAAAGCCAGGGCGAATCTGAGTCCGACATGTTCGCCCAGCCAGCCGCCAAGCAGAGCTCCAGGCCCCGCTGGAAGCAGGATCAGCCACCGCATCGTGCTGGTCATGCGCCCCAGCATGAAGGACGGCGTGACCGACTGACGCAGCGACAGGAAATTGATGAAGATAAAAATGGCTCCGACGCCATACAGCAAGAGCATGCCTGCATAGGCAAACACCCCCAGTGAATTGGCCGGCGCAAGTGCGAGCACGAGCCAGCCGGTTCCCGAGATCGCAAATCCCAGCACCATGGTCGGACCCGGACCCAGGCGCTTCACCACCCGGTGTCCATTGGCGCTGGCGAATACCGTGCCCACGCCGAGCGCCACGTAACTGAATCCCACGCCGCGTTCCGAGAGGCCGAGCTGATGGAGCGCAAACAGGATCTGCACCACCGTCGCGGCCTGGCTGCACAACTGCCAGGTACCGACGCAGGAGGCCATGGTGACCAGCAGCTTGTTGCCGCGGACAAAATGCAGCCCTTCGCGCATGGCCGACCAAAATGGAGGATTGACCTTGCTGGGTGTTTCCTCGACCGGCACGCCGCGCAGAATGAATGCCGATGTCAGCAGAAGACAGGCATCCGCGAGCAGCGCGATCGGTGCACCGGTCACCTTGATGAGAGCGCCCGCCGCGGCCGGCCCGGTCACTTCCGCCGTCGCGGTGGCCAGCGCGTTCTTTGCGTGCGCCTCAACCAGGCGCGAGCGGGGGACGATTTGGGTCAGCACGATTTGGGCGGCGCTGCCGGAGGATGTGTTCACGGCGCCGATCAAAAATGCGACGAAGTAAAGCCAGTGCATGGACAGCCAGCCAAGCCACCAGGCCACCGGCACGCTGGCTACGGCACAGGCGATGGACAATTCACCGACAATGTACACGGGTAATTTTCTGATCCGGTCGAGCACTACGCCGGTAGGCAACGAGAACAATGCGAACGGAATGATTTCCATTGCCGTCAACAAACCCATTTGCGTGGGCGCAGCGTGCATGAGCACCGCCGCAGTCAGAGGAATGGCCAGCAGCGTGACCTGTCCGCCGAAGGAGGAGATCAGTATTGAAGTCCAAAGCCTGCGATAGGTTCTATCCCTCAGCAGATCGGTCGGTGAGAGCGAAAATCGGTTCAGCCACCTGATCGGCAGCAACCCGACGAGAGTTCCTCTGTTCACTGGTGAAGCCATGTCATGCGAAGTGAAAGTCGGCGTCGTCTGTGCCTCCCCTCGGGTAGGAACCATCTGACGCCATGAGCCGCCGCTTGCCGTGGCTTCGCGAGGTTGTTTCGCCTTGAACCGAAGCGGCGGGGAAACAATTATGGCGTGAATGCGAACGCCAGTCCAAGCGAATACCCGAAGAAGGATATTGTGTATCTTTCCCGCGTACGCGCCGGCATTCGGCACATTCTCGCATGCATTCCGCCTGGTCGGCGCCAAGGCTTTCATGCCGCCGCAAGGTCTGCTGTTGATCGCCAACTACCTGCCCGCCGGCTGGGAGGTTCGGTTCATCGACGAAAACATGCAGCGGGCCGGACGCGCCGATTTCATCTGGGCCGACGCCGTATTCGTGACCGGTATGCACATTCAGGCCGCGGAAATCCACGACATCTGCCGCCGCGCCAAGTCGCACGGCAAAGCAACGGCACTGGGGGGCCCTTCGGTATCGGCGGCGCCTGAAAAATATCCGGACTACGATTATCTGCACATCGGGGAGCTGGGTGACGCGACTGACCGGCTGATCGCCCGGATCGACGCCACCATCGCCGCGCCCCCGTGCCCGATCCGCTTCGCGGGTGCGCAGCGCCTGCCGCTCACGCAATTTCCCTACCCCGCCTACAATCTGGTGCGGCTCGACAAGTACCTGCTGGGAACTCTGCAATTCTCTTCCGGATGCCCCTACCAGTGTGAGTTTTGCGACATCCCGAACCTCTACGGCCGTCAACCGAGGATGAAGACGCCGCAGCAATTGATCGGAGAGCTGGATTTCATCCTGTCGCAGAAGACCCATCCTGCCAGCATTTACTTCGTCGATGATAATTTCATCGGCAATCGCAAGGCAACGCGGGAAATGCTGCCGCACCTGGTGGCATGGCAGAAACGCCATGGCTACCCGGTATCATTTGCCTGTGAGGCCACACTGAACATCGCCAAGCAGCCCGATATTCTGGCGATGATGCGCGCAGCCCGGTTCGACGCGGTTTTCGTCGGTATCGAAACGCCGGAGCTCGGCGCGCTGAAAGCCATGCGCAAGGAACATAACGCCTCGCTGCCGATGTTCGAGGCGATCGAGACGCTCAATAGTTATGGTCTGGAGATCGCCTCGGGAATCATCCTGGGCCTCGACTCCGACACCATCGAGACCGAAGGCCATCTGACCGACTTCGTGAATCGCTCCAAGATCCCCATGCTCACCATGAATTTGTTGCAGGCCCTCCCCAAGACGGCATTGTGGGATCGATTGGCGCGTGATGGGCGTTTGGTCGAGGACAGCGCGCGCGAGAGCAATGTCCGCTTCTTACGCCCCTATGACGAGGTTGTTGCCGGTTGGCGCCGGTGCATCGAATACGCCTACGATCCGGAACGCCTGTATGCACGCTTCAGCCACCAAATCGAGGCAACCTACGCCAATCGACTGGCGACGCCCGGAGCCGCGCGTCTTACCCGATCCAATTTGAAGCGCGGTTTGACGCTGTTTGCCAACCTGCTCATTCGCGTCGGTTTGCTCGCCGACTATCGCCGTCCGTTCTGGCGAATGGCGTGGAAAGCCATCAAACGCGGCCAGATCGAGGCGCTGTTCGGCGTCGGCTTCATCGCGTATCATCTGATCGAGTTTTCGCGCGAGGCGCTGCGCGGCCAACAGAATGCGTCCTTCTATTCGGCCCGGGCCCGCGAAACCATCGACTTACCGGCTCAGAGCGGCTCCTAACGGGCACTCAAGATGTCGTCGAGCCTCGCCGGAGTCGCAGCATCGCGCTCCAAATGCGGATAGCGCAGGCCATCGTGATAATCGATATCGACCACCCGGAAGCGCTCACCATTCTTGACCATGAGTTCCATCGGTGCCTTGGACTTCTGCGCGCTGCGAATGGCGTCTTTCAACACGTCCGCGCTGAAGGCGACGCCGTTCACCGCCAGAATCTGCGTCCCTTCGGTCAATTTCGCCTTGAACGCCGGGCTGTCCCAAATGACCATCGAGATGGAAGCGTCCTTGGAATCGACTTCGATGCCAACCGAGAAAAACAGATTGAGCCGCTTGCGTCCATCGTCGCGCGCCTTTCCCATATCGTTGGGCACATCGCTATACACCAGTTTGTAGCCGCCGCGCCGCAAGCCGTCCTCGAAGGGTGCATTGCCGGCAGTATCTATGCGTGAATGCAGAAACGCGCTCCAGTCGTAGGGTTGGACGGCGTTCAACGCCTTGACGATGTCGTCGAAGGTATAGGTGACGATGGAGCTGCTGCCATCATCGATGCCGAAAAATGCCCTGGCGAAGTCGTCCAAGGAGTGCTTGCCGTTGGAGCGCTCGCGGATCAGGGTGTCGGCATCCAGCCAGATCATCTCGCTTTCCGAATAATAGTCCTCGAAGCGCTGCCAGCTGCGCCAGGACATCGGACGGCGTGGATTTATGATGGGATCTTTGGTCGTGTCCTGCAACGCACGCCAACGGCGGCCGTTTTCAATTTCGAAATAGGCCGCGGTGAGCGCCAATTGATCGAGTGTCTGTTGCTTGGTCCACAGGCCGGAACGTGCCGCGAGCACCTCGCCCCAGTATTGGGTCTGACCCTCGTATACCCACAGCAGGCTGCCCTGCATGGGCACATTGTAGTTCGGGGTCCACAGATCCGCAGGGCGTCTGAATTTGCCGTTCCAGCTATGGGTAAATTCATGCGGCAATAAACTGCGTGCCCAGACGTTCTTGGACCATTCCGTAAAGGCATCCGGCTCATTGCCGTCCTCGCTCGACTGATGGTGCTCGAGTCCGTTTTGCTCGACCTGGTTGCTGAGCGAATAGAGAAAATCGTAGTGATCGAAATGATGTGAATCGAACAGCTTGTATGCCTGGCGGACCAGGTTTCGATAGGCATCGACCTGCTCAGGTTTTGCCGTCAAATCATCCGGCCGATCGGCAAAAATATCCATGCGCACGGGTGCCGAGCCGATGGACTCGAGTTCGAGACGCGACGAGTAGCGCCCGGAATATACCGGACTATCGATCAGCTTCTGCAGATCCACGCGTTTGAACAGAGTCTCGGGACCGTTCTGCGACAGTGTCTCCAGCGCGCTGCCAAACTTGAAATCGCCCGGCAAGGTCAACGCAGCCTGCACGGGAATCTGGCGGGTGAAATAACCGGCAGGATACAAAACCACCGTATTCCACTCGAGAATCGCCAAGTCGCGGCTGAACTCCGCCTTGCCCACCTTTGCGCTGGTGGGCGACAAGTATTCATAGTCGATATCGATGCTGCCGACCCCGGCGGGGGCATGTACATGGAACGCGAACACATCGAAAGGATCGCGGGTCCAGATTATCGGCAAACCCTTTGCGCTGATGGTCAATCCGGCCAACCGGTCGATCGGCCCTTGCGGTGCGTGCGAACCCGGCAGCCATTTCGGATACAGAAGCACGGTATTGCGGTCGACGCCGCTCAAGGTCTCATGCACATGTACGATGCGCCGCTCAAGATCGGACAAATTCACCGAGACATGCAATTCGCCGGGATAAGGCCGGTCCCTGGGTGCGGCGATGCCGCTTTGCGCAAAACTTGCAGCCGGCAGGAAACCCATGCCCGGCATCACCAACATCATCGCGATCGTCGAAAGCTTCATTGGCGCACCGGCTCCTGTTATGCAGCGTTCTTATGGAAGCCCCCGAACATAGCGGGATCACGCAGCGTAAGCAAGCACCTACCTGCGAGCGAGCAACTGCTGCGTATCGCCGTGATATCCGGCGGCCTAAGCTCTATTGGTTACAAACAAGCAGGGAAAACCATGAAATCTCGCAATATCTTTGCCGCGTCGGCTTTCGCGGCGGCTGCATTGCTGCTCAGTGCAGCTTCGTTCGGTGCCAGCAAGGCCGAGATCGATCGGGGCGTGCATGTCGCCATGCATAAATTCTATGCACTCAATCCGCAAAACAAAGACCTCGTCTCGAGGGCCAAGGGTGTACTGGTGTTTCCGCGCATTACCAAGGGCGGTGTCGGTGTCGGCGGCCAATTTGGCGAAGGCGCGCTGCGCATCGCCGGCAAAACCGCCGGCTATTACAGCGTGTCGGGAGCCTCGGTGGGCCTGACGCTGGGTCTCGCCAAGCACAGCGAAATCATCCTGTTCATGACGCAGGAAACGCTGGACAAATTCACCACCAGCCATGGCTGGTCGATCGGCGCCGACACGGGCGTGGCTGTGCTGTCCAAGGGAGCGGGCGGTGACTACGACACGCAGACGCTGCAACGACCGATCTTGGGCTTCGTATTCGGCGAGAAAGGATTGATCGGGGACGTCTCGCTCGAGGGCTCGAAGATCAACAAGCTGGATCGATAGCAACCTGGGGCACGAATCTCTGTGGGGGCGCTTTCTTAAGGTACACTGGGGGCGTGCCCCGATGGCGAAATGGGTAGACGCAACGGACTTGAGTAAATTGAGCGGCAGGCGCGGAAACGCTCTGCTGAATCCCGTCAAAGTCGGCGAATCCCCTGGGACATCCCGCGGTAACGCCGAGCCAATCCGGACCCGTCGATAGACGGACGGGCCGGCAGGTGTAGAGAGTGGACGGCGGGGACCTAAAGGCAGTTCTGACGAACTCTCACGGTCGTGGCGCACTCCAGACCCCAAACGCGCGATGGCGCGGCGGCGAAAGCCGTGGCGGGTATGAAAATCCGTTGACCGAAAGGTCATGCCGGTTCGACCCCGGCTCGGGGCACCAGCTCATAGCGCCACCCGCTCGGGGGCCGGGACGCACCAGATGTCGATCGGACCGCGCCGCCCGCGCAATTCAAATTGCGGCAACTGCAGGAAGGAAGTCGCTGCGCCACCTGGGTTGCCTTCCGCCGAAATCTGGAGCGCGGCGGCAACCGTGCACGAGAACAGCACCTCGCCGGCGCGCGCGCGTCCGCACAGGCGTGCCGCCACATTCACGGTGTCGCCGACCAGGGTCATGGTCTTGCGCTTCGGCGGACCCAGCATTCCGAATGCCACCTCGCCAAGATGCAGGCCGATGCCGATACCGGCTTCGATCGCAAGATCGTGCCGCCAGCGCTGCGCAACCGGCGCAAAGGCCTGAAGCATGGCATGGCCGGCGGCCAGCGCCTCGCCTGCACCGTCGCCGCCCTCGGCGTTCACGCCAAATCCCGCCATGATCCCATCGCCGGCCATGTGATACACCTCGCCGCCGAACCGGTTGGCGACGCCGCCGAGTACACGGAAGAATTCGTCCAGCAACGGCACGACCCGCGCCGCCGGCAGGCGCTCCACCATGCCGGTATAGCCGCGAAGATCGGCGAAAAGCACCGTGACGCACGCAGTGTGGATCTCGCTGGGTGTTCTGACTCGAGTGACGAGCATGGAGCCTGTCGGTCGCACCCGTGTGCTTCGAGATTCGCTCATATGGTGCAATTATGCACCAACCACGCCGTCGGCACCGATCTTGCTAGAATCCACATATGCTCGATGGCTGGCAGCGGGATCTGAAGGTCAAAATCGCCTGGGCCCTGGCGGCGAAACTGGCGGGCCTGACGCTTCTTTGGCTGCTGTTCTTCCGAGGGCATCGCTAGGAGGTTCCTTGTGATCGATTTCGACGTCGTCACGCTCTCGCGCCTGCAGTTCGCCCTTACCGCGCTTTATCATTTTCTGTTCGTGCCCTTGACGCTGGGCCTCTCCATGTTTCTGCTGATCATGGAGTCGGTGTATGTCATGACGGGCCGGGACATCTGGAAGCGCATGACCCAATTTTGGGGCGTGCTGTTCGGCATCAACTTTGCCATGGGCGTCGCGACCGGCATCACCATGGAGTTTCAATTCGGCACCAATTGGGCCTACTACGCGCACTACGTCGGCGACATATTTGGAGCGCCGCTGGCGTTGGAAGGCCTCATCGCCTTCTTTCTTGAATCGACTTTTGTGGGGCTGTTTTTCTTCGGCTGGAACAAGGTCTCGAAGATCACGCATCTGCTGATCACCGCCCTGGTCGCCTTGGGGTCGAGCCTTTCGGCACTGTGGATACTGATTGCCAACGGCTGGATGCAGCACCCGGTCGGCGCGCAATTCAACTACCATACCATGCGCATGGAACTGACTTCGTTCAGTGAAGTGCTGTTCAATCCGGTCGCGCAGGCGAAATTCGTGCACACCATCGCCGCCGGCTACGTCATGGGTTCGATCTTCGTGCTGTCGATCAGCGCATGGTACCTGCTGCGCGGCCGCAACGTCGCCATCGCGAAGCGCTCGATGGCCGTCGCCGCGAGCTTTGGCCTGGCGTGCTCGATCTCGGTCGTGGTGCTCGGCGATGAATCGGGCTATCTGGACGGTGAAGACCAAAAGATGAAGGTCGCCGCGATCGAAGCGGAATGGACCACGGAGGCGCCCCCGGCAAGTTTTACCGTATTTGGATTTCCCGACGTCAGGGCGCGGGTAACGCACGCCGCAGTGAAGGTTCCGTGGCTGCTGGGGCTCATCGCGACGCGCTCGATCGACCGGCCCGTATTGGGGATCGACGATCTGGTGGCGCGTGCGCGCTCGCGCATCGTCGCCGGCATCGAAGCCTACTCCGCCTTGCAGCTGCTGCGTGCATCGCCCGACCCGCCGGACGCGGCCCTGCTGAGGCGGTTCCAGGCTCATCAGGCCGACTTGGGCTATGCACTGCTGCTGCTGCGCTTCACCGACGATCCGGCGGCGGCGACGTCCAAGCAGATCGATGCGGCGGCTGGATCGACCGTGCCGAATGTGCCCGTGTTGTTCTGGTGCTTCCGGCTCATGGTCGGACTGGGGCTGTTCTTCATCGCGTTGTTTGCCACGGCATTTTATCTGGCGACGCGCCACCGCTTCGAGCGCCATCCGTGGTTTCTCAAGCTGGCTTTCTTCAGCCTGCCCCTGCCGTGGATCGCCATCGAAGTGGGTTGGATCGTTGCGGAGTACGGCCGCCAGCCCTGGGCCGTGGACGGTGTGCTGCCCACCTTCCTGGGAGTGTCGCGCACCTCCGTGGGCAATGTATGGGCGTCGCTCTTGGGCTTCGTTATTTTCTACTCGGCCCTGGCCGTCGTCGATGCCTTTCTGCTGGTGCGCACCATACGACGCGGACCCGACGGGTTGGGGTTTGCATCGTGAGCAGCGCGTGGCTGGATTACGCAACGCTGCGAGTCATCTGGTGGCTGATCCTCGGCGTTCTGCTGATTGGCTTCGCCATCAGCGATGGATTCGATCTGGGGCTGGGTGCCAGCTTTACATTCCTGGGCCGGACCGACGCCGAGCGCCGCGCACTGCTTTCTTCGGTTGAACCGGTCTGGGAAGGAAATCAGGTCTGGTTCGTGTTGGGGGGCGGTTGCGCTTTTGCAGCGTGGCCGCTGCTGTACGCCACGGCGTTTTCGGGGCTTTACCTGGCCATGTTTCTGGTGCTGGTCGCGCTGATCCTGCGCCCGGTCGGCTTCACTTTCCGCGGAAAGCTGGCGCACCGCCGCTGGCGGACCGCCTGGGACATTGCGCTCACACTCGGCGGAGGCATGCCCGCACTGCTGCTGGGGATCGGATTTGCGAATCTGTTTCTCGGCGTGCCGTTTGAATTCGACCGCATGCAGCGGCCGATCGTGACCGGTTCCTTCTTCAATCTGCTGCACCCGTTCGCGTTGCTGGGCGGGGTGATCAGCTTCTCCATGCTGGTGATGCATGGCAATGCATATGCCGCGCTGAAGGTGGGCGAGCCGATGGCGTCGCGCGCTCGGACCGTCGCTCAATTCGCCTCCGCGGTATTTCTGGCGGCCTTTCTCGGCGCCGGCATTTGGGTGTCCTCGACGCTCGCCGGCTACGAAGTGACGAGCGCGATGGATCACGCCGGACCCTCGGATCCAACCCACAAGACCGTCGCAGTCGTTGCGGGTGCTTGGCTCGACAATTTCCATACCTGGCCGTGGATGTGGGCCGCACCGGTTTGCGCCGTGCTGGGTGCGGTCGGCGCCCACCTGTTGCTGCGGCTGCAGCGCCCGGGCGCGGCGTTCATGGCCAGCGCACTGGTTCAAGCGGGGACGATTCTGACCGGAGGCTTCGCCTTGTTCCCATTCCTGCTGCCGTCCTCGACCCGCCCCGATCAGAGCTTGACCGTGTGGGACGCCTCCAGCAGCGCCAAGACGCTGCTGATCATGCTGGCGGCGGCGCTGGTATTTTTGCCGGTCATCATCGCGTATACCGCGTGGGTGTTCCGGATACTGCGCGGGCGCGTGACGCTCGAAAACATCGAAGACCATGGAGGCGGCTACTGATGTGGTATTTCAGCTGGATACTCGGCACCGGCCTCGCGCTGTCGTTCGCCGTATTGAACGCGATCTGGTATGAAATCATGGAGCAGCCGGACAAGGCTTCCGAAATAACGGCACCGCCGCCGGCTAAAAAGGATAGTTGAGCCCGGTAAATACCGCGGCGCCCTCGCTGCCGTAACCGATATCGACATAACCGACCACGAAGGGACGGGCGATGCCCCGAAAGCCGACGCCATAAACTTGATGGACGTGGCCGAGCGGATTGGTGCTGGTGCGGGAGAATACACGGCCAAAATCCGCAAATGGCGCAACCTCGATATCGAGCAGCGTGGTTACCGCATCGAAGGTAAAAACCTTGCGGCGCAACTCGATCGTGGTGGAAAAGGAGTCCCGATCGTAGAAGCGCCCGGCACCAAACCCGCGCAGCGGCTGCTCTCCGCCGATGACGCTTTGTCCTCCGCCGATGTTGCTGAGCGCCCAGAAGGGCACATCGTTGGCCGTCGGCAGGTAGCGCAGCGACATGTGCGTCGCCAGCACCGTGTCAGTTGCGATCGGGAACAGGCCGCGGCCATCGATGCCGGCTTCGCTGTACGAGGAGTCATTCACCAGCCCATTTTTGGAGGAAGCGCCCGCATACAGCACCCATTTCATGCCACGACTCGGCACGGTCAAGTCGTCGCGCGAGTCGTAAACCAGCGCGAGGCGGTTGAGAAGTTCCTTGTTGGTGCCCAGAGTCTGCGGAAATCGGCTGTCGATGGAAGGCACATCGTTCAGTGTGCCCGGCAGCACATCCACCGACCGGAATCTCAGCGTGTACAGCAACTGCCAGATGTGATTGAAGTTCAGGCCGATCTGGACTTGTCCGAGCTCCTGTTGATCGGTGTAGTTGGTCTGCGCGCCCTCCCGGGTCTGGTTGCCGATGCCGTAGAAGCGCGTGGTGCCATCACGGTCGTAAATCGCGCTGTAGTTGATCGACCAGCGGTCGTCGCGCAATCGCCCGCTCTGATACTCGCCGTCGAACTCCCGCTCGACGCGCTCCTTGATGCCGGCCACCACGGACCATTGCTCGTCGCGCGACGAATATTCATAAATGCGCGCGTGCACGCCGACCCCGAAGTAAGGGTTGTAGATCAGGTCCGGTGCGACGATGCGCGTGACATTGCGATTCTCGTCGGTCGTGACCCAGGTCGGGATCAAACCGAGCGTCGTGCCGCTGTCGGGATCGACCGCAATCTCAGGAACGGGAATGAAAGGCGCTGTGGACGGATTGAACCATTTGGTCCAGCTGGGTGCGGTGGGCAGCGGCGGCGGCGCCACCGGCAGCGGTCCCGCGGGCACCTGGGTCTGGGGATCTCCCGGCGGATCTGCGCACCAGCACGGAGCGGCGAGAGCGAGCGAGACAGCCGCTCCTGCTGCCAGGTGCCAGCCTCTCACCGCAGCAGCCGCTCGAAACACTGCAGCAGGCGATCGATGTCCCCGGCATTCAGGTTCCCCATGGTCGAGATGCGGAACAGGCTGTTGGACAAATTGCCCTGGCCTGCGTAAATGACAAAACCGTCTCTCTTCAAGGCATCGTGCAACCGGAGGTAACTGATGCCGTCGGGCAACCGGTACGCGCGCAGCACCACCGACGATTCCGCCGGCGGGATGGCGCACGCGATGCCGAGATCGGCAAATCCGCTTCGAACCTGCTCCGCGAACGCAGCATAGCGCTGATAGCGCGCACTCCGACCGCCCTGCTCCGCGTATTCGCGCAGCGCTTCGGCCAGCGCATAGTAGGCATGCACGGCAGGCGTGAAGGGCGTGTTGCGCTCATCCTGCAAGCGCGCAAGCCGGCCCAGGTCAAGATAGTAGGTGCGGCTCACGGCACCTTGCAGGTCGCTGCGCCGCGCGAGGACAAAGGCCGCGCCGGGCACGCCATGCAGACATTTATTCGCGGTCGCCGCCACCGCCGCGAGTGCCGCATCCGCGAAGTCGATCGCCTCCGCACCGAAGCTGCTGACGCCGTCGACCAGCAATCTGGCCCCATACTGACCGCACAAATCCAGCAACGATCGCAGATCGTTGAGCCTACCGGTAGTCGTTTCGTGGTGCACGAGGGCAACGTGGCTGAAGGCGCGCGACGCGCCCTGCGATGCCAGCCGCTGCTCGATCGCCGCGCGCTCAGGTGCCTGCATCCAGTCGCCGACCATGCGCTCGTGCGCAATGCCATACCGGGCGCAGATCTGTGCAATGCGCTCGCCATAGACCCCGTTCTCCACGATCAGCAGCCGGCCGTCGGGGGGCACCAGCGCTGCCACCATGCTCTCGACCGCCGCGGTGCCCGAGGCGGTCATCAGCACCGCGTTCCAGAGTGCCGCGTCCAGCTCGTAGGTCGAAAGCAGCCGGCTGCGGACTTCATCCTGCAGATCGAAGAATTCGCTCTCGCGATGGCACAGATCCGGCCGCAGCAGACTTTGTCTGACGCGCTCGCTCAAGCTGACCGGTCCGGGATTGAGCAGCAGCATCAGTGCACTCTTGCAGCGCTGCCAATGTGCCGCATCAGCCGGACTTTCACGTCCGCGGGAGAAATCGCAGGGCGCGGCAGGCCGCTGGGCGTGCCGGCGCGGATCAGCAATCGCGCAAAGCGCGCACCGTCGCCGGGCGGTTCATCGAGCCAGTCGCCGATCAAAGCCAGCTCATCGGTCTCGAGCGAAGAGGCATAGCCGCAGCCGGCGGCTATCTGCGCGAATGACATGACGGGCGAGACGGTTGCCTGACCGCCGGTCGAGTCATGCACGGCATTGTCCAGCAATAAATGCCATAGATTGCGGGGCCCATAGGCTCCCACGGTGGCGAAGGCGCCGAGACGCATCAGGGCGGCGCCATCGCCATCCAGCGCGATGACACGCAGGTCCGGACGGGCCAGTGCCAGTCCCAACGCCAGGGGCAATACGCAGCCCATCGAACCGACCATGTAGAATTGATTGGCGCGATCTTCGAGGGCATACAACTCCCGACCGCAAAAGCCTGTGGATGCCAATAACACCGTGGAAGCCAGGGGTGTTCGCGCCACGACGAGCCGCAGCGCTTCGCTCCGGTCCGCCCTTTGTCCCGGGGCAACGCCCCGGATTGCCATGAGCGGTGCCTTGGCCGCCCGGGCGGCAAAGGCGCCGACGCCCGCGGGCAACGGATATGAGTTCACGCTGCCCTTCTGCATCACCATGGCATAGGGCCGGCCGGTTCGATCCATGTGGCTCATTGCCCGTTCGAGCGCAGGGGCGATCTGCCCGTTCTCGGTTGGAAACAACTCCCACGGGATTTGCATGGTCTCGAGCATGGCGGGAGTTATCGGACCCATCAAAGCATGTTGCGGCTCATCGGCAATGCCGGGCTGGGCGCGCCACGTGACAATCAGCAATTGCGGCAGCTGAAATGTCCAGGTCAGCGATGTGAGCGGGCTCACTGCGTTGCCGAGTCCGGAATTTTGCATCATGGCGATGCCGCGGCCATGAGGCGCACCGCCGCCGCCCGCCAGCGCGACGCCGGCGATCAGCGCCACGGCATCGCCTTCGTTGGCTGCCGAGACATAGTGCAATGACGGGTCCTGGAGCACGTAATTGATGAAGGGCGTGAGGAACGAACAAGGCACGCCGGCATACCAGTGAAATCCTCGCTCTCGTGCCGCTTCGACGAAATGCCGCGCTTCTATCATCGATCAAAGGGCCTCTGTTCGTGGGCGAAGTCGACCGCCTGTCGCAGGTCATCGAGATCATTCACGCCCCGCCAGTGGCCGTGCACGTATGACACCTCGATCGATTCCCCGCCGCTGATCAAGGCGTTGAGCAGCGCGGGCATATCGAGGCTGTCGAAATGACTGTCGCCGCGCAACGCGCCGATCAGCGCCTTGATCTTGCCCAATCCCGCGCGGCTCACATTGAGCACTCCGACCCATCGGCCGTGCGGCGGGCGGCCGGTCTGCGCGGCACCGGTGACCTGCTCGAGCAGCACCGGCGTGCCAAACAGGCCGCGATCATCGCCACGCGAGCAATAGGCAAAGTCGCGCACCGTATGATTGCTCTCCCCGCTCATCAGCGAATCGACCACCACGGTGAAGTCCGCCTTCGACTCGACCAGATCTCGCAGCACATAACTGCGGAACAACAGGTCGCCGTAGGAAATGACGGCATCCGAATCCAGCGCCTCGATCCCGCAGGCCAGCGATGCCAATTCGCCGGTGTCGGCGTAGCGTTCGTTCACGACCAGTTTGATGCCGGCGGTGTCGATCGCATCGGCCCGATAGCCTCCGACCACCGTGATGTCGTTGATGCTCTCTTTCTTGAAGCTGTCCACCAGCCAGCGCAGCAGCGGCTTTCCGGCAATCGGCAGCATCACCTTGGGGCGGTCGATGGTGAGCGTCTCGAGACCGCTGCCGCGGCTTGCCGCCAATACCACCGCCGCCCGCGGCACGCCGGAATTGGACAGGTAGATGCGCTCCGCCGCAGAATATTCGTCGGCATCCTGCAGGCGAAAGATCTCGTTGACCGAAACGATGCGATCCTCGACATTCACCAGGGTCTGGCTCTCGAAAATCTCCTTGGCGACGTTCTGCATCGCGGCAGTGGCGCCGCGGATCAAATGATTGGCCCAGATCACGGTGCTGATCCCGGCCTGGCGGAACACTTCGGTCGGTGTGCTGTAGTAGCGGGTCGGCACGATCACGAGCGGCGAACGCCGCGCCCACTCCTTTGCGAAGGTCACGATCTCGTCCGGTTTCGACAGTTTGCTGTGGATGAGAATGGCGTCGGCACCGGCCCGCCGGTATGCCTCGGCGCGACGCAGCGCCTCGTCCATGCCCCAACCCGCGATCAGCGCCTCGACCCGGGCGACCACGGAAAAGTTGGGGTCTTGTTGGGTATCCTTGCCGGCGGCAATCTTGCCGACGAATTCCTCGATATCGGCAAGCGGCTGCCGCTCGCCGTTGAGAAAGCTGTTGGTCTTGGGAAACTGCTTGTCTTCGATGCATACGCCGGCCACGCCGCGCTGCTCGAGCTTGCGCACCAGACGCCGCATATTGTTGAAATTGCCGTACCCGGTATCGCCGTCGAGCAAAATGGGCAGGTCGCTGGCGTCCGCCATGAACTCGAGCATGTCCACGACCTGGGTCCAACTCGCTTCATTGTTGTCGCGCACGCCGAACTGCGCCGATATCGTCAGACCCGAAGCCCAGATGCCTTTGAAGCCGGCCTCGCGCACGATGCGCGCGGACAGGCCGTTGTGCGCCTCCATGAGAAACTCAAGTTCCGCGCTTTGCAGCATCTGACGCAGCTTGGCGCACCGGGTCGGCGTGTTGTTCCTGGCGCTCTTCTGATAAGCGGACCCGGCCGCGGAGCGAAACGATGTATTCATAATTCACCTCTCGATAATGTCTTAAGGTGCGGCAGCACTTCTTGCGTCGCTCGCACAACGTCAATGGGAAAATCAATCTCGATCCACGGATGCCCTGTGACATCGGCAATTTCGAACACCTGACTCCGTTCCTTGATCAGGTCGCGCACCGCCTCTTCATGCGGCATGTGCGCGCGTCCGCTGTCGACGTAGCCGGCAACCAAGGCCGTCAGCCGGCGCGCTCCCGTTTGCTCGAAGCGAAAGAAGCCGACGGATTCGCCGATGGTGTCGAATTGCAGGTCAGCCGCCAACTGCTTGCGC
Organism: Steroidobacteraceae bacterium; assembly: GCA_036267715.1. Taxonomy (GTDB): domain Bacteria; phylum Pseudomonadota; class Gammaproteobacteria; order Steroidobacterales; family Steroidobacteraceae; genus Bog-1198. Next base: position 274,829 of record DATAVN010000006.1, on the reverse strand, counting down.
AGCTCTACGGGAACACCGGCCTGCAGGCAAAGCTTCACCGGTTCATCGCCGGCTTCATATTCCCGGTCGATCAGTAGGCGGTTCACGGAGCGATTGCCGGCCACCAATGCCGAAAGAATGCGTTCGTCGTAAAGCACGTCCGCATCCATCAACAAGACATCGCCGCCGCCGCTCATCGCCTCGGCGACGGTGTGCACGGTCAGCACGCTGCCGAGTTCAAATTTCACGTTGAGCACAATGCGCGGTCGCGGCAACCAGTCCAATCGGTCAAGTTCAGCCTCCACCAGCTCGTGACGAAAGCCCAACGCCAGCACCACCTCATGGACCCCGGCGGCTTTCAGCAGGCGCAGGTGCCGCTCGAGCAGGCTCATACCGCCGAAACGCAGCAAGCATTTGGGCAGCTGCTTGTCCTCGGGCAGCTGCAGGCGAACGCCCTGCCCGGCCGCCAGTATGATTGCGCGCATCAAGCTCCTTTCACCTCGAGGCTATGCGGTGGCCGCATTGCTGCCGGCCAGCCGCAGGTACAACAGTCCGGGCAGTCCCAGCAACAATTCGCGCGTGCGTTTCGCCAGCGACAGCGCCAGGGCGGCATCCGGCATCAGGCCCGCAAGCGGAGCCAGCAGCAAGTAGCCGCCCTCTTGCACGCCCAACGCACCCGGAATGGCAAATCCGGCGCCGCGAATCGCCTGGCCCAGGCTTTCCAGCACAAACGCGTCGCGCCAGCTTACCGCCGTGCCGAGAAATGAGGCGATCAAATAGACCTCGCCCGTGCCGACCAGCCAACCGACCAAGCTGAACAAAAAGCTCGCCGTCACCGCCGAATTGCGCCGGTACGTGCGCTGTACGGCAAGATCAATCGCCTGCGCCTGGGTGACCCATTGGGACCAATCCCGTTTGCGCGAAAACCGCCTGACCGCGCGCATTAGTCTACTGAAAAGTCCGCGCCGCTGAATGAGATAAAAGCCGCCCACCTGAATGGCGAGAAATGCGCTGGCCACCAGCGCCGCGGTGCGCAGTGCCGTGGGTGAGAATTGCCGGCTGTGCGTCCCCAGCACGACCACGCCCAGCAATGCGAACGCAATCTGCGCGAAAGTCTGCAAAGTCGTGCTGACGGTAATCGCCGCGGCGGCCTCTTCCATCGGCAAGCCGCGCTGACTCAAATGCCTCGCCATGAGCACCGGACCGCCGATCTGCCCGGCGGGCATCAGGCTGTTTGCGGATTCCCCGACCCAGCGAGCGAGCAACGAGTCGCGCAACGGCGTCTGGCTCGATCCTCTTTCGAACAAAACGCAAATAGCCACGGCATCGAGCACGAGCGGCGCCAGGTGAAACAGCGCGACCAACAGCAGCCCCCAGCCCGCATGCGCCAGCGTTGCAATGATCGCCGGCAAATCCTGCGAAACCAGCACGCCGACAAAGAGCAGCACGCCGATGCTCAGCAGCCAGCTCGCGGTTCTGGTCATTCGCCGCGGCCCAGAAGCCGATGAAACACCTGCCGGAATCCGAAATAGGCGACGGCGTCCTTCATGTTGGAAATGAGCCGCCACCAAGGGTGCATGCGCGGATCCGTGACATATTCGAAGGTCAAGGACACCCGGTTGTCACCGTCGCGTGCCGGGCTGATTCGGTGCCGCAGCGCATCGCCATCGAATACCACCAGACCGCCGGGCGGAATCTTGATGGAGCCGGCCACCACCGGCGCAGCCTTCTCGCGGGTGTGCAGTTCGTAGTCCAAGCGGCACGAGGAATCGTCAATCAGTCCCAACAACAGGGTGTAGCGCCGCCCCGCATAGTACGAGGTGTCGTAGTGCCAGCCGATATGATCGCCCTCGCGCGTATAAAAGTAGAGTGCATAGGCATGCGGATCGTCCGCCGGCGAGAGTTGCAGATGCTCGCCGGTGAGTTCGTCGAGCCAGCGCAGCAGCGAAGCCGAGCGATAGATCTCGCCAATGATGGCCGCTTGCCTGTCTATGGCGTGGCGGCTCACGCTGCCACCCTGCTTGTGTCCGGGCAGAAAGTTTCGATTCACCGAGCCGCTGACGGCGGCAACCGCGGCAATCAACTGCTCGGTGATTTCAACCGGCAGGAAGTTCTCAAGGTAGAGAAAAGATCCCTGCCTCGCGTACTCGCCGCGCAGGCTGTGCAGGTCAAGGCAATGCAGCCGTGAAGCTAGGGCCGGCTCGGCGCCGGTTCCAGTCGCCGCCACGCCTATCCGGCGACCCCAGTCGCCATGCGGCGGTCTCGACGCAGCACCCGTTGATAGTCGATTACCACCCAAATCGCGTACAACGGCGCGCAGACCGAGGCCGCCAGCAGCATGGGAACCATTGCGTTGCTGAGCGTCGCCAGCGGAAACAGATAAAGCACATCTTCGGTCTCGAAGCCGCCCAGCGACGCCTGCCGAGTGGCAGTTTTGCCGAGCAATTCTTCGATACGCATGCGCAGATAAAAAATCAACGCGATCGCCGATCCCGCCACCAGACCCAGGACCGCACGCGGCACTCCCAGCTCGATTCCCGGCATTGCACTCACGCCGATCCCGATCGCAATGAACAGCAGGACCGTTACCGCCGCATCGCTCGCCAGGTCATACAAATGCCCGATTCGGCTGGTTTTGCCGCTCATGCGTGCGAGCTCGCCGTCGGTATGATCCAAAAAATTCGACAGGATCAGCAGCAGCGCCGCAACATTCGACCATCCATAGCTGCCCGGTAGAAACGCGGCAGCAGCGGCCAAGCCCACACCCAAGCGCAGCGTGGTCAGGTGGTTGGGCCTTACCCAAGTATCGACCAGGGGCGCGACCAGACGACGCGCCAGACGCGCATCCCAGGGACGCACGGGAGCAATCGGATACGGTAATGGTTGCGGATTTTGCATGGCGGGCATCGCGTTGCGGTTATTTTACGCCAGATTATGGCCGGTCATCAAAGTGAAATATAGCCGATTGCCCCGCGCACGGCGCTCGCGCACGCCGACTTTCCGCCCTCCGCACTTACTTCATCGGCACGCCACAGCGGGCCAACACGTTGCGCAAATCTCTGATCGGGGGGAACACCTCGTTGTTCCAATCCGCGCCCTGTGCATCGTACGCACGCTGCTCGTGTTCGACGATGTCCTTGTCCTCGCGGAAGATGTTCTCGGTAAACCAGGTCACAAACGGCCACACGAGGTGAATGATGCCGGGAAAGCTCGGCTTTTTCACCGATAAATATCCAAACGTACGATTGGTACGCTGCTGCGCATCCAGCGGTGTATAGCCCAGCCAGACATCGAGCACCGGATCATCGGTCTGCTTGATGTCCCGCCCGACCCAGACTTTGAGGCTTTGGGTGGGATAGTCGGTGCGAATGCGCATGTGGTCGGCAAAATCCTTCTTGGTCTCGCCGCGTTTGCGCATCAGGTCGACGATCACCTGCTCGCCGACGGAGGATTTTCCCTCGGTGCGACTGAAGCTGTATTCAACTTCAGCCCAGTTCTCGCCATGATTGCGCCCCAGACAACGGGCGCGGATCGAGCCCATTTGCTTGCGATGCATGAACTGATGGTTCATGTCGAAAAGATTTTCGTGCATGAAGGTGTAATGGCAGGCAACCTCGCGGTTGAGGCGGCGGGTCTTGTAGTCCTTGCGCTGCGAGGAACCCAGCGTCGCCGGCATGCGATCCGGCGCGAGCGACGCATCCCCGGGAAACACAAAAATGAGGCCGTCGATCTCGCAGGCAGGATACCCCCTGACGCCGGTGGGCAGCCGCTCCGGCCCGAGGTACGGCACGTTGACGCACTTGCCGCTGCAGTTATAAACCCAGCCATGGTAGTGGCACTTCAACTCATCACCGCTGACCACGCCCAGGTGCAAAGGCACCTGCCGATGGGCGCAGCGATCCTCCAGAGCGAAGACCTTGCCGCTGTTGCCACGGTACAAAACGATGGGATCAGCGGCGAAGCGCCGTCCCAAAGTCTCCCCTACCTTGAGCTCATCCGACCAGGCCAGCGGGTACCACTGATCCGGATGCGTGCCGATACGGCGCAGATCGCCCGTATCCTGGGAATTCGTGGCCCGCAAGGTCGCCAGGTTGGAGACTTCTTCCGACATGACCGGGATTCTACCCGTTCACGCCGGCGCATTGAAATCTGGAGGCTAAGGTCGGAATCGAACCGGCGTACACGGCTTTGCAGGCCGCTGCATGACCACTCTGCCACTTAGCCCACAATCGAAAATGGCGAACCCCGGGCTCGCCGGGGTTCTGGCCGTAGTTTACCTCAAACCGTGGCAGCGGCGTTGCATCAATCCGCCGCCAGTTTGTAGACGATGCCCGATTTCATCACAAAGGAGACGTGTTGCAGCAAGTTGATGTCTTGCAGGGGATCGCCCCTCACTCCAACGACGTCGGCCCATTTGCCCGTTTCCAGCGTGCCGACCTTGTCCGTCCATCCCATCAGATCCGCAGCGTTCACGGTACCGGTTTGAATTGCGGCGAGCGGCGTCATGCCGAATTGATCCACGTATACCTCGAACTCATGCGCGTTCAGCCCGTGCGGATACACGGCGGCGTCGGTACCCAGCGCGACTTTGACGTGCGCTGCAATGGCTTTGCGAGCATTCGCCTTCGCCACGGCGCTCACGTCCAGCATTTTCTGATGATAGAACGGCGGCAGATGCCCGTTGACCTGGATCCAATCGACCAGATACGCCGTGGGCACGAAGTACGTGCCATGCGCCTTCATCGCGGCGATGTCTTCATCGTTCATGTAGGAGCCATGTTCGATCGAATCGACTCCCGCCAGGGTGGCCCAGAGAATGCCCTGGGCGCCGTGGGCGTGGGCCGCGACGCGCCGGCCGAGGCGATGTGCATCGGCAACGATGGCCTTCAGTTCCTCCAGGGTGTACTGCGAGGCCTGCGGATCATCCCCTTTCGACAGGACGCCGCCGGTTGCACAGATTTTGATGAGATCCGCGCCGTACTTGATGGTCTCGCGGACCTTGTGCTGCACGGCCTCGACGCCGTCCGCCACCCCTCCCCCTTGCGCGTGATACTCGAAGGGAAGCAGGTTCTCGTCGCAGTGCCCGCCGGTGATCCCGAGCGGAGGCCCGCTCACCTGCATGTGAGGCCCTTCGATGAGCTCCGAATTGATGGCATCGCGCAAATCTACATCGGCATATCCCGCCGCGCCGACATTGCGCACCGTGGTGAATCCCGCTTCCAGCGTCACCTTGGCGTTATGCGCGCCGATCAGCGCGCTCTTGGCGACGCTGGTCGACAACTCGTGGTAGGGATCGAAATTCGTGTCCATCGTCAGATGCGTGTGAACATCGATCAGACCCGGCATCACCGTCATGCCGCGCAGGTCAATTTCCCGGTCTTGAGGATTTTTCGGCGTCGTGGCCGTCGGGGCGATGCCCGAAATGGAACCCGCGGTGATGACGATGGTTTGGTCGGCGCTCTCTTTGCCGCTGCGGACATCGAGCACGTGCCCAGCTCGAATCAAGATTCTACCCGCGCCAGCCGGCGGGTCGGCGGCCATGACCGGGACCGCAAATTGGGCAACCACAATCGACAGCAACAGGCTGCCTTTCAACAGGACGGTTTTCATTATTATCCTTACCTATCGGCCGGCGTGCCGCTGAATCAAGGGACTGGGCGGGAGCTTAATACAAAGGAACCGATGATCCAAATTTCAGCTCCGGCGCAACCCGATTACCGCTCGCTCGCCGTCCAGCCTCCGCCCAGATCCCCGATCAGCGACACCGTGCTGAGCAAGCGCTGCTGCCCGACATTGAGCGCACTCTGCTCGGTGCCCAACTGAGTGGCTTGGGCGGTGGCGACGGTCGTGTAATCCACCGTGCCTGCCCGGTATTCGTTCAACGCGATCTCTGCTCCGCGGGTGGCGTCTTTTACCGCCGAGTCCAACACCTCCCCTTGCTGGGCGAGAATGCGCAGGCCGGACAGATCGTCCTCGACATTTTGAAACGCTTTGAGCACGGTGAGGCGATAATTGGCGACGGTCGCCTCATAAGCCGCCTTGGCGGCGGCAACCTCGCCGTGGCGCTCGCCGCCCTCGAATACGGTTTCGCTCGCCGCGGCGCCAAGCGACCAGACATGGTTCGCGACATGCAGCAAACCCGCGAGCGGAGACTGCGCAAATCCTGCCGCGGCCGACAATGAAAGATTCGGGTAGTACGCAGCCACGGCCACGCCGATCGCGGCGTTCTGCGCGGCCATCTGACGCTCGGCAATGGCAATATCAGGCCGGCGCTGCATCAGCGTCGAGGGCACACCCGCCGGTAGCGCGGGTAGATTGGGCAGCGCCGTGCCGTGGGGGATATCGAGTTCCTCGGGATTCTTGCCGACCAGCACGGCGATCGCGTGGGCGAACTGCGCTCGCGCGACACCCAGGGCGATCAGGCTGGCCCGAGTGTTTTCCAATTGGGTGCGCGCAGCAATGACGTCCGAGGGCGGCGTGGTGCCCGCCGTACCTTGGTTCGCGACCACGCGCAGAGACTCGGTGAACGCTTCGACGGTCTTTTGCAGCAGATCGATGTTGGCATCGGTCACCCGCAGATCGATGACGGCGGTCGCGAGCGCGGTCTGTTCCGACAATGTGGCGTTGGCGAGCGTCGCCGCGCTCGCCTGCGCGCTCGCTTTGCTCTCTTGGATGGCGCGCCGTACTGCGCCCCACAAGTCCGGCGCCCAGTTCACGCTGCCCTCGAGGGAACCTGAGGTAACGGTCGCGGGGGCACCGAAATTGGCGCTTGCCGCGTGCTGCTTGCCGGCCGAGCCCGTCACCGCGACCGTCGGGAACAAGGCACTGCGTGCCACCTGCACTTCGGCAAGCGCCTCCTGGTAATTGGCATAGCTCTGACGCACGGTCTGGTTGGACACCGACACCATCGGTTCCAGCGTATCGAGCAACGGATCGTTGAACGCGCTCCACCAATCGCCCTTGGGCGCATCGGCCGCGGGCGCTGCAACCGTCCAGCCCGAAAGCTCCTTGTATTCCGCAGGCACCTGGACCGGCGGGCGATGATAGTCAGGACCGACCAGGCAGCCGTTGAGCAGCAGCGCGAGCGGGCAGACCAGAGCTTTGCGGTATGTACTCATGAGGATGCGCTCGCGTCGATTCCCCGGTTCCACGGCAGCGTGGTCGACCACCGGGCAAGCCTCGCACGCAGCCGGTCCAGGTATAAATAGATCACCGGTGTCGTGTAAAGCGTGAAGACCTGGCTCAAGATCAAGCCGCCCATCACCGTGATGCCGAGCGGCTGGCGCAGCGATGCGCCCTGGCCGATGCCGATGGCCAACGGCACGGCACCCAACACCGCGGCGGCGGTCGTCATCATGATCGGCCGCAAGCGCACCACAGCGGCGTCATGTATGGCCTTCTGCGCCTCGATTCCGTCATCGCGCTGCAGGTGAATGGCGACATCGATCATGATAATGGCGTTCTTCTTGACGATGCCGATCAGCAGAATGATGCCGATCATCGCGATCACCGAGAAGGGTATGCCAAATATGAGCAGCGCCAGGATGGCGCCGATCCCCGCGGACGGCAGCGTCGAGAGAATGGTAAGGGGATGGACGGTATTCTCGTAAAGAATGCCAAGCACGATATAGACAGCCGCCAGGGCGGCGAGGATCAACAGCGGCATGGTCGACATCGACTGGGCATAAACCTGCGCGGCGCCGGCAAAACTGCCGTGGATGGAGGCCGGCAAGCCCATTTCCTGCGACGCGCGATTGATCTCCGCGGTGGCCTTGCTCAATGAACCCCCGGGGGGCAGGTTGAACGAAATGGTGGCCGCGACCAGACCACCCTGGTGACTGACTTGGGTGGCGGTGTGGTTGCTGATGAATGAGGCCATGGCCGGAAATGGCACCATGGTTTCCGTCGCCGTGCTATCCGCACTGCCGCTGGAGCTGCCGCCCTTGGCATTGGCGATGGCGTTGATGAGCACGTTGGCTTCCGCGTTGGCGTTGCGCGCATTGGTGCCGGAGGCTGATGCCTGCGCCACGATGGACGTCTGGACCGGTGTCACGGTGCTGCCCGGCATCTGGGTTTGCTGTGTGCCGCTGGCGTTGCCCGCCGCGGCGCTGAAACGGATACGGTCGATCATCTGCGGATACTGCCAATACTTGGGCGCCACCTCCATCACCACGAAGTATTGGTTGATCTGATTATAGATGGTGGTGACGGTGCGCTGGCCGAAAGCATCGTAGAGCACATTGTCGATCTGGTTTGGCGCAAAGCCATAGCGCGCGGCGGTGGAGCGGTTCAAATTGACGTAGATCTGCAAGCCATTCTGCTGCAGGTCCGAGTTGACGTCGACGACATCGGAGCGCTCCTTGCCGAGCGCCGTCACGAGCATCGGAACCCACTTGAACAGCGCGTCGGCATCATCGCTGGTCAGTGTGTACTGATACTCCGCCGCGGATGATCTACCGCCGATACGCAGGTCCTGCGCCGCCTGCAAGAACAATCTGGCGCCTGAAACGGCATTGAGCTTCGGACGCAGGCGGCTCACCACCTGCGATGCGGACAACTTGCGCTGCGCCAACGGCTTCAGCTCGATGAACACATTGGCTGTGTTGAGCGCGCGGCCGCCGGCGAATCCGGCCACCGAGGCAACCGCCGGGTCCTGCTGCACGATGGCTTGCAGTTGCGCGAGCTTCTGCTCCATCGCCTGAAAGGAGATGCTCTGATCCGCGATGATCTGGCCCTGCAAGAGGCCGTTGTCCTGCTCGGGGAAAAAGGTTGACGGCACCAGCCGCAGCAAGAACACATTGAGCAAGATCAAGCCGAGAAGCGTCAAGCCGACGATCAGCGCGTGGTCCAGCACCACGGTGAGCGAGCGCGCATAGGCGTTCTTGAATCGTTCGAATTGCCGCTCGGTCCAAAGCGCCCAGCGCGCCTTGGAGTGCAGTTCGCCGCCGCGTTTCAAGAGATAAGCCGCCATGGTCGGCGTCACGGTGAGGGAAATGACCAGCGAGATGAGAATCGCGATGGACAGCGTCACCGCAAATTCGTGAAATAGCAGGCCGATGATGCCGGGCATCAACAGGATCGGCAAAAACACCGCGATCAGCGACAGGCTCATCGAAATCACGGTGAAACTGACCTCGGCGCTGCCGCGCATGGCGGCCTCGCGCACATCCATGCCCGATTCGACATGGCGCACGATGTTCTCCAGCACCACCACGGCATCGTCCACCACGAAGCCGGTACCGATGGTGAGCGCCATCAGCGACAGATTGTCGATGCTGTAGCCGAGCAGATACATCGGCCCGAACGTGCCGATGATGGACAGCGGCAACGCCACCGCCGGTATCAGAATGGCGCGCGGCGATTGCAGAAACACGAACACCACGCCGATGACGAGCAGGACGGCGACGAACAGCGTGCGCTCGGTATCGCTCACTGCCGCGTGCACCGATTGCGAACGATCGACGGCGATCCCCACATGGACATCGTGCGGCAGCGTGGCCTCGATGGAAGGCAGCACCTTGCGAATCTGCGCCACGGTCTTCACGATGTTGCCGCCCGGCAGAGGATAAACGATCACCAGCACCGCCTCCTTCCCGTTGTACAGGCCGGCGTTGCGGATGTTCTCCGCGGAGTCCTCGACATCCGCGACGTCACGCAGCAGCACCGGCGCGTTGTTGCGGTAGGCAATGATCAGGTCGCGGTACGGCGCGGCCTTGCTGATCTGATCGTTCGACAAAATCTCGAAGCGCTGCCCGGCCTGATCGATGTGGCCCTTGGCGCTGTTCGCGTTGGCGGCGCTGATGGCGGCGCGCACATCCTCCAGGCCGATGCCGTAGCTGTTGAGCTGATCGGGCTCCAGTTCGACACGTACCGATGGCAGGGCGCTGCCGCCCAGGGTGATCTCGCCCACGCCGTCGACCTGCGAGAGCTGCTGCTGAATCACCGAGTCGGCCGAATCGTAGAGTTGCGCGCGGGTGAGGGTTTTCGAGGTCAGCGCCAGCACCATGATGGGCGAATCGGCCGGGTTGTACTCGCGATAGGTCGGATTGTTGCGCAGCGTACTCGGTAAATCCGCGCGCGACGCTTGAATCGCGGCCTGCACATCGCGGGCGGCGCCGTTGATGTCGCGGCTCAAACCGAATTGAATCACGATTCTGGCCGCGCCCACCGTACTGGTCGAGGTCAATTCATTGACGTCGGCGATGGACCTGAGGCGCCTCTCCAGAGGCTCGGCCACGGTGGAGGCCATGATCTCGGGACTGGCGCCGGCCATGGACGCCTGAACCACGATGACCGGATAGGTGACGTTCGGCAGCGGCGCCACCGGCAATCTGAAATACGCCAGTATGCCGGACAGCAATATGGCGACCGCCAGCAGCGTGGTCGCCACCGGCCGATTGATGAACAGCCCCGGTATGCTCACGGCGCCGGCTCCGACACTGAATCAGGGTGCCTGCGATTGAAGCGCAGCGCCAAGCGGTCGAAGAATAAATAGATCACCGGCGTGGTGAACAACGTCAGCAGCTGGCTCAATGCCAGGCCGCCGATGATGGCGAGACCCAGCGGGCGCCGCAGCTCGGAACCGGTGCCGCTGCCGAGCAGCATGGGCAGCGCACCGAGCATGGCGGCGAGCGTCGTCATCAGGATGGGCCGGAAACGCAGCAGCGAGGCCTGAAAGATCGCCTCGTGCGGCGGCTTGCCGTGGTTGCGTTCCGCGTCGAGCGCGAAATCCACGATCATGATTGCGTTTTTCTTCACGATGCCGATCAGCAGCACGATGCCGATGATGCCGATCACGTCCAGGTCGCTGCCGGCGAACATCAGGGCGAGCAGAGCGCCGATGCCGGCCGACGGCAGCGTCGAGAGAATCGTGACAGGATGGATGAAGCTTTCGTAGAGCACGCCGAGCACGATGTAGACGGCGACCAACGCCGCGATCAGCAGGTACACCTCGCTCGACAGCGAATCCTTGAATGCCTGCGCGGCGCCCTGAAACGAGGAGGTGATCGAGGGCGGCAGATGCACCGCCTGCTCGGCCTGGTTCACCTCATCCACCGCCTTGCTGAGCGAGGCATTCTTCGCCAGATTGAATGAAATGGTGACGGCGGGAAACTGCGCCAGGTGGCTGATGACCAACGGTGACTTGGTGATATTGATGCCGGCGATGGCTTTCAGCGGCACCTGGCCGGTGCTGCTGGTCTGGCTGGGCAGATACAAATCTCCGAGCGAGGCGACCGTCGGCAAACTCTCCGGCTTGGCCACCAGGATCACGCGGTATTGACTCGACTGATTGAAAATGGTCGAGACGATGCGCTGCCCGAGTGCGTCATAGAGCGCGTTGTCGATGGTCGCCGGCGTGATGCCGTAGCGGGCCGCCAGCTGCCGGTTGACCTCGACGTTGACGCTCAGACCGTCATTGTTTAGATCGCTGGTGACATCCGTGATCGAGGAGATGGCGCGCATACGCGCCATCAGCGCGGGCACGTACTGGTTGAACGCCTGCTGGCTCGGTCCGCGCAGCACGAATTGATACTGGTTGGGCGACACGGTGGTGTCGAGGGTCAAATCCTGTTCGGGCTGCAGAAACAGCTTGATGCCGGACACGTTTGCCACTTCGCCCTGCAAGCGCCTCGCCACTTCGGCCGCGGTCGAAGAACGGTCATCGTGCGATTTCAAGTTGATCAAAAACCGGCCGTTGTTGAGCGTGGTGTTGGTGCCGTCGATGCCCACGTAGGAGGTGAGATTGACCACGTCCTGATCCTTGAGTATGGCCTCAGCGAGTTCGGTCTGCCGCTCCACCATCGTGGTGTACGACACCGAATTGTCGGCGATGCTGATGGCCTGAATCACACCCACGTCCTGCACCGGGAACAGGCCCTTCGGGATCGTGATGTACACGATCGCGGTCAGGACCAGCGTGGCCAAAAAAACAATGAGCGTCATGGTCTGGCGCGCCATCACGAAGCTCAAGCCGCGCTCATAAGCGGCCAGGGTTTTGTCGAAAAGATGTTCACTGATGCGCTCAAAGCGGCTCGGATTGCGATCGCCTTTCGCGCGCAGCAGCCGTGCGCAAAGCATCGGCACCAAGGTGAGCGATACCACGGCCGAAATCACGATGGTCACGGCGAGTGTGACGGCAAATTCGCTGAACAATCGCCCGATCACGCCGCCCATGAACAGTAGAGGGATCAACACCGCGATCAGCGAGACGGTGAGTGAGATGATGGTGAAGCCGATCTGTCCGGCACCTTCGAGCGCTGCCTGGAGCGGTGTCTTGCCCTCCTCCAGATAGCGCACGATGTTCTCGATCATCACGATCGAATCGTCGACGACGAAGCCGGTCGCGATGATGAGCGCCATCAGCGAGAGGTTGTCGATCGAGTAATTCAGCTGGTACATCACGGCGAGCGTGCCGACCAGCGAGACCGGCACGGAGATGCTGGGAATGATGGTGGCCGGTACATTGCGCAGGAACACGAAGATCACCAGCACCACGAGCACGATCGCCAGGCCGAGTTCGAAGGCGGCGTCCGCCACCGAAGAGCGGATCACGCCGGTGCTGTCGGCGACGATCTCGACCTTCATTCCCGCCGGCAGCGTCGCCTCGAGCTCGGGCAGTTCCTTCGTGATCCGATCGACCGTGGCAATCACGTTCGCACCGGGCTGGCGCTGCACGTTGAGCACGATGGCCTGGGTGCCGTCATACCAGGCGCCCTGCTCGGTGTTCTGGGCCGCCTGGGTGACCCGGGCCACATCGCGCAACAGGACCGGCGCGCCGTTTTGGTAGGAAATCACCGTATCGAGATAGTCCTTGGGGTCTTGGATCTGATCATTGCTGTTGATCGTGTAGTCGAGCTTGGGACCGTCGAAATTCCCCTTCGGCTGGCTGATGTTGACGTTTGCGATCAGCGAACGCAGATCGTCGATGTTGAGGCCGTAGGCCGCGAGCTTCTGCGGGTCGGCTTCGACCCTGACCGCAGGCACATTGCCGCCGGCGGGGGTCACCAGGCCCACGCCCGGGACTTCCGAGATCTTTGCGCCCAGGCGGTTGTTGGCTGCGTCCTGCAATTGCGTCAGCGACATCGAGTTGGACGTGACCGCCAAGGTGAGAATGGGCTGGTCGGCAGGATTTACCTTGGCATAGGTGGGAGGCGCGGGCAGGCCGGCCGGCAGCAGGCTGTTTGCCGCGTTGATCGCTTCTTGGACGTGCTGCTCGGCGATGTCCAGGTCCAGCGACAGATCGAATTGCAGGGTGATGATCGATGCGCCGGCGGAACTGCTCGAGGTCAGCTGTTGCACGCCGGGGATTTCTCCCAACTGCACCTCGAGCGGCGCGGTGACGGTGGTCGCCATGACGGTCGGACTGGCACCGGGATAGAACGTCTGCACCTGAATGGTGGGATAATCGACGTCGGGCAGCGATGAGATCGGCAGAAACCGCACGGCGACCAGACCCACCAACACCAAGGCGATCATCAGCAGCGAGGTTGCCACCGGCCTGAGTACGAACAGGCGGGAGATGTTCATCCTGGTACGCCGGCGCTTACGACGCCGGTGCCGGTGTGCCGGCGGGCGATCCTTTCTTGCCCCGTTGTTGTTTTGCGCCGGGGGCCGGTGCGACGGGCGCGACCGCGCCGGGAGCCGCGGCCGGCTTCGCCGCGGCGACCTGGATTTTGACGCCGTCGCTCAATCGATCCATGCCGTCCGTGACCACTTCTTGACCGGCCGTGAGGCCGGACAAGATGACAGTATTCTTACCGTCGCTCAGGCCCGGCATCACTTTGTGGACCGCGACGCTTCGGTCCGCATTGACGAGATACACATAATCCCCGGGCGCGCCGCTCTGCACCGCCGGGGCCGGCACCAGCAACACATTTTGCAACGTATCGACCAGCAAGCGCGCGTTGACGAACTCATTCGGGAATAAGCGCTCGTCATCGTTGGGAAACGTCGCGCGCAGCATGACGGTACCGGTGCTGGTGGCCATCTGATTGCCGAGGGCGTAGAGCGTGCCGGCGGCCAGTTCGGTCGCGTTATCGCTGTCGTACACCGTTACGGCGAGCTTCCCGCCGGAGTTGAACCGCTCCAGCACTTTGCCGAGTGAATTCTGCGGCACCGTGAATTCCACGGTGGTCGGTTTCATGGTGGTGATGGTCACGATGCCGGGCGAGGTCGATTGCGTTACGAAGTTGCCGGGATCGACCAGGCGCAGCCCCACCCGTCCGGCAACCGGCGCCGTGATGTGGCAGTAAATGAGATCGAGATCGAATTGAGCGATGCTCGCCTTGTCCGCTTCGACCGCGGCCTCGTCCTGCTGAACCGTGAATTTCTGGTCGACGAAGGTTTGCTCGGCAATCGATTTTTGCTGGTTCAACTGGGTGAAACGCACCAGATCGGAACGCGCTTGAGCGAGGCTCGCCTGGTCCTTGGCCAGCTGCGCTTCGGCCTGCTGCTTACCGATCTCGAACTGCCGCGGATCGATCTGGGCGAGGAATTGACCCTTCTTCACGTCCTCGCCTTCGTGATAGGCCACGACAGTCAGGTAACCGCTCAACTGCGGCAGGACATTGACGGTCGCGATGGGGGTGACGGTGCCGAGCGCGTTCAAGGTTTCCGGCATCTCACCCAAGACCACGGTGGCGACGCTCACCACCTGCACCGAGGGCGCAGGTTTCGCCTTCTTGCCGTTGACCAGATGAACGATTACGAGGGTAATTAATACAATGCCGACGACCCCTGCGATGAACCAGCCGCGGCGTTTGCGCGGTTGCGGGGTTGGGTCGGGGGTCTCCGTAATCATGATAAGGATGCCCGCACGCTCATGTGGTCCTTAGAGAAGCAATGCTGAGACATTTCCGGGAAAAAAGAGTTCATGGCCGCGATCGATGCGTGGTTCCAGTTGGCAATGTAGCCCATGCAGCTCGAAGCCGATAGACCGTCATTGGAATTACTGATCCATGTCCCCAGATGTCAAGAAATGTCTTGGAGCGGGAAATCCCAAGTACGGTGCAAGACGGACCCCCGCGATAAGCCTCTTACTGCAACAATGCGGTCGATGGCAGCAACCGCCAGCACGCGTCGCGGGCTTCGGCGTGTCTGTACACGGCAATGGGCATCATCGGAAAAGGGTTGCAGGCAGACCGATTTGCTTTGTATTCGAGAGGAACTTGCGGCGAATGAAAAGATTCACCGGCTCTTCGTAGAATGCGAACAGCAGTATCGACGCACACCACGTGAATAGTAACGTGAGGATCACCCATGCGATCCGATGACCGGTGGCATCTAGCAACGGCACACTTATGTAGTTGACGATCAACGTGTGCAGCAGATAGAAAGAATAAGATGCTCTACCGAGTAAGCCAAGGAATTTGCCCGACAGGAATTGCGACAGGATGGAACGCTCACGAACCAATCCCCAATACAAAAGTGCGATCGGAAACGGAATCAGGAAATTGTTAATCAGTACCACGGCACGGACGTCCAGCGGGGGATGCCCATAGATCCGGGACATGGCAAAACTCAGCAACAGAACTCCAATGAGGCCGGCGAGCGTAAACTGGCACCCCGGGGTATGGATGGTGCCGCTTTTCTCCAGCTTCATCACCGCCAGCGCCAAGTAAGCACCAGCAAAGAATTCCAGGAAATGACCGAAAAAGGTCGTCGTCAACACGAATGCCGGAGTGCCGAGGAAGGCAATGCCCAACTTCGAGACTACCAGCGCCAGCAGCAACGACAAACCGCCGAGCGCCAAGGGCACTAACGTGTTGTAGATGCGTGCGAGAATCATCAGCAACGGCGCGAGGACATAAAAACATTCTTCCACCGTTAACGACCAACTTGGCTGGATGATGAGCTTCGTGCCGTGGAACAGCGCATGCGTCAGCGTGTAGTTGGTCAGCAAATCCCACGGCTCGAAGTCCCTTTGCAGGCACAGGGCAAGTGTCAGCAACAGAAAGTAAACCGGATAGATGCGCGCATAACGATTGACGAAGTATTTCGTGAGCCAAGAACGGTTCAACTGAGCACGTTCGTAATAAATACGCACGATGAGAAAGCCGCTCAGCGCAAAGAAGAACGCCATGACGTTGAGCGTGATCTGTCGATCAGGGAACGGCGGAAAGTGATCGAAGAACACCGCAGTGGCACCGAGTGCTCGGATCCCGGTCAGCGCTGGATATTTTTCCTGGCCGATTTTTAGCGAGGAGAAGATGCTCAATGGTTCCGCGCGCCGCGCTGGACTTAAGGAATCGGGTCGGCGCGCAGCGGCAGGCTCTCATCGCGGCATGGCATCGGTACGTTGTCTGCCCGCGGCAGCCAAGCGACTGACCCCTGCTTCAGCTCGCGCCAAAATACGACATACGTGGTCAGGAAATATTCTCGGAGTACCCCTCCCAAGGTGCTTTGCCGATTGAAAGGGTTTTCATCCAGTCCAAGAGGTATCGTCATCACATCGGTTGCGGCGTCACAGGCTGCATAGGTGCCGAACAACCGATCCCAGATGACCAATTCAAAACTGAAATTCTTGTCGCGATAGGCAGGTGCAACGGCGTGATGCAGCCGGTGCATGCTCGGAGAAACCAGCAGCCAGCGACCGATCCAGCCGTAATCGGTTCGCAGGTTGGAGTGCACCAGGTAACCGTTGCTTTGCACAATGCTTTCGTAGGCCAGCACCAGCGCTGCGGCCAGAAAAAAAGGGCTGCTCATGGACGGCAGCGCCGCGGTCGGAGCGGTCAACAAGCCGACAGGCACGAGTACCAGGCCGGATTCCAGTCCGCGGGTGAGCTGGGTCTGGCGCATGGACGTCAAAATCGACATGCGGTCCGCGGAGTGATGAAATTTATGAAGCGCCCAAAACGCGGGAATCGCATGTTCCATGCGATGCATCCAGTACTTCACGAATGAATGAAGTATGAGAAAACCCACCGCCTGCAGTATCCAAAAAGGCAAAAAGCGCGTGAGACTGATATCCACGTGCAGCGCGGCGTACGCATCGATGGCGTACAGCAACCCGAAAGACAGCAGATAACCCAGATAGCGATGCGGCAACAACAGCATGATGAAAATGGAGAGGATGTCGAGCCGGACGGAGGCCGACGGAGAGCACAATGTCTTCAAGGAAGAACGCGACCAGCCGACCAGAGATAGTTCGAGCCAAAATGTCGCTAGCAAGGCGATGATCCTGGCTGGGACGATGAGAATAAGTCCCAACAGCAGGTAGAACGGTATGTCGCGGTGGGCGTGTGCATAGCCAAGAATCTCGCCGTGCCATTTGACGAGAACGATCAGGGCACAGGCAAACACGAGGCCAAACAGCCAGCCGAAGAACTTTAAGTGCTTCATCGGCATCGACCGACGACGTGAAGCGTTGCCCGCGTCGACCGAATCCAGGATAGATTCATTATGAAAAGATATACCAGGGCTAGAATCTTGCCACCGAATTACCGTCACGCTGACCACCCTGTGCTCAAGAGCATGGTCAAGTTAACCTGGCAGACGCACGATCCACCCGATACAGCAGGCAGAGTCAACTCGGATTGACGATGAAGAATGGAGCGGGAAACGAGGCTCGAACTCGCGACCTCAACCTTGGCAAGGTTGCGCTCTACCAACTGAGCTATTCCCGCCCTAAACAGACGCGCAATTGTAGGGATGTACCGCCGGGAGTCAAGGAAAAGTCTGCAAAAAATACCGCTAAAGCCTTGAACTGACCGACATTTTCCGCGCTGCATGGTGCCGGCGGCACAGGCTCGCCGCTACAGCCGGGAACTGTCCCGCAGCTCGGGCCACGCGAGGCGCAGGTAGAGAATCATGGACCAGAGTGTGAGCACGGCCGCCACCGCGGTCAGCACCAGGCCGAGCTTGTAAATTGGGATGCCGAACAGTGGGTGGTGAAAAAGCATCATCGACAGACCGGTAATCTGCATGATGGTCTTGTACTTGGCCAGCTGTGACACCTTGATCCGGCCGCGCGCGCCAATCTCCGCCATCCATTCACGCAGCGCCGAAACCGCGATCTCGCGCCCGATGATGACGATGGCCATGATCACGACATACCAGCGCGAATCCGCGCTGACGATCAGGACCAGCGCCGCCGCGACGATCAGCTTGTCCGCGACCGGGTCCAGAAACGCACCGAGGCGCGAGGTCAGGCCGAGCTTGCGCGCGAAATAACCGTCCAGGGTATCGGTGATGCCCGCCAGGGCGAATCCAACGCCGGCTGCCGGATGCGCCCACCACTGCGGCAGATAAAACAGGATTACCACGCCCGGGATCATCAGAATCCGCAACCACGTCAATGTGTTCGGCAGATTCAAATGCGATCGAGGACTAGCTTCCGGGGTGGAGGTGCTCATAAATTACCTCAGCGATCTCACGCCCGAGGCCGCGAATTTTGGCGAAATCATCGATGCCGGCACGCAGAATTCCTTGAAGGCCGCCGAATTGTTTGAGCAGCTCGCGCCGCTTCACCGGTCCCAATCCCGGTATGGTCTCGAGAATCGACTGGCTATGACGTTTGGCGCGTTTTCGGCGATGCCCCGCGATCGCAAATCGATGCGCCTCGTCACGCACGCGCTGAATCAAGTGCAAAGCACGTGAGTCCGGAGGCAGTATAGTGGGGGTATCCTGGCCCAACAAGAACAGCTGTTCCTGCCCGGCCCGCCGATCAACGCCCTTGGCGACGCCGATCAAAGTCAGGCCCCCGATGCCCAGTTCATCGAGCACCCTGGCGGCCTCGGCCAATTGCCCCTTGCCGCCGTCGATCAGCAGCACGTCAGGCTTGGCTATTTCTCCGTCGCGTACCCGTTTGTAGCGCCGGGTCAGCGCTTGATACATCGCCGCGTAGTCGTCGCCCGGCTGGATTCCGGCGATGTTAAAGCGCCGATATTCATTCTTCAGCGGCCCCTCGGCGCCAAACACGACGCAGGATGCGACCGTATCAGTGCCGCCGGTGTGGCTGATGTCAAAGCACTCCAGCCGATTCGGCGCCTCATCGAGGTCAAAGGCCTCGCGCAAATCCTCGAGACTCGATTCGATGCCCGCGCGTGCGAGGCGCCGCATGGTAAGCGCCTGCTCTGCGTTGGTATGCACCATCTCCAGCCAGCGGGCGCGAATCCCCCGTACCGAGGAGCAGATGCGCACCTTGTGCGCCAGGCGCGTCATCAGCGTGGCTTCCAACAACGCCATCTCATCGAAATCCTGCTCGACGATGATCTCTGACGGCGCGTCGCGCTCCAGATAATATTGCGTCACAAAGGCGGACAGAACCTCCGGTTTTTCCGCGAACGGCGCCTTCGGAAAAAACGTCGTGCTGCCCAAACTGCGCCCTGCACGCACGAACATGAGCGCCACGCAGAATTCGCCATTGGCGGCGGCGACGGCAATCACGTCCGCGTCATGATCCGCCCCGGCGGTCACGATTTGCTGCGCTTGAATGACCTTGAGCTTGGCCAGCTGGTCGCGCAGCCGCGCAGCCTCCTCGAAGTCCAGGCGCCCCGCTGCCGCGTCCATGCGCCGGCCCAGATCTTCTCCGACCTCATCGTTGCGGCCTTCCAGCACCTTGATTGCCGCGCCCACATCGCGCGCATAGCTGTCCTTGGCGATCAGGCCCACGCACGGAGCGGTGCAACGCTGAATCTGGTACTGCAGGCAGGGGCGCGAACGGTTGGCAAAATAACTGTCGTCGCAGTTGCGGATTCGAAACAGCTTTTGTAGCTGTTGCAAGGTCTCGCGTACCGCGCCCGCGGAGGGGTAAGGACCGAAGTATCTTCCCGGTTCCTTGCGCGAGCCGCGGTAGAAGTTCAAGCGCGGGAACTCGTGGCTGGTTTCCAGATGCAGGTACGGGAAACTCTTGTCGTCCCGCAGCACCACGTTGAACCGCGGCCGATGCTTTTTGATGAGGTTGTATTCGAGCAGCAGCGCTTCGGTGTCCGAATTGGTGATGGTCACTTCCATGCCCACGGTTTTGGCGACCAGCGCCTGGACCTTGGGCTGCACATTGCTCGGCTGAAAATACGACGCAACACGGCTTTTGAGACTGCGCGCCTTGCCCACATAGAGTATTTGCCCTTCGCGATCCAGCATCCGATAGACACCCGGTCGTACCGGCAGGCTGTCGATGAACAGCTTCGCGTCGAAGCGCGGCAGTGGCGCCGTTGTCAGCGGCTCAGGGGCGTTCATGATCGGCTTGGCCGGCGCGCAAGATCGCGCGCCCTTTCGATGATCGCCTCGAACATGTCGGTGGTAAGCCGGCGCGTCTGGGTGTTGTAGCGGCTGCAATGATAGGAATCGAGCAGCACGCGGCCTGCTCCCAATCCGTGTTCCGCTCCATGCCTGAAGCGATACCGGGCTGGCGGCACATCGGAGGCGCGCAATATTGCCGCATGCGCGATCGTCCCAAGGGCCAGGATGACCCGTGCGTGCTTGCTTTGCGCAAGCTCGGCGCGCAGGTAGGCGTTGCACTCCCTCACTTCGGCCGGGAGCGGTTTGTTGGCGGGCGGCAGGCACTTCACGGAGTTGGTAATCCGTAGATTGAGCAACTTCAGACCATCGTCCGCCGCGACTGATTCGGGACCCGAGGCAAGCCCGAATTTGTGCAGGGTGCGGTAGAGAAGGATACCGGCGTGATCGCCGGTAAAGGGCCGGCCGGTGCGATTGGCGCCGTGCATACCCGGCGCCAGGCCCACCAGCAGAATTTGCGCTTTCGGGTCGCCAAACGGCGGCACCGGCCGGCAGTAGTAACCCGGCTCCTCGGCCTGAACGCCGTCCAGAAACGCGGCAAGCCGCGGACAGCGCCTGCAATCGGCATCAAAAATCGGGTTCATTCTAAAAAAGGTGTATCACAGTGCTGGACGCAATGAAAAAACGGGCTACGCGGATCACCGCGTAGCCCGCCATCGATCGCGCTTGGACTTTGGACTAACCCGAGCGCAACTGAACCTGGCCCAGTAGGCTTTGAGAACCAATCAGACCCCGGCTCGCCGGGAAAAATTCCTCACCTTGCCAATTATTTTCATTGGCTTCCGATCTGGAGCGGCTTTTGGGCGCCCTAATGCTCGGCTGCGGGGAAGGTTCGAGATCCAGAATAACACCTGCCGTCACCGGGGCAAGCCGGGTTTTTAAAAATTGCCGGCGTCAATCGAGAGTAAATCTAGATTTATTCTGTAAGCAATTGTATTTATTATAGATATAACAACTTTGTCGCGCTAGCTTTAGGACCGGCGCGACAACAGCATTTTCATCCCATAGCGGGCCCGAAGCGTGATCAATCCCTGGGGCTCGACCCGATGACCCGGCGCCAGACGCAGGCTGAATCGCTGTGCCAGCGTTGCGAGCAGGATGGTGGCTTCCGCCAATGAGAAGGCTGCGCCAATGCAAATGCGCTTGCCGCCCCCGAAGGGCATATAGGAGAAGCGCACACGGCCGGCCGAGCGTTCCGGCGAGAAACGTTCCGGGTCGAAAACTGACGGGTTGTCCCAGAGCTTGACGTGCCGGTGAAGCAGCCAAGGCGCGATCATGACGGTGGAACCTTTGGGAATATGCCGCCCCACCAGTATGTCGGCATCGAGCGCTTGGCGCGCAATGGTGTGCACCGGCGGATAGATCCGCATCGACTCCTCTATCACCATGCGGGTGTAGGTAAGCGCGCTCAAATCCTCATGCGCCGGTGCGCGGCCGCCGAGCACCGCACCCAGTTCTGCATGCAGCTTCGTCTCCACGTCCGGATGCTGTGAAAGAAGAAACCAGGTCCAGGTCATGGCCATGGCAGTGGTTTCATGACCCGCCAAAAATATGGTAATGACATGATCGCGTACTTCCTGTGCGCTCATCCCCACGCCGGTTTGTTCGTCGCGAGCCGCAACCAGCCGCGCCAGCAGATCCTTGGGATACGCCTCAGGATCGCGGACTCTCTCTTCGATGAGGCGATCGATCACATGGTCGAATTCGCCGAGCGTGCGTTCGGCCACACGCCTGCGCGGCAGTCCCGCAAGCCATTTGGGCCACCCGAGCATGTCCATGATGTTGGGCCGCATTTCCGCCTGGTAGCGGCCGGCGCTGCGGCTCATGATGGTCACGATGTCGTCGGAATCGTTCGAGAACATGGTGCGCGATATGATGTTGAGAGTGACCTGCATCATGGCGGTCGATGCATCGATGGCGGTGCCGGCCGGCGTTTGCTCCCACTGTGTCGATAATTCCACCGCAGCGCCCGTCATCACCGGCACGTACGCTGCGGTACTTCGGTGATCGAATGATGGCGACATGATCCGCCGATGTTGCCGCCAGGTCTCCCCTTCCGAGGTGATCAGCCCCTTGCCCAATCCGGGCTCGAGTATGCGGCGTGTAATTTCGGTCTTCTGATAATTGGCCGCATTGTCGATGAGCACGTGCTTGATGGCCGCAGGGTCGTTGACCACGAACAGGCTGCGCCCAAAAATCCGGCGCTGAACGATGTCCTGCTCGTAGGCCTCTTGCGCGAACGAATCGATTGCACTTTGGCGCAACGCACGCACGAATTCAAAGAATGTCAGGTGGCGTTGGGGCGGAACCGGCGCGGGCAGAACGGGTGCCGCAACAGGATTATCCAAAGTGGTCATGAGGGCAATTTAGCATGCCGCGTCGCAAAACCCGATGCGTTACCTTATTCCTGAGCGCTGCCTTTGAAGATGAGGCTATCGAGATTTTTATAGTGATAAATCAAATAGTTACTGTATATATCTAAATTACATACTAGATATCTTCCTGCGTCCGTGTTTCGGTCACAAGCCGTAAATCTATGCACATAGTCACCCTATAGTCGGGACCCCTGGAGGATAATCCGCTTATGCAAACTCAGCGTGATTTGCTGCCGTGGATATTGGGTGGCTTGCTGGTGGTGGCAGCGGCGGTAGCCTTCACCGCGGTCTCCACCACCCAAACGGCGGGACCGAGTCCGCCGCCGGTGCACGTTCTTGCTGCTCGAGCGGTGACAGCGGCACCGCGAGCGTCCGTGGCTACGCCACCGCCAGTCCTCTCCGCCGCACCACCACGAGCTTTGCCGCAGCCAGATCAGACGGCCTCGACCGCACAACCTGCTGCACAAGACCAGGTGCCGGTCGCGGCCGGCCAAATTTGGCAATGCACGACCAACGGGGTGAAGACCTTCTCGAATAATCCCTGCGGTGAGAAGTCCTCGCTCCTCGATGTCGGCCCGGTCAACACCATGCACCCCCCACCGGCGGCGAGCTACGCGCGCAGTTACGCGCCCCAGCCGCAATACGTGCCGGCGTATAGCGGTCAATCCGATGATGACGCACAGGATGCCTACGCAGACGAATCGGGAGCAGAGGCGGGCGGGAATTCTTACACGATCGTCCAGGGCGTTCGCATCCTGCCGCGCCGCCACGCTGATCACCGGCATCGACCGCCCTCTCACCACAGTTCCCGTCCGGAATCGCGAAAATTTTGAGCTGCCGCGGTGCTGATCAAGCTGACCGGCTTTTAGTTTCTCAACTCAAAGAGCCCGATCCGCGTCTGGTACAACGCCGCGCTGTACAGTGACGAAGGGTTGCCGCTGGGCAACCAAGTCGGACCAAGCTATAGCGGCAATGCCGTGCGCAAGGACCTGCAACCGATGCACCTGCAACCGATGCATCGGCAAGCGAGACACCGACGATTCTGCGTTTGTTTGCCGTCGTCGAAAATGAGCGGCCCGCGGGCTTGAGCGCCTGGGACTCCGCCTTTCTCAAAGCGCTGTATCACACGGATCACACCGATCGATATCAGATCCGGGACATCGACAGCGCCATGGTGCAGGCCATGGTTCAAGGCATCGTGCCCGGCCGCTAAATATCGTCTTGACCGGCGTGCTGTTTATTGGGAATCTGTCGATGATGATCCCCATTGAAGCGTTCGCACAATCCATATCGAAACTAACGGCGCAGAGCCTTGCTCGCTGAAAGTACCACTGCGCTGGTGACCGGCGCCTCGCGCGGCATCGGCAGGATCATCGCTGCCCAACTGGCACAGCGCGGCGTGCGCGTGGCGCTTCACTATCGCAACAATCACAAGGCTGCCGAGCACAGTCTCCAGAACCTGACCGGTACCGGGCACGCGATCTTTGATGCCGACCTCGCAGTCGGTGCGGAAACAAGCCTGTTGTGGCAGCGAGTGATCGATGCCTTCGGTACGGTCGACATTCTCGTCAATAATGCCGGTTTGTACCGGTTTCACCCGCCGTTGACGACGGCCTACGATGCCTGGAAGTCCGCGTGGCAGGAGACAATTGCGGCCAACCTGGTGGGTCCGGCGGACCTGTCGTTGCTCGCGGCGCAGAGCATGGCGGCGCGCCCGCAACCGCGTGGTGACTGGTTCGGCCGCGGCCGCATCGTCAATATTTCATCACGCGGTGCTTTCCGCGGCGAACCCGATGCGCCGGCATATGCGGCCAGTAAAGCCGGCCTCAATGCGCTGTCGCAATCGCTGTCGAAGGCGCTCGCCCCCAAGAGCGTGTATGTCTACTGCGTGGCGCCGGGCTGGGTTGAAACTGAAATGGCCACGAGTCATCTGGAAGGGCCCGACGGGCCCGCGATATTGGCGCAGCATCCGTTGGGCCGCGTCACGCGAGCGGATGAGATTGCGAACGCCGCAGTCTACTGCGCGATGGACGCCCCTCCTGCCATGACGGGCTGTGTGATCGACGTCAACGGGGCGAGCTATCTGCGGACTTGAACAACAGCGGCAGCGCCGGCCGCAGGTCGAAGTCCAACCCCGCCGGCACTCAGGGCAGCTGCCCCCCCGTCAAATTCGCGAGCGAGAGTGAGCCGGTGAGATCGAAATAGGTCAATACCGGCAGCAGAATCAGTGTGGCCACGGCACCCACCCGTGCCAGGCGTGCCACCGCCGGCGATCGGCAGTTGTTGGCACATCGGTAAATGGCAACCGTGGTGTAGACGGTGAAAAAAATACCTAAGATGCTGTAGCTGCGCATGATGAACTGATTCTCCGGATTCAAGAACAGCTCAATCGATCCGAACAACAGCGAACCGAGCACGCTATAGAGCCAGAATACTCTGGAGAGCGAAGTCTTCCCTTCCAGGGGCTCTTTCACGAAGTCGGCTAGCTTCATTCGGATCTTCAGGGCCCTACCGCGGCGCTCTGACCGGCCGGCGGGCGGCGCCCGCGCGTCGCGCGATCAGCATGGCCAATTCCAGCGCCTGCTCGGCGTTCAGTCGAGGATCGACCTGGGATTTGTAAGCGCGCACCAGATCATTCTCGGTCAAGCCGCGCGCGCCGCCCACGCACTCGGTCACATCCTCGCCGGTCAGTTCGATGTGCACGCCGCCGAGCATCGAACCCTCCTCGCTGTGAATGCGAAACGCCGCCTCGACCTCGCCCAAAATGTTGTCGAAGCGCCGCGTCTTGACGCCTCCGGCCGTGGTCTCGGTATTGCCGTGCATGGGATCGCAGACCCACAGCACCTGCGAGCCGGTGGCCCGAACGGCGCGGATCATCTCAGGCAGCCGGCGTTCGATATCCTTGATGCCGAATCGATGAATGAACGTGAGGCGCCCGGGCTGATTTTGCGGATTGAGCCGCTGAATCAATTCCTGCAGCCACTCCGCGCTCAGGGAGGCACCGACCTTCACGCCGATGGGATTGGCGATGCCCCGGAAATACTCGACATGCGCGCCGTCGATATTCGCCGTGCGCATTCCGATCCATGGCATGTGCGTCGACAGGTTGTACCAGCCCTTCTGCCGCTCGATGTACCGGGTCTGTGCCTGCTCCGAAAACAGGTGCAGTCCCTCGTGACTGGTGTAGAAATCCACGCGCGTTGCCGCGTGCACGCGCTGTCCGCTCATCGACTCGAAAAAATCCATCGATTCGGCGATTGAATCGACGATCTGCTGATAGGCATCGCGCAGCGGCGCGTGCCGCAAAAACCCCAGGTCCCAGTATTCCGGATGGTGCAGATCGGCGAATCCGCCATCGATCAGTGCGCGCACGAAGTTCAATGTCAGCGAGGCGCGCTCATAGCCACGCAGCAGCAATTCAGGGTCCGGCTCGCGCTCCGCCACCGTGAAGCCGGGTCGATTGACGTTGTCGCCGCGATAGCTCGGCAGGGTCACGCCATCACGGGTCTCGGTATCGGCGGATCGCGGCTTGGCATATTGCCCGGCAAATCGACCAACCCGGACGATGGGTTTCTTGAGGCCCTGCAACAGCACCAGACTCATCTGCAGCAAGATCTTCAGGCGTCGGGCGATATTGTCGGATTCGCAGTCCTCGAAGCTCTCGGCACAATCGCCGCCCTGGAGCAAAAATTGTTCGCCACGCTGCGCCTGGGCCAGCTTGGCGCTCAGCGCCTCGATTTCCCAGGAGACCACCAGGGGAGGCAAACGGCTCAAAGAGGCCACAGCGCGCTCCAATGCGGCTGGATCGGCATATTTGGGCTGCTGTGCGGCGGGACGGCTCTGCCAGCTCGCGGGATGCCAATTGGTCAGGGAGGGTGAGGTCGTCATCGACAGGATGCTAGCGTTGTATCCTCTGCCAAGTCAAAATGCGGCCCCTTCACTTTTTGACCGTTGTTAAATCGAGAATCGAATGAAGCACAGCAGCAATCCGCTCGAAGTTCTGGGACTTCGCAACATCAACGCCGGAACCTGGTCCGGTACTCACGGCTGGAGCACCGACACGACCGGGCAATTGATCGACTCGCTCAACCCCGCGACCGGTCAGCGCCTGGCGCAGGTGCGCGGCGCCACGACCGCCGACTACGAGCAAGTCATGATTGCGGCCGTCGCCGCCGCGGCGGCCTGGCGGCGCGTGCCGGCGCCGAAGCGCGGCGAGGCGGTGCGCTTGATCGGCGAAGAACTGCGCGGCTTCAAGGATGCGCTCGGCAGCCTGGTATCGCTGGAAAACGGCAAGATCAAAGCCGAAGGCGACGGCGAAGTCCAGGAGATGATCGACATCGCGGATTTTGCAGTGGGCCAGTCGCGCATGCTGTATGGCAATACCATGCACTCGGAGCGCGCGCAGCATCGCATGTACGAGCAATGGCACCCGCTCGGCGTCGTGGGGGTGATTTCCGCGTTCAACTTCCCGGTGGCGGTCTGGGCGTGGAATGCCTTCTTGTCAGCGATCACCGGCAACGCCACGGTGTGGAAGCCCTCGCCGAAGACCTCTCTGTGCGCGCTCGCCGTACAGCACATCTGCAATCGGGTGCTGGAACGACACGCCCTGCCCGCTATTTTTCAGATCTTCATCGATGCGGGCACCGAGCTTGCCGGCCGATTCGTCGATGACCGGCGTGTGGCGCTGGTTTCATTCACCGGTTCAACGCAGGTCGGCCGCCAGATCGGCGTGCGCGTCGCCGAACGACTCGGCAAGAGCCTGTTGGAACTGGGCGGCAACAATGCGCTGATCGTCGATGAACACGCCAATCTGGATCTCGCCGTGCCCGCGATCGTGTTCGGCGCGGTGGGAACCGCGGGGCAGCGCTGCACGACCACCCGTCGGGTGTTGGTGCATCACTCGCGCGCCGCTGATTTGGAGCGCCGGCTGATCGCTGCGTACGCGCAGGTGCGTGTCGGTGATCCCCTGGACGCCGACACCCTGATGGGACCGTTGATCGACGCGGGCGCCGTGGCACGCTATGCGGCGGCCGTTGCCGCAGCGCAGGCCGAGGGCGGAACGCTGCTCTGCGGCGGCAAGGTGCTGAAGCAGCCCGGCAATTTCGTCGAACCCACCATCGTTCGCGCCAATGCCGGCATGGCCGTGGTGCGCAACGAAACCTTTGCGCCCATTTTGTACCTGCTGGGCTACCACACACTCGATGAGGCGCTGGCGCTGCAGAATTCCGTGGCATACGGCCTATCCTCGGCCATTTTCTCGGACAGCCTGCCGGCCACCGAGCGATTCCTCTCGGCCGACGGCAGCGACTGCGGCATCGCCAATGTCAATCTGGGCACCTCCGGTGCCGAGATCGGCGGCGCATTCGGCGGCGAGAAGGACACGGGTGGCGGACGCGAGGCCGGCTCGGATTCCTGGAAGGCCTACATGCGCCGCCAGACCAACACCATCAACTGGAGCGGACAGATGGCCCTCGCGCAGGGGATCAAATTCGACGTCTAGGAATCTGTGAGCGCCTAGCGGCGCAGCCAGGATTCGATCTCGGCGGCACGCTGCTGCAGCCGTGCCGCCGATACCGGCCCCAAGGTTTTCAACTCCTGCGCGTACAGAGATACACGGTATTCCTCGATCCAAAATCGCAGCTCGTCGAGCTTGGGCGTGAAGCGCAATTCGGCCGCCAGTTGTCCTTCAAGCTCCTCATGCCTGAGGCTCCAGTGTTGAATTTCGGCGCTCACATGCTGCGATTCGCCGCCGCGCACCAGATTGCGCTCCCAGCGGCGCTGCTCGGCCTTCAGATAGCGCGGCAGTTGCCGCAGCCAGTCGCCGGCCGCGGATTGAACGGTGTCCGGTTGCAGCAGGCGGCGCAAATGCGCGCGGGTCTCCTGCGCGGCCTCGCCCAGCAGCCGCACGCGCGGATCATCGAGCAACTGCCTGACTTCGGCGGCCTGCTCGAGCCAGCCGGCCATCATGGTGCTCATCTCCCCGAGACACTCGTAGAGCCGTGCGCGCCCCTGGTCGACAGCGGCGTCGAAGGCCGCGCGGCCGCGTGGCGGGTCAGCGGCACCGAAACACGCAGCGCGAAATGTCAGCTGCAAAAGCGTATCGACCAGCGTGTCGCCGTCAAAATAAGGGCTTGCCCTCAGCAACAGTGCTGAGGAAGTGGCAATGGATTTCGCAAGATCTCGCGCCTGCTGCTCGAGCATGATGCGGGCCAGACGCGCGGCCGCATCGCGCCATGCGCGCCGCGCCTCTTCGGGCGACCATTCGAATTGCAGCTGCAGTTGAGCGCCGTGGCGCGCCACAGCGGGAAACACGCAGATCGTGCCGGTTTCGAGCTCCAAGGGCATCTGTTCGGGCAATTGCGCAAGCTCGAAGCGGCGCCAATTGCCAAGAACGGCAAAAGCCGTCCGGGCGCGGCGCTGAAGTTCAGCACGCGCAGCGGCGGCGCATTGGCGGCGCAGTAGTGCCGGATCGCTCCCGTGTGCGACCGCCCTGCCGTCCTGTTCGATGTTCAAGTGCACCGTCAAGTGCGGTGGCACGGCCGCCGCATCGAATCGAATCAGTCTTTCCGGGATCCCGCGCTGCTCCTTGAGCCATGCCTCGAGGTGGCGCGCGTCCGCGCCCGCGGATTGCATCGAAGCCAGAAACTGCGCGGCCGTATCCGCCACCGGTATCAGGCTGCGGCGCGCATCCTTTGGCAGGGAGCGCAACAACGCCTCGACACGCGGGGCCGCGAGGCCGGGAATCGCCGCATCCACCGCGCCGCGGGTCAGTCCCGGGAGCGCCAGCAGCGGCACGGTCAAAATCGCGCCATCCTGCGCCTCGCCCGGGGCGAATCGATATTCGACCGGCATGATGAGGCCATCGACGCGGCTGGTTTCGGGAAACCGGGCCAGCGCTTGCGGATCAGGGAGGCGTGCGAATATTTGCGCCGGCCGCAGCGCCAGCGTGAGCCGCTGCTCCGGCGTCAGATGCCGGGTGAAATGTTCCAGCGTTGCAGCGCTCGAGACCTGCCGCGGCAATTGGTGATCGTAGAAATCGACCAGAGATTCGGCGCTTTGCAGCAGATCGCGGGTGCGCAATCGTTCCTCCATCTGCTGGGCGTCGCGCAGCGCCGCATCGTTCGCCGCCAGCCAGTCGGGGCGGCGCTGCAAGCGTCCGTACACCAGCGCCTCGCGCGCGAAGATGCGCCGCGACTCGTCGGGCGCGATCGGGCCATAATTGACGATACGACCGGAACTCAAGGTCAGTCCCAGAAAACTGACGCGCTCGCGCGCCACGACCTCCTCGCGGTTCTCGTCCCAGTCCGGCTCCAGGTATTCGCGCTTCACCAGGTGCGGCGCCGCCGACTCGATCCATACCGGTTCTATTTCGGCAACGCGCCGCGCAAATACCCGCGAGGTCTCCACGATACTGGCCGCCATGACCCAGCGGGGACGCCTGCGCAGGAGCGTCGATCCTGGAAATAGGTGGAAATGCACGGCGCGAGTTCCCACGTAGATGCCATCGTCGCCGCGCGTGCCCACCATGGTGCAAAAACCGGCCAGCAACGCACGATGAACCCCGGTATAGCTGGCATTCGGGCGCTGCGCCACGATGCCAAGCTCGCGTGCACGGTCCGCCACCTGAGCGTAGACATCCTCCCATTCGGACAGGCGCAGCACCGACAGATGCCGCTCCTTGCACCAGCGCCGCAGTTCACGCCGAGGACCCTCGCGCGCGAGCCGGTAAGCCCGCCACAACTTGAGCATCGCGGCAAACTCCGACTTATTGTCCTCGAAGGCCATGCCCGCGGCCGGGTGCTCGCCCACGCGCACGTCCGGCACACTCAACCCGGAAGCGATCGCCAGCAGTTCGCCCTCGGCGTGAAAGCGCTTGCTCTCCAGCAGCGCCCGGCTCAGCCGGGGATCGAGCGGCAGCCGCGCCATCGAACGGCCGCGACGCGTGATGCGCCGATCGGCATCCAATGCCTGCAGTTCCTGCAACAGCCGGTAGCCGTCGTTGAGTGCGCGCGAATCCGGGGCATCGATGAACGGAAAATCCTCCGCTGCTCCCAATCCGTCCGCGGCCAAACGCAGCAGCAGCGCCGCGAGATTGGTGCGAAGCACTTCGGGTTCGGTGAACGCGGCCCGCTGTTCATAGTCCTGCTCGCTGTAGAGCCTGACGCACAATCCCGCCGCAAGCCGGCCACAACGGCCCTTGCGCTGATCCGCGCCGGCGCGCGAGACCGCCTCGATCGGCAGCCGCTGCAGCCGATTGCGTGCGCTGTAGCGGCTGATCCGCGCAAGTCCCGAGTCGATGACTGCTCGAATGCCGGGAACGGTGATCGAGGTCTCGGCCAGATTGGTCGAGAGCACGATGCGCCTGCACGAACCGCGCTGGAAAATCCGGCTCTGTTGCTCCCACGACAGGCGCGAATACACGCTCAAGACCTCGACCTGCGAATGCAGCTCGCGCTCCAGCAACTCGCCGACGTCGCGAATTTCACGCTCACCCGGCAAAAATACCAGGATATCGCCGCTGCCGATGCCGCCCGGCTCGGCGGCAATCTCGTGGTAAGCCTCGAGCACCGCCATGGGTAAATCCGGATCCTCCGCATCATCCTGCGAGTGCTGATAGCGCACTTCGATCGGGTAGCTGCGGCCGCTGACCGAGATGATCGGCGCCCCGCCAAAGAACTGCGCCACCCGCTCCACATCCAAGGTCGCTGAGGTCACGATCAGCTTGAGTTCGGGACGGCGCGGCAGCAGCTGTTTGAGAACGCCCAACAGCAAATCGACATTGAGCGTGCGCTCGTGCGCCTCATCCACGATGATGGTGTCGTAGCGCCGCAGCATCGGATCCGACGCCAGCTCGGCGAGCAGCAGACCATCGGTCATGAGCACCAGACGCGTCGCATCGGATACCTGGTCGGCAAAACGCACTCGAAATCCGATGCTGCGCCCGACCGGCTGGCCCAACTCCTCGGCCACGCGTGCGGCCAAGGCACGCGCCGCCAGGCGCCGCGGCTGCGTATGGGCAATCAACCCGGCGCTGCCCCGGCCCAGTTGCAAACAGTACTGCGGCAACTGCGTGCTTTTTCCGGAGCCGGTGTCTCCGGCCACGATCAGCACCTGCCGATCTTTGAGTTCCCGCAGGATGTCCTCGCGCCGCGCAGTAATGGGCAGTTGCGGATCGTGGCGGAACGTCAGGGCTGCGGCGGCGCGCGCGGCGATGCGCCGCGCCGCGCCGGCATCATCGCTCACTCGTCACGCTTGACCGCTTGCCACAGGCTCTCTTGGGCCGCAAGGTCGAGTTTCTCGAACACCTGACCGCGCTTTGCCGCCAGCGATTCCATACCGCGAAATCTGCGCTCGAACTTCGCATTGGCTGCGCGCAGCGCCGCTTCGGCATCGACATCCAGTTTGCGGGCAAGATTGGCGGCCGCGAACAGCAGGTCGCCGATCTCCTCGGCAATCTGCGCCGCTGAGCCGCGCGGATCGCGCGCAGCCGCGCTGACTTCGGCCAATTCTTCAGCCACTTTGCCCGCACATTGATCGGCGTGTTCAAAGTCAAAGCCGACCCGGGCGGCACGCTTGCTGAGCTTATGGGCGCGCAGCAGCGCCGGCAGCGACTTGGGGACGCCATGCAGCGCGGAGATTTGGTGTGCCCCACGCTCCCCGGCCTTGATGTCCTCCCAGGCCGAGGATTGCTCGGCGGCGCTCAGCGGTGCGGCATCGGCAAACACATGCGGATGACGGCGCGTGAGTTTGTCGCAAATCGCGCCGGCCACCGCGTCGAAGTCGAACTCGTTTGCCTCGCGTGCGATTTGCGCATGGAACACCACCTGGAATAAGAGATCGCCCAGCTCGTCCTTGAGGCCGGCGAGGTCCCGGCGCTCGATCGCATCGGCGACTTCGTAGGCCTCCTCGATGGTGTAGGGTGCGATGCTCGCGAAGGTCTGCTGCCGGTCCCAAGGGCAGCCGGCGGCTGAACGCAGCCGCGCCATGATTGCGAGCAGCTCATGGATGCGCGAGTTCATCCTGCGCGCGCCGCGCGACTCTGCAGTCGACGCCTCAAGCTCATCAACATCGTGGCGGTTGCGCCCCAGATATTGCGTTCGCGGTACGGAATATCGTGGATCTCGACCGTCAGCTCGCCGATCTTGCGCTGGCGCGACTTGTGATTCGCGGCATCCAGGATGTAGTCGAGCGGGACTTCGAAGGCATCGTGCACTTCCGCCGCCGCAATCTTGAGCTGATAGTCAGGCCGAACGAATCCGACCACCGGCGTCACGCGAAATCCCGATATCACGATGTGATCCGGCAGGTAGCCCGCGAATTGCACCAGCTCCGGCCGCAGGCCGATCTCCTCGAAGGTTTCACGCAGCGCCGCGTGCCAGGCATCGGCATCCTCAGGCTCGATGCGTCCGCCCGGAAAACTGATCTGACCCGCGTGATCCTTGAGCGTCGTTGCACGCTGGGTGAGCAGTACCGTCATTCCCGCCTCGCGTTCCACCAGCGGCACGAGCACGGCAGCCGGTGTGCGCCGCGTCGGCAATGTCGCGCGTACGCGGGCGGCCACCTCGGGCGGCGCCGCGGACAACCACTGCATGTCCTCGTCCGGCGTTGACGGCGCAAGGTCGAGCGCATCGCGGATGTGCTGTTTGGTATAAAGCGAGTCCATCGTCAAATCAGCCGCCGCCACCCTTGATGCCCCCCTGGGTCAGGGACTTCGGGTCCAGCAGCCGCGCAAGTTCATCGCGGCTCAAATCGGTCATTTCCACGGCCACATCCAGAATGGGCCGGCCTTCCCGATAGGCCCGTTTTGCGATTGCCGCGCCCTTCTCATAGCCGATGCGTGGATTCAACGCCGTCACCAGGATTGGATTGCGCGCGAGCGCGTCCTGCATGCCTTCCCGATTCACGCTGAAGCCGGCCAGAGCGTGATCGGCCAGATTGCGGCTGCCGATCGCCAGCAACTCCACGCTCTGCAACAGGTTGTACGCAATCACCGGCAACATGACATTGAGTTGAAAATTGCCCGACTGCCCCGCCAGCGTAATGGTCGAATCGTTGCCGATGACCTGTGCTGCAATCATCGTCACCGATTCGGCAACGACGGGATTGACCTTGCCGGGCATGATGCTGCTGCCCGGCTGAAGCGCCGGCAGCGCAATTTCCGCCAGACCCGCGAGCGGTCCGCTGTTCATCCAGCGCAGATCATTTGCGATCTTCATGAGGCTGACGCTCAGGACCTTGAGCTGGCCCGATAGTTCCACCGCGGTATCCTGGCTCGACAGCGCCTCGAAGTAATTTCTACTCGGAACAAACGCGATGCCGGTGAGTGCCGCCAGATGGCGCGCGAACACCGCACCGAATTGCGGCCGGGCATTGATGCCGGTGCCCACCGCGGTGCCGCCCTGCGCGAGCGCATGCAGCCGCGGCGCCACCGCGGCCAATCGCGCCTCGCACGCCGCGATTTGCGCTTGCCACGCGCCAAGTTCCTGCGCGAGCGTAAGCGGCATTGCATCCATCAAGTGGGTGCGGCCGGTCTTGACGAGCTCGGTGAACTCATCGGCGCGCGCCGCCAAAACCTCGCGCAGGCGCGCAAGCGCGGGGCGCAGCTGCTCCTCGAGCGCCAGGGCGGCCGAGACGTGTATCGCGGTCGGCACGACGTCGTTGCTGCTCTGACTCATGTTCACTTGATCGTTCGGATGCACGGCGCCCGCCAGCGATCTGCTCGCCAATGCGGCGATCACTTCGTTGGCGTTCATGTTGCTGCTGGTGCCGGAGCCGGTTTGAAACACGTCGACGGGAAATTGATCGTCATATTTGCCCGTGGCAACCTGCAGCGCGGACTCCTGAATTGAGCGGGCGACGGCCGCGGAGAGATCGCCGAGCTCGGCATTCGCCGCCGCCGCCGAATGCTTGATGAGCGCCAGGGCACGGATGAAAGTCCGCGGCATGCGCAGTCCGCTCGGAGGAAAATTCTGGATCGCACGCTGCGTCTGGGCACCCCACAACGCCTCGGCAGGCACGTCGAGCGATCCTAAACTGTCGCGCTCGACGCGGGTAGTCGCTGTCATCGCACCTTACTCCGCAGGACTAGGTATGTTTACGGTAGAATGAGCGCATTCTACCACTCCAGCTGCCGGCGCTCCGATGGACATCTCTTTCACCGACGCTCTGTCTCCCCTAGACGGCCGCTACGCCGGCAAACTCGCCGAGGTGCGCCGCATATTCAGTGAAGCCGGGCTGATGCGCGAACGCGTGCGGGTCGAATGCGCATGGGTTTTGGCTCTGGCCGCGGGACCCGCCGCACATCCGCTGAAGGCGCTGCCGGCCGCCGCACGCGGGCTGCTTACCGCGCTCGCCGCCAATCCGGAGCCCACCGATGTCGCAGCGATCAAGAAAATCGAAGCCAGTACGAATCACGACGTCAAAGCCGTCGAGTACTGGCTGCGCGGCGAACTTAAGTCACGCGGCGCCTCCGCGCCGCAGCTGGAATGGATCCATTTTGCGTGCACCTCGGAGGACATCAACAACCTCGCCTACGCGCTGATGCTGAAAACAGCGCGCGACTCCTTGTTGCTGCCGATGCTGGAGACCCTGCACGACAACGTAGACGCGCTCGCCGTGCGTCACGCCGGCTCCGCCATGCTGGCGCGCACCCATGGCCAGACCGCATCGCCGACCACCGTCGGCAAGGAGCTGGCCAATGTCGCCGCACGGCTCGAGTCGCAGCGCAACGCCCTTGCGCGGGTGACCATACTCGGCAAGATCAATGGCGCGGTGGGCAATTTCAACGCGCACGCGGCTGCCTTGCCGGGCGTCGACTGGCCGCAGTTCAGCGCGGAATTCGTCGCATCGCTGGGCCTTCAGGCAAACCCCCATACCACGCAAATCGAGCCGCATGACTGGATCGCGGAGTATTGTCATGCGCTGATGCGCGCCAACACGGTTCTGTTGGATTTCTCGCGCGATATGTGGAGTTACATCTCGCTGGGCTATTTCAAGCAGCGGCCGATCGCCGGCGAGGTCGGCTCGTCCACGATGCCCCACAAGGTCAACCCGATCGATTTTGAAAATGCCGAGGGAAACCTGGGACTGGCGAACGCGCTGCTGGGACATTTCGCGGACAAGCTGCCGGTATCGCGTTTGCAACGTGATCTGACCGATTCCACCGTGCTGCGCAATGTCGGCGTCGCGATCGGACATTGCGTGCTCAGTTTCAAGTCGCTCACGGCGGGGTTGGGAAAGCTCGAGCTCGATGAGGTGCGCATCGCCGAGGATTTGGGCCGGGCATGGGAGGTATTGGCCGAGGCGGTGCAGACCGTGATGCGCGCCCACGGCATTCCGGACGCCTACGATAAACTGAAAACCTTCACGCGGGGCCGTCCGATCGACGCAGCGGCCATGCGCGAGTTCATAGCCTCCGTTGCCCTGCCGCCCGAGGAAAAGGCTCGTTTGATGGCACTGACGCCGGCGGCTTATGTAGGCCTGGCGCCGCTGCTGGCGCTGCGAGGGAAGCGTCGAAACGTGACGTAGTTAGCACGGGACTGCCCGACTCAGACGGTATTATCAGGCTCAAACTGCGTGGGGTCGGGGTCAAGTATGGCGGGTAACACAGAAGAACGCTCAAAACTGGTTGCGGGGAACAAAGTTCCTGCGCCCGGCGGCGAGGCTTCTATGGGTTCGGGCACACGCACCATTTTGAGCACGATGCCCGAGGTTCGCGACGCCAGCTTGAAAGTCGCGAAGTCCGCGCAACGCCTGCTGTCGATTTTCACCCAAGATTTGGAACCTTCCGTATATGGCGAGGAGCCTTTCCTCGAGGCCATCAAGCGCCTGGTGCTGGCACGTTCGTACGCCAAGGTCAGAGTGCTGCTCGCCGACCCTTCGCGAGCCATGGTGGACAACAACCGCTTCCTCGCCCTGGCGCGCCGCCTGACCAGCTGCATCGATCTGCGCGCGATGAGCCCTGATTATCCGGCCAGCGCGGGAGCTTTCATCATTGCCGATGACAAGGCGCTGGTCTATCGCCTGCAGGCGGACCGCTGGGACGGGATCTCCGATATGAACGATCCGGCCGTGGTGCGCCGCTATCTGAACTTTTTCGATGAGGTCTGGCAGACCAGCATGCAAGAGTCGCAGATGCGGCAAATGCTCATGTGACGTCTAAGGCCCGGCGCATGCCCGTATAATGGGCGGATGCCGAGGCCTCCCGTAAATTCCCCTCAACAAACCGTCATTGTCGGCATCTCGGGCGGGGTCGACTCCGCCGTTGCAGCATTGCTGCTGCGCGATGCAGGCTATTCCGTGCAAGGGCTGTTCATGTCCAATTGGGAGGACGATGACGCCTATTGCACGGCCGCAGCGGACTTCCAAGACGCCCGCCGGGTCTGCGAGGTACTGGGAATCGCACTACATCGGGTTAGCTTCGCAGAACAGTATCGCGAACGCGTATTCACACACTTTCTGCATGAGTATGCAGCCGGCCGCACGCCGAATCCCGATGTGCTGTGCAATCGAGAGATCAAGTTCGGCGTCTGCCTGGACTACATGCTGCGTCTCGGCGCCGCGCAGATCGCCACCGGCCACTACGCGCGGATCGAACTTGGCTCCGGGCAGGCGCGCCTGCTCAAGGCAGCCGACGCCGCCAAGGATCAGAGCTACTTCCTGCACAGCGTTGCAAGTGCCGCGCTTTCCAAGACGTTGTTCCCGCTTGGCGATCTGCACAAGGCCGAGGTGCGCCGCATGGCACATGCCGCCGGGCTGCCGGTCTTCGACAAGCCCGACAGCACCGGCATCTGCTTCATCGGCGAACGGCCGTTTCAGGAATTCTTGAGCCGCTATTTGCGCACCGAGCCTGGGCCGATCGAGACCGCGGAGGGTCGGATCGTCGGCGAGCACCGTGGTCTTTGCTTGTATACGCTCGGGCAGCGCTCCGGGCTCAACGTCGGAGGACGCGCGGGCGCCGCGGCCGCTCCGTGGTACGTGGCCGATAAAATCACTGTGCGCAATGCGCTCATCGTGGTTCAGGATCAGAACCACCCGTTGCTGATGTCGGATGAATTCGGCGTCGAACAAATGCATTGGATCGATCCGGGCGATGCATCCGCGCTGCCGCTGCAATGCTCCGTCAAAACGCGCTACCGGCAGGCGGATCTTGTCTGCCAGGTCGGCGACGGCGGCACGCAATTGCACGTAAAGCTGGCGCGCTCCACGCGGGCGGTGACGCCCGGCCAGTACGCCGTGTTCTATCGGGGCGAGCGTTGTCTCGGCGGCGGAATCATTGCAAATCGCTTCAACAGCGTGCTTGGCAACGAGACGCGCGGAATCACTTATAATTCACTTCTTTCGATGGAGGGGTCATGACCGACAGCTTCAAAGCACGAACGACGCTCAAGGTAGGCGCACAGCAATACGACATCTTGGGTCTCGCGGCGCTGAAGTCGCTCAACGCGGAGCGCCTGCCCTTCTCCTTGAAAATCCTGTTGGAGAACCTGCTGCGATTCGAGGACGGCGTCAACGTGACCAAGGCGGATATCGAGGCACTGCTGAAATGGAATCCGAAAGCGCCGCCGAGCCATGAAATCGCGTTCACGCCCGCCCGCGTGATCATGCAGGACTTTACCGGCGTGCCTTGCATCGTCGATCTGGCTGCCATGCGCGAGGCCATCGTCAGGCTGGGAGGCGATCCGCAGAAAGTCAATCCGCTCGCGCCTGCCGAGCTGGTCATCGACCACTCCGTGCAGGTCGACGAATATGGCGCGGCCAATTCTCTCAAGCACAACAACGAAATCGAGTTTCAGCGCAATGGCGAGCGCTATATGTTCCTGCGCTGGGGCCAGACGGCATTCAGCAATTTTGCGGTGGTACCGCCCAATACCGGCATCGTGCACCAGGTGAACATTGAACGTCTGGCGCGGGTCATATTTTCCGCCGACGCCGGCGGCAGGAAAGCCGCCTACCCGGATACCTTGGTGGGCACCGATTCGCACACCACCATGGTGAATGGCCTGGGAGTGCTGGGATGGGGTGTCGGAGGCATCGAAGCCGAGGCCGCCATGTTGGGCCAGCCGGTCACGATGCTGATACCGCAGGTAATCGGCGTCAAGCTCAGCGGCGCGTTGCCCGCGGGCACGACCGCGACTGATCTTGTGCTCACGGTGACCGAGATGCTGCGCAAGAAGGGGGTGGTCGACAAATTCGTCGAGTTCTTCGGCGACGGCCTGCAGGGCCTGCCGCTCGCCGACCGCGCGACCATCGCCAATATGTCGCCGGAATTCGGTTCCACTTGCGCGATTTTTCCGATCGACGAGGAGACCATCCGCTACCTTACGCTGACCGGGCGGTCCGCCGAACAAATTGCGCTGGTCGAGGCCTACGCCAAGGCGCAAGGCATGTGGCGGACCAATGGCGCCCCGGCGGCGGACTACACCGATGTCGTCGAACTGGATCTGTCGAGCGTTGAACCTTCCCTTGCGGGACCCAAACGGCCGCAGGACCGCGTGCCGCTGAAAGCTGCCAAGAGCGTCTATCGCAGCAGCGTGAAGAAAATGGCCGAGGAGCGTGCGCAAAAAAACCCCACAGCCGGCGGCATGGCGCCAGCCACGGTCGACGGCAAGAACTTCGAGGTCAAGGATGGCGCTGTGCTGATCGCCGCCATTACCAGTTGCACCAACACTTCGAATCCCGCCGTATTGGTTGCCGCCGGTCTGCTTGCCCGCAATGCATTGAAAAAAGGGCTGGCATCCAAACCCTGGGTGAAGACCTCTCTTGCCCCCGGCTCGCGCGTGGTAACCGATTACTTGACGAAGGCGGGACTGCTCACCGATTTGGAGCAGCTCGGCTTTTACACGGTGGGTTATGGCTGCACCACCTGTATCGGCAACTCAGGACCCTTGAAGCCGGAGATTTCCGAGGCGGTACGGGTCGCCGACGTCGTGGCCTGCTCGGTGCTCTCTGGCAACCGCAATTTCGAAGGCCGGGTGCACCCGGAAATCAAAATGAATTTTCTGGCCTCGCCGCCCCTGGTGGTGGCGTACGCGCTGGCCGGCAGCCTGGACATCGACATCACCACCGAACCTTTGGGAACGGCTAAGGACGGCAAACCGGTTTATCTTAAGGATATCTGGCCGAGCGCGCAGGAGGTTGCCGCCGCGGTCACCGCTTCGGTCGACCCGGCCATGTTCAAGAAGGGCTATGCGAACGTCTTTTTGGGCGATGCCAATTGGGGCGCAATCAAGACCCCCGCGGGCAAGATCTATTCCTGGGACGCAAAATCCACCTACGTCAAGAATCCGCCCTACTTCGACGGCATGAGCATGACGCCTGCGCCGATGAGCGACATCAAAGGCGCGCGCGCACTCGCGCTGCTCGGCGATTCGGTCACCACCGATCACATTTCACCGGCCGGCAACATCGCCAAGTCGAGCCCGGCGGCCAAGTACCTCATGGCGCAGGGCGTGCAAGCGGTCGATTTCAATTCCTACGGCTCGCGCCGCGGCAATCACGAAGTGATGATGCGCGGCACGTTTGCCAATATTCGCCTGCGCAATCTGCTGCTGCCGGGAACGGAAGGCGGTGTCACCCTGCACATACCGAGCGGCGAACAAATGTCGATCTTCGATGCGTCGGTCAAGTACCAGGCGGCAAAGACGCCGCTGGTGATTCTTGCCGGCAAGGAATACGGTACCGGCAGTTCACGCGATTGGGCCGCCAAAGGCACCATGCTGCTCGGGGTCATAGCCATCATTGCCGAAAGCTTTGAGCGCATTCATCGCTCGAATTTGATCGGCATGGGGGTATTGCCGCTGCAATTCAAGGAAGGCCAGAACGCGCAGAGCTTGGGGCTCACCGGCAAGGAAATCTTCGAAATCGCCGCTCTGAACGGCGGCGCCGCGAAGGTCGTGAAGGTAATCGCCAGGTCGGATGCGGGCGGGACGACCGAGTTCGAGGCGCGGCTGCGCATCGATACGCCCAAGGAACTCGACTACTACCAGCACGGCGGCATATTGCAATACGTTCTGCGTCAGCTCGCGGTGGCCGGCAAGGCAGCCTAGGAGGCCGGTCGCAGCGGGCTACTTGGCCGCGGCCGGCACGCTGCCCGCCTCCACCAGCACCATTGCGCTCGGGTTGATGTGCGCCTTGATCGCGGCGTTGACCTGCTCACGGGTCAGTGCCTTGACCGCCCTGGGGTAGCCATCGAGCCAGGAGGGTTCGTAGCCGCGCTGCGCATTGGCCAATAGTGTCTCCGCAAGGCCGGCGGTCGTGGACAATCCCACGAAGTAGCCGCCGATCACGCCTTGTTTGCGCGCCGCCAATTCCTGTTCGGTGACTCCATCCTTCCACCATTTGACCAGTTCGCGGCGCGTCGACTCGACTCCCTTGGCCAATAGCATCGGCGCAAAGCTCGCCGAAATTTCCCACACTCCATCGGCGATGCTGTCATCGCCCATGCTGGCGCCGATGTTGTACGTCAGTCCTTCCTTGTCGCGTACGCTACTCATCAACCTGCCGGTAAAGCCCCGTCCGAGAATTGCCGTGCCGACCCGCAGCGCCAGGTTGTCATGATCGCTGTAGCGCAGCCCGCTCGCCTGTCCCAACAGCACCGTAACGCTCGGTTTGTCGGACAGCGGCACCGTGATCAGGCTGGCCGCCGTGGTGGCCGCGGGCTTCGCCGGCCGCAGATAGTCCTGACCGCCCGACCACCCGGAGAAAGCCTTGGTGATTTCGGCCTGGGCATCGGCGTCCGCGACGTCGCCGGCGATCACGAGAATCATATGCGCAGGGCCGTAGTACTTCGATTGAAACGTCTTGAGCTCATCCAGGCTCGCGCTCTTTGCCGCCGCAATGTACTCAGTCAGCGTATGCGGGCGATTCGGATGGCCCTCGGCGAACACGGCCCGTCCGAACGCTTCCGCAGCCAGTGCACCGCTGTTTTGGGAGGAGGCCTCCAATTCGCCCGCGAACTGCTGCTTCGCCTTGTTGAATTCGCCGCTCTGCAGCGCCGGGGTGCGCAGTTCGGCCGCAATCATTTCGATGATCAGCGGCAGATCCTTGCGCAGGCATTTGGCGCGGATTTCGAGCGACTGCACGCCGACGGAGAAACTGATCTCGGCCCCGACATTGTCGAGTTTTTCGGAAATCGCGAATTTGTCGAGCGCTTTGGTGCCGCGGTCCAGCATCATTCCCGACAGGGTGGGAATGGCGATGTTGCCGGGCTCGGCCATGGCGTCGCCCGCCGGCATTGCACCCAGAATGACGACCACGTCCTTCACGTTGCTGTGATAGGTGATCAAATCGATCCCATCGACCTTGGATCGATGTGCCTGATCGGCCATGTTGGCCGCAGCGGCAGC
Source organism: Steroidobacteraceae bacterium (assembly GCA_036267715.1). Lineage (GTDB taxonomy): Bacteria > Pseudomonadota > Gammaproteobacteria > Steroidobacterales > Steroidobacteraceae > Bog-1198. The sequence continues at coordinate 232,891 of DATAVN010000006.1, read as the reverse complement.
CCCGGCGGCAAACAAGGCCGCCACCCATAAAAGTCGAATCACGAGCCTTTCTCCGTTTTTGGCGCCACGGGCACGAACCAGCCGATGGTGCTTTGGTCCGCGGCGAAGTATTGTTTGGCGACCCGCTGAACGTCCGCCGGCGTGACCTGCTGAACTTTTTGGGGAAAGGTCACGTACAGCGTCCAATCGCCGATGCCGATCCACTCGCTCAGTTCGCTCGCAACCCCGGCGGTGCCGTCGCGCTTGTAGGCATCCTCCGCGATGTATTGCTGCTTCACGGTCGCGACCTCGGCCGGCGTGACGCCGCTGGTCTTGATCTTGGTCAATTCCGCCAGCAAGGCCTTTTCCACCTGTTCGTGCGTCGTGCCCGGACCCAGCGCGGCAAACAGCGTGTGCAGCGACAGATCATGCAGCAACTCGGTCCCCGCCCCGGCGCTCAATGCCAGACCCTGATCGACCAGCGCACGGTAGAGCCGTCCGTTCTTCCCCGAACTCAAAATGGCATTGAGCATCTCGAGCGGCGCCTGATCGGGGTCTCTGCCGTTCGGCACCTTGTGTGCCACGATGATGCTGCCCAGTTCGCCCGGGCGCGTGACCGTCACACGGCGCTCGCCGCTTTGCGGGGACTCTTCGGTATAGATTGCCGGTATGGGCGCGGGCGAATGCGGATAGACGCCGTAGTATTTCTTGATGAGCCCGAGCACCGTCTCGGCTTCGATATCGCCGACCACCGTAACGGTCGCATTGTTGGGCCAGTAGAACGTGTCGTAGAACTCGCGCAGCTTGGCAATCGGCACGTGTTCGATGTCGCTCTTCCAGCCGATGACCGGATGGTGATACGGCAGCGACACATAGGCGGCCTCCATCACCTCCTCGAACAGCACGTCTTCAGGATCGTTCTTGCCGCGCTCATACTCGTTGCGCACCACCGTCATTTCTGCCTGGCGATCAGACTCATGCAGCCACAGATGACGCATGCGATCGGCTTCGATCGCGATATAGCTCTCGAGATTCTCGCGGCCTAGCGTTGCGAAATAGTTGGTACGGTCGAACGAGGTATTGGCGTTGAATTGTCCGCCGACACGCTCCAGCATCTGCTTGATGCTGTTCCCCTTCGCGTCATTGAACGCATCGCTGCCCTTGAACATCAGGTGCTCGAGGATATGCGTCGCTCCGGTGGTTCCGGTCACCTCGTTGCGCGAACCAACTTGATAAGTGACCTGGAAGGTCACCACCGGCGCCGAGTGGTCCGGTACCAGCAGGACGGTGAGGCCATTGCTGTCGAGACGGTATTCGTCGATGCCGCCGAGCGATCTGATGCGGGTAAATCCCGAGGATGGCGCGGCATGCGCGGCCTGAACCGGGGCGGCGGACTTGATCGCCGCCGCCGGTATGGCGGCACTCCCGAACGCGGCGGCGACGCCGATCCAAAACGCTGCGCGCGCGCTGCTTTTGCCGTTCTCAATCATGCTGCTTCCACCCTTCAAACCGCGTGGCCGATAATTCTAGTGCTTTCCCGGGGGTGGGTGGGCGAAATCAGCCGTGTCAGGCCGAGCACGGATTGCATGAAGGGCGCGGGAACCTGCAGCAAGCGGGCGATCTCGACCACCGCGCCGAGCTGGGGATCGATTTCGAGCGGCCGTCCTGCCTCGAGGTCTGCGAGCATCGAGGTCTTGAAATCCCCGAGGCGCTCCGTCACCTCGATGCGCTGTGCCGGCGTCATGGCCGTGGGCACCCCCAGCCGCCGCGCGCAGCGCTGCATCTCATCCATCATGCAAATGCATAATTCGCGCACCTGCGGATTCGCCAGCATTCTCGCCGTCCCGCATCGGGTGAGCGCGCTCAGTGGATTCATCGTCATATTGCCCCAAAGCTTGGCCCAGACGTCACTGCGGATGTCATTCGACGTCCGAGCGTTGATGCCGCCCGCTTGCAGTGCCTGCACGACCGCCGCGAGCTGCGGCGAGCTTGCGCCGTTCGGCCTGCCGAGCATCAACCGATCTGCGGCCACGACCTCGGCATGCGCGGGAGAGCTGCTGCGCACCGAAGCGTGAATCACCGAGCCCAGCGTGCGATCCTTGGGGAAAACCTGCGCCTGCGATCCATCGGGATCGACGGATTCGAGCAGCCGGCCGGCCAACGGCCCGTCGAAATCCTGCAAGAACCACCAGGGAATCCCGTTGGTGGCGCTGATCACCACCGTATCGGCGCCGATGAGAGGCGCGAGTTCCGGCGCCAGCGCCGGCAGGAATTGCGCCTTCACCGCGAGCACCACATAGTCCCGTGCGCCGATCTGCGCCGCCGTGCCTGCCTGCGGCCAACTGGTGCGGGTCGCCCCGTCGCGCGCAACGCGCAGCCCCGCCGTGTGCAGGGCTTCGAGCGTCGCCCCGCGCGCCACCATCGATACACTCCAGCCCGCGCGGTCCAGCGCGTCGCCGATCCAGGCACCGATGGCGCCGGCGCCGACGATTACGACAGAAGGATTCATATTGAGGGGCATTCTATAAGATAATCCTCATATGACATTGTAAACAAAGAGTTTTGTTTGCCGAATCATTCCCATCAAGCGAATCCCACCAGCGCGTGGGTCGCGCTCTTCGACCTGGACGGCACGCTGACCTGGCGCGATACGCTGCTGCCCTTTCTGTCGGGATTCGCGCTCAGACGGCCGCATCGCATCTTCGGCCTGTGGCGGCTGCCGGCGGCGTTGCTGCGCTATTGGCAGGAACGCGATCGCGGCGCGCTCAAATCCCGCGTCATCCAGATGCTCATGCGCGGCGAAAATCGCGCCGTCATAGACGCCTGGGCACATCGTTTCGTCGCCGAGATGAAACCCAAGCAGCGATTCAGGACCCTCGCGCTCGCCGTGGTCGAGGCGCATCGCGCGGCGGGCGATCATTTGGTGCTGATGTCCGCGAGCCCGGACTTGTACGTACCGCTGATCGGCGAGCTTCTGGGCTTTGAACGCACGCTCTGCACCGAAATCGAATGGCACGGCGACCGTCTCGATGGCCGGCTGAAGACGCCCAACCGCCGCGGAGAGGAAAAACTGCATTGTTTGCATTGGTTACGGGAGCAATACCGCAACCTGCCGGTCATAGCCTACGGCAATTCTGCCTCCGATCTGGATCATCTGCGCGAGGCGGACCGCGCGCTTCTGGTGAATGGAAACGATGCGGCGCGGCGCCTGGCCGCGCGCTGCAACGTCGCCGTTTCCTATTGGGGGTGAGCGCGAATCGGCATGTCGGTGAGCGACCGATGCAGCTCGAGCAGCAAGCGCTCGGTGGTGCCCCAGTCGATGCACGGATCGGTTATCGACATGCCGTATTCGAGCTTGCTCAAATCCTTGGGAATCGCCTGGCTGCCGCCCTTTAGATGACTCTCGAGCATCAGCCCGACAATCGAACGATTGCCATCGACGATCTGGGTGATGCAGTTCTCGGCGACCAATGGCTGCAGGTCGGCGTCCTTGTTGGAGTTCCCATGACTGCAATCCACGACGAGGTTCGCCGGCAATTCCGCCGCTTTCAATTCCCGCTCCGCCACCGCAATGCTGACGGCATCGTAGTTGACCCGGCCGCCACCGCCGCGCAGCACGATGTGCGCGTGCTGATTGCCCTTGGTGCGGAATACCGCCGACTGACCCTGTTGCGTGATGCCCAGAAAATGATGCGGCCGACGCACCGACTGCAGGGCATTGATGGAGGCGGCCAACGCGCCGTCGGTACCATTCTTGAATCCCACCGGGCTCGACAACCCGCTCGCCATCTCACGATGGGTCTGCGACTCGGTGGTGCGCGCACCAATCGCCGTCCAGGTAATGAGCTCCGACAGGTATTGCGGCATGATCGGGTCCAGCGCCTCGGTTCCCGCCGCAAGTCCGAGTTCTGCGATGTAGAGAAGCAGCTCCCGCGCCAGCAGGATCCCCTTTTCGATGCGGAAGGAATCGTCCAAATCCGGATCGTTGATCAGCCCCTTCCAACCGACCGTGGTGCGGGGCTTTTCGAAGTAAACCCGCATGATCAGAAGCAAGGTCGAATCGACCTGCGCGGCGAGCTTTTTGAGCCGCACGGCATACTCGCGCGCGGCGGCGACATCGTGGATGGAGCAGGGTCCGACAACCACGAACAGGCGGGGATCCCGGCGCTCCAATATCGCCCTGACCAATTCCCGCGACTTGAATACCGTGTCCGCCGCCCTGGCGGTCAGCGGCAGACGCCGTTTCACGTCTTCCGGCGTGGCCAATAGGTCGCTGGAGGCGACATTGATGTTTTGCAGCTGGTCTTGAATAGTTGCCAAGATCGGCGCCTACATGGAAGTGCGAATGGTCCAAAGTTCCGGAAAGAACTTGAGCTCGAGCGCCTTGGTGAGGTAGGACACGCCGCCGGTCCCGCCGGTGCCGCGCTTGTAACCGATGATCCGCTCGACGGTCTTTACGTGAGCGAATCTCCACAGCTGGAACTTGTAGTCCAGGTCTACCAGACGCTCAGCCAGTTCGTACAGGTCCCATTCCTTGACCGAGTTGTGATAAACGCTGAGCCAGGCAGCGGCAACCTGCTTGCTGGCCTGATACGGCTGCGTGAAGTCGCGGTCGATGGCCCCGGCAGGCACATCCAGTCCCCGACGGCTCAAGAGCCGCAGCACCTCGTCGTACAGGCTGGGCGCGCGCAGCGCGCGCTCGAGCGTCTCGAACACCTCGGAATCATTGCGGAACACGTTGATCAGGTCGGCATTCTTGTTGCCGATGAGAAATTCCAGCAGCCGGTATTGGGGCGATTGGAACCCGGAAGATTTCCCCAGGGTGTTGCGAAACGCCGAATAGTCGTGCGGCGTGATCGTCGCCAGGACATCCCAGGATTGCAGCAGCTGCTGCTGAATGGTCGAGACCCGCGCCAGCATCTTGAAGGTCGGACCCAGATCGTCGCGGCGCACGCAATCCACCGTGGCAGTGAGCTCATGCAGGCACAGCTTCATCCACAGCTCGGAAACCTGGTGGATGATGATGAACAGCATCTCATCGTGCTGGTATGAGAGCGGATGCTGCGCGCCGAGCAGTTTGTCCAGATTGAGGTACTGCGAATAACTCAGCGCCTCGCTCAGGTCCCAATGAACCTGTTCGTCGCTCAAATCCACGAACGGCTTTACCCGTGGCGGCGTTTCGTTCATCAGAATCCTAATTCTTGAATACCCAGGCAGGAACCGTGCGCCAGCCGGCCAGCAGCTCGTGATCGAGGCTGCGGTAGTCGGGCTCGAGCTTTTCCACCAAGCGCCAAAAACTCGCGGAATGGTTCATGTGCCGGGTATGCGCGAGTTCGTGGATGAACAGATAGCGCACCACCTGCGGACGCAGAAACACCAGGGAGCAGTTCAAGCTCACGGTTCCGCGCGTCGAGCAGCTGCCCCACCGCGTGCGCTGACATCGAATGCTCACGCGCGCAACCGGGTATTTCAATTCGGCGGCCAATTGCAGCAGTTGCGGCACCAACCGTTGCTCGGCGGCACCCTTCAGCCATACGCGCAGCAATGCGCGAGCCGCCGAATCATCGGGCGCCTGCACCATTATGCGGTCGCCGCGATGCTCGAGTTTACGGGCTGAAGCGGGCGACCACTCCACGCCGACGCGTTCGCCGGTGAAGCCGAACTCCACGCACGGCGGCACCGGTTCCATGGGCGCGACGAAGCAACGCATCGCCGCGACCTTGCGGTTGATCCAGGGCGTGAACCGCTGCACGAAATCCCGTACCGCGTGCGCATTCACTCCGACCGGCACCACGATCTCCACCTGGCCGCCGACGTGCACGCGTGCGGTGAGCCGGCGCGCGCGCGGACTCACTCGAACCGCGAAAGGGTCGTTCAAGCTGCGCGTCTCGAACAAGGATAGCTGCGTGCCTTGTGGCTTCATCGCGGCGAATCATACCAGGTTCGCGCTGCAGCGAGCCGCACTCCGGCGGCTCACGGCTTGGATAATTGCGCGAGCTGGCGCTGCGCGCTCTTGTAGTCCGGTGCCGCAATCAACGCCTTCTCGATCCAGTTGCGCGCGCCCAGGTGATCGCCGCGGATTTGCAGCTCGTGACCGAGCGCAAGGTATGCCTCGGCGTGGCCCCAACCGGGCGCGTCGAGGCGGGTTCCGGAGGTCTGCTCGAACATCTGCGCCGCCGATTGCAGACGGGCAAACGCCGCACGGTGCTCGGGCGAACCCGGCTTAGCATGGCGCATATCCTGCATCGCGGAGAGCAGCACCGCGCGCGGATTGCGCGGCTCCAATTCAAGCGCCGTTTTGAGGCGCTCCGCGGCCCGGGATCGCAGCAGGACGGCCTCCAGCGACTTCAAATCCGCCAATCCAGAATAGCATGCGGATTGCAGCGTCATGGCCTCGGCGGATTTGACATCCTTGTCGATCGCCGGCTTCAACTCGTCGATGCAGTCTGCAAATGCCGCTTCGGCGGTGCGGGCTTGATGCTCGCGCGACAACTGACCCATCCGATATTGTGCGTGGGCCAGGTGGTATCGTAGGGCGAGATTCCCTGAATCGCCGTGCGCCTGCGTGCTCAAGGTTTGAACGAGATTCGCGAGAGTGTTGCCGTCTTCGGTCTGGTAGGCATAGTCGATCTGAGCCTGGGTGTCGCCGCCTTCCTGGGCGCCGGCCGCGAGGGCTGTCGCCAGCATCGCGGTTGACAGAATGGATCGGGTGAGCATCTATACTCCGGCGCCTACTATGGTATCGACGATAGCACAACGAGGTTTCAATTCTTGAGCTTGGACTTCATCGACATCGGGTCAAATCTCACCCACGACAGCTTCGCCAACGACCGTGACGCGGTGATCCAGCGCGCGCTGCTCGCCGGTGTGCGCCGACAGGTCATCACCGGGGCCGATCTGGCGAGTTCCACCCGGGCGGCGATTCTGGCCGCGCAATACCCCCGCCGTCTCTGGAGCACTGCCGGCGTGCATCCGCATCAGGCGCAGTCCTTTGCCGTCTCGCAACGCGATGACTTGATCGACCTGCTGCGCCTCGAGCCGGTCGTCGCCGTGGGCGAATGCGGGCTGGACTATTTTCGCAATCTTTCGCCGCCCGCCTCCCAGCGCGAAGCATTCATCGCCCAATTGGAGATCGCGGTACAGGCCGGCAAGCCGGTATTTTTACATCAGCGGGATGCGCACGGCGATTTTGCGGCGATCTTGCGGGATTTCCACGGCAAGCTGCGGGGCGGCGTGGCCCATTGCTTCACCGGGGGAGAACTCGAGCTGGAAGCCTACCTGGCACTCGGCCTGTACATCGGGGTCACCGGCTGGGTCTGCGATGAGCGCCGCGGTCTCGAACTCCGACGCAGCGTTCCGCGCATTCCCTCAGACCGGCTGCTGATCGAGACCGATGCACCCTACCTATTGCCGCGCGACATGCTGCCGGCACCCAGCTCGCGCCGCAATGAGCCGGGGTACCTGCCGCACATCGCCGCAACTGTCGCCCGGCTGCGCGGAGAGACCCTGGAGTCGGTCGCGGCCGCTACCACGCGCAATGCCGCGACGCTGTTCGATCTTACAGATTCGTGAACAAATGCGGGCTCGGCCGCAATTGCGCCACCAATCGCTTCCAGGCCTCTTGCGCCTGTTCGGATTCCGCGGACGCGGCTTCGGCGCGCTCGACGACGGGAAATTCCACCTCGATGCCGTCGAGCATCACCACCCACTTCGGAATTCCCTTGGTGAACTTGCCGACGTTCGAGAATAACAGGCGCCCCTCGACCGGCACATCACCGACGACCGACTTGACGGCTGCGATGCGGTCATAAAGCGCAGGCTGCGGATTGTCGAACGTATAGCGATTCCCGCGGCCCATGACCGTCCAGTCGCTCATCTGATCGCCGCCAAATATGAGCCCGGCCACCCGGCGCGTGTCGAGCACCAGAATCCCGCGCGGCGTGAGCAGGATGTGGTCGATGTGAATGAAGCCGCCCATCCCGTCGGGGACCAATACCTGATGCGCCGCCGCCAGCGCCACACGCCCCAAACGCGCCAGCAAAGATTTACGGCGCGCGCGCCGCTGATAGGCGCGCAGCCCGAAGAAGCCCAGCACCGCGATCAGCAAGATCGCCGCGCCGAGTCCGATCCACTGAGGTTCAATTCCGAGGTTGGTCATTCGAGCGCGGCGCTCAGCGCTTCGAGGGTCGGCGGCAGGTCCACGCGATGCTCGGCTCGGCGCAGAAGATGGGCAAGGCTGTCGGGAACCGAGACCGGCTTGCCGATGATGGGCTCGACAATTTCATTGAACTTGGCCGGATGCGCCGTGGCCACCACCACCCAAGGCTCGCGGCGTTCGGTCGCGCTCAAACGGCTGTAAACTTCCGCCGCGGTCGCCGTATGCGGGCACCATTCGCGTCCGAATTGCATGAAGTCCTCTCTGATTCGAGAGCGAATTGTAACGTCATCGACGGCATCCGCGCTCAAATGTTCGCGCATCGCCGCCACTGTCGGATACAACGCGCGCAAACGCTCCATGTTGCTGGGATCGCCGACATCCATGGCCGAGGCCAGCGTCGCGATGCTATGCCGGGGCCGCCATCGGCCGGTGGCCAGGTAGTCGGGAACCGTGCGATTGATGTTGTGCGCCAAAACGATGCGATCCAGCGGAAAACCCAGGGCACGGGCCCAGAGCGCCGCGCAGGCATTGCCCAAATTGCCCGCAGGAACGATGTAGGACGGTTTTCGGCCGCTGCTTTTTGCAACCTCGAGGCTGGACGCCGCGTAATAGACGAGCTGCGGCAGCAGTCGCCCGATATTGATGCTGTTGGCCGAACTGAAGCGGTGTCGGCGGCTCAAGATGGGATCGCGGAAGGCGCTCTTGACCATTCCTTGACAATCGTCGAAGTTTCCATCGACGCGCAGCGATAACACGTTTTCGCCCCAACAGGTCAACTGGCGTTCCTGGCGCGGACTGACAAGACCCTTGGGATAAAGGATGACCACCCGTGCCCAGGCACGACGATGAAATGCAGCTGCGACCGCCCCGCCCGTGTCTCCCGAGGTTGCCACCAGGATGGTCAAGGGCGGCGCGGAATGCTCCGACTGCAGGAATTGTTGGGTCTCGGCCAAAAATCGGGCGCCGACGTCCTTGAACGCGGCGGTCGGCCCGTGATAGAGCTCGAGGACGAACAACGGATTGCGGCTGCCCGCCACCGCCGTCGTCGGGGTGGGAAAATTCAGCGCCGCATCGGCGATTGCGCCCAGTGCGCCCTGCAGGCCATCGCCTGCGAAGAAGCCGGTCAGCGCGAGTCGCGCGACCTGCGGCAGGCTGTATGGACCGCCGTAGTCATGCGCATCGACTGCCGGCATCCGCGCGGGCACATACAGGCCGCCATCCGGAGCAAGGCCTCGTGCGATGGCTTCGCTCAAGTTCACGGGCGGCGCGCCGCCGCGCGAACTTACCAACCCCAGGCCGGTCATCAGGCCTTTACCACCCGGGCGCCGTAGTTTTGCATCAGCGACACCCACGAATCCGACTCCAGATTGTGCACGGCGAAGGCGGCCACCATGGCGCCGCGCACCGCCTCGGCATGCTGAATTTGGGACCACGCAAAGATCGCGGGCCCGGCGCCGGAGATCGAGCAGCCGAGAGCGCCCGCGGACATGGCGGCGCGCTGCACATCCTTGAAGCCGGGGATCAGCGAATGCCGCTGCGGTTCGATGATCACGTCGTTGAAAGATTCGCGGATCATTTCCAGGTCGTTCGAATAACAACCGGTGATGAAGCCGGCAAGATTGGCGCTTTGCCAGACGAAATCAGATCGGCTGACATTGATGTTGAGTATGGCGCGAGCTTCGCGCGTCCCCAAATACATGTGTGGATGCACCAGAACACAGCGCAGTCCCCGGGGAACGGGTATTTGCTTCACCCGCGGATTGTCGATGCCCACGGTCAGCGTCAGGCCGCCGTACAGACAGGGCGCGATATTGTCGATATGCGCCGTGCCGCTCGCAACGATCTCCCCTTGCATCGCGAACTTGAGCAATTGAACCTGCGCCGCGGGGGCATGCAGCAGCGCATTGGCCGCGACCACGGCGGCCACCGCGGAAGCCGCCGAACCGCCCATTCCGGAACCCAAGGGGATGCCCTTTTCGATGTCCAGCTCAAAGCCAAATCCCGGGGCCAACGCATCGTGCATCGCCTGCACCGCGCGACCGGCGGTATTGTGCTGCGGTTCCACCGGCAAATCTCCCGCCACGCCGGTGATCGAGCGGATGCGGACCACGTTTTCCTCGATGCGCCGTATGCGTACGCGGTCGCCGACTTCGTCGACCGCATGGCCGAGAATATCGAAACCAATTCCGACGTTGGCCACGGTGGCGGGTGCAAAGGCGGTTACATCGGTGAGCACGAGGCCTCCATTGCTAAATGTGCGCGCCGAGGTAGGCCGACAGGCGCAACAGATCGGAAAACACCCCTGCCGCCGTCACTTCCGGTCCTGCTCCCGGACCCTGCACGATCAAAGGATTGTCGCAATATCGGCGGGTCACGAAGCGCACCACATTGTCGGTGAGCGCGATATTCGCGAACGCGTGCCGGGCATCCAGGCGCATCAGGCCGACAGTCGCCTTGCCGGCGGCGTCGATACGCCCGACATAGCGCAGCACCTGGTTTTGTGCGCGCGCATCAGCCAATGCCGCGGCCATGGCCGTATCGGATTCCGCCAGGCGCGCCATGAATTCCTCCACGCTGCACTGGACCAGGGTTTCGGGAACCAGGCCCTCGACCTGCACGTCCGCGATTTCCAGAGTCAGGCCCATCTCGCGCCCGAGAATGATCAGCTTGCGCGCAACGTCCATGCCGGACAAATCGTCGCGCGGGTCGGGTTCGGTGTAGCCCTTGGCCCGGGCCACCCGCACGATTGACGAGAAGGTCTCGCCGCCGTCGAACACATTGAACAAATAGGCCAGCGTGCCGGAGAAAATCCCATCGATTTGGATGATATCGTCGCCCGTGCCGCGCAGGTCGCGCAGCGTCTGGATGATCGGCAATCCGGCGCCGACCGTGGCCTCGTACAGATAATGCGATCCTGCGATTCTCTTTGCATCCTGCATCGAACGATAATAAGGCAGCGTGCCGCTGTTGGCCTTCTTGTTGGGCGTGACGATGTGTATGCCGCGCGCCAGCCAATCGAAGTATTGAGCGGCCACCTCCGCACTGGCGGTGCAGTCGATGACCACCGTGTGCGGCACGTAATCAGCCTGGACGTGATTGATGAACTTCTGCAGATCCAGAGGTTCGCTCGACTCGGCCATGCCCTCCCGCCAACGGCTCAGGTCGACCGAACTTTCCTCGAGCAGCATGCGCTTCGAGCTTGCGATGCCGCGAACCCGCAAATCCAGATTCAATTCCCGCAGACGCTCGATTTGAGTGGCGATCTGCGCGAGCAGCACCCGGCCCACGGTCCCCGGACCGATCAATCCGATCGACAGCGTGTTCGGGGATAGATAAAAGGCCGCATGCACCGCGCGCAACGCCCGGGCCGCCGCCTTGCCGTCAACCACGACGGAAATATTGCGCTCCGAGGCGCCCTGCGCGATGGCGCGCACGCTGATGGCGGCATCACCCAGTGAATTGAACACCTTGGCCGCGACACCGTGCACGCCCGCCATGCCGTCGCCGACGACCGCCAATATGCTCATACCCAACGCGATGTCCACGTGCTGAATCTGCCCATCGCGCAGTTCCGCATCGAACGCGCGGCGCACCGCCTCTTCGGCGCGTACCGACTGCGCTTCGGGAATGGCGAAGCAGATCGAGTGCTCGGAACTGGCCTGGGAAATCAGGATCACTGAAATGCCCGAATCGCGCAGCGCGCCGAACAGACGATGGGCCGTCCCGGGTACGCCGATCATGCCGGCGCCCTCCAGGTTCACCAGCGCAACCGGATCGATGCTGGTGATGCCTTTCACCTTCAGCGCCGAAACCGGGCTCGCGCAGATCAGCGTGCCGCGCTTGTGGGGCGCGAAGCTGTTGCGGATGAAGATCGGAATGTCGCGCGCGACCGCCGGCGCCATGGTCTGCGGATGTATGACCTTGGCGCCGAAGTAGGCCAGCTCCATGGCCTCGTTGTAGGAGAGCTGGTCGATGACCTGGGCATTCGGCACCAGCCGCGGATCCGCGGACAGCACGCCGTCGACGTCGGTCCAGATGATGATCTCGGCGGCGTCCAGCAGCGCGCCGAATATGGAACCGGAAAAATCGCTGCCGTTGCGGCCCAACGTGGTCTGCTTTCCCTTGGTCGTGGTTGCGATGAATCCGGTCACGATGAGACGGCCGGTAAAACCGGCCGGTACGCGCTGCGCCAGGTTTTCCTCGCTGGGCGGCCATTGAACCGCGGCACCGAGCGAGCCCCACTCGACGATGATCACATCGCGCGCATCGACCCACAGAATCTCGCCCTTGATGCGGGCGCGTTCCCGCAAAAACGGCGCAAACAGACGCGTCGACCAAATTTCACCGAAACCGGCAATCACATCGCGCATCGAGTAGGTCGAGGACCGGATCAGCCGCACGGTCTGCAGCATGCCGGCGATATCCAGGCAATCGCGTTCGAACTGCGCCTTGTACAGATCGAACGCGCCCTTCGACAGCAGCTCTCCCGCCAGTTCCAGGTGGCGCGCCTTCAGCGCCCGGATCGCCGTTCCGAACTCCCTGTTGGGCTGCTCGGCCAGGGCGACCAGCTCGAGCAACGCATCGGTGACGCCGCGGCAGGCGGACAGCACGATCGCCTCGCGCGGGTTGGTCGAGGACTCGACGATTTCAGCGACGCGCCGGAAGCACGCAGCGTCCGCGACACTCGAGCCCCCAAATTTATGCACGATCCACTTATCCATTCTGCACACGCGCCCTATAGCAACCCTGAGCGTTCATCGCGCCCTAAAGCGGTAAAAATTGATGAAATGCGGCGGCAAGCCGCTAGACAGCAAAGAACTCTAATCGTACCCAAGGCAGGCTAGCAAGCGATTCCGTTCGCGTTTTACGCTCTGCCTCGCCGGGATTTGTGAACCGCTCGCCCTGATTTCGGCAGTCCGGTGTGCTGGGTGCGGAACGCGCGCAGCGCTGCGGGCCGGCCCGTCCCGACCGGCTGGTATGCGGGGATCAGATGCTGCCTGCCGTTGCCGATCAGGTCGGCGCGGCCCATGCGCTTCAAGGCGTCGCGCAGCAGCGGCCAATTGGCCGGATCGTGATAGCGCAAAAAAGCCTTGTGCAGGCGCCGCACCTTGATGCCCTTCGGAATCACCACCGCTTCGCTCGAATGGGTGATTTTTTTGAGTGGGTTCTTCCCCGAATGATACATCGCCGTGGCGGTGGCCATCGGCGAGGGCAGGAACGCCTGCACCTGGTCGGCGCGAAATCCGTTCTTCTTCAGCCACAAGGCGAGTTCGAGCATATCGGCATCGCGCGTCCCCGGGTGGGCGGCAATGAAGTAAGGGATGAGGTACTGCTCCTTGCCCGCCTCCTTCGAATACTTGTCGAACAGCTCCTTGAAGCGGTAGTAGCTGCCGACACCCGGCTTCATCATTTTCGACAGAGGACCCTCGCCGATCGCCTCGGGGGCAATCTTCAAGTAGCCGCCGGTATGATGAGTCGCCAGCTCTTTGACGTACTCGGGTGATTCCACCGCGAGGTCGTAGCGCACCCCGGATGCAATCAACACTTTCTTCACGCCCTTCAGTGCGCGCGCACGCCGATACAGATTGATGAGCGGCGCATGATCGGTATTGAGGTTGGGACAGATGCCCGGAAACACGCAGGATGGGCGCCTGCATGCCGATTCGATCGCCGCGCTCTTGCAATGCAAGCGATACATATTGGCGGTCGGCCCGCCCAGATCCGAAATGACGCCGGTAAAGCCCTTGACCCGGTCGCGGATCGTCTCGATCTCGCGGATTACCGAGTCCTCCGAGCGGCTTTGAATGATGCGGCCTTCATGTTCGGTGATGGAGCAAAATGTACATCCGCCGAAGCAGCCCCGCTGAATTGCGACCGAGAATCGAATCATGTGATACGCAGGGATCTTGGCGTCGCCGTAGGCCGGGTGTGGGCGGCGCGCGTACGGCAATTCGTAAATTGCATCCATCTCCGCGGTGCTCAAGGGAATCGGCGGCGGGTTCAGCCACAACTCCTGGGTGCCGTGGCGCTGCACCAGTGCCCGCGCGTTCCCAGGATTGGACTCCAGGTGCAGGATTCGCGAGGCGTGTGCGTACAGTACCGGGTCCTCGCTGACCTGCTCGAACGACGGCATGCGGATCACGCTGTGCTGGCGCTGCGCATTCGGTACCTTGCGGTAGAACTTCACCACGTTTTCGGGCCGCTCCGGCGGCGCCGGGGACGCCGAACGCCGCTGCTCTTCGCTGGCATAAGGATCGATGGGCGGATTCAGCGCGCCGGGCGCGTCGATCTCGCTCGAATCGATTTCAATCCACCCCGCCGGCATTGCGCGACGTAGGAAGGCCGTGCCCCGCAGGTCGGTGATCTCGCCGATCGAGGCGCCTTCGTGCAGCCGCTGCGCAATCTCGCCGATCTGCCGCTCCGCATTGCCATAGACCAGCAGGTCCGCCTTGGCGTCGACCAGCACGGAGCGGCGCACCTGCTCGGACCAATAGTCAAAGTGCGCTATGCGGCGCAGGCTCGATTCGATCCCGCCGACGACGATGGGTACGTTTTTATATGCTTCACGGATCCGTTGGGAGTACACGATCACGCTGCGATCCGGACGCCTCCCGCCCTGGCCGCCCGGCGTATAGGCATCGTCGCTGCGTACCCGCCGATCCGCGGTGTAGCGATTCACCATCGAATCCATGTTGCCGCCGGTGACGCCGAAGAACAGCCGCGGCTCGCCCAATTCCTCGAACGCGCGGGCGCTGTGCCAATCAGGCTGCGCGATGATCCCCACCTTGAATCCCTGCGCCTGCAGCACCCGGCCGATGATGGCCATCCCGAAGCTCGGGTGATCCACATAGGCATCGCCGGTCACGATGACCACATCGCATTGTGTCCAGCCGAGTGCGGCCATTTCCGCGCGCGAGGTCGGCAGGAAAGCCGCGGGCGGCGAGCCCGCGGTGCGGGAATTATCCGGTTCAAATAGCGGCGCGGGCATCAGCCGATATCGATGGGAAAATAGATCTGCGCATCCTCGCGCTGCACCAGCAGGGCCAAATTGTGCCCCGCCCGCGCCACCTCGCGCTTGAGGTCGGCCACCGTGGCGACCCCGGCGCCGTTGACGCCCAGCACCACGTCCCCCGGCTGCAGGCCGGCGGCCAGTGCCGGGCCGGTCACGTCCTGCACCAGCAAACGGCCCTTGGTGTGCAATTCCTGCTGCTCGTTGGGCTGCAGGGATCGCAGCACCAGACCCAGCTTGCCGCCGCCGTCTTCGGCCGGGGCCTTGGCGACTTGCGCCGGCTCATCCTCGAGCAGCACGGTCTTCACCTTCACCTCTGTCGCCTTGCGATCGTGCCAGATTCCCAATCGCGCCTCGGTGCCCGGCGGCAACTGCGCAATGATGGCGGGCAGATCATAAGAGTGATCGACGGCGCGGCCGTCCACGCTGGTGATGACATCCCCCGCTTTGAGGCCGGCCTTCTGCCCCGGCCCGCTGGGATCGACCTGGCTGATCAACGCGCCGTGCGGCGAGGACAGGCCGAATGACAGCGCCAATTGCTGGCGGATATCCTGCACCGACACACCGATCCGGCTGCGAATTACCTTGCCGTTCTTCTGAAGCTGTTCCTTCACATTCAGGGCCAGGTCGATCGGTATGGCAAATGAGACGCCCATGTAGCCGCCGGTGCGGCTGTAAATCTGCGAATTGATGCCGATGACCTCGCCGTCGATGTTGAACAGGGGTCCGCCGGAGTTGCCCGGATTCACCGCGGCATCGGTTTGAATGAAGGTCACATAGTTGATGTTGCTGCTGCCGTCGATCAGCGGCCGGCCCAACGCGCTGATGACGCCCGCGGTCACGGTGTTTTGAAAACCGAACGGTGAGCCGATCGCAATGGCCCATTGGCCGGGACGCAGTTTCGACGGGTCGCCGAAGCGAACCGTCGGCAGGCCGCCTGCGGCGATCTTGATGAGCGCCACATCGCTCGCCTTGTCGATCCCGATCACCTTGGCGGTGAACTCGCGCCGGTCGGTGAGCGTCACCGTCACCTCAGAGGCATCGGACACCACGTGCGCATTGGTCAGCACGTAGCCGTCCGGGCTGACGATGAATCCCGATCCCACCCCCTTGCTCGGGGGCGTGCGCTCGGGTGTCGGGACCTGACCCTGGAAGCGGCGGAAGAATTGCGACAGCGGATCATCGCCATCCGCTTGCGCGCCGAACGGGGACTTCGTCGGCTTTTCAGTGACACTGACATTCACCACGGCGCCGCCTGCCGCGGCCACCAGGCCGGAGAAATCAGGCAATCCGCTGACCCGCGCAGTGGCGACCGGGTTGGCGGCGGTGGCCGCCACTTGCGCCGACTGAGCCGGCCCGGCGTCGGCATGCGAGCGCTCATGAGCGACGACCATCACGAAGATGCCCGCGATCAGCGCGAGCGACCAAGTTCTGATGTTTCCCATTGAAATACGTCCTCTGGTCAAAAGATCGCCCTGAACTGACTGACCGTGAATTGGGGCCCTTGGTTGCAATTTTCCAGGCAGGGCGGGGTAATTTTCAAGGGATTTGCCGCCCTGGGGGGCCCGAAATGTGAATTCCCCACAGGTAAGCGGGGGAATCACCGTCTACCCTTGTCAGTATGTCAGCCGTGGGTCCAATTTTGGTGGTGGTGGGAGGCGACACCAAACGCCTGCAATGGCTCACGCACCACGTGACCAGCCATTGGCCCAGTGCGCAGGTTACCACCTTGCGTGCCAGCGAAACGGCGTCTTTGAGCAGACTCATCAGCGAGTGCACCCCGGATGCGGTCATTCTACAGGCCGATTTCGCCAATGAAGCGCTTGCCGCTGCCACGCTCAACACCGTCAGTCAGCTTCTCAGGATGCAGCCGGCCCTGTACTGCATACTGTTGGCCGAGAACGGCGATGAGTTGTCGGCGGTCCGCGCGCTCAAGAACGGCGCCAAGGACTATCTGCCGCTGGCGAACATCACCCGCGATCAGCTGCTGAGCACGGTCGGGGAGGCGAGCGCCAAACGGCGCATCGCCGCCCAGGCCGCCGCGATGATGGCGCAGAGTGAAAACTCGGCCATCATCGAAGTGCCCGGCTATTCGATCGTCAAAGAGATTGCGACCAGCAATTTCTCCTCCGTTTTTCTCGCGCGCAGCGAGCGGCTGCGCAGAAATGTCGTGCTCAAAGTGATGAATCGTGGCGAGTCCGAGCGGGAAATGGGCGACGCGGAAAGGTTTCAGCGCGAATACGAGATCATTTCCAGCATCACGCATCGCGCGATCGCTGAAATTTATGATTTCGGCTCGCTGCCCGGGCATCTCTACCTGGGCATGGAATACTTCCCCTGCGGCGACCTGCGCGATCGATTGCGAAACCCGTTGAGCGTGGACGAGAGCCTGTACTATTTACGCGCCATTGCCGAGGCGCTGCGCGTCATCCACGTCTTCGGCATCCTGCACCGCGATCTCAAACCGGCCAATGTGATGCTGCGCGAGGACAACTCCCCGGTGCTCATCGATTTCGGCCTGGCGCGCCGCTCGCTCGATGAGATCGGCAACACCGGCGTAGGCCAGGTACTCGGCTCTCCTTATTACATCAGCCCGGAACAGGCCCAGGGCCAGCGCGTGGATGTGCGCACCGATCTTTACAGTCTCGGCGTCATGTTCTATGAAATGCTGACCGGCCAACGGCCCTACGGCGGCCGCAGCGCCGTTGCCATCATGTCGCAACACACCAGCTCGCCCGTTCCGCAGCTGCCGGAAGCAACCGCCATGCAGCAGCCGCTGCTGGATCGGCTCATGGCAAAACAGCAAAACGTGCGTTACGCCTCCGCGGACGAGCTGCTCGCAGATCTCGGTCCGATCGCGGCCGTTGCCTGAACGCGCCGGAATGGAACGTGATGTCCGTCACAGGCCTCCGTGTCGGCGCGGAATAAGTAAATCACCTGCCTGAGGCTGTGAAACCCATCATGCCTCGCGCCCGCGGGGTTTGGCACCCTGTTCCGGCCATGTTCATCTCCGCGAAGCGCCACGAGCGCGAAAAGCAGGAACTGCTCGCTGCCAGCAATCGGCTGACCGACGCCATCCTCAAGACCAGCGTCATCGGTCTGTTTCTGATGGATTCGAAAGGCAGGATCCAGCCGCAGGTTTCCGCATCGCTGGGTGCGCTGTTTCGGCGCCAGGATTTTGCCAACCAGACGGTCGAGAAACTGATCGGCCCACTGGTGTCCGCCAAAACTTTGAGCGTCGTGCGCACCTACATGGCCCGGCTGCTCGAGCTCGCGCGCGGCGAAGCGCAGGAGGCCAATCCGCTGCAGGATGTGGAGGTGAAATTGGCCAACCCGGACGGCAGCTTCGTCAGCGCCCATTACTGCTTCGAATTCAGCGCGGTCGAGCTGCCGAACGAAGCCCGCTCCTGGATGGTGCGCGTCTCGGATATCACCTCGCGCGCCCAGGAGCTGCGCGAACTCGAGGACTTGCGGGTTCAATCGATCACGCAGGGCGAGATATTACGCAGCGTCCTACAGGCGGGCGGGACGCGCTTCGGCGGCTTTCTGCAGAAGACCGACGCGTCGATGAAAACCATCAATGGCGTGCTGAAGAAGTCGGCGCGTGAAGCCGGCGCGTTCCGCCACAAGCTCGAGGAAACGCTGGAGGAGGTGGATCGCATACGCCGCGACGCAGCTTCGCTCAAACTGTCCGGATTGCAGGGAGCCGCACGTGAATTCGAAGATGCGCTGCAAGAGTTGCGCAGCCGCGAGACCTTGAGCGGCGGCGACTTCCTGCCGCTCGCAGTCAAACTCGACTCTCTGTACGGACAATTTGCGTTGCTGCGAACCCTGACCTCGCAGGCGGGCCCTGCACGCGACGCTGAAACCTCCGCGCCGGATGCACGCATTACCGAGAACGGCACGCAGATCATCGAAGCCCCGCAGTTCGTCATGCACATGGCGCAAGATGCGGCGCCGCCGGCGCAGCGCATGGCCGCGGTGGGCAGCCTCGAGAGCACGCTCGCCACGCTTACCGATCTGGTTGCGCAGGAGAATCAAAAGACCGTGATGCTGTCCTGCAACGGATTGGACATGGTGCCGCCACGCTACCAGGCCACCGTGAAAAACGTCGCGATTCAGCTGATCCGCAATGCAGTGGTTCACGGCGTCGAAACGCCGACCGAGCGCGAGCAGGCCGGCAAACCGGTACATGCGACCCTGCGGCTGGATTTCAATCCGGCACGCGGCAATGGTTTTGAACTGCTGTTCCAGGACGACGGCCGCGGCTTGGATCCGCAAAGGGTGCGTAGTGTCGCGATCGCCAGGGGACTGCTGAGCGAGGCGGAAGCCGGCCGCATGGCAGACCGGCAGGCGATCAAGTTGATCTTCAAGTCGGGCTTTACCACCCTGAGCGACACTCCGGGAGAGGCAAAGCATGGCAGCGGCATGTCGCTGGTGCGGCGCTACGTGCACGAGGCCGGCGGCAAGATCGCGCTGGCCAGCAACCTTGGACAGGAAACGCGCTTCAAGGTCACGCTGCCGGCGCTCGAGGCCACCGCGGACGCCCAGGTCGCCTAGCAGCCTCGCGCTACAACGGCGCGAGTTCCACCAATATCGCGCCGGCGGAAACCCGCTCGGACAATCCAAAGGCAACCCGCGACACGACCCCGTCATAGGGTGCGGTCAGGGTGTGTTCCATTTTCATCGCCTCGACCGTCACCAGCGGCGCACCGCGCGCAACGTTCTGACCGGCTTCAACATGCACGGCGACGATGGTTCCCGGCAACGGCGTGAGCAGCGAACCTTCTTCGGCGCCGCCGTCCACCTGCAAGGCGTCATCGGTGCGATCGGCATCGAGCACAAAGTGGCCGCCGTCCAGAAACAGATGCAGCGCGGCGCCCGCTTCGATCACCCGCACGAAAAGCACCCGCCCGTCGCATTCCACTCTCAGCGATTCAGGCTCGCGCGCCAATACCCGCAGGTGCAGCTGCCGGTCCTCGAGCTGCACGCGACATGCATCGAGCGCCGAAAAATCCAGCGTCGCGCTCTGTTGCCCGAAGCGCCAGAGCGTGCTCTCGGGCGCGGCGGCGCGCCAGCCGCGGGTGTCCTCCCACAAGGCGTTGACGTCGGTGCGCCGCGTGGCGCACCACAGTGCGGCCAACGCGAGCTCGACGCCGGCCGCCGCCGGCTCGCCGAAACGCAAGTGTTGCTTGCGCCGGTTCAAAAAATCCGTGGCCACGGCCCCGCTGCGGAACTGCTCATCGCCGAGCACACCGGCCAATAGGGCGCGGTTGGTGGCGACGCCGACGATCTCGATCTCGCCCAAGGCACGGTGCAGAAGATCGATGGCCGCTGCACGCGACCCGCCCCAGGCGATGATCTTTCCCAGCATCGGATCGTAATAGCTCGACACCTCATCGCCCTGCTCGACGCCGGTATCCTGACGCAGGCCTGCCGAGGGCTGCGCCCAGCGCAGATGCGAGATGCGTCCGACGCTCGGCAGGTAGTCGTGCGCGGGATCTTCCGCGTAAAGGCGGCCCTCGACCGCGAAACCATGCCGCTCGATCTGCTCCTGAAGCAACGGCAGGCGCTCGCCCTGCGCGACGCGCAGCTGCCATTCGACCAAATCGATGCCGGTGATCAATTCCGTCACCGGATGTTCCACCTGCAGTCGCGTATTCATTTCCATGAAGTAGAAATTCTGTTCACCGTCGACCAGGAACTCCACCGTGCCGGCGCCGACGTATTGGACGGCCTGCGCCGCCTTGACCGCCGATCGCGCCATCGCCGCGCGAACCTCGTCGCGCAGGCCGGGCGCCGGAGCTTCCTCGATGATTTTCTGGTGGCGGCGCTGTACCGAGCAGTCGCGATCGAACAGGCTGACGGTCTGTCCGTGCGCGTCCGCAAATACCTGCACCTCCACGTGACGCGCCTGCGGAAAGTAACGCTCCATCAGCAGGCGGTCGTCTGCGAACGCGGTGCGCGCCAGCCGCTGTGCCGACTCCACCGCGGCCGCGAGCTCCGCTGCGGAGTTGACGACTTGCATGCCCTTGCCGCCGCCGCCGGCGCTGGCCTTGATGATGAGCGGAAAGCCCACGCGCAACGCCTCTTGCTCGAGGTGCTGCGCCGATTGCTCGTCGCCGTGATAGCCCGGTGCCACCGGCACCCCGACCGCGGCCATCGCCGCCTTCGAGGCGCTCTTCGATCCCATGGATTTGATCGCGGCCGCCGGCGGTCCGACGAATATCATGCCCGCATCGGCACAGGCTTGCGCAAACTGTGAATTTTCCGACAGGAATCCGTAGCCGGGATGGACGGCATCAGCGCCAACGCGCCGGGCAAGCGCGATCAGCTTGACGATGTCAAGATAGCTCTCCGCGGCAGGCGCCGCGCCCAGATGATAGGCCTCGTCGGCGCTGCGCACGTGCTGTGCGTTTCGATCGGCGTCGGAATAGACCGCGATGGCCGTCACGCCCATGCGCCGCGCCGTGCGCGCGATGCGGCAGACAATTTCGCCGCGATTGGCGATCAGCAGGCGCCGGATCATTCGCATCACATCCGAAACACGCCGAAGCGTGTGGCGGCCGGTTCCTGCGCCCGGGTCAGGACCAGGGCCAGTCCCAGTATCCTGCGGGTATCGGCCGGGTCGATCACTCCGTCGTCCCACAATCGTGCGGAGGAATAGTAAGGATGTCCCTGGCGTTCGAATTGCTCGCGAATCGGCGCCTTGAGCCTCTCCTCATCCGCAGCACTGAAGGATTCGCCGCTGCGCTCCAGCGCCTCGCGTTTGATGGTCGCCAGCACGCTGGCCGCCTGCTCGCCCCCCATCACCGAGGTGCGTGCATTGGGCCATTGGAACAAAAAGCGCGGGCTGTAGGCGCGGCCGCACATGGCGTAGTTGCCGGCGCCAAAGCTGCCGCCGATCACCACCGTGTACTTGGGCACCGATGCGCAGGCCACCGCGGTCACCAATTTGGCACCATCCTTGGCGATGCCGCCCGCTTCGGCCGCCTGTCCGACCATGAAGCCGGCAATATTCTGCAGGAACACCAGCGGGATTCCTTCACGGCAGCACAGCTCGATGAAATGCGTGCCTTTCAAGGCGCTCTCCGAGAACAAAATGCCATTGTTCGCCAGTATGCCGACCGTCATGCCATGGATATCGGCGAAACCGCACACCAGGGTCGTGCCGTACAGTGCCTTGAACTCATCGAACCAGGCACCGTCGACCAGACGTGCGATGAGTTCATGCACGTCGTAAGGCTTGCGGGAATTCTGGGGAATGACGCCGTAAATCTCCGCGGGATCGAAGGGGCTCGCCGCGCCGCTCAGCGGCGAACCGGCCGGCGAACTGCGCAGCACGGGCGGCCGCAGACGTGCCACCGCGCGCCGCGCGAACGCCAGGGCGTGGGCATCGTTCTCGGCATAGTAGTCGGTGACGCCGGAACGGCGGCAGTGCACGTCGGCGCCGCCCAATGACTCCGCGTCGATTTCCTCCCCGGTGGCGGCACGGACCAGCGGCGGCCCGCCCAGGAACACCCGTCCCTGATTGCGTACGATAATGGCGTGGTCCGACATGGCCGGCACATACGCACCGCCTGCGGTGCACGAGCCGTGCACCACGGCAATCTGCGCGACGCCCTGCGCCGATAGGCGCGCCTGGTTGAAGAAAATACGGCCGAAGTGATCGCGATCGGGAAACACCTCATCCTGCCGCGGCAGAAAGGCCCCGCCGCTCTCCACCAGGTAAATGCAGGGCAATCCGTTATCGCGTGCGATCTCCTGCGCGCGCAAATGTTTCTTGACGGTGAGCGGATAGTAGGTGCCCCCTTTCACGGTCGGGTCGTTGGCCACCACCATGCACTCGCGCGAGGAGACCCGGCCGATGCCGGTGATCAGCCCGGCGCCGGGCAGATCTTCGCCATATACACCCTGCGCCGCCAGCGCCGACAACTCCAGGAATGGCGATCCGGGGTCGAGCAGCGCGGCGATGCGTTCGCGCGCCAGCAATTTACCGGCCTTGGTGTGTTTGGCGCGCGCCGCCGCACTACCGCCGACGGCGTTGCGTTGCAGCGTGGCGCGCAGGCCATCGACCAGTCCCTGCATGCCCGCGCGATTGTCGGCGAAGTCCTGCGAGCGGGTATTCAATTTGGAAGCTATCTTGGCCATTGGCTTTGTCGCCCCGGGCGTGGCAGAATTGTCCAACAATCCGATTATCCAACGATCCTGGTCAGATGACAATGGGGGCCCGGCGAAAATGGCCAATTCAGCCTATCGAGAGTTCAGCTTCGGCCTCGGGGAGGTCATCGATACCGTGCGCGACCAGGTGCGCCGCTTCGCCGAGGAGCGCATTGCGCCGCGCGCCCAGGAAATCGACCGCAGCAACGAGTTTCCGCGGGATTTGTGGCGAGAGGCCGGCGAGTTGGGGCTTCTGGGGCTCACCGTCAGTCCGGAGCACGGCGGCGCGGGACTGGGTTATCTGGCGCACACCGTCGCCATGGAAGAGATCTCGCGCGCATCCGCGGCGGTGGGTCTGAGCTACGGCGCGCACTCCAATCTGTGTGTGAACCAGCTGGCCCTGAACGGCTCGGAGCCGCAGAAGCAGCACTACCTGCCCAAGCTCATCAGCGGCGAGCACGTCGGCGCGCTCGCCATGTCCGAGCCGGGCGCCGGCTCGGACGTGGTCTCGATGCAGCTCAAGGCTGTGCGGCACGGCGACTGCTACGTTCTCGATGGCCGCAAGATGTGGATCACCAACGGCCCGGAAGCGGATGTATTGGTGGTATATGCCAAGACGGCGCCGGAAGCGGGCTCGCGCGGCATCAGCGCCTTCATCATCGAAAAGGGTTTCGCAGGTTTCACGCCCGCGCAAAAGCTCGACAAGCTCGGGATGCGCGGCTCGAGCACCAGCGAACTGATTTTCGACGCCTGCGAAGTGCCTGCCGGCAATCTGCTGGGCACGGAAAATCAGGGCGTCAACGTACTGATGCGAGGACTCGACTATGAACGCGTCGTGCTCTCCGGCGGCCCGCTGGGAATCATGGCCGCGGCCCTGGACGTGGCCGTCCCATATGTGCGCGAGCGCAAGCAATTCGGCCAACCCATCGGTACGTTTGAACTGGTGCAGGGCAAGCTCGCGGACATGTACGCCGCGCTGAATGCCTGCCGCAGCTACGTCTACATGGTTGCCGCGGCGTGCGACCGCGGAGATTACACCCGCAAGGACGCCGCTGCCTGCATCCTGTTCTGCGCCGAGGCTGCGACCAAGGCTTCGCTCGACGCCATTCAACTATTGGGCGGCAATGGCTACATCAACGACTACCCCACCGGTCGGCTGCTGCGCGATGCCAAGCTCTACGAGATCGGTGCCGGCACATCGGAAATCCGCCGCATGTTGATTGGCCGCGAACTGTTCGGGGAAGGCCAATGACAGACCTGTTCGTACCCTTGGATGATCATCCGGCCTACCGGCAGATCGCGAATCTCATCGAGGAGCGCATCGTCGCCAGGTCATTGCGTACCGGCGACGCCCTGCCCTCCGAAACCGACCTCGCGCGCCAGTTTGGCGTCAACCGGTCGACCGTTCGTGAGGCGATTCGGGAGCTGGAGACACACGGCCTGCTCGGGCGCGAGCGCGGCGAGAAGCGCCTGCGGGTCACCCGGCCGGAACCCGGGCGCGTGAGTTCCGGTGTGAGCCGCGCATTGGCGCTTCACGACGTGACATTCATGGAGCTTTGGGAGGCCATGATGGCGATCGAACCGGCGGCCGCGCAACATGCTGCGTCGCGGCGCACCGCGGCGCAGCTGCAGGGGCTGATTCGTGCAAGCAAATGCTTCCGGCGCGAAACCGCCGATACGGCGGGCGCTGTTTCCGCGGTCGTGGATTTTTTCACCGCGGTTGCCGCCGCAAGCGGCAACCAGGTGCTGGCCCTGTCCCAGGCGCCGCTCAATATGCTGCTGGTACCGACATTGACCCGGCTGATTGATCGGGTGCCACAGGCGCGGACGCGAATTCAAACCGCGCAAGGCAAAATCATCGAGGCCATCAGACTCAAGAAGAGCGAGCAAGCCCGCGGCTGGATGGAAAAGCACATTCGCGATTTCAAACGCGGCTATGAACTTGAGATTCCAATTGCGCGCGTTCGGTCAGGTTGCGCGCGACCTGCTTGATCGCGTCGATATTCGACCACAGACTCGCCTGCGGCAGGAATTCGACCCGTCGCCCGAACTTCGAGGGCTCCAGCAGACGGATGGTAATCCGATGAAATCCTCCGCTGCTCGCCACCTCAGCCGCGGCAATACGCGCGAGAGGAATCGTCTGCTCGGTGCGTCCTCTGCGGACCTTGAGGCTGTCGCCGCAGTCGAGAACCTCATCCGCGAGACGGTGCATTTGAGTCTTCCAGAAAAAGTAGCTCAACGCGGCGCACAGGATGGCGACCGCGATCACGCTTGGCAGCGGATCAATCCACAAGGCGCCATCGACCGCCGCGGGCCCCGCGACGAAAGCGATCAGAGCCGCCGCGCTCAGCCAAATTCCGCGCTTGAATAGCGCCGTGTTTTTGAAGGAGATGGTCCGCATCGGGACGCCGTGCCGCCAGCTTCAGAGAATCTGTTCGCGCTGCGTGTCCGCGCCTTCCGGGTCATGCAAGTTGGTGCTGAATGACACCAGAACCATGGCGGATCTGCCGGTATTGCGGAACGCATGAACGACCCCCGGAGGTATGGTCAGCCGCAGGATCTCGCCGGCTGCGACGTCGATGTCCCTGACTTCTCCCTCTTCCTTGAGCCGCACCCGGCACGGTCCCACCACCGTCGTGGTTTCGATGGCGGTTCGATGCAAATGGTTGCCGCGCACTTCGTTCGGTTGGGTGATCACCACGTGCACATTTTTTTGCGACGCCAATTCGGCGTCACTCAACGGTTCAAAGACCGCGCCGCGCGCGTCCCGATGGGTTTTCACCGGCCGCAAGGCCGCGCGCCGCGGAGAGGGATTTGTCATTTTTCAGATTATAGCCGAAGGTCGGCTGCCGGCAGCCGCTACGGCCGCCCCCGCCTGCCTGCGTGGCCTCGGACCGCCAGCAGCACACCCGTCACCAGCAGAATGTCGATCCAGTCCAACGCCCCGCCGCCGCCGCCACCGCCTCCCGCGGAGGCGGCACCGCTGCCGCTGCTCGTCCCGGAGACGGTCAGCTCGGCCGTGACCGGCTCCGTATTGCCGCCGGCTGGGCCGGTCATCAGGGCATTCGCGGCAAGCGTGGCCGTGTAGGAACCCGCCGCGGCGCTTTGCACGCTCATCGTCACGGTGCATGAGCCCGCGTTCGGAATGTTGGCCCCGCTCAAAGTTACGCCGGACGTGCCGCTGGTCAGCGACTTGTTTGCACCCGGGCAGGTAGTGGCCGGCGCCGGCGCGGCCTGCAAGCTGAGATTGGCGGGCAGCGATATGCCGATGCCGGACTGCGTCAGCACGAAACCGTTGGAGTTGCTCAGCGTGACTGTGAGCACGGCGCTGCCGTCGACCGCCACACTGGTGGGCGTAAAGCTCGCGGAGACGGTTGGCGCTGCGGGCGTTACCGTCATGGGCGCAATGCAGGCGCTCGCCGCGCTGCCCGCCGTCGAGGGAGCGCTGGTGCTTGCAGGGCGGTTGACGCTGAATCTGACGATGGCCGTATCGGTATTGCCCGCAGAATCGGTCACGAGCAGCGTGAGAGTCCCCGCTCCCGAGGACAGGATGTTGACCGTAGCGCCGCTGTTTGCCGAGACAATCGTGACCGCACCGGTACTGCTCCACGCATACGATGCAATCGTGGCACCGCAGGCCGCGGCGCTGCCGCCTGCATTCAGCGTG
Source organism: Steroidobacteraceae bacterium (assembly GCA_036267715.1). Taxonomy (GTDB): domain Bacteria; phylum Pseudomonadota; class Gammaproteobacteria; order Steroidobacterales; family Steroidobacteraceae; genus Bog-1198. Next base: position 205,918 of record DATAVN010000006.1, on the reverse strand, counting down.
GTGCTGCCGGCGGTGAAGCCGGCCGGGATTTTCACCGCCGCGATGGGATCGAGCGCCGCTTTGACGGCGCTAAAAGCGTTCACCATGCCGGCACCGCAGGTATTGGTGGTGCAGATGCACTCGAGACTGGATGTCGAGCCATTTACGCACTGCGGCGTCGGCGGCGTGGTCACCGGATGCGGGTAAGGCGTCGCGCTCGCCTTGATGCGCGCAATCAATTGCGCAGGCGTCAGGTTGGCGTTGACCGCGCGCATGAGCGCAGCGATCCCGGAAACGATCGGCGCCGAGAAGCTCGTGCCGAGATTCGAATTGACTTGATCGGTATAAGAATTCGTACCCGCTGTGGTGGCGCCCTCGTTGGTCGTCGTGTCGATGGAGCGCAGACACGCACCGCTGGTATTGACGCAATTTCCCGCCGGCGCCCCGACTCCCACCTCGGGTCCCAAGCTGCTGTAGCCGACCTTGGTACCCACGTTGCGCAGTCCGGCGACCGCCAAGACCCCCGGACAATTGGCGGGTACATCCACCGGACCGCTCTCGTTACCCGCGGATGCCACCACCAGCACTCCCATGCCGGTCAGCGTGGTGATCAAATTCTGGTAGTCGGAAGGACAAGCGCTCCCGGTCCCGCCCAGGCTCAAGTTGATGATATCGGCCGGATACGGATTGTCCGGTACCGGGTTGCCCTGATCGTCGAAGACCGTCATGCCGACGGCCCACTGGATGCCGGCAATAATGTCCTCATCCAAGCCACCGCACTTGCCCAGGGCACGCACCGGCAGCAGGTAGGGATTCCAGGTCATGCCGGCGATTCCCACGGCATTGTCGGTCAATGCGCCGAGCACGCCCATGACCCGTGTTCCGTGCCAGGAACTGGGATCGACGCTGCAATTCTTGCCGGGAAAAACCGCGCTATTGGCAAGATCGGTGCTGTCGATCCAATCGCCGGGATCGGAAGGATCGGGGTCCCAACCGTCGCCGTCGTTGGCGACCAGAAAGGTGCCCTGCGGTGCGCTGTTGGAAGCGTCGAGATCCTGACCGACAAAATCGTAGCCAGGCAGCAAGCGGCCCCCAAAACCAGCGCGCTGCAGATCCGGATGGTCGAAGCGAATCCCATTGTCGACATCGGCAATCACGGTGCCGCTGCTTCCCTGGGTGATGTTCCAGGCGGACACCGCGTCGGTGGCGGCGGCATCGCTGGTGGGCGATGCCGAGCTGGGCGTTTGCATGTACCACTGTCCGCTTGCCGTCGCCGTCGGCACAAACAGCGGATCGTTGGGCAATGCGTGCGGATAGCGCCGCTCGTCGATGTCGGCGAAGGCCACCGCCGGGTCGGCGCGCAGCTGCGTGAGCGCCGCGGCGACGTCCGCTCCGTAGAGTGTCTTTTGCAGGTATATCACGTGCATGCTCGGCGTCACCTGACGCGAGCGCGCGACGGCGACGCCACTGCGCTGGATGAGCGCTGCGAGGTCCGCGGAAGAGGTCTGCGCCTGGGTGATTCTGATCACCTGGGACTTGGCACGCGTGCGGATCGCCTTGATCACGGCATTGCCGCTGGTGGCCCGAAACCCCACCAACAGCCGGCTGGCCTGTGGCCCCAACTCGACCGGATGGGTGCGCACGGGGTTCCACTCGGGGGACGGCGCTGCCACCGCCAGGCTCAACACCAGGCTCAACACCAGGCTCAACACCAGGCCCAACGATGCGGCCAGCATGGGCCTGAACGGCGTTCCAATGACATGTCTCATGAACAGAAGCCTAACAACTTAAGGGGAGGCAGAATGCGAACCATGGCCATAAAATTCCGGGGGATCATGCCCATTGCCGCCCCCGGCTGCGATAGTCGTCTTTCGAAGACATCATTTCGCCATTGATGGTACGCGACATCCGGTGCTCGGACGCTGCCGATCATCCTGCGAACCCCCCTGTCAGCGGGTAGAATATCGCTTTAGGAAGTAGGCAAATTCTTGAAGGGGCTCTGCAATGACCTATGACAACCGGCAGTTCTACATCGACGGCGCTTGGATCGACCCGGTCGAACCCAAGGAACTGAAAGTCATCAATCCTGCCACCGAAGAGGTTGCGGGGCTCATATCCATGGGAAGCAGCAAGGACGTCGATCGCGCTGTAATGGCGGCGCGGCGTGCTTTCGACGGCTATTCGCGCAGCTCGCCTGCCGAACGCCTGGCATTGCTGGAACGCATCCTCGCGGCCTACAAGGCGCACTACGATGAAATTGCCAGGGCGATTTCCATCGAAATGGGCGCCCCCATCACCCTCTCGAAGGGCTCTCAGACCGGCATCGGCGTCGGGCACATCAGCGCGATGATCGAAGTGCTCAAAAATTTCAAATTCGAGGAGATGCGCGGCACGGTGCGCCTGGTCCAGGAACCGGTCGGCGTCTGCGCGCTGATCACGCCCTGGAATTGGCCGATGAATCAGGTCGCCGCCAAGGTGGTTCCGGCATTGGCCGCCGGCTGCACCATGGTGCTCAAGCCTTCCGAGTACTCACCCTTCAGCGCCATCATCTGGGCCAAGGTGATGCACGAGGCGGGAGTTCCAGCCGGCGTGTTCAACCTGATCAACGGAGACGGCAGCAGCGTGGGTGCGCCGCTGTCATCGCACCGCGAAGTCGACATGGTGTCCTTTACCGGCTCGACCCGCGCCGGTTCCGAGGTTGCCAGGAATGCCGCGGCGTCGGTCAAGCGTGTGCACCAGGAATTGGGCGGCAAATCTCCCAACGTGCTGCTCGACGATGCGGACTTCGAGCGCGCCGTGAAACAGAGTGTGCTGCACGTATTTCAGAATTCCGGGCAATCCTGCAATGCTCCGACCCGCATGCTGGTGCCGGCCGCGAAATTGGCGGAGGTCGAAGCGATTGCCAAACGCGTGGCGGAATCCGTCGTGACCGGCGATCCGTCTTCCGAGAAAACCAACCTGGGTCCGGTCGTTTCCAAGCTGCAATTCGATCGGGTCGAAGGCTACATTGCCAAGGGCATCGCCGAGGGTGCGAAAGTGGTCATCGGCGGTTCCGGGCGCCCCGACGGGCTCTCCAAGGGTTACTTCGTCAAGCCGACGATTTTCTCGGATGTGCGCAACGACATGACCATCGCGCGCGAGGAGATCTTCGGGCCGGTGCTGTGCATTCTCCCGTATGACAGCGAAGAGCAGGCCGTGCAGATCGCGAATGACACACCCTATGGACTCGCCGCGTTTGTGTGGTCGAAGGACAACCTGCGCGCGCGCCGCATCGGCGGACAGATCCGTGCGGGTCAGGTCACCTTGAACGGCGCGTCGGGCAACATGAACACGCCATTCGGCGGATTCAAAATGTCCGGCAACGGCCGCGAGTGGGGCGAGTTCGGGCTGCGCGATTTCCTGGAGGTCAAGGCGGTGATCGGAGTCGACGCCGCGTGAGGGCCGTGGGCCGCGGTGACTGAACCTGACCCCGTCGTTCGCCTCGAGAACTTGAGCAAGCGCTATTCGAAGGATCGGCCTGCGATATTCGAGGGCGTCGACCTTGAAGTGCGGCAAGGCGAATACCTCGCCATCATGGGCGAGTCCGGCGTGGGCAAATCAACACTGCTCAATCTGCTGGCCGGACTCGATGCGATCGACGGCGGCCGCGTGCTGCTCGACGGCGTCGATCTTGCCACTCTGGACGATGACGCCGCGACGCTGCTGCGCCGCCGCGCGGTGGGCTTTGTGTTCCAAGCCTTTCACGTGTTGCCGTATCTAACGGTCGAACAGAACGTGGCGCTGCCGTTGGATCTGCTCGGCGTCGTCGACCCGGAACGGGCGCGGCGCACCCGCGAGATGTTGCTGGCGGTCGGCATCGAAGCGCTCGCATCACGCCGCGCGCGCGAGCTTTCGGGGGGCGAAATCCAGCGCGTCGCCATCGCTCGTGCCCTGGTGCACCGGCCGCGCCTCGTGCTGGCGGATGAGCCCACCGGAAATCTCGACTCGCGCAGCGCCGCGCAGATTCTCGCGCTGTTGCGCAGCCAGGTGAAAAGCAATGCCGGCGCCGGCATCCTCATCACTCACTCGAGGACGGCGGCCGATACGGCCGATCGGATTCTGATGCTCGACGCCCACGGCCTGCGTCCCGTGGAGCCGGCGCGGTGAGCGCGGCGGGCGCAACGAAGATATGGCGGCTGCTGCTGCTGGCCCAACTGCGCGAGCAGCCGATGCGCTTTCTGGTGACGGTAACGGCGCTGGCATTGGGTGTCGCGCTGGGCACCGCGGTGTATCTCGTCAACATCTCCGCGCTCAATGAATTCGGGTTGGCCGCCAAGCGCCTGGTGGGAGAAGCCGACGTGGTGATTCGCGGTCCGCGCGAAGGCTTTGCGGAACAGCTGTTCATCGACATGGCTCACAATCCCGCCGTGAAAGCTTTGAGCCCGGTGCTCGAGCTCGACGTAGCGCTGCCTGGGCGCGATGACGCGCTCAAGGTATTGGGAATCGATCCCTTCCGCGCGGCCGCACTGCAACCTGCGCTCATCGCCGATCTCGGCGATGGCGTGTTTCCGCTGCTGGCTCCGGACGCCATTTACTTGAGCGCAGACGCAGCCCAGGCGCTGAATCTTCGCCGCGGCGGACGGCTCGATGTCACCGTCGGAAGCTCGAGCAAAGCGCTGCGCGTGGTTGGAATCCTGACGCAAGATGCGTATCCGCAGGCCTTGGGCCTGATGGACATCGCTTCGGCGCAATGGCTGTTCAATGCGGTCGGCAGATTGAATCGCATCGACCTTCGGCTGATGCCCGGGACTGATGTCGAGTCCTTTCGGCACGAGCTCGCCAGGACGTTGCCGACTGGCGTGCTCGCCGTGGCGCCGCGGGTCGAACGCGACCGTGCGGTGAGCGTGACGCGGGCCTATCGGGTGAATTTGAACATGCTGGCCCTGGTGGCTTTGTTCACCGGCGCCTTCCTGGTGTTTTCCACGCAATCGCTCTCGGTGCTGCGCCGGCGCCGCTCGCTCGCGCTGCTGCGTGCGCTCGGTGTCACGCAGCTTCAGTTGCGCGCGGCGCTTCTCGGCGAGGGACTGGCGCTCGGCATCATCGGGTCGCTCATCGGCGTGGCGCTGGGCATGCTCATTGCCACGGCGGTCTTGAAATTTCTGACCGCGGATCTCGGCAACGGGCAGTTGCGCGCCATGGGCGCCGCGCTGCAGGCGGCACCGCTGCAGGTGCTTGGATTCTGGGCCATCGGTGTGGCCGTGGCGGCCATCGGGGCGTGGGTACCGGCGCGCACCGCCGCGCACCAGGCGCCGGCGCGCGCACTCAAGGGCGGCGACGGCGACCATCAACGCGCTTCGCGCATCAGCTGGCGCGCTGGGCTCGTGCTGCTGATCTTGGGTTCGGCACTGGCGTGGCTGCCGAGCATTGGCGGTCTGCCCGTTTTTGGCTATGCCGCAATCGCCGCGCTGCTGCTGGGCGCGGTGCTCTTGGTTCCGGCCATCACCCTGCGTACCCTCGGCCTTGCGTCGCGCAGCAAACGCATCGTGTTGGACACGGCGATCGCCCAACTCCGGGAAAATGTCGGCATGTCCGCGCTCAGCCTGGCTTCCATCATCGTCAGCTTCAGCCTGATGGTGGCCATGGCCATCATGATTTATTCATTTCGCGTGTCTTTCGACCACTGGCTCGGCGTACTGCTGCCGGCGGACCTGCAAATGCGCGAGCCTTTCGGCAACGACACCGCCTTCTGGTCGGGCGCCGACCAGGCGCAGATCGCCGCCACGCCCGGTGTGGCGCGCGTTGAGTTTCGCCGCACGCGGCAGATTCTGATCGATTCGAATCGCGCGCCGGTCACCCTGATCGCCCGCGGCGCGAACAGCGCGCAAACCGCCGCGGCGCTTCCGCTGCTGCAGCGTGCACAGGCGCTGCGGGATGAGCCCTCGCCGGCCTGGATTTCCGAAGCGCTGCAGGATCGCTACGGCTACCGGGTGGGCGACACCATCGCGATTCCTCTGGCTGGGCACATGCAGCGATTGGCGGTGGCCGGCGTGTGGCGCGACTATGCGCGCCAATCCGGTTCCATCGTGATCTCCAGGCAGGCCTACCTGAGCGCCACCGGCGATGACAGCGCCAATGAGGGCTCGATCTGGCTGCGCCCCGGCGCCGACGCGGCAAGCGTCGAAAAATCGCTGCGCGCCCGCCTCCGCAAAGGCGATGCGCTGGAAATCACCACCACCAGCGCGTTGCACGAGCGCTCGTTGCAGATCTTCGATCGCGCCTTTGCCATCACCTATGCGCTCGAAGCGATCGCGGTCATCATCGGACTGGCCGGTGTAAGCTTCGCGGCAAGTTCGACCGCCCTGGCTCGCCGCGCTGAATTCGGCATGCTCAGGCACATCGGCATGCTGCGCCGGCAAATCATCGCCATGCTGGCCGACGAGGGTCTGCTCACCAGCGCATTCGGCGCGATTTATGGCCTGGCACTCGGCATGGTGCTGAGTCTGGTGCTGGTCTATGTCATCAACCGGCAATCCTTCAATTGGAGCATCGACTTTGCCGTTCCGGTCCGGCAACTGCTGCTGCTCAGCTTCGCGCTGATTGGCGCGGCCGCCCTCACCGCGATTTGGAGCGGACGGGCGGCCTTGAGTCAGGATGCGGTACGCGCCGTGCGCGAGGATTGGTGAGAAGGCCCGCTGCGCTGCTGACGCTGTGTTTCTGCTGCATAGTGGCGGCGGCGGCAGCAGCGGCAACCTATGAACAGGTGACTGCCGGGCGGGCGCTCGAATTCCCCGCCGACCTGGGCAGTCATCCGCAGTTTCGAACCGAGTGGTGGTATGTCACCGGCTGGCTGAATACAACGGGCGGCGAACCGCTCGGATTTCAAATCACATTTTTTCGGACCAAACCGGACATCGACGACGGCAATCCGAGCGCCTTCACAGCGAGGCAGCTATTGATCGCACACTGCGCGCTGAGCGATCCAAAGCACGGCAGGCTATGGCAGGACCAGCGCATCGTGCGCGCGGGTTTGGGGCTTGCCGGAGCGGCAGAAGGCGACACCCACGTTTGGATCGGGCCCTGGTCTTTGATACATGAGGGTCCGGCCTACCAGGCAAGTGTCGCCGCCGAGGATTTCTCGTTCGATCTTAAGCTGTCCGAAACTCAACCGATGCTGGTCAATGGCGAGGATGGCGTAAGCCGCAAGGGACCTGATCCACGCGCCGCCAGCTATTACTACAGCCTGCCGCACATCAACGTCCAAGGCACGATCACGCGCCAGGGTTCGGCAAGCCGCGTCGGCGGGGAAGCTTGGTTCGACCACGAGTGGTCCAGCGAATATCTCGATGCGCAGGCAGTCGGATGGGATTGGATCGGCATCAACTTGAATGATGGCGGCGCGCTCATGGCCTTTCAAATCCGCGGCACCGACGGCAATCCGCGGTGGGCGGGAGGCACGTATCGCGCCGGCAACGGCACTACCCAGGCTCTCGGTCCGCACCAGGTGGAATTCGATGCGGGCAGGCGCTGGACCTCGCCGCGCACGGGCATCGTCTATCCCGTGGAATGGAAGGTGCACGCCGGTGACCGTGAGCTGCGCCTGGCGCCGTTGTTCGACGATCAGGAAAACGATACGCGGCTCTCCACCGGGGCGATCTATTGGGAAGGTGCAGTACGCGCCTACGAAGGAACCAAGCAAGTCGGCCGGGGGTATCTGGAATTGACCGGCTATGGCGAGCCGCTGCGCCTCAGGTAGCCCCGGGCGACTTGTGCGCGAACAAGGCGCGCAGTCTGTTGACGCGCCGGCGCCAGAAGAAGGATAAAAAGTGGCGATGCGAGTGCCGGTCCGACCGTAGAATGCGCAGCAGCTCCGGAAAAATTCCACCGCGCATCAAGTAGTGCATGCGCTGTTGTTGGTTGGCGCTGCGCAGATGCTCGAGCCACGGAGACGGCCGGATCTGCCTGCTCATCTTGACGGGCGTGCTGTATTGCAGGATGTAGGCAAGCCTCGAGCCGGCGGTCTTGTTGCCGAAGGCACCGTGCACGGTACGGCCGTGATGAATTATCATGGCGCCCGCGGGTATCGGACGTATCTGCGCCGTCTGCGGATCGAATCCCTCGTAGCATTCGATGGTGTTGGCTTCCTTGGCGCCCCCATGCAGGCGATGCGGCAGCAACCCGAGCAGATGAGATCCGGGTATGTAGGCCATTGCGCCGTTGTCGAGCGTGCTCTCGGTGATTGCGATCCAAATGCTCAACTCGTTGTAGTCGAAGCCCGGCTCGCGGAAGGCTTCGTCCTGGTGCCACGGCGTCGGATGGCCGCGATGACTCGGCTTGAATATCGCGTGATCCCCCGCGAATTCAGCGCTAGCCCCCAGCAACTGGCGCGCGGTCGCGAGCGCCGCGCTTCGATATGAAAGCTTACGCAGCTCCCTGGCGTACATGGAAGGCTGCAGTACGCTGGGCGAGGTCATATCGCCCGCGCCGTCCTTGGCCGTCAGATCGATGTTTCTGCCCTCGCTGCGCCGCTCGCCGCCGAGAATCATCCGCATCAGGATGCCGCGGCACCATTCGAGTTCCTGTGGCGCGATCCGAGGCGTCTCGATGACGAGAAAACCCTGGCGAAAAAACTCGTCAACTTGATCGGAAGTTAGCGGCTGTTCCAAAGATTTACGTCCCGGCAATCTTCGATCAGATCATCGCGCAAAGTGCGGCAAAAATGCTGATTCCGCTGCCCGCGTCCGCACGATGGAAGTGAACCCCGAGAGCGGACATGGGCCATGGACTCCTCTTGTTTGATGCCGGACGCGACCGCATCGAATGCTTCCTCAAACGCTCTATTTGCGCATGATTCATGCTCTTTTCCACTATCTCTGGGGAATGAATCTGCGTCAGACAAGTACTACAGCACCGTATCACGGCCGCTGTCGCCAATGTGCTGTCGCCAAACAGAGTCGCCGGCACGCAGTCGCGCTTGCAAATGTTACACGCGGACGCAGGCCCCCAAGCCGACGACGATCCCTCGTGTTGTGCTGTATCATTTTTGCCATGCCCATGGTTCAGGACTTGAAGCGCTTCCGGCTGCCGCCAGATTTCAGGGGCCGTTCGGGATTCGCAGTGCAGTTGTGGTGGCTGGTGCAGGCGACGTTGTTCCGCTGGTCGCCCCAGGTTCTGTACGGATTTCGGCGTTGGTTGCTGCGCCGATTCGGCGCGCGCATCGGCCAGGGCGTCATTATCCGGCCGAGCGTAACCATCCCTTATCCCTGGAAGGTGCAGATCGGGGATCATTCCTGGATAGGCGATGACGCCGTGCTGTACAGTTTCGCGGAAATCAGCATCGGTAAGAATGTGGTGATCTCGCAGAAGAGCTATCTTTGCGCCGGTACGCACGATTACCGGTCCGCGTCCTTCGAAATCCAGGCATTTCCCATCACTATCGAGGACGAGGCATGGCTGGCGGCGGATGTGTTCGTGGCGCCGGGGATCACCGTGGGCAGGGGCGCAGTGGTCGGTTCGCGCAGTTCCGTTTTCACCGACCTCCCGGAAATGATGATCTGCGTCGGCTCTCCCGCGCGCCCGGTACGCGCGCGGCTCTGAACGACCCGTCGCGCTTAAGTCGGCGCGTTTCCATACCGGAAGAATTTGTAGGTGATGCTCACCGAACCCTGCATGTCGTTGTATTGGAACTGCGGGATGTTCGAGTTGCGCGTCGTATGGCCCGCGGAGACGGTAAGCGTGATAGAACTGATCGGCGTGTAAATCATGTTGACCGCCTCACCCGTGACCGTATCGCGCCGTGCCTCGAGCAGCGGCCCCACGGGAGTCACACCGATCGGATTCGCGCCGATATAGTTTTCATTGTCGCGCGAAATGGTGGCTGAAAACGTTATTTTCTCCGATGCGATCCACTGGGGCGTGAGGCTGACGCCCTTGTCGACGAAATAGTCCGTCTGCGAGGTCAGATCGGCGTCGAGTTGCTGCCAGATCCCAAACAGCAATTGGGTCTTCGGAGTCGGCTGCCACTGCAATGCGACGCGCCAGATCTCGCCTGAAAAGCTGCCGATCGCCGTGCTGGGATAGTCGCGCTTCAAATAGCCCGCGCTCGCATCCACGAGCGTCTTTTCCGACAGCGCATACCTGAACAGCATCCGTGCGCGGTCTTCCCGATAATCAGGGTCAAATAACACACCGTTCAATACCGCGCTGTTCGGTGCGCGCGAATCGTTATAGCGGTAATCAAAGCCGATTCGATTGGTCTCGGTGGTGTAGTCAAAGCCGACATCGGCACCTTTGGACCTTGAATCGTTGAATGTGGATTGGGCCTGCGTCACGGAATAATCGGTTCCGATCAAACCGCCGAATATTCCCCAGCGCGGACCTACCTGGTAGCGCATGGATCCGAAGTAGTCCGTCCGGTTGACGATGTCGCGAGAATAGACCGCCGTATTGACGTAGCCGCCGATCACTCTGGTGTAGTCCGCGCCAAGCCGGCCTGAGAGCGCGTCACCCAGGCCCCAATTCCATGCCACCCGATCATTGCTGGAAACGTTGTCCAGATCCTGGTTTCGAAAATAGCGGTTATAGTCCGCACGCAGGTCAACATCGAAGCTCTGCCGCGCCCCAGTCAGCCACTCCCCATCGAGTCCGCCGGTGATGCTGTCGATATAGTCTTTTCTGTTCGGGTTCGAGCCGATGCCGGGCAGCGTGGTCAGGTCGGTCACGCTGCCCGGCAGCCGGTAAATGTTGTTGTCGTAAGAAAAGGCATCGCCGACGTAGAGGGTCAGCCAATCCGTTCGCTCCACGTTACCCGTCAACACGTCGGGGGGCGACACGGCGACATCGAGTGCATCCCGGTACTCGATCGCCGCCGCCATGGATGTCAAGGGCGTCAGCGCCAAGGCCACCGCGATTTTTATTCTTGGTATTTTCATAGGGGTACGCTCATGGGTTCGGGGGTGCCCTGCATGGCCGCGACTAAATGCTCCAGCGACTTTTTGCTGGTGGAGAGAATTCGTTGAGATTGCCGCATCGATGCGCATTTGGCGGCGAACAATGCGCGTCGATCCTTGCTGAAGCGCTCGATCTGCAACGCCGCGCCCTCGACAATGGCTTCGTGAGCAAACACCAGGCCTGCGCCGTCGCCCAACATCTCGGCAATCGAGCCCCGATCGCACGCGATGACATGCACTCCGCGGCGCAGCGCCTCAAAAATGACCAGCGGTTCGGCTTCATTCGCGTAGCGGGTCGGAAACGTGAAAATATCCAGTTGCCGGTAGAATCGCTCCTTTTCTTCGCCATAGACCGGACCCGCGTAATCCACGTGCGCCGTCGATTGCAGCAGGCGGCGGAATGTTTCGCGCGCTTCTGCGGCGACCGGCCCCGCGATGTGCGCGCGATAGTCGATGTCGCGCTCCTTAAGCGCGGCCAAGACACCAAAGAACTCGACAATGCCCTTCTCGTAGGTGATGTTCGACAGGAACCCGATGTGCACGGGGGCGGCTTCGTTGGCCTGCACCTGATCGCCGTCATCGCAGCGATAAAAGGCCGCATTCGACACGATACGAATCGTCGTCGGCGCCAAACCATATGTCCGGCTCAACGCCTGGCCCATCTTGGGGCTCAAGACAATGTGGATATCGTTTCTCACCAGCGCGAAAAAGCATCGACTGAGGCGCGACGGCGAGTTGATGTAGGTATAGCTGTGGTGATGCACGAAAATCGAGCCGTGAAACAGCTTGCTGATGAGTACATAGAGCAAATCCAACCATTGGCCGCGGCCGCCCGACAGCGCCAGATATAGCGTCGTGTCGCGGCGCCCGGTGCAGGCAACCAGGTATTTCAACGGTTGGAACAGCTGGCGCAGAATACCGGCCGCCCGCGCGCGCTCGAGCGGCGCGCGGTCGAACACCTGCACCGGCATTCGAGCTTTGAGCAGATCCAACATCATTGCACAGACGCTGGAAAATCCATTCACGGGTGGCGGCAGCGGTCCGACGAAGCATAAGCATGTCATCCGCCGTTCCCCACCATGCGCATGCAGCCGTCCAGGATCTGCGTCGCGGCCCGTTCCGGAGTGTAGTTGGAAATCACCTCGAGGCACTTTTGCGCCACCGCCACCCTGTTGCCGGAAAGGTGCCTGACCGAATCCAGTGCCGTGGCCAGCTCATCGACATTGCCGAACTCGAATGAATATCCGGTCAATCCATCCAGCACCAGGTCCGGGACGCAACCGCAGGCACTGCTTACGACAACCGGGCAGCCGTAGCTCAAGGCTTCGTTGACCACCAGGCCCCATGGCTCGCTGTGGCTCGGCAACACCAGAGCCGTGCACCTCTCGAACAAGATGGCGATCTCTTCCAGGCTCTTGCTGCCCAAAAAACCGATTGCGTGAGACATGTTCAGCTGCCGCACGCTCTGCTTCAGTTCCTCCACCAGCGGACCCGATCCCACCAGTTCCAATTTGGCCTTGGGGAACCGGGCATGGACCGAGCAAAACGCGGCGAACAAGTCGTCCAGTCCCTTTTCGCCCGACAATCTGCCCACATACAGAAAATAGGGCTCATCGGCACGACCCTGCCAATTCGTCTCGTAGTGCGACAGGACAGTGGCCACGCTGTAACCGCGCGGCAGCGCAGCTGCCTGGCAGCGGTAGGCGATTTTCGATTCGCTCACGCCGTAGCTCATCAGATACTCTTTGCTTCTGATGCCGTAGCAAAAAAAGCCATTGCAAAGGCCGAAGAACCAGCGCTTGGCAAATTCCCGCCAGGCGGTTTTCGGCCGATCGATCGTGGTGGAATCGCAAAATACCGCGCGCCTGCGACGCAGCAGAATGCATACCGCGAGCATCGCCCAGTACTCGGCCCGGTGATAGCCGGGCATGATGACCAGATCGACCGGATTGTCGTATAAGTCGCGGGCCAGGGCGCCGATGCGCCGGAATAGCGGCGCGCTGCCGTACGCGCCGCGAAACAGCAAGCGAAAAGGGTATTGGTGATACGAAAGATCGACGGCGCCGAGACCGACGCGGATCTCCTCGGTTTCCGCAATCTGAATGAACGAAGGCGTGATGCCGCGCGGCTCGCCATCCAAATGCACCTGGGAAAAGACCACGCCCTTGTACTTGGACCAAAGAATATTGTGATATATCGCTACTCGCATATGTAACAGAGCCACGACGGATGCCGTTCAAGACACCGTCGTCGGCTGCGTGCCTATTCGCCTGGCGACCCGATGTCGAACGCCTATTTTCATCGACAGCAGCGCATGAGCGACGACGAACGCCAGAGCGGCCGCGGCGGCAAATCCCAGTGAGATCATCAGTGACCCTCGCAGCACGATCATCAAAAATACCGCCGCATAAACCGACATTGGGAAAAACAGCCACTTGGATTTGCGCCGCGCCAGGTTGTTGAGACCCGTCACGATGCAGGCCGAAACGCCCGCGTAGGCCACCACGCCCGCGACACCGAAGTCCAAATAGCCCTCGGCGATCAGCGGCGCGGACAGATTGGTAAACCACATGCTGTAGTTTGCAATCAGGTAGTCCGCCAGGAAAATTCCGGTGGCCAGTGGTTTCGTGCTCCACACCGAGCTCGGCACGAAGAACAACAGCGAACCCAGCAATTGATGTCCCCATTGCATGCCGTGCACCTGCGCGATTTCAATGGATGTGTAGATATTGGCCCAGGAATCGTAATTGATCGAATAATAGTGATCGGCGATCTGATCGGACAATTGCGACATCGTGACGCTGCCGAGGGTTTGCAGGTGGTTGTGGGTGAAAATGGTGATCGCCGGAAATACGACGACCATCCCGCCCACGAGCAGCAGCATCCGCCTGCTCCAGCCGAACCACGCCGGAAATCCCACGAGCATCAGTGCGATGTACAACGGTCCCAGGGCATTACGCTTCTCGGTGTAGGTATTTTCAGTAACCAGTACCAGCGCGAACAGCAACAACAGCACGCAAATGCGGCTGAAGAGCAGCTTCCGTCCCGAGCGAACCGTCTCATTCAACAGCACCAGCATCGTCGCTGACGGAAGAAACAGCAGGAAACGCTTCATCATCAACGACGCGGGCGAGGCCGCCACGGCATCCTCGATCGCTCTATACGCCGAGGGCGCGGCCGCCGCGACCACACCGATACAAATGAGCGCTGCGAGGCCAACCGCACCCGCGGTAAATTCCTGCGGCGTATCCGCCTGCGGGGCGGATGAGCCGTCGGCAGCGGCGCCGGTCTGCCCCGCGGCCTCGGAGCGCTTGGACAGGAATCCATAAAACAGCGTAAACGCCACCATGAACAGCGCGCATACCAGATTGGTCAGAGCAACCCTGTCCACCGTGACAGTCGAGGTATTGACCAGCCGCTGCGGCATGTTGATCAACTGCAGCTTTGGCGCCAGATCCAGAAACAGCCAATTGAAAATGAACATCACCATGTCCGCCGGGGATTCGGCCGTCGGCCGCAGCGCAAATCTGAGCTGTATCAACAGCGCGATGGATACCGCGACACTGGAAAATACGAACTCCATGCCCGCCGAGGCGAGATTGTCGATGAAGATGATCTCGATCAGCACTATGAAAAGTGCCAACGATACCTTTACGGCGAGATACCGGGTAGGTGCTGTTGTCCGCATGTTTGCAACCGAACTATCTGCGCTCAGCGCTCATTGATGATGCTCCCGATCACATTGATGCCGGTGTCGGTCAACATTTCCATGGCCGCGAGCAACTTCGACTGATGCGTGTGATTGCGGCGCGCAATCATGACTGCATTGCCGGCGTTCGCGGCGAGAATCTGCGCATCCGCGGTTTCGGACACCGCGGGTGTATCCAAAATTACCAGGCCGAATTGCGAGGCGAAGTGATCCAGGATCACATCGAACACCGGGCGCGCGAGCAATTCCTGGGGGTTCGGTGGAATGATGCCGGCCGGCAACACAAATAGGCGCAGCTGCGGATGGATGCGGCGGACGATCTCGCGCCCCGCACGGCCCGTCAGCAATGCGGACAAGCCGACCGAATTGTCGATGTTGAAGATGCGGTGTTGGCGCGGATGGCGCATGTCGGCGTCGATGAGCAGAGTGCGTTCGCCCAGCTGGGCGAACATGGTCGCCAGATTGGCCGCAAGCCAGCTGCGGCCCTCGCCGCGTTCCGCGCTGGTAACCGCGAAGACCCGGCGGTTGGCGTTGTTGAACCAACGAAGGTTGAGCTGACTGCGCAGCGCACGCAATGGTTCCACCGCGTCACTCTGCGGCATATACGCGGCGATGACATCGTCGGCGACTCCGCCCTCCCCGCCCCGGGCCAAAACCGGATAGTTGTACTGCTGAGCGATTGCCGACTCGATATCATGCTCTGTGATGCGCTTCAGTTGCACCGCCGCCTCGCCGAATCGCACGCCGTTGGAATTGGCGAAGCGCTGAATCTCCTCGACTTCTTGAGAATTCAGCCGGCCTTGGTCGACCAGTATTGCTCCGATGGCCCGACCGCGGTCCGGCGGGCTGTTCTGACGTCTTACGGGTCTTTCCGCTACTTTGTTCATTTGCGATCTTCAGTTTCCATGCGTGCAGAGGCTAGATTACCGACGGCTCAAGGCGCGCGGCCGCGGCCTTGAGCACGCGCACCTCGTTGGCGCGCACCTGGACCAGCGCGAGCTTGCCGAGTAACGGCACGCCAAGCAGGTCGATCATGTCCTGGTCTTCGCGAATGCGTCGATTGCGCATTTCGGCCGCCAGCGCGGCCGCAACCCCGAGCACGCCGCCCAAAAAAATCGCAACGATCAGATTGATCACCAGCTTCGGGCTGGACGGGCTGGTGGGGACCGTCGCCGTGCTCAACTGAACCACGTTGGTCTGCTGGGTCAGGCTTTCCAAATTGCTTTGCGCCAAACGCTGTGAAACCTCGTCCAGATCGCGTTGCGCCGAGGTGACGTCACTCAAGAGGACGCCCGCCTGGTCATGCTGATACTTCAAGTCCAGAACGCGCTTCTTTTGAGCTTCCAGCGCCTGCCTGACGTCATTCTCGCGGCGCAGACTGGCCTGAGTCGTGGTGCCAAGAGACGCCGCTATTCTCACGCTCTCCTGCGAGATGCGGCTTTTCAAGTTGGCGATTTCGCCCTCGACCGCCTGATAATCCGGATGGTTTTTGCCCAGCCGTGCGGCAATGTCGGGCTGCTTGGCCTCCGACTGCGCCAACGCCGCCTTGAGCGACTGAATTACCGGACTTTGCAGCACCTCAGGCAACGTAGATATGTCGCCGCCCGCCTGATGCTGTCGAGACTGCGCGTCCTGGCGTTGCCCCTGAATGGTCACCAATTCGGTGGAGAGTTCTGCCAGGCGGGCATTCTCGACATCCAATTTGTCATCGGTGGCCACGATGCCGTTCTTGCTTTGAAAATCCGACAGCCGCTTCTGCTTCGCCTCCAGATCGGCGCGCAGTGCACGGGAACGCTGTTCGAACCAGGTCGCGTACTGCTTGGCGGGCTCGACCTTCAGTTCGATGTTGGTTTCGATTGCCGCCTGCGCGAATCCGTTCGCCAGCGCCGCGGCGGTCGCCGGGTCCGACCAATTGACCGATATTTCGATCACGTTGCTGGCGTGCGTCGGACTATCGTGCACCGGCGCGACCTGCAGCTTCTTCTCGAGCAGGACCTTGGCAATGGCCACACTGATGTCATCGTTGGGGCCTTTTGACCAGAGTCTCTTTGCTTCGGGCTGCTGATCCAGCTTCAATGTCTTGACCACGCGTTGCGCAACGCGTTCGCTCGCGATGATGTCCGCCTGCGTATTGACGTAGGTCGCCGCCGGTTGCGCGGCAGTCGCGCCGCCGCCCGCCGCGGCGACGGGATCGGTTTTGCTGTCGACCACGATGGATGCGGTTGCGGTGTATTGCTTTGGCCAGATGATGCTTGCAAATGCCACCAGCATGACCAGCATCGCGAAAACGCTGACGGCGATCAGCCAGCGTGCCCGCAGAATCACCAAAAACTGATTCAAACTCATGGTCGGGCACCGCCTCCGCAGCCGCAACGGGGTAATGTCAGGGCGAATTCGCCAGCGCAGATCAAAACAGACTCTCCTTGACATAGATGACATCCTTGTCCTGTACATCGTCGTCCAAGGAAACACTCTCCTCCTTGACCTTGCCGCTCGGATCACGGCGGTGGCGAACGATCCCGCGCTGCGTTCCTTTGCCGGTGACGCCGCCGCCGGTGGCAAGCGCCTGGATCACCGTCATGCCGCGCTCCAAACGGTACTGTCCGGGCTTTTGAACCTGGCCGTAAATGTAGAACAGGGGTGCGCGTGGAACGTAGAGCGTGTCGCCGCCATACAATTCGATGTCATCGGCCGGATTGCCGCTCGAGGACATCTTCAGGATGTCGACATCGCGGCGAAAAGGCTTCCCGTTGCGCATACCGGAGACGCTGACCACTTCGCCGCCGGTGGGCGCGATTCCGCCGGCCGAAGCCAGCATCCCGGAGACGTGGCCTCCCGCCGCATCAGTCGAGTAACGACCCGACTTGTTCACTTCGCCGATGACCGACACCAGATTGCCGAAACCCTCGGTGAGCAGGATGTTTACCTGCGGATTGACCACAAATCCGCCATCCCTGAGCATTTGCGCAATCTTCGACTCCGCCGCGGGCAGCGTCAGGCCCTTCACTGGAACGGAACCGATGAGCGGATAGCCGATTGTGCCGGATTCCGATACCCGCACATCGAGGCTCAAATCCGGGTTCTTGAAAACGCTGATCTTCAGAATATCGCCGGGAGCGAGCAGATATTCCGGCTGAGCATGGGCGGGTGCCGCGTACCAGGTCAGGGCGCAAACAAACAGCAGGGCCCCGAGGTTAAGCCAGTGGCGAAATCGGGCTGGGTGGCCAGGGCTCCGGCACGGCTGTGTGCGCTCTATGCTCATAATTTTACTTCTGTCAATGCGAACACAATTACATGGGTACTTCGAAAAGTACGGCGACAACCCGTCAAGCGAGACAATGGTTGGATCTTCTAGTCATGTGCCAGATGGCCGTCATTTTCAACTTGGCCCGGCGCGAACATGCTGCTCAACACCGCGTCGCGCTCGAAATTTTCTTCCGCGAAGATCCGGCCGCGTCGACCCAGCAATGCCCTGGTCTCGGGGTCGTCCGCGAGCACGCTGATGGCATGCGCGAGCTCCACACTGTTCTCGGGAGCCACCACCAGACCGCACTGCGAGACGATTTCACTGATCTCGGTGCCGGCGCGACATGTGGCGATGACCGGACGGCCGCTTGCCATCATTCCGCTCAGCTTCGACGGAAGGACCAGATCCGCTGCATCGGGGCTCTGCGGCAGTAGATGAATGTCCGCACTGCCGAGCAGATCCGATACCCGACCGGGCGGCTGCAGCGGCAGAAACCGGATATTCAGCAGACCGGCCGCGGCGGATTCCAACTGGGGCTTCATGATGCCCTCGCCGCAGACGATGAATACGATTTCGGGGCGCGATTTCAGCAACTTCGCGGTTTCCGGAATCACCATCAACCCCTGTTTTCCGCTCAGCGTCCCGGAAAACAGCACGAGGATGGCGTTCTCGGAAATTCCGAGTTGATTGCGGTAGCTGCCGTTCTTCGGCGGCTTGATTCGTGCCAGATCGATCCAATTGGGGAGGTAGCGCGTTTTGCCCACCGTGACGCCCTTGGCGCGCAATCGATCCATCATCCGCCCGGAAATCGTCGACACGGTGTCGAACCGCCGCAGCAACGAACCCTCCATACGCAGCGCGATTCGCTGCAGAAGCCGTCCTTTCAGGAGTCCCATCCTGAAGGCAACGTCCACCTCGAAGTCCTGCAGGTGCAGCCAACGCTGGGCGCGGCACAGCCATGCGGTCAACAGACCCGCGGGAGCGCACATGAACGCAGGCGCTACCGTCAATACCACGTCGGGCCGCCAGGCGATCTGCCACAACATGACCGGAAAGGACGTGAGCGCAAACGACAGCAGGTGCAGTATCCGCGTCAGCCCGCCGGGCGACTTCGGTACCCACAGGGGCGTTCGCCAGACATCGACTCCGCGCCACTGTTCCCGCCGGTATAGCGGCCAGCGATATTTCTTGTCGATATGCCAGCTCGGATAGTATGGAGGCGCGCACACCACACGAATTTCGTGGCCATGCTCGACCAGCCACAAGGCCATATCGCCTGAATATTTGCCGATACCGGTCGGTTCAGGCGCAAAATTAGCGCTGTAAATCAAAATTCGCATCAGCTGCCCCTAGCTCCCCTGTTGTCGTGGGATGCTCGAGACGCTAGTTCGCCAGACACAGACAGATAAAGATGCCAGACATCCGCGCAGGCGGACGTAAGCGGTGGTCTGACAAGGCGGTGTTCACCCTGCGAATTGCCGGACACAGTCGGTAATCAACGACAGTTGCAACCCTCGCGACAATCCGAGTCGAAGCGACGCCGCCGCCTCGGCGGCCACGAACTGTGCGCTTGACTGTGGCGATTTTTTTGCTGCGAAACCCGCCCGGCGGCGCAGGCCATGTCGCGCGCAAATTTTCCAATCAGAAAAGCCGGTTTTCCCGCCGCAAAGCGCGAACCCGCTCCCCGGTTCGCCTTGTCTGCGCAAGCGAAATTCTTGCTTAGCGCATCACGTTTCCACTCATCAATTTTCTGCACCTGTCTGTGCAGCCCGACACGATGTCCCATCGCCGCTCGCGTGATTTACTGCCGCTCGTTCAAGGGCATACCCGGCGCAAGCCGGTGACGCAAAGCTTCCGGTCTGTGAGTGACAGATAGCGGGGTTTCCGGACGCGGCACAAGGCCGCATTCGTTAACTCCAGGCGATAGCCGCTCACCTTCCGTGTGAAACACGAATCAAGGAACAAGGGTGGCTATGGCAGACGGATCGAGCGCGATTACGGCATTCGCTCAGCTAACGATTGTATTATTCATTTCCGCACTGAGTGGCTGCGGATCCAGCAGCTCCTCGAGCGATTCGGCACAGGCTCCGGCCATTGCGAGCACAGCGCCGGTTCCGGCTCCGACGCCGGCTCCAGCCCCGGCGCCGGCTCCGGCCCCGCCCCCAGTCACCGTCTCCCCGCCGGTCTCGACGCCGCTCACCGCGTCCAATAATGGCGATGCCTGCATTGCCGCGCCCATGCCTTCCGCGGCCACCTTGTTCACTTCGTCCAAGAGGGTGTTTGCCCACTACTTTCACACGTTCCCCGTTTCGATCGATAATGCCGCGCCCGCGACCGATTACTACAACACGCAATATCTGAGCAGGACCGGTGAATCGAATAAATGGCTGAAGCAAGGCGGGTATTTGCGCTCGCGCCCGCTTGGAGTGACCCCCAGCACCGGTGCGAATTGGCAGCAACTCAATATGGAGGGCGAGATACGCGCAGCAATTGCACGGGGCATCACCGGCTTTACCTTTGATTCGATGGCGGCAACCGATGCGACCGACCCCAACAGCGACTTGCACCACATGCTCGCCGCAGCTCAGGCCGTCGATTCGCGCTTCAAAATCGTCGTCATGCCGGATCTCACGGCCTTGGGTACCAATGCCGATGCGGTGGTCCAGATCATTGCCTCGGTGGCCGGCAGCCCCGCAGCCTATCATCTCAGCGATGGTCGTCTGGTCGTCTCGGCATTCGACGCCGGGCTCAACACGGCCGTCTGGTGGGTAGCGGTGATCAGCCGGTTGAGTGCCCAAGGCATTCAGATCGCTTTCGTACCGACCTTTTTAGGCTGGTCCACAATCGCCGACGCATTCGCCGCCTTCTCCTATGGCTTTTCCGACTGGGGTACGGCAACGACTGCGGAGGCCAATGCGATGGAAGGCGATCCCGCCATCGTTCATTCTGCCTACAAGAAAATATTCATGATGCCGGTCGGCCCGCAACAATACCGGCCAAAGGATTTTGTGTTCTGGGAAGCCGGCAACAGCGCCGCTCTGCGCAGCGCATGGGCGGGCTCGATTCAGGGCGACGCGGATTGGGTCCAATCGGTGACCTGGAATGATTTTTCCGAAGGCTCTTCCATCTCGCCCATTACCGACAGCACCTTGAAGCGCAGCATCGGTACCGGTTACTACAATCTGACCGGCTACTATGCCGCCTGGTTCCTCACCGGCCAACAGCCTAAAATCACCCATGATGTGCTCTATTATTTTTATCGTCGCGAGCCGACCACTGCGACGGGTAGCGGGCAGAGTCAGGAGGACACGGTTGTCACCGGCCCGGCGGAAAACGACATCGAATTGCTCGCTTTCCTGACCAGTCCCGGCGTGTTGAAGATCACCATTGGCGGCAAGACCTATACACAAAATGCCGCCGCGGGCATCGTTTCCTTCAAGATTCCATTGCAACCGGGCACGCCGCTGTTCACCCTGTCGCGCAGCGGCACCGATGTTTTCTCATTTCAGGGAGGCGTCCAAATCTATGGAGCGGCCGGTCTGCCCTCAACCGTCCAAGATTTGACTTACTGGAGCGGCAGCGCAGCAAAATCGGGCTTCTGTTCCCTCTAGAGGAGCCCCGATCCGCCGCGCGTGGCGGGAACTCCACGCACGGCGCGTTTCAAGCGACGGGCGATCTGGCGCGCCAGGGTGAGGAATCGCGGAACGGGCGTTCGGCAAAAAGCCAATTTGCGAATGTAGTGATCGACCGTCCATTCGGCGCTGGTTCCTGCCGGGAAGAACACGGTATCGCCGGCGGATACGTGGCGCGATGCCCCCGATGGGTATTTCAATAGAACCCCCCCTTCCAGCACATGGAAAGTTTCATCGAAACTGTAGAACCAATTGAACCGTCCAGCGGTGCAATCCCAGAAATAAGTGCTCGCCGTTCCGTCCGCGCTGCTCGATAGCAGTTCCACCCGGGCGACCGGATCGCCATCCAGAATCCACTCGCGATTGATGGGATTGGCAACAAAATTGGCGCAGGATGTTCCTACGGTGATCGAGGTTTCAGAAGCCATATTGCGCGCAATCTAGCATGCAGATGACGCGCGGCTTGTCGGCGAAATCCGCACCGTGCACTTCAAATCGTCCTACAGCATCTGAGGGCGCTAGTATGCGGTTTGTTCGGTATAAATGAGCGTCCGTGAAGGGCGCATGAGTCAACGGGCTCGTGTATGAGAATGGCGGCGTGTCGTTTGAATATCAGAAATCCAATAGCGGCCCGGTGCGTGCGCGCGTGAGCGACGTGTCAGCCGCGCATGCGACAGACTATGCTTATTATAAAAAACTTTGAGCCGCACTTGCGGACCGGTTCGTGAACGTCCCCTTGCGCACAGCCGTCGCACGCAACACCCACGCGCTGTTTGCGCATGCATCGCGCAACTCCACCCGCACAATCGTGCCCATCAACGATTGCGCGCTCAACAGCAATGCGCCGCGCCCCGCCTTTTACTGCATCCACTCAGCCTCCGGAGTCGCCGGGACTGATTTCCTGGACCTTGCGCGCCATCTTGAACCGTCGATCCGCTTTTTCGGAATCCAGGCGCCGCCGAAGCGGATGCCCGACACCGAATTTGGCAGTTCGGTGGAATCGCTCGCCGACTATTACGCCAACGCCCTGGTTAGATTTCAGCCGAATGGCCCGTTGTTGATCGGGGGATACTGCGTCGGCGCCGTGATCGCACTGGCGATGGTGGAGAAATTACACGCGCTCGGGCGTGAGGTCGGACCCCTGATGGTGATCGACGGCGCACCCGAGAACGCCGGCGCCCCCATGTCCCGATGGCAGCTCCAATACTGGATGGAGCTGGCGCGCAATGTGCGCGGCTGGTTCAATCATGGGGACCTGATGAGGACCCGGACGCTGCATTCCTTGCTTTGGAGCATTGCCAACAATGCATCCGCAATCGGCAAGGGTGCGATAGGCCTCAAACGAGGACAGAAACTCGGCGGTGGATATGCGATCGAGGGAATCATGGACGTTTCGCGATATCCTCCGATTCACAAGTCCTTCGTCAACCGGTTGTTCCAGGCTTTGTTTGCCTACACACCGAAACATTATCCCGGCAGCGTCGTCGTCTATGAAGCGACGGTAAAGCCGTTGCTGTATTTGCCGCAGGTCGGCCATATGTGGCGAAAATTCGCGCAGCAGGCGGAAGTGGTCGAAATCGTCGGCACCCACATCAGCATGATGCACGAGCCCTACGTAGGCTCGCTTGCGAGCGACATGCGAAAACGAATTGATGCATTTTTTGCGGCAGACTGATTGGGACGGTGATTTTCGTCGCCGGATCGCCATACGGTGACTGCCACCCCACAACCAAAGAGTAGCTCCATGCGTGAATCACGACCGACGATACTGAAACGCATTGGAGCGGTGGGATTGACCCTGACGGCGTTCGCGGCACCCGCCGTTGCCGGCGTGTCCTCCGTGAGCGACACCAAGGATCCGGGTGCCTGCCTGGCATTTTCGATGCCCGATAGTTCGGCGTTGTTCAAGGCACAGAAAAAAGTGTTTGCCCACTACTTTTATCCATTCCCCTTGTCCGTCGACAACAAGAGTGCCGACGCGGATTACTACAACATCCAGTATTTGAATCCGGCGGGAGAAAAAGGCAAATCCGCCGCGCTCGGCGGGTACCTGCGGCAGCGGCCATTGCCGGTGAAACCAAATGCGGCAACGGACTGGAAGTTGCAAAATGTCAAGATCGAAGTGCAGATGGCCATTGCCAGAGGCATCACCGGATTTGCGATCGACGTCCTGTCCGGGAAGGAAGCTGCGGATCAGAACAGCCACCTGAATATGCTGCTGAAGGCCGCGAAGGCGGTCGATGCGCGCTTTAAGATCGTGGTGATGCCGGATATTTCGGCGCTGAAATCCGATGCAGCCGCCGTGTTGCAGATCATTTCCACCGTCGCCGCCAGCGACGCGGCTTACCGCCTCGATGACGGCAGATTGGTGGTCAGCGCATTCAACGCCGGTCTCAATCCACCTGCCTGGTGGAAAGGCGTTTTTGATCGGTTGAGCGCACACGGGATCAAGGTCGCCTTCGTTCCCACCTTCCTGGGCTGGAACGCCCGAGCCGCCTCCTTCGCCGGCTTGAGCCACGGCTTCAGCGATTGGGGGACGGCGACCGCAACCAATTCGGAGAACATGAAAAAAGATCCGGCACTGGCCCACGAAGGGTTCGGAAAGATATACATGATGCCGGTAGATCCTCAGCAGTATCGGCCGAAGAACTCGATCTTCTGGGAAGCGGGCAATAGCGCCGCCTACCGCAACGCCTGGATGAGTGCGATCGACGGTGGGGCCGATTGGGTCCAGCTGGTCACCTGGAGTGATTTTTCCGAGTCAAGCGAGGTCGAGCCCTACACCGATGCAACGCTGCGAACCGATATCGGCACCGGCTTCTACGATATGACCGGGTACTACGCAACCTGGTTCTTGCTGGGCGCGCAGCCGCAAATCACCCATGACGTGCTGTACTACTTCTACCGGCGCGAACCCACGAATGCCGCCAGCCCGGCTCAAACCGCGCCCAACAAGTCGGCCGGCGGCGCGCCGCCGGAAAACGCTATCGAGCTGGTGTCATTCCTCACGGCGCCCGCGACTGTGAAGATCACGATCGGCGGGCATTCCTTCACGCAAGATGCAACGGCGGGAATATCTTCCTTCAAGGTGCCCAGCGCACCCGGGTATCCGCAATTCACCTTGTCCCGCCATGGCACGGACCTCTTCTCATTCCAAGGTCCGCTGCAAATCTATGGAGCATCGGGACTCCCGTCCGGGACCATCGACATGACCTATTGGAGCGGCAGCGCGTCGAAGAGCGGGATTTGCACGCTTTGACGACCATAGCTGTCTGCATCTGCACATTTAGAAATCCTCGCGGCTTGCTCGCCCTGTTGGACGGATTGGACAAACAGGCGCTCTCGACAATCGGCGATGCCGACCTGAGCGTGGCGGTCATCGACAACGACGCCGGTGGTTCCGCATCCGAGGTCCTGAAAGCGTACGCGGCGGGCGGGCGTTTCCGGCTGCGCAGCGAAACTCAACCCAAGCGAGGACTGTCGAGCGCGCGCAACAGCGCATTGTGCCTGGCATTCGACTCCCAGGCCGACCTGTTTGCATTCCTTGACGACGACGAGGTTCCGAGCGAGCACTGGCTGCAGGCGCTGGTGAGCTGCTTTACCGAAGCCGGCACTGTGATTGTCGTCGGACCGCGTGAGCCGAGATTCGAAGCGCCCCCGCCTGAATGGATTGTGGCGGGCGCCTTCTTTCACCACCGATGCGGCGAATCCGGTCAACTTGAAGCCGGCAACACCGCCAATGTGATGATGCGAACGTCCGCAATCGCGGCGTCCGGCGTGCGCTTCGACGAGGCGCTGAATGCCATCGGTGGCGAAGACGTGGTGTTTTTTCGTGCCCTGCGGGCGCGCGGAATGTTCATCAAATGCGCTCCGAGCGCGCTGGTCTACGAATCGATACCACCCAGCCGCGCTTCTCTGAAGTGGATGATGCGGCGTTGGCTGCGTGCCGGGGCCACGGCCACCCTGCTGACGGGCGACGCCAATGCGGGCTTTGGCAACCGGTTCGTCAATGCAGCGCGCGGACTCGGGCGCATTTGCGCCGGCTCACTATTGGTCCTCATCAATGCGGCGACCCGCGGCCGCTGGGACTTTCCGGCCGTGGCCCGCTCCATTTCCACGGTATGTCGCGGCGTGGGCATGCTGGTTGCGGCTTTTGGCATTTCCTATCGGGAATACGGTGCGGGCTACCGTCGCAACAGATGATAGACGCGGAAAAACCCAGTTCGTCGCGGCGAATTCTGCAAATGTTGCTCGCCCGGGCTCGCACTCAGAACGGCATGTACCTTGCATTTTCGTTGATCGCGCGCGTGCTCAACGCGATTGGCATGTTCATTGCCCTGCAGCGATTCGCGCCGAGCACCTTCGGGGAAATGAGTTACCTCCAGGCCACGGCTGTTTCCACGGTGGCATTTTGCTCGCTGGGCATCGAATTGTCGGTCAATGCCCGATTGACACGGAAACTCAAAGACGGCGAACCGCTCGCCCCCGCCGTCCTCGCCGCCTGCAGCCTGGCTGCCGTAGGGACGGTGCTTGCATGCATCGTGATATCGGCCGCCTTTGCCTCGCAATTGACGGTCACAGGCTCGGTGCGGATTGCCGTGGCTGCCGTGTGCATCTATTCGTCCTTCATGATTTTGACGTCGCTGCTGACCTCGATGTCGTTCGCATTGTCCGCCAGCATCAATGTCGGAATCTCCTACATCATTACCTCGGGTTTGTTCGCCGCCTTCGCCATTTTCGCCGACTCGGGCACCTCCGGCATCGGACTGATGTTCTTGTCTGTGATCACGCAGATCATTTCGGTCTCGTACATGGCTATCGCCCTCGGCCGAATGGCCAAATCGTGGCGGCTGCGCAGCGGATACCGATTGGTCAAGAGCTCCCTGAAAGCCACCGGCGCCGAGATAAAGACCCTGTTTCTGTACGGAGCGAAACAGATACTGGTGGTGTCGACGGTGACTTTCTCGCAATGGCTCATTCAGCGAAAAATCGTCTACGGTGACGGCGGGGCTTCGGAAAACGCCATTTACAGCGTTGGCAATCAAATCTTCAACATGATGACCTTCATTCCCCTGATCCTGACGCCGATCATCATCACGCGGCTCGCCGCGGCCGGTGATGACTTGCCGCTGCGCAGACGCATCAGCCTTTCCAGCTTGAAACTGTTTGCCGGGATTGCGGCAGCCGCCTGTGTCGCGGTATCCATCGGACTGCGCATCGGCATCCCATTCTTGCCGCCGCGCTACGCGGCGGCCGAACTCACCGGCCTCATCGCCTCCTTCGCGGCGGCGTTTCAGATCATCAGATCGCCTTTTTCCCTTTTTTTCCTCGCCGAACTGAAGGCATCACGTGAGATCATCAGCGCGACCGCCGGCGCCCTGTTCATGATAATTGCCACCACGGTTTACTCCGAGTTGACGCCCAATCAAGGCACCGGCATCCGGCTGCTGGGCTGCGCCCTGCAAAGTTTTATCCTGGCCGCCATGTTCTTCGTTGAGACCCGGCGCCGATCCGGTCCCACCCGCCGCGCGTCGCAGCCGGCGACCGGCAAGCCGCAAAGTCTTGACTTATCGAGGAAGTGATCAGCATGCTTGACGAGGTATTGACTCTTGCGAGGCGGATACGGCGCAGCAATCGATTCAAGTCGGCCGCATCCCTGCCGAAGCGCCTTCAAGTGATGGCCGTCCAACGTGCCAACAAGGGCATCTTCTCGATAGAGATCGAATCGCGAACAGGATTCTTTGCGATCATGCAAATGATTTTGTTCATCCTGGTGTATTGCGAGGAGGAAGGGCTCTTCCCCGATATTCGTGCCGCAGGCGGGATCTACGGCGAGCCCACCGCAACGGTCGACTGGTTTCGGCAGCTTTTTGAAGACCTCCGGGAACCCGGCGGCGCGATCGCCGAACGCCTTGCTCAACGCGACGGCATACGTACATCGAAGATCAAGGACGTCAGCGAGTTGGGGTTCAGATCGCAGTACGAAATGCGCCTGTCGTTGGCCGCCGCCAGTGAACTCTTCAGCCGCACCTACCGGCCGGCCGCCGAAGTACGTGAGGAGGTTGATTCAATCGCCAGGCGACTCGGTGTTTCCACTTCGACGTTGGCGGTTCACTTCCGTGGTACTGATAAGGCCCTCGAGGCGCAGCCGATTGCGTGGCCAATCGTGTGCGAGAAGGTCGAGATCATCGCGCGCAACCGACCCGATCTGACCGGGATTTTTTTGGCGACCGACGACGTCCAATTCGCCGAGTTCTTCCGACGCCATCCGTTCAAGCTTCCTGTGATCACGGCGCCCGCCAGGTATTTGCCCAAAGGCAACACGCCCGTTCACTTCAGCGGTCATCCAGGATTGGCGATCGGACGGGAAGCGCTGGTCACCTGCCTGTTGCTTGCTCGCTGCGGATTTCTGCTGAAAACGGCATCCTATTTGTCCGCCTGGGCAAAAATTCTCAATCCGTCACTCGATGTGTGGCTGATCTCACCGACGATCGGACACGGCTTCTTCCCAGATCGCGCCTTGTGGGCGGATCAGCTGTCAGGCAAGGCTGCGTTTTCCTGGCCGGTTCGCGCACCGAAGCACCCGAATCGATATCCAGGTTGACGAAGGGATAGCTATCGCGGGTCAAGAACTGCTGCAGGCGCAGGGTACCGGAGGAGTGCCTGGTGCCAAGCAAAATCACGTCGCTGGACTGCGCAGTCATGAGCGCCGCGCGCCGCAGTATGTAGGCGCGCATGAACAGCTCGCTCAGTTCCGAGTCGGTTTGCACGATGGTCCGTAAATGCGCGTCGTCAATCGCCAGGACCTCGCCGGCCTCCCGTACGCGCATGCGCACTACCGAGCTGATGGCGCGCAGCGTGCCAACATCAGCAATTTGCCGATCGCATGAAATCGATTCAGCGCCTCATAGGCGTAGTCATAATTGTTGTCGGCGTCGGTAACCTTGTCGGAAAGCAGATCGAAATACCCG
Source organism: Steroidobacteraceae bacterium (assembly GCA_036267715.1). Lineage (GTDB taxonomy): Bacteria > Pseudomonadota > Gammaproteobacteria > Steroidobacterales > Steroidobacteraceae > Bog-1198. Next base: position 177,455 of record DATAVN010000006.1, on the reverse strand, counting down.
GTGACTTCGCTGTCGTACCGCTCGCGGATCTGGTCGGAGGAGAAATTATCCCCGTAGAGGGTTCGGCCGGTAATTTCATCTTCCGATGCCAGTGGAATCGCCATTTATGCATCCCTATTGCTGAAGATAACATTGGACGAAATTCTGCCGAGCCGGCACGCCGAAGATAGCGTCTGTCTTCAACGCGGGCAAGACTTTTGGAATTGGTCGGGGCGACAAGATTCGAACTTGCGACCCCTTGCACCCCATGCAAGTGCGCTACCAGGCTGCGCCACGCCCCGACCGGAGGTGAATGATAGCCCAATTGGGCGATGAGGGTTTGAAGCGCCGGTGAATCAGCGACGCAGGATTTTGATCAGTTCCTCGAGCTCCAAGCGCATCTGGTGAATCAGCTGCTGGCTCTGATTGAGATCCACCTGGGCATCGTCGCCCGTGAGACGGTTGCGGGCTCCGCCGATCGTAAAACCCTGCTCATAGAGCAGGCTGCGGATCTGGCGGATTATCAATACGTCCTGGCGTTGATAGTAACGGCGATTGCCGCGGCGCTTGACCGGCTTGAGCTGCGGAAACTCCTGCTCCCAATAGCGCAGGACATGCGGCTTGACGCCGCACAAATCGCTCACTTCGCCGATGGTGAAATAGCGCTTCCCCGGAATCGGCGGCAGATCGCTATTATTGCTTGGTTCCAGCATATGCCTCGACGCGCGCCTTCAGTTTTTGACCAGGACGGAATGTGACAACGCGACGGGCGCTGATGGGAATTTCTTCGCCGGTCTTCGGATTTCGGCCCGGGCGGCGATTCTTGTCCCGCAGATCGAAATTACCAAAACCCGAAAGCTTGACTTGTTCCCCCGAGGACAGCGCCGCCCGAATCTCCTCGAAAAATAAATCGACGAGTTCGCGAGCCTCGCGCTTGTTGAGCCCCAATTGATCGAACAGGGCTTCAGCCATTTCTGCCTTCGTTAGGGCTGCCATGCTTATTGATCTCTTATTGCGGCGCTCAATACATCCCGTAACCGGGCGGCCACTGCGGCAACCACGGCATCTGCGTCAACGTCAGTTAGAGTGCGGGAAGAATCCTGTAAAATCAAGCCTAAAGCGATACTTTTTCGTCCAGTTTCTATGCTGGGGCCCCGATAGACATCGAACACCCGCAACTCGCTCAAAAGGCCAGATGCGCTAACAGTAACATTTTCCTGCAAAACTGCGAGAGGGACGCTTTCGTCGACCACGATGGCCAGATCACGTCGCACGCTCGGAAACTTAGATATTTTTTTATATTTCATAGGGTTAGATGCAAATGCTAAACTTATGTCTAACTCAAATAAAAACGCCGTCGTGGGCAGATTGAGCGTCTTGACCAGCTGCGGGTGGATCTCCCCGATCCAACCCACCGGCAACGCTTCACGATAGATCCTGGCAGCCCGGCCGGGACGCAGCACCGGCAGCGCTTCCGGCACGAAGCGCAGCTCCGCGACCTCGCCGGTCAGGCGCAGCACCTCCATCACATCCGACTTCACGTCATGGAAATCCACCGCTTCGTCGCGGCAGCCCCATTGTTGCGGCCACACTGTTCCGGTCGCGATGCCGGCGAGCGAATCGATCTCGCGCATTTCCTGCTTGCCCGCGTGTCGCGTGAGCACGAATCTGCTGCCGATCTCGAACAGACGCACGCGCGTTTGTTGCCGTCGCAGATTTTCGCGGCAGACGTGCACCAGGCCGGGCCACAGCGATACGCGCATCTCACCCAAGTCGGCGGCGATGGGATTCGCGAGCTTCAGGGCCTCTACGTTGGGAAATAGCTGCTGCTGCAGCACGGGATCGACGAACGCAAAGCTGATGATCTCGCGGTACCCGCGATCCGCCATTGCACCCACGAGGCGATCGCCGGCCACGTGGGCTTCTGTGGCGGCGCCGGCGAGTTGCGGGGCAACCGCCTGGCTCTCCGTGATCTTGTCGAATCCGCGCAGGCGCGCCACCTCCTCGATCAGGTCCGCCTCGATTCGGATGTCGAACCGGTGCGCCGGCTTCAGCACGCGCCAGCCTCCGGACATGGCATCGACCCGGGTGCTGATCGCACTCATCACCGCGTGCACCTCGGCGTCGGGAACTGATGCACCGAGCAATCGGGTAAGCCGCTCGCGGCGCAACGGCACCCACTCGCTCTCCGCCAGCATCGCATTGACGGAAAAACTCACCTGGACCGGGCCCGGGCTGCCGCCCACGCACCCCATCAGCAGCGCGCTTGCCCGCTCGATGGCCACCGACGCCAGGTTCGGATCGACACCCCGCTCGAAGCGCTGTGCCGCATCCGTGAACAGACCGAGCCGGCGCGGACGCCCGCCGATCGCAGCGGGCGCAAAATGCGCCGACTCCAACAAGACGTCCGTCGTCGCATCGGAAATGGCGGTCGCCCGCCCGCCCATGATTCCTGCGAGTCCGATCGCGCCGCTTTCGTCCGCGATTACCAGGAATTCCGGATCGAGTTCGTACTCCTTGTCGTCCAGCAGCGTGATGCGCTCCTTTGGCTTGGCCGCGCGCACCGAGATGCCGCCGGTCAATTTGGCCAGATCGTAAGCGTGCATCGGCTGGCCCATCTCAAGCATGACGTAGTTGGTCACATCGACGATGGCTGAAATGCTGTTCAGCCCCAGGCGGCGCAGGCGTTCGCGCAGCCACGCAGGAGCCTGCGCGTTGTTCCGCACGCCGCGGATGATGCGCGATGCGAACACCGGACAGGCGGCCGATTCGAGCGCGACCGGAAAAACCGACTTGTCGGCCGCCGCGATCGGCGCCGATTCATATTTCAGATAGCGTCGTGCATTCGCGGCGCTGTAGTCGCGGGCGATACCGAACACGCTCATGCAATCGCCGCGATTCGGTGTCGCGTTCACCTCGAGAACGCAGTCATCAAGGTCCAGCGCGATGCGCAGGTCCTGATTGAGCGGCAATCCTTCCGCCAGTTCCATGATGCCGTCTTGGTCATCGCCCAGGCCCAGTTCGCGCGCCGAGCACAGCATGCCGTTCGACTCCTGCCCGCGCAGCATTGCACGCTTGATGGTCACCCCGTTCGGCAGCTGCGCGCCGACCAGGGCAACGGCCACCTTGAGGCCGGCGCGCACATTTTTCGCGCCGCACACGATCTGCAGCCGATTCCTGCCGTCGGTGGTGACCTGGCATAGCGACAGCTTCTGCGCATCCGGATGGCGGCCCGATTCCAGCACTTCGCCGACCACGACACCCGAAAACGGCGGCGCCACCCCGGCTACCGATTCGACTTCGAGGCCCGCCATGGTGAGCTGCACGGCCAGCTCCGCCGGCGATGCCGCGATCGGGGTGAACTGCTGCAGCCAGCGATAGGTTACTTTCACGACAGATGCTTCTTCACGGGAATTGTTTCAGGAACTGCAGGTCGTTCTCGAAGAACAGGCGCAAATCATCGACTCCGTAGCGCAGCATGGCGAGCCGGTCGATGCCCATGCCCCACGCATAACCCTGCCATTGCTCACTGTCGATGCCCGCGGCGGTGAGCACATTCGGGTGCACCATGCCGCACCCCAAGATCTCGAGCCATCCGGTTTGCTTGCAGACCCTGCAACCTTTGCCGTCGCAGAATACACATTCGATGTCCGCCTCGGCAGACGGCTCGGTGAAGGGGAAGTACGAGGGGCGCAGCCGCATGGCGAGCGGCCGTTCGAAAAACTGTTCGAAAAAGCCATGCAGCATGGCCTTCAAATTCGCGAAGCTGATATTATCGCCGATCACCATGCCCTCGACCTGGTGGAACATCGGCGTGTGCGTCATGTCCGAATCGATCCGGTAGACGCGGCCCGGCGCAATGATCGCGAACGGCGGCGGCCGGGTACGCATGATGCGAATCTGCACGGGCGAGGTGTGCGTGCGCAGCAGTCTTCCATCGGGAAAATAAAACGTGTCGTGCATGGCACGGGCGGGATGATTCTTCGGGATGTTGAGCGCTTCGAAATTGTGGAAGTCGTCCTCAACCTCGGGGCCTGACACCACATCGAATCCCGCCTGCGAGAAAATGCGCTCGATCCGCAGGCGCGTGCGCGTGACCGGGTGGATGCTGCCCATTTCCGGGCCGCGCCCCGGCAACGTGACATCGATCGCGCCTTTGGCAAGCTCCTTGTCCATCGCCGCCTGCTCGAGCCTGATGCGATGCATCTCGAGCGCGGCATGGATGGCCGACTTGGCGTCATTGATGCGCTGGCCTGCCGCGGGGCGCTCGGCGGCCGGAAGCGCTCCCAAGCCCTTGAGCTGCTCGGTGAGCTGCCCCTTCTTGCCAAGCAGGCGCACGCGCACCTCCTCGAGCTTCCCCAAGTCGCCCGAGGCGTCGATATCGGCGAGCGCCTGGTTGACCAGTGCCGACAGGGATTCCGCTGCGCCCACGAGTTACGCCGCGAGGCTGGCTTTGGCCTTGTCCGCAATCGCTGTAAAGGCCGGCATGTCATGCATCGCCAGATCCGCAAGCACCTTGCGGTCGATGGCCAGGCCCGCCTTGTTCAGGCCGTCGATGAGCGTGCTGTAGGTCATGCCGCACAGCCGCGATGCCGCATTAATGCGCGTAATCCAGAGTGCGCGATACTCGCGCTTCTTCTCGCGCCGGCCGCGATAGGCATATTGACCGGCCTTGATGACCGCCTGCTTGGCGGTGCGAAACACCTTGCGGCGGGCATTGAAGTAGCCTTTCGCCTTCTTGAGGATTTTCTTGTGCCGCCGTCCCGCGACGACACCGCGTTTTACTCGTGCCATGGTTTATCTCCTGACTTTAGGCGTTCGGCAAACATTGCTTGATGCGCTTGACGTCAGATTCGCTGACGTGCATCTCACGGCGCAGCTGGCGCTTACGCTTGCTGGGTTTTTTCGTCAGGATATGACGACGGTGGGACTGACCGCGTTTGAAGCCATTCGCTGTTTTGCGAAAACGCTTCGCCGCAGCCCGTTTCGTTTTCAACTTGGGCATGATCGACTCCTGATTTTTAGCCCTGCTCACAAGCGCACCGGAATTCCGTTAAGAACCCCTTGAGACGCCGCTACAGGCGGGACGGCAAACTGATTAAGGCCTGCCGCTCACTTCTTTTTGGGCCCGAACACCATGACCATCTGCTTGCCTTCCATCAGCGGAGTCTGCTCGACCACCGAATACGGGGCGAGGTCTTCAGATATCCGCGCGAGCAGCCGGCGACCGATGTCTTGATGCACGAGCTCACGGCCACGGTAACGCAACGTCACCTTGGCCTTATCACCCTCGGTCAGGAAGCGGACGATGCTACGCAGTTTGACCTGGTAGTCCGCCTCCTCCGTCCCGGGACGAAATTTAACTTCCTTGACTTGAATCTGCTTCTGCTTACGCTTCGCCGCGTGCGCCTTCTTGTTCTGTTCGAACAAGAATTTGCCGAAATCCATGACTCGTACCACCGGCGGCTCCGCCATCGGCGAGACCTCGACCAGATCCAGAGTTTGCGAGAGGGCCATTTGCAGCGCTTCCGCGCGTGTCATCACCCCTGCCTGGCTTCCATCGGCTGCGATCACGCGCACCGATGGTGCGGAGATCTCCTCATTGCGCCTTACCCGCTTCGACGTTGCGATACACGATCCTCCAAAACAAGACGGCCGCGGCTCGCGACTTCGTCGCAAAGCAAGGCGGTGAGCTCCGCAAGCTCCAGACCACCTAGATCTTTGCCACCGCGCGTGCGAACGGCCAGGGTGCGTCCCTCTACTTCCCGCTCACCCGCGACCAGAAGGAAAGGAACACGCTTAAGTGTGTGCTCGCGGATTTTAAAGCCTACTTTCTCATACCTCAAGTCCGTTTCGACCCGAAGCCCCTGATTTTTCAGGTTTTCCGCAACTTCCAGGCAATATTTGTCCTGAGTGTTGGTAATTCCCATCACCACGGCCTGCACCGGGGCCAGCCAGGCGGGCAGTCTGCCGGCGTGATGTTCGATCAAAATACCGATAAAACGCTCCAACGAACCGAACATGGCCCGATGCAGCATGACCGGGGTGTGCTTGTGGCTGTCCTCGCCGATATAGCTCGCCCCGAGGCGCGCCGGCAGATTGAAGTCCACCTGCAGTGTGCCGCACTGCCAGTCGCGTCCAATGGCATCTCTCAACACGAATTCAAGCTTCGGCCCATAGAAAGCCCCCTCGCCGGGATTGAGGGTGGTTTCGATGCCGGCCGCGTCCGATGCGTGCCGCAAGGCCGCCTCCGCATTGTCCCAGATCTCATCCGAGCCGACCCGCTTGGCGGGCCGATCCGAGAATTTGATGCGCACATCCTCGAAACCGAAATCCCGGTAAATGCTCAAGATCAGTTCGGTGATTTTGACCGCCTCAGCGGTCAGCTGCTCCGGTAAGCAGAATACATGTGCGTCATCTTGAGTAAAGGCGCGCACGCGCATCAGTCCGTGCAAGGCCCCCGAGGGCTCATAACGGTGCACTTTGCCGAATTCCGCCAGCCGCAACGGCAACTCCCGATAGCTGCGCAGGCCTTGTTTGAAAACTTGAATGTGTCCCGGACAATTCATCGGTTTGATCGCAAAGGTGCGCTCATCCGGAGTCGTGGTCATATACATGTTTTCGCCGAAGGTCTCGATATGACCCGACTTGACCCACAGATCTCGATCCATCACTTCAGGCGTATTGACTTCTTGGTAGCCGGCCGCGTCCTGGCGTTCGCGCATGTACGCAATGAGCTGTTGGAACAGCGCCCAGCCCTTCGGGTGCCAGAACACCGCGCCCGGCGCCTCCTCCTGCAGGTGGAAAAGATCCAACTCCTTGCCGATGCGCCGATGATCGCGTTTCTCAGCCTCCTCCAGTCGCGTCAGATACTCCTTGAGCTGCTTGTCATTGACCCAGGCAGTGCCGTAAATCCGCTGCAGCATTTCGTTGCGCGAGTCGCCGCGCCAATAAGCGCCGGCCACCTTCATTAATTTAAACGCCTTGAGCCTGCCGGTGCTGGGGACATGGGGTCCGCGGCACAGGTCCTCCCAATCGCCCTGGCCATACAGGCTGATCGCCTCGCCTTGCGGAATGGCCGCGATGATCTCGGCCTTGTAGTGCTCACCGATTTTCCTGAAGTGGGCCACCGCCTCATCGCGCGGCAGCACGCGCCGGTGCACCGGCAAATCCTTGGCGGAGATCTCAGCCATTCTCTTTTCGATGGCCGCCAGATCTTCGGTCGAGAACGGCCGCTTGTAGGCAAAATCGTAATAGAAGCCGTTTTCGATCACGGGACCAATGGTGACCTGGGCGTCGGGATAGAGCTCCTGCACGGCATTGGCCAACAAATGCGCGGTGGAGTGCCTGATGATCTCCAGGCCCTCCGGATCCTTGTCGGTCACGATGGAAAGCGTCGCATCCCGATCGATGGATGCCGAGGTATCCACCAGCTTGCCATTGACCTTCCCTGCCAGCGCCGCTTTCGCCAACCCCGGGCCGATACTGGCGGCCACCTCGGCCACCGAAACCGGGCGGTCGAAATGCTTTTGGCTACCATCGGGAAGTGTAATCGCGGGCATAAGGGCATCTTAAAGGGATGGTGCGCGCTAGTGGGATCGAACCACTGACCCCCACCATGTCAAGGTGATGCTCTACCGCTGAGCTAAGCGCGCGACGCAAGGCCGCGAAAGATACCGGAATCGTCCGAAAAAATCACCCTTTCGGAGCCGGCTGCACCGGTTTTGCCACGTAGCGGAATTGAATCTCGCCGATAGTCACGATATCCCCGTCGTTCAGCACCTGCCGCGTCACCCTGCGCCCGTTCAGGATGACCCCGTTGGTGCTGTTGAGATCCTCAATGATGGCTTCGCGCGTTCCGGCCAGGATCAGCGCATGGTGACGGCTCACCGAGGAGGAATCGATGTGCAGCTCGCAGCCTGGCGCGCGGCCGATCCGCGTTCGCCGCCCCAAAGCATGCGTGATGCTGCGATCACCATCGATTCTGATCAGTTCCGGCGACCACTCCGCACCCGCCGCAGCGCTCCCAGCGGTTGCCACCGACGATCCCAGCCTCTCCATGCTGGTCTGAATTCGGCCGAGCACATTGGCATTGTTGCTCTCACTGCGTTCAAGCCGCCGGATCAGAAATTCCCGCTCCTCGAGCTGACCGCGCGTGCGCTCCAGGGCCGCACGCAACTCAACCGCCTCTTCCGTGAGGTCCTCGATTGCCGCCACCTTGAGCGCCAGTTCCTCTTTCAAGCGCTTCACGTCGCCCTCGATCGCCTCGATCGGCCGCCGCGCTTCCTTAAGATGCGCCACCAGCACCGTCATTTCTTGTTCGCGTGTTTCGGCGTCCGCTTCAAATTCCGCGGCCTTCGCGGCGTGCTCAGCCTGCAGCTGCGCGACGCGTTGTTGGCTCTCGGCCAGGGCCGTTTGAGCGGCGGCAAGCATTTGTTCGCGCCCGGCAAGTTCGCTGCTCAACCGCGTGTGCTCGGCCTCCGCCGCCGCCGTTTTGGCCGACCACTCGATGCGGTGTTGCTCGGCCTGCTGCAGTTGCTTCGACTGTTCGGCGGCGGACGTCACCTGCGCGGCCGCGGCACCTTGCAGCCGTTCGATCGTCGCGCCCTGCTCGGCGACGGCAGCCTCGAGGGCGGCCAACTCATTCCGCGCGCGATCGCGCTCGCTCATCAGCGCCGCGCGGGCCGCATCTGCGGCCCCCACTCTGGCATCCATGTCGCGAAACAGGTTCTGATGGAAACCGCTGCGCCAGTCCCGGGTGCGCAGCAGCTCCAGGTGGGAAACCGCCTGGGTTTTTGCCGCGGCCAGATCAGCGCGCGCGGCATTGAGCTCGGATTCCTGACGTTTCAGCTGAGCGGAGATCGCGCCACTTTGGGCTTCGCTGCTCTTCAAGGCGGCCGACACCGAGCTCAGCTGAGTCCGAATCGAATTCAATTCGCCTTCCAATTGCGTGCTGCTGTTCGCGCGCGCCTCCAGTCTCGGCAGGATCTTCGCGTGCTCAGCCTGCAGTGCAGAGAGCTGCGCATCGCGCTCTCCCAGGGAGTGCAGGACCTGGACGATGGTTGCGTCCCGGGCCGCCAGGGACTCGCGCAGAGTGCGCGCCTCCGCCATGCTGCGCTCCGATTCACGCGCCGCATCTTCGGCCCGGGCCCGTGTCGCTTCCAGCGAACCGAGTTTCTCGGCCAGCGATCGCTCCATCTCGCGGGAACGCAATTGCTCGGCCTCGAGCGTTGCGCGGGTCGAGGCCAGGTCCTTTTCCAAGGCATTCGCGCGCGCCGCGGCCGCCGACTCGGCAGCGCGGCTGCGCTCCAAGGCGCGGGCGAGCGACTCGTATTCCGCGTTCTGGCGCGCAATGCGCTCTTCCACGGAGCGAACGCTCTCGGCAAGCGAAGGCAGATCGATGGCCGAGGGGCGATGGAAATCGCTCGGCGGGCTGCTTGAAATCAACGACGCGCTCGCGGGCGGGCGTTCCATGCGCACCGCATCGTCCGCCACATCGGCATCGAACAACACGCCTTCCAAAATCGGAAGCTTGTCGGTTTTGTCGAGGTCCGACTCTTGGGGTTGACCGTTTTCCACTGCCATAGGTGCCTACCCTGCCCGGCTGCTCGGCAAGCCGAATGCCGACGCCCGAAGCTTTTGAATTTCATCGCGCACGCGCGCGGCCTGCTCAAACTCGAGATTGCGCGCCAATCGTGTCATTTCGATTTCGAGCTTCTTGATGCGCTTCACCGCCTGCTCGGGCGCCAGCATTGCAACTTCGGCGCTCGATCCGTATCGGTCACCGTCCTGAACCGAGCGAGCACCCTCCATGACATCGGCGACGGCCTTGACGATGCTGCGAGGCGTAATGCCATGCTCGATATTGAACTGCAGCTGCTTGTTGCGGCGCCGATCGGTCTCCGCGATCGCCCGCTCGATCGAACCGGTGCGCACATCGGCATACAAGATCGCCTTGCCCTGCAAGTTGCGCGCAGCCCGTCCGATGGTCTGAATCAAGGAGCCCTCGGAGCGCAGGAAGCCTTCCTTGTCGGCATCGAGGATGGCCACCAGCGAGACCTCCGGCATGTCGAGGCCCTCGCGCAGCAGGTTGATGCCCACGATCACGTCGAATTTACCCAGCCGCAAGTCGCGAATGATCTCCGATCGCTCCACCGTTTCAATGTCGGCGTGCAGATAACGCACCCGAACGCCATGTTCGCTCAAGTACTCGGTCAGATCCTCGGCCATGCGCTTGGTGAGCGTAGTCACCAGCACCCGTTCCTTGGCCTGCGCGCGAATGCGGATCTCCGACAACAAATCATCGACCTGGGCACGCACCGGACGGATTTCCACCGCTGGGTCGGTAAGGCCCGTCGGCCGCACCACTTGCTCGATCACCTGTGCGGAAACGCGCTTCTCGTAAGCGGCCGGCGTTGCCGACACATAGATTGCCTGGGGAGCCAGATGTTCGAATTCCTCGAATCTCAAGGGTCGATTGTCGAGCGCCGAGGGCAGCCGAAAGCCGTATTCAACCAGGGTTTCCTTGCGCGAGCGGTCCCCCTTGTACATCGCACCGAGCTGCGGGATGGTCTGATGGCTTTCGTCGATCACCATCAGCGCATCCTTCGGCAGGTAATCGAACAGACACGGCGGCGGTTCTCCGGCCTCCCGACCCGACAGGTAACGTGAATAATTCTCGATTCCGGCGCAATAGCCGACCTCATTCATCATTTCCAAATCGAACAGCGTGCGTTGCTGCAGCCGCTGCGCCTCCACCAATTTACCGCCGGCGTTCAGTTCGAGAAGCCGGGTTCGCAGCTCGTCGCGGATCTGATCGACGGCTGCGTGCACCCGTTCCTTGGGCGTCACATAGTGGGACGAGGGGTAGATCGTGAGCCGCGGTACCTTGCGCATCACTTCGCCGGTCAGCGGATCGAAAAAACTCAAGCTCTCGACCCGATCGTCGAACAACTCCACGCGCACCGCCTCGCGCTCGGACTCGGCGGGAAAGATGTCGATGACATCGCCGCGGACCCGGTATGTGCCCTGCTGCAGATCAAGCTCATTGCGCGTGTATTGCATGTCGGCGAGGCGGCGCAGCAGCTTGCGCTGATCCAGGATGTCGCCGCGCGACATGTGCAGCACCATGCTCAAGTAGGCATTGGGATCGCCCAAGCCGTAAATAGCGGAGACGGTTGCCACGATGATGGAGTCAGGGCGTTCCAGCAGCGCCTTGGTCGCGGACAGACGCATCTGCTCGATATGCTCGTTGATCGAGGCGTCCTTCTCGATGAAGGTGTCGGAGGCCGGCACATAGGCCTCGGGCTGGTAGTAATCGTAGTAGGAGACGAAATACTCGACCGAATTCTTCGGGAAAAAAAGCTTGAACTCGCCGTACAACTGCGCCGCAAGCGTCTTGTTGTGAGCCAGGACCAGCGTCGGGCGCTGCACCTGTTGTATGACATTGGCGATGGTGAAGGTCTTGCCCGATCCGGTCACACCCAGAAGCGTTTGATGCGCAAGGCCGCTGCTCAGGCCGTCGACCAGCTTTTCGATGGCCTGCGGCTGATCGCCGGCGGGCAGATAATCCGAGAAAAGTTCAAACGTCATCGCGCATATTCTCTCACGTTGTTGAGAACCAAGGCATTCGCGCCATCCCGCAGTGCACTCATCGGCGCTTTTGGGAACCATATGTCATGAGCCCTGAGGCCGCGCCCGAGTTGCCTGGCGTGGGTTGGTCTTTTTTCGTACACTCCCCGGGCTGTATTTAACATAGGAAAGGCCCTTGCCCGTCTCAATTTCCAAGCGCGTTCAAAAGGTTAAGCCCTCTGCCACGCTCGCCATGACCGCCCGTGCGGCCAAACTCAAGGCCGAGGGCAAGGACATCATCGGATTGGCGGCGGGCGAGCCGGATTTCGACACGCCTGCGCACATATCAGATGCGGGCATTGAGGCCATTCGCAAGGGAATCACCCGCTATACGGCAGTCGATGGCACCGCTGAGTTGAAAGATGCAATTATCGGCAAATTCAAGCGTGACAACGCCCTCAGCTATGAACGCTCCCAGATCCTGGTCTCATCAGGGGCAAAACAGACCTGTTTCAATGCCTGTTTAGCATTACTCGACCCGGGCGATGAGTGCGTGATCCCTGCACCTTACTGGGTGTCCTATCCGGACATGGCTCTGCTGGCGGACGGAGTTCCGGTCAGCGTCCATGCCGGTCCGGCCCAGGGCTACAAGATTACCGCAGCGCAGCTCGCCGCGGCCATCACGCCCCGCACGAAGCTGTTCATCATCAATAGCCCCAGCAATCCCACCGGCGCGGCGTATGGCAAGGCGGAGCTGCAGGCCCTGGGCGAGGTACTGGCCCAGCATCCGCAGATCGTCGTCGCCTCCGACGAGATGTATGAACACATCTACTGGGCGCCGGAGCCGTTCACCAGCTTCGCACAGGCAAACCCGCAACTCTACGATCGCACGATCACCATCAACGGCGTATCCAAAGCGTATGCCATGACCGGCTGGCGCATCGGATACTGCGGCGGTCCAAGAGAGATCGTTGCGGCGATGTCCACGGTACAGGGCCAGTCCACGTCGAATGCGTCGAGCATTTCGCAGCGCGCCGCAACGGTTGCCCTGAACGCCGATCAATCCTGCGTCGGTGAGATGAACAACGCATTCAAAGCACGTCATGACTTCGTGGTCACGCGCCTTAACGGCATTCCCGGCGTTTCCTGCCTGGCGGGGGCCGGCACGTTCTACGCGTTCGCGCACGTCGAGGGCGCCATGCGTGCGCTTGGGCTCAAGGACGACAATGAATTCGCCGAATATCTATTGGCCAACGCCGGTGTCGCCGTGGTACCAGGATCGGGGTTTGGAGCACCGAATCACATGCGTATCTCATTTGCCTGCAGCATGGACACTCTCAAAGACGCCCTGAATCGCATCGAACTTGCCGTTTCGCCCGCACTCGCCAAACGTGCCTGAGCGCCGCATGCCTCGAGCCGAATGACATCGGTACCACGCCTGATTGAGCGCCGGTTTCTTGACTTAAATGCGCGGCTTCCCGACAATCCGCGCCTCCTGCGTTTCCCCGGTAGCTCAGTGGTAGAGCGACGGACTGTTAATCCGTTGGTCGGCGGTTCGAATCCGTCCCGGGGAGCCAACTTCAAGGGGTCCGTAAAACCGATTTTCGGCATTGTGAGCTGCGTGCACCCAATTCGAACCGCCGACATAGACAAGACGGTTCGACAACTTGGCCCGCGGGCCAAGTTGATCGCCGGAGGCCTGGCCGACGGCGACCCGCAGGGCGAGGCGCGCAGCGCCGAGTAATCCGTCCCGGGGAGCCAATTTTCCCAAAAATTCCAATCTAGGCCGACCGTGTTCCCCGACCGATCGGTCCTAATTCGAACCGCCGACAGACAAAAAGACGGTTCGACAACTTGGCCGCAGGCCAAGTTGATCGCCGGAGGCCTTGCGACGGCGACCCGCAGGGCGAGGCGCGAAGCGCCGAGTAATCCGTCCCGGGGAGCCAACAGACTCAATAAGTTACGATATTTTGTTGCTAACTTACTGCGTTTTTCCTGCGTAGGCAACTGAGAGTAAGTTTGCGCCTCGATTCCTAAATCGAGGACCCGAGTTCGATTTAACTCCGTGGCAACAAATCGTTGCTAGCGCTCAGTGCCATTGGCGGACATCGTGATTGTTTGATTTGCGAAGGAGTTGAGTGAGGGCGTGTGATCTACTACAGCAGCAAACTTACGCTGCGTGAGATGATTAGCTGTTACAATCACCTCAGTTTTTGAGGCGATTATGGCAACTAAACCCCTCAATCCATGGATCTGGCAGCGTCCGGAGTGGCCCGAATTCTACTGGGATTCGGCCCGCTTGGCGCTACCGCTGGCCAACGCGCGCCGAGCTCAGGGCGAATTGATTGGTATGGCCCGATTACTGGATCCAGATTCCGATCTTCGCGCGCAGATGGAGGTGCTGACTTCCGACGGCGTGGCGACGAGTGCTATCGAGGGCGAACGCTTGGACCCGAATGCCGTGCGCAGCTCACTCGCCCGGCGACTTGGCCTGCCAATCGCAGGATTGCCTGCGCCGCCCCGCTCGGTCGAAGGGCTGGTGGACGTCCTGATCGACGTCACCAAGAGACTCGACAAACCGCTGACAGTAAAAATGCTTGGCGACTGGCAGGCGTCGCTCTTTCCGACTGGCCGTTCAGGGCTGACCAAGATCCGAGTCGGCCAACTGCGGGGAACCGCGCCAATGCAAATCGTCTCGGGACCGATCGGGAAGCAGCGCGTTCATTACGAAGCCCCGCCCCGGAGCCGGCTCGAGCGCGAACTCAAGCGATTCGTGGAATGGTTCAATGCTCCACCGGCCGACGTGGACGGGCTTCTGCGCGCTGGCGTGGCGCATGCGTGGTTCGAGCTCATCCATCCGTTCGAAGACGGCAACGGGCGCGTCGGACGCGCGCTGCTCGATCGCGCGCTGGCGCAGGACGAGGATCGGTCAGTACGGCTTTACAGTCTGTCGGCGCGCTTCATGGCGGTGCGGAACGAATACTACGATGCGCTGCAAGCGCTGTCGCGCGGCACCTTGGACGCGACCGACCTGCTGCGATGGTTTCTTAATCAAATTGTCGCCGCGTGTGCGGATGGCGCACACACTGTTGAGCGCGTCCTCGCGAAAGCGCGATTCTGGATGCGTCATGGGCAATCCCGCCTCAACGTACGACAGCAGAAGGCTCTCAACGCCCTTCTTGATGCCGGACCGCGAGGATTCGTGGGCGGTATGACAAACAAGAAGTATGCACACTTAAACCGAGTCAGCCCCGCAACTGCGCAGCGAGATCTTGCAGAACTGGCAGCGCGCGGAGTGCTCAAGGCCCAAGGCGCCGGTCGCAGTGTACGCTACGAACTTGCGGACTGACGCTTCTCCATGCACTTCGGCGCATTTGACCGCGTAGCCGACGATGCCCATTGTCGCTTCTGCATTTAGCTGTGACTCAATCGCCGGCTCGAGTCGGCGTCATCATCGTCGAAGGTCCACAAACAGTTAACGATTCCAGTCAGATCGGTGCGCGGAATATATTCGCGGTATTCGGCTCTAGACATAGCTTGGAGACGCTGGTGAGCTGGGAGACAGGGAATTTTCGCCGCATTATTATATGGCGATAAAATCCCACGCTAGACTGGACTCCATTTGCTAGCGCCGCCATAACACGCAAGCAGATAGAGATGAACAGTCGTCAGCCAACGTCCGGGAGAATGTGGCAGCAGCCACCTTTGGGAAGGCGTGTTTTTGGGGGTATTGCAATCATTCCGGAATCCGAATGCGCTTAAATTGCCGGCATATTCTGCGTGATTTCGGCTCCGTCCCGGGAGCTGGTCAAATCAATAACTTATGTAGATTTCATGAGAACTTACTACCTGTGCGGGCGTAGGAACTGACCAATCGTTCGCCATTTTCGAATCACAGATCCGGCCCCAGGTTAGATCTAGCCTCCGGCCCAAAAAAGTTGTGGGCCGCAGGTGCTTTGATTCTGTTGTAGAGTAATTCACAGTCGATGCGATTGAGCGCTCGAGGTATCAGCAGACCTTGACTCCGCGAACAAGAACCGGCGGTGATAGCGCCGGCGAATTGCGCGAGGATAAAAACCGGGCGCATCAATAGGCCGGATACCGAAAACGTATTGGTCAGTGATATCCAACCCGGCCCCGCTCCGGGGAACCTGACTCAGCCCAACTTTCTTCGAGACAGTTCGGCGTCTCGCGCTCCAGTGCGCTCGAGTAGCAGACGCTGGGTCGGATAGGCAAATTCGATCCCGCGTCGCTCAAATTCCCGATGGATCGCCAAACTAATGGCCTGTTGAATGTCCATGTATCGGTTGTAGTCCGCCGAAAGCACGTAGTAGACGGTTTCGATATCGAGCGAGGCAGCCGCATGTTTTGCGAAGTGGCTTCGATCAAATCGCGTGCCTTCTTGTGCCGTTACGATTTCCTTGACCATGGCGGGGATTTTCTCAAGCTTCTCCGCGGGCGTCTCGTAGGTAACGCCCACGGTGAATGCCACCCGCCGCTCATTCATTCGGCCAAAATTGCGCAGACGGCTCTTCAGAAGATCGGCGTTCGAGACGACAATCTGTTCCCCCGACAAACTGCGCAAGCGCGTGCTCTTGATGCCGATGTGCTCCACAGTTCCTAGAAACTCATCGATGACCAGAAAGTCTCCGACGTAGAACGGTTTATCGAAAGTAATCGAAAGCGAGGCAAACAAGTCGCCCAATATGTTTTGTATGGCAAGGGCCACCGCCACGCCCCCGATCCCAAGACCGGTAATTAACGCGGTTATATTGATGCCAAGGTTGCTCAAGGCAAGCAGCAGAATGAGAGCCCAGATGATCGCCTGCACGATGAAGGCTACAACGCCCAAAGATCCCGCGAACGTGCGATCCGTGGTGAGACTGCTG
Source organism: Steroidobacteraceae bacterium (assembly GCA_036267715.1). Taxonomy (GTDB): domain Bacteria; phylum Pseudomonadota; class Gammaproteobacteria; order Steroidobacterales; family Steroidobacteraceae; genus Bog-1198. Next base: position 161,016 of record DATAVN010000006.1, on the reverse strand, counting down.
CGCCGCTTGCGCTCAACCCAAGCCAGGATCGCGGCCGAGGCCCAGAGTCCGACTTGCCAAAACAGCATGATGGTCGTTGCCGATTCGAGAATCATAAGTGTCCGAGGAGACTTGGCGAGGAGATGCAGCCCCGCAAACAAGGCGAGAACCATCATGAAAAGCATGGAAGTGCGACTCAACACCTCCAACGGAATTTCCGTCAGTTCCACGCGTTCGGTAGCCAACTGGCGTTTGTGGTAAATGCGCACGATGCGTCTTAAGATCCAGAGGCCGAGATACGCCAGAAGTGTGGTGCCCGCGGCGTACGACCAATCGATGAGGGAATTCTGAAAGATGGGCAATGAGAAAAACTGCGCGACTGCTTGCATGAGGATTCCTGACTGATGCCAGCGGCTTATAGGACCGCCAGGGGGACCGGGTTTCCAGTTTGGATGCCTGTCCGCAAGAAAAATTCCACGGAAGGGGCTGGGAAACTGAGCTGCAGGCAAACCCTGGCATCCAGAGCAGTGCGCCTTTGACATCGACGCCGATCAGTGACGACGTTCGGGCATTTCTGCGCGAACACATCGAGACTATGAGGAGTTGCAGTTCTTGCTTTTGCTGCACAGCGAAGGATTGAGTCCTTGGACTGCTGACTTGCTCGCCGGGCGACTTGGTATCGCCGACGATGCCCTTAGCGAGTCGCTCGGCGCTTTGCAAACTCGGCATCTGGTTGAAAGTTTGCTCGTGGGCGCCGAAGAGCGCTATCAATTGCCGGCGGGGATTGCCAGGAACGAATCGCTCCGCCACCTCGCGACCCTGTACGCAAGCCATACCATTGAGATCATCAAGCCGATGAGTTCGAACTCGATTGATAGAATTCGAACCGCGGCCCTTCGGTCGTTCGCCGATGCCTTCCTTTTCCGCAAGGACAAGAAAAATGGCTGAATTTGTCTACGGACTCTGCGCCACCACAAGCGTCCTGTGCGTCATTATGCTATTTCGCGGCTACCGGTCGAGGCGGACACAGCATAGACGTCCTCGTTGCGCGGTCGGTACCCTGAAGATTCGAAGGCCGCAACGGTGTAGCCCAACGATTGCTCAAAGTGATGCTGCGGACCAAACGTCAGGCTCCGAACCACTGAATGCAGGCCGTCAGCGCCGATCACCAAGTCAAATCGTCGCGGCGAGCCCTGGCCAAAAGTGACATTCACCCCGTCGCGGTCCTGTTCGAGACGGATGATCTCATCGCCGACAATCCGCAGCTCCCGCATGTGGTAGCCAAGTCGATCGAGGTCTTTAAGCAGCCCCATTCGCTCGGCAATGTCGTTTCCGAGCCCCCAGAAAGCGCTCGTTTGCCACTTCGAATCCCAACTCCGGGCGCCGGTTCGATTTGGCGAGGCCGAAACACCGCGAACGTAGGTATTTGATTCTGTTGTACCCGAGTTTTCCAGCGAAGTGGTGCTGGGGATATCCTTGGGGGTATCTGGAATGCATACCCCCTTGGCAGATACCCCCAATGTCACTCAGGGCGCGACGATCAAAGCCGTGAGCTGCAGATCTTCCCTCGCGCGTTAGCTGGCATGCGGAATAACCAGTAACCTCGGACTTCGTCGCCTAAAGAGGTAGGCTGGCAGAGTATGGCGGACGCCCTCTCTTCGACGATGACGCTGCGCGATTTCGAGAACGGCTATTGGTATCTCGAGCAATTGAAGAACTTCGCCGAGCGCATCGGTATCCCCGCCGCGAAGAAGCTGCGAAAGCACGAACTCGAAAAGGCCGTCGTGGCGTTCCTGCGCACGGGTGAGATTGCGCTGCCCACGAAGCGTTTACTGCGCAAGGCGGGCATGAAGGACGTAGAACGCGGCCTCAACCTGAAACTCCGAATTGAGAATTACATGCGCAACCGTGAAACGAAGAACTTCGTCGAACAGGCCCATCTGATGGCGCCGGAGGTTCGTGAGAAGTCCGGAGTCTGGTATCGCCTGGGTGATTTTCGTTCTACGGCTGCACGGTTAGCCGTAACTATAGAGGTTGTTGATCGTAACCTAATCGGTTACACTGCGCCCAATGATCAAGAGTTTCAGGCATAAGGGACTCGGGGCGCTATTTGAGGCAGGGAATGCTCGCAAAGTGCAGCGGAAGCACGCGAAACGCCTGAATCTGATCCTTACTGTCCTCAATGCCGCAACCCAGGCGGCGCAGATGGCGATGCCCGGAATGCGATTCCATCCATTGCATGGCAACCGCTATTCCGTTTGGGTGGACGAGAACTACGCGTGACGTTCCGTTTCGACGGCGGCCACGCGTACGAGGTGGATTATGAAGACTATCATTGAGAGCTCGGGCCGGATGCACAACCCAGCCCACCCCGGGGAGATCCTGAAGGAGATGTACATGGGACCGCTCGGCGTGACGATCACGCAGACGGCAGACGCCCTTGGAGTGAGTCGTAAGCACGTATCGGCGATCGTGAACGGTCGGGTGCCCGTGTCGCCGGAGATGGCGGCGCGTCTAGCCGGCGTCTTCGGCACTGAACCGGACATCTGGATCAACCTTCAGGCTCAGTACGATCTATGGCAGGTGCGGCAGCACGGACGTCCGAAGGTCAAACGATTGGCTGCCTGAGAGGATAAGTCGCGCGAGAATACGGCTTCCGCGGTCGACATATACAGCCTCGTCTGGCAGCGTCCGGCAGCAGCCACCTTTTAGAAGAGGTGTTTTGGAGGGTATCGCTACCGAGCCGAAATCAGAAACTACATAAATTCTCGGTGTTTTCTGTATGATTTCGGTTCCGTCCCGGGGAGCCAGCAACATCAAGTATGGGTCGACTCCGGAAATTGCGTCGAAGCTCAAAAAATCACGAGAGCGGCGAAACGAAAACCGGAGGAACGCAGATGATCGTCTTCCCCGCCCGCCGCTTGGTCGAGTTAAAGGCGGCGACGGCGTCGTCGAGGGGTGCTACGGTCCCGATGTTCGTCCGCAGTCGCCCGTCCCGCACCCGTTGGATGATCTCGCCCAGTTGGGCACGATCGGACTCGACTACGAAGTCGATCGCAAGGCCGTCAACAGGCCGCGCCTCAGACGGCCCGACGATGGACACCAACGTTCCCCCGGGTCGAATCAGGCGCGCGGACCGCTTCCCGATGTCGCCGCCGATGACATCCAACACCAGATCGACGCTGCCAACGTCTTCCAGAGTATCGCTGTCGAGGTCGACAAACTCCTGTGCGCCGAAGTCGAGCACCTTCTGACGGTCGACGGCGCGTCCAGTTCCGATCACGTGGGCGCCGGCCAACCGTGCGAGTTGCGTCACCATCGACCCGACTGCGCCGGCCGCGCCGTGCGCGATTACGCTCTGGCCCGCCCGAAGGCGGCCGTGCTCGAACAGTCCCTGCCACGCGGTGAGGCCCGAGATTGGCAGGCTCGCGCCCACCGTGAAGTCAACGTCGCCCGGCAGGGGCGCGAGGTTGCGTGCCTCGATCGCCACATACTCGGCCAGGGTGCCGTCGCGATACCAGTCTGCGAGGCCGAACACGCGCTGTCCTACGGACAGTCCCGTCGTGCCGTAGCCGAGGGCGGTGACCACTCCAGCCAGCTCGTGGCCGGGAATCGACGGTGTTCGGTCACGGTCGCGGCGATCCGTCCAAGTCGAGGGCCACGCCATCTCAGTCGGGACGAATCCCGACGCCTGAATCTGAACGATAACGTCGTTAATCGCGGCCGACGGCTCGGGCCGCTCGGCCAGCTGCATCCCGGCCGTTCCCGCAGCCTGATCCGTTACCACGATTGCCTTCATCGCAATTTTTCTCCTCGGGCAATTGTCTCTTTGGGCGCCGCTGACAGGGCCGAGCCTTTTTGATCTTACTACCCACGGTTGGATCGAGCGTGACCAACCAAATGTCGCCTCGTGCTACCAACTAAGCTCCGCACCTTCTTCATTGCCGAACTCACCGAGAACCAGGTTGTCGTCCTTGACCTCCACTATCTTTTGCGCGCGGCCGCCGCCCAGCCTGCGGGAACCGCCTTCGCAAGTCTGCGCAGCACCAGCGCATCGCGCTCAATGGTCATTTCCGCATGCCCCTCGAGCCCAATTTGCGCGAGCAGCGGCTTCGGGATGACGATTCCATGCGAGTTTCCGATGCGCCGAATGGCAATTTGCGTGCGCTTCATAGTTATAACAATGTAGCACCAACCAGTGCTGCCAGCAGACTCGCGCTCAGGCAATGGTAACCGCCGGCGTTTCTGCGCCTACGCCGAAACATTCCGAGTCCTGCAGATCCAGTCGCGCGATTAAGCAGGAACGTACGTCAATCTGATTACATCCCCGCCAATGCGGTCGCTGGCCACAAGGCGGAGCCGCGACCGAGGGCCGGCGAAGAACGGCTGGCCAGACCCGAGCACGATGGGATGGATGTAGAGTCGATACTCATCAATCAGACCAAGGTTGGTGAGGCTGCCTGCCAGGTTTGGTCCGGCTACGTCGATCTCCCCATCCAACTGAGCCTTCAGCCTGCGGATCACCGCCTCGAAGTCATCCTCGATGAGTGTGGTGTTGGGTCCGACAGACTTCATTGAGCGCGACACAACCCACTTCCGCTGGTTCCGCCACATCGCCGCGAAGTCGCGGTCCTCCGCGTCCCATTCCGGAAGATCATCGTCCCAATAACGCATGATCTCGTACATGCGGCGACCGTACACTGCACCCGTCAGGCCGCGCGCCTGCTCGATGAAGTGACGAGAGAGCGCGGGATCGGGTGGCCCGATTTTCATGTGGTCGACGTAGCCGTCCAGGGACTGATTCAATCCATACACGAGCTTTGCCATGCTGCAAAAACCTCCAACCTTCAGAATAGCTTAAGCCGGCGTCGCACGGTGAGATTGGACGCGATCTACGTGTCGCATCGTCAGTGTGACCAATAACCAGAGGTCCGCTCTCTACCCAAGGCGGATATTTGGGCTCTGCACCGCGGTGCTTCCCGATCCGAAGCGTAATCGGCGCGCTTGCAAATCAAGAGCCGGTCGTTCCATTGTGACTAGGGAAGCGCGAAAGCGATCACGGCGTCCCCCTGGCCTTCCTCAGTGATCTTTGCCGATCCGCCCGCGGCGACGACAACGAACTGCTTGCCACCCACTTCATAGGTAATCGGAAGCGCATGCGCACTGGCTGGCAACGCAGCCGTCCAAAGTTCTTTGCCATCATCCGATGATATGGCGTGCAGTTGGCGATCCACCGTGCCGGCGATGAAGATCAGTCCACTCGCAGTCACGATAGGGCCGCCCAGAACGACCGATCCCGGTGCCCGCTTTCCGATGCCAGGAAACATTTCATCGAGACTTCCCAGCGGCTTGCGCCAAGCGATCTTGCCCGCAGCCAAATCGACGGACACCAACTCGCCCCAAGGCGGTGGCGTGCACAGGGCGCCCGACGGAGCCCGCAAAGGTGCGCGCGCCATGGCATACGGAGTTCCGGCTTGCGGAGCCAGCTCCGCGCGAAAGTCGCCGTGATTGCCCGCGGCAAATTTGTCTCTGGGAATGAGTTGTACCCGAAAAGCCAGATTCGTCACCGCGACGATCAGGCGCTCGTGCTTCGCATCCCACGCGAATCCGCTCCAGTTGATGCCACCGACATTGCCCGGCACGGCGGCTATTCCTTTCAGACTGGGGGGTGAGAAGATGGATGTACCCGTTAGCTCCTTCAGAACGGATTCACAGGCCCGACGGTCGGAATCGCTGATGCCCCATGCCGATTGCGGCACTAGACTCTGCGACACCAGCGCCGGCACAGTCACCGGAAATGGCTGCGTGAGCGAGGTAACTTCACCGGGGATGAGACTTTGAGGTACCGGCCGCTCCTCGATCGGAAGCACTGGCTTTCCGCTGGAGGGATCGAGCACGTAGAGCATTCCGGTCTTGTTTCCGGCAATCAGCACCGGTGTGTTCTGACCATTGAGTTCAAACGAGGTGATGAGCGGCGATGCCGCGGTGTCATAGTCCCACAGATCGTGATGCACCAGCTGGAATCCCCACACCAGCTTGCCGCTCCTCGGCTCAAGGGCGACCACCGAATCGGCCCATCGGTTGTCGCCCGGACGCAGTCCGCCGTAATAGTCGGGACTCGCACTGCCGGTCGGGATATAGACCAGATGTCGCTGCGGATCCGCACTGGGAATGGACCACGCATTGCCGGCTCCAGTCCGCCAGGCGCTCTCCCGTACGCCAGCGGGCCGCTCGAGCGGCTCCCAGCTCCACAGAAGTTTGCCTGACCGTGCATCGAAGCCGCGAACGACTCCATCCGGCATTTCCGCCAGCATGTTGTCGTCAATCGCCGAGCCGACAATCACCGCCCCATCGAGAACCACCGGCGGTGATGTCATGTGATACCGGCCAGCGATATAGCGCGCGACATGACTCAAATCGACTTCCCCGCCGTTGCCGAAGTCCTTGCATGGCCTGCCAGTCGCCGCGTCGAGAGCCACGAGCCTGGCATCCAGCGTCGCTTCGAACAGCCGCAGCGCACAGCGACCGGCCGGTGATTTCCCATCACGCCAGGCAGCAAGCCCTCGGTTGATCAGCCCATCGCCATACGGCAGCGTCTGATTGATTTTGGGATCGAATACCCAGCGCTCCCGGCCCGTAGCGGCATCCAGCGCGATGACTCGGTTAAACGGAGTGGTCAGGTACAAGTTGCCGTCCATCATCAGCGGCGTTGTCTCGAAGCCGCTTCGTTCTCGATTGCCCGAACCATCGGCAACATCGCCGGTGTGATATGTCCAGACTTCCCGCAATTTACTGACATTCTCGGGCGCAACCTGCATCAGCGGCGAATATCGGCTGCCGCGCGCATCGCGACCGTACGCGCCCCATTCATCGGCCGTTGCGCTGCTGCCAACCAGCATCGCCAGCAGGCCCAATAGCAACATTTCATACCCAAGCGTTTTGGAAGTTGTCGTTTGCGACATTGCCTACTCCTGCTTATACGAGTCAGTGCGGACAGTTTCGCAGACTGCGACATTTGCGCGGCCAAAATGTGGCAAGCGGAGGGTTCAGCAGGGTAAGCGAGAAATTAACTCCCCATGCGGGCGAACAAATGCTGCCGATAGCGTCTGCTCAGACGCAGGCTGGCCCCGCTGCGCAGCCGCAGTTCGTAATCCCCTTTAAAGAGCGGTGTTAGCGAGGCAATCTCAGCGAGATTGACGGCCGCTGATTTGTGTATCCGCGCGAATCGCTGTTCACCCAGTTGCTGCAACAGATCGCTTAATGTGCGTCGAATCATATACGCACGCGCAGCTGTGTGAACATGCACGTAGTTGTCATCCGCCTGCAACCAGTGAATTGCCAAAGCGTCCAGCAGCTCCAAGTTCTCGCCATTAGGCACCAGCAGTCGCTCGCTGATTCCGGTTTGTATCCTTGCGATCTGCACGGCTGCAGATGATTGCCGGGTACGAAGTCGTTCGCGAATGCGGGCAAGACAACGGATTAACCGGTCCTTGTCGTAGGGTTTCAATAAATAGTCCACTGCATTCAAATCAAAGGCCCGTACGGCGTGCTCGTCATATGCCGTGACAAATACCAATACCGGCGCGCCAGTCGGCTCCAATTGCGACGCGACCTCCAAACCGCTCAAGCCTGGCATTTGAATATCCAGAAATACGAGATGAGGACCTTCGCGCACGATTGCCTCAGCAGCAGACAAGCCGTCGGTGGCTTGCGCAACGATTTCGATATCTGTTTGCTCGGCAAGCCAGCGTTGCAGTTTGGCTCGCGCGCGTTCTTCATCGTCTGCGATCAACGTACGAATCACGACAGCTGCTCGCTATAGGGAATGACGATATGTGCCTCCACGCCGGTGGAATCTGTCGCAAGATCAAGGCTTCCCTCCGCGCCATACAAAACTCGAAGCCGCTCGCGACAATTGCGCACGCCGATGCCATCGCTGCGCATTGTCGACAACGATGACCCCGTATTGTGAATCGTCACATGAAGTTGATGCCCGATACGGCGAGCGGCAACTCGCACCGTTTCCTTGCGACGGCTGAGCTCGACCCCATGTTTGAACGCATTTTCCAAAAGCGGCTGCAGCAACAAGCAGGGGACCCGTGCATTCGCGCTGCGCTCGTCCACTTCCCAAAGCATCACTGCGCGGTCGCCAAAACGCTCCTGCATGATCCGGGCGTAAAGTTCGAGTATTCGAAGTTCCTCACGCAACGTTGCGAAACTCTGTTTCCCAGCCAGCAGGCTGCTGCGCAACAGATCGCCCAGGCGGGCGAGTAGCCGATCGGCTTGCGCTACATCGGTGAACATCAACGACGAAATGGTATTCAGTGTGTTGAACAGGAAATGCGGCTGCAGCTGCGCCTTGAGTTGCGAGAGCTGCGCTTCGGCCAGCATTGCCTGTATGGCAAGCGAGCGCTCGCGTTCCACCTGCAATTGCCCGAACGACTCGAAGCCAAAAAGAATACCGAGCCACAAACCCATGAAAAGCCCGAGCTTAAGCGTCTCGTACACAAACACGGAGCCCCAGGAATCATGATGATACGTCTGGCCAAGCAATGCATAGACGCCGTGACGAAACGAATACACCGCCGCAACAAAGATGACGGCCCAAACCGGCACCCATTTGAGCTGATGGCCGATCCAGTACAGAGGACGATCGAGGTATTGATCGAAGCTCCGGACCACGCGGCGGCGTTGATTGAGCCAGAGGGTCCCGAAAACTGCAGAACTGCCTTCCGATAGGATCGGCGCCCACCACCGAGAATCGTGACGATTATCTTGAATCGCAATCAGCATGAGCAAAAGCCAGAACAGCGCCCACAATATATAGAGTGCCACTCCCGTCCGGCCTAAATCGGTATGCCCAGATTCTTGGCTTCGCATAGGTCGATTTTATGCAGTGGCGCCATGCGTGGCTTGTGTTTTGGGGTGAACGGGACACGGGCCTGGCGTTATCGACTCGACGGAGACGCCATGGCATCGGTTAGCTAAAGGTTTAACAGGCCCTGGCAAAGAGCCGATCTCGTGGGAGTCAGGTATGATCACCCGAAGTGCACCCGACATCCCGTTATCTATTATCGATAGCACCTGTCGCGATGTTCGTTTTTGCGCCCCTGACGACCGATGCGCAGGGCGCCTTCCGGCATGGGGCAACGATGCCGACCGAATTCGGTGCAGTTCCGGCACGCCCGAGATTACTTCAACCGCGGCCTTCTGCATTTCCAAAAAGGCGAGGAACGCGAGGCTTTGGCAGACTACGGAGATGCAATCGTTCTCGATCCGAAGCTGTTTGCGGCCTACCTCAACCGCGCCAATATTTTGATCGAACAGGGCGATGACAATCGGGCCATTGCCGATCTAACCCAAGCATTGGCACTCAACTCCAGGGATGGAGGGCTCCTTGTGAGCCGCGGCTCGCTCTATGCCCATAAGGGTAACTACCAGAGCGCCATCGCTGACTTCAGTAAGGCCATTGAATTTGAACCCAATAACGCGGTTGCGTGGCGCGATCGCGGCATCGCGCATGGGTCGATGGGCGACGATGTTAAAGCGGCCTCCGACGCCGCCGAAGCCATTCGACTCGATCCGGATATGTCGAACGCGGCTTCGACGATGCGGCGCAAACAATCTACCCAATTATAGACTTCATAATCAATAGTTTACACATTGTTCTTATTCTTTATGATTATGAATTTACTGCGCTACTTCGGAAGGAATTTTGGGGTATGTTTGGGATGTCGAACAGCATTTAACGTGGCATACGCCCAGCAAAGATCTTCACCGGAACTCACGACACGAGCAAAGGCGCAATGAATCCACTCGTCAATAAGGCCCATGGCAAAGAAAGACGCTGGAGCGCCGAATATGCCGCGCTCCGCCAACTCTGTCTTGCATCGGGCCTCAATGAAGAACTGAAATGGGGCCAAGCTTGCTACGATTTGAATGGCGGTAATGTGGTGTTGATCCATGGCTTCAAGAATTATTGCGCCTTGCTTTTTATGAAGGGCGCTTTGCTTAAGGACCCCAAGGGCATCCTCATTCAGCAAACCAAGAATGTGCAGGCCGCGAGACAAATCAGATTTGCTTCACTTGCGGACATCGACAAACAGAAAGCGGGCGTGAGGGCCTGTATCAGAGAGGCGATTGCAGTCGAGAAATCCGGCGCCAAGGTGAGGATGAGGGGCGTGGCGCAATTTGATGTGCCCGAGGAGTTTCAGATGCGTTTGGATGATGATCCTAAACTAGCCGAAGCCTTTCATGCGCTCACCCCCGGAAGACAAAAAGGTTATTTGCTGCATTTCGCCGGGGCGAAACAGTCGGCGACCCGCACCTCGCGCGTCGAAAAACATGCGCCCAGGATTTTGCAAGGACTGGGACTCGCTGATTGAGCCCATAAAGCGCAAATACCTGGCTCCTCGCGTCGCCCATGGTGGCGTGGACTGCCCACCAGGGTTCGGTGAACACCGCGCGAACTCGGCAGCGCCCGGCTAGTCACCCTCACGCCCCCCGGTTGGCGAGAGTTGGGTTTTGTAAAATTTACTCTGCTAAATATCGCATGCCAAATCTCCAAGCGAAGGCTTAAACTCCTGAAAACTAAATTTGGGATGGCGTGCGCTTCTCACATTCTTTTCGCATCATCGGGCCGGCGATGCTTCTCTCTGCCTGTGGCGGCGGTGGGATCACGCCGACTCCGGTTCCAACCGTCTCGCTCACTGCGTCGCTCACCACTATCGACGCCGGGCAGTCCACCACGCTGACGTGGACCTCGACCAATGCAAGTTCGTGCGCCGGCACTGGAGCCTGGAATGGGACGCTCGCGGCCAGTGGTACCCAGAGCACGGGCGCTCTAAACGATGATGCCAGTTACACGCTGACGTGCTCGGGTCCGGGTGGAGTCAGCCAGCCGGTGAGTGCCACGGTGAAGGTGAATCGCTTGCCGACGGCAACGCTTACGGCATCTCCGGACACGGTGGCTCTCGGGGGCACCTCATCGCTCAGTTGGAGTTCAACCGACGCCGATTCCTGTGCTGCTTCCGGCGGCTGGAGCGGGACGCTCGCGGCCGGCGGCACGCAGATCTCCGCCCCCATCACTGCGACGACCGTGTACTCCCTGGTGTGCACCGGCGCAGGCGGCGCGACCACTCCGATCGTCGCAACGGTGACATTGATTCCTGCGCCGAGCGTGACGTTGTCCGCCGCACCTTCTGCGGTGCCGTCGGGTCAAACAGCTGTTTTATCGTGGAATTCCTCGGGTGCCAGTGCGTGCGCCGCATCCGGTGCGTGGAGCGGTGCCGTGGGCCTCAGCGGCACGCAAAGCACGGGACCGTTGTCCGCCGCTGCCTCCTATTCACTCTCCTGCGCAGGTCCCGGCGGCACCTCGAGTGCGAGCACGACGGTTGGTGTGATTCCCACCGCAAGCTTGAGCGTGTACCCGACCGTAGTTGCGCCGGGCGGCACGTCGACCTTGACCTGGCAGTCCAGCAATGCCACAGCATGCACCGCCAGCGATGGATGGAGCGGCACCCTGCCGAGCAGCGGCACACAGAATACGGCTGCAGTCAGCGCCACCACCTCTTATTCTTTGAGTTGCACGGGCGCCGGCGGCACCAGCGCGGCTGCAACGGTCACGCTGGCGGTATCGAGCGTCAACATGAGTCTTGCGCCCCAGAACGCGCCTCTGACGCTGACCCGCAGCCAGCAATTCAGCGCGACGGTTCCGGGCGGCGGCAAGGCCGCCTGGACGGTGGATGGCATCGCGAATGGCAATGCCACGGTGGGCACGATCACTGCCGCCGGTCTTTATACCGCCGGAGCAGCGGGAGTTCACACGATTGTGGCCACGAGCCTTGCCAATTCGACGCAATCCGCCACCGCGTTCGCGGCGGTCACTGATTTGGCCGGCGTCTACACCTATCACAACGATGCCGCGCGCGATGGCGCGAACATACAAGAGTACGCACTGACTCCCGCCAACATCAACACCACGAGTTTCGGCAAGCTGGCCTCTTGCGCGGTTGACGGCGCCATCTATGGGCAGCCCCTGTGGGTGGCAAATGTGGCCGTGAGCGGCGTGAAGCACAACGTGGTCTTCGTCACGACGCAGCACGACACCTTGTTTGCCTTTGACGGCGAATCCAATTCATGCGTGACGCTCTGGTCGATCAATTTGATCGACGCGGCACACGGTGGAACCAGCGGCGAAGCACCGGTGCCGAGCGGCTCGGTGGGCAACGGCGCCGGCGATATTCAGCCTGAAGTTGGCGTCAACGGCACCGCGGTGATCGACGGCTCGAACGGCACGCTCTATGTGGTGTCCAAGTCCATCGACTCGACCTTGAGCACGTTTTATCAGCGCTTGCACGCGATCGACATCACCAGTGGCGCTGAAAAATCCGGGTCACCCGTGCTCATTGCGGGTTCCTTTCCCGGCACGGGCAGCGGCGGCAGCTCGGTAGCCTTCAGCGCCAAGCAGGAGAATCAACGCGCTGGATTGGCCTTGGTCAACGGCACGGTGTTCGTTGCGTGGGGATCGCACGAAGATGCCAGCCCCTGGTACGGCTGGGTCATCGGGTACCTTTATTCCAGCGGCAGTTGGAGTCAGAGTGCCGTGTTCAACAGCACGCCGAACGTTGGCGGCGGCGGGATCTGGATGGGCGGCGGTGCGCCATCCGTTGACGCTTCAAACCATTTATATTTCCTCACCGGCAACGGCGGTTTCGACGCCAATAACGCCAGCGCACCGAACGACGACTACGGCGACTCGCTGCTGCAAGCAGACGCCTCGCTCAACGTCACTTCGTATTTCACTCCCTCGGACGAGTTGGCCGACGATCAGAGCGATCGGGACTTCGGCTCCGGCGGTGCAGCGGTGCTCGCGGATTTGCCGGCAGGCAATACCGTGACGCATGCGTTGGTCTGCGGCGGAAAGGACGGAACACTGTACGTGCTCAATCGCGACCTGCTCGGTGGTTTCGGCGACAGCGCCGCGGTGCAGCCCCTGGCGTTTGGCCACGGCCTGTTTTCCACCCCTGCCCTTTGGAACAATCGCCTGTTCGCCGCGGGCAGCGGGGGCCCGCTGACCTCCTATCAATTGAATACTTCGACGGCGCAGTTCACGTTGGGTACTTCGTCGAGCCACGCATACGGCTTTCCCGGATCCACGCCGTCGGTCTCCGCCGCAGGCACTCAGAACGGCGTGGTTTGGGTTCTCGACACTCACAGCTATTGCACGCGGCAATCCGCTGCATGTGGACCAGCGGTGTTGTACGCTTACGACGCCGCCAATTTATCGAACGAGCTGTGGAACAGCAGCTTGAATGCCGCCGACGCTGCCGGCAATGCCGTCAAATTTTCAGTGGCCACGGTGGCGAATGGCCGGGTGTATGTAGCCACGCGCGGCAATAACACCGGCGGAGCGGATAGCTCCACCAGTACACCAGGAGAGCTGGAGATCTACGGCCTGACGCATTGACCGTCGCGGTCCAGACGGCCCATTTAAATCGATTTCGAGAGACCGAAAAACAATCCCCGCCGCGGTCCAAATTGCGGCGCGCCGACGCCCACCCCCGTTCCATCGCGGATCTCGTAGCGCTTATCGAGGACGTTGATCACATCGAACCGGGCCGTCAGTGTACCGGAATCGCCTAAATGGAAAACGCGACTGGCGCCGAAATTCACCTGCGTGTAGTACGGCAAATGCGCTCCGTTCGGGATCGAACTGCCGTCCGGCAACTGCAAGTCGGCACGCAGACCCGATCCGACCAGGACATCGGCGCTGAAGCGTGTATGGCCCCACCTATAAGATGCGCCGCCGGAGGCGGTGACACGCTGCTCGTGATCCAGGTGGATGTAGTGATCGGCAATATAGGCGAGATCATCCTCTCCAAAATTGAATTGCGCCGAATCGATGTTCTTGCCGCGAGCACTTTGCCAGGCGAGGTTCAGATAGGCAGTAAAATCCTCAGCCGTGTAGCTGCTCGTCAATTCCACGCCATACTGTTTGCCATAGGTATAGTTGAACGGCGTCAATATGATGGGCGCGCCAAATTGACCTTCGTCGATCAAGTTGTGCGATTGCTTGTAGTAGCTGTCGAGCCCCAGGGTGATTTGATCCGTGATCTTCTGCTGCGCACCGATATCGTAGTAGTTGGCCTGCTCGGGAAGCGGCGTGTCCGCCTGCAGGATGGAGGCGGCGGCGGTTGTATTCGCAAACTTCGCCACCGTCTCGGTTCCGACAAGTTCAAACGGCGGCGGCGACAAATAACGCGAATAGCCGGCGTGCACTGTCGTATCAGGGAGCGCCTGCCAAACGACATTGACGCGGGGGCTAACCTGATGACCTGAGGCAAACGCGGTGAATTTGTCGAAGCGCAATCCGTAGTTCACCGTTACCGTCGGAATGAGTTTCCATTCATCCTGCAGGTATGCGCTCTCGATCCATTCGGTCTTTGCGCCGTTGTCGATGATCGTCACCGGGATATCGCTGATTTGGTTCCCCGCTTCGTCCAGCGCGATAACCGCCGAACTGGTGAGGCTCTTGGAATGGTCGCTCTGCAGAAACACACCGGCCCGCAGCGTGTGCCCGTCATTGAGCCTGTACGCGGCGTCCGACTGCACCGCATAGGCAATATTTTGCTTGAAGGCGTTTTGCGCAATTCCATCGAAGAGAATGTCGCCGAGCGGATCGGGCGTGAAGTCCAGACTCGAATAGCGCGCTGTCAGCGACGTTTGAACATCGAATGCCCCCTGCGAGTGTTGCCAGCTCAATATCGCAAAATGGTTCAGCTCGCGTTGATTTTCATCGAGCGCGTCGCTCGGAAACGTCGTCTGGCCATCGACCGTGAGCGGCGTACCATCCGCGTTGGCGATGCCCGCCGACTGGTTGCCGCGGTTCGGGATTTGAAACTTGCCCGCGGAACTCGAAAGGACTGCGCTCAGGCGGTCGCTCTCATCCAAGATGTATTCCAGGTATGCGAACTCGTGATACTGCGTGGTGTGATCATGGTCCGGGCTCGAGCGGCCGTCGGGCGACTCGATGCCGAGATCATTGCGGAGGAAGTCCCCCGAGACAAAATAGTTAAATCTGCCTTCGCTGCCGCCATAGTTGAAGCTCGGCTCGACGGTTCCATGGCTGCCGCCGTAAATCGACACCGAGCCGCCCGGATCGATCACGCCGCTTTTGGTTTTCAAGTCGATGATTCCGGCGGTGCGCAGACCGTACTCCGCCGGCAGCGCTCCGGTAATGAGGGTCATCGAGGAAATGAGTCTCGGATCGAGCGATTGCCCGAACACACTGATGCCTTCCGGCAAAATGATGCCGTTCAAGCGATATTGCAGCCCGTTGTGTTCACCACGAACGTGAAATTGACCGAAGGAGTCTTGCGCCACTTCGGGAGCTTGCATGATCACTTGATTCAGCAACTGATTGTCGCCGCCTGGCTGCGCGCCGATCGCAGCCTCATTGATCGTATAGGTCGAAGCGCCGGTTTGCGTCTGGATGCCGTTGCGCGCCTCGTTCAGACGTTGCGCAATGACGACCACTTCATCCACGGCCGGAGCTGCTGCCGCGGAACTGCCGCTGTTTACCGTGGAGTCGCTTTCCGGTGCTGAAAATGCGGGCGCAAACGCGCAGATCAAATGGACAATAGAGGTCGTGGCGAGCGCACGGCACGCCGGGAAACGATGGTATGAGAACATGGATCAAGCACTCCTCCGAACACGCCGGGCCACAGAAAATCTGCGGCACAATGAATCTCAAAAAAGAGTCAGCGTGTGACGGGCGGAGCGCGAGAGCGGAAAGCGAGGTAGGAGCGATGATCGAGAAACGAGGCAGGAGGCGCCGGCGGGGGCGGGCTCTGCGTGAACTGAAGCGAAACCGGCAGCAGCGCGGGCGTTCCCGCTGCCGCCAATAACGGCGCGAAATTCAAGCAATCCGCGCAAAACTCATGATTGTTCGCAATCTTCTGGTAGGTCGAAGTACCGGTCGATGGCTGGTGGGTGTAGGAATGCGCGATTGCGCCGATCTGGGCGACGAACAACGCGAGCGCGACAAAGGCCGCGACGCGAAATTCCCGACGATGGGACCGATTGAACAAGAGCACCCCGATGAAAGTAGCTGCTGATGCTAGCATCGTCTGCATCAACAGGGAATAGCCTTCCATTTCGCGACCTTCAACCCGTTGGCAGAAGAAATCATTTCGGGCGCGGATCATGCAAATCCGCGTCCGGACTTGTGATTCCTCTGCGCCGTTGCAAAATTGACTCAACCAGGGCGCCCGCGGCATTTCGGACCTCCTGGTGCAGAGCGCTATCGCGATCAAAGGCATCGTGGCTGGCGGCGTACTTCCCGTAGTAGTCGATGTATCGGTCGATGCATGATTCGGCACCGGCTTGAATCAAATCCATATCATTGAGCCAATCGGAAATGCTGCGCCGGAGCGTCTCGGTTCCCGCGGCATCGCCATGAACTACCAGCGCGTAGGAGCGTCCTGCCAGATGGCGCGGATAGCTCCATCCTTCAACTTCGATCGATTTCGCCTCGGCAGCCTTTTTTCCATGGGTGGTCGAGGGATCCGGATTGCCGCCATCCGCGCAGACCAGCCGGTCGATCATGAGTTTGAGGCCGCTCGGAGCCTGATACCAATACACCGGTGTGATGATCATGATCCCATGGGCGGCCACCCATCGCGGGTAGATCTCACTCATCCAATCGTTGACTTGTCCGAGGCCATGATTCGGGTAGCAGGAGCACGGCCAATGACACAGTGGCATCGCAGTCGACACACAGCCCTTGCACGGATAGATGATCTTCGCGTACTCGGAGGTGAGCAGACTCAGATCGAGGACATCCACTTCCACTTGCCGGGTCGCGAAGCAAGCCTGCGCCAGTTTGACCATGCGATACGATTTTGACATCTCCCCCGGGCAGCTCTTGTCGTTGCGGGAGGCGGCGCAGATCAGAAGAACCCTGGAAGGACCCGAGGCTTCCTCGTGCACCCTCTGGGCTGCCAGGACGGCCTCCCGAGTCGCAAGCCAATCGACCGATAGCTCGTACTCGGGATCGGCGAATTCCGGGCCCGCCTTGCGCGTCACCGGGCTCTTGCGGCCATTGAGGTAGCCGTCCCAGGCGATGTCCAATAATTGGTCGATTTGAGTTTGTTCATCTGCAAAGGCCGGATCTGTGAACCGGCTTCGAAAGCGCCTGACAAATTCCGGCTTGGACAATGGAAAATCAGCCTGCCCGGTACGAACCAAGATCTTGTTCATCGGCTTTCATCCGTTTGCGCAATGCAGTGATGCATCATCGGTGGCCGCCTGCGAAATGTCTGTCAGCGAAAACTGACCGTCGTTGAAGCTCGCGGCGAATTGGCCAAGACATGTGAAGGACCGCATATTGCAGTCAAGCTCGTGAAGATAACAGTCTGCCAATTACATAGCAGCGGCGAAGCCCTTCAACTGGATTGGGCGCGGTTGATGGCGCACGCGCGTTCAAACGCGACCGAACTGGTGCTGCTCCCGGAAATGCCGTTTTATCCATGGTTGGCTCTATCGCCGTCGTTCAACCCCCGGTCCTGGCAGGAAGCGGTCGATGCGCACGACCGGTGGGAAAGGCATTTTCCGGAAATCTCTCCTGCGGCATTGGCTGCGACCCGGCCGGTTGATTTCGGCAACGGGCGCAATGATGAGGCGTTTCTCTGGGATGGTCGGCACGGTGTACGCAGCATTCACGCCAAGTCAAAGCTCGAGAATCGGGAAGGTGCGTGGGAATCCGCTTGGTACGTCAGTTCGCCGGCAGATTTTACTCCCGTCGAGGTTGCAACATCGGTGGCGGCATTCCTCATTGGCGCGGAACTCTTCGACACCGGTGCCGGTGGGCAATATGCCCGTGATGGGGTCACATTGCTCTTGGTTCCTCGCTCGACGCCGGAAGCTGAGTCCGACCGCTGGCTCCGGGCGGCGAGCGACGCGGCGCGACGGGGCCGCTGCGTTTTGGCATCTTCGAACTGCGCAACCGGTGGCGGCGGATGGCTCATCGACCCTCAGGGTAAGCTCGTGGCCAGCACCAATGAGTCCCAGCCCTTTGTAACGCTCGACCTTGCGATTCCACGCTCGCCACAACCAACCTGCACCCGAAATGAGTCGCACATGTTCGGTTGAAGGAAATCCGGGGTGTTGAGCAATGCCGAACCGCACGGCGAATCATCGCCCCATTGGCGCCGCCAAAGTTTCAGTTCCGCCCGAAGACGCGACTCCTCAGGTCCGTACACTACACGATTGCGTCCTCGCTCTTCTCGACGGCGCGATCGAAACCGTCAGAGCCGGCCATGGCGATGAAGCGGTGCATGCGGTCCGCAAGTCCTGCAAAACCGTCAGGGCGGCATTGCGATTATTGCGCGAGCGCTTCGGAACACTTGAATACCGGCGCCAAAACCGCCGGGTACGAGACGCTGCCAAGCCGCTCACAGCGGTCAGAGATGCCCTTGTTTTGCGAGAGTTGCTCGCCCGTCTGCCTGCGCCGCCGCCACTCGTTGGGCGGCGCCTCGATTCCGAGTATCGGCGGCAACGTCAAATACTCGAGCGCCGGGGATTTCGAACCGCGCTTGGCAAGCTCATCGCGACCCGCGAGAGTCTCGTGCAACTCTCGCTGGATGGCCCGGAAGGCATGTCGGCACTCGCGGGTGCGTTGCGCGAATACCGGGCTGGACGCAAAGCGCTCAACCGCGCCCGCTCGAGGGACGATCAGGCGCTGCACGAGTGGCGCAAACAGGCGAAATATCTGCTGAATCAGCTTGATCTTCTCGGACTCGTATTCAATACGCAATTCAAAAAGCTGCGGCGGCGTGCGAATCGGCTGACCAAGGCCTTGGGGGATGATCATGACCTGAGCATGCTGATGAGCGAACTGGGCCGCCCTGCCGCATCGGATGGAGGCGCCATCAAGCACCTCAAACGGCGTCGCCGCAAACTGCAGCGGCGGGCTTTCCGGACAGGCAAACGACTGTTCGGACGCCCGCCAAAGCACATCAAGGCGATGATGGCAGCGCCCCTTGCCAAGCCGAACAGGCAGACGTGCATGCAATGAGCGTATATATTCAGTCAAACATGGCCGGGCACCCCGGGTTGAAACGATACGCGCGCACTGAGGTCCGACCTGGCGAAGGCGGCATCGGAGCCCGTCTCTTCGCCGCGAGCCGCGCAAGCTGTCATGAGGGCAGCGCGGCGCTGCCGTTCGGTGGCATGGATTTGGCCTTGAGTTCGGCCCTCAATGCACCTGAACCGCGCAATATGATCCTGGTCACGCCGGCCGGAGTGCCTGCTGCCGACGGTCGCCCGGCGGGAATGATGCCCAGCTTCGATGGAGCCATCAGTAATGAGGACCTGGCGGCTCTGCTTCAGTATCTGCGGGCGCATTTTAGCGATAAGGCACCCTGGAGCAGCTTAGGGGGCAGCATCCCGGCGGCGCGGCGCGAGCTGCAAAAGACCGGACAGCCATGAGCCTGACCTTGAACGTGAATGGCACCGACCGGGAAGTCTCGGCGGACCCACAGACCCCGCTGCTCTACGTCCTGCGCAACGATCTTCGGCTGAATGCCGCAAAATTTGGCTGCG
Organism: Steroidobacteraceae bacterium; assembly: GCA_036267715.1. GTDB lineage: Bacteria > Pseudomonadota > Gammaproteobacteria > Steroidobacterales > Steroidobacteraceae > Bog-1198. Next base: position 141,432 of record DATAVN010000006.1, on the reverse strand, counting down.
GACTCGGCCAATGCGGCTCCTGCACGGTGGTCATTGACGGCAAGGCCGTGACCTCCTGCACCCTGCCGATCATGCTTTTAAAGGGTCGCCGCATCACCACACTGGAGGGCTTGGGATCGCCGCAACGCCCTGCCCCCCTGCAGCAGGCCTTCATCGATATGCAGGCCGCCCAGTGCGGTTATTGCATCGCTGGGATGATGATGCGCGCGCATGCCCTACTGATGAGCGTCGCGGATCCGAGCGATGCCGAGATCCGGGCTGCGCTGGAACCAAATCTGTGTCGCTGCGGCACCCACATGCGAATCATCGCGGCGGTAAGACGCGCCTCACGGCTGGCGCATAAGTCGCGGGAGGATGCGCGTTGACTGCCAACCACAGGTCGCTTTCGCGACGAGCGTTTTGCCTGGCGGGTGGCGCGCTGGTGGTGAGTTTCCCGATGTTGTTGCGCCCGGGCGCCTCTCATGCGGCGGCGCTGCCGGGAAGCTTGTCCAAGGCGCCCTACCTCGACGCCTGGATTCGCATCGACGCAGACGGCCGGATTTCAGTGTTTACCGGCAAGGCCGAATTGGGCCAGGGCATCAAGACCGCAATCGTGCAAGTGGCTGCGGAAGAGCTCAAGGTCGAGCCGGTACAGATAAAGTTGGTGACGGCGGATACTCAGCTGACGGCGAATGAGCAATACACCGCCGGCAGCCACTCTCTGCAGGACAGCGGTACCGCGGTACGTAACGCGGCGGCACAGGTGCGGGAAATACTGGTGGGCAGGGCCGCCGAACGATTGGCTCTCAGTAAGGATCGATTGCGAGTCGCTCGCGGCATCATCAGCGCTGACGATGGACGAGCCTTGAACTACGGGCAGCTTGTCGAGGGCGACATCCTGCACATCGAAGCCCTGCCCACTTCTCCGTTGACGCCACCCGACCGATTCACTCAGATGGGCAAGTCACTGCCTCGAATCGATATCCCAGCCAAGGTGACCGGCGGGGCGGCGTACGTTCAAGACATGCGCCTGCCGGGTATGGTGCATGCGCGAGTCGTGCGCCCGCCGAGTAGCGGCGCGACGCTGTTGGGTGCCGACACGGGTGCCGTATCACACATGCCGGGTGTGCTTTCGGTGATCCACGATGGGGACTACCTCGCCGTCATCGCCAGCGAAGAATTTCAGGCAGTGCAGGCCATGCATCGCCTGGCACAGCTCGCGCGTTGGCAGGAGCAGTCGCGGCTTCCCCCGCAAAGCCAGTTGGCCGCGTATCTTAAGGGGCTCGAGGCGGAAGATGCCGTGGTCATCGATCAACGCTCGCCTGTTGCATCCGCCGGCTCTCGCATGCTCGAGGCACAGTTCACCCGCGCTTATCAATGTCACGGGTCGATCGGCCCCTCTTGCGCGCTGGCATTGCTCAAGTACGGAGCTTTGACGGTATGGACCCACACTCAGGGCGTGTTTCCGGATCGATCCGCAATCGCAGAAATGCTCCACATGCCCAAAGAGGCCGTTCGCTGCATCCATGTGGAAGGTTCGGGCTGCTACGGCCACAATGGCGCCGATGATGCGGCCGCGGATGCAGCGCTGTTGGCGCATGCCCTGCCGGGCACGCCGGTACGGGTCCAGTGGATGCGCGAACAGGAACACCTCAATGAACCCTACGGTCCGGCGATGGTGACCCGGGCCAGAGCCGTCTTTGACGCGGACGGCGTGATTGGGGATTGGCAATACGAATTGTGGAGCAACACCCACGGCACCCGGCCGGGTCCTGCCGGAACCTTGCTCCCGGAGCGCCTGCTGAGTGCTGCGTTCACGCCAAGGCCGCAGCAGGTGCACATCTCGCCGGAGGGAAGCGGCGACCGCAATGCAGTTCCGTCGTACTCGTTCGCGAACAAGCGAGTGATCTGGCACTTCCTGAAGCACATGCCGCTGCGCGTCTCATCCCTTCGATCCTTGGGCGCGTATATGAACGTGTTCTCCATCGAAAGCTTCATGGATGAGATTGCCGCGGTGGCGCAGATCGATCCGGTCGAGTTTCGATTGCGGCAGTTGGATGATCCACGGTCTCGCGACGTCGTGACCTTGGCGGCGCAGCGCTTCGGCTGGGGCAAACGAACCATTGCGCCGAACCACGGCATCGGATTTGCGTTTGCCCGCTACAAGAATCTCGCCTCTTACTGCGCAGTCGCCTGCGAGGTTGCCGTAGAACCCGACACCGGGGATGTCCGGCTGCTGCACGCAACCTGCGCAATCGACAGCGGCGAAATCGTCAATCCGGACGGCATCCGCAATCAGACCGAGGGCGGACTCTTGCAGTCGATGAGTTGGACGCTCTTTGAAGCCGTGCAATTTGACCAAACGCGCGTGACCAGCGCGGATTGGGCCACATATCCCATCCTGCGGTTTGCGCATGTGCCTGACTCGATCGAAATACACGTGATTCCCCGACCCGGACAGCCGTTCCTCGGCGCCGGTGAGGCCGCACAAGGTCCGGCGGCGGGTGCACTGGGCAACGCGGTGGCCAACGCCATCGGGGCTCGGATTCGCGACATACCCTTCACGCGCGCTCGAGTAAAGGCGGCCATGAGCCGATAATCGCCCCGCGCTTCCCGTTCGATTAATTTGTTGATATCACGGAGTTTTTCGGCGCCAAAGCGCAGCGTGACAACTTGCCTCGGCACGCCGCTCCATTGCGGGACAACGCCGACATTCGCCTTACTTGCAATCCTTTCGAGACATAGCGTAGCGTATGTCTTTACCGTAAGGAGATCCGTATATGAAGCCAAATCTAAGAATTACAGGATTCCTGACCTTGTGCTCCGTTTTCTTGTTCGTGGCCTGCGCCAACCAGATGGAGCCCGCCAAGAACGCTCTCGATAACATCAACACCACCTTGAATTCGGTGTCGGCGGATGCGCAAAAGTACGTGCCCGACCAATACGCCCAAACCCAGAGCAAGGTGGCGCAATTGACCGCATCCTACGAGAAAAAAGACTATGCGGCGGTAGTCGCCGGCGCACCCGCCGTCTTGATCGAAATCAACGGTTTGGTGAGTGCCGCGGCCGACAAGAAGGACGAGAGTGAGAAGGCGCTGGGAAACGAGTGGCGATCCTTGGAGGCTTCCGTGCCCCAATCGCTTACCGCGGTTCAGAACCGTATCGACAGCTTGTCAAAGACCAAGCACGTTCCGAAAGGTGTCGATCTCGCTGCCGCAAAGTCCGGACTGGCGGACGCCAACTCGGCGTGGAGCAAAGCCCAGGACGCTTTCAAAGCAGGTAATCCGACGGACGCGATAACCGCAGGAAAAGATGCCCAAGGTAAAGTCACCTCGGCTGCAGCCGCACTCAAGCTGACTTTGAGCTGACAGGCAACGGAAATCACCGGAGCCGCCGGCGGCAACGGCGATGACTAGTCGGTGGGATTTTGGTTGCCCGCGGGTTGTGCGCGCGTCTCGGTCGGCGTGAGCAGGATATTCGCGGTTCCGAGTATCTTGATCGATGGCAGATCGCGCGTACTTCCCGCTTGGATTGAAATCTCGACGTCGCGAGCCTGGCGGGGCGGCACCGACACAGCGGCTTGGCCGTGTTGGTCGAAGACCGACGTGCAGACCGTCCTGATGCAGTCCTGCAGCACGAGATAATAGCCGTAGTCGGTCAAGGTATAGGTCTCGGAGTCGTTGTAAAGTCGCGCCACAACCCGGCCGATGCTGCCGCGTTCCACTCCGGCCTCGGCGCGTATTTGATCGAAGCGAATTTCTCCGACGGGTATGCGTTTTCCTGCTTCCGGATCTGCCTTATCCAGATTTTCGATATGAAAGCGCTCAAAATCGACCGGCTTTTGCGCAACGGCCGACGGGAGCGCCTTTCGGAGCGCAACCGGTTCTCCGCGCGTCGCAATGACGACGATGGTGACGATCGCGACAATCGCGACGCAGATGGCAGATAGGCTGAATGCTCGAGTCTTCGGAAAAAAAAACGCCAGCGCCACGAGGATGAAGACCGCAATCCATAGGCTCGCCTCCAATTTCATTCGGCCTTCCACTCCCGCGCCACGCGATCGTTTTGCATTGCAGCAGCGCTAACGCCTGTTGAGCGCGACGGCCTCCCGTGCCAGCGTCTCGATACCCTGCCAGTTGCCGGCATCCAGCAACTCTTGCGGCGCAATCCATGAACCACCGACGCAGACGACATTCGGCAGCGCCAGATACTCCTGCGCACTGGCGCGCGTGATGCCGCCGGTGGGGCAGAATAAGAGATCGGGAAAAAGCGCAGCCACCGCGCGCAGCATGGCGACGCCGCCCGCCTGTTGCGCCGGAAATAATTTCAAAATATTGAAGCCGCTGTTGCGTGCGGCAATCATCTCCGTCGGCGTCATGACCCCGGGCAACAGTGGAAAACGCGCGCCGCGCGCCGCCCCGGCGAGTTCCGGAGTCAGCCCGGGGGTGACGCCGAATTGCGCGCCTGCCCGATCCGCCGCCGCGAAATCCTTGGGTCGCGTGAGTGTTCCCACGCCGACAACGGCGTCGGGCACCCCCTTGCGGATCGCTTCGATGCAGCCGATGGCCACGCTGGTGCGCAGGGTGACTTCCAGCACGCGCAATCCCCCCGCCACCAGAGCGCGCGCCAATGGTACGGCATGTGCAAGATCGCTCACCGTGAGCACCGGAATGACCGGGGCCATATCGACGATTTCTCGAATGTTCATAAATTTGCGCTCATACGCAGGTTCATTTTCATCAAGGGTGGGATATGCGGGCCGGGACTATCGCGCCGGCATGAGTGACGACGCGAGAGGCGGCCAGGAGTGCCGCCTCGGCGGCCTGGGCCGGTGTACTGCCTTGAACGCGGCCCGCCAGATAGACGCCGTTGAATGCATCGCCGGCACCGGAGGTATCGATCACGCAATCAACTGCCGGTGCTGCAAATTGCACGCGCGTCTCGGCATCGGCCACGGCGCAGCCCATGGCGCCCAAGGTCAATGCCACTTCTTTAACGCCCATTTCCCGCAAAAGATCCAATTGCCGTGACGGTTCATCGACTCGAAGCAACCACGTCAGATCCTCCATGCTCGGCAGCAGAATATCGCACACCGGGATGGCCGAGTTGATGACGGCCGCGGCAATCGCCGGCGACTCCCACAGCTTGGGGCGCACATTGGGGTCGAACGCAATGGTACCGACGCGCCCCCGCAGCCGGCGCATCAAGGCGATGGCTTCCTGACGCTCCGCGGGGTCGAGGATGGCCAGCGTGATTCCTGAGAAATACACGATATCCGCGCCCCATAGGCGCGATTCGCCCGCTGCCAGCAACAGCGCCAGCCAACGGCGCGCGGCCGAGTGGCCGCGCCAATACTGAAAACGCCGCTCGCCGGAGGCGTCGGTCTCGATTGCATACAGCCCCGGCAAGCCGCCGCCCACCGTAAAGGCCAGCGAATCATCGATCCCGTGCGCGCGCCAGACCGCGCGCATCGCCTGGCTCATGCCATCATCGCCGGTGGCGCTGGCAAATTGCACTTGCGCGTCGCCAAAAGCGCGCTTGAAGTAAACAGCGGTGTTGTAGACATCTCCGCCGTAGGATCGGGCAAAGCCGTCCTCGCCGACCGCGCGAAGTTCCACCATGCACTCACCGATGCAAACGACGCGGGTCACGCGACTACCATACCATCATCACGCGGCTCGGCGGCGCGACCGAAGCACGATGGACCAGCAACGAGGGGAACAGCGACTGTTCCGCCACGGCTGGATCGTCGTCGGGTGTTCCGGCCAGCAGTTTGTAGGCTGCGGCGCGCGCCATGGCGGCAATCGGCCAGCGCACCGTGGTCAGCGGCGGCCAGATATGCGCGGCAATCGCCGTGTCATCGAAGCCGACGATCGACAGGTCGGCAGGTACATCGAGTCCGCGCCGGCGCGCCGCGTGCAGCACGCCCGCGGCCATCTCATCGTTCGCGGCGAAGATCGCGGTCGGCGCGCGTGCAGCGGCCAGAATCCTTTCCCCCGCGAGCAGCCCTGATTCGAACCGATAATCGCCGGGCGCCATCAGCTCCGCGCTGAGCGGCAGGCCGGCGGCCGCCAAGGCTTCGCCGAAACCGGATCGCCGCTCGAGCGCCGAGCGAAACCCGCCCGGACCCTCGACCATGCCGATGCGCCGATGTCCCAGCGAGATCAGATATTCCGTGGCTTGTCGCACCAATTCGCGATCGTTGGAGCACACCGAACGGTCGCCTCGATCCATCTGTGCCGACCCCATGCGCACGTAGCGGCAATCAAAGCGTTCGCACAACTCGGCCAGCGATCCATTCTCCGACAGGGGCGGCATGATGATCACGCCGTGCAAGCGCTGCCGGTCGAGGAATGCATGTATGTCTTCGATGGCCGTGGCAGAACCGCGATAAACGGGGCGCACCAGCAATGAATACTCGGTGCTGGCGAGGGCATCGAGGATGCCCTGCTGTACGGTCAGAACGGTCTGCGGATTTGGATTGTCGTGGATGAGTCCGATCAAGAAATTGCGCCGCAACGCCAGCGCGCGCGCCTGCGGATTGGGAACATAGCCCGCCTTCTGGATGACGGCATCGACCTTGCTGCGCGTTGCGTCGTTTACCAGCGGTGACCGGTTGATCACGCGGCTGACCGTCTTCTTGGACACTCCCGACATGCGGGCAATGTCATTGATAGTTGCCTTGGCACGTAACCATCTGCGCCGATCCGCCAATTCCGCCTCTCCGGGACCGCTTGAAGCCACTAGCCTAGCAGAACCCCGTGGACAATGACACCGGTTTCCTATAGCGTAAATACCATGCCGAAACCATTGGTACTGCATCCCGATCGTTTGTTTACGGCCGACCCCGGCACGCGCGCCATCGCGCGGCGACTGCATCAATCGGTGCAGAGCCTGCCGATCATTTCGCCGCATGGCCACACCGATCCGCAATGGTTCGCGAGCAACGCCAATTTCGGCGATCCGACCGACCTGCTGCTGACGCCCGACCATTATGTGTTTCGCATGCTGTACAGCCGGGGTATTCCCATGGAATCCCTCGGCGTTCGCCCGCGGCCACGTGGCGCGGGCTTCGAATCCGGGTGGCGCGACGCCGGGGCGGAGCCGCGCACCGCCTGGCGATTGTTCGCTGCGAACTATCACCTGTTCCGCGGCACGCCGTCGCGGCTTTGGCTGGATTGGGTGTTCGCCGAAGTCTTCGGCCTCCAAGTCTGCCTGGAAAGCGCAACCGCGGATCATTACTACGATCAAATCGCGGCGGCGCTGCACACCCCGGCGTTCAAACCTCGCGCCTTGTTCGAGCGCTTTCGCATCGAGGTCCTGGCGACGACCGAATCACCGCTTGACCCTTTACGCCATCATCAGGCGATCAGCGCGAGCGGCTGGCACGGCCGGATCATCTCGACTTTCCGTCCGGACCCGGTGGTCGATCCTGCCTTCGAAGGATTTGTCGACAACCTCAGCGCGCTCTCCGATCTCACCGGCGAGGACTGCCTCAGCTACAGGGGATATCTGGCGGCATTGCGCCAGCGTCGGGCTTTTTTTGCCGCACACGGCGCCACCGCCACCGACCATGGCCACCCGACGGCAGCGACCGCGGACCTGACCGAGCGCGAAGCCGAGCAATTGTTTGGCGTGGTCGCGCGCGGCACCGCCGGCGAACAGGATGCTGAACTGTTTCGTGCACACATGCTCACGGTGATGGCCGGCATGAGTCTCGACGACGGCTTGGTGATGCAAATCCATCCCGGCTCCTTCCGCAATCACAACCCCCTGGTGTTCGAGCGCTTTGGCCGCGACAAAGGGGCCGACATCCCGACCGCCACCGACTATGTGACGGCACTGCGGCCGTTGCTCAATCGCTACGGCAACAAGACGGCGTTGACCATCATCCTGTTCACGCTCGACGAGACCGCCTATGCGCGCGAATTGGCGCCTCTGGCCGGCCACTACCCGTGCTTGAAGCTGGGGCCACCCTGGTGGTTCCACGACAGTCCCCAGGGCATGCGCCGCTTCCGGCAGCGCGTGACTGAAACCGCCGGCTTCTACAATACCGCCGGATTCAATGATGACACCCGTGCGTTCCTGTCGATACCCGCGCGGCACGATGTGGCTCGGCGCATGGATTGCGGATACCTCGCGCAACTGGTCGCGGAACATCGCCTGGAGGAATGGGAAGCCGCGGAACTGGCCGTCGAACTGGCCTATTCCCTGGCGAAGCGGTCCTATAAGTTGTGAGACTGTCGTCCGCGAACCTCTCTCGGGTTTCCAGCGGCATCGGCAGACCCCGATATGATCGCGACGCGCAATGCTGCGGCATCGTGCATATCGGCCTCGGCGCCTTTCATCGGGCGCATCAGGCGGTCTATACCGACGATGCGATGAACGACGGCGATCGGAACTGGGGCATCATCGGGGTGTCGCTGCGCAGCGCCGCCGTGCAGGCACAATTGGCGCCGCAGGACGGACTCTACACGGTGCGCGAACGTCAAGGCGGCGAGAGCCGGATTCGCCTGATCGGCGCCGTGCGCCGGGTGCTGGTCGCGCCCCAGGACCCCGTCGGCGTGGTCGATGCGCTCGCCCATCCCGATACGCACATCGTCACCTGCACCATTACCGAAAAAGGCTACTGCCGCGGCGGCGACGGCCGGCTGGATCGCGCAGCGCCCGAGTTGGCGAGCGATTTGGCCGCGAACAGCGCTCCCAAGACGCTTTACGGCTTCCTGGCAAGCGCCTTGGCCGCACGCAGACGATCGGGCTTGCCCGGCCTCACTCTGCTCTGCTGTGACAACCTTGCCGAGAACGGCAGCCAGCTGGCCGCATTGCTCGGCGAATTCATCGGGCAGACCGATCCTGGCTCGCTTGCCTGGTTCCAGGAACATTGCCGCTGCCCGTCGAGCATGGTCGATCGCATCGTGCCCGCGACGACCGCTGCCGACCGCGCGCAGACCGAACTCGATATTGGCCTGTGCGACGAGGCGACGCTCAATACCGAGCCATTCCGCCAATGGATAATCGAGGACAATTTTGCGGGTTCCCGCCCGCACTGGGAAACCGGCGGCGCGCAATTCGTGCAGGATGTCGCCCCGTTCGAAGCCGCAAAATTGCGCATGCTCAATGGCGCCCACTCCGCCCTCGCCTATCTAGGCCTCGCGCACGGCCATGAATTCGTTCATCAGGCAATTGAAGATCCTGTTCTGCGCCCGCTGATCGAGCATTTGATGCGTGACGAGGCTGCGCCGAGCCTATCGCACACCGCCGGCCTCGACCTTGACTGGTATGCCGACGCTTTGATCGCGCGCTTCTCCAACAAAACCCTCCGGCATCGCCTCGCGCAAATCGCGATGGACGGATCGCAGAAAATTCCGCAGCGCTGGCTGCAGACCCTTCGGATCCAAGAGCAAAAAGGCCAAGACTGTCCGGCATTGCTGCAGGCCATGGCCGCGTGGATCGTCTTTTTGCGCCAGGATGCACAAAAGGCCGGCGATCCGATGGCCGCGGCGCTGGTCGATCTCTGGCGCCGGCAGGGAACATCCGGCATCGTCGATGCGTTGGCCGGGCCCGGCGGGGTGTTCGCCCGCCACTGGTCGCCGTCGACCGAAATACGCGGCAGATTGACGCGCTTGGTGGCTGCCTTCTCGAGCGCTGCGCCGGCCTTCGACGAATGAGCGCGCGGGTTGTATGCTGCCCGAATGCCCTCGAGTTTGCTGGAACCTTATCGCCATCAGGCATATATACCGGCACGCCGTGCACTCGACGCGCTGATAGGGCTGCAGCGTAAGCTCGCCGGCGACAGCGCAGCGACGCTCGGTGCCGCGCGCATCGGGAAAATCCTGCCGGAGTTGTCAGCCTACGTGGCAACCCTGCGGCGCGCCGATGCAGAACACCTCGGGGAATATGCACGGGTCGTCTGGATCATCGCCGCCTTGAGCGCGATTCAATCCGACTCCCTCGACAGCATCATCGGCGATCTGGAGCATTCCCGGACGGAGATCGGCAACGCCTAAGCGCGCCGCTCGCGCTGCTGCTCGGCGCCCTCCTCCGGGCGCGAAATGAGCCAGGGTGTGTTGAATACGATGCGCCACAAGAAGCCCTCGCCCGCTCTTTTGACCAGCAGCGTCATCGCCTGGAAGTCATCGATGGTGGCCGCAGGCCCGGCAAGCGTCATGCCGATCGAATTGTATTTCGGTGCGCCACCGACAGCATGGACGAAGGGGAACAGCAAGTGCGTCTTGCCGCCGTGCACGACCACGCGGGTCAGGGTTTCATCGATGTCGGCCGGATCGAATGGCTTCAAATCGTTCGCATCCATCGTCAAATTCCATTGAAACGGCGCTTCTGCCTGCCGCCCGCCAGAGGCAGCTGGCTTTCATCGATGAGCCTGCCATTTTTCATCACGAAGACTATCGACTTGGCATTATCGATGTCCACCGTCGGGTCCTTGGCGAGCAGCACCAGATCCGCGAACTTCCCGGCGTCCACCGAGCCGAGCTGATCCGCCTTGCCGAGGAATACCGCACCGTTGTACGTCGCGATCCGGATGGTGTCGAGCGCCGAGATTCCCGATGCTACCAGAAGCTCCAATTCATGTTGAGTGGCAGGACCGCTGCTCTGATCCGTGCCGCACGCAACCACGCCGCCAGCCGCGTGAATCTTGCGGACATTCTCCTCGGCAATCGGCGTCATGATCTTCATCCACCAGGTCCAGGAACGCGCCTGCCACTCGGCCCGGGTCTTGGTTTTGAGCTGCTCGCGCTCGGCCGCGCTCAGCGAAGCCGCGTATAGCGGCTGGTCGAGATATTCCGGATGTTCCGCCAGGCGGCTGTAATTCTCGCCTATGGTAAGGGTGCTGGCGAACGGTATCTTCTTGGCGGCCATCAGCTTGACGAAGGAATCGCTGACCGGTCCCTGGATCACCGGATGCGCAAGCGTATCGACACCCGCATAAATGGCCTCGAGCGAACGCAATTCGCTCGAGACATGCACCGTCGTGCGAATACCGTGTTGATTGTAATAGAGGATGATCTTCTGCAATAAATCCAGCGGCATCAAGGGGATCATCGGCCGCGAGCCCCAGCCTTCCTCCTCCAGCGTGAGCTTGAGCATATCGGGCTGTTGTTCGGCGATATGCTTGTCCAGCAGCGCCTTGTCTTTCTCGAAGTCGCTGATGCGAATCGCGATCCGGTCGCCATGGCTGCCGGGATAGGTCACCAGATTGCCGGTCGCAAAGATGCGTGGAGAGAGAATCCTTCCGGCCCGCTCGTCGGCCCGCAGCGGCAGAATGTGTTCCGCGCGATTGCCTGCGTCGAACACGGTGGTGACGCCTGAATATAGAAAGCTTGCCAGCGCCGCGATGCCTTCCGCTCGATTCGGCGGCCCCGGCTCGGCATCCACCTTGCCGCTGACGTCGAAGCCGCCCCTCAGATGAATGTGCACATCGATCAGGCCTGGGATCAGGAATTTGCCGCTGCCATCGATGCGCCGCCCTTTGAGGCCCCGGGCAATGGCGCTGGGAGTGACGGCCGCGATGCGCTCGCCTGCGACCGCGACCGTCATATCGGTCTGGGGCGCATGCACGCCGTCGATCAGCGTGACATGCTCGATGACCCAGTCGTCGGCTTGTGCCGTCAACGACGCCAGTGCCAATGCGCAGACCGCCAAAACCATGCTTCGTCTCATTGTGTCTCCCCCGAAGGACCGCCCGGCCGCCATGTCGAAAAGCATACCCCAGTCTGATTGCCATTGATTTGCCGATGCAATGCCCGCAGCATTGTCCTGTCATTAAGCCAGGAACCGGTCCGATGCGGGCGACAGTTAGCGTAGATCGACTCAAAATCGACAAAGGCCTGCACGATTTCGTCAACAACGAAGTCATGCCGGGCAGCGGGGTGCGGGCGGCGGACTTCTGGAACGGCTTTTCAGCGCTGGTTGCTAGCTTGGGCCCGCGCAATGCCGGCCTGTTGCGCCGCCGGGATGAGTTGCAGGCAAAGATCGACGCATGGCATCGCCGGAATCCCGGACCGGCCTTCGATCGGACCAGCTACCAGGCGTACTTGCGGGAAATCGGCTACCTGGTCGATGAGCGGGAGCCCTTTGCGGTCGGCACGGCGAATGTCGATGCCGAAATCGCCCGCATGGCGGGCCCCCAGCTGGTGGTGCCGGTCAACAATGCGCGCTATGCGCTGAACGCAGCCAACGCTCGTTGGGGCAGCTTGTACGACGCGCTCTACGGCACCGATGTGATTCCCGAGGATGGTGCACCCCGGGGCGGCAGGTACAATCCCGCGCGCGGCGCAAAGGTCATCGCGTTCGTACGCGGTTTCCTGGACGAGCACTTCGCGCTGGCGCAGGGCTCGCACCGCGACGCGTTGAACTATCGGTCGGTCGGCAGTGGACTTACGGTCGGACTGCCGGGCGGTAGGAGCACGACCCTGGAGGACCCGGCGGCCTTTCGCGGTTTTCAGGGCAGCCCCGAGTCGCCGACGACGATTCTATTGGTGCACAACGGCCTGCATGTCGAAATACACATCGACCGCACCCACTACATCGGCCGCGACGATCCGGCGGGCATCAGCGATGTCGTGCTGGAGGCCGCGGTCACGACGATCCAGGATTGCGAGGACTCGGTCACTGCCGTGGATGCCGAAGACAAAATCCTCGTCTATCGAAACTGGCTGGGACTCATGCAAGGCGGTCTCGAGGCGCGGATGGAAAAAGGCCGCAGCCTCGTCACCCGGCGATTGAATGCCGATCGCCGCTACCAAACGCCCGCCGGCCGCGAGCTGTTGCTGCCGGGACGCAGCCTCATGTTGGTGCGTAACGTCGGCCACCACATGCAGACCGGCATCGTGACCTTGGACAACGCGCCGATTCCGGAAACCTTCATCGATGCCGCGGTGACGGTGCTCATCGCCATGCACGATCTGCGCGGTGAACATGCCGGGCGCAATTCGCGCACCGGCTCGGTCTACGTCGTCAAACCCAAGATGCACGGGCCCGATGAGGTGGCTTTTGCCGGCGAACTGTTCGGCGCAGTCGAGCAGATACTGGGGCTTGCGGAAAACACGGTGAAAATCGGCATCATGGATGAGGAACGGCGCACCAGTGTGAATCTCATGGAATGCATCCGCGCCGCCCGCGAGCGCGTGGCCTTCATCAATACCGGCTTCCTGGACCGGACCGGCGATGAAATTCACACCTCGATCGAAGCCGGTGCGGTCCCGCGCAAGAGCGAATTGAAAAAAGCCGTCTGGCTCGACGCCTATGAGCGGCAAAATGTCGATATCGGATTGGCATGCGGTCTGCCCGGACATGCACAGATCGGCAAGGGAATGTGGGCCATGCCCGATCTCATGGCCGACATGTACAAATCCAAGATCGCGCATCCGCTGGCGGGTGCGAACACCGCGTGGGTGCCCTCTCCGACGGCCGCGACGCTGCACGCGCTGCACTACCATGCCGTGAATGTCGCCGACGTCCAGAAGCAGCTTGCGCGCAGGCCGAGGGCTTCGCTCGAGGAAATTCTGACACCGCCCCTGGTGACCAAACCGCAGTGGAGCAACTCCGACATCGAGGAGGAACTCAATAACAACGCGCAAAGCATCTTAGGATATGTGGTGCGCTGGATCGATTCGGGTGTCGGCTGCTCGAAGGTGCCCGACTACTACGATGTGGCCCTCATGGAGGACCGCGCAACCTTGCGCATCTCGAGTCAGCACGTGGCCAATTGGCTGCTGCACGGCATTTGCTCGCGCCAGCAGGTGATGAATGCGCTCAAGAACATGGCGCGCGTGGTCGATGAGCAAAATGCCGGCGACCGAGCGTACCTGCCCCTCGCAAAGGATCCGGATCACGACATTGCCTTCCAGGCCGCGTGCGATCTGATTTTCAAGGGGCGCGAACAGCCCAATGGCTACACCGAAGTCATCCTGACGGCGCGCAGAATCGAGCGCAAGGCAGCCGGCGGCTAAGGTTATTGGCGTGCGCCGGGCAGCCTTACGACGGTCCCGTTCTTCATCACGAAGGAAACGTGCTCGACCACCGCCATGTCGTCGAGCGGCGAACCCGGCACCGCGACGATGTCGGCAAAATAGCCGGGTTTGAGCTCGCCGATCTGGCCGGCCCAGCCCAGCAGTCTTGCGCCATTGATCATGTCGGCCTGCAGCACTGCCAGCGGTTTCATTCCGAATTTCACCATCAGTTCCAGTTCGCGCGCTTGCGTGCCATGTTGAAATGGACCGACGTCAGAGCCGACCGCAAAAGGAATACCGGCCGCAAGCTGCTTTTTGAACTCCTTGACCTTGTATTCGAACATCGGGCGTTCGCGCCTGGCTCCGGCTTCGGACGCGTTCATGAAGTACTCGAAAATCGTGAAGGTCGGAACCGCCGGGATATTCCTGGCCTTCATGATGCGCATGGTCTCGTCGCTCAACTGGGTGGCATGATCGATCGAGGCCACCCCTGCCTGGGCCGCATACAATGTACCCGGTTCGCCGGTTGCATGGACCGCGACGCTGCCGCCGAACCGCGCCGCCTCATCGACTGCCGTCTTCAGTTGGGCGGCCGTATATTGAAAGGGCGTGTGCAATACACCCTCACGCATCGAATCCGGACCGGTCTCATACATTTTGACGAAATCCGATCCTTCTTTGTGCTGCTGCCGGATCGCGGCAACGATCTCAGCATCGTTGTTGGCGTAGGAGGCGTTCGACAATACGTGCTGTTCCGGATTGAAGTGATTCGCGTCCTCATGGCCGCCGAGGATATCGACCGCGTTGCCGCAGATGCGCAGCCGCGGTCCCGGGATCAAGCCTTTGTTGATCGCGTCGCGCACCGCCGTGTCGGCGGACCCCGCGCCTTCGGTGCCCATGTCTCTTTCGGCGGTGAAACCGGCCATCAAATCATCCCTGGCTGCAAGGGATGCCAGGATGGTCCGCTGCGGCACCGATTCCTCGACGGTTTGCAGGTCTTCGGCGCCGGGATGAAGGAATAGATGCACGTGTGCATCGATCAATCCGGGCAGCAATGTGCTGTCCCCCAGATCGATAATCTGGGCGCCGGCCGGATGGGAAACGGCCGGCCCCACCGCGGCAATCCGCTCGCCCTCGATCAGGATTTCCCCGGGCGAAATCACGCGCCCGGTGTCGACTTCGAGCAGGCGCGCCGCGTGCAGAACGATGGCGTGGGACGCCGGCTGCGTTTCCGCCGATGCGAACCCGGACAGCGGGCAGGCCAGGGCCAGCAGCAAGAGCGATTTTTGCAGGGGCGTCATATCAATCTCCGGTCGCAAGAGGGGGAAACATCGACGGCGGGTGTCGATGTTTGGTCGCCTGCTCGTAGGCATAGGCGAATTTGATCAGCGTAGCTTCATCGAAACTGTCGCCGAGAAAGGTCAAGCCCGCGGGAAGCTCGCCGTGGGTATAGCCCATGGGCACGGTGATGGCGGGGAATCCACTCTGCGGCGACAGCACCTGGCTGTTGTCTCCCGCCGGACTCTTGTCATCCCCCACCTTGCGAGGCGCATTGCTCCAGGTAGGGTAGATGATCGCCTGCACGCGGTGTTGCGACATGGCAGCGTGGATCGCGGCGCGAAACGCCAGCTTCCTGGCATTGTGGTACACGTCGGGACACAGCGTCCGGTCAGCCTCATTGCCGGGCTTGGCGGCGGCCGCGCTCTTCAGCCGGCTCTCGATGTAGGGCAGATACAGTCCGGATGCAATGATCTCCGCGAGGGTCTTGTAGGTCGCGCCCTGACCGTGTTTCGCCAGATAGTCATTGAGGTCGGACTGGAAGTCGCCGCAGAAAATGCCCTTGGTCAATGCATCGAATTCCGGGATCACGAAAGGATCCACGACCTGCGCGCCCTGCGCCTTCAAGTCCTCGATCGCCCTCTCGGTCAGTGCTTTGATTTGAGGATCGGCGCTCGCCGCCTCGATATACGGCCGATATACCCCGATGCGAGCACCCTTGAGGCCGTGCGGATCCAGATATGCCTTGTATGACTTCGGAATATGCCCATCGGAGTTCTGCGTGATCGGATCCGCCGGATCGAATCCCGCGATCACATCGAGCAGCGCCGCGGCATCTTCCACCGATCGGACCAGCGGTCCGCCGACATCCGCGCCGAGGAACAACGGAATGATACCGTCGCGGCTGGTGAGGCCGATGCTCGGCCGAATTCCCACCAGCGCATTGTGCGATGACGGTCCGCGGATCGAATTCCCGGTATCGGTTCCCAATCCCACCGCGCCGAGATTTGCGGCCACCGCCGCCGCGGTACCGCCGCTCGAGCCGGCCGGCACGTACTCGAGGTTGTAGGGGTTGCGCGTGATGCCCGTAATCGAGCTCACCGTTTCAAACGGACTGAAGGCCCACTCCGCCATGTTTGATTTTGCCAGGATGATCGCGCCGGCCGCGCGAATCCGCTGCACCATGAATGCGTCGGTCGCCGGCACAAACCACTTCATGGCGAGCGAGCCGCCGGTGGTCTGCAAGTCCATGGTGTCGTAGTTGTCCTTGACGATCACGCCGATGCATTGCAGACCGCCGATTTTTTGCGTCTGCTTGAACTGCGCGTCGAAGCGGTCGGCTTCGCCCAATGCGTTGGGATTGACCAGCACCAGCGAATTAAGGTGCGTGGTTTGATCGTAGGCCCGAATCCGCTTCAAATACTGTTCGATGACGTCATGGCAGCTTATCCGGCGCTCCCGAATGGCCTGCTGGGTCTGCGCTATCGTGGTCTCAGTGACTTCGAATCTGGCGGCGGATTCGGCCGGCGTCCATGCGATTCCCGCGTAAACCGCGAACCAGGCGGTGCAAACGCCCGCGCGGGTGACAATGATTCTCACGTATCTCATTTTTGATCGTTGTTATTGGGGCGCACAGTATGTGCGCATGCCATGCAATTGTAAAAAATTCAGGATGCCGTAGGAATAATCCGTCAGATTGCAGAGGGAAAAAGGTTTTCATCCTTCGATAAACTCCGATCCGAAGAATCTTCTTAAGAAAATTCGAAAAGCAATGTCGGAAAAAAATCAAAGGGTGCAATCCATGAACGCCAACGATCCGTCCGGGGCGGTTGAGTTCTTGCCCGCGTCTGCTCTCAAAACAAATCGGCGCGAAGTCTTGAAAGCGCTCGGCGTGGGCGTCATCACGGCGCCGCTATTCGGATGCGGCGGGGGCGGCGGATCCGGTGCCGTCGCACCGCCTCCCTCTTCGCCGACACCGCCACCGCCGACGCCGCCGGCGCCGCCGCCGCCACCCACGCTCGACATCATGCCAACGGTGACTTTCGACGCCACCGCCACATCCGGATTGACCACCAATTTCGCGTATTTGACCGGCTCTGCCGCCGTCAATCCCGCCTTTACGTTCAGCGGCGCCGCATCCTCGTTGATCACGCAGCTGGGCCCGACGGCTCCGCGCATCAACATGGTCAGCGCGGCGGAATCAAACGCCGATACTTTTGCGTCGGGCACGCTGTACACGACCTTCTACCACACCGGAACAATGCTCGATGTCGTGCAATACGGATTCAGCGACAACGTAATGCTGTACGTCAATGACACCTTCACCGCCCGTTACGGCTATGCGCTGGTTTCGGGAACCGCGCAGAGCGGCGGCGCGAACACCATCACCCTGGCCGCGGCCTCATCCAATGTCTCCGGCTACTACAACGAATACTATGTACGCATCGCCGGCGGGACGGGACTGCTCAACGAAGTAAAGCAGGTGACCGCGTATGACGGCACGACATTTACCGCGACCCTGGACTCCGCGTGGAGCACGCCGCCCGACAGCACCACGCAATACATCGTTCAAGAGGGCACGCAGCCCTTTGTCCTCGATGGCCTCACGGGCGATGTCAAATATCTGCATTTGCGATGGAATGTTTCCGGCCAACGCAAGATCACCATTGAGCAGGGCATCTTTGCCGGGGTCGACTCGGATGGAACCATTGCGGCCGCACCGCTGCTCGCGACCACGCCCTTCATGGCGATCGGCGACAGCTTTTGGGAGGGTGATGCCGCCCCCAACAACGTTTCGAATATGATCGATATCTTTGCCGCAGCCCTGAATTGGCAGACGATCAATTTGGGCGACGGAGGAACCGGTTTCATCGGTACCGTTCCGGCGCGCTTGAACTTTCAGGATCGGATTGCGCCGCCGGCGGAAGCCTGGCGGGTATCGCTGACGGCCACGGGCGGCACTTTTACGATCAGCGTTGCTTATAACGCCGTTACCGGCACGACGCCGCCACTCGCCTTCAATGCTTCGCAAGCCGTGATCCAAGCTGCGCTGGATGCTCTGACCAATGTTGCGTCGGCCGGCGGAACCTTTGTTGTCGCGCGCGGCGATATATCGACGCCGATGATCTTCGTTGCTCACGGAATCGTGGGGGCGACCATCAGTGTCGATGCCGGCCAATTGACCGGCGGCAGCATCAGCGTTCTGGGAGCCTACCTGGGAGACGTGGCCGAAAATGTGCCCACTGACTCGACCGGCAAGGCGCTGCCCTTTTACCTGATCGTCTCAGGGTCCGGAAACGACACTTCGAGTACCGACACCGAAGTGCAGGCGGCGGCGAGCTACGTTGCGCAGCAAATCGTCGCCCGATTCCCCACGGCCATGCCGATATTTATCGGCGTGCTGGGTGATTGCAACGCGAACTCGAACCTGGTCGCCGCGGCCGATGTGACGCGCAATGCCGCCCTCGCGGCCGGAGCGGCACTTCTGCCGATGATCAACGGCAAGGTGCCTTTTATCGACACCTACGCTGCCGGTGTCGGCCAGCCGAAGATCATCAACGGCCTCGGCACGGTGGCTGATCCGCAGGCGGGAACCAATTCGAACTTGAAGAGCGTGGTCCTGCCGGGACACCCGACTGGAACCGGCGCGCAATTTCTCGCGAACTGGTTGATACCCCAGGTTCAGAGCATCGTGGGCACAGGCTAAAGAGCCGGGCCCGCGGCGTATTCGACGCGCGGGCCCGGCCTGTGTATACTGCGCACAGCTTCAATGGGCTGGCACTCGGTCAGTGCCGCCTTCGGCTCGCGGTCCGTCTTCGACGCACTTCGCTCTTTTTACCCCCTCGCTGCTGACCGCTGCGGATGCAAAAGCTCCGTCGTGCGAGTCCACATTTCATACAAGGTTCAATAATGTCATTTTCCGATCTCGGGCTGTTGCCCGAATTGATGCGTGCTGTTGCCGATAAAGGTTACGACACGCCCTCTCCCATTCAGGTCCAAGCGATCCCCGCGGTCCTGGCGGGCCGCGACGTGCTCGCCGGTGCGCAAACCGGCACCGGCAAGACGGCCGGCTTCGTGCTGCCAATCCTGCAACGTCTGCTCGCGGATCAGGCGCACGGCGCCGAGCGGGCGCCGCGCGCGCTGGTGCTCGCGCCCACGCGCGAACTGGCCGCGCAGGTTGCTCAAAGCGCGCGCGACTATGGCAAATATCTGCCGCTCAAGACCTACCAGGTGTTCGGCGGAGTCAGCATCAACCCGCAGATCAGCGCACTGCGCAGCGGCTGCGACATCCTGGTGGCGACGCCCGGACGCCTGCTGGATCTCGCGCAGCAGCGCGCCGCGGATTTGTCCAAGATCCAGGTGCTGGTCCTCGACGAGGCGGACCGGATGCTCGACATGGGTTTCATCCACGACATTCGCCGCATCATCAAGCTATTGCCGCAGAAGCGGCAGAACCTGCTGTTTTCGGCCACTTATTCGGACGATATCCGCGGCTTGGCGGAACGCCTGCTGCACAACCCGTTGTCGGTACAAGTCGCCGCGCGCAATGCGCCGATCGAGCTGGTCGAGCAGCGCGCCTATCGGGTGCAAAAGGAACAAAAACGCCATCTACTGGTTCATCTCATACAGGAAGGCCAATGGCGCCAGGTATTGATCTTTACCCGCACCAAGCATGGCGCCAATCGGCTCGCGCAGCAGCTGGAAGGTGCGGGCATCAAGTCCGCCGCAATCCACGGCAACAAGAGCCAGGCGGCGCGGGTGAAAGCGCTCGAGATGTTCAAGCGCGGCCAGGTGACCTGTTTGGTCGCCACGGAAGTGGCGGCGCGCGGGCTCGACATCAAGGAATTGCCGCAAGTGGTCAACTACGAGTTGCCCAATGTACCCGAGGATTACGTGCACCGGATCGGGCGCACCGGACGCGCCGGCTCCGCGGGCGAAGCGATATCGCTGGTGTCGTCGGATGAATCCGGATTACTGCGCGATATCGAGCGCGTTCTACGCCGCAGCATTCCCACCCTGCCGACTCCGGTATTCAAGATCGTTGAATCCGCCTCGCCGGCACCGGCGGGCGAAGGGCGTCCGCAACAGACACATGGCCGTCATGGCGGCCAGAATCACCAACGACGCGATTCGCGCCGGCCATCGGGCACAGGCGCCCGCTCGCAAAGTGGTGGGTCCGGGTCGGGCACGCGCAGTTTCGGCCAGCAGCGCAGCCGTTTCCGCTAGGGGCTAGGAGGACTTGGAGACCATGGCGCGCAGATAATCCGCAAACTGCGGTCCCAAGCTCGGATGCTTCAGGCCGTATTCGACGGTCGCTTGCAGGTATCCGAGCTTGCTGCCGCAGTCATAGCGTTTGCCCTCGAACTCGAAGGCAAACACCGACTCGCGCTGCATCAGGCGGGCAATGCCGTCGGTCAATTGAATCTCGCCGCCGGCTCCCTTGCCGATTTTAGCCAGGTCTTCGAAGATCGCGCCCGAGAGCAGATAACGGCCCACCACCGCCAGGGTTGAGGCGGCTTTGTCCGGTTTCGGCTTCTCGACGATGTGCGACATTTTGCCGACGCGCGGCTCAATGGATCGCTCCAAACTCACGATTCCGTACTTGTCCGTGTCCTGCCTCGGCACATCTTGCACACCGAGCACGCTGACGTGGTGTTTCGCAAACACCTCGGCCATTTGCTTGAGGCAAGGAACCTTGGCATCGATCAGATCGTCGGCCAAATGCACCATGAACGGCGCATCGCCCACCACGGGACGCGCGCACAACACCGCATGACCCAATCCCAGCGGCGCCGGTTGACGGATGTACACGCACGAGGCCCAACTTGGCAGGATTCCACGCAACGTGTCGAGCAAATCCTGCTTGCCCTGCGCTTGCAGCACCGCCTCGAGCTCGGGGTTCGAATCGAAATGATCTTCGATCGCACGCTTCGAGCTGCCGGTGATGAAAATCAAGGTGTCCGCTCCGGCGGAAAGGGCTTCGTCGACCGCGTACTGAATGAGCGGTTTGTCGACGATCGGCAGCATTTCCTTGGGACTCGCCTTGGTGACCGGAAGGAATCGCGTGCCGCGCCCGGCGACCGGAAAGACCACTGCTTTTACTGGTTTTGTCATGCACAAAGCATAGCGGATTTCCCACCGCGGCGCCGTCGGACAGTTCTCACGAAAGCGTCCGAGTATTCCGCCTGCCACCGGTTCCTAGCGCAGCTTGACGATGGCATATGCTTCGAAGCTGTCCCAACAATGGCACGCCGGACAATGCCAGTAAAAATTTCGCCCCGAAAAACCGCATTCATTGCAGCGGTACTTCTCCGCCTGCGCCAACAGCGCGCCGATCTCCTGCGCGATGCGCGCCGATTGCGCCGGTGCCTCGTGCCAGACCGCCTGCAGCGCCGGGTCCTGCGAGAACACCTTCTCGATCGAGGCCCGCAGCGGCGGCGCGGAACCGAGATCCGCGGCGATCGCCGCGAACACCAGACGCTTGAGCTCATCGAAGTCGCGCTGGTCGGTCTGCGCCACGAGCTCCGTCAAGATCGCATCCCGTCCATCGGGTCCGACCAGCATGAGCAGGTGCGGCAGTTCCTCCTGCAGCAAGGAGGGAGAACCGGCCAGAGCCTGGCGCAGAAGCTTGACGGCCTGCTCGATCTGGTTTTCGTGCTCGGCAATCATCGCGCTGAGCAGTGCGGCGCGGGGAAACGCCGCGGCTTCCGCGCGTGCATCGCCCAGCAGCTGCCGCGCGCTCTCGAAGTCGGCCCGATCGATGGCCAAACTCGCGAGTTCGCAAAGATAATGCGCGGCAACCGTGCGCGCCGGGGCCGCCTTGATGCGCGCCAGCTGCCGGTATGTTCCGAGCGCCTGCTGCCAATCATGTTGGCGCTCGTAGACGCCGCGCAGGGCATCGAGCGCGCTCGCGCGCAAGCGCGGCACTTCGCTCACCTGTTGGAACAGTCCTTCGGCCCGGTCGAGCACACCGGCGCGCAGGTAATCCTGGGCCAGCGCAAGGAGCGCCTGCTCACGGTGCTCCGGCGCCAGCTCCTTGCGGGCCAATAAATTCTGATGGATGCGGATCGCGCGTTCGACCTCGCCGCGCCGGCGGTACAGCGAGCCCAGCGCGAAATGAGTTTCGATCGTCTCCGCGTTGGCGTCCATCAGCTTGAGGAACATGTCGAGTGCCCGATCGGGCTGCTCGGTCACCAGATAATCGAGGCCGGTAAGATAGTCCGGGTGCAGCTTGCGAAAACTGGCCGGCCAGCGCCTGCCCCAGCCGAAGTGGCCGGCAAGAATCCCCACCACCAGCGCCGCCAGTACCAACAACCCCCAACCGAGCAGCGGTATATCGGACACTGCCCGCGTGATCTGGCTGGCTAATCGCGGATCGGCTGATCCGCACCGTCGTTGACGCGTTCGCGCAGGTCTTTGCCCGGCTTGAAGTGCGGCACATGCTTGCCGGCCAGCGCCACGGCCTCACCGGTCTTGGGATTGCGCCCCTGCCGTGGAGGCCGGAAGTGCAGCGAGAAGCTGCCGAATCCGCGTATCTCGATGCGCTCGCCCGTCGCCAGCGCGTCGCTCATGATTTCCAGCAGCTGCTTGACGGCGAGTTCGACGTCCTTCGCCGGCAAGTGCTTCTGCTTCGCCGATATGATCTCAATCAGTTCCGATTTCGTCATTATCGATCCGTAGGCATCACTAGACATACTTTAAGGAAGGCGGCCGCTGCGAATCGGCAACGGCCGCCCTGGGTCCTTTCAATCCTGGCCGGAGATTTGCTCTTTCAGCAGGTCTCCCAGACTCGTTCCGGTGGGCGAATCGGTCCGATAATTCTGCATCGCCTCCTGCTCCTCGTGGATGTCCTTCGCCTTGATCGACAGCGAAATGCTGCGGCCCTTGCGATCCACGCCGGTAAATCTGGCCTCGACTTCCTCGCCGACTTTGAGCAGCAAGCGGGCATCCTCCACCCGATCGCGCGACAGCTCGGAGGCGCGCAGCTGACCGTCGACACCGTTGCCGAGATCGATGATGGCGCCTTTTGCGTCCACCTCGCGCACCACACCCTTGACCACGCTGCCCTTCGGGTGCTCGGCGATGTACGCCGAGAACGGATCCTTCGCGAGCTGCTTGATCCCCAAGCTGATGCGTTCGCGCTCAGGATCGATCGACAGCACCATGGCATCGACCTGTTGTCCCTTCTGATAGCTGCGCACCGCCTCTTCGCCCGGCATGTCCCAGGAGATGTCCGACAGATGCACCAAGCCGTCGATGCCGCCCGCCAGTCCGATGAAGATGCCGAAATCGGTGATCGACTTGATCTGCCCGCTGACCTTGTCGCCGCGGTTGTAGTTGTCGGCGAATTCCTTCCAGGGATTGGCCTTGCACTGCTTCACACCCAGGCTGATGCGACGGCGCTCCTCGTCGATGTCGAGCACCATCACCTCGACTTCCTGGCCGACATGCACGACTTTGGCGGGATTGACATTCTTGTTGGTCCAATCCATTTCCGAGACGTGCACCAGACCCTCGACACCTTCTTCGATTTCCACGAAGCAGCCGTAGTCGGCAATGTTGGTGACCTTGCCGAACAGGCGCGTGTTGGCCGGATAGCGGCGCGCGATGTTCTGCCAGGGATCGGCACCGAGCTGCTTCAATCCCAACGAGACGCGCTGTCGTTCACGGTCGAACTTCAGGATGCGAACATCGATTTCCTCGCCGACCTTGACCACTTCGGACGGATGCTTGACGCGCTTCCAGGCCATGTCGGTGATGTGCAGCAGGCCGTCGATGCCGCCGAGATCGACGAATGCACCGTAGTCGGTCAGATTCTTGACGACGCCCTTGACCGCGGCGCCTTCCTGCAGATTGTCCAGCAGCGCCGACCGCTCCGCGCTGTATTCCTGTTCGACGACCGCGCGGCGCGATACCACCACGTTGTTGCGCTTCTGGTCGAGCTTGATGACCTTGAACTCGAGCGGCTTGTTCTCGAGGTATGACGGATCTCGCACCGGCCGCACATCGACCAGCGAACCG
Organism: Steroidobacteraceae bacterium; assembly: GCA_036267715.1. Taxonomy (GTDB): domain Bacteria; phylum Pseudomonadota; class Gammaproteobacteria; order Steroidobacterales; family Steroidobacteraceae; genus Bog-1198. The sequence goes on along the minus strand of DATAVN010000006.1, from coordinate 117,184 downwards.
GGCAGGAACGCGCGCACATTGTCGATCTCGACGGTGAAACCGCCCTTCACGCGGCCGGTGATGATGCCGATCACCACTTCCTGCTTCTCGAATGCCGTTTCCAGACGGGTCCAGGTACGGGCACGCTTGGCTTTTTCGCGCGAAAGACGCGTCTCCCCGGAGCCGTCCTCGACGCTGTCCAGGGCGACCTCGACGGTTTCGCCGACGGCGACCTCGATTTCGCCCTTCTCATTCTTGAATTGATCGGAGGGAATGACCGCTTCGGATTTCAATCCGACATTGACGATCACATAATCCTGGCCGACTTCGACGATCAATCCGTTGAGGATGGTGCCAGGACGAATGCGCTGGCTCGCAATGCTCTGTTCAAACAGTTCAGCAAAACTTTCTGTCATGTTCTCTTCTTGCTAAATCCTAAGACACGATCCTAAGTGCCCGAGGGTTGCCACAAAAACGGCCATCGATCCGATGAAAGCCGCAACCTAAATCAAATCACGAGCGATCGTTAACACGCGCTCAATCACGTCATCGACGGACATACCCGTTGTATCCAACATGGTGGCGTCGGCGCTTGCCACAAGAGGGGAGCTTGCGCGGCTCATGTCGCGCTGATCTCGCTCCGCTATCTCCAGCGAAAGGGCGGCAAGGTTAGCAGTAACCCCCTTTTCTTTCAACTGCTTATGGCGCCTTGAGGCCCTTTCCGAGGGGCTCGCCGTAAGAAAGATTTTCACCCTAGCATGGGGGAATACCACCGTGCCCATGTCCCGCCCGTCGGCCACCAGCCCCGGTGCCACCGCGAAGCGGCGCTGGCGCTCCAACAGGGCCGCCCGAACCTGCGGCAGAGCGGCAACCTTGGATGCGTCGTTACCCGCTTGTTCGGTGCGAATCGCCCGGGTCACGTCCTGGCCATCCAGCCATACCGCCTCCTCGCCGGCCCCATCGGAGCCAAACCGTATGTTAAATCGGCGCGCCAATTGTTCCAGCGCCGGCGCATCGTCAAGGTCGATGGAAGCCCGGCGGCCGGCCAGCGCCACCAGCCGGTACAGGGCCCCGCTGTCGAGCAGCGCCCAACCCAGGGATTTGGCCACAGCGCGGCTGACGGTGCCCTTCCCCGAGCCCGAGGGTCCGTCAACGGTGATGATGGGAACCCCCGGCAGTGACATTCCTAGACCTCCTTCTCGCGAATCGCCAATCCAGCCGATTGCGCCAGGGGCACGAAACCGGGAAAGGAGGTGGCCACATTGGCGACGTCGCGAATCTCAATCGGGCCTGCCGCACGCAGGCTCGCGATTGCAAATGACATGGCAATGCGGTGGTCGCCGAAGCTGTCGACCCGACCGCCGGAAAACGCCTGGCGCCCGCCGCGACCCGTTATGCGCATGCCGTCGGGCAGGGACTCGTGCTGCACGCCCAGCGCCGCAAGGCCGGCGCTCATGGCCGCGATCCGATCGCTCTCCTTCACCCGTAATTCCTCCGCCCCGGTCACCCAGGTTTCGCCCGACGCGCAGGCAGCCGCGATGAACAGCACCGGAAGCTCGTCGATGGCCAGGGACACGAGAGCCTTGGGCACATGGATTGCGCGCAGCACCGATGGTCGGATGCGTAAATCCGCCACCGGCTCGGCACCGCTCTGGCGCGGGTTCAAAATGTCGATTTGCCCGCCCATGCCGCGCAGAATGTCGAGCAGTCCGGTGCGCGTCGGATTCAAGCCGACATTCTCGAGCAGCAGCCCCCCATCGGGCCCCGCCAGCAGGCCGGCGACGATGAAAAACGCGGCCGATGAGAAATCGCCCGGCACGGTCATGCGCTGGCTGCTCAGGCGGGACGGCGGATGCAGCGTCGTGCGCAGCCCGTCGCTGGTGACCTGTACGCCGCAGCTGCGCAGCATGCGCTCGCTATGATCGCGGCTCACGGCCGGGGCACTGACGGTACTTGGCTCGGCCGCGTAAAGCGCGGCCAGCAGGATTGCCGACTTGACCTGGGCGCTGGCGATCGGCATTGCATAGTCGATTCCACGCAAATGCCGCCCACCGCCGATGTCGACCGGCGGCGTGCCGCTTTGCGTGCGTACGTCCGCGCCCATTTCGCGCAACGGCCCGGCCACCCGTTCCATGGGGCGCCGCATCAGCGATGCATCCCCGATCAGTTGCGAATCGAAATTCTGAGCCGACAACAGGCCCGTGAACAGCCGCATCGCCGTGCCTGCATTGCCCATGTCGAGCGGCCGGCCGGCGGCGTGCAAGCCGCGCATGCCGACGCCGTGAATCAGCACATGGGTTTCGCCCGGCCGCTCGATCTGCACGCCCAACGCCTGCATGGCACGCAGCGTGGCCAGACAATCCTCGCTCGCGAGAAAGCCGCGGATTTCACTCACGCCCTCGGCGATGCCGGAGAGCATCAATGCGCGGTGCGAAATGGATTTATCGCCGGGCAGTGTCAGCGTGCCGGATACGCGCATCGCCGGATGCGCATCGAATCCCTGCATCAGAGCACGGCCCGCGGGTACGAGCCCAGTACCTTGAAAAGCGAGGCGCGTGCCTCGAGCGCGGCCAGCGCCTTTGCCACCGCCGGCTCGCTCACATGCCCTTCAACATCGATGAAAAATACGTAGTCCCATTTGCGCCGGCGCGAGGGCCGCGATTCGATCCGGGTCATATTCACCTGGTGCTGCGCCAGCGGTTCGAGCAGCTGAAACAGCGCACCCGAACCACCGGTGTCGCTGGTCGACACCAATAAGGTGGTGCGATCCGCACCGCTCGGATTGAACAGCTTCCTGCCCACCACCAAAAATCGCGTGGTGTTGTCGGCTCGATCTTCGATTTCGTTCGCGAGCAGGTTGAGCGCGTAGATCTCGGCCGCGGCCCGGCCGGCAATGCCCGCCGTGCCGCGCTCATCGCGCGCACGGCGCGCCCCCTCGGCATTGCTCGATACCGCGATCCGTTCGACCTCGGGAAGTTGATCGTCCAGCCAGCCGCGGCACTGTGCCAGCGCCTGCGGGTGGGCGCAAACCCGTTTGATGGATTCAAGCCCGCTCATCTTGCCCATCAGGTAATGGCTGACGCGCAGTTCCACCTCGCCGCAGATCTTCAGGCCCGACGTCAGGAACATGTCGAGGGTGTGATTGACCGTGCCCTCGCTGGAATTTTCGATGGGCACGACGCCAAAATCGGCGACGCCTGCCTCCACCTCATGGAAGATCTCGTCGATCGCGGTCAGCGGCAACGCGCGCACGGAAGCGCCAAAATGCTTGAGCACCGCGGCTTGCGAGAACGTGCCCTCCGGTCCCAAAAACGCCACCTTGAGCGGCTCCTGCTGCGCGAGGCACGCCGACATGATCTCACGGAACAGGCGCACGATTTCCTCATCGCGCAGCGGGCCACGGTTGCGCTTGAGCGCCATGCGCAGCACCTCTGCCTCGCGTTCCGGACGATAGTAATCCACCGCCTTGCCGGTGGCGGATTTGGATATGCCGACCAGCTGTGCGCAGCGTGCGCGTTCGTTGAGCAACGCATGAATGCGTGCGTCGATGGCATCGATGCTGTCGCGAATGTTCCCCAAACCCGCACCTGCCGGCGTGGCAGGTGCGATGTGTACGCCCGGTTTGGTGCTCTTTTTACGTTTCATGGATGGCGGCGCTCGAAGTCCGCCATGAATGCGCATAATTTTTCCACGCCCGCGAGCGGCATGGCGTTGTAAATGCTGGCGCGCATCCCTCCGAGCACCCGATGACCCTTGAGCCCCTGCAGTCCCTCCGCACCCGCCGCCGCGAGAAACTCCGCATCGAGCCCGGGGTTTTTCAGGTTGAAGGTCACGTTCATCCAGGATCTGGCATCGGCACTGACCGCGTTTTCGTAGAGCCGGGATGCGTCGATGGCCGCATACAGCATGGCGGCTTTGGCCTGATTGCGCCTGCCCATCTGCGCGACGCCGCCCGCGCGCTTCAGCCACTTGAACACCAGCCCCGCCATGTACCAGGCAAAAGTCGGCGGCGTATTCAACATTGATTGGTTCTCGGCAATCGCCTGATAGTTGAACACATACGGCGTCTCGCGGCGCGCATGCCCAAGCAGGTCATCGCGTACGATCACCACCGTCAACCCGGAGGGTCCGATGTTTTTTTGAGCACCGGCGTAGATCAACCCGAATTTCGCCACATCGACCGGCCGCGACAGGATGCTCGAGGACATGTCCGCGACCAGCGGCGCCCCGCCGGTTTCGGGCACGTAGCTGAATTCGACGCCGCTGATGGTTTCATTCGGCGTGTAATGCGCGTAGGCGGCGCGGCCGCTGAACTGCAACTCCGCCTGCGGCGGAACGCGCTTATAGCTCCCACCGGCGTCCGCGGCGACATGCACGCTGCAGTATCGGGCCGCTTCGGTGATGCCTCGCTTCGACCAGTGGCCGGTATTCACGAAGTCCACGGTGGATTCGGCCGTGGTGAGGTTCATCGGCACCAGGGAGAATTGCGCCGACGCGCCGCCCTGCATGAACAGCACCTGGTAATTCCTGGGTATCGCCATCAGCTCGCGCAGGTCCGTTTCGGCCTGCCTCGCGACCTCCAGGAAACTGCCGGTGCGGTGGCTGATCTCCATCACCGACATGCCGCTTCCGTCCCAATCGGGCAATTGATCGCGCGCCTCTTCCAGGACCTCGAGCGGCAACACCGCGGGCCCCGGCGAGAAATTGAATGCGCGCACGGTGAATTTCCTATGAATCGCCGGCGGGTGCGCTGTCGGGTGCGGGCTCCGGCTCCTCGCCGGCCAGGCCCTCGATGCGCTCCAGGCCGGAAAGCTGATCGCCCTCCTCGAGTCGAATCAAGCGCACGCCCTGGGTGTTGCGCCCGACCACGGAAATGTCCTTCACCGGCGTGCGCACCAGTACGCCATTCTGGCTCATCAGCATGATCTCGTCTTCCAAGCTGACCAGCAACGCGGCCACCATGCTGCCATTGCGGTCGGTGATTTGCAGCGCGATCACGCCCTGGCCTCCCCGCCCGTGCTTGGGAAAATCCTCCAGCGGCGTCAATTTGCCGAAACCGTTCTGGGATGCCGTGAGAATGAAGCCATGCTCGGCAACGATCAGTGCATTGACCCGCTGATCATCGCTGAGCTTGACGCCGCGCACGCCCGCCGCCTCGCGGCCCATCGCGCGCACTTCTTCCTCGACGAAGCGGATCGCCTTGCCGCCCGTGGTGAACAGCAGAATATCCTTGGTGCCGTCGGTGATCGCGACGCCCACCAGCTTGTCGCCGGGATCGAGCGCCACCGCAATGATGCCGCTGGCGCGCGGCCGCGAGAACAGCGCCAGCGAGGTCTTCTTGACCGTGCCGAAGCTGGTCGCCATGAAGACGAACTTGCCTTCCTCGAAGTCCTTGATCGACAGCATCGCGCTGATGCGTTCGCCCTCTTGCAGGGGCAGCAGATTCACGATCGGCTTGCCGCGCGATCCACGGCTGGCCTGGGGCAGCTGGTAGACCTTGAGCCAATAGAGCTTGCCGCGGTCGGAAAAACACAGCAGCGTGTCGTGCGTGTTGGCCACGAACAGCTTGTCGACGAAATCCTCGTCCTTGACGCTGGTGGCCGCCTTGCCGCGTCCGCCGCGGCGCTGCGCCTGATAGTCCGAGACCGGCTGTGCCTTGGCGTATCCGCCATGCGACAGGGTCACCACGACATCCTCGGGTGAAATCAGATCTTCGGTGGTGAGATCTTCGTGATTCACGAGTATCTCGGTGCGCCGTTTGTCGCCGAACGTGTCGCGGATGAACTCCAATTCCTGGCGGATCACCTGTAGCAGCCGCTGCGGCCGCGCGAGAATGTCCGACAGATCGCGGATTTGAACCAGCAGCTCCTGGAATTCGCCGATGATCTTGTCCTGTTCGAGACCGGTAAGCCTGTTGAGGCGCATCTCCAGGATCGCCTGCGCCTGGATGTCGGTCAGACGATAGCCGCCCTCGACGATGCCGAGCGCGGCGATCTCGCCGTCGGGCCGCGTGCTGATAGCACCGGCGCGCTCCAGCATCTCGGGAACCGCGCCCGACCTCCAGGCCCGCGAGGTCAGCGCCACTTTGGCTTCCGCCGGCGAAGGCGACGCCTTGATTGCCGCAATGATCTCATCGATGTTGGCGAGCGCAATGGCCAGGCCTTCCAGGATATGGCCGCGCTCACGCGCCTTGCGCAGCTCGAATACCGTGCGGCGGGTGACCACTTCGCGGCGATGGCGCAGGAATGCGTCGAGCATCTCCTTGAGGCTGAGCAGCCGCGGCTGGCCGTCGACCAGCGCCACCATGTTGATGCCGAACACCTGCTCCATCGGCGTCTGCGCATACAGATTGTTGAGCAGAATTTCCGGCACCTCGCCGCGCCGCAGCTCGATGACCACGCGCATGCCGTCCTTGTCGGACTCGTCGCGCAGACCATCGGAGGCGATGCCCTCGATCAGCTTGTCGCGCACCAAATCGGCGATGCGCTCGATCAGGCGCGCCTTGTTCACCTGATAAGGCAGCTCGGTGATGATGATGGCCTGGCGCTCGCCCTTGCCGACATCCTCAAAGTGGGTGCGCGCGCGCAGATGCAGCCTTCCGCGGCCGGTCTTGTATGCCGCGACGATTTCCTGGGCGCCGTTGATGAATCCGGCCGTCGGGAAATCCGGACCGGGCACGATCTGCATCAGCTGCCCGAGCGTGATGTCCGGATTCTCGATCAGCGCGATGCAAGCGCTGATGATCTCGGTCAAATTGTGCGGCGGAATGTTGGTCGCCATGCCCACCGCGATGCCCGAGGATCCGTTGATCAGCAGGTTGGGGATGCGCGCCGGCAATACCGCGGGTTCGCTCTCGGATTCATCGTAATTGGGGTTGAAATCGACGGTTTCCTTGTCGATATCGGCAAGCAGTTCGCCGGCCAATCGCGACATGCGCACCTCGGTATAGCGCATCGCCGCCGGCGGATCGCCGTCCACCGAGCCGAAGTTTCCCTGTCCGTCGACCAGCAGGTAGCGCATCGAGAATTCTTGCGCCATGCGCACGATCGCGTCGTACACCGAGGCATCGCCGTGCGGATGATACTTGCCGATGACATCGCCCACCACGCGCGCGGACTTCTTGTAGGCCTTGTTCCAGTCATTGCTGAGCTCGCGCATGGCGTACAGCACGCGCCGGTGCACCGGCTTCAGGCCGTCGCGGACATCCGGCAAAGCGCGTCCGACGATTACGCTCATCGCATAATCCAGATACGATTTGCGCATCTCGTCTTCGAGATTTACGGGCAATATTTCGCGTGCGATCTCGGCCATTTGCGCGAGTCCGGTGAGTTATCGGACTTTATTTAGTGGGTTTAAAAGGGGCAAGACAGGTCTGAAACATGGGCAAATTCTAGCACAGATCCGCACGGGTCTTAAGCCTACCGCGCGGGTTTTGCCGATATACTCGGAGCATGCCGATTCTTCCCGCCGATTTGCGCATCGAGGTCCGTTGGATCGCCCCCATGAGCGCGCAAAGCACGCTGCTTGAGCATCATTCGATGCTGGTCCGCGATGGACGGATTCTCGATGTTTTACCGACCGCGCTGGCCGCCGCGCGCTATTCGGCGACGGCGGTGCTGCAGCGAAATTCCCATTTATTGATGCCCGGCATGATCAATGTCCGCTCCGCCGCCGCCGCGCTGCTGGGCCGTGGGGCAAACATCGGGGCCGCGGCCGCCCGGGCGAGTCCGGATTTCGCGCGCGACGGAACCGTGGCGGCGATTGCCGAAATGCTCAAAGCGGGAATCACCTGCTTTTGCGACCGCCAGGACTTTCCCGAGGAAACGGCACGTGCCGCCGGCGAACAGGGCATGCGCGCGGTGCTCGGCATGCCGGTCGCCGAAGATGCCACGCCCTGGGCCAGGGACGCGGCGCAATCGTTCACGCGAGCGCTGCAACTGCGCGACAAGTACCAGGGCGATCCGCTGATCTCCACCGCCTTTGCGCCGCCCGGCGCGCACCGCGTGAGCGATGAGACTCTCGTGAAACTGGCGACCTTGGGCGATGAGCTGGATGCCGTCATCCTGATCGATCTGCATCAGTCCGCGCAGGAAATCGACGCCTGCATCGCGGCGCAGGGCATGCGTCCGATCGAGCGGTTGTGGAAACTGGGTCTGCTCACCCCGGCGCTCAACGCGGCGCACATGGTCCACTTGAGCGCCGCGGACTTGAACCTCGTGCAGCGCACCGGCATATCCGTCGCCGCGTGCCCCCAGGCGGCTTTGATGCAAAGCGGCTGCATCGGCCCGCTCGGCGCGCTCAGCGCCGCCGGGGTGCGGCTCGCCATCGGCAGCGCTACTGCTGCAACTCTGGCGCGTGATTTGTGGGCTGACCTGAAATTGCTCGGAGCGTTGACGAGTCCCTGGGATGCGCTGCGCGCGGCCACGGTGGGCGGCGCTGCCGCGCTAGGCCTCGACGGCGAGACCGGCGCGCTGGAAGCGGGCAAGTGGGCCGATCTTTGCTGCGTCGATCTGTCGGGTCCGGCCATGCTGCCGGCCGGCGATCCGCTCGCGCAGTTGGTTTTCGCGGGCGGCCGCGACATCGTCAGCGATGTTTGGGTCGCAGGACGGCAGCTGGTGTCGGGCGGCGAGCTGACCCGCCTCGACTGGCCCGCGGTCGCGGCACGATCGGCGGCCTGGGCGGCGCGGCTCGACCTGGGCGGCCCGGCCCGGCCCGGCATGCGCGGTTGACCGATGAATTCATCGACACGCAATGCGGATCCCGAGGAACTTGCCAAGTTCGCCGCGCTTGCACAGAGCTGGTGGGACCCGGCCGGCCCCTCGAGACCGCTGCACGAACTCAATCCGCTGCGCTTGCGCTATATCGGGCAGGCTGCCGCGATCAGCGGCGCACGCATTCTCGATGTGGGCTGCGGCGGCGGCATCTTGAGCGAGGCGCTGGCGCGAGGCGGCGCGCAGGTGCTCGGAATCGACCTGTCGCAAGCGGTGCTGGACGTGGCACAGCTGCACGCTCTGGAGAACAAAATTGCAGTCGAGTACCGCTGCTGCGCGGCCGAGGAACTCGCGGCCGCGCAGCCCGCCGCATTCGGCCTGGTCACCTGCATGGAGATGCTGGAACATGTTCCCGACCCGGCGGCGACGCTCGCCGCATTGGCGGCACTGGTCAGAGCGGACGGCGATGTGTTCATTTCCACGTTGAACCGCAAGCCGCAGGCATTTGCCGTTGCAATAATCGGCGCAGAGTATCTTGCGCGCGTGCTGCCGCGGGGAACTCACGAATATCTGAAGTTCATACGGCCTTCGGAGCTCGCGCGCTGGGGCCGCAGCGCGGGACTCGAACTGATCGATCTGGCGGGGATCACCTACAATCCTCTGACCCGGGCATTTCGGCTCTCCGCCAACACCGACATCAATTATCTTGCACACTTCAAGCGCTCCGCCGGCGGCCGCCTATGACCGGACTCGCGCCATGGCTGGCGTTGATCGCCGGCATCGTGATCGGCGCGCTGGCTGCGCTGGTGTGGCGTGCGCGGCGCGAGCAGCTGCTGCGCGTCGAGTCGGAACTGCTGCGGGTACGGCTGAAGAGCGAGGAAACCTTGAGCGCGGAACGCGAACAGGCCGCCGCGCGCAGCCGTGAGCAATTGCAGGCCGTGTTCGGCGAACTCGCACGCGAGAGTCTGCAAAGCAACAGCGAGGTGTTTCTGACGCTCGCACGCGAGCGGCTCACCCGCCAGCAGCTCGATGCCTCGCAGATATTGAAGGAACGCGAAACCGCGATCGACAACATGGTGCAGCCCATCCGCGAGGCGCTGGCCAAGACCGAGGCGCAGATCCGCAGCATCGAACGCGAGCGCATCGATTCCTTCGCGACGCTCAAGAGCCAGATGGAATTGCTCGCGGTCGGCCAGAACCTGTTGTCGCGCGAGACCCGCAATCTGGTGACGGCACTGCGCCGACCCGGGGTACGCGGACAATGGGGCGAAATCACCCTGCGGCGCGTGGTCGAACTCTCGGGCATGACATTGCACGTCGACTTCACCGAGCAACAGCACGTGAGCACCGAATCGGGCGCCATTCGGCCGGACATGGTGGTGCACATGCCGGAACAGCGCGACATCGTGGTCGACGTCAAGACGCCGCTGGATGCCTATCTTTCGGCTGTCGAGGCGCAAACCGATGAAGATCGAAATGCGCAGTTGCGGCGGCATGCGCAGATCGTCGCCGCCCGGGTACGTGAATTGGCTTCCAAGCAGTATTGGTCGCAATTCGCGCGCAGTCCGGATTTCGTGGTGCTGTTTCTACCCGGAGATCAATTTCTGTCGGCCGCGCTGCAGGAAAATCCGGGTCTGATCGACGACTCAATGCGCCAAAACATCATGCTGGCGACGCCCACCAGCCTCATCGCCCTGCTCAAGGTGATCTCATACGGCTGGAAACAAACGGCGTTGGCCGAGAACGCCCAGGAAGTACGGCAACTCGGCGAAGAGCTCTACAAACGCCTCGCGGTCTTCGGCGAGCATTTGGGCAAGCTCGGCAAGTCTCTCGGCAGCAGCGTCGAATCCTACAATCGCGCCGTGGGCTCCTTGGAACAGCAGGTCTTGCCCGCGGCACGCCGCTTTCCGGAGCTCGGTCTGCGCAGCGCACGCGAAATCGAGGCCATCGAGCCGATCGCGAGCCTGACCCGCTCCCTGCGCGCGGAGTCATCCGAGGATGACCCCGACACTTGATCCCACTTACCGGGCACGTGCCGTACCGGCCGGATCGGCGCGCTATTGGAGCTGGCTGTTCGCCTCCAGCGCGGCGCGCGCGCCCCTGCTCGGGGTGTTCGCGCTGCAGGCGGAGTGGAACGCACTGATGGACCCTGCGACCGAACCCGGTGCCGCACGGCTCAAGCTGGCATGGTGGCAGGAGGAAATTCGCCGCCTGGTTGCGCGCAAGCCGGTTCACCCGATCGGCGGCTATCTCTTGTCGCTGCCGCGCGCCGCGGAAGTGGATTTCGCGCCGCTGGCCCTCGCCATCGACGCGGCCGTCGCCGAGGCCAGCGGGGTCCCGCTGGAACGCGGCACGGAACTCGAGCTGCATGCGAGTGCCCTGCGCGGCGCGCCCTTGGCCGTGGCGTCCCGGCTCACGGCGGCCGCAACCGATGAGGCCGGCCTGCAGCATTGCGTCCGCTCTTTGGCGGTCGCCGATTACCTGGTGCGCGCCGCGCGCGATTATCGCCAGGATGCGCGCTTCGGACGCGTGCCTTTTGCGGTCGATGAGCTGCTTGCGGCGGACATCGACAACACCGATCTGTGCGCCGCCAAGCCGCCCGATCGACTCGCGCGCTATCTTCAAAAACTGCGCGAGCGCGCGCTGCTCGGCTACCAAAGCGCGGCCCGGGTGCTGCCCGCGGCTTGCCGCCCGCAGCAGCGTCACCTGCTGGTGCTGGCGTCGCTCGGATCGAATCACCTCGAGCGAAGCGCGGCCGCACTTGAGTCTGGCCGAATGAGGGATATGCTGCTCGCGTGGTCGACGGCGCGGCGCGCCCATGGATGAAGTTTAATGTCTCAAAATATTCCGGTGGGATTCGTTCCCGATCGATCGCTGCTGCGGGGACGCTCCATCATGATCACCGGCGCCGGCAGCGGTCTCGGCCGGGCGCTTGCCGTCGAATGCGCACGCGCGGGGGCCGCGGTGATTCTCCTGGGACGCAATGGCGGCAAACTGGATCGCGTATACGATGAAATCGAGGCTTTGGGAGCACCGCGCCCGGCGATCGCCACTTTGGACCTGGCGCTCGCCACTGCGGTCGAATATGACGCGCTGGCGCGCACCATCGGGGAGGAATTCGGCAAGCTCGACGGCCTGGTCCATGCCGCGGCGCTGCTGGGCGACCGCACTCCTCTGGAACAATACGACGTACCGACCTGGTGCAAGGTCTTGCACGTGAACCTGACCGCCCCGTTCATTCTCACCCAGGTCTTGTTGCCGGATTTGCGCAAGTCCACCGACGCCTCGGTCATTTTTGTCAGCAGCGGCGTGGTCAAGCAGCCGCGGCCATTCTGGGGCGCGTACGCGGTATCCAAGGCCGGGCTGGAGGCGGTACGCAGCATGCTGTTCGAGGAGCTGGAACGCGAGCCGAACATCCGCATCAACAGCGTGAATCCCGGCCGCATGCGCACCGCGATGCGCGCGGCCGCCTATCCTGCGGAGGATCCGAATACCGTGCCCACGGCCGAATCGGTCACGGCCGCGTTTCTGTACTTGCTGAGCCCGCATGGCCGCGGTATTGATGGGCAATTCATCGACGCGCAATAGTCATTTGAGGAACACACGGATGCACATATGCAAACTGTATTCTGGCGCCCTGGCTCTGCTCCTTTTGGGGGCGGGCGCGGCCGCCGGCGCCAAGGACTTGGAAGCCCGGCCGATCGAGAGCGACTATGTCATCCATGATTTCCACTTTGCCTCGGGAGAAACGCTCCCGGAGCTACGCATGCATTTCACGGTTTTCGGCAAGCCGAAGAGGGATGCCCAAGGCCGTGTCACCAACGCGGTGCTGATCATGCACGGCACCGGCGGCTCGGGTCACAGCCTCGTCAACGATCGATTCTCCGGCGTGCTGTTCCAGAAGGGTCAGCTGCTCGATGCCGAGAAGTACTTCATCATTCTTCCGGACGACATCGGCCATGGCAACTCCAGCAAACCCAGCGATGCACTGCGGATGCGGTTTCCGCAATATGATTACCACGACATGGTGCTGGCGGAGTACCTATTGGTCACCAAGGGCCTCGAAGTGAATCACCTGCGCCTGGTCATGGGGACCTCCATGGGCTGCATGCACACATTCATGTGGGGCGAGATCTATCCGGACTTCATGGATGCATTGATGCCGCTGGCTTGTCTGCCGGTGCAGATCGCCGGGCGCAACCGCCTGTGGCGCGATCTGACCACGGACGCAATCCGCAACGACCCGCAGTGGATGAACGGCGACTACACCACGGAACCCATGGGCGCGCTGCGCACCGTCGCCGGACTGCTGCTGATCGCCGGCAGCGCGCCGATTCAAATGCAGACCAGCCTGCCGACCCGCGATGCGGCCGATGAATTCCTGCAAAAGTTCATGCCGCGCGAGATGGAGGCGCTCGACGCAAACGATTTCCTGTACCAGGTGAACTCATCGCGCGACTACGACCCCTCGGGCGGACTCGAAAAAATCAAGGCCCATCTGCTGCAGGTCAATTCGGCGGATGATTTCGTCAATCCTCCGGAACTCGGCATTGCGGAAAAGGAGATCAAAAGGGTGAAGAACGGCCGCTTCGTGCTGCTGCCGGCCTCCAATCAAACGCATGGCCATGGCACGCACACCTGGGCGGCGGTGTGGCAGCAGTATCTGGAGCAGCTGCTGGCCATCTCCAGAAGCCAGCCCGGCAATTAGGGCACGCTCTGGCCGGGCGGCGCCAGAGCCGCGCTGATCTCGTTGTTGAGCGCGTTGCGTTCGCTCGGCAGCATGGCTCTGGAGTGTCCGCGCGGCAGATCATGGCGGAGATGCACCGGCCCGAAGCGCACGCGCATCAACCGGCTCACGATGATGCCGCGGGCCCCAAACCAATGCCGCACCTGCGCCGAACGGGTGGCGCGCACCGTGACGTTCAGCCAATGATTGAACCCCTCGCCGTATTTTGCCTGCGCCTCGAGAACGCACATCTGCTCGCCTTCGCAATCGGTGGCCGCACGAAACTCCGCGACCAGCAGCTCCTTCAATGGGCCGCGCAAACGCAGCACGTAGTCAACGGTCAACGCATGCGCGCCCCGGGAAACGCGGTGTGCCCAGCTACCGTCGTCGGTGAGGATCTCCAGGCCGCCATCGACGGGCGGCAGCGGCTGGATCGCGAGCCAGCGGCCGGCAGAGCGCGGCAAGTTCAGATGCTCGGCGGCACGCGATGTCGCGGCCTTGAGGTCGAGAATCTCGCCCGGCGAGCGGTGAAACAACAGCACCCGCGATTCCTTGACTGCGGGCGTATGCAGCCGCACCGGACGGCCGTCCAGGGTTATCCGATCTCGGGGCGTGAGCTTGGCTCCAAGCTCGGGTACTTCCCCGTTGATCTTCAGCCGCGATTCCCGAATCCAGCGCTCCACTTCGCGGCGCGAGCCGATGCCCGCCGCTGAGAGCAGCTTCTGCACCCTTTCGGCGCCGTGAAGGTCCTCCGGCGCCTCGGTATGGCGGCCTGCCGCACGCCTGCGTGTCGCTGCAGCCTTGCGCCGTCGCGGCGGCATCAAGTGGAATCGTCTTGCGCACCACTGGCGACCAGACCCTGGGTCCGCCGCGCCGCGCTCTCGGCGCCGGACTCATCTTCGTCTTCCGCCGCAGCGTCGAGCTCCGCAGCGGCGCTCATCGGGTCGGGCGGGTCCGTCAAAACGGTCGGCTCCGCGCCCGGCAGGGTCAGTTGCACCCGCAAATCCTCGAGCTCCTTGAGCTGGGCCAGGGTCGGCAAATCGTCGAGCTTCTTCAAGCTGAAATAATCGAGAAATTCCCGCGTGGTGCCGAGCAACTCGGGTTTCCCCGGAACGTCGCGGTGGCCGACCACGCGAATCCAATTGCGTTCATGCAAAGTCTTGATGATGTTGGGGTTGACCGCCACGCCGCGAATCTGCTCGATCTCACCGCGCGTGATCGGCTGCCGGTATGCGATCAGCGCCAGGGTCTCGAGCAGCGCGCGCGAATACTTGGCGGGCCGCTCCTGCCACAGCCGCGCGACCGGCTGCGCGACCGCTGCCCTGATTTGAACCCGATAACCGCTTGCCACCTCCAGCAGCTCCAAGCCGCGCGATTCGTAGTCCTGGCCGAGAGCGGCTATCGCGGCCCTGACATCATCGGCGATCGAACCGTCGCGCTCGTCGAACACGCCGGTCAGCTCATCGAGGTTAAGGGGCCGGCCCGCGGCGAGCAACGCTGCTTCAACCACATTCTTCACGTATTGATGGTTCATTGGGTTCTCGCAAGATCATCGTTGGCGGCGCTGTCGTCGGCTACCAGCGACAGATGCCGGGCCGGATTGCCCAGACGCACATGCAGGGGCGCGTACGCTTCAGATTGCACTAATTCGATCAGTCCCTCGCGCAACAGTTCCAGAATGGCAACGAACGTCACCGTCACGCCGCGGCGCCCCTCTTCGGGCGTGAACAAGCGCACGAAATCGACGAACGCATTGGTCTGCAGGGCCGACAAAATGTCGGTCATGCGCTGACGCACGGACAAAGGTTCGCGCTGAACGTGATGATGCGCAAACATGTCGCTGCGCGACAACACATCTTGGAAGGCAATCAGCATTTCCTGCAGAGTCACCTGCGGCGCGAGGCGCACCACTTTTCGGTCGACCAGCTCGGCGGAGGCAACCCAGGTATCGCGTTCCAGCCTCGGCATCCGGTCGATGCCCTCGGCGGCGCGCTTGAAACGTTCGTACTCCTGCAGCCGCCGTACCAGTTCGGCGCGCGGATCGGCCTCCTCGGACCCCTGCTCCGTGCCCACGCGCGGCAGCAACATGCGTGATTTGACCTCCGCCAGAGTCGCCGCCATGAGCAGATATTCGCCGGCCAGCTCGAGCTGCAGCACCTGCATCAGCTCGATATAGCGCATGTACTGGCGGGTGATCTCGGCAATCGGAATATCGAGAATATCCAGATTCTGCCGCCGAATCAGGTACAGCAGCATGTCGAGCGGGCCTTCGAACGCCTCGAGAAACACCTCGAGCGCCTGCGGCGGAATGTACAGATCACGCGGCATCTCGATAATCGGCTGTCCCTCCACGACCGCAAACGGCATTTCGCCCTGCGCCGGCGCAATCTCAACAGCCGGCGGCGGCGGCGGCGAGCTTTGAACCAGCGTCAACTCGGGTTTCATCGGTAATCCATGGCCATGGCCTGTCGGACAGCATCCAGCGTCTCGCGCGCCACCGTCCGCGCTCGCTCGCACCCCTCGGCGATGATACCGCGTACCAGCTCAGGATTCTCCTCGAACTCTTGCGCGCGCTTGGCGATGCCGGACACCTCCTCCACGATTTTCTCGATGAGCGGCGCCTTGCATTCCAAGCAGCCAATTCCCGCGGTACGGCAGCCTTTCTGCACCCAGTCCTGGGTTTCGGCGCTCGAGTATATTTTATGCAGTTGCCAGACCGGACACTTGTCGGGATCCCCGGGATCGGTGCGGCGCACGCGCGCCGGATCGGTCTGCATCGCCCTGAGCTTTTTGACGATGGAATCGGTATCCTCGCGCAGGCCGATGGTGTTGTCGTAGGACTTGGACATCTTGCGCCCGTCGAGCCCCGGCACCTTCGGCGTTGCCGTCAACAAGGCTTCCGGCTCGGGCAGGATGGCGATTCCGGCACCCTCCAGGAAGCCCAGCAATCGATCGCGGTCCGCCACGGTCAGCCGCGCATTCGCCTCGACCAGCGCGCGCGCTTTGGCGAGCGCATCGGCATCGCCCTTTTCCTGGAACGCCTTGCGCAGCGAGCGATACAGGGCGGAATTGCGCGAACCGAGACTCTTGATCGCCTTCTCGACTTTCTGCTCGAACTCAGGCTCGCGGCCGTAAATGTGATTGAAGCGGCGCGCCACCTCGCGCGTGATCTCCACGTGAGCGACCTGATCCTCGCCCACCGGCACGTACTGCGAGCGGTACAAGAGAATATCGGCGCTCTGCAGCAACGGGTAGCCGAGAAACCCATAGGTGCCAAGATCGTGCTCGCTCAGCTGCAGCTGCTGATCCTTGTAGGACGGAATACGCTCGAGCCATCCTAACGGCGTGATCATCGACAGCAGCAGATGCAGCTCGGCATGCTCCGGCACTTTCGATTGGATGAACAGCGTCGCGACGCCCGGATTCAAACCCGCGGCCAGCCAGTCGATGACGATGTTCCAGGTGTTCTCCTCCAGTTTCGAGGTGTCCTCATAGCCGGTGGTCAATGCATGCCAGTCCGCGACAAAGAAATAGCACTCATACTGGTATTGAAGCTCGATCCAATTCTTGAGTGCCCCATGATAATTGCCGAGGTGCAGCTGTCCCGTGGGACGCATGCCGGACAGCACGCGTCGATTTTGGATCGGTCCGCTCATGCCGATAATCCCGTCCATAGAACACTGATGACGTGGTCCGCGGCCCGGTATGCCGGTCGGAACAGCCAGGAGAGCAACCCCAACACCGACAAACCCACCACGATGAACATCCCCGCAGGGGCCAACCTCTCGAGCCCCGCGCCCAGTCGTGTCGGCAGCAGGCCGATCAGCACGCGGCCTCCGTCCAGAGGCGGGATGGGCAGCAGATTGAACAAGGTGAGTACCACGTTCACCTTGATGCCCGCATGGGCCATGACCAGAACCCAGGTGTCCCAGGTCTGTCCGCGGCGCACTTGCAATATGAATGCGAGAACGCTGCACCACAAAATGGCCATGAGTAGATTTGCCGCAGGCCCGGCGAGCGCGATGCTGACCGCCGCGCGGCGCGGATTGTGCATTCCGCTGGTGTCGACGGGCACCGGTTTTGCCCAGCCCAAGGGCGGCAGGCCCAGGGCGAGAAACGATGCCGGAATCAGCACAGTGCCGATCGCATCGACATGCCGCAACGGGTTCAAACTCAGTCGCCCGAGCAATTGCGCAGTGCGGTCGCCAAAATAACGCGCGGTCCAGCCATGCGCCACCTCGTGCAGGGTGATGGCGAGGAGGGCCGGAATGGCCCAGATCGATATTGCGCGAAGAAGCTCAGTAAAATCCAATACTTACACTCGTTATTTAATTTAATTACGAGCTAAATTGCCCGCATTGGAGGCCATTATACGGTGGCCGCCGAAGCAAAGGGGCTGACATCGCCGCGCCCTTCGCGCACCACGACGGCACGATCGCTCGACAGATCGATCACCGAGGTTGGAATCAAGCCGCAGTTGCCGCCGTCCAAGACCAGATCGACGCTGTGTTCGAGTTTCTCATAAATCTCCTTTGCATCGGTGCGCGCGTGTTCCTCTCCGGGCAGAAGCAGCGTGGAACTCATGATGGGTTCGGCCATTTCACCGAGCAGCATGGCGGTCACGGGATGATCCGGCACCCGCAGGCCGATGGTGCCGCGCCGCTCATGCTTCAAGCGCCGCGGTGTCTCGCGCGATGCCTTGAGCAGAAAGGTATAAGGACCCGGGGTATGGGCGCGCAGCAATCGATACTGCCAATTGTCCACCATCGCGTACTTGCCGACGTCGGCAAGATCCCGGCATACCAGCGTGAAATGATGGTTGTGGTCCGTTTGGCGGATGTCGCGGATGCGTTCGAGCGCGGCCTTGTCACCGATGTGGCAGCCAAGCGCGTAACAGGAATCCGTGGGGTACACGATCACGGCTCCCCGGCGCAGCGCCTCGACAGCCTGGCGCACGAAGCGCCGTTGCGGAGAAACCGGGTGCAGCTGCAGGTAGATGCTCATCGTCGGCTATGATACCCGGATGAATCAACTGCTCGAATGGTCGCCGCTCATCATCTTTTTCGCGGCGTTCGAACTCAAGGACATCTACTGGGCCACGGCCGCGCTGATGATTGCCTGTGTGCTGCAGATGTTGATCCATCGCATGCGAGCCGGCAGCTTCAAGACCATGCATGTCGTCACCAGCTGCGTGGTGCTGGTTCTCGGTGCCGCCACGCTGCTGCTGCACGATCATCGCTTCATCCAATGGAAGCTCACGGTGCTGCTGGCGCTGACCTCGGCGGTTTTTGTCGGCAGCCTGGCTGTCGGCAGGCAGCCGCTGGTGCGCCGCATGCTCGAGGCGGCCTTCAACGAGCCGTTGGCGGTTTCCCCACGCGCTTGGGTGGTGCTCAATCTGCTCTGGGCCGCCTGGTTCGCCGCCTTTGCCCTCGTGAATCTCTATGTCGCGAGAAACTTTGCCGTCGCCCTGTGGGTCAAGTTCAAGGTATTCGGATTTCCCGCGGCGACCATGGTGTTCATGCTGCCGCAGGTTTTCTGGCTCGCGAGCAAAGCCACGAACCAAACAGAGTCCTCGAATGCAGCACCGGCGGCGAACCGCGCACAGCGCCTGCGCGAGCGCCTGCAGACGCGTTTTGCTCCCGCACAGCTCAGCATCGAGGATGAGAGCCATCTGCACAAGGGTCATGCGGGCGCGGCCGGCGGACAAAGCCATTTTCGAGTGTTCATCGTGGCGGAGGCTTTTCGGGGCATCTCTTCCGTGGCACGACATCGCTTGGTTTATGCCGCCGTCGATGACCTGATGAAGACCGATATCCACGCGCTGGCTATCGAAGCCCTGCCGCCCGACAAATCTTGACAAATAAATCTCATGTTGCACCGCGTCAACAGCGTGGGTTTGCCCGATAAATATGCATCAAAAATTGGTGAGATACCTCCGTTGAGGCTAAACTGCCGCCCCCGGGCGCACTGGCCAACTGGTGCCTAAGTCGCTTTTTTCTTGCGTAGAGGAACAAATGAGCCAATTTTCGAGTACGTGGATGCGCATCGCCACCATGGCGGCATTCGCCCTAGTGATCACCGCGTGCGGCAAGGGCCAGCCGGCAGCACCCGCAGCCGCCGAGAAACCCGCGGCACCTGCCACCCCGCCCGTCGCCACGATCGATGGCACGCCGATTCCGCGGGTGGAGTACGACATGTATCTGAAGAGTCTGCTGCGCGGCAAGTCCGCCTCCGAGCTGACGACGGAACAGAAGAATTCGGTGCTCGACGAATTGATCAATGTGGATCTGTTGGCCCTGCAGGGCGAGAAGGATGGCGTCGAAAAGGATCCGGATGTCGCCACGCAATTGGCCATCGTGCGCATGCGCGTGCTGGCAGATGCCGAGTCGGCGAAGTACCTGAAGGACAAGAACCCGACGGATGCGGAACTGCATACCGAATACGATTCGGCCGTGGCGGCGATGGACAAGACCGAGTACCACGCGAAGCACATCCTGGTCGCGAACAAGGATCAGGCCGATGCCGCCATCAAGAAGATCAAGGGTGGCGCTAAGTTCGAGGATGTTGCCAAGGCGGAGTCCACCGACAGCTCCAAGGCCAACGGCGGCGACCTCGGCTGGTTCAGCCTGTCGCGCATGGCCAAGCCATTCGGCGATGCGGTCAAGGGCCTGAAAAAAGGCGAGATCACGCAGACGCCGGTTCAAACCCAATTTGGCTGGCACGTCATCAAGCTCGAGGACACGCGCGAGACCGCGCCCCCGCCGTTCGAGCAGGTCAAGCAACAGGTCAACAACGGCGTGATCCAGAAGAAACTTCAGGCCTACGTCGAGGGCTTGAAGAAGAACGTAAAGATCGAAAAATCGCTTTGATCTGAGCATAAGCGGCGACGTAGCGGACCCGGAATTGGGTCCGCTACGTCTTCAGCAGCTTCAGAAACCCTGCCTCGTCGAGCACCGCAATGCCGAGCTGCTCGGCCTTTTTGAGCTTCGAGCCCGCCTCGGCACCGGCGACGAGAAAGTCGGTTTTCTTCGAGACGCTGCCGCTCACCTTTCCGCCCAGACTCTGGATGGCCTCAGCCGCCTGGTCGCGGCTCAAGGACTCGAGCGAGCCCGTCAGCACGAAGCTCTTGCCGAGCAGCGAGCCGGCCCTTTCCCGCGGCGCTCCGGGCGGCCAGGAAATACCGGCGGCGAGCAAACGATCGACAACCTCGGCATTGCCGGCATCGCAGAAATACGCGGCGACCTGCCTGGCGACCACCGGGCCCACGTCGGGAACGCGTTGGATCTCCTCCTCGCCGGCGCGGCGCAGTTCCGCGATATCCGGAAAATACAGCGCGAGCGCCGCTGCCGTGGCTTCACCGACGTCGCGGATGCCGAGGGCATAAAGGAAGCGCGGCAGGCTGGTGTGCTTCGCAGATTCAATGGCCGATTGCAATTTCTGCGCCGACTTCTCACCCATGCGATCGAGCGTCGCCAGCTGCTCCGTACGCAACGAAAACAAGTCCGCCGGCGTTCGCACCCAATCGCGGGCAACCAGTTGCTCCACCAGTTTGTCGCCGAGTCCCTGGATGTCGAGCGCGCGGCGCGAGGCAAAATGCTGGATCTCTCCCTTGCGCTGTGCCGGGCAAAGGCGTCCGCCGCTGCAGCGCGCCACCGCCTGGTCGCCCTCCCGTACCACCGGGTTGCCGCATATCGGGCAGTCGCCGGGCAGCTTCACCGGTTGCGCTCCCGGCGTGCGCCGTTCCGGCAGGACCCGAGCCACCTCGGGAATGACATCGCCGGCACGGCGTATGACCACCGTGTCGCCCACGCGCACATCCTTGCGGGTCAATTCATCCATGTTGTGCAGCGTGGCGTTGCTCACCGTCACGCCGCCGACAAAGGTGGGCTCGAGACGCGCAACCGGCGTCAATGCACCGGTGCGGCCGACTTGGAATTCGATGCCGCGCACCACGCTCAGCGCTTCTTCGGCCGGAAACTTGTGCGCAATGGCCCAGCGCGGCGCGCGCGAGATGAATCCGAGCTTGCGCTGCAGATTTACATCGTCAACCTTGTAGACCACACCGTCGATTTGGTACGGCAGCGTCGAGCGCGCCGCACCCATGTCGCGGTAGTACTCGAGGCAGCCGTCGATCGACTGCACCACTTTGGATTGCGGGCAGATCTTGAAGCCCATTTCGCGCAGCGTCTGCAGAGTCTCGCTGTGGCTGGGCGGCAGTTCGCCACCCTCGGTGAAGCCCACCCCATAGATGAACAGGTCGAGCGGGCGCGCCGCGGTCATTCGCGGATCGAGCTGGCGCAGGCTGCCGGCCGCGGCATTGCGCGGATTGATGAAGCTCTTCTCGCCGCGAGCCTCGGCATCCTCGTTGAAGCGCTTGAATCCCGCGAACGGCATGAAGACCTCGCCGCGCACCTCGAGAACCTTGAAGCGCTTCGAAGCCCGCAGCTTGAGCGGCAGCGCCTTGATGGTCCTTAGATTTTGAGTGATGTTCTCGCCGGTCTCTCCATCGCCGCGCGTGGCACCCTGCACGAACGCACCCTGCTCGTAGCGCGCGCTGATCGCCAAGCCGTCCAGTTTCGGCTCCGCCGCATAGCGGACGGCGCCGCTTGCACCGAGCC
Source organism: Steroidobacteraceae bacterium (assembly GCA_036267715.1). Classification (GTDB taxonomy): domain Bacteria; phylum Pseudomonadota; class Gammaproteobacteria; order Steroidobacterales; family Steroidobacteraceae; genus Bog-1198. Next base: position 95,150 of record DATAVN010000006.1, on the reverse strand, counting down.
GCTCGCGCACGCGCCGGTCAAAATCCCGCACCTCATCGTCGCTGAACGCATTGTCCAGCGACAGCATGGCGACACGATGCTTCACGGCGCCGAAGGCGGAAATCGGCGCGGCGCCCACGCGCTGGGTGGGCGAGTCCGGCGTCAACAGCTGCGGAAAGCGCGCCTCCAGCCCGCGCAGCTCCACCATGAGCTTGTCGTACTCGGCGTCCGGAACTTCCGGATCATCCAGCGCGTGGTAGCGATGGTTGTAGCGCTCCAGAAGCTCGCGCAATTGAGCCGTGCGCGCGCCGGCCGCCTCGGGCGAATCCACGGACTTCGAGGCCGGCATTTGCGCTACGCCCGCGGCAGGGCCGCCTGGAAGCGCGCCACATCATCCCGCAGCGCCGCCGCGCGCTGCGGCGAGAGCGGCAGCCCCTTGCCGTCCTGGACCATCCCCGACAATTCCTGCGCGAGTCCGCGCGCGGCCGACAACAGTTCGTCCACCGTCAGCAACGGTTCGACCGGACCCGGAAGCACCGCAAACAGCGTGATTCCGCGGAATTCTTCCGAGGCCATGCGCGCGACGTCGAAGGTGCCGGGTTCGATCAAACTGGCGACGCAGAACAGGCTGCGCCCGTCCACATGGCGGCGATGAAACACCTGGTAGCGGCCGTACGCGAGCCCGTGCAATTCCAGCGCCGACAGCAAGGTCGTGCCCGGCCAGCGCACTTCGCCCGGCGCGCACACGCGCACGGTCACAATCTTCTGCTGCTCACTGACGTTGGGCGTCTGCGCAGCTGCCGGGCCGCTGCGCTCGGTCGATTCCGGCCGCAAAGTGGGCACGCGGCCCGCCATCACCGGGCTCGGCGGCGGCGAAGCGACCGCAGCGGGCCGCGGGTCGGCGTCGACCATCATCGGTCCGTCCAGGACCGGCACGTGATCGTACTCCTGGGTACGGATGCTGAGCGGCTCGAGCGGCGGGACTCCCCAATCCCGCGGCTGGACATCGATCGTCTCGCCGGGCGCAACATCACCCGCCGGTTCGGCGGCGGGCGGCAGCGGCTCGACCGGCGCGGTAACTTCGCGCAGCTGCGCGTCTCCAGGAGACTGTGTCGAGCGCCGGCTTTCCCACCACCAAATGCCGGCGAGCAGCACCAGGCTCAGGCCCAACAAGATCCATCGCAGCTCGGCAGCCATGGGATGGTCGCGCTACATCGCCGCCATGCGCACGGCCTCATCGACATCCACCGACACCAAACGTGAAACGCCGGGCTCATTCATGGTGACGCCGACCAGTTGCGAGGCCAACTCCATGGTGCTCTTGTTGTGGGTGATGAAGATGAATTGCACGCTGCGCGACATGTCGCGCACGATGTCGCAAAAGCGTCCCACATTGTTTTCATCGAGCGGCGCATCCACCTCGTCGAGCAGGCAGAAAGGCGCAGGATTCAGGTCGAAGATGGCAAATACCAGCGCGACCGCGGTCAGCGCCTTCTCGCCGCCGGATAACTGACTGATGGTGCTGTTGCGCTTGCCGGGCGGGCGCGCCATGACCGACACGCCGGCCGCGTTCGGCTCCTCGCCGGTCAGCTCGAGATATGCGTGGCCGCCGCCGAACAGCCGCGGAAATTTTTCCTTCAGCCCGGCATTGACGCGGTCAAAGGTGTCCTGAAAACGCGTGCGCGTTTCGCGATCGATCTTGCGCATCGCCGACTCGAGGGTCTCGAGCGCGTCGGTGAGGTCCTTGCACTGGCGATCCAGATACTCCTTGCGTTCCGACTGCTCCTTGAACTCGCCGATCGCCGCGAGGTTGACCTGGCCGAGGCGCTCGATCTTGCCCCTCGCCTCCTCGAGCTGCGACTCCCAGACCGCCACGCTCGCGTCAGCGGCAATTTGCGCGGCCAGCGCCTCGAATTCGTAATGTGTGGCGGCAAACTGTTCGGCCACACCCTCGCGCCGCACGCGCACCTGCTGAGCGGCCAGACGCGCTTCATCGAGCGCGGCACGCGCCGAGTCCAGACGCTGATCCACGGCATGGCGCGCCTCGTCGTGCTCGCGCAGCAATGCATCGAGCTCATCGCTGGCAATTCGCGCCGCGCGCAGCTCCGCTTCGACTTGCGCGCGGCGCCCCAATTCGCGTTCCAATTGCTGCCGGGCCTCGGCCAGCGGGGCCTCACCCTCGGCAAACTGCGCAACCAGTTCGAGCCGGCGCAACTCCAAATCCTGCAACTGCTTCTCCAGCCGGCCCAAGGTGGTGACCAAGGCCGAGTGCGAAGAGCGCCGCGATTCGACCTGCACCGCCAGTTCGCGCGCATGCTGCTGGGCCGCGCCGGCTGCGCTGCGCGCCTCGCCCAGATCGGCGCGCATGCGTTCGCGCTCCTGTTCCAGGTCCATGCGCTGCGGCTCGAGCGCGGCAAGCGCGTCAATCGCGGTTTCCATGCGCCCGCGCGACGCGCGCAGTTCGGATTCACTGCGCGACAATTCGCTGCGTACATCCGCAAGCTCGGACTCGAGCTGTTCCAGGCGGCGCGCGGCATCGGCGGTGCGGGCCTGCGCGGAATTGAGTTCCGCGCGCCGATCGACGTGCTCCCGGTGCAGCCGGTTCACCTCGGCCTGAAAGCGTTCGCGCCGGTCCTCGTGATCACGGGCCTGTTCGCGGGTTTTTTCCAGACGCGATTCCAGCTCAGCGACGCCGCTCTCGAGCGACTGAACCTGAATGTGAATCTCGCGCAGGGTTTCCTCGCGTTCGATCACGCCCGCACGCGGGTCCACATCGCGCGACACGCGCAGCCAGTCGCTGCCGAGCCAGATCCCGTCGCGGGTGACGACCGATTCGCCGGCTTTCAACTGCCGCCGCAGCTTCAACGCCTCAGTCAGGGTCTCGGCGGGATAAACCGTCGCGAGCAATGAGCCGAGCGCTGCCGTACCCTGCACCTTCGCCTGCAGGGAGGCGGCAACGCGGGGACCGTTCTCAGCCTCCGTGGTGCTGACCACCGCAAGAAAGCCGCCGTCAAAACCCGCCAACAGATCCGTTACGCTGTCCAATCCGTCGACGCATACCGCCTCGAGATAGGATCCCAGCACGGTTTCAACGGCACGCTCCCAACCCTTCTCCACTCGCAGCTGCTGCGCTACGCGCGGCCGCCGATCGAGCGACTGGGACTTGAGCCATTGCGTCACTTTGCCCGAAGCCTTGCCGAGCGCCGCCTGTTGCAGCGCTTCGGTCGAGACCTGCTCTCCCTGTGCCTGCTGCAGGCGCGCGCGCAGCGAATTCAGCGACTGACTCTCCTCGCGTTCGCGCTCGCGCGTCACGGAAATTTCCGACAGCAGAGCCTGCAGCTCGGCTGCCGCGCTTTCACCGGCTGCGCGCGCAGATTCGGCGTGCTCGGTCAGTGTCCCCAGCGCCGCCGGCGGCTGCAGCTGCACGAACGTCGCCCTCTCGTTCTCGAGCCGCTCCTGTTGTTGCAGCAGCCGACGCAGCTGACTCTCCAGCTGCTCGATGCGCGCACGTTCGACTTGCGTCTCGCGCTGCCGGAGCGCAACGGCCTGCGCGTGATTGTCCCAGGAGAACTGCCACGATGCCAACGCCTGCTCGCAGCGGTCCAGCGTTTGCGAGGCGATTCTTTCGCGCTCGTGCGCGGCGTCGAGGCCGGGCACCATGGTCGAAAGTTCCATCGACAAAGATTCCAGCTGAACGCGGTCGAGCTGCACCACCCCGACCAGATCGGCGGCCTGGGCGTCGATCTGCTCGAGGTCGGAGCGTTGGCGCAGGCGTAACTCGCGCGTGTACTCGATGCCTTGCTCGATGCGCGTCACCTCGGCACCGGCTTCGTAGTAGCGGCCCTGCGTGGTATTCAAGGCATCGGCTTTGGCGGACTGATCGGCGCGAATGCGTTCCATCCGCGCCTCCGCCTCGCGCAGATCCGCCAGCACCGCCTGCATGTCGGTTTCACAAGCAGAGGCCGCGGCATCCCGGGTCGTTGCTTCGTGATCCAGGCTCTGCAGGCGCAATGCCAGGAGCTCCGCGGACAGCTTGCGTTCTTCTTCTTTGAGGGTCTGGTAGCGGCGCGCCGTGGCGGCCTGGCGCTGCAGATGGCGGATCTGTTTCTCCACCTCTTCGCGCAGGTCGTTCAAGCGATCCAGATTCTCACGGGTATGACTGATGCGGCTTTCGGTCTCGCGGCGGCGCTCCTTGTAGCGTGAGATGCCCGCCGCCTCTTCCAGGAACGCACGCAGGTCGTCGGGGCGTGCCTCGATGACCCGCGAGATCATGCCCTGCTCGATGATGGCGTAGCTGCGTGTTCCCAATCCCGTGCCGAGAAACAGCTGCGTGATGTCCTTGCGCCGCACCTTCAGTCCATTGATGAAATAGTCCGAGGTTCCATCGCGGCTCACCGCGCGCCGCAGCGCGACTTCGTTGTAGTTGGCATAGGCACCGCCGATCTTGCCGTCGGAATTGTCGAACACCAGCTCCACCGAGGCATTGCCCAACGGCTTGCGCGAAGCGGAGCCGTTGAAGATGACGTCGGCCATGGATTCACCGCGCAGGTGCTTGGCGGAGATCTCTCCCATCACCCAGCGCACCGCATCGATGATGTTGGACTTGCCGCACCCGTTGGGGCCCACCACCCCGGTCAGGCTGCTGGGAAAGGTGACGGTGGTCGGATCAACGAACGATTTGAAGCCGGCAATCTTGAGTTTCGTTAAGCGCATTGTTCACGCGGTGTCGTGGGCCACTTGTGGCGCGTAGTGTAAAGTAAACGTCACACAGGTAAACCCCTTAAGATAATTCCTTGACCGAACCAAGCTCACGCCTCGAAGTCTTCAGCAACCCCGCGCCCGGGCGGGACTACACCATCCGCATGACGATTCCGGAATTCAGCTGCCTGTGCCCCAAGACCGGCCAGCCCGACTTCGCCACGATCGAGATCGAGTACGTGCCGGACGAGCGCTGCGTCGAGCTGAAAGCGCTGAAGCTGTATATCTGGTCGTTCCGCAGCCGTGGCGCCTTCCACGAAGCCGTGACCAACGAGATCTTGCAGGATTTGGTGGCCGCGACCGCTCCGCGATTCATGCGGGTCCTGGCCAAATTCAACGTGCGCGGGGGCATTTACACCACCGTCGTGGCGGAACATCGGGCCGCCGGCTGGACCGCTTCTGCGCCGGTCGAGCTACCTTAGGAGCCGGTCTGGGCATTCCGCGTGAGCTGCGTGGGCTCCGACAGGCTCCCAGCCGGGCGTCGGCGCCGCGAAGGCCTCGCGAAGACTCCGCGGAGGCATAAAATTCCCGTTGTTAATCATTATCTTAGGTTCGAAAAATATGTTTTGCACGCGCTCTGTACAGACCTGTATGCGTCGGTATAATCGCGCGCTCTTTCGTTAGGAGGCGGAAAATCCAAATGCCCTCGAAGAAACCAAATAAAGCGGCTAAGCGGCCAGGTAAGGCGACACCAAAAAAGGCGACTCATAAAGCAGCCGCTCCGAAAAAGGCGGCGCGGCCGCCGACGAAAGCAAAGCCAATCGCCACATCGAAGGTAACAGTGAAACCGACCAAACCCGTAGCAAAATCCGTGGTCGCAAAGCCCGCGATCACGAAACCGCCGCGCCCAAAACCAGCAGCGCTCAAGCCGGTGCCGACGCCGGCGCCGAAGGCCGCCCATGAAAAGGTTGCGCCGATCAAGTTCGACACCCGTCCGCTCGTAATGCCGTCTCGCGCGGTGCCAAACGATGAGGACGGCGATATGGAGGTTTCCTCGTCTGCGAGCCTGTTGGCGGGCCCGCGCAATGTGAAACCGTATATTGCCCGCCGCGGCGAGCAGTACATGAACAAGGAGCAGTTGGAGCATTTCGCGCGCATCCTGCAGAATTGGAAGCGCGATCTCATGGTCGAAGTCGACCGCACCGTGCTGCACATGAAGGACGAAGCGGCCAATTTTCCGGACCCCAATGATCGCGCCACCCAAGAGGAAGAATTCAGCCTCGAGCTTCGGACCCGCGACCGCGAGCGCAAGTTGATCCGCAAAATCGACGAGGCACTCAAGCGCATTGAGGACGGCTCCTATGGCTATTGCCTGGAGACCGGCGAGGAAATCGGCATCAAGCGCCTGGAAGCCCGTCCCGTGGCAACCCTTTCCGTCGAAGCCCAGGAACGGCGCGAACGGCGCGAAAAACAGTACGGCGACCGCGACGACCGCTACCGCTAGCGCAGCCGGCCGCGAGCCACCGCGCTACGTCGGGCGCTTTGCGCCGACGCCGTCTGGCGATCTGCATTTGGGATCGCTGTACACCGCGGTTGCCAGCTACCTGGACGCCCGCGCGCACGGCGGACGCTGGCTCTTGCGCGTCGAGGATCTGGATCGCCCGCGCGAGGTTGCCGGATCCACCACCGGTATTTTGCGCACGTTGGAGCAGTTCGGTTTTCAGTGGGATGGTCCGGTCGTGCGCCAACAGGACCGCAACTCGCGCTACCAGCGGGCTCTGGAAATCCTGCAGGGCAAGGACCTGATCTTTGCATGCACCTGCAGCCGAGCGCAGCTCGAAGACGATCTGGCCTACGCCGGCACCTGCCGCGGCCGGCTGATGGCACCGGACCCGCGGACCGCGCTGCGCCTGCGCATCGATGCCGGCCAGATCCAGTTTACCGATCGCATCCAGGGAACCTATCGGCAGGACGTGGCAGCCGCGGCCGGCGATATCATCCTGAAGCGGCGCGATCAACTTTTTGCCTACGTGCTGGCGGTGGTGGTGGACGATGCCGAGCAAGGGGTCACTCACGTTGTGCGCGGCGCCGATCTGTTGGACAACACGCCGCGACAAATCCACCTGCAGCGGTTGCTGGGATATGCACAGCCGGCATACGCGCACGTGCCGGTGCTGACGGAAGCCGATGGCAGCAAGCTCGCAAAGTCACGCCGCAGCGTGAAATTGAGCGCGGATTCGCCGCTGCCGCAGCTGCTGTCGATGTTTTCACTGCTGGGGCTGGCGCCGCCTCTCTCGATCCATTCAGCCGCCACGTCCGAGGTGTGGGCCTGGGCGGTGTCGCAATGGCGTGCGGGGAATGTACCAAAACGTCTTGTTTTGCCCGTAAAGGACTAATAACACTACGAAAAAATGCCGATTTGCCTTAGCGCTGCATTGCGCTATTCTTTGACCTCGAGTCCTTGAAATTGATCAAACGTGGACAGGCACGCACCGGCATCCTCCGGTGGTGCAGGCCAACACGAGCGAGGAGCCCCATGAGCGAACCGCGAGTGATTAAGAAATATCCGAATCGACGCCTCTATGACACGGTCGAGAGCCGCTACATCACCCTGGCTGATATCAGGCGTCTGGTGGTCGAGAGGATAGATTTCGTCGTCGTCGACAAAAAAAACAGTGTCGACATAACGCGCAGTATTCTGCTGCAGGTGATTGCCGAACAGGAGAATCTGGCGGAGCCGATCCTGAGTCAGGAATTCATGGTGAGCGTGATCCGCGCCTACGGCACGGGTCTGCAAAGCCAGGTGAGTCCGCATTTGGAACAGAGCTTGAAGCAGCTCTTGAACCAACAGCCGCTCTCCCAGCTCCGGGATCGCGTGAAAACCGTAGCGGGAGGGGAACCGCCGCGCCCGCGCGTTGCGTCGAACTCGACCAGGGACGGCTAGCTGACGGAGCCGGCCGTACGGGACGAATAACAGCGCGGCCCGCGCCGCGCCGTTGCCTTACGCTGCGTCGACGTTGCGCATCGACAGGCGCACCCGCCCCTGCCGGTCGACCTCGAGCACCTTGACGCGCACGACATCGCCTTCCTTGAGCTTGTCGCCTACGCGCTCAACCCGCTCTTCGGAAATCTGCGAGATGTGCACCAGGCCGTCGCGGCCCGGAAGAATGGTCACGAAGGCGCCGAAATCCATGAGCCGTGCGACCTTGCCTTCATAGATCCGGCCGACCTCGACGTCAGCGGTGATCAATTCGATGCGGCGCTGCGCCTCGCGGCCCGCGGCACCCTGCACCGAAGCGATCTTCACCGTGCCGTCGTTCTCGATGTCGATGGAGGTGCCGGTCTCTTCGGTAATCTGACGAATTACCGCTCCGCCCTTGCCGATCACGTCGCGGATCTTCTCCGGATCGATCTTCAAGGTGATGATGGTGGGGGCCCATTCGGACATGTTTTCGCGCGGTTTCGACAACACCTTGTTCATCTCGGCCAGGATGTGCAGGCGGCCGTCGCGCGCCTGATCCAGTGCGACTTTCATAATCTCGCGCGTGATGCTGGTGATCTTGATGTCCATCTGCAGCGCGGTGATGCCATCCTTGGTGCCGGCGACCTTGAAATCCATGTCGCCGAGATGGTCCTCGTCGCCGAGGATGTCGGTGAGCACCTGGTAGCGTGTGCCTTCTTTCACCAGGCCCATCGCGACGCCTGCAACCGGCGCCTTGATCGGCACGCCCGCGTCCATCAGCGCAAGGCTGGTGCCGCACACCGAAGCCATGGAGCTCGAACCATTCGACTCGAGGATCTCGGAGACGACGCGGATCACGTAGGGAAATTTGTCGACGCCCGGCATCACGGCCTTCACGCCGCGCTTGGCAAGGTTGCCATGGCCGATTTCGCGCCGCTTCGGCGATCCCATCATGCCGGTCTCACCGACGCTGAACGGAGGGAAATTGTAGTGCAGCATGAAGGGCTCTTTCTTCTCGCCCATCAGGCCGTCGATGATCTGCGCATCCCGCCCGGTTCCCAGGGTCGTCACGACCAGGGCCTGGGTCTCGCCGCGGGTGAACAACGCCGACCCGTGAGTCCGCGCCAGCACACCGGTGCGGATATTGATGGCGCGCACCGTCTTGGTGTCGCGGCCGTCGATGCGCGGCTGACCATCGAGAATTTTGCCGCGCACCAATCGATATTCCAGATTGGAGAACTCGGCGGCCACCTGTTCGGCGGTAAATTTCGGCGTCTCGCCCTTGGCCAGAGCCTCGATCGCTGCGGCCTTGATCTCCTTGATCTTGGCGTAGCGCTGCATCTTTTCGGTGAGTGTGTACGCGGCGGCAACGGCCGTCTCCGCGAATCCGCCGACCGCCGACATCAGTTCCTTGTTCGGTTCCGGCGCGGCCCAGGTCCACTTCGGCTTGCCCGCTTCCGCGGCGAGCTCGTTGATGATCTTGATGGCGACCTGCATCTGTTCGTGGCCGAAGGTCACCGCGCCCAACATGACTTCTTCGTTGAGGCCGGCGGCCTCCGACTCCACCATCAGCACGCCTTCCGCGGTGCCGGCTACCACCAGGTCGAGCTGCGACGTGGCGAGTTGGGTGGTCGTGGGATTCAGAATGTACTTGCCGTCGATATAGCCGACGCGGGCACCACCGATGGGGCCCAGAAATGGCATGCCGGAAATCGCCAGCGCCGCGGACGCGCCGAGAAGCGAGGCAATATCAGGATCCACTTCGCTGTTGACGGAAATGACTTGAGCTACGACTTGAACGTCGTTGATGAACCCTTCGGGAAACAGCGGGCGGATCGGGCGATCGATGAGCCGCGAAGTTAGAGTCTCCTTTTCAGTGGGGCGTCCCTCGCGCTTGAAGAAACCGCCGGGAATGCGTCCCGCTGCGTAGGTTTTTTCGACGTAATTCACGGTCAGAGGAAAGAAATCGCGGCCGGGGGTGGCCTTTTTCAGCCCGACCGCGGTGACCAGAACCACCGTCTCGCTCATGGTCACGAGCACTGCACCGTCGGCCTGGCGGGCGAGTTCGCCCGTCTCTATGGTTACGGTGTGTTCACCATATTTAAAACTTTTTTTGATAGCGCTCACTAGAGCCCCTTTGCGTAATCCGAAATGATAGACGCAGGCACTAAAAGCGTGCCTGCAGCGGCGCCTGTCAGCGGCGTAACCCTAAGCGTTCGACCAGTTGCGCGTACTTGTCCGGCGTTCTGCTCTTCAGGTAATCGAGCAGCTTGCGGCGCTGATTGACCATCTTCAGAAGTCCGCGACGCGATGCATGATCGGCTTTGTGCGTGGTGAAATGCTGGCTCAAGCCGTTGATGCGCTCGGACAACAAGGCAATTTGAACTTCGGGGGAACCGGTGTCTTGCGCGCTGCGCTGAAATTTACCGACGACGCCCGTCTTTTCTTCGCGAGTAAGTGGCATTGAAATCAAACCCTCAATCAATAACTTAGGCCCTTTAAGAAGCCGCGCATTGTACGCGTCGCGGCACCCGCCCTCAAGCACGATTCGCGCCCGATGAAATAAGTCGCAGCGGCTTCAGCAGCCCGGCCGCCCCGATCTCGCCTAAGCCCAAAAACCCGAGGCCGGACGCGTAGATACGCACCGTTCCGGGGAGTTCCACGGCGACATTGACGGTTTGGCCCTGGCGCAGGGCAGCGACCCCGGCAACCGGCAGGTCATAGCGCCGGCAGGCGCTCAAGGCAGCATCCACGGGCAGAAGGAGCGCTTCGCGCTGCGCCGGCAACATGGATTCGAGCGCCTCGAACGAGAACTGCTGCTCGGCCAAAAAGGGCGCCACTGCGATACGGCGCAGTGCAACCAGATGTCCGATGGTATTGAGCTGCGCCGCCAAATCCTCGGCCAGAACCCGGATATAGGCGCCTTTCGTGCAGCGCACATCGAAGGACAGCTCCGGCGGCTGCCAGTCGAGCAATTGCAGCGCCTGAATGGTGATGGCGCGCGCTGCGCGCTCGCGGGTGATGCCGGCACGCGCATATTCGTACAGGGGTTTGCCGTCCTGCTTCAGCGCCGAATGCATGGGTGGTATCTGCCGATAGTCGCGCGGAAACAGTTCCAGCTCGCGCAGCAACTGCGCGCGCGACCATGCCGGCAACTCGCGCCTCTCGATCACCTGCGACTCGCGGTCGGCGCTCGGTGTGCGTTCGCCCAGGCGCACCGTCACCCGGTAGGTCTTGTCGGCATCGAGCAGCCGGGCACCGAATTTGGTGGCTTCGCCGAAGCAAATCGGCAGCAGGCCGGACGCCAGCGGATCGAGCGATCCGGTATGCCCGGCCTTGCGCGCATTGAACAGCCGCTTGACGCGCGCAACCGCCCCTGCGGAACTCAAGCCCAAAGGCTTGTCGAGCAGCAGAATCCCGTGGATATCGGCCGGCATCATCAGCCCTCGTCGATGATGTGGTCGTGCTCGTCGCTTGTGGATTCGCCGGCGCCGGCCGGCTTTTTCAAGGAATTGATCAGCTGGGTGAGCCGCACGCCATGCTCGATCGAGGTGTCGAGCTCGAAAGTCAGGGTCGGTGTGTGGCGGATCATGAGCGCCTTCGACAGTGCGTTGCGCAGAAAACCCGCCGCGCTGCTCAACCCCTGCTGCACCTTGGGATCGGCTCCTTGCTTGCCGAATATCAGGTAGTAGACCCGCGCAGTGCGCAAATCCCCGGTGACATTGACAGCGGTGATGGTGACATTGCCGATACGCTCGTCCTTGACGTCGCGACGCAGCAGCTCGGTGAGCTCGCGCTGGATCTGCTCGCCCAGCCGCCTTGCCCGCGGATTCTCCTTGTTAGCCATAAGTAATCCTAATCCTCTGCCGCCTCCCATCCTCAGCTCGCGCAGCGAGCACCAAAGGACGGGGGCGCTTCGACCCGTTAATGGTGGCGCGCAGCGCCTTTAAAGAGTTCGGGCAACTTCGACACGGGAGTAGCACTCGATCTGATCCTTTTCCTGGACGTCGTTGTAGTTCTTGACGCCGATGCCGCACTCGGTGCCCGCGCGAACTTCGTTGACATCGTCCTTGAAACGCTTCAAGGATTCCAACGCCCCTTCGAATATCACCACGTTGTTGCGCAGCACGCGGATCGGGAAATTGCGGCGCACATAGCCGTCGATGACCATGCACCCGGCCACCGTGCCGAATTTACTGGAGCGGAACACGCTGCGCACCTCGGCCAGGCCGACGATCTGCTCTTTCACCTCCGGCGAGAGCATGCCGGTGAGCACCGCCTTGATGTCGTCGATGGCCTCGTAAATGATGCTGTAGTAGCGCACATCGACGCCATGTTCCTTGATGGCCGCACGCGCCGCCGCGTCACCGCGCACATTGAAGGCAATGATGCGCGCCTTCGAGGCCGCGGCCAGGGTCACGTCGGATTCGGTGAGGCCGCCGACGCCCGAGGCCACGATGTTCACCGCCACTTCGGGAGTGGACAATGCGTTCAGTGAGTCGCGCAGCGCCTCCGCGCTGCCCTGCACGTCGGCCTTCACCAGCAACTGCACCAGATCGGCCTTGCTCTCGCCCATGGTCGAGAACACGTCCTGCATGTTGGTCGCCTTCTGCGCCAGCTTGACGTCGCGCGATTTCGATTGCCGGTGCATGGCCACTTCGCGCGCTTTGCGCTCACTCTCTACGACCAGCAATTCATCGCCGGCATTCGGCGCGCCGGAAAGGCCCAGCACCACGACCGGAATGGACGGCCCGGCCGTATCCACGGGGTGCCCCGCCTCATCGAACAAGGCCCGCACCCGGCCGAACTCCTGGCCGATGAGCAACGGATCGCCCAATTTCAAAGTGCCACGCAACACCAGCACGGTCGCCACGGCGCCGCGTCCCTTCTCGAGGCTCGATTCGATGACGTAACCGGCCGCGAGGCCCGCAGTGGGCGCCTTCAGCTCGAGCACTTCCGCCTGCAATAAAATGCTGTCGAGCAGCTGATCGACGCCCTGTCCGGTGCGTGCCGAGACCGGAACGAATATGTTCTCGCCGCCCCACTCTTCGGGAATCACGCCGTATTTGGTGAGCTCCTGCTTGACCTTCTCCGCATCCGCCTCGGGCTTGTCCATTTTGTTGAGCGCCACGACGATGGGCACCTTTGCCGCCTGCGCATGTTGAATGGCTTCGACCGTCTGCGGCATGACGCCGTCGTCGGCGCCCACGACCAGAATGACGATATCGGTGACCTGGGCGCCGCGTGCGCGCATCGAGGTGAACGCCGCATGGCCGGGCGTGTCCAGGAAGGTCACCATGCCTTTCGAAGTCTCGACGTGATAGGCACCGATGTGCTGGGTAATGCCGCCCGCCTCGCCCGCCGCCACCTTGCTGCGCCGGATATAGTCGAGCAGCGAGGTCTTGCCATGGTCGACGTGTCCCATGACCGTCACCACCGGCGGACGCGGCAGCACCTCCAGCGAGGTGTCGGTCTCGCCCTGCAGGTCATCCTCGATGATATTTTCCTTGCGCAGCACCGCGGTGTGTCCCATTTCCTCGACCACCAGCACTGCGGTGTCCTGTTCGATCATTTGATTGATCGTCGCCATGACACCCATGTTCATCATGACCTTGATGACCTCGGTGGCCTTGACCGCCATTTTTTGCGCCAGCTCGCCCACCGTCATCGCTTCGCCGATCGCCACTTCGCGCACCACGCGCGCGGTAGGCATCTCGAATCCATGCTTCGTATCGGTCTCGCCGCCGACCGAGCGGCGCCGGCCGTCGCGCGATTTCTTCTTCTTGTGGCGCGAACTCACGTCACCGACGATGTGCAATTCCTGCCGGCCATAGCGCGTCGACTTGTCGTCCACGACCTCGCGCGCCGCCTTGCCCGGCTTCGCCGCGGCTGCTTTGCGTTCGCGTTCGGCCACCTCGCGCGCCTGAACTTCAGCCACGCGCCGCGCTTCCTCCTCGGCCGTGCGCTTGCGATTTTCCTCATCGCTGCGGCGCCGGCTCTCCTCTTCCTGGCGCTCGCGGTCGAGGCGCTCCTTTTCGAGGCGCTCGAGTTCGGCGCGCTCGAGCGCGGCCTTTGCCTGCTCCTCGGATTCGCGCTGCTTGTCGATCTCTTCCTGTTGATGGCGCGCCTGATCCTCGAGCACTTCGCGTTTGACGTAAGTGCGTTTGCTGCGCACCTCGACGTTCACGGTTCGCGCGCGACCTTGAGGGCTGGCCAGCTTCAGCTCCGATTGGGACTTGCGGCGCAGGGTGATCTTGCGCGGAGCGGCATCGCCCTGGGTCTCGTCATGGCCATGGCTGCGGCGCAGGTGGGTCAGCAGTTCATGCTTGGCATCTTCGCTGATCATGTCCTCGGCGCCGTCGACCTTGATGCCGGCCTGATCGAGCTGCTGCAGCAGCCGATCCACCGGTACTTTCAGCACCTCTGCGAATTGCGCGACGGTTACATCTGCCATACCTGCTCCTAGACCTTAGCTTCTTCCGCGAACCAATGCTTGCGGGCATTCATGATCAGTTCGCCGGCCTTCTTCTCGTCGATGCCGCCCATCTCGACCAGTTCATCGACCGACAAGTCGGCCAGATCCTCGCGCGTGCGCACGCCTTTGCGCGCCAGCGTCTTGCCCAGAGCCTCGCCGGTGATCTCGGTCAGATCGGCCCCGGGCTCGGCTCCATCCATGGACTCCTCGCTGGCAATCGCCTGGGTCAGCAGCACATCGCGCGCCCGGGTGCGCAGTTCCTTGACGATTTCTTCGTCGAATTCCTCGATGGCGTTCAATTCACTGGCCGGCACGTAGGCGATTTCCTCGATGGTCGAGAAACCCTCTTGCACCAGAATGCTGGCCACGTCGGCATCGACGTCCAACTGCTTCATGAAGGTTTCGCGCAGCGCCAGAGACTCCGTTTCGCTCTTCGCCTCGGCTTGCGACTCGCTCATCACGTTCAGTTCCCAGCCCGTCAACTCGCTGGCCAGACGGATATTCTGGCCGCCGCGGCCGATCGCCTGCGAAAGCTTGTCCTCCGAAACGGCGATATCCATCGAGTGCGAGTCCTCATCGACGACGATGGAGGTCACTTCGGCCGGCGCCATGGCATTGATGACGAACTGCGCATTGTTCTCATCGAACGGAATGATGTCGACGCGCTCACCGGCGATCTCATTGGAGACCGCCTGGACCCGCGAACCGCGCATGCCGACGCAGGCGCCCACCGGATCGACCCGCGGATCGTTGCTGCGCACAGCGATCTTGGCGCGCACCCCCGCATCGCGGGCCGCCGCCAGAATGTTGATCAATCCCTGACCGACTTCCGGGACTTCCAGTTTGAACAATTCGATCAGGAATTCCGGGGCGGTGCGCGACAGGAACAATTGCGGGCCGCGCGGCTCGGTGCGCACCTCCTTCAAGAAGGCCTTGATGCGGTCCTGGGAACGCACCGGCTCGCGCGGGATCATCTCCTCACGCGCGATGAATCCCTCGGCGTTGGCGCCAAGATCCACATACACCCCGTTGCGGTCTACGCGCTTGACGATGCCGCTGACCAGCGTGCCGGCCCGGTCCTTGTAGGCGTCGACCACCTGGGCACGCTCGGCTTCGCGCACCTTTTGCACGATCACCTGCTTGGCGGTCTGCGCGAGGATGCGGCCGAACGGGACCGATTCCATCGGCTCTTCGACGAACCCGCCCGGCTCCACCTCCTTGTCGATGTCACGCGCATCGTCGAGGCGCAATTCACGCTCCGGTACTTCCAGTTCGCTCGAGTCATCCGCGAACACCTTCCAGCGGCGAAATGTGTCGTACGCGCCGGTCTTGCGGTTGATCGAAACCCGAACATCGAGTTCCTCGCCGTGCTTCTTGCGGGTGGCGGAGGCGAGCGCAGCTTCGAGTGCATCGAAGATTATTTCCTTATCGACGCCTTTCTCATTGGAAACCGCATCGACGGCCATCAAAATTTCTTTGTTCATAAACTCAAAGACTCCTCGCTCACTCCGGCCGCAATCGCGCCTTCTGAATCCGATCGAGCGGCAGGCTGTATTCCTTGCCGTCGACATCCATGACAATCGTGTCATCCACAACAGACTTCAACACCCCGACAAAGCGCCGCCGCCCGCACTGAGGCAGCTTCAGCTCGGCGAAAATCCTCCGGCCGCTGAAGCGCTCGAAATGCGCCCGCGTGCGCAAGATCCGATCAAATCCCGGCGAAGAGACCTCGAGCGTGTAATGCCCTTTGATCGGATCCTGGATCTCGAGCACCTCGCTCACCGCATGGCTGACCAGCGCGCAGTCATCCACGGTCACGGATCCGGCCGGCGCGCCCGCCTGCCGATCGATGAATACCCGCAGCACCCCGCCGCTTCCTTCGCGCGCAAACTCAACATCCACCAATTCAAATTTCAGCGCCTCAATCGGCGGCTCCAGCAAGCGCACCAGGGCGGCGTCGCGCATTCCTCGATGAATCCTTAAGCTTAGAAAACAAAAAGGGGACCATCGGCCCCCTTCATACACCCAAGAAAAAGCCCCTAAAAGGGGCCCAAACCAAAAATCCGCGCGCCAGCTGCCCAAGTTGCGGTTCAAATCAGCCGCTAAGCCAATCCGAGCCCCCGCCGAGGGCCGCGATTATAGGCAATGCCATCTGATGCGTAAACCCTGATCGCGCCATTGCCGCAAATTCAAATGACTAGGGCCGCATCGCTGCGGCCCCAGTTTTCGCCTAAATCTAAAAGCCGCTGTTACCAGCGCTTCGGACCGCGAGATCCGCCGCCGCCGCCACCACCGCCGCCGCCAGTGCGCTCTTGAGCCTCATTGACCTTCAGCGCTCGCCCGTCGACGTCGTGGCCGTTCAGGGCCTGCATGGCGCGCGCCGCATCCGCGCTGGCCATTTCGACGAAGCCAAAGCCACGGGGCCGACCGGTATCGCGATCATTGATCAACGCCACCGACTGTACGGCGCCATGCTTTTCGAACAGCGCCCGCACCGCAGATTCGTCCATCGAGAACGGGAGATTGCCAACATACATTTTCGTCATGTGAAGAATACCTGCTACAAAAGAAACTATCGGCCGGTCACGCGTGCCTACGTTTAGATACCTTTAAGCGGAATGCCAGCCACCTGGATCGAAGAAACCTGCTTTGTGGGTTGTGGCCAAGGTGACGCCGGAGCGGCGCGCTGACCAAAAACGGACCAAGTAGAAATCACGAACCGGGCCGGATACTACAGCAATTTACTGATAAGTACGAATATTTGTCCCTGGCGTGCTCGATGCTGCATCGCGTCAATCCTGGTAACTGCACCCCGGGGCAGCTATTCTTTGAGCAACTCCTGCATTCGCCGAAAATCACTATTCTAAAGGCAGTCTAATGACAGTATTCGGATGCCGCTAGCCTTCCTGTTGCCGAGATACTGGATCACCTGGATAGGTTTGGCGATCATGCGCACGGTAGAGCTGCTGCCCTTCCGCATCCAGCGGCGGGTCGGCAATGCCATCGGGCTGCTGCTCCGTCATCTGCCCTTGAGCTATCTACGGATCGCGCGCCGTAATATCGCCCTATGCATGCCTGAATTGTCTGAATCCGAGCGAGCCGACCTGCTCGACCGGCACTGCCGCAGTTTAGGCATGGCGTTGTGCGAGACGGCTGACACCTGGTGGAGCAGCGATCTGCGCCTCAACCAGCTGGCGGAAATAAACGGCCTGCACGAGTTGGAGGCGGCGCTGGCCAAGGGCCGGGGCGCCATCCTGGTGGGCGGGCATTTCACGACCATTGAAATCTCCACCCGCATCCTGGGCACCGCGGTGCCGCTCAACGTCGTCTATCGGCCAATGAAGAATGCGCTTCTCTCGCACATTATGTTCAGGAGCTTCTGCCGCCACGGAAACCCCATACCGAAGGACGATATCCGCAGCATGGTGCGCGCCCTGAAACGCAATGAGGCCGTGTGGTTTGCGCCCGACCAGAGTTACCGCAACAAGGGCGCCGCGATGGTCAATTTTTTCGGCATTCCCGCCGCGAGCAACCCTGCCACCTCGCGCCTCGCGCGCATTTCGGGCGCCGCGGTCATGACCTATTTCGGCGAGCGGCTGCCCGGCAATGCGGGCTATCGCGTGGTGATCGGCCCTGCATTCGAAAACTTCCCCGGCGTCGATCCGGTCGACGACGTGCAGCGCTACAATCGGCTGCTGGAGGCGCAGATCCGCCGGGTACCGGAACAATATCTATGGGTTCACCGGCGCTTCAAGGGACTGAGCAACGACTATCCGGACTACTATGGACGAGACTCCCGCAATCCCGCCGCACAGCGTTCCGCCGACCCGCGGTGAGCTGATTCGCTGAGCGAGCACCAGGTCAGCTGCACTTCCAACCGCATGCCCATCCTGCGCAAGGCCACAATCGCTGACATACCTGCGCTCAATGATTTGATCGCGCGATCCGCACGCGGCTTGAGCACCGGGGATTACCGTCAGGAGCAAATTGAGGGTGCCTTGCGCGGCGCCTTCGGCGTGGACAGTCAACTTCTGTCCGATGAAACTTATTTCGTAGTCGAGGACGGCGGGCGGATGCTGGGCTGCGGCGGCTGGAGCTATCGTTCGACGCTGTTCGGCGGCGATGCCCGGGCGGGGCGCGACTGCTCGATGCTCGATCCTGGGACTCGGGCCGCGAAGATCCGTGCTTTCTTCGTTGACCCGGGCCACGCGCGCCGCGGCATCGGCTCACTGCTGCTCGAGCATTGCGAGCAGCAGGCACGCATGCGCGGATTCGCCGAGGTCGAACTGATGGCGACGCTTCCCGGCGCAAGGCTCTATGGCGCGCGCGGCTATTTGGGCGGCGCCGTCGTGCGCTTCGACGTCGGATCCGGAGAGATGATCGAATTCATTCCCATGCGAAAATCGCTACTCGCGCCATAGTTGCCGCCAACCGGCATGCCCGAGCGCGCGCAAGGTGCGGATATTTCGGCGGTAAATCTCCTCGGTGTCGCCGACCGCGGCGACCGCGCGCTCCACGCTGTCCTCGCGCAGCAGATGCAACAGCGGAAACGGCGAACGATTGGTGTAGTTCTCGATGTCGTCGGGCCGCGAATCGGCGAATTGGTACTGCGGATGGAAACTCGCCACCTGCAGCTCGCCGGCAAGTCCCAGCTCCTCCACCAAGCCGTCGCAGACCGCGAGGAAATCGTTGTACTCGATGAAATCATTGAGCACCCAGGGATGGATCAGCAGCGTGGTCTCGCGCGCTTCGGGATCCGCGGCGGCGAGACCCTTCAGTTCGGCGCTCAAGTCCTGCAGCAATCCGGCCGGCGTGCGCTGCTCGCTCACGCGGTAATGCACGCGCCCGCCCCGGTAGGGACCTTCCGCGAACGGGCATAGATTGAGGCCGATCACGGCTTTTTCCACCCAGCGTTGCGTGGCGCTGATGATCTCGTCGCGAATGATGAGACTCTCCCCCTGGGCGTTGGAGGCAGTCTAGTTCAATGAGTTCGAGTATCCTATCCGCCCCCCGATACTCGAGAACCTTTTGATGCCCCAATCGATCCCCGCCACGCTGATCCCCGGAGACGGCATCGGCCCGGAAATCATGGACGCCGTACTCGTCGCATTGGAGGCGCTCGGCGCGCCTTTCGACTGGGACCGGCAGATCGCAGGACTGGAGGGCGTCAAGAGCGCGGGCGATCCACTGCCGCCGGCGACGCTGCAGAGCATCCGTCGAACGCGACTCGCGCTCAAAGGGCCGCTCGAGACCCCTTCGGGCGGCGGCTATCGATCCTCCAACGTACGCCTGCGGGAGGAGTTCAAGCTGTATGCGAACCTGCGGCCCGCGCGTACGCTGATACCGGGAGGCCGATTCGACAGCATCGACCTTGTGGTGGTGCGCGAAAATCTCGAAGGACTGTACATCGGGCACGAGCTGTACATCCCCATCGATGACGATCCGCATGCCCTCGCCATGGCCACGGGCGTGAACACTCGTCAGGGCAGCCGGCGGCTGCTGCAGTTTGCATTCGATCATGCGGTCGCGACCGGCCGCAAGAGAGTCGCGATCGTCCACAAGGCCAACATCATGAAGGCCCTCACCGGGATCTTTCTCGAGACCGGACTGGAGCTGTACGAGCGAAAGTTCAAAGGCAAGTTCATTCTGGATACGATCATCATCGACGCGTGCGCCATGAAGCTCGTGCTCAATCCCTGGCAGTTCGACGTGCTGGTGACCACCAATTTGTTCGGCGATATCTTGTCGGACCTGGTCGCGGGCCTGGTGGGCGGCTTGGGGATGACTCCGGGCGCCAATATAGGCACCGATGCGGCGATCTTCGAAGCGGTGCACGGCTCAGCCCCGGACATCGCCGGCAAGGGAGTTGCCAATCCGATTGCGCTGTTGCTCGCTGCCGCGATGATGCTCGACCACAGCCGCTTGCCGCAGATGGCGAGCCGCCTGCGGAGCGCGATCGACCAAACGCTCAACCTGGACAAGGTCCGCACCGGAGATTTGGGCGGGAACGCGAGCACCGTGGAATTTATCCGGGCGCTGGTCGCGCGCATCGGCCGCTAGCAGCCATGCCGGCCGTCATTTCAATCAATGAGGTGAGCAAGTCCTACGCCACGGGCTTCGAGGCACTGAAGCGGGTCGATCTCGCCATCGAGAAGGGCGAGATTTTCGCGCTGCTCGGACCCAACGGCGCCGGCAAGACCACGCTCATCAACATCGTCTGCGGCATCGTGACCGCCAGTTCGGGCACGGTGACGGCGGGCGGTCACGACATCGTGCGCGAGTACCGCGCCGCGCGGTCGCTGATCGGCCTGGTGCCGCAGGAGCTCAGCACCGACGCCTTTGAAACGGTATGGGCCACCGTTTCGTTCAGCCGCGGCCTGTTCGGCCGGCCCCCCGATGCCAAGTTCATCGAGGGACTGCTGCAGGATCTCTCGCTGCTCGACAAGCGCGATAGCAAGATCATGACGTTGTCGGGGGGCATGAAACGACGCGTCATGATCGCCAAAGCCCTTTCGCACGAGCCGCAGATATTGTTCCTGGATGAGCCCACCGCCGGCGTGGACGTGGAACTGCGCCGCGACATGTGGAAGCTGGTGCGCGGACTGCGCGAAAAAGGCGTGACCATCATTTTGACCACCCACTACATCGAGGAGGCCGAGGAGATGGCCGACCGGATCGGCGTCATCAACAAGGGAACCCTGATGCTGGTCGAGGACAAGAAGGAGCTGATGAAGAAGCTCGGCAAGAGGCAGGTCACGCTGCACCTGCAAACGCCGTTGCAGCAGATTCCGCAGCAGCTGCAATCCTGGGCGCTGGAACTCAAGTCCGAAGGCATGGACCTGGTGTACACCGTCGACGGCACCGATAGCGTCGACATTTCGATGCTGCTCAAGCGTCTCAGCGAACTGTCGATCATCATCAAGGACCTGCAAACACAGCAAAGTTCGCTGGAGGATATTTTCGTCAACCTGGTGAGCGAGCGCACATGACTCAACCGGCAATCCGCATTGGGTTCAATCGCCACGGAGTGTGGGCCATCTACCGGTTCGAGATGGCGCGCGCGCTGCGCACCTTGGTGCAGAGCCTGATCACCCCGGTGATCACCACGTCGCTGTACTTCGTGGTGTTCGGCGCGGCCATAGGATCGCGCCTCTCCACCGCCAGCGGCGTGAGCTACGGCGCCTTCATCGTGCCGGGCCTGATCATGCTGGCGCTGTTCACCGAGAGCCTGTCGAATGCCTCCTTCGGCATCTATTTCCCCAAGTGGACCGGCACCATCTACGAACTGCTCTCGGCGCCGGTGTCCTATATCGAGATCGTCATCGCCTACGTGGGTGCGGCGGCGTCCAAATCGGTGGCGCTGGGATTGATCATACTGGCCACGGCATCGTTGTTCGTTCCGATCAGGATACTGCATCCCGTATGGATGGTTGCCTTCCTGCTGATGACCGCGGCGAATTTCAGCCTGTTCGGATTCATCATCGGCATCTGGGCCAAGAGCTTCGAGCATCTGTCGTTCATTCCGATGCTCGTGATCACGCCGCTCACCTTCCTGGGCGGCGCCTTTTACTCCATAGACATGCTGCCGCCGGCTTGGCGCACGTTCAGCCTCTTCAATCCGATCGTGTACCTGATCAGCGGCTTTCGCTGGAGTTTCTACGGCGCGTCCGACGTGCGGGTGGGCACGAGCTTGTTGATGACCTTGGGATTTTTTGCCGTCTGCCTGGCGCTCGTGGCGTGGATATTCAAGACCGGTTACCGGCTCAAGAATTGAAAGACGCCGCGCCGCCCTCCGCGGCATCGCTGGATTTGCAATTATCGCTGGATTTGCAATTGGTTAACAATTCGGTTAACTTTATCGATAGTGGTTAATATTTGATTTGGAGTGCATCATGAAGCCTACTCCGCAAGATTGGCCGCGGATGTCGAGCGCGGTTGTCTATCAAGACGCAGTCGCCGCCATTCGCTGGCTGTGTGAGGCATTCGGTTTCGAGGTCCGCTTGAAAGTCGAAGGCGACCGGGGCCAGATCGAACACAGCGAATTGACCTATGGTGAAGGTCTCATCATGGTCGCACAGGAAACGCCGGAGTCGCCGCGGGCCTGGAAGCGCACCATGCGCAGCCCGAAGACGCTGCAGGGCGCCACCACACAAAGCATCATGTTTTTCGTCGACGATGCCGATGCACACTGTGCCCAAGCCCGCGCACACGGGGCACGCATCATCGAAGAGCCCGCCACCCACGACTATGGCGAGGACTATTGGTCGGATCGCAGCTACGGCGCCCTCGACCCGGAAGGACATCTCTGGTGGGTGACACAGCGGCTGCGCAGCGCTGCGCAGCGTTGAGCGCCGCGGCAGGCCAGCGCTCCTCCGAATTTCATCTCAGCGCGGCGTTCGGCGCGCTGTCCGACCCCTCGCGCCGCGAGATGATCCGCCTGCTGCTGCACAAGCCGCGACGCGCCGGGGAACTGGCGGAGTGCATCAACATGAGCCCGCAGGCGCTGAGCCGGCATCTGCGCGTGCTGCGCAAGGCGGGTTTGGTTTCGGAACACGGCATCGAGAATGATGCGCGGGTGCGGATCTACAGCGTGCAGGCACCGGCATTTCAGCCGGTGCAGCACTGGATCGCCCAAGTCGAGGATCTGTGGCGGCGCCAGCTGCATGCCTTCAAGGCCTTCGCCGAGGATCCACGGCGATCCGGCAAGGCATGAGCGGAGATCGCGCCCGGGTCAGCGTCGCGGTCGCGGTCCCGCCGCCGCGGGCCTTCGAGATCTTTACCTCTGAAATCGACCAATGGTGGCGCCGCGGCGTGAAATTTCGGCATTCCGCTGCGCGCAGCGGATTGCTGTGCATCGAGCCCAAGGCGGGCGGCCGTCTGTTCGAATCGTTCGACGCGGATGGAGCCCGGCATGTGATCGAGGTCGGGCGTGTCCAGGCTTGGGAACCGCCGCGCCGCCTCAAATTCACCTGGCGCAATGTCCATTTCGCGGCCAACGAGCAAACCGAAGTGGAGATTGAATTCGAGCCCAGCGCTTCGGGCACACTGGTGACCGTGACGCACAGCGGCCTGTCCTCGCTGCGGGCCGATCATCCGGCGCGGCATGGATTGCAGGGCGCGGAATACTGCCGGATGATCGGTCTGTGGTGGGGCGAGCAGATGAGCTCGCTGCGACTGGTATGCGCAGCCGGACTCACAAGCTGAGAACGATCACCTTGCCGTTTACCTTGGTGGTCGGCCAGATCGGCGAGGTCATGCCGGCGGCCACCGCGATTTTCTGCCCTGCCCCGGTGTCGTAGGTGATGACGCCTCCGCCGATGGCGCCACCGAGATTCTTTGACCACAGCTTCTTGCCGCTCGCCGCATCGAAGGCGTAGAAATTGCCGCCCATGTCGCCGAACAGAACCAGCCCGCCGGTCGTCGGCGTCACGCCGCTCATCACAGGAAAGGGTGCGTGGAACTCCCATTTGCGTTCGCCGCTCTCTGCGTTGCTGGCCATCAGCCACCCGGACCATTTCTTCGGATCGTCCTGTTTGCCGAACCCTTGAGTGGCGCCCCCCCAGGGCTTGCCGGACGGCGTCGCGGCAAGCGCATGCATGGGCACCGTTTGCACGGTGGTACACCAGTCGACTTCGCCGGTGAATATGAGATTGTCAGCCGGATCGAATGCCGGACCGTTCCACTCCGCACCACCCTGCGTGCCCGGACAGAAATGCGTGCCCTGGGCAGTCATGGGCGCTTCCGCGTTCGCGATCGTGGTCACCGGCTTGCGATAGATCAATTTTCCCGTGGTCAGATCGATCAGATACAGGTGCCCGTCCTTCGGCGCTTCGGCCAGCATGCGGTGCCCTTTGTTGCTGAGAAACAGCGCGGGCGGCGCGGACACGTCCCAATCGTGGAAATCGCGCTTCACCAATTGGAAATGCCGCTGATATGCTCCGGTCCTGGCATCGAGCGCCAGGATGGAACTCGCGAATAAGTTCTCGCCCTGCCTGGGCTCCTTGACGAAATCGGGCGCGGGGTTGCCGGCCGGCACGTAGAGCAGACCGGTTACCGGATCCAGCGAATAGGAGGTCCAGGTCGCGCCGCCGGTGATCGGAAAGCCCCTGACCTGTTTCCAGCTGTCCGCGTACGCCGACTTCGGATCCGGCGCGGCGGGACCGCGCGCGCGATCCGACGCACCTTTCGGGACCAGATAGAACTCCCACACGATGTGGCCGTCCTTGTCATCGAGCGCGTACATCCGTCCTTTGACGCCCTTGTTGTCGCCGCCCGCGTTGCCGACGAAAACCAGTCCGTTCCAGGCGATCGGCGCCGCCGGGACGGATTCTCCCTTGGTGGGATCGGCAATGACCGTCGACCAGAGGCGTTTGCCGTTCTTGGCATCGTATGCAATCACTTTGCCGTCGGCAGTCCCGCGAAACACGCGGCGATCGAGCCACGCGAGTCCGCGATTGACCTTCAGCACGCCTGAGGGGCCTTCTTCGCTGCTGCGCCAGTTGAGCTTGCAGTTGTTGGGATCGATGGAAAACGTCGCGCGTTCGGTGGTGCCAAACAAGGCCCCATCCGCCTGCACCAGTCCGCTCTGAAAGGAGAGCTGTTCACCGGTATCGAAGCTGCACAAAACCTTCAGGCCCACGACGTTCTTGTTGTCGATCTTTTCCAGCGTCGCATATCGGTCGGAAGTCAGTGTCCGGTTGTAAGTCGGCCAATCGTTCGCCGCGAGCGCCAGTGAGGAGGCCATGCACAGCATCGCCGCGGCGGGGATTGTCGTTGTCGAGCGCATGAGCGATTCCTTCCTGACCCAAGGGACGCGCCTACTGTGTATTACCGCCGCCGCGGCGTCCACTCGTGCGCAGAATGCGCCTTGTGTCGGCGCTTGCCTACAGCCGACCCACGCGCTGATGCACGCGATCAAGGAGAAGCAGGAAGGTTGGAGCCCTGCGGTCAGTGATATAGGTGGCGGCGCGTCAGGGGCAGCCCGGGAACACCCACGGCGCGTTTGCTCGCCAGCACCTGATAAATGCCGATCTCTCCGGATTCGAATTGCAGGGCGCACGCCGACATGTACAGACGCCACACGCGATAGGTTGCCTCATTGACATGCTGCAGGGCGCGCGCGCGGTTGCGCTCCAATCGGGCGACCCAATGACGCAGGGTCATGGCGTAATGCGGCCGCAGCCCCTCGACATCGGCAATCTCAAATCTCGAACGCTCCATCACCCGCTGCACGTTGCTGATGGTGTCGAGCTGCCCGTCCGGAAATACATAGCGATTGATGAATTCAGTGGAGAGGGAATGCTCCCAGCCTTCCGAGTCATGCGTGATTCCATGATTGAGAAACAGGCCGTGCGGCTTCAGCAAGCGGTGTACGGTCGAAAAGTACACGGGCAGGTTTTTCAATCCCACATGCTCGAACATGCCGACGCTCGCGATCTTGTCGTAAGCCGAATTTCCCGGCAAATCGCGGTAGTCGAGCAGTTCCACGTGCACGCGGTCCGCAAGCCCGGCCGCTTCGATGCGCTCGCGCGCCACCTTCAATTGCTGCGCGCTCAAGGTCACTCCATGCGCCCGCACGCCATAACTCTTCGCCGCATGAATCACCAGCGCTCCCCAGCCGCAGCCGACGTCGAGAAACTTCTCGCCCGGCTTCAACGACAGCTTGCGGCAGATGTGCTCGAGCTTGGCCTGCTGGGCGGCATCGAGATCCACCGCGGGGTCGTCGAAATAGGCACAGGAATACACCATGGCCTGATCGAGCCACAGTGCATAAAATTCGTTCGACACGTCATAGTGAAAGTGGATGGCATCGCGGTTCTCGGTTTTGGAATGCGCCTTGATCCGCGGCGCATCGCCGGGGGCGAACAGCCGCTCGGCATGATGCGCGGCCGAATTCAGCATCCGCAATCGCAGCGCCGTGCAAGCGGCCAGCAGCTTCTCCCCCGCCGGCATCTGCAGCGCGTCCAAATGATCCTTGATGCTCAAGGCCGCGAAGAAGTCCCCTTCGATGTCCAACTCCCCGCGGAAATAGGCATCGGCCAGCGCGAGCGGATCGCGCCCGAGCACCGCGGACCAGACCGCCTCGGGAGTGCGAAATACGAGAGTGAAGGGAGAAACCGCCGCGCCGGGCGCGCCCGCTCCGGCGCGCAACTCGGTGCCGTTCCACAGCCGCAATGCGAGGCTGCCCGGATAGCGGCGAAACAGGCGCGTGAGCAGCGCGGCTGCCTGTTCGCCGCCGCGGTAGCTGACGGACCCCGGCGCCTGCGCGGCACTGGGTGCCGCCCCATTGATGCTCGTTCGGGAACTCAGCGCGGATTCAGTGTGCATTTGATTGTTCATTTAGACACTCCTGATAGGCTTTCAAGCAAGTTGCGTACCAACGCGAATTGCGCGGAAAAACCTGGTTTTCCGGCAATTGCGCGCTGAATTTATTACATGGTCACCCCAAAATTTTCAGTGAAAAATGGCAGCGCTATCTGGCGCTGCCGTTCTTGGTCCTGTCGATGAACGCGGAAACATTGGCATGCAGCGCCTTCAAAGCCGGCTCATGCGCGTACACCATGTGCCCGGAGGTATAAAAGTGCATCTCGATGTTGGCTTGCAGAGAGCTCTGTATCGGCAGCTGGTGCAGCTCGTACTCGGCGGCAAAATACGGCGTTGCCAGATCGTAATAGCCGCCGTTCAATTGCACCTTCAGATTTGGGTTCTGCTTCATCGCCACGGCAAGATCCGGCATCACGTTCACCGGACCCGGTACCTTGCTGGTGGCGCCAGGCGGCTGGTGCAAAAAATCCCACCATTTGCCGACGTCATACTCCGCCTTGTAGATCTTCTTCTCGCCGAATTTGAGCGTCGTTCTGACGTAGTCGTTGAAGGCGGAGACATACGCCGATGAAATCGCCGCGGACTGCGGATCGTAGTCGGCCTCCTTGCTCATCGGGTCGATGGTCGGGCCGGCGAATCGCGTATCCAACCGGCCGGTGGTGA
Source organism: Steroidobacteraceae bacterium (assembly GCA_036267715.1). Classification (GTDB taxonomy): domain Bacteria; phylum Pseudomonadota; class Gammaproteobacteria; order Steroidobacterales; family Steroidobacteraceae; genus Bog-1198. Next base: position 68,049 of record DATAVN010000006.1, on the reverse strand, counting down.
TTTCCGCCCCCAGCAGCGTCTTCTCGAACTCGCCGCCGTTCACCCGCAAATTGGCGCGCTCGATGTAGTCGGCAGGAAGACCGGTGTAGTCGTGCAGCTTGTTGGCAATTTCGGTCTTGCGCGCCGGAGCCAGGGTCGAGCCTGCCGCCAGCGCCTGCAGATAGTCGCCCATTGCAAAGGCCTCGACTTCATGCAGCAGCGGCTCCAGTTCCGCGGGCTGGTTTTGCAGCTTGTGGTGATACCACGCGGTGGCCGCATAGGTGGGCAGCGCCAATGCATAGGGCAGATCCATGCCCGGATTGAACTGCGGTCCATCGACGCTGTCGTCGAAATTGAGCACCTGCGAAAGCAGAATCACCCCGTTCAAGTCCAACGACTTTTCGTTCTCGAGAATGTTGGCCAGCGCGGCCGAGCGGGTCGTGCCGTAGCTCTCACCGAACAGATATTTCGGGGAATTCCAGCGGTTGTGGCGCGACAGGAACTCGACGATGAAATTCGCAAATGCATGCGCATCCTGATCGATGCCGAAAAACGCCTTTTCCTTGTCGGCTCCGCGCAGGTGGCCGAATCCCGTGCCCGGCGCGTCGATGAACACCAGATCGCTGGCATCGAGCAGCGTGTATTCGTTGTCGATGACGCGATAGGGCGCGGCCGGGCTGTGGCTGTCGTCGGCAGTCACCACGCGCTTGGGCCCGAAGGCGCCCATGTGCAGCCACACCGTCGAGGAACCGGGCCCGCCGTTATAGACAAAAGTGATGGGCCGATGCGCATCTTCCTTGTCGCCGCGGAAGTATGCGACGTAAGACATGCCCACTTCCGGCGGCTGCGGCGGCGGCGGACCGCCGTGTTCCTCATGCGGAGGCGGCGGATCATCGTCCATGGGGTCCTTGACATGCACGACCAGAATACCCGCTTCGGCTTGATAGCCGAGGGCGCGTCCCGCCACGTTGACCGAACCGGAGGTGACCTGATGTTCATCCTTCAAATAGCGCGGCGATTCGGTCGGCTCCGGCACCACCGCGATCTTGGTGTCCGGTGCATCGCCGGGCGTTCGTTCGGCGGCGCAGGATAACGAGCCGCCAAACGCGAGGCTCAACGACGAGGCGCATACGAATGCGCGGATACTCAATTCCATTATCTTGGAACTCCCTGGGGATTCTTTTGAAGGAGACATTGTAGCGCCGCGCGCGCCATTTAATATTCCTAATATTCAAACCGATAGATGAGACCGATGCTGCTGCCCGGATCGTTCTCCGGGGTCGTGCCCTGAACCGTAGCTGTGCCGTTGCCCAGGCGGGTCTGCAATTTGAGGCGTTTGGTGAGCTCGATGTCCGCCCCGAACTGGCTGGTGCCGGCCGTGCTCTGTCTGGCTTCGATATACACCCGCTTGGAGACATAACGGCCTGCCTCGATGCTCGCGCCGGAATCCTGGCCCGTTTGAGCGTTGGTGGTTCCCGCGGCGATGCTCAGGCGATCGAGTCCGAGGCTCTTTTGTATCTTCACCAACGGATTGAGGCTGTTGCTGCCGCCCACCCCGCTCATCGAGGCCAGCGCGGCCCCCACCTGCGCAAGTTGCAAGGGCGTCAGCTGCTGGGTGGGCGCGCCGAACAGCAACAGCGCCATGATCTCATCCGGCGGCTTGGCCGGCGTGCTGGTGAAATCAAAGACCGGCGCGTCGGCAAGGCCGGTGATATGCATCGTCGCGGTGGTGTCGCCGATGGTCGCCGACGCGGTGAAGTCCAAGGTCGGGTCGATCTTGTTTTGCAGCCCGGCGCCGTTGAAGCTCACGCTGCCGTCGGTAAAATTCAATCGGCCGGTGGCCAGGGAGAAGGTGCCGCGATCCAGATCGAATTTGCCGTTCACCAACGGCGAGTCGGTGGTACCGCTGATCCGCAAAGCACCGCGCATGCGCGCATCCAAACCGCGGCCTTCGACCTGAATATTCTGCGGAGCCCGCACCGCCACGTCCAAGCCGATGATCAGCGGCTTATTTGGCACGTGCGTCGGCTCCTTTCCGCGGCGCCGAACGTCGAGCACCGCCACATTGAGCGGCATGCCGTTGGGGATGCCGATCAGGGTTCGGTTCAAGTGCATGGTCCCGGCAACATCCAGACGCTCGCGCGCCGTGCCCTTGATGGTCAGGTCCGCGTCGAGATTTGCCGTGATGAGCTTGCTGACCAGCGGCTGCGCATTGCGGGCGACGATCTTCAGATCCACGGGCATGTCTTTCTGCAGGATGCCGACGCTGCCGCTCATCGATACGGTACCGGGAGCCGCCGAGGCGGTGAAACTCTTGATTTGCAGGGTTCCCTGATTGCCGACAATCCGCGCCGCAATGTCCGTCAGGCTGAGGCCGCGCGCGTAGTCATTGATCTTGCCGTCCTTGAGATCGAGCGTGCCCGCGATCTGCGGCGTCGCCACGGCGCCGGTTACCGTGGCATCGATGTCGAGCCGGCCCGACGCATGCTGGCCGCGCGCTTCCAGAAAAGCGTTCATCAAGCCAATGTCCACATTGCCCTTGATCTTCATGTCGACTTCTCCATCGGCGGCCAGAGGTGCCTGGCCCAGCGCAGTCAGCTGCGAGGCTGTGCCGGCGTCCAGCCTTGCATCGATGTCCGCAGTGTGTCCCCGCAGCACGGCGGCGATGCGGATGTTCGCCGGAGGCAATCCGAGCGCTGCATCGTCGGCCGATTGAATGCCGAGCGCGTTCACGCTGATCTTGCCGACCGGCGCCGTCGCGCTGCCATGCAGATCCGCGTCGGCGTCGATCTCGCCGGCGGCCAGCAGATTCGGTACGAATGCATTCACCAGTGCCGGCTGCACCTGGCGCAATGCGACGCGCAGCGACAGAGCCGGAGCGATCTGCCCTTGCACGTCGAGTTCCGCTTTCTGCGCGCGCAACTTGAGCATGTCCACCGCGACGCCGTCGCCAAGGTGAATCTTCGCCGGCTGCAGCAGGCGTATTTCCTGTCCCGCGTAGGACCCCTGCAGGCTCGCCAGCGACAGCTCTCTGGCGTCAAGATCGAATTTGCCGCTCGCGTCCGCGGAAAGCGCGACCCCGTTGAATTGAGGCATTTGCACGCCCGCCTTGAACGCAAAGGCATCCGTGAAGCCTTCGCCCGAGAGATCGGCACTGCCGGTAAATCCGGCCAGCTTCAAATCCTTTGCATCGACCTTGAGCTGCGCACGGGTTCGCCGCCCGTCCGGACGCAGTTGTACGCTGCCCGCGAGACTGCCGGCGATATCCATGCCAAGGAGGCGCTGCAGATCCTGGAGCTGCGCAACGGATGCCGTCATCTGCCCATGCATCTGCGCACTGTCGGTCGCCAGGGTCAGGTCGCCTTCGGCACGGGCGCTCTTCCAGGCCGCCTGATGAATGACGGCGTGCAGCGCTCGGGCGGCGCTGCGCTCCAACGAGACATTCAGGTGCAGCGGCGCTCCATCGAGCGCACCCTGCATGACCAACGTACCGTTTGGCGCGGCCGGCAGACCACGCACCTTCAACACGGCGGACAAGTTCCCGCTCTGGGAGCCGCGCACCGAGAGGGTTGAGTTGAGACTGGCATCGGCGCTCAGTGCCCTTACCGGACCCTGGACCGATCCGCTGCCGTTCAAATTCCCAGCGAATGCCGGGGACACGGCAGCAAGATCCGGCAGCGATGCATTCCAGCGCAGATTGAGGGATTGGCCGGCAATGCTGCCGCTCGCCGACAGCACGATCGAACGGCCCGAGAGTTTCGCGCTGTCGATGGACCAGGTGCCCCCCTGAAACCCGCCGGTCATTTCCACCCGGGCTCGATCGCCCAGCACTGCCGCCCAAGCCTGCGTGCCGGGGATCAGTGCGGCATTCGCGTCCAGCTTGATGCGGGTGGCGGCGCGATCGCCTGACAGCTGCGCACTGATGACGGCGCTGCCGCGCAGATCCTGTCCAAGATAGGCGGCGAACGGCGCGATGTTCGACAAGCGTACCTCCGCAGCGGCACTCTGCACACCCGCCGTCACCGCCTGACCTTTGAGCGAAAACAAGCGATGCGAGGCGCTGAGCTCGAGACGGCGCTCGGGGTCGTCCAAGCGCATCGAGGCGTCGATTTTCAACGGGTCGCCCTCCAGCAGGCGTGGTTGCGAACCCGGGACCTGCACGCCCGCAAGCCAGGCGTGTAATTCAGCTTTGCCGCCCTCCGCCGCCAGATCGGCTTTCAACGAAGCCGTCCGCAGGCCGCCGGGCAGCTCGAGCTTCGCGACTTCAAGATGGCCCTGCGCTGTGGGCGATTTGAGGTTGCCGCGCCAGCGCCCACTCAGCGCGCCCCGCTCCCATGCCAAATCCGCCCGCGGCGACATTGCTCCGGCTTCGAAATCAAAGCCCAGATCGGCCGACAATTCGTGCAGGTTCAAGCTGCCGTGCGCCTGCCCTTTGAGCGCTCCCGCCTGCAGCGACAAATCGAGTTGTTCGGCGCCGCGAGGGCCGTTGAGCGTGAGCGTCGCCTGCAGCGCGCCCAACCCCGGCAGTGAAAGAATATTCTCCAACGGCCCGTTGGCGGGTTCATGCAGTTTGAGTGCGGCATCCATGCGCGTTTCGTCAAAATGCAAATGCAGTTCATACCCGCCATCGCCGTCGATACGACGCGCGGACGCATCGAACAGCATGTCGCGCACCGAACGCAGGTGTGCGCTGCCGTTGGCCGTCAGCGAAGCGGGTGTCCCCGCCAGTTGCGCGCCCAAGTCCACCCGATCCAGCACCGCGCTCGCCACATCGATCCGCGGCATCGATGCGGTGCGGCCGCTGGTCGAACCCGATGAGCTTTGCGGCAGCCGCTGCATATCGATGCCGCCCACATGCAGGCGATCGATCTGCAATCGCCCCTCCAGGTAGGAGAGCGGCGTCCAGTCCAGCGCTATGTTTCTGGCCGTGAGCCAAACGCCCGCAGCGTCGCGCAGCTCGAGTTCATCCAGCGTCAAATGCCCGGGCAGCGACCCTGCCAGGCCTTTGAGCTGCACCTCCCCTGCCGTGAGACGGGCCACGAGCTTCTCGATTTGCAAGCGGCCGCTCGCTGTGTTGCCCAGAATAAACACCGCCCCCATCGACACGAGCAGCAGCAGCGCCAACCCGCCCGCAATCCATGCCGTTGTTTTAATGAAGCGCCGCATCAGAAGGCCTGGCCGAGTCCAATGTAGACCTCGAAAGAGTCCTCGCCGGCGCGGCGTCGGACCGGAACGGCGATGTCGAATCGGATCGGTCCTATCGGGGTGTAGTAACGCATGCCCGCCCCGGCGCCGACGCGCGTGTCGTCGGGCGCCGGCTTGATGCTGGCGCTGACCTGGCCTGCATCCACGAACGCGGCGATGCCCCAGCTGGTGTACAGACGCTGGCGAAATTCCAGGCCCACGGCCGCGATGGCGGTACCGCCGATGGGAATGTCGGTCTGCGGAAACATCGGGCCCACCAATTGATAGCCATAGCCGCGGATCGTGCTGGTGCCGCCCGCATAAAACCGTTGGTCCGGCGGCAGGCTGAGTTCGCCCGCGCCCTGCGCGGCGCCCACCAGCGCACGCGCGGCGAGCACGCTGCGTCCGGCGGAAGTGGGCAAAAGATTGTTCAAGTCGAAGTAAGTGGCGACCTTCAGCACGGAGATCAGGAAAGTCGCATTGGGATGCCCGATGGCCAGCGTGGGCGTCACGCTCAACGAGCCTCGGAATCCGTGGCGTGGGTCTTCCAAAGGCGTCGCGAGGTCGGTGGAATCGTAGTTGATATTGAGCGGCAGTGCGACCAGGGTGTAATTGAAAATCTGCGGCACGCCCTGCAGCTGGCCTGCATCGTTGGTCACCACGCTGGTGATCTGGGTGATCTGCTCATCGGTGGTGGACAGGCCCGCGCTGACGCTCCAGATGCTCGACAACTTGCGGCTCAGGGTGACGCTCGCGGTTCTGGCGGTCTGATCGTACGCCTGCAGCTGCTGCTTGATGGCACCGACGGCGAATTGCAACGACTGGTCCCGATGCAAGAAATCCGGGATCAAGTACTTCACGCTGGTGTCATAGCCCGTGCCGGTCGTGTCGCTGCCGCCGAGATTGATCACCGAGGCGGCGAAACTCAGCTGTTCTGCATTGCCGAAGACATTGCGGTCGGTCCAGGCCGCACCGCCGCTGCCGCCCAGATCGCTCGAGTAGGCCGCGCTCAAAGTAATGGCGTGCCGGGGCCGCTCGCGCAGGGTGAAGGTGACGGGCACGCCGCCCAACTCGTCCGTTTTGGAGCCGACCTCGACGCTCACCTGGCCGAACACACTCATGCCCAACAGGTCGCGTCGCGCGGCTTCGATCGCAGAAGGCTTGTACTGATCGCCGGTATGCAGCAACAGCCTCTTGCGCAGCAACGACTCGTGCACCCGCTTCAAGCCCTCGATGCGGATGCGACCGATGTTGACTTTACCACCGGCCTCGACATGGAAACTCAAATCGAGCACCGGTGCATCGGCAGCCTGGTAGGCGATCGGCGGATCGACTTTGGCGAACGCATAGCCCTGTTCCTGCAGGGCGGAAAGCAGGCGGCTGCCGCCCGCCAGCACCGTCGCGGCGACCGCAGGCTGCCCGGTCGCGAGACCCAGAATATTGTGTGCATCGATCGATTTGGGCATCTCGCCGTCGATATCGATGCGGCGCAAATGATACAGGGTGCCGAGTGTGAAACTGACCGCCACGCGCGCCGTGCTGCCACTGGGCAACGCCGACAACGCATCGCCCAGGCTGGGATCGGTGAGCGGCAGACCATTGATAACGATGGTGACGCGGGACTCATAGTAGCCGAAGCTTTCCAAAGCGGTCTTGAGCCGGTCGGAATCGCTGCGGGCCCGTGCGATCAGCCCGAATGGACTGACCGGCGCCGAGGAGCGCAAGGACAACAAATCCGAAGTCGCCTTGAGGGTCTGGTCCATGTCATCGTTGCCCACCGAGACAAGCTCCACCGTGTAGGGCTGGGGGTCCGCCGCGCGCGCGGACAGACACCACAGCAGTGTGCCGATCACCAGAATTTTGGGAACAATCGACTTCATGGAAGACTCAGGGTGGTTGTCACCCCCTCCATGGCAGCATACCCAACTTCACCGGCTCCGCCTCGATTGAAGACAAGTTAGCCGGCAACCGCTGTCAGCCGGCGCCTACAGGAACTAGTCCACCTCCGGCATAGGGGGCAGACCCTATCGAGGCATACGCTGTCGCCTCGGCATGAACCCAAGGAGTGCAGGCATGGGCGGACTCAAGACTGATGATCAGGGCGAACCCTCACTCGACCCGAGCGGGGAATCGAACCTGCGCGGAGAAGCGCTCGACGGTTCCGAACGCAGAAAGGCAGCGGATCACACGGCCTTCGAGAAATCCCGCAATACGGACTCGACGCTGCGTCTGGACGGGGAAGAAGACACCCTGTATGAGGACGGACTGGAGGTCGAGGATGGCTCGGGCCCGCTGACCGGCAAGGACGGCAGGGACGATACCGAATAGCGCCGCCGCCAAACGCAGTCGCCGCCAAACGCAGTCGCCGCTAGCGGGCCGCGATCAAAATCATGGCGCCGGCGGCGATCGCGAGCACGCCGGCGAACCGTAACCGGGTCAATCGCTCCTTGAGAAAGACCACCGCGATCGCCGTGCCGAACAAAATCGATGTCTCCCGCAGCGCGGCCAGGCGGGGCGTTGCGCCGAATCGAAATGCCAGCAGCGCCAATCCATAGGTGACGATCGACAGCGCGCCTGCCATGAGCCCCGGCTTCCATTGGCCTGCCGCGGCAACGAAGAATGACCGGCCCCGCCAAACCGCAAAAAACGTTCCCAAGCCGCCGCCCAACAACAAGAAGGTCCAAACGATGTAGCTCAAAGCCGTCGGTGCCGCGCGAACCCCCTGCGCATCGATCACGGTGTAAGAGGCGATGCAGATGCCGGTCAGCACCGCCCACGCGAGCGCAGTGCGCTTGAGCTTGTGGCTGACCCCGATGAACATTACGCCCGTGGCAATGCCGAGAATGCCGAATACGACGGCGGCCGAAATGGGTTCGTGGAAAATCGCCACGGCGCCGGCAGCGGCCAGCATCGGCGCAAGGCCACGTGCAATCGGATAGGCCACCGTCATGTCGGACTGTTCGAACGATTTGATCAGCGCGAACAAATACAGTCCGTGCACGACGGCCGATGCGATCAGCCAATTCCAGGCATTCGCCGGCAGCGGCACCAGGAACGCGGCCGGGGCCAGCAGCACGGCGCTGAATCCATCGATGAGCGCGCGACGCGACATCTTGTCATGGCCCGCCTTCAGGACTGCGTTCACCACGGCATGGGCTGCACCTGAGACCAGGATCAAGATGGAGGCTGTGTTTTCCTCGAACATGCACCCCCCCGAATCGGACACTTTCTTGAAGCGCCGGCATTTCGGCGCTATCGTTGCGCGGCCATGCAACAATTCCTACGCCTCGGGCCGATCTCGGCGGCCGCTTGCCTCATCATCGCCTTCGCGGCACCGGCTCGCTCGGTGCAGGCGGACATTTATCCGGCACCCGCGCGAGCCTCGACCGACATCGCAGCGGCGCTCAACCGTGCCGCTGCCACCCACAAACGCGTGATCCTGGATTTCGGCGGCAATTGGTGCACCGACTGCCATGTTCTCGATTCCTACTTTCACGATGCGGCCAACCGTCCGCTGCTCGAGGCGAACTATATTCTGGTACACGTGAACATCGGACACATGGATGCCAACGTTGACATCGCCGAACGCTATCGGATCCCGCTGTCGAAGGGTGTTCCGGCGGTCGCGGTGCTGGATGAGCACGGCAGGCTGCTCTACAGCCAGAAAACCGGCGAGTTCCAAGCCATGCGGCACATGCAAAGCGGCGCGGTGAGCGAATTTCTCGGCCGTTGGAAGCGCCCGTCTTAGAACTCGCGCGGTTTGGACGGCGGCAATCTCGGCAGCGCGTCCGGCATGTCGGCCACGAAATAGGCCATCATCGCCATGAGCGCGACCTGACGCCGGATGTTGTCGGGTTCGATCTTGTCCAGCGTGTCGGCGGCGCTGTGATGATAATCAAAATAGGTCCGCGTATCGACCATGGGTGCCAGGGTCGGGACACCGCCCGCATCGAGGTACTCGACATCGGAGCCGCCGGGTCCGTCGCGCTGCTCCAGAATCGTTGCACCCATCGGAGTTAACGCCGTCATGAGCGGTTTGAACAATGCCAGCGATTCGGGCAGCACATGCGCGGACACGCCCAAGGGCCTGCCCGCGCCATTGTCGCTTTCGATGGCCGCAAATTGCCGTGCCAGCGTGGCACTGTTCGACACGAAGTAGGCCTGGCCGCCGGCGCTGCCGTTCTCCTCGCTCATCCAACCGACGAAGCGGATGGTGCGACGGGCATGCATACCGAGCGATTGGAGCAGGTGCACCGCACCCATGGCCGAGGTGACGCCCGCGCCATCGTCAATGGCGCCTTGCGCCAAGTCCCAGGAATCCAGATGACCGGAGACGATCACGATTTCTTCGGGCCGCTCGCGCCCCGGCCAATCGGCAATCACGTTGTGGCTATCGGCGTCGGGCAGCATTTGCGGCGTGAGCTTGAGCCGCAGCGTCACCGGTCCTTGCGCCGCGAGGCGTGTTATCCACATGGAATCCTCGGCGCTCAGCGCCGCGGTCGGAATCTTTCCCGCCTTGGGGTCGTAGCTCATGACGCCCGTGTGCGGCAGCCGGTAGTTGGCGCCGCCGACGGTGCGTACCAGAGCGGCCACGGCGCCCACGCGCGCTGCGGCACTCGCTCCCTGCACGCGATAGATGACGCCCTGCTCGTAAGCGGTGCCGGAATGCCCATTCACGGCCAGTACTTCGTTGAACGGTACGTCGTACAGGACGATCTTGCCACGGGCCTCGGCCTCATGCGCATGCAGATCATCAAAGCTGTGCACCACCAGCACCTGTGCCGAGATCCCCTGCCGCGGGGTGGCAACCGATCCGCCCAGGGCGGTCAGGTGCAACTGCTGCGTGACCCCCGGCGGCCGGCCCGGATAGTCAAGGAGCTCGGCCTGCTCTTCACCGCGAACCCAATGCGGCACCTTCACCGGCTGAAGGGTCACATTGAGGCCGCTGGCACGCAGCGCCGCGGAGATTTGCTCGACCGCCGCCTCCGCCTGGCGCGAGCCGCTCAGACGCGGGCCGATCTTGTCACACAGGTCCGCCAGGCGTTGATAGGCCCAGTCATCGCTCAAGGCCGACTCGCGGATGCGCTCGAGTGGGGTTTGCGCCGCGGCAACGGAACTCAAGGCCGGAAAGCCGATCAGCATTAGGGCCACGACGGCCGTGAATTTGCGCATTTGTTCAGACAGGCTCCTGGGTTATTAACTGATCTTAACATTCTGGCCACTCGCGTTTAACCGCCTTCAGTCCAGCGTGGCGGTCATGAAAAGCTATCTGCCGGTGAGATTGGCGTGCGCCTGTGCGCTCGTCGCACTCACAGCCTGCAGCGTGGGGCCTGCCTACAAACGCCCCGACATAGCGCTTCCGAATCAATGGCGTGAAGCGCCCGGCGCGGAAAGCGCTGCAATCTGGCCCGGTTCCGAGTGGTGGCACGCGTTCGGCTCGCAGAGACTGGACCAATTGATCGGCGAAGCGCAGAAGAGCAACGATGACCTTGCGGTGGCGATCGCCCGGGTTCGAGAGGCGGACGCCCAGGCGCGCATCGCTGGCGCCCCGTTGCTGCCGTCCCTGGATTTGAGCGCGGATGCCGGGCGTCAGCACGGCCAGATCACCGGCGTAGGACTCGCCACGTTCAACACCTTCAATCCGGAACTCACCGCCGCCTACGAGCTGGATTTTTGGGGTAAGAACCGCGCGACGCGGGCCTCGGCGCGCGCGACCGCCATCGCCAGCCACTATGACAAGGAGACAGTTGCGCTCACGGTGGTCAGCAGCGTCGCCACCACGTACTTTCAAGCGCTCGAATTTCGCGATCGGCTGCAGGTCGCGCGCGAGAATCTCGCCAACGGCCGGAAAATCCTGCACGGCTTGCAGCTCGAGCAGACCGCCGGCATTGCCACCGGCCTGGATGTCGCCCAGCAAGAGACCGCGGTGGCGCTGCTCGACGCGGCGATCCCGCCGCTGCAGCAGCAGTTCCGGCAGTCAGTGAATGCTTTGGCGGTGCTGGTCGGCAAGACGCCGGAATCCATCGACGTGGATACCGGAACGCTCAAGGATCTGAGCACCCCGCAGCTGGTCGCAGGACTTCCCTCGCAGCTGCTGTCGCGCCGGCCGGACATTGCGGAATCCGAGCAGCAGCTGATTGCCGCGAATGCGGACATCACCGTGGCGCGGGCAGCGCTGTTTCCGAGCATTCAGCTGACCGCGGGCGGGGGCTATGAAAGCTCGGCGCTGACCTCGCTCATCAGTCCCGCCAACCGTGTCTGGTCGATATCAGCCGGCCTGATGCAGCCGATATTTCACGGCGGCGCGCTGCGCGGCCAGGTCGTGTTCAGCAATGCGCGGCATGCCGAATTAGTGAGTGCGTACCATAAGACGGTCATTTCGGCGTTCAGCAATGTCGACAATGCGCTCATCGAGGCGCAGCAGACCAAGGAACAACAGACGCGCCAGCAAGAGGCCGTCAATCGGGCGCGGCGTGCATTTCAGTTCGCGCAGACGCAGATGTCGGCCGGAACGATCAACATTTTGACGGTTCTCAATACCGAGAACGCGCTCTTCAGCGCGCAGGACGAGCTGGTGCAGGTTCAGTACTTGCACCTGCAATCGATGGTGGATCTGTACACCGCCCTCGGGGGCGGTTGGCAACAAGGGTGATGTAGATGACGCAATTCTCGATGCTCCAAAAGCGTGCCCTGATCGGCAGCGTGGCTCTCGTGGCGCTGCTGCTCATCGTATGGCGCGTCGTGCACAAGCCGGCCGATGCCGCAGCACGCGCCAGTGCGCCGATCATTGCCGTGGACATCGCCGCGGTCAGTCACACCGACGTGCCTATTTATCTTCAAGGATTGGGCACCGTTCAGGCCTTCTACACCGTGACCGTAACCGCACGGGTGGACGGAGAGCTGCAGAAAATCGATTTCACCGAAGGCCAGACGGTGCACAAGGGGGATTTGCTCGCCCAGATCGACCCGCGCCCCAACCAGGCGGCCTACGAGCAAGCCGTCGCCACCAAGGCAAAAGACGCCGCGATGCTCGCAAACGCCAGGCGCGATCTCGAGCGCTACACCCTGCTGCAGCCCCAGGACCTGGCGAGCAAGCAAACCGTCGACACCGCCCGTGCCGCCGTCGATCAGCTGATCGCACAGGTGAATGTGGATCAGGCCTTGATCGATAACGCGCGCACCCAGCTCGACTACACCCGCATTACTTCTCCGATCAATGGACGCACCGGAATCCGGCTCATCGATCCCGGCAACATCGTGCATGCGGCGGACACCACCGGCATCGTCGTGGTGACGCAGGTGCAGCCTATTTCCGTGATCTTCACCCTGCCCGAGGAGGACTTGAGCGCGGTTGGCGCAGCGCTCGCCGCCGGGCCGGTGCAGGTGACCACGCTGTCACGCGACGGCAGCACCGTGCTCGACCAGGGCACCCTCACGCTGGTCGACAACGAGATCAATCAGGCGACCGGCACGGCGAAGTTCAAGGCGACCTTCAATAACGCGCACAATACCTTGTGGCCCGGCCAGTACGTCAACGCCCGCGTGCTGGTGCGTACCGAGCCCAAAGCGGTGACCATTCCGACCACCGCGGTGCAGCTGGGACCAAACGGACCCTTTACCTACGTCGTGAAGAGCGACTCGACCGTCGAGCTGCGCCCGCTGGAACTCGGCGCGGAAAGCGGCGGCATGACGGTCATCAAAAAGGGCATCGGTCCCAGTGAGCGTGTGGTGACCAGCAACCAATACCGCCTGCAGGCGGGAGTGCACGTGCGCGACAATGCATCGGCGCCGAAGGCCTCATGAGCATTTCAGAGCCGTTCGTCCGGAGACCGATCGCCACCTCGCTGTTGATGGGCGGCATTTTCCTGGTGGGCGTCGTGGTGTTCCCGCTGCTGCCGGTCGCGCCCCTGCCGCAGGTGGATTTTCCGACGATATCGGTCTACGCGACGCTGCCGGGCGCGAGTCCGGAAACCATGGCATCTTCCGTGGCCACGCCGCTGGAAACACAGTTCGCCCAGATCCCGGGACTGTCGCAGATGACCTCGACCAATGCCCTGGGTACGACCGGTATCACGCTGCAATTTGACTTGAACCGCAACATCGATGCCGCCGCACAGGACGTGCAGACGGGAATCGACGCCGCGGGCGGCCAGTTGCCGAAGAACCTGCCGACGCCGCCCACCTACCGAAAGGTCAACCCGGCCGACTCCTCCATTCTGATTCTATCCGTGTATTCCGACGTACTGCCGGTCACCACGGTCGATGACTATGCGGAAAACATTCTGGCGCAGCAGATTTCGCAGATTCCCGGCATTGCGCAGGTGAACATCGGCGGTCAGCAGAAACCGGCGGTGCGCGTGCAGATCGATCCCACCAAACTCGCGGCGCTCGGCCTGCAGATGGAGGACGTCGCCTCGGTCATCTCTGCGGCCACGGTGGATGCGCCCAAAGGCTCGATCAACGGTCCGACGCGCAGCATGACGATTTACGACAACGATCAGCTGCTCAAAGCCGCGCCCTGGAATGATGTGGTGGTGGCCTACAAGAACGGCGCCGCGGTGCGCATCCGCGACATCGGCGTGGCCGTCGACGGTCCGGAGAATCGTTACTTGACCGCATGGCAAAACGGGCGCAAGGGCATTCTGCTGCTGATCTACAAGCAGCCCGGCGCCAATGTGATCGACGCGGTCGAGCGCGTCCAGGCTTTGCTGCCCCATGCGCTCGCCTCGGTGCCGCCCTCGATCAAGGTCGACACCGTCGCCAACCGCACCACCACCATCCGCGCATCGGTCGAGGACGTGGAGATCACCCTGTGCATCACCATCGTGCTGGTGGTCATGGTGATCTTCCTGTTCCTGCGCACCGCATGGGCGACCATCATCCCGGGCGTGACCGTGCCGCTCGCCTTGTTCGGCACCGTCGCCATGATGTACGTGCTCGGTTTCAGCCTGGACAATTTGTCGCTGATGGCCTTGACCATCGCGGTCGGATTCGTGGTCGACGACGCCATCGTGATGCTCGAAAACATCTACCGGCACATCGAGGCCGGAATGACGCCGATGCAGGCGACCCTCAAGGGTGCGGGTGAGATCGGCTTCACCATCCTGTCGATGAGCATCTCGCTGGTCGCGGTGTTCATTCCGCTGCTGCTCATGGGCGGCATCATCGGCAGGTTGTTCCGGGAATTCGCGATCACGATGACCATGACCATTGCGGTGTCGGCGTTCGTCGCGTTGACGCTGTCGCCCACGATGTGCGCCTTGTTCCTGCGCGATGAAAAACACGCAAAACATGGCAAGCTGTACATGACGATCGAGCGCGGCTTCGACAGTATCCTGGCCGGCTACACGCGCGGCCTGGATTTCGTGCTGGATCACAAGCGCGCCACGCTCGCCACCTTCCTGATCACCCTGGCGGCGACCGTACTGCTGTACATCTACATCCCCAAGGGGTTCTTTCCGCAGCAGGACACCGGCATCATCTCCGGACTCACCGATGCGCCGCAGGACATCTCCTTCGACGAGATGGTGCGACGGCAACACCTGATCACGGATGTCGTGCAGCGCGACCCGGGCGTCGCGAGTTTCGGCACCGGCATCGGCGGCAGCCGGCCGCTCAACACCGGATTCGTCATCCTGGGACTGAAGCCGCGCAGCGAACGCACGGCGTCGGCGGACCAAATCATCAACCGGCTGCGGCCGCAGCTTGCCAAGGTGCCCGGCATCACGCTGTTCCTGCAGGCGGCGCAGGATCTGAATGTCGGCGGGCGAACTTCGCGCACCCAATATCAATACACGGTGCAGGATTCGGATATCAACGAGCTCAACGAATGGGCGCCGAAGCTGCTGGCCTCGCTGCAGAAGCTGCCGATGCTGCGCGACGTGGCCTCGGACCAGCAGACCAGCAGCGGCATGTTGTCGCTGACCATCGATCGCGATCAGGCGGCGCGCTTCGGCATTCAGCCGCAGGCCATCGACCAGGCCCTCTACGACGCGTTCGGCCAGCGCCAGGCGGCGCAGTTCTTCACCCAGGCGAACAGCTACCACGTGATATTGGAGATCACTCCCTCGCTGCAGACCGATCCCGATTCGCTCAAGAAGCTGTACGTGAAATCGCCGCTGACCGGACAAATGGTGCCGCTCTCGGCCATGACGAAATTCGACACGCAGCATGTGACCTATTTGTCGATTCAGCATCAGGGCCAGTTTCCGGCCGTGACGTTGTCGTTCAATCTCGCGCCGGGCGCGGCGCTGGGCGACGCGGTGGATGCCATCACCCGCGCTTCGGTGCAGATGCATCTACCGGCCACCATCACCGGCAACTTTCAAGGCACGGCGCAGGCGTTTCAAAGCTCGCTGAAGAGCCAGCCATACCTCATTTTGGCGGCGCTGGTCGCGGTGTACATCATTCTCGGCATGCTCTATGAGAGCTACATCCATCCGTTGACGATCTTGTCCACGCTGCCATCGGCCGGCGTGGGCGCCCTGCTCGTGCTGTTGATATTTCACATTGATCTGTCCGTCATCGCGCTCATCGGCATCATCCTGCTGATCGGACTGGTCAAGAAGAACGGCATCATGATGGTCGACTTCGCACTGCAGGCGGAACGCGAGCAGCACCTCTCGCCGCACGACTCGATCCGCAGCGCCTGCCTGATGAGATTCAGGCCCATCATGATGACCACCATGGCCGCGCTGCTCGGCGCGGTGCCCCTGGCGCTCGGCCGCGGCACCGGCTCCGAATTGCGCCAGCCCTTGGGCTTCACGATGGTGGGAGGCCTCATCCTGAGCCAGGCGCTGACGCTGTTCACCACGCCGGTCATCTATTTGTATTTGGACGAATTCAGCGCGAAGATGCGCGGCCGCCGCAGACGCAAGCATGCCGAAGCCGCGGTCGCGAGCACGGCCGGGGACGCGCAGGGGCCGCTCGGGGACCACACATGAAGATCTTGCTGGTCGAGGATAACGAACGCGTCTCGCAGTTCGTCATCAAAGGCCTGCAGGAAGCCGGACATACCACCGATCATGCGGCCAACGGCCGCGACGGCATGTTCCTCGCGGCGAGCGAACCCTACGATGTGATCATCATGGATCGCATGCTGCCCGGTGAGATCGACGGCCTCGCGATCATCGAGGTATTGCGCAAGGCGGGGAAACGCACCCCGATATTGATCTTGAGCGCCCTGTCGGAGGTCGATGATCGCATTCGCGGGCTGCGCAGCGGCGGCGACGATTACCTGACCAAGCCCTTTGCATTCGGCGAGCTGTTGGCGCGCATTGACGCGCTGCATCGCCGGGCGCAAGGTGTCGACCATGAGATCCCACTGGTCGTCGGCGACTTGCACATGGATCCGCTGACACGCAAGGTGACGCGTGGCGTCCGGCCGATATCGCTGCAGCCGCGTGAATTCAAGCTGCTCGAATACCTCATGCGCCACGCCGGGCAGGTGGTAACACGCACCATGCTGCTGGAAAACGTCTGGGATTATCATTTCGATCCGCAGACCAACGTGGTCGATGTGCACATCAGCAAGTTGCGCCAGAAGATCGACGCCGAGTTCGAACGGCCGCTGCTGCGCACCGTGCGCAACGCAGGCTATACGGTGAGCGCGGATGAGTAGCATGATGCGTTCATCCGCGCTGTCCCTGGCGGTGGGATACGTAGCGCTGGGATTGACGGCCCTGGTGCTTTTCGCCGCGCCGCTCTGGTATGCATGGCAGGTTACCATCCAGGACGGCCGCGCCGAGATCTTGCAGGCAGACGCGCAGCGGCTCACCGATATCTACCGTCGCGACGGCGCGGAGGCGTTGAAGAGCTACATTGACGCCCGCGTCGGCATGCAGATCGCCGGCGAGCGGATTCTGCTGCTCACCGACGCTTCGATGCATCCCATTTCCGGCAATCTGCGCGCGTGGCCCGCTGACGTACCGGCCACACCGGGCAATTACCGTGTCCGGGTCGACACCGGCACGCACGCCAATCAGGACGCATTGCTGCACGTCGCCATCCTCGGCAGCTTCAACCTGCTGGTCGGCCGGGACAATGCGCTGTTTCAACCTCTGCAAACCCGGTTCTGGTACGGCCTCACTGCCGCGGTCGCCGTGCTCTGCATCGCCGGACTGCTGGTGGGCATCATCACCCGCCGCGCACTGATGACGCGCATCCACAGCATCCGGCAGACCGTGTCGGCCATCATTCACGGCGACTTGAAGCATCGCCTGCCGACCCACCTGAACGATGACGAGCTCAATACCCTGTCGCGGACCATCAATGGCATGCTCGACCAGATCGAGCTGTTGGTGCACGGTGTGCGCAATGTGTCCAATTCCATCGCGCATGACCTGCGTACG
Source organism: Steroidobacteraceae bacterium (assembly GCA_036267715.1). GTDB lineage: Bacteria > Pseudomonadota > Gammaproteobacteria > Steroidobacterales > Steroidobacteraceae > Bog-1198. The sequence continues at coordinate 50,536 of DATAVN010000006.1, read as the reverse complement.
CCGCTTGCGGAGCTGCGCTCACGGCTCGAGGAGCTGTCGCTGATCCGGCCCTCGCCCGAGGAGGCTTATGCGGAAATCGACGGCGCCGTTGCCGATGTCGATCGGGTCATCCGAATTTTCGATGCGCTGCTGCGTCTGGCGGAAATCGATGCGGGCATGCGCCGTTCCGGCTTCGTGACGCTCGATGCGTCGGATCTCGCCGTGAATGCGGTTGAGTTCTATGAGCCGGCGGCGGAACTCAAGAACATCGATCTCAAGGTCCGTTCGGGCGGACCACTGCATGTCTCCGGCGATCCGGTGCTGCTCGCGCAAGCCCTGAGCAATCTGATCGACAACGCGCTCAAATACGCGCCGCAGAATGGCGCGATTGAAGTGGCGGTACACAGACGCGATGAGCTGCGTGCGGAGATTTCCGTGGCGGACAATGGACCGGGAATCGACGATGGGGAAAAGACCAAGGTCATGCAGCGCTTTTACCGCGGCGATTCCAGCCGGGGAACGCCGGGTGTGGGCCTTGGATTGAGCCTGGTGCAGGCGATTGCGAAGCTGCACGGCAGCCCGGTGGAACTGCGCGACAACGCGCCGGGCCTGCGGGTCGTGATGAGCGTTGCGGTCGACGGGCCGGGTGCCGCACCACACGAAACGGTGGCGCAGGAGCCCGCGTCCGCCGAGCCGGTCGCACCCCCGAGCCTGGCTTCTTTGCCGTAGACTAGGGCGCATGCTCATCAGCTGCGCCGCGTACCAGGAAGGTACCAAACTCGGCGATATCTCGATCGCACAGATCCCCGAATTCCTGCAGCGTCCGCATTGCTTCGTCTGGGTGGCCCTGCACGATCCCTCCACCGAGGAGCTGGGCGAGTTGCAAAAGTCCTTCGACCTGCATCCCCTGGCGGTCGAGGATGCCCTGGTCGGCCACCAACGCCCCAAGATCGAGGAATACGGCAATTCGCTGTTCGCAGTGCTGCATCTGGTGGAACCCGCCGGCGATGATTATCACGTGGGCGAGCTGGCGGTATTCGCGGGCGGCAACTATGTGCTCTCGGTCCGCAGCCGGGCCGAACGCGGCTTCGCGGAAGTGCGCGCACGCTGCGAACGGGAGCCGAAGCTTCTGCGTCAGGGTCCGGGCTACGTTCTATATGCCCTGATGGATGCCGTGGTCGATCGCTACTTTCCGCTGCTCGACAGCCTCGAGGACGAACTCGACTCGGTTGAACAACGGATATTCGCGCCGCAGGGAGCGCCGCGCGACAATATCGAGGCCCTGTATGCGCTCAAGCAGCGCTTGATGGGCATGAAGCACGCCGTCGCGCCGCTGCTCGAAGGCGTATCGAACCTGTCCGGTGCGCGCGTTCCCGCGCTATGCGCAAAGATCACCGAATATTTCCGTGACATCTATGATCATCTGCAGCGCCTGAATCAGACCGCCGATTCAATCCGCGACACCATCGCCACCGCGATCTCGGTGAATCTATCCATGGTCACGCTGCAGGAGAACGAGACCATGAAGCGGCTTGCCGCGTATGCCGCCTTGCTCGCGATCCCGACCATGATCGCGGGCATCTACGGCATGAATTTCGAGCATATGCCCGAACTGAAGTGGCGCTACGGCTACGAGTTGTCGCTGCTGGTGATGGGCGCTATAGACGTGCTGCTCTATTTCCGCTTCAAGAAAGCCAAGTGGCTGTGATTACGGCACGAATTCGAGCCTTGGGCGTTGGTGTCGCACCACTGATCGACATAGCGGCTTTCTGCCTGTTGCTGGCCGCGGGCCAGTCGCTGCGTGCCGGCAACAGCTACGCCTTCGCCATCGGCTATGCCCTGAGCCTGCTGTTGCGCCGCCGTGCGGGCAATGCTTCTGAACAGGCGGCGGGTTGGCGCGAGGCCCTGCGCAGCGTGGTGATCGGCTTCATGGCGCTGTTCCTGCGCACCGGACTGCTCGCGCTGCTCGCACAACGCTGCGGCTGGGCTCCGCAAATCGCGATCTTCCCCGCCGTCGCTCTGGGTCTGGCGGTCAGCGCACCGCGCTGGCGCAATCCTGCGCTCGCACTCATTGCCTATGCGGTGGTGCTGCGCGTGGTGTACGCGGGCTCGGTCGAGCTCATGCCCGAGGAGACTTATTACTGGAATTATGCGCGGCATCTGGACTTCGGTTATCTGGACCATCCGCCGATGGTGGCCTGGGTGATCCGCGCCGCCACCGCCTTGTTTGGTCAAACCGAGTTCGGCGTGCGCCTGGGTGCGTTGTGCTGTGGAGCCGTCACCTCGATATTCGTCTACAAATTGGCGCGCAATCTATTCGGCCAAAGCGCAGCGGGCGCCGCTGCGCTGCTTGCCCAGGCGCTGCCCTACTTTTTTCTGTCCGGGTTGCTGATGACCCCCGATGCTCTATTGGCCGCGAGCTGGGCCGGTTCGCTCTACTTCCTGGAGCGCGCATTGATCGGCAATCAATCCCGTGCCTGGTGGCTGGCCGGCATCTGCCTCGGAATCGGCATGATCTCGAAGTATTCCATTGCACTGATCGGGCCGGTGGCGGTGATTTTCATGCTCTGGGACCCGCAATCCCGGCGCTGGTGGCGGCGGCCCGAACCCTATGTCGGCGCCCTGCTCGCGCTGGCGATCTTCTCTCCCGTCATCTTTTGGAATGCGCGGCATCACTGGGAATCGTTCGCATTTCAAACCTCGCGACGCTTGGCGGAAATGCCGCAGTTCGCCCTGCACAAGCTCGTTGCGTCCATCATAGTTTTGATCACGCCCACGGGACTGCTCGCCGTTACGGCGGGGCTGTTGTCTCGGCCGCACGGCGCAGGCGAAGTCTTGGACGCGCAGCGCCGGCGGCGCTTGTTCAGTCTCGCCATCCTCATCCCCCTCTCGGTGTTCGCAGCGTTCAGCCTGCGCCATGAAGTGAAACTGGATTGGACCGGTGCCTTGTGGAGCGCGGCATTGCCGCTCATGGCGTTCGGCATGGTCAATCGCGCCGCGGCGATGGGAGCTCTTGCAAAATGGATCCGCGCCGTCTGGATGCCCACGATCATCACCATGCTCCTGATCTATGCTGCCGGGCTGCAGTATCTGGTTTTGGGCCTGCCCGGCCTCGGCTACGACAAGCACATTGAAGCCATCCCGGTCGGCTGGCGGGATTTGAGCGCGCACGTGACCGCGACGGCTGATGCCTATCGCCAAGAAACCGGCACCGCCGTGCTGGTGGTGGGAATGGATCGATACGCCATTGCCAGCGAGGTGTCGTTTTACGGCGGCGCGCACGCCTCAGGATTGGAGACGGCGAACAGCCTGCTGTTCGGCGGCATGGGGCTCATGTACAGCCAGTGGATGCCGCCGCAGGCCCAGGATGGGCGCAACCTGCTGCTGGTCGCCTGGACGCCGGGCGAGTTGGAGGACGAATACATCCGGGCGCGCGTGCAGCGCCTGGGGCCGATCGAGGATGATGTACTGATGCACAACGGCATCATCATCCGCCACTACTACCATCGCCTGGCATTCAATTATCGTTTCCGCCCAATTGAGTAAATGACTTAAAATGAAACCACCATGAATCGCAATCTTCCCCGCCTGATTGCCGCTGCACTGATCACCGGCGCCTGCATTTTGCATTACGCCGGCACCGCCGCGCAGACGCCCGAGCAGCAGAAGATGTGGGACGCGCAACGCGCCCAGGCCCAGGTTGAGCAGAAGGCCCGATCAGAGAAGCTGGCGGCACAACGTGCGGCCCGCAAGGCGGATCCCATGGCCTGGGTTCACAGCTTGAATCCGCTCTCGACGGGGGGCTGGCAATTCAGAGCGGTGGCTCCGGATGGATCGTGGGCATCGTTCAGCACCGAGCATCAGATGAAGCGCTCGGGCCACCTGGTGACTGCCTGGCTGCGGGAAGAGTACCCGGAGCCGCAACGCAGCGGCAGCGGCGGCATTTACTTGAGCTACGTCGAGAAGATCCAATACGACTGCGCGAATGAACGCGCGCGCGCGCTGCTCATCATCTACTACTCGGAAAACAACATTACCGGCAGCGAGGAAAGCGACGCCACCGACGTCAAGCAAGCCGTGTGGGTGCCGATCGTGCCGGGAACGCCGGCGGAGAACGTTTATCAGTGGGCCTGCGATGCCGGCAACAAGGCACGCGCCTGACGCCGCGGAAATAAGGCAATAAATTACGTTTAAATATATATGTAATTTATTGATTATTATAGCTAATCGTTCTTGAGTTGCACCGTCGCCGCCAGCAGCTGCGAGCGATCGGCGCACGGCCCCACCAGGATCTCCACCTCGCCGGGCTCGAACATGGTTTGCAGCTGCATGCCGAGAAAACACAATTCTGAACCGCGCAGCCCCAGACTCACGCTGCCGCTGCGGCCGGGCGCCAAGCTGATTTTGGCGAACCCCTTGAGCTCCAGTTTTGGACGCGAGACGCTGGCAACCTTGTCGTGTATGAACAGAAATACGGTCTCCTGCGCCTCGCGCGCCCCGCGGTTGCGCACATCGACTTTCACCTCGAGCGCATCGTCGATTCCGATCGCGTTCGCGGACAAGCGCAGGTTGGACAACTCGAAGTCGCCATAGCTGAGCCCGAAACCGAAAGGGAACAGCGGCTCGTTGCCGACATCCAAATACTTGCTGGTGAATTTGTCGTTCTGATCGAACGGCCTGCCGCTCGGGCGCTCACTGAAAAAAATCGGTACTTGCCCGGCCGCGCGCGGCCAGCTCACCGGCGTGCGGCCACTGGGACTGGTTCGACCGGTGATCAAATCGGCGATCGCATTACCCGCCTCGCTGCCGAGAAACCATGCAGCCAGCACCGCATCCGCCCGCTCAACGAGGCGCGGCACCACCAGAGGCCGGCCGGAGAACAGCACCACGATCACCGGTATGCGCGAGCGGTGTGCGAGCTCGAACACCTCGTCCGCGAGCCGCCGTTGAATACCGGGAAGCCCCAGGTACGCGCGGCTGGACGCCTCGCCGCTCATCACTGCGGCCTCGCCCAGACACAGGATGACGGCCTCGGCGTCGGCGCATTGATGCAAGCCCCCGACGATGCCGCTGGAATCCGCGCTCTCGATCGGCACGCCCTCAGAGTGCAGGATTTGCGCGTGAGGAAGCGCCGCGCGCAAGCCTTCGAGCACGGTCACATGACCATCCGGCGCGGCCGCCCCCCACCACACGCCGCGCATGTCGGCGGAGCTGTCCGCCAAAGGACCGATCACCGCCAGACGGCGCACCGAGCCCGCCAGCGGCAACACGCCGTCCTGGTTCTTCAACATCACCACCGATCGAGCCGCTATAGAGCGTGCGAGGCTCCGCCGCTCGAGCAGCGCGTCCGTCGATTCGGGGGTCTTGCCGCGCCCATAAGGGTCGTCAAACAGACCCAGCCGCTGTTTGAGCGTCAACACGCGCCGTACCGCTTGATCGATCTGGGCACTGCATACCGTGCCGCGCTCGAGCGCAATCGGCAGGCCGAGCCGATAGGCGTCCGCCATCATATCGATGTCCACACCGGCTTTGAGCGCCAGCGCCGCCGCCTCGGCCAGATCAGCTGCGACGCCATGGCGCATCAACTCTGCGATGGCGTTGTAATCGCTGATGACCACGCCGTCGAAACCCAAGTTGCCGCGCAACCATCCTTGAAGCAATGCCTCATTCGCGGTCATCGGAACGCCGTTAAGATCGGTAAACGCGGGCATGATGGCCGTGACGCCGGCGGACACCGCGGCGGCGAACGGCACCATGTGCACTTCATGCAGCGTGCGCTCGGAAATGTCCACGGGAGCGTAGTCGCGCCCCGCGGTCACGCACCCATAGGCACAGTAATGCTTGGCGCACGCGGCGAGCGTGTCGGCCCGCAGCAGGTCCGCGCTCTGGAAACCCTTGACCTTGGCACGGGCCATGCGTGCTCCGACCAGCGGGTCTTCGCCGGGACCTTCCGCGCCGCGGCCCCAGCGCGGGTCGCGCGCAATGTCGAGCATCGGTGCAAAAGTCATGGCCAGCCCGTCGGCGGCGCCTTCCTTGGCCGCTTCCCGCGCGCTCAGCTCCCATGCCTCGTCATCGAACACCGATGCCTCGCCGAGAGGAATCGGAAATAGAATCCGATGACCGTGGATGACGTCGTAGCCGATGAGCAGCGGAATCCCCAGCCGCGACTCCTCGACCGCCAGGCGCTGCATGCCGCGAACATTTTCCGTGCCGACGAGATTCAGCAGGTTGCCGATCGCCCCGCTTTTGATCGCCTCGGTGGAATCGCCGGCAATGGTCGGGCCGGTCACTGCCTGGCCGCAGGCAGTCATGGTGAGCTGACCGAGCTTTTCGGTCAGCGTCATGCGGCCTATCAAACTTTCGACACGGCTCACTGAACTTTATCTCCCGGAAAGGTCGCGACGTGAATGATAATGGAGGAACCACCCTGTCCGAGAGTAGCGCATGAACAAAGATAGGCCGCAGCCGACGGCGAGTCCAATTGACGCGGAGGAACTCGCGAATTCACGCTTGGTGCCGCAACTCGACATGATGGTGCGGGCCCTATGGGCAGCGCCGGTGCGCAACACCCTGTTTCTTTTGTCGGGCTCCTTGTTCGTCGTCATTGCCGTGACGGCTTACGGCCAGATTCGTCTCAACGACTGGAATCAGCCCTTCTACGACGCACTTTCGCATCGCAACTTCGGTGAATTCCTCCGCCAGCTGGGTGTGTTCGGCCTGATCGCCGGAGCTCTCCTGGTCCTGAACGTGGGACAGCGCTGGCTCGGTGAGACGCTGAAGCTGAAGCTGCGCCAGGGCCTGGGCCATGATTTGATTCAAAACTGGCTGGCGCCCGGCCGGGCGTTCCGCCTGACCAATGCGGGTCCCATGGGCGTGAATCCGGACCAGCGCATGCATGAGGACGCGCGCCATCTCACCGAGCTGTCGGCCGATCTTGGCATCGGATTGCTGCAATCCTCCATCCTGCTCGCCAGTTTCGTAAAAGTGCTGTGGGGGCTGTCCAACAATTTCGCCTTCCACTGGGACGGACGACAGATCGTGATCCCCGGTTACATGGTGTGGGCGGCGGTGGTGTATTCGGGCTCGGCATCGTTATTGAGCTTTTGGGTGGGCCGCAGCCTGGTCGACCGCAACGCGCAGCGCTATGCACGCGAAGCCGACATGCGCTTCTCCTTAGTGCGCGTCAATGAGCACATTGACGCCATCGCGCTGAGCGCGGGCGAGCCCGACGAGGCGCGCCGCATCGAGATGGATTTCGCGGGCGTGCTGCGCGCCACGGCGCGGCTGGTCACCGGCCTCACCAACCTCACCTGGATCACCGCGGGCTATGGCTGGTTTACCCTGGTCGCACCGATCCTGGTGGCCGCGCCGCTGTATTTCGCGGGCAATCTCAGCTTCGGCGGCCTGATGCTGGCCTCGGGCGCCTTCATGCAGGTGCAATCCTCGCTGCGCTGGTTCGTCGACAATTTCAGCACCATCGCCGACTGGCGGGCGACCTTGCTGCGCGTCGCCGGCTTTCGCCGCGCCGTCATCGACACGGACATCATGCACGATGTCGAAAATCGCATCACCTATGCCGCGGGTAAAAGCAGCGAGTTTGCGATCGCCCGTCTTCAGATCGCATCGCCGAGCGGCAGCACCATGCTTCAGGAAAAAGACGTGCAGATCAAATGCGGCGAGCACGTGTTGATTGTCGGCGAATCCGGAACGGGCAAGACCCTGCTGTTTCGCGCCCTCGCGGGCCTGTGGCCCTGGGGTTCGGGCACCGTGACACATCCCGCGGGCGATGAAATACTCTATCTGCCGCGCACACCGTATTTTCCGCCCGGCACGCTGCGCGAGGTTCTGGCCTATCCGAAACCCACCAGCGCGTTCGAGACCGCGGCCTGTGCCACTGCGCTGGCTCGCGTCGGCCTCGAGCGCCTGACCCCATTGCTTGATTCAGCCGAGCGTTGGGATCGGGAGTTGAACGAGGATGAACAGCAATCTCTGGCGCTGGCGCGCACGGTGATTCACAAGGCGCCCTGGATACTGATGGACGAAGTGCTCGACTCGATGGATGAACCGGCACTGCAGCGCGCTGTCGACATATTCACCAAGGATCTAGCACAATCGGGCATCATTCACATCGGACGCAGCGATGCACACCATTTCTTTTCCCGGGTCTTGCACCTGGTGATGGATCCCACGGCGAAAAGGCTCAAGTCTCCCACGCCCGCCCCGGCTGCGGCCGCGGCCGTGCCGGCGGCGAGCCATTAGCGGCTCGCCTGGGGCGCGGGCATTGAGCTTCACCCGCTGATGGAACCGCTGGATGTGTGGGTCGAGCGGCAGTACCGGCACAGCGCCACTGCGATGTTGCGCAGCGTCTCCCCGATCGGGATCGTCAAACGCCGGCCGGGCTTCGCTCAAACGGTACGGCCGCGCCGCGGCTCCATCGTCGCGTCGCCCGTGCTCGGCGCGTACGATCCTGAGCCGGATTATTTTTTTCACTGGTTCCGTGACTCCGCCATCATCATCGATGCCTTGCGCCTGCTGTTCGAGGATACCGGCAGCCGGCAACTGCTGCTGCATTTCGCGGATTTCGTGCAGTTCAGCCTCTCGCTGCAGGAACTCGACGGGAGGCGCTTCAGCGGACCGGCCCGGCGGGAAGCGGTTGCCCCCGACTTCCTGCAATATTTGCGCACCGATGAGGATCTTGGCGCGGTGCGCGGTGCGGCCGTATCCGGCGAAACCCGCGTCAACCCGGACGGAACCCTGGATATTTCAAGGTGGCCGCGTCCGCAGAATGATGGCCCAGCGCTGCGCGCGCTCACCCTGCTGCGCTGGCTCACCGCGGCGCCGCTGGACGCCGAGCTTGCCGCTGCGGTCGAATCGCTGCTGAGAGCCGACCTGCGCTATACCCTGCGGCATTGGCGCGAATCGAGCTTCGACATCTGGGAAGAGGAAAAAGGACTGCATTACTACACCTTGCGGGCCGCGGCCGGCGCATTGACGGCGGGTGCCGATTGGCTCGAGCGCCACGGCGAGGAGTCCGACGCGCGCATGTGCCGTTCCGATGCCCGCAATATCACGAACTCCCTGGACGGCTACTGGCGCGAGGATCTGCAGTTTTATAGATCGCGCATGCTGGAGGCGCACGCTCCCTCGACCAAGGAACTCGATATCTCGGTGATATTCGCGGCAATTCACGCCGGTGAGAACGCCCCCTTGCACTCGGTGCGCGACCCGCGCATGCACGCCACGCTCTCCCGCCTGGAGGCATTGTTCGAGGCGGAATACGCCATCAATCGAAACCGCGGCGCGGGCCGGGCGCCGGCGCTGGGACGCTACGCGGGTGATGTCTACTATTCTGGCGGCGCCTACTATTTTTCGACCCTGGCCGCGGCCGAGTTCTGTTTTCGAGCCGCAGCGCACTCGCCGGCCGCGAAAGAACTGATGGCACGCGGCGATGCCTATTTGGAGACGGTTCGCGCCTATACTCCGCCGAGCGGCGATCTGTCCGAGCAGTTCGATCAGCACACCGGCGTGCAGCGTTCCGCACAGCAGCTGGCGTGGAGTTACGCGGCCTTCATTTCCTGTACGCGGGCGCGACGGCGGCTCAGCCAAACAGGCGCATAGGCGTCACCGCCCCGCGGACCGGAACCACCATCGACGGCCGCAGCAATTCGGCAAATGATGCGGCGGGTATCGCGGCACTCATCAAAAATCCCTGGATCGCGTCGCAGGATTCCGTCCGAAGAAACTCGAGCTGCGCTTCGGTGGTGACGCCCTCCGCGACGATCTTCAGATCGAGGCTGTGGCCGAGTGCGATGATGGCCCGCACTATGGCCGCATCATCCGCATCCTCGCTGATATCCTCGACAAACGATCGGTCGATTTTCAAGGTATCGAGCGGGAAGCGCTTGAGGTAGTTCAGCGAGCAATAGCCGGTGCCGAAATCGTCGATCGCGAGCGCGAAGCCGAACTCCTTGAGCGCCCCGAGCGAGCGGCGTCCGGCCTCGGCGTCGCGCATCAACACTCCCTCGGTCAGTTCCAGTTCGAACGAGCCGGGGGACAATCCCGCCTTGCCGACGGTATCGCCCATCCGCAGCAGCGCCTGCGGATGCAAGAAATCGCGGCCGGAGACGTTTACTGCAATGCGCGGCAATGCCAATCCATCGGCGCGCCACTGGCTGAGGTCGCGACACGCGCGCTGCAGCACCCATCTGCCGATGTCGCCGATCAGCCCGGTCTCTTCGGCCACCGCGATGAATTCGCCCGTGGGTATCTGTCCCCTGTCCGGGTGGAACCAGCGCAGCAGTGCCTCTCCGCCGGCCAGTTCGAGCGTCCGTGCAGCGTATTTGGGTTGGTAATAAAGCTCCAAACCGGAGTCCTCCACCGCCCGCCGCAGCTCCATTTCCAACGATAGGCGCCTGAGGGCGCGCGCGCTGATCACGCTGTCGTAGGCACGCAGCTGATTTCCGCCGCTTGATTTCGCCTCGTACATGGCGCCCTCGGCATTCTTGAGCAGGCTCGGCACATCGTCGCCGTGCTCCGGGTGCTTGGCGATGCCGATACTCGAGGTCACGACCAGTTCGTAGCCGGCATGATGATAGGGTGCCGCGATCGCCGCCAGTATCCCTTCGGCCGCCTGTTCCGCCAGCATCGTATCGGACATTCCTGCCAGTACCACCACGAATTCGTCGCCGCCCAGTCTCGCAACCCGTGCCTGCCCGCCGTCGGTGCCGAGTTGCCCGACCGCATCGCGCAGCCGCTGCGCGACCTGGCACAGAAATGCATCGCCCATGGCATGACCCAAGGTTTCGTTGATGCGCTTGAACTGATCCAGGTCGGCGTGCAGCACTGCCACGCGCCGGTGCACGCCGGCGCTTTGATTCAATGCCTCGTTCAAGTGATCGCGGATCCACTCGCGATTCGGCAGCCCGGTGAGCGAGTCGAAATAAGCCAGCCGATGAATGCGGGCGTCGGTTTCCTTGCGTGCGGTGATATCACGGATGATGGCGAGAACGTGCCCGGCGGAATTGGGCAGGTAACGACACTCGAAATGGCGCGGGCGGCCGGAGTCGCCGTCGAAACAAAATTCGAACGCCGCCGCCGCACCGCACAGCGTCCGGCGCAGGCAGTCCAGACCTTGGGCGCGCGCGGCGCCCGGCATGAGGCTGAAAATGGAATGCACCCCGCTCCCCTGCGCGGTGCCGGTCAAGCCCTCGATCGGGCTGAAGCAATGCGCGATCGATCCTACGCTGTTGACGAGAAAAATGCCGTCGGGTATGGCCTTCAGCAATGCCGCATTCTTCTGTTCGCTGAAGCTCAGCGCCTCGATGGTGCGGGCGCCGCGCATCACGTAGCGAATGCGATGCGTCAACAGCGTCCAATTGATGGGTTTGACCACGAAATCGGTCGCGCCCGCCTCATATGCCCGGTCGATCGACTCGGTGTCGTCGCATCCGGTCACCATCACGATGGGCAGATTCGCGCCTCCGGGCAGGAATCGCAGGTTGGTGCAAGCCTGATAGCCGTCGCCTTGCGCCATCTCCACATCGAGCAGAGCGATGTCCGGCATGCGCAAGGCGCAGGCAGCCACCGCCTCGTCGCCGCTCGCGACCGTTTGCACCGCGAAACCCGCCTCATTGAGTACTGCGGCCGCAATTTCGCGCAAAATCGCGTCGTCATCGGCGATGAGCACACGCACGGATGTGGTCGGGCCGGTCATGCGGATTTGCGCATTTCGAGCTGCAACTCGTCGCACACCCGTTGATGGAGGGTCTGGATCTCGGTGTATATCCTGCCGGCGGCGGCGAAATCTCCCGAACGCGCGGCTTCCTCCAACTCGCGGCAGAGATGTGCGAGGCCGTTCGCGCCCACGTTGCCGTTGTACGAACGCCATGCGTGGGCGGCGCGCGCCAGTCCCACCCCATCGGCGGAAGCGATCGCTTGTTCAATCGCGGCCAGGAGCCCGCGTGAATCCAGCAAGTACAGCTCGCCGATATGCGTGAGCATGTCCTTGTGGCCGTTGCGCGGCAGAGACCGCAGTGCATCCAATGTTGCCGTGTCGAGCAGCGGCACATTCGATGCCGTGGGCAAGTCCGCGGCCGGCCTGGGGGTGCCGGCAGTGGTTTCCCTGGCTCCGGCCAGCCAGCGCGCAAGAATCGCGTGCAGCGCTTCGCGGCGGAAAGGCTTTGCCAGGTGATCGTCCATGCCGGCGGCGAGACACGCGGCCCGGCCTGTGCTGGTGACGTCCGCGGTCAGCGCAATGATGGGAACGCGGGCCGCGGAACTGTCACGGCCGCTCTCGCGGCCGCGCAGTGCCCGGGTCGCACAAAAGCCGTCCATCACCGGCATTTCACAGTCCATCAATATGGCATCAAAGGAACGGATCTGGGTGATATCCAGCGCTTGCTGGCCATGGTGCGCGGTTTCAACCTCCAGACCCAATGAAGTGAGCATCCCGATGGCCACTTCGCGGTTCAAGGGTTGGTCCTCGACCACCAAAACGCGGCCGTGCAGCGCCGGCAGCGCCCCCGCGGGTTTCTTCAGCGCAACCGTACGCTCGGTGAGCGGCGTGTCCCGATCGGTGCAGCCGAGCAGCGCTCTATGCAGCTCCGCCAGGCGCACCGGCTTGGTGAGTTCAGTGTCACGCAGCGCATCGGCGCCCGTGCTGCTCGAGCTCAAGGTGACAAAGCTCAGCAAACGAATGGTCCGAAGATTCCTGCCCTGCCGGCCGCGTACTTCGTTCCACAAGCTCGGCGTCCGCGCAATCAGGCATTCATCGATGAGCAGCGCATCGAAGTTCGAGCCGGTCGATGCGCTCAGCGCCTCGGCAAGCGAAGCCACTTCACTTGGGCGCGCCGACCACGCCCGCAGGTACTTGCCCAGAATCATGCGCGCCGCGGCATTCTCGTGCACCACCAGCACGCGCACGCCCTCCAAACTCCGGGGCGAGGCCGGCATCTGCGCTTCCGGGTCGGCGAGCGGCAGGGACAGGTCGAACCAGAATGTGGAGCCCTTGCCCGGCGCGCTGTTCACTTGCAGCCTGCCGCCCATCAGTTCGATCAGCTGGCGCGAAATGGCGAGACCCAATCCTGTGCCGCCGAAGCGGCGCGTGGTGGATGCATCCTCCTGGGCGAATTCATCGAATATCTTGGACTGATTTTCCGGCGCGATCCCCACGCCGGTATCGGCCACCTCGACGCGGATCTGGAGTGAAGCATCGTCCACGCCGAGCGCTCTCAGGCGCAGTATCACTTCGCCCCGCTCCGTGAACTTCACGGCATTGCCGCCGAGATTCACGAGTATTTGCCGCAGACGCACCGCATCCAGCTTCACCCGCGGCAGCTTCGCCGGCGGCGCATCACAGAGCAACTCGATGCCCTTGGTGGCCGCGCGCGCGGCAAGCATTTCCGCGGTTTGATCGAGCAGCTCGACCAGGTCGCAGTCGACCGAATCGAGTTGCAACCTCCCTGCTTCGATCTTGGAGAAATCGAGCACGTCATCCACGATGGCCAGCAGCGAATCCGCGGAACGATGAATCGCCTCGGCGAATCGCCGCTGCGAGGGGTCGATGGGCGTGTCCAGCAGCAGGCTGGTCATGCCGAGCACGCCATTCATGGGGGTGCGCAATTCGTGGCTCATGCGCGCCACGAAGTCGCTCTTGGCGCGGCTCAAGACCTGAAGCTGTTGATTGCGCTCCTCCAACTCGTGGGTTCTCACCCGCACGGTATGCTCGAGTTCGCGGCTGTAGCGCAGCTCGCGCTCGCGCCGCCGCCGTTGCAGCCGCCACAGGTAGGCGACGATGGCAACGCCGATCAACAGGTACACCAGCCGGGCGGCCAGCGTGTTCCACGGCGCCGGGGCGACGTGCACGGGAATGCTGAGACTCTCGGCGCTCCAAATGCCGTCGGCATTGGCCGCTCGCACCTTGAAGACATAGTCGCCCGCGTTCAAGTTCGCATAGGTGGCGCGGTGCATGGTGCCCGCGTCGATCCAACCGCTGTCGAAACCCTCGAGCCGGTACGAGTACTGATTGTCGGCGGGCGAGGTAAAATCGAGTGCGGAGAAATCCAGGGTGATGAGCTTGTCGTCATACGCCAGCGCCAATGGACGAGTCGCGCTGGGAAGCTCCTGCGCGGCAATCGGTTGATTGAGCTTGGATGCCATCGTCAAAACGACGCGCGGCGCCGGTTCTTCAGCGGCAATGAGCTCGGGTGAAAAGGCGTTGAAGCCATGGTTGCCGCCAAAATACAGAGTACCGTCGGCGCCGTGGAAATGGGCGTTGCTGTTGAACTCCTCGTCCTGCAGCCCGTGCACCTGGTGGAACAGCTTGACGGTTCGCAGCTTCGGATCGAAGCGCACCAGGCCGTTGTTCGTGCTCAGCCACAGCCGCGCCTCGCGATCCGATTCGATGCCGTAGACCACCTGACTCGGCACACCGCTCAATCCCGATTGATTTTCGAAATGCACCGACTCCGGATGCGCTGAACTGCCGATCACACGGTCGAGGCCGCCGCCGGCGGTGCCTACCCACAAATCGCCGTGCGGATCGATGTGCAGCGCGTACACCGTGTCGTCACTGAGACTTTTCGGGTCGCGATCGTCGCGCCGATAGGCGTAGAACCGGCCGCTCTTGCGTTCCAGAAGATTGAGGCCGCCGCCGTCGGTGCCGATCCACAAGTTGCCGAGGGAATCCTCGACGATGGCGCTGGCCTTGGAGCTGCTGAGCGCATTGGCGGTCGCCAGTCCGAACGGATAGCGCGTGACCTTGTCCGTCGCCCGATCGATGCTGGCCAGGCCGCCGCGGAACGTACCGACCCATAGCGTGCCAAGCCGGTCTTCATACAGGGACATGATGCCGTCGGCGGGCAGCGTATTGGCATCGGCGGCAGTGGAGCGATATACGCGCAGCTTGCCGCCGGCAAGATCGAGCCGGTCGAGTCCGCCTGCCATGGTGCCGATCCACAAAGAGCCTTGGTGGTCGTTGAGCAGCGCCATGACGTTGCCGTCCGAGAGTTGCGCGGTGCCGGCGGATTTATCGGCGCCATAGTGACGCTCGCTTCCCGTGTGGCGGTCGATCTCGATCAGCCCGGCGCCGATCGTGCCGACCCATACCTTTGCCGCGCCGTCATCCGCGAAGGATTCGATCTGCGCCGCGCGCAATGAGTCGCTGAGGTAGTGGCCCAACAGCCAGCTGCGTGGATTCCAGTGACTGACGCCGCCGGCGCGGGTTCCCACCCAGAGCACGCCGCCACGATCCTGAAACAGGGACACCACGGTGGTGTCGCGCAGGCTTTGCGGATTGTCCGCATCGTGCCCGTAGCGAACAAAGGATTCCGTCGCCGCGTCGAATAGATCGAGCCCGTCCCCGGTTGCGATCCAGACGCGATTTGCATCGTCCTCGAGCACCGACCAGACGTGGTCGTCGCTGAGCGAATGCGGGTTGCCGGCGTCGTGGCGAAAAACCGCGAATCGATTGCCGTTCTGATCGAGCCGCGCGAGACCCTCCTTGACCGTGCCAACCCAGAGTGCTCCGGTATGATCTTCGCGGATGGCGCGCACGCGCAGATCGCGCAGCTGCGCTGCGCTCATGGCGTCGCCGTAATTGATGAAGCCGTCGATGGCCGCGTCGAAACGGCCGAGGCCGGCGTCCGTGCCCACCCAGATTTGTCCTTGATGATCCGCATACAATGCGCCGATGGCATCGCCGGGCAGCGAGTGTGCGTCCAGGGCATCGTGCCGAAAGTGCCGTGCCGATCCGGTGTTCGGGTCAAGGACGTCGAGGCCGCGATCCTTGGTTCCGACCCAGACCAGACCCTTCGAATCGATCAACAAGGCCCGCACGCCGTCGCTGGCCAGGGATTGCGGCCGCGCTGGGTCATGCCTGAAAAGCTGAAAGGATTCAGTGTGGCGGTCCCAGCGAGCCACGCCGCCGCCGTCGGTTGCCAGCCATAAATTGGTGTGGGAGTCTTCCGCGATGGACCAGATGTAGTCGCTGGCAAGGCTGTGCTCGTTGCCGCGTTCGCGCCGGAATTGGCGCACGCTATAGCCGTCGTAGCGATTCAGTCCGGCTTGCGTGCCGAGCCACACGTAGCCTTGCGAGTCCTGAAAGATCGTGTTGATGTTGCTCATCGAGAGCCCATCGCGCATGGTCAGATGCTCGAAATACATCGGCCGAATCGGCGCAATCGGCCGAATCTGTGCAATCGGAGCAATCGGCTGAATCTGCGCAATCGGCGCGGCCGCCTGCGCAAGGGTGCACAACGCCGCCGTTGCCGCTCCGGCCGCCAGGATCTCCACAATGCGCCTGCGCTGCGGCACGAACGATCTAGTTATTCCGGCTGCGGAACATCGACGCCTGTGTATCCCTCGGCCCAGGCGTACCCCTCACTCCAGGTGTATCCCTCGGCCCAGGCGTATCCTTCAGCCCACGCATAACCTTCTGCCCAGGCGTAACCCTCGCTCCAGGCATAGCCGCTGCCCGCGGTGTAGCTGCCGTTCCACAGTAAGCCATCGCCGAGCAACGGAATGTCCTGCAGCAGGCCTCCCACCAAGGGCACCTTTGAGAGCAGCGCACCTATGCTGCTGAGCAGCGATCGGAGCGGCGTTGCCTTTTGCGCAGCCTGCATGATGTAGAAATTGCCGTTTGCATCCTCGTTCGCCCGCCCGCCATAGTGCTGCAGGCCTGCAAGGTCAAGCAGCACATTGACGCCCTGATTGGCGCAACCCGAGGCGTTGCTGTAGGCCGCGGCATGGGCATCCACCAGACCCGCGCCCTGCTGAAAGACCGTGTATGCCAGATTGCCCTCAGAATCGACCGCCGGATGAGCACTGGACATCAGATGGCATTTCACTTGATCCGGCGTCAACCGCGGATCGACTTGCAGCATCAATGCAACCACGCCGCTCACGACTGCCGCCGCCTGCGACGTGCCGGACATGGTCATATCACTGGACGGCTCGGTGAACCAGGAAGGAAATTCGTGCGCCAATGTGCCGTTGTCGGGCGCGTAGGCCATGATATGGCCGCCCATTCCCAGCACGTCGGGCTTGACGAAACCCTCGAAGGTCGGGCCCGCCGACGAGAAGGAGTCCAGGCGATACTGCTTCGCCTGCAGCGGATAATAGTTGTCGGTCACGGCACCGACGGTGATGACGTAGGGAACGTTGCCCGGCGCGTTGATGGACAACGGATCCGGCCCACGATTACCCGCGGCGGTGACCACCACGATGCCCGAGGCCCACGCGGCCATCACCGCTTGATTGAGCGGATCCTGCCAGTAGGGGCCGGAGGGCGGCGCGCCGAACGATAAATTCAGCACGCGAATGCCGTAGCGCTGGCGTTGATTGACGACCCATTGAACGCCGCTGATGACATCGGAATAAAGTCCCTGGCCATTGCTGTCCAATGCGCGCACCGAGACCAGATTGACGCCGGGCGCGACGCCTTGATACCTGCCGGTGGTTGCAACGCCGCTGCTGGCGATGATCGATGTCACGTGGGTGCCGTGCCCGTAGGGATCGTTGATGTCCCGGCTGTAGGATTCGAGCAGCGGCGGCAGATAGTAGTGCGGATTCTGGCGTGCCAGAATGACATCGTATTGCGCCAGCACCCGGCTATGGCTCTGGCCGGGCGCATTTTGCACCGGGCCTTCCTGATTCCACAGACCGGAGTCGATGACCGCCACGGTCACGCCGCGGCCGGTCATTCCGCTGACATGCAGATTGGGTGCATCGACTTCGCTCGGATAATAGGTCTCAGGCAGGGTTCCCATCGAACTGGCCACGACCGCCGTGTCGTCATAGATATGCAGCCGGGCCGCCCGCTCTCCACGCAGTGCGGCGACCTCGCGCTCATCGAGCACGGCGGCAACCGCGTGGATGATGCTCAAGTCGCCGGTCACGACGCCGCCCGCCTGCGCCACGGCGCTGCGCGCCGCCTCGGCGCTCGCGGACTGCACGATGTAGCGATGCCGGATCTTCGCCGCCGCGGCGGCGAGATGCGCGGGCAGCGCTTCCGGGGCCGGCGCAGATGCGGCTGCACGCGGTTCATGCGCGAATTGAGCCGTGCCGGGGACGGGCTTCGATGCGCTCAGACAAAATGTGCCGGCGACGAGTGTCGCAGCCAATAGTCCATTCCGGGTGCCGATTCTTGACATGTTGCTTTTTCCAGCCGCCAACAGCGTTTGTTGGGCAACATTCTCGGTGATTACACCCGTCTAAAAATAGCGACACTCACCATAACGCCAGTGACGCAAGTCACACTTATCGACGCTGTTCCTGATATGTAAATTCACAGCTGAGTGCTGCGCACGCGGCGCATGCTAAGGCGAAAAATCCCTGCAACATAAGCACTTTGCGAATGCGCAGCAGTCGTGGATTGCTCTCTCAAGGCTGCACCAGCCTGTTGACGATGAGCACGGTGATGAGCGCGGTGATCATGGAGATCAAAACGGTGATGGTCACGCCGATGATGCCATCGCGATGCTCGCGGTACCATAAATCCATCCGACCGCGGCGCGTATGCAGGCGGATGGCGCGATCGGCGCCGGCAAAAGTGACTGCCGCATAGAACATCCCGTCGCTGCGTCTTGCGTAGGTGATCAAGCGCCGGTATTGCAGGTAGCGCAACGGCAGTTCGAGTTTGGCGGTCAGCAGTTTTGCGCGGATTTCCTCGGGAAACACCGAGGCATCGAGGCTCTGCAATTTGCCGTCCTTCTGCCAGGCCTCGCCTTCCCGCAATGGATGCATGGCGAGCCAAAGGAGTTGTTCGCTCGATACCTGCACATCCTCATCGATGCTTTCACGGTGGTAGTACAGTCCGTGCAGGATCCGGTCCTCGTCATCTCTGCTCATTTTGAGTGGTGTCGCATAAGCAGCGCCTAAGGCATCGGTCCCGGCTTGATGTTCGCAACCCGCCCCTGGGTCGGGAATCTTTCGAATTGCAGCGCGTCATGCCCCGGGACAACGCGGTCTACTGAGCCGGCAAGCTGGATCATGCGTTCCTGCGCTTTGATGTTCGCCGCATGATCGGCCTCGCTGAATGTGGCGCTTGCCTTATGCTCGCTCAAGTTGCGATAGAAATACACGTTGTCGGATGCGAGCACGAACGGCTTGGAGCCGTCCACGCGCAGATACTGCGAAGCGAAGGTATGGCGCGAGCCGACAAACACTCGAATGCCGGGAAGGATTTCCACATTGTCGCCGTCGACGAGCCTCACCCGCCCATCGGTGTTCAAGCGCACCAACTGCTGAACATCGTCGGGGTCGATGCCGCCGTGCCGGCCGCCCGCTTGCCAGGCATCGCCGGTGTAGTAGCGAAACTCATCCTTTTGAATCCAGACCACCGCTTTAGGGAACAGATCGAGGCCGCCCATGTGATCCCAGTGCGCGTGGCTGATCACGATGTCCGTGACCTCCTCCGGCCTCACGCCGGCCTGGGCCACCGCTTCATCCGGACGCAGATAGTCGGTGATGTTCCATTGCTTGAACCAGCGTTCGTGGTGAAATCCGCTGTCGAACAGCACGTTGCGGCCGCCTCCGCGGATGAGCCAGACCACAAAGTTGACGTCGACTTTTTCGTCCTTCGGGCCACCGACGATGAGCGCGCCGACCGGGATCGCCGGGGAGACGCCGTAGCGGATAGCCTGAATCGAATACTCGATCGGCGCGCTCGCGCCCATGAGAATCAGCGCGGCCGCGGCCAACAGAAGGCGCGTCGACACGTATCTGTCCAATTCCGGCTACTTCTTCGGCTTCGCCAGGTACGCGCGGCTTTCATCACCGACGATGGCAACCAGATTGCCCATGGTCAAATTGGCGTCGATCAGATGCAATCCCCAATCTTTCAGCACCTGGCCGTTCACCACCACATCGCCCGATATCTCGTTGGTGCGCGCGCCGCCCGGTGTGGGATGCAGGGTCACGGCCAGATACGAGCCGTGCTCATTCGCCACGCACTCGGCGCTCAGCAGGCCTGGAACCTTGACGAACGATGTCTCGATCGGCTGCGGCGGTTGAGTCCAGTCGAATGGCTCGCGCGGCAGGTCGGAACCGGTGGAAATGCGGCCGGCGGACAGGTAGGCATCGAGCACGCCGGAGCCGCCGCCAAGCGCTGCGGGATTCGCGCAAACCGCCTGCATGCCTTCGGGCGCCTTGCCGAAGCGCGAATCGGCTGGCGGCGGGGCATTGGCACGGAAATCCGCAAACGCAATCACGCAGCCAAGCTGGCGGTTGGAATGACAGACAGGGACATGTTTGAACGCACCGCCGACGTCGGCGCCCTTGGGGACCGGCAAACTGGTGCCCATGAGGATGGCCGAGACCATTTTGTCCTGAATGGATTTACCGTCTATTTCCTCTTTGATCAGCCGTGTCAGCACGCCCGAACCCTGGCTGTGTCCCACCAGCACCACGCCGCGACCGTGGTTGTCGTGCGCAAGATAATAGTTCCACGCCGCCAGCACATCGTGGTAGCCCAAATCGCGATCAACGGGGATCGGTTTGCCCACGATCATCGCGCGCAACGCGGTCAGGGTGACCTGGCGATACATGGGCGCAAATAGCCGGCACTTCGCCGCGAAGCGCGCAAATTGCGCATTCACGACCAACTTCTCGGCGACGGTGATGGTCAGGTCGGAATTTCCGCCCGGCTCATTGGAGACCGTCGGGTAAACGTAGAAACAATCGATCGGCGGATTCTTGGCGGGATGAAACGTCTCGCGCCTCAACTTGCCGTTGACCGCCACGATGGTGGCATCCTGCGATGCTGAGCAAGCATCTTGGCGGCCGGGCCGGCACAGCCAGTTGGCCTGATCGCCATAGTCGGCGGCAGAGGGCACAGCGGGCGCGACGGGCGCAGCGGTCTCGTCGGCACCTGCAGTAAGCCAGCTCGAGCCGAGCGCCAGAATCGACGCTGCGAAAACCGGTCTGAACATCTCGCCCCCCTTCGAAATTGCTGTCCGCGCGGCATTATAGCCCGTGAAACCGGCTAAATGCCCCGCGCAGGGGAGCGCTAAAACACTTATGGCACCAGAACCAGTGTGCCGTCCAGCACGTGCATCACGCCCCAAACCATCGGCAGCATCACCGCAAGCCACAGCAGCACCAGCTTGAGCGTGGCGCCGATGCCGCCTCGGTTCTGCAGTGCAGTTTGTTCCTCCCGTGACATCGAACCCGCGGCAGTGCCGCTCACCATGTTGTCCATCGCTGACTCCCGTTTGACCGCCTGATCGCTGTTCCTGCCAGTTACATCGAAAAAGACGATCCATTCGGGACATCGGCTAGGCGATTTTTTCGGGCATCGACTCCCCCAGCCACAAGGTGCACGCGGCGATGATCGGCGGCATGGCAAAACACCAGACGCCCTGTTTGGCGAAAATCAGCGCCGCGGCGGCGCACCCCGCGGCGAAGGCCGTCACACTGGCCGACATCCGGCCCAGGCGGACGTGAATCGCCCCGCGTGCGGCGGCCGGAACGCCTCGCGCCAGATCGGCAAGGTCAATCATGATCTGAATGGTATTGCCGGTCATGATGGTGGTCGGAGGCAGCGCGCCCATGTGAATCCGGTGGATGGCATTTTGGATCGCCATCGCCGCGACCAGTGCCATGCCGGTCAGCAGCGCCGCCCAGCCATCGCCGCTCGCGAACGGGCCAAACACAATGGCCATCGCCGCGCCGGCGCTCAACAACAGCACTTTTAACCCCAATATGATGCGCAGCGCCGGCAGCCTCTTGGCGATCAGCGCCACGCTCAACAGGCGGGCCAGCATGACAACGATGCAAAACATGGGCAGCGCCAACAGCTTGGCGAGGGCACCGCTGGTTCCAAGCACCAATGCCGCGCCGAGGGTCACGAAGTTGCCGGTGACGTGCGTGGTGAACAGTCCATGCAGCGCAAGGAAGCCTGCGGCATCCACATATCCGCCGTTCACGCTCAGGAGTATCGGCAAGCTGGGTTTCATGGTGTTCTCTTTGGGTGCAGCCGGGGAATTCGTTACTATATATTGACTGGAATGAAGGTCCTCATTGAAAGCTGCCGCTAGAATCGGCCTGGCACTGCTGATTGCCGCCGCGCTCGGCTGCGCACATCCCAAGCCCTTTGGGCTCAGCTCACGCAGCGCGACCCGGCCGTATCTGCAGATGCCGCGGTCCGCGGACGGCAAGATGCCGCTGCTGCTCTCGCAAACCGGCGTGTTCAGCGACACGCGCAGGCAAATCCCCAATGACGGGCTGATCCCCTACGACATCAACGTGGCGTTTTGGTCGGACCGGGCCGATAAGTCGCGCTGGGTTGCGATTCCGTCCGGGCAGATTGCTTTTTCAAGCTCGGGCGAGTGGCATTTTCCGGCGGGTACGGTTTTCGTAAAGACCTTTGACCTGCCCACGGATGCCGCGAACCCCGGTGTCGAACACCGGCTCGAGACGCGCCTGCTGATCCGCGACGCCGCGGGCGGCGTGTACGGGGTCGTGTACAAATGGCGGGCGGACGGCAGCGACGCTGATCTGCTGACCGCCGCCGAGACTGAGAACATCGCGGTCAAATCGGCCGATGGAACGGTACATCGGCAAACCTGGTACTACCCGAGCAGACAGGATTGTCTCACCTGTCATACGGCGAACGCCGGCAGCGTGCTCGGCATCAAGACACGCCAGCTGAATCGATCGTTCAAATATCCCTCGGGCGTCACGGACAATGAGCTGCGCACCTGGGCGCATCTGGGCTTGTTCAATCCGACGTTCAAGGAACAGGAGCTGCGTACCTTTGCCGCCCTCGCGCCCAGCGACGATGCCGCGCGCTCCCTGGAGGATCGTGCCCGCTCCTACCTCGATGCGAATTGCGCGCAATGCCACCGCCCCGGCGGCACCGTGGCCAACTTTGATGCCCGCTACCCAACGCCGCTCGCGAAACAACAGCTCATCGACGGCCCGGTATTGATCGATCAGGGAATCGATCGGCCGCGCATCATTTCACCGCGCGACATTTGGCGCTCAATTGCCTATATGCGCGTCGACACGACCGGCGACATCAAGATGCCGCCGTTGGCACGCGAGACCATCGACCCGCGTGGCGTGCAACTGCTCAGGGAGTGGATCAATAGTCTGCCCGGACGCGACGTGCTGGCGCCGCCGGAAATCCGCCCGGCGGGCGGCAGTTTTGCGGGCCCGGTCGAGATTAGCTTGAGCGAGCCGGAAGCCGGCGCCGACGTGCGCTACACCCTGGACGGCAGTGTGCCGGGGATGTCGGATGCGCACTACCAAGGGCCGGTCAAATTGACCGAATCCGCGGTCATGCGCACGCGTGCATTCAAGGAGGGATTCACGCGCAGCATCACCGCCCAGCAGGTTTTCATCATCGGGAAGTAACCGCGATCCCCCACGGACCGGAGCCGGCCTTGACCCGCGCCACCTCTTTGTTGGACTTCAGGTCGACCACGGACACATCATTGGAAGGTCCGTTCGCCGTGAACAAAAATTTACCGTCGGGCGAGATTCCGATGCCCCAGGGCCGGGTCCCCACTTTGATGCTGTCGAGCAGCGCATAACTGTGCGCGTCAAAAACTGAAACGGTGCCGCCGCGCCCTTCGCTCAGGTACAGGCGCGCCTCGTCGGACGATAACTTGACCTTCATGGGCCGGGACCCCGGCGGCAAGCTGATGGTTTTCAAAACTTTGGGACTCGCCGTGTCGATGATATTCAATTCGGCGGCGGACTCGGACGGAATGAATCCAATGGCCTGCTTCGCGAAGAACGCCACACTGCGCGGCCGTCCATTCACCTTGAAGTGCGCGGCCACCGAGTAGTCGCCGGTGTCGATCACGTAGATATCGCCGCCCGCCTCGCAGGTGACGTAGAACTGCTTGCCGTCCGGCGTCGTGGTGACGCCCTCGGGCTCCTGGCCTACCGGGATGATGTGCTCGAGTTTGCCGGAGGCAATACTGATCACGCTCGCCGTTTTGGTGTCCTCGTTGGAAATATAGATCCGGCGCCCGTCCTTGCTCAGGGCAAATTCCTCGGGATCCGAACCCGCATTCAGCCTGCGGACCAGCTTCCCGGCCGCGACGTCTATTACGCCGATACCATCGGCCGTCTTGTCGGCATTCTCATTCTTGTCATCGTCATCGGCACCCTTTTTCCTCGAGAAGACCGGATTGCCGTGAGCGTCAATCTGCGGCGGCGCCTCGGTCGGCGTGCCGCTCAATGCGACATACACGAGCTTACCGTCGGCGCTGGCGTGAATGCCGCGCGGCCGCTTGCCGACTGGAATCGTGGCGATGACGCGAAAGTCGCCGCCGTTGATCACGCTGATCTCGCCGGAGCGCTCGTCGCTCACATACACATGGTAGGCAAGTGCGGGAGTCGATGCCGCGAGTCCCATGGCGAACACCAAACCGCACGCCCGCAGCGCGACTGCAACATCCACCAGCCGATAACCGGTCTTTTTGATGTCGCGAATCAATTCTGTTTCAGGCGCCACAATTCATGGTCGCCGATGGTCGGCGAAACCGCAACTTTGTTGCGCCGCAATATAATTGATCGTACAAGCGTGCAGTGGGTCGCAAACGCGCGCTGATTAGGGGTTGGCCCGACAGCGCTCAGGGATATTTTGTCAAGATTTGCCCCAAGTAGCCGTAATTTGTAGAACGCGGCAAGGATGCACTTCGCGCGCAATTCATTTGTGAAAGATATAACTATGGCGAATGTCGCATCAGCACCTCCCGGACGGCCGAGACAACCGGGTCCTGCAAAGACCGCATCACCGGCCAAAGCCGTTGCGCCGTCGCTTGCGCAGGCCAGGAGCGCCGCAACGGCGCGAGCCGAGCAAAAATCGGCGGCGACCAACGAGGATGAACGCGCCGCGGCGCTCGCATTCCTGGCAAACCTGGCCACCGAGGTGTCGAAGGGAACGGTGAATCTGCCCTGCTTTCCGGATGTCGTGATGCGCATTCGCAAGGCACTTGCGCAGGCCGACGTGAGTCTGACGGAAATCGTCAAAATTGTCGGCACGGAGCCGCGCCTGGCAGCGCGCTTGCTGCAAGCCGCCAACTCCGCGGCCTTCAATCCAGCGGGCAGGCATTTGACCGACTTGCGGGCCGCCATCACGCGGCTGGGACACCGCCCGGTACAAAGCGCCGCCATGTCTTTCGCCGTCAAGCAGTTGCGTCTGGCGCCGGCACTGCGCTCGATCTCCAAGCCGCTCAACGTACTGTGGGAAGAGAGCATTACGGTCGCTGCGCTCTGCCAGGTCATTGCCAGACGCAGCCGGATAAGTCCGGAAGAGGCTTTCCTGACCGGCCTGCTGCATGGTATCGGCCGGCTTTACATCATGGTTCGATCGGTGGGTAAATCGAGCGAGCTGTACAAGGATCCCACCTTTACCGACATGATCGCCAGCTGGCATGCCGCCATCGGCAAAGCGGTGCTGGAGAATTGGGGATTTGACGAGCACATGTGCGAGGCGCTCGGCGATCAAGACGACTATGACCGCATCAGTAAAAATGATCCCGATCTTACCGACATTCTCGTCGTTGCCGTTTCGCTCGCGCGAGTGTTGCGCGAGCCCGGACCGCGATCGGTCGACACCGACGGCATCAAGTCGTATGCCCGACTGCACCTGACCGCGCAGCACTGCGCTGAAATTCTCAAGCACGCCGAGCACCAGCTTGGCTCATTGCACGCGGCGCTCGGCTGCTGAGCTGAACGAAGCGGGCGAGCAATCAGCCGCCGCGCCGCTCGAAGCGCCGCAGGACCTCCCCCACGAATCCGCGCCGAAAGAGCAGCACGCACACCACGAAGATCGCGCCGATGATCACCGAAACCCAGGCGCCGACCAGATCGGAGAGATACTCCTGCAGCGTGACCACGACATTGGCGCCGATCACAGGTCCCAAAAATGTTCCGCTGCCGCCGAGCAGAGTCATGAGGATGACCTCTCCGGAATTGCCCTGGCTCACATCCGATAGCGTGGCAAAGCCCAGCACCAGCGCCTTCAATGAACCGGCCAATCCGGAAAGGCTCGCCGACAAGACAAAGGCCATGAGCTTGTAGCGGTCGACCTTGTAGCCCAGGGAGACGGCGCGCGGCTCATTCGCACGGATGGCTTTCAGCACCTGGCCGAACGGCGAGTGCACGATGCGGACGATGAGCGCGTAGACCGCGACGAACACCGTCAGCACGAAGTAATACATGGTCCGGTCGCTGCCGAGTTTGATGAACCCCAGCAGGCTGCCGCGGGGAATGCCCTGCAGGCCGTTTTCACCACCGGTAAATTCGGCCTGCAGGCATATGAAGAATACGACCTGGGCCAGGGCCAGCGTGATCATCGCAAAATAAATCCCCTGGCGGCGCACGGCAATCGCACCGATGACCAGACCGAGCAGCATCGACACCGCGACGCCGCCGAGGATGCCCTCGAGCGTGTTCCATCCCTGGGCGGTCACCAGCCATCCGGTGACATAGGCCGCCGCGCCGAAATACGCTGCATGCCCGAAAGACAGCATCTTGGTGAATCCCAACAACAAATTGAACGCGCAGGCGAACATGGCGAAGCACAAAAGCTTCATGAGGAACACGGGGTACAGGCCCAGGAAGGGGGCAATCAGCGCAAGCGCCGCGAGCACCACATACACGGCAACTTGCGCGCGCATTTATTGCTCTTTGCCGAACAAGCCCGCGGGCCGCCAGATCAGCACAATCGCCATGATCACGAAAACGACCACATTGGACGCCTCGGGATAGATGACCTTGGTCAGTCCCTCGATGAGTCCGAGCACCAGTCCGCTGACGATGGCGCCGATGATCGAGCCCATGCCGCCGATGACCACCACGGCAAACACGACGATCACCAGTGATGAGCCCATCAGCGGGCTGACCTGTACCACGGGCGCCGCGAGCACCCCTGCGAGCGCAGCCAACGCCACGCCCGCGCCGTAGGTGCACATCACCAGCACGGGCACGTTGATGCCAAAGGCCTGAACCAGCTTCGCATTCTCGGTCGCGGCGCGCAGCCGCGCGCCCAAGCGGGTGCGCTCGATGAGAAACCAGGTGACGGCGCACACAGCGATCGAAGCGACGATGACCCATGCCCGGTAGACGGGCAGCACCATGAAGCCCAGATTCAGCCCTCCCTGCAGCAACGGAGGCACGGGATAGGACTTTCCCGAGGCACCGAACTGGCTGCGCATCACGCCTTCGGCGATCAGCGCAATCCCGAAAGTCAGCAGCAGACCGTACACGGGATCCACTTGGTACAGATGCCGCAGCAACAGGCGCTCGATCAGGATGCCGAACAGGCCCACCGCCAAGGGCGCCAGCAGCAGCGCCCACCAATAGTTGATGCCCAGGGACTCCAGTCCGACATAAGCGGCGAATGCGCCCAGCATGTAAAAGGCGCCATGCGCGAAATTGACCACGCCCAGCAAGCCGAAGATCACCGCCAATCCCAAGCTGAGCAGCGCATAGAACGATCCATTGACCAGCCCCAGCATGAGCTGGCCGAGAATCGCGGGCAGCGGCACGCCGAAGACCGTCGTCACGTGTCACCGACCATCATCGACAGCGCGGCGTCCAAGGATGCGGCGAAACCTTGCGCTACTTCTTGATCATCGGGCAGGTGGCGTCGGGTTGCGTGCCGTCGGCTTCCTCGCCCGTCATGGCCTTGACCACCTTGTAGTAGTCCCAGGGATATTTCGATTCCTTGGGCGCCTTCACCTGCATCACGTACATGGTGTGCACCATCAGGCCGTCGGCGCGAATGAAGCCGCCCTGGGTAAACATATCGTTGATCTTGGTCTTCTTCATCTGCGCCATGACCTTGTCCGAATCCGTCGAACCCACGGCCTTGACGGCATTCAAGTACTGCAGCGTCGCGGAGTAGTAAGCGGCCTGATCCATGGTCGGCATCCGCTTCACTTTGGCGAAGAAGCGCTTGCCAAATGCCCGGGTCTGCTCATTGAGATCCCAGTACCACCCGGTGGTCAGATACAGCCCTTGCGCCGTATTCAACGTCAATGCATGGATGTCGGTCAGGAACGCGAGCAGCGCCGCGGGCTTCATCGTTTTGGCAATGCCAAATTCATTGGCCGCTTTGAGCGAGTTCGAGAAATCCGTGCCGGCATTCGCGAGTCCCAAAACCTGCGCACCCGAAGTCTGCGCCTGCAGCAGGAATGAGGAGTAGTCGGTCGTGCCGAGCGGCGCCCGCACCGCGCCGAGCACCTTGCCGCCATTGGCGAGCACCACATGGGTCGCAGCCTCCTGCAACTGCGTGCCGAAGGCATAATCGGCGGTCACAAAGAACCAGGTCTTGCCGCCCTGCTTGACGATGGCGCTGGCCGTGCCGTTGCCGAGCGCGGTCGTGTCGTAGGCATAGTGCACGGTGTAGGGTGTGCAGTCGACGCCGGTGAGCGAGGCGCCGCCCGCGCCGACGGCAATGAAGGGTATCTTCTTCGCGGCCGCAACCTTGGACATGGCGATGCTCACCCCGGTGTTCGATCCGCCGAGCACCATGGTCAACCCGTTCTGATCGGCCCATTCGCGAAACTTGGACGCGCCGATATCCGGCTTGTTCTGATGGTCGACGCTGAGCACCGTGATCTTTTTGCCGAGTACCGTGCCGCCGAAGTCGCTGATCGCCATATTGATGACGTCGATACCGGCCTGACCCAGGACGTCGGCATAGACGCCCGACATGTCATCGATATCGCCAATGACCACTTGGTCGGTCGCGGCGCTCGCCTGCGAAGCGGCATACAGACCCAGCAGCGCCCCGAGCGCCATGATTGTTGATTTGCGCGTCATCTCGTTATCCTTCTCCGATAAATAAAATCAAACCCCTAGGAATTCCTGCAGCAACCCGATTTGCGAGGCGAGTTCGGACTGGCCGAACTGCTTCACGATCTTGCCGTGCTCCATCACGTAGAACCGGTCGGCCAACGGCGCTGCAAAGCGAAAATTCTGCTCGACCAAAACCACCGTCATCCCCTTCGCCCTCAAGGTGCGAATGACCTCGCCGAGTTTCTGCACGATGACCGGCGCCAATCCTTCGGAGATTTCATCCAACAGCAAAAGCCGCGCTCCGGTTCGCAGGATACGCGCCACCGCCAGCATCTGCTGTTCGCCGCCCGACAGCCGCGTCCCCGGGCTGGCGGCACGCTCCAACAGATTCGGAAAAATAGCGTAAATTTCCTCGAGCTTCATCCCCTGGACACCCTTGAGCCGCGGGGGCAGCAGCAGATTCTCCTCGGTCGACAGCGCGCCGAAAATACCCCGCTCCTCCGGACAATACCCTACGCCCAGCCGCGCGATCTGGTGGGGTTCAAAGCCGACTGATTCGACCCCCTCGATCATTACCGAACCTTTTCGGGAACCTACCAGCCCCATGATTGCGCGCAGGGTGGTCGTCCTGCCGGCCCCGTTGCGTCCCAGCAGCGTAACGACCTCGCCCTCCCGAACGGTAAATTCGACGCCATGCAGGATATGCGATTCGCCATACCAGGCCTGAAGATCGGCGATTTTCAGCATCTCGCGCGCCACTACACGGCGCTCGAAAGTTCACCGCTCGAGGTGCCCATGTAGGCTTCGATGACCTGGGGATTCTTGGACACTTCCAGATAGGGTCCCGCGGCGATGACGCGGCCCCGCTGCAGCACCGAGATCGTGTCGGCAATGGAGGAGACCACGCTCATATTGTGTTCGACCATGAGCACGGTGCGGTTGGCCGAAACTTTTTTGATCAGCTGGGTTACGTGCGATACATCCTCATGGCCCATGCCCTGCGTGGGTTCGTCGAGCAGCATCAAGTCCGGCTCGAGCGCCAGGGTCGTGGCCAGTTCGAGCGCTCGTTTGCGCCCATAGGGCAGGTCGGCCGCGGGCGTGCCGGCCCACGTTTCGAGGTGCACTTCAGCCAGAAGCTCCAGCGCGCGCTGATCGAGATTGCCCAGGCTCTTCTCGGAGCGCCAGAAATAAAAGGAGGTGCCGAGATTTCGCTGCAGCGCCACCCGCACATTCTCGAGGACGGTCAAGTGCGGAAACACCGCACAGATCTGAAAGGACCGCACCACGCCGCGCCGCGCAACATCGGCCGGCTTTTCCCGGGTGATGTTCTTGCCACGATAAAAAATCGTACCGGAGGAAGGTTGCAGGAACTTGGTCAGCAGATTGAAAAACGTGGTCTTGCCGGCGCCGTTCGGGCCGATCAGGGCGTGAATTTCACCCTGCCTGACGCGCACCGAAACCCCGTCAACCGCAATGAATCCGTTGAAATCCTTGACCAGGCTGTGGGTCTCGAGGATCACTTCCGCCGCTATCGCCATCGCGCGCTGCCCCTTTTTTAGGCCCCGACGGTAAACCGTTTTGAGCCTCAGTGTCGAGAAAAATAGCAATCTCGGTCGCCGCGCAGCCGGGCCTTGCGGTAGCGCGCCAAGCGCGAATCAGCACATTGATTTGTTGTCGATAGTCGGCAAATGCCGGCGTTGGAAATCCGACAACCTTGCCTCGACCATCCCAATGTCGCAAAAGAATCGCTTCGCGGGTACGTGCAGCCGCACCGATCAGATGTCCGATGTGATGCAGCAGCGCGGCCGCAATCAGCGCGTCCGGAGCCCTCGCCTCGTGCGCATAATGAGCAGCCTGTAGAGTGCTCCAGGGTTGTAACCGATTCTGCGAAATATGCGACGCCGCCTAGGCTCGAATAGATCGCCAATGTTTTCGACAATAATGATTTATATTTCAATAGATTATAGTATTTAATTCTAAACTAGATTAGATCAATTACCGACCAGGCTTCGAGCTACTATGGTACGAAGGCCGAGACCGGCCGCGGGTAACGACAGGGGGCATGGAAACCGTCATCATTCACTGGCCTATCATCCTTGGAGACGCTGCAAATAATGCCCAGTAAAATTCCGGACGGGGAGACACGCGGTTGGATCGTGCCGATTGGCGGAGCCGAAAACAAAGAGAACGATCGCCAAATCCTCGAACGTTTCGTGCGCGTTTCCGGCGCTTCGGCTGCGAACATCGTGGTCATCCCCAGCGCGAGCCGCATGCACGAGACCGGTCCGCGTTACGAGCAAATCTTCAAGGATTTGGGCGCGGCCGAGGTTGCGGTGATGGATTTCGATACCCGCCGGGACTGCCAGGAACCCGGGCGGTTGCGCCGCCTCGAGCAGGCGAGCGGAATCTTCTTCACCGGCGGCAATCAATTGCGGCTGACCACGCTGTTGGGCGGCACACCCGTCGCCAAGCTCATTCGCGTGCGCAATGCCCATGGCGTCACGGTCGGTGGAACCAGTGCCGGTGCCAGCATTTTGAGCGAGCACATGATTGCCTTCGGCGATGAGGGCTCGGCAGTGATTTCTGGCAGCGTGCGCCTTGCACCCGGGTTGGGGCTCACCAACCGCTTCATCATCGATCAGCATTTTCGCCAGCGCGACCGCTTGGGAAGGCTCATTACCGCACTGGCCTACAACCCGTTTGCCGTCGGCATCGGTCTCGACGAGGACACGGCGGCGTTCATCGGGCCGGATGAAACCATCGAGGTTCAAGGCAGCGGCGGCGTTACCATCGTGGACGCCTCCGACGTGAGCTTTTCATCCATTGGGGAAGTGAGCGAGGGGCAGCCGGTATGCGTGCTGGGCCTGCGACTGCACATCCTGGTGGCGGGCGCAACGTTCAATCTGCACACGCGAATCGCCTCGGCCGGCGAACTTGTCGCCGTCAAGGACTAGTTGTTCATCACAGGCTTGCGAGGGATGCATGCGAATCGTTGATCGTTCCGTCTATGTCGGCCCGTCGCTGTATGCGCGCTTTCCCGTCATCCGCCTGGAACTGGATTTGGGGACCCTCGAGGAGTGGCCGACCGGGCGCTTGGGCGGAACGTTCGTCGATGCGCTGGCGAACGCCCTGCCCGGTCTCGCGCAGCACGGCTGTTCCTACCGCGAACCCGGCGGATTTTTCCGCCGCATGCGCGAGGATCAAGGCACCTGGCTCGGCCATGTCCTCGAGCATGTGGCCATCGAGCTGCAGAATATTGCCGGCGAAGAGGTCACCTTTGGCAAGACTCGCAGCGCAGGCGCGCCCGGCGTCTACACCGTGGTCTACGAATACGCGCAGCGCGACGAGGGCATCGCCGCCGGGGAACTGGGAATGCGTCTGCTGTGCTCACTCCTGCCCGCCGACATCCGCCCTGCCGAATCCGTGCCGGAGGGCTGGAACTGGCAGGAAGCACGCGATGAGTTCATCCGCTTCGCGCAGCGGCGGGCGCTCGGCCCCTCGACCTCCTCGCTGGTGCGCGCGGCCGAGCAGCGTGGCATACCCTGGCTCAGGCTCAATGATCAGTCATTGGTCCAGCTCGGGCATGGGAAATTCCAGCAGCGCATTCAAGCGACGGTGACCAGCAGCACTTCGCACATTGCGGTCGAGCTGGCGAGCGACAAGGAGGAAACCAACAAGATCCTGGCGACCCTGGGATTGCCGGTGCCCAAGCAGGAACTGGTGCAAAGTGAAGCACAGGCGGTACGCGCGGCAAAGCGCATGGGCTTCCCGGTGGTGACCAAACCCTACAACGGCAATCACGGCCGCGGTATTTCGATCCGGCTGACCAACGACCGGGAAGTGGCGCATGGCTACGAGGTTGCACGCGAACATGCCCGCTCGGTGATCGTCGAGACCTTTCTGGAAGGCGACGACCATCGCCTCCTGGTCGTGCACGGAAACCTGGTCGCGGCGACCCGGCGAACGCCGGGGCATGTGGTCGGCGACGGCATTCATAGCATTGAGCAGCTGGTCGCGCTGGTCAACCAAGACCCACGGCGCGGCGTGGGACATGAGAAAGTGTTGACCCGGCTCGAGCTCGATGCGCAGGCGCAGAAAATGCTCGGTCAGGCCAACATGACTGCCGGTTCGGTGCCGGACAAGGGCCAGATCGTGCTGTTGCGCTCGACCGCCAATTTGTCCACCGGCGGAACCGCGACCGACGTGACCGATGTCATCCATCCCGACAATCGCGAAATGGCCGAGCGCGCGGTACGGGCCATTGGCTTGGATGTGGGCGGCGTCGACTTTTTGTCCAAGGACATCACCGAGAGCTACCGCACCATCGGCGGCGGGATCTGCGAGGTCAACGCGGCTCCCGGCTTTCGCATGCACGTGGCGCCGAGCGAAGGCACGCCGCGGGATGTGGCGGCGCCTGTCATCGACATGTTGTTTCCCGCCGGTAGTTCAGTGCGCGTACCGATTGCGGCCGTCACCGGCACCAATGGCAAGACCACGACGGCACGCATGCTGGCGCATATCACCAAAATGGCCGGCTTTACGCCCGGACTGACCACGACGGACGGCGTTTACATCGACGGGCAACGCACCGTGCCCGGCGACATGACCGGACCGGTGTCCGCGCGCATGGTGCTGGCGGATCCGCAGATCGACATCGCCGTGCTCGAGACCGCGCGCGGCGGTTTGCTGCGCGCCGGCATGGGAGTCAACGAAGTGAACGTCGGCGCCGTGCTCAACGTGCAGGCCGATCATCTGGGCCTGAAGGGCATCGACACCCTGGAACAGCTCGCCGAGCTGAAGCGTATCGTGGTCGAGGTCGCCAGCGACTGCGCCGTGCTCAATGCCGATGACCCGCTGGTGCTCAAAATGGCCGGCCACACCGAAGCGAAGATCATCTGTTATGTGACCATGAATCCGCACCACTCGCTGGTGCGCGAACATATCCGCGCCGGCGGCCGGGCCTGCGCGCTCGAGGCCGGCGTAAACGGTCAGATGATGACGCTCTACGATCGCGGCGGACACATCCCGCTGCTATGGACACATCTGATCCCGGCCACGCTCGAAGGCCGTGCAACTCATAATGTGCAAAACGCAATGTTCGCCGCGGCCATGGCCTTCTCGCTGGGGATCAAGCTCGATGCGATCCGCCAGGGTCTGCGCACCTTCGACTCGACCTTTTTCCAGGCGCCGGGGCGGATGAATGTGTTCAATGAGCATCCTTTCAAGGTGCTGTTCGACTACGGCCACAACGCCCACGCCGTCGGGATGATGGCGGATTTGGCGTCACGGCTCGACGTGACGGGGCGACGGATCGTGGTGCTGGCAGGCCCGGGCGATCGGCGTGACGAGGATCTGGTCGCGATCGCAAAAGCGGTCGCGGGCCGCTTCGATCGCTACATATGCCGCCGCGACGACAACTTGCGCAACCGCGCCGCGGATGAGGTCCCGCGCATTCAGGCTGAGGCGCTGCGCGCCGCCGGCATTCCCACCGATGCGATTTCCGTCATTCCGGATGAGCAGGATGCGATCGACGCGGCGCTGCGGATGGGCGAAGCGGGCGACTTGCTGCTGATCTTCGCCGATGCCCTGGTGCGCTCGTGGAAGCAGATCACCAAATTCAAGCCCGCCGGTATCGCCACGAAGCCGGCGCCACGCGCCGCGCGGCCGGCACCGTCCGAGGCGAGGAGCGAAGAGAAATTCGATGCCGCGGCCAGCGCGCAATTCAGCATGGAAGGCTTGATCCGCGACGAGCGCGGCGTGCGGCTTGCGCCGGAGAGCGACGACTGAGCCTCCCGGAGCAATTGCCGTTCGAGGACTCGAGGCGCCTCACCGGCGCCAATCTGTTCTTTGCATCGACCGGCGCCGTGCTCAATGTGGTGCGCGCGCCGCTGGATGAGGCGCTGATCCTTGCCTGGCGTGCACGCGTGGAACGAGTCGCGACGGAATTGGGCTGGCCGCCTCCGCAGTGCATCGCGCGGCGGCATGCCGCCGGCGTGCTGCTGGCGCTCTCCGCGCCTCGCGATCAACTGCTGCTCGCGACCGAAGTGAACGAATGGGCGCTGTGCGCGGCCCTGGTCGCACACGACCCGAAGAGCTGGGCCGGCTTGCAGGCCGCGCTGGTTGCGGCGGCGGTCGAGACAGACGATTCGGACGCAAATAGCGCCGCAGCATTCGCACCGGTCATCGAACAATCCGCTGCGCTCTCGCGGTTTGCAAAATTGTCCTCGCTGGAGGCCTCGGCCGGGCTGCGCGCACTGCTCAAAGCCGCAGCTGACAGGGCGCTGCCCTGTTTCGTCGACGATGCGGAATTCACGCTGGGCGCCGGTAGCGGCAGCCGCACATTCCCACTGAGCAGCCTGCCCGCGATCGATGCGGTCCCCTGGGCGGAGTTGCATGATATTCCGACCGCCATCATCACCGGCTCCAATGGCAAGACGACCAGCGTCCGGCTGGTCGCGGCCTGCGCCCGCGCTCATGGTTGGCGGGCGGGATACAACTGCACCGACGGTGTGTACATCGACAGCGAGCCGCGGGTGACCGGCGACTATTCCGGCCCCGCCGGTGCGCGCCTGGTGATGCGCGATCGGCGTGTCCAAGCGGCGGTCTTGGAGGCGGCGCGCGGCGGCATCTTGCGCCGCGGCCTGGCCGCATCCCGCGCCGACGTCGCGCTGATCACCAACATCAGCTCTGACCATTTCGGCGAGTATGGAGTCGACGATCTCAATGGCCTTGCGGAGGTCAAATTCAGCGTCGCGGCGGCCGTTGCTGCACAGGGAAGCCTGGTGCTCAATGGCGACGATGCCCTGCTGCGAATGAAATCCTGCGAACTGTCGCAGCGCTTGGGTCATGCCCCGACCCTCGCTTGGTTTGCGCTCGACGCAGACCTTCCGTTGCTGATCGAAGCCCGTGCGCATGGTGCCTCGACCTGCGGTGTTCGCGCAGGAAGGCTTTGGCTGCATCACGCGGGCGGCGACCACGATTTAGGCCCGGTAGCGGCCATGCCGCTGTCGATCGGCGGTATCGCCGCGTACAACATTGCCAATCTCGCCGGCGCCGCCCTGGCCGCCGCCGCTCTCGGTATCCCAGCCGGCACTCTCGCCGCGGTGTTTGCGAGCTTCGGCGAAAATGCCGCGGACAATCCCGGTCGCATGATGCGCTTTGAATTCATGGGTGCGCAGGTGCTGATCGACTACGCGCACAACCCCGATGGACTGCGCGGGTTTCTATCCGTAGCCACGCAATTGCGCGGCAGGGGCCGCTTGGGTTTGCTGCTCGGTCATGCCGGCAACCGTCAGGACGCCGATATCACCGAACTGGCCCGCACCGCCGCGGCCTTCAGGCCCGACCTGATCGTCGTCAAGGAAGATGAAGCGCACCTGCGCGGGCGTCCTCCCGGCGAGATTCCGCGCATCATCCGCGCGGAACTGCTGCGTCTGGGCCTCGACCAATCGAGCCTTGCACTGCGCGACAACGAACTCGATGCCGCGCGCTATGCGCTCAATTGGGCCCGTCCGGGCGATGTACTCGCCCTGCCCCTGCACTCACCCGCCGCCCGCGCAGCGGTTGTCGCCATCCTGAAGGACTAATTGGGGCCGGCCGAATGATGCGCTGAGTTCCCGCGTGATTTTGCAGCCCGGCGCTGTCCGCCCTTGCCGGCTGTGCGCTTGGTGTCGCCGTGAGCACTGTGATGCGCATGATGCTTATCACTCAAGGAGGCATGGGGCTCAGGTCCGCGCGGCACGAACGATGAACTCGGCGTCCCGCGCGCGTCGCTGGCCACGCTGAACAGCATCAATGCCGCCGCCAGCAAGATTCCGCCGATGATTTTCATACTCGCTCCGGTGTTGACACCGGCATCCTAAGGCATTACCGCTGCGCGCCGATCCCGACATTTGTCGGTTTTGCGATCTCCGTCACGCGTTATGAATGCTCGAACCCCGTGTAAACTGGGCGCTACTAACAGGAGGGGCTTATGTACCGAAGTGCGGCCGCGATCGCGGCAATGGTTCTGGGGGCATCTATTTCTGCGCTGTCCGCGCCGGCACGCGCAGCCGATGAAGCCGACAGGCCGGCCGATCCGGTCAAAGTGATGGTGGGGCGGCTCGACCTCGAGAAATACAAGGCAACGATCAAAGGTCTGACAAAATTCGGCGATCGGCGCCAAGGGACGAATCGCAACCGCGCCGCCGTGGACTGGATCGAAAAGCAGCTCAAAAGCTACGGCTGCTCCGACGTCTCGCGCATCAAGTACATGTATTCGCCCGGTGAAGCCCGGCGCCCCAGCGGGCCTCCGGTTGCCCGAAGCCCGGATGCCGCGTCGGGAGGCGGCCGCTTGCGCGGCGAACGCGCCCACACCGGCGTCAATACCGACCCGATGCTGCAACCCGATGTGAAGCTGCGCGAGCTGGACACCCCGCCCAGCGAGCCGGGCGAACGTGAAGAAGTGTATTGCACCAAGATCGGCTCGACCCATCCCGAGGAGATGTACATCGTGGGCGGCCACATGGACGGGATTGGCTGGGGCGAGGCCGCGAACGATGATGGCTCGGGCACCGCATTGGTGATGGAGCTCGCACGCGTTTTCTCCTCTCCCGACGTCAAGACCGAGCGCTCGATTCGCTTCGCCCTCTGGAACAATGAGGAAACCGGCCTCAACGGCTCACGGGCTTATGTCGATCAGCGCGCGGCGCTTCAAGGCAAGGAAGAACCTCCAGGCTCGGGGCACTATCCGGAACCGAAGTGGCTCGGCATGATTCAGCACGACATGGAGATGTTCGACCATGGAATGCCGCTGCCCGACGGCACCCTGCCAAAACAGCAGCGGCCGGAGGCGGACGTGAATGTTGAGTTCCAATCGCGCTCCAAGGAAGCCGAGGGGGCCGAGAAACTGGCCTGGGCTTTTCACGCCGCCAACGAAGCATATGCGACTGATTATCCTGCAACGGTCGGACCGCACATGACCAATACCGACAGCACGCCGTTCATGGACCTTGTCCCTGCAATCAGCGTGCGCGAAAACGAGCGCGGCACGCAAATCGGCGCCGGATGGGATCCGAACTGGCACCAGCCCACGGACGTCTACACGACGTACTCCGATGCCGATTTTCGACTCGGGCTGAATGCGGCACAGACCACGTTGGGTGCGGTGGGCAGATTGAGCGGCGCCAGCCTGACGCATTGAGCGAGCTCATGACCCGGGCTTCAACACCCGCATCTTTTTCCCGCCGGGCTTAAAGCCCGGCGGCGATCCAATGCTAAGCTAGCGAGATGCCGCTCTACCGAGTCCGTATCAGCACGTATATCCGTCAAACCAGCGTGCACGTTCCGACATGCCGTTTCGTCCAGTTCGGGGACGCGAAGGGCCGCCATCCCACCGGCGACGAGCTGGTGGACCACGAATCCAGCAATCCAAATCAGGCGTTGCTGGATTTCGAAATGGAACAAACTCAGAGTTTGCCCGAGCGCCGCTACCGGGTGTGCAAGTGCGCCGGCGGTGAATCGGACGAGCCACAGTAGCGCATCCAACATCAGGCAACAGTGTATCGCGGAGTTGCCTACGCGGATTGCGGGCATTAGGAAATACCACTATTGCCGCTGCCGAATCGGGCCCCTTCGGGGGCGCCGGCGCATCAGCCTTACAAATCGCAACATCTCCGCCGTCCCCGGAAAGGGAAGTATTCCTACATAAATCATTTACGCCGTCCTTGATGCTCCACTTTTAGGAAGTAAGGCGCGGGGAAGTGATGTATGAATGCAACAGATAAGTTGCGCCTGAGTATTCTGGCAATCTTGTCAGTATCCGCGGCAGCCGCCCAGGCAGCTGACCCTCCGCAAAGCACGGCTGGGACACAACCGCAACAAGCGCCGCCTCAGAACCAAGCAGCTTCCGCAGCCGCCGATGTGCCCGAAAGGACCCTCGATACCATCATCGTGACAGGCGTGACGTCGCAGCGAACCCTGCTCAATTCTTCAGTGGACGTAACGCCCATCAGTACGGCGCAGATCGAACAGAAGGCACCGCGTACCACAGTCGATGTGCTGCAGCTGATACCCGGTGTATTCGTCGAAAGCACCGCAGGGCCGGTGTCCAACAATTATTCGGTGCGTGGGTTGCCCGGCGGAGGCCAGACCTTCATTTCGCTGCAAGAGGACGGCATGCCGGTCTTGTACGGCGGCGGCGGTGCCGACGAATATTTCCAAAACGATATCACCATCGATCGCGTAGAAGCGCTGCAAGGCGGCAGCTCCGGCATCCTCGCACCGAATAGCGCGGGCATGTCCGTGAATTTCATCTCCAGGCCGCTGAACTTCGACGAGGGCGAAGGCATCGGCAGGCTGATGGGGACGACTTACGGCGAGCAGCGCGCCGATCTGTACTACTCCGCTCCCATCAAGGCGCTGGGTGACGGCGTCGCCTTCATGGTGGGCGGCTACGTGGACTCCGACAAAGGCCAGCGCAGCTCCCCATTCACCTATAGCACGTATCACATCAAGGCCGCGCTCGAAAAGAAGTGGGACAACGGCGCATTCATCAAGGTCACCTACAAGCGCTGGGACGAACACGATCCGTTCTACGCGGACATGCCCTACCGCTTCGTGAATGGGCAGGTGGAAGGAGTACCGGGCCTCAACACGCAATACGGCAACATCATGGGACCGGGCTTTGCCAGTATCGGTGTGCCGGACTCGTGCGCGACCGGCAATTGCTTCCGGAATTTCAGCGGCTCGAACGGCATCCATGCCACCGGCAATCAGTATCGCATCGACCTGAACGTGCCCATCGACAATCAGTGGACGCTGTTCGCCAGATCGCGCTTCCTACAGTCGAACTGGGATTTCAACGGAATATTCCCTGGAAGCGGCGCCGGCGGCAACCAAGGACTCGGCAGCGCCGTCTCCTACCTGACCCCCGGTACGGCATCCCCCATCAATTCGCTGTTGACCGCGGGCCTCGCAGCCTTCCCGGGTGCGACGCAGTTCGGTATCCGCAATCTGACGACGGGACAGTTGACCCCGGCGTCCAATGTCGCAGCGTTGAACGCGATCAATGGTAACGGCCTGCTGGAGCAGACCGTGCTCAACCAGCAGTATCTGGCCACCCGCGATCTCGGCGCCGATTTCGGCGCGAAGTGGAACGTGGAGGGAAGCGGTTGGAGCAACTCGCTGACGGTCGGCGGCATGTACTATCGGGTGCGCCAGTTCAATGACCAATCGGGCGTTGCCACTCTCATCAACGGCGTCTCCAATGGCTCGTCGATTTACGACATAGAGGCGCTGAACGCGGCGGGAACGCCGCTCGGCAGTTTGACCAACAACGGTCTGGAAAGCTACGGAAACTGGGGACAGGGGATCTGGACGAACACGCTCAATTCCTTTGCGGAATATTTCAACGACGAAATGGCGCTGCTCGACAAGAAACTGCACTTGGACTTCGGGTTGCGTCACGAGAACGTGAACAACGTTCTGCTCACCGGCAACTTTTTCGCAACCAATCCGCCGGTCCCTCCGGGGGTGCCCGGCTTGGCGCCCGATCTGGGACAGTCCTTTGACGGTACCTTCACGCGCACCCAGGCCACGACGATTCCGACCTCGTGGACGGTTGGAGCAAATTACGAAATCAACCCGGCGCTATCAGTCTATGCACGCTACGCCAATGGCAATGAAACCAACGGCGGCAACAACCTGACCGGACCCACCCGACTCGGCCTCAGCGAGGCGGGACTGCGATTCGCCGGGCTGGGAGTGACCGGTGTGCTGACCTACTTTCACACCAATTTCAACAACCAGAACTACCAATACATTCAACCCTCGAACCCTGCCATCCAGGGCAGCGTGCAGGCAAATCTGAGGATAAATGGCGTGGATGCGGATCTGACCTACCGGCCGCCGCTGCCCGCTCTGGATGCATTCTCGATCCGGGTCAACGCAACCTATCAACAACCGAAATTGGCCGACGTGGTCACGGGCGAGTTCGTCAACGGACAGATCGTCAACAATGCAGCGGCAGCGCAGTACAATGGCAACTACGTCCAGCGCACCCCGCAGTACATGTACGCCATCCAGCCCACCTATGATTTTCCCAACCGCTGGGGCGCGGCCTATCTGCGCTACGAATACACGGGGAAGATCTATACGGACGTGGGCAACGGATTGGCACTGCCCGGCTACGGGGTGCTTTCCGTGGGTACCAACGTCAATTTCACCGATCGCATCAATCTGAATTTGAATGTCTGGAATGTGACCAACAAACTGGGATTGACCGAAGGCAATCCGAATTCCGGCATCTCCGAGACCGTGGGCTTCACCGGCTACTTCTATGCCCGCGGCATTTCAGGCACCAACGCAACGGCAACCCTGACCTACAAATTCTAAAAAAACAGCGGTGCTTGGCGTGAACCAGAATCGCATCCGGAAAATCGTTATTGTTGGCGGCGGCACTGCCGGGTGGATGACGGCGGCCGCCCTCGCCCAGGCTGTCGACCAGCAGCAAACTTCAATTCACCTGGTCGAATCCGATGCCATCGGCATCATCGGCGTCGGCGAGGCCACGATTCCAACCATCCACTGGTTCAACCAAATCATCGGCCTCGATGAACGGGAGTTCATGCGCGAGACCAAGGCCACATTCAAACTCGGCATTGAATTCGTGGGCTGGTCTGCGCCCCGGCAGAGATACTTGCACCCTTTCGGGCGCTATGGTTTTCCAAGCGATGGAATTTCATTCCAACACCGCTGGCTGAAAGCCCGTCTCAGCGGCCTTGACGACAACTTCGAAGACTACTCGCTGAATACGGTCGCGGCGCGCACCGGGAGATTTCAGTATCCCTCCAATGATCCCCGCTCGCTCATGGCGACGCTGGGATATGCCTACCACTTCGATGCGAGTCTGTACGCTCGCTATCTCCGTACCCGCTCGGAGGCCAAAGGCGTGCGGCGTCACGAGGGGATCATCGAAAAGGTCGATCAGCATCCCGAAACGGGTTTCATCACTGCGCTGCACACCAACCGCGGCGAAACGCTCGGCGGCGATCTTTTCATCGACTGCAGCGGGATGCGCGGCCTGTTGATCGAAGGCGCGTTGCAGACCGGTTACGAGGACTGGTCACACTGGCTGCCGTGTGATCGCGCGGTGGCCGTGGCCTGCGAAAGGGTGTCGGCACCCATCCCGCATACCCGCGCGACCACGCGTGAAGCCGGCTGGCAGTGGCGCATCCCACTGCAGCACCGCACAGGCAACGGCTACGCCTACTCGAGCCGCTTCATCGGGGATGAAGCGGCGACCGCCACGCTGTTGGCGAATCTCGATGGAGCCCCACTCGGCGACCCGAAGCTGATCCAATTCCGTACCGGCCGGCGGCGCCGCGCCTGGAACAAGAATGTCATCGCCATCGGATTGTCGTCCGGCTTTCTCGAACCACTCGAGTCCACCAGCATTCACCTGATCCAAAGCGGCATCGCCAAGCT
The DNA here is from genome assembly GCA_036267715.1 of Steroidobacteraceae bacterium. Classification (GTDB taxonomy): domain Bacteria; phylum Pseudomonadota; class Gammaproteobacteria; order Steroidobacterales; family Steroidobacteraceae; genus Bog-1198. The sequence goes on along the minus strand of DATAVN010000006.1, from coordinate 8,332 downwards.
GCTGTCGCTGTTCCCGACGCGTGAATGCGATGCTTTTACGGTCGAACAATACAATCGGGTAATTCGTACCGAAATGGAGGGCGTCAAGGACTTTCTCGTGCTGCACTATCACTCCACCACTCGCAGCGAGCCGATGTGGACCTACTGCCGCGAAATGCCGCTGCCCGAGGAACTCGAGTACAAAGAGCAGCAGTTTGCACGCACCGGCCGAATCGTTCTGTCCGCGGACGAACTATTTCGCGATGCCAGCTGGTTCGCGGTGCTGGTCGGCCAGGGACACCTTGCACGCGACTACAACCCGCTGATCGACTCCATCGATGCGGGTGAGAATCTGGCCTATTTGCAACGGATCAAGTCGGAGATACGCACCGCCGCCGCCAAGCTGCCGACCCACGAGAGTTTTCTCGCCTGAAGGCCACGCCACGAACACGCTACTCGTTCGCGACGCGTTTCAGGCTCACGATGCAGGCATCTTCTCGGTGATGCAGCGCATCTTTGGGCGGAATGCCGAATTCCCGTCGAAACGCCGTGCTGAACTGCGACAGATTGGAGTAACCACAGGTGATCGCAACATCCGTGACGGTCGTGATCCGCGGATCGGCCAGGTGCATGCCGTGGAATCCGCCAATGGATCGCCCATGGGCGGATACCAGGCCATCTTGTTCACACCGGACTCGCAAGAACGGGCGCCACGATCCAACAACGATACACGTCCCATCGACGGCTTTTATCGCGCGGGCACCGATCATCGCAAGGATGGTCAGGCGGCCGGCTGGTAGATGATTCCCTGACCCGAGATTGAGTCGGTGCGTGGCGGGAGTGCGTAAGCGCTCCCGCCTTCGTTAGTGGATCTGCCTAAAACAAAAGCAACTACGAGATGGCGGCGCGGATCGCGGTCGAAGTCCTGTGGAATCCATGCGCGGTAACAAGAAAATCCCTTGTTTTATAGCCTTTGGCTTGCCGCGTGGCCAATAGCGGTCAAGCATTTTTGATTGATCATTTAATGTGCACATTAAATGCTGTCGGCAGATGGACACGTTCGCAGATGGCGACGCTTTGCGCAGCTGCGCTTTAGACGGTATCAATCACCACCAGCATTGATGAGCAAACCCGCCGACAGGCGGGGACGCAAAGCCTCCGGTCTGAGGGAAACAGATAGCGGGGTTGCCGGCAGCGCCGCGATCCGACGCACCGTCATCCTCGAGATCATTTCTATCCAGATCTGGGGAATCACGCATTCACAGATTGAGGTTGCGAAATGATCCAACAGATCCACTCGACGATTTTATTTCGATCCGCGGCGGCGCTGCTCTGGTCCCTGGCGCTGGCCTCCTACAGCACCGCAGCCGATTCGGCGCCCGCAGCGGCGAACGTGGCCATGCCGGCTCTGACGGCCGCATCGACAGCTCAAACAAAGGCCACGCCGGTCGATGATCATTTTAATCGGCACTGTTGGACTTCGCACTATGGGAGCGCCAATGTCTCCTTATGCGCATCGAATTATTCCGCTTCGCAGGCGGCCGGCACGGTGAGCCTTACGGTGATGCGTCGCGGTGCGGCCGCAGCGGCAGTCAGCGTCGATTACGCGACCGCCAACGGCACCGCCGTCTCCGGCACGGATTATACGGCCGCGCGCGGCACTCTGAAGTGGGCGGAGAATGACTCCACTCTGCGGACCGTTGCGGTGCCGATCGCGAATACACACTCTTTTGCCGGCAGTAAGACTTTTACGCTGGCATTGAGCGATCCGAGCAGCGGCGTCGCCATCGGCAGCCCCGGCAGCGCGACGGTCTCCATTGCCGGCAACGGGTCCGCCGTGGAAGGCAGCCTCGAACTCAGCGAGTCCGCCTTTTCGGTCGCGCAAAATGCCGGATTGTTGACCGTGCATGTCAACCGTACCGGCGGATCGAGCGGCGCGATGAGCGTCGGCTACGCCTCGAGCAACGGTACCGCGATTGGCGGTACGGATTTCTCTGCGGTCAGTGGTGTCCTGAAGTGGGCGGATGGCGACGCGAGCGCAAAATCGTTTTCCATTCCCATCAGCAACGCGAATCCTTTTTCCAATTCGAAGACGTTCACGGTCGCATTGAACAGCGCCGCGGGTTCCGGCGCCATGGTGGGTACGCCGAGCAGCGCGTCGGTCACGATCGTCGGCGACAAGGCAGCCCCGGTCGGCAGCGTCGAATTCGGTGCCGCAAGCTATTCGGTGGCGCAAAACGCCGGGAAGGCCACGATGAGCGTCGATCGGACCGGCGGTTCCAACGGCGCCTTGAGCGTCACCTACACCGCAAAGAACGGTACCGCCGTCGCTGGCTCGGACTTCACCGCCACCACCGGCACCTTGCAATGGGCCGACGGCGATGCGAGCGCCAAGTCCGTGTCCATTCCCGTGAGCAATGCAACGCCGTTTTCCGGCACCAAGTCCTTCACTGTAGCGCTGTCCTCCCCTAGCATCGGCGCCACCATCAGCAATCCAGGCACTGCCACGATGTCGATCGCCGGCGATGCGGCATTGCCCGTGGGCAGCGTCAGCCTATCCTCCGCAAGCGACTCGGTTGCTCAAAACGTGGGATCAGTAACGCTGACGGTCAACCGCTCGGGCGGCTCCCACGGCGCGATCAGCGTTACCTATGGCGAGGTCAATGGCAGCGCGGTTGCCGGCTCGGACTTCACTGCAACCAGCGGTAAACTCAACTGGGCGGACGGAGAAGCGACGCCCAAAAGCTTCGCCATTCCCGTCAGCAATGCCAAGCCATTTTCCGGCAGCCGATCCTTTAGGGTTGATCTTTCCGGCATCACAGGCGGGGCTGCGATGAGCAATCCGACCAGTGCCGTCGTCTCGATTGCCGGCGATGCAGCGGCTGCCGTCGGCAGCGTGCAGCTCTCGGCGACCGGCTACACCGTTGCGCAAAGCAGCGGATCGGTAACGGTGACTGCAAACCGCACGGGCGGCACGAACGGCGCGATCAGCGTGCATTACGCCGCGACGAATGGCTCCGCCGATGCGGGTAGCGACTTCACGGCCAGCAGCGGCACATTGCAATGGGCTAACGGCGATGCTTCGTCCAAGACATTCTCGGTGCCGGTCAGCGACACCACGCCGTTCTCGGGCACCAAGAACTTTACCTTGACCCTGTCGAGCCCGTCCGGAGGTGCGACCCTCAGCAGTCCCAGCACGGCGATGGTGACCATTAACGGCAGCAATGTCGGCGCGACAACATGGGTCTATTACAACGGTGTGTTCAACTGGGGTGGCGATTGGTCGTTCGCAGCTTCGCCGAACTATAAGGATACGGCCGGCGGCCCGATCGAAGGTCCCTACGACATCATCGTGACCTCCCAGCAATGGGGCGGCTGGCAGCCATTCGTGAGCGCCAATTGCCAGAGCAACGTCAGCCAGTGCTTCAACACGCTGCCGTACAAATATCTGGTTTTCTCGGCGAAACCCACGGTCGCAAACGAGGTCTTCGATGTCGGCTTCATGTCCTCCGGCGACACAACGGATGGCGTGACCATATTCGACAGCTCGTCCTACTGCAGCGGCGGCAGGAATCCAGCCGTGGGCCAGTGGGAGTCGTGCAAAATTCCGCTCTCGGCCTTCAAGTTGACGGACACGACGGTATTGAAGTTCTGGATTTCCGATCAAACCGGGCTGAGCAGCAATCGTTGGTATTTGGACAACGTAGGCTTTACGGCAAACTAAACCGAGAGAGTCATTTTGGACACTGATCGCCGCACGAGGCGGCGATCAGCGTCCCAGCATGGCGTGAACCGACCGGGCCTGCTACCCTCAAACGTAACTGTCTCTGCTGTGATTCGCCGAGACCCCACAAAAATAGTGACTACGGCGTTGACAGCTGTGATGCCTCGGTAGCGGGGGGAGGATTTGATCTTTGTATCGCGCATTCACTACAGCTACCAATTGTTCCAGCGAGCCTAACCCATTGTCCGCACTAAAAAAAGGTGCAGTTCGCCGCCTATCTGTCGATCCATTATGTTACCGCGCAGTCTGTCCCCTATAGTTGACAGTATTCGCTACGTGGCTCCAGGAGCTGGAGGACCGTCCGGCGGCGGTAAGCATCAACGCCCGCATCGCCCGGCTCTCGCTGGGCAATTTCGGTGACCATAAGCCGATTAGCGACGGATTGAGCGAGCTTCGAATCGATACGGGTCCGGGCTACCGGGTGTATTACACGCGGCGCGGCAAGACGCTGATCACGCTGCTCATCGGCGGCGCCAAGCGCACACAGAAACGGGACATCAAACGCGCGCTCAAAATGATGGAACAGCTGGAGGGCTGAGTGATGGCAAAGACGAAGGCAAAAATCAAGAACCCATTGGGCCTCGCGCCCTATGATCCGGCCGATTATCTTCGGACGCCGAAGGAAGTCGCAATGTACCTCGAAGCGTTCTTTGAGGATGGCGTTGACCATGAAGCCCTGGTGCATGCGCTCGGTGTCGTCGCACGAGCGCGCGGCGGCATGTCGAAACTTGCCAAGGAAACCGGCATATCTCGCCAGGGGCTGTATAAAGCGATCGCCAAAGACGGTAATCCGAGCTTTGAGACCGTAATGAAGATCGTCGGAGCATTCGGCGTGCGACTTAGCGCACAAGCAGCCTGATAGTTGGCGTACTGAGAACCAATCGCGGGAAGACCACTCGCGCCGATCAGGCCCCGCTATCGCATATCCAATATCACAAGCCCGATCGCCAGCAAGCCGAGCAGTGCCACGAAAAGCGTCTTGAGGTGGTTGTTCAGTTGTTCAAGATTGTCGAAGCAACTCTGACGCGGTCCATGGCCGCCTGCAGCCACGGCGGCCGGCGGTCTCGCGAGCGCTCCGTCATCCGGTACGCAAACTCATTCACGATATCTAGCTCTAGAAACGCAGGGAGTGGCAACGTTAGCGGCCTCGCCTTGCCGGTTCGCCTCGTCTCACACGTCTGGCGAAACCAGCCAATTGCGATCGAGCAGCAAATGAAGCTCGCCAAGGTCAACAAGACGCGAAAGATGATGAGATGATGTGGCTTCCGGGGAATTCCATTTCGGAAGCTAGTGTATTCGGTTTGGGCCTTGACGCCCCGCACCCACAGCTCGCCAATAGAACTCGTCTCGTCGAGCCGCAGGTTCAAATCGAGCGTGAATTTTTTCTGCTTCTTAACTCTTTGTTTTTATTATTGTTTTATCGAAGTTGGTAGCGGGGGCAGGATTTGATCTTTGTATCACTCACAACCCTCGCTTTACCGATCGTCGTGACCAGTCTAACCCATTGTCCGTACTAGCAAAAATCGCATCTTCCACAGACCGCAGCATCGGAGAGACGTCAATCGAGAGGGCACTGCCGCACTTGACCCACCCGCCAGTCTAGGCATTTCCACGTCGGCTGAAATGACCGGCATGGGGATCTCAAGGCGCCTCTCGGCGTTGTCGTTTGGACGCATGCTAGACTTTCTTTATGCATCCGCTGATCGAAAACAATCGCGAGGCAATCGCCAGACTGTGCCGTCTTCACGGCGCGCGCAGCCTGGAAGCGTTCGGATCAATACTCCGCGACGACTTCGATGCTGGACGCAGCGATGTGGACGCCCTGGTCGAGTTCGACGCGCAAGCTTCAGATAGCTTCTCTAACTTTTTGGACCTGAAAGAATCGCTGGAGGCGTTATTCCAACGCTCGGTAGATTTAGTGGAGTTGCGAGCGATCCGAAACCGCCGATTGCGCTATTACATCGAACAGAGCAAATCATCAATCTATGCCGCAGCGTGATCCCGGTGTCTGCCTCGAAGACATCGAGCACTACGCCGCTGCGGCAGCACGCATTCATCTAAAGCAGTATTTGGCGTACCAAATCACACGGAGTGAATGCGATGAGCGACGAGACTGCGGCGGAAATTTCGCCGCCAAGTGACGACGATGACATCACCTATAAATTTCAGATCGAGATAAAGGTAGAGCCATTTCTATGCTGCGGCGATGGGGAGCCAGAATCTGCTATGACGCGCTTTTCAGGCCACATTCAAGAACTGGACGAAGGCTGCGAGCCTGATGAGGTAGTCGGTCACGTCGAGTTCTGCATCGCTGATTTTCGCGATGAGTCGCCTTCATGGGTGCTCGATGGAAGGATGGAAGACGCCAAATTTATAAAGCTGTTTGACAACTCACCGATGATTCAGAGCATTACGGACGTGCCTGATTACGCAGTGATGAAACTATCGGCGGCGACACAAAAAGCCCTTGGAGGGATCGGGTGTACAGACGAGATGCCGTTACACATGCTCATTTTCCATCGGCTTGAAATTCTTCCGAAGGCACGCGGTCACAAGCTGGGTCATGCCGTGCTCCATCGGATCATGGATAAGTTTGGCGCGGGCTGCGAATTCGCGGCGTTAAAAAGCTATCCGTTGCAGCACGAACTGAAGGGCGACAAGCCACGTGAGTTTGATCAGCTCATGGCGCTCGGGGCGCTGGAGGCGGACGCGGCGAAGGCAAAAAAGAGCCTAGCGAAATACTACAGGAGTGCCGGCTTCAAACCAGTTGCCGGAACCGACGGCCTCATGGTCAAAAACTTGGGAATGTAACCATGGCCCGCAAAAAAGCAGCGGCCACCCCCAGCATACCGCCGCTCAGATACGAAGAGCAGCAGGCTCTGGTTGTTGGAAAGTTTTTGGACGGTGATGGATGGGACAGTATCTACTGGACCTGGAAGGAGCGCATGGAGGACTTTGCGGTGCCGCTTGATCCGCTTTTTATGGACGTGCCAATTCTCGACACGACCGGCAAATACGAGAGGGAAGATCACCCTGACTGGTGGCACCACCAGAATATCGCCCGCCATCGAGACGAAGTTCTCAATCAGATAAAACTCGGCCGGGTCATCTATCCATTCGTAGACCCGGACTTCCATCTCACAAAATCGATTGGACAAACCGTGCGGCACCTATGGAAACATCGCGATGATCCCGAGATTGTCGCTGCAATCATGATCGCCGGATCGATCTTTTTGCGGACGGGTGGCAGGCGCGGGGGCCGGCTCCCCGAAGGCTGGCCTGACTATCAGTGCGTTAAAGCCGTGGAAGCATTGGCTAATGCTCGGTGGGACGGAAACGAGTATGGCCTTGGCTGGATGCACGTGATGTCAGACCCTTTCCCCGGGAACCAGCCCGACGATGAAGGATACGGGATCAAATCTCTCCGTGGCCTTGTCCAGTATTTTGCGGTGGAACACGCCGCCACGCTTCTCTTATATCGCCTAGTCAATGTCCGGTTAGTTGGAGCTGAGCAGCCCAAGTTACAGCTCGTTTGAGCATATGAACAGCGAGATCTAGCCTAGCGGTCGTTTCCTTTCGGTGGGGGCTGCGATCGGAACCACGGACCACGTGTCGAGATCGTTTTGTACTTGGATTTACATGAAAAACGCGATCTAACCGGCTTGACTATTGCGTCCGCTGTGGCGGGAGCACACGCACCCGAATCCGGCCAGGCTCGACGACAGAAAAATGCCCGGCCCAATCGTCGCGTGCCATCAGAACATCGGCAATGATTTTGCCGACACCCGTCGGACTGAGCGCCGGCAAACGGAATAGCACGATACCGCAGGTCACCGGCAACCCAGATCGCCACGCGAGTTCGCCGAAATCCTTGTCGAAAGTCAGGAGCACCCGAACATCTTCTAGATTACGCGCAAGTACATCTTGATCGGTGATGCCCGGGGCATCGGTCCGAATCCAGAGAACGTCGTGCCCCGCAGCACGAAGCGCAGTGACGGCGTCGCCAGGAAAGTTTTCATCCGCAAGAAATCGCATCGTCAGGCGATCGCCGCGGGATACACCTTTTCGGACTGCAATATCTCACTGGCGTACTGCAGGCATGCAGCAATGTCGTCGTGTGTAATACCGGGGTAGTTCCGCAAAATGTCGGCTTCAGTCCAGCCCTGACCCAGCAAGCCCACTATGAAATCCACAGCCAGCCGGCTGCCACGGACAACCGGCTTTCCTGCCAGCACCGCCGCATCAAGGGTTATGCGGTCTCTCCAGTTCATTTTATGAGTCTATCAGCGATTTAGTCTGAATCAGTTAGAACCGAAATCCTGGACGACTGCTAATGAACTAAATTAGATCTTGGTTGGTAGCGGGTGAAACTACCACAGATAACATATTATTATAAATCAATCAGTTACGCGTTGATTGGTAGCGGGGGGTGTCGCGCGTCAATCAGGGTGGCAAGCGCGACAATCAGGATGGCAAATTCTTGGCAGGGGTCGTTTTCGAGCCTTTTGGCTCGGATTTGACCCTCTGAGAGGCGATTCTGGCCCCGATCTGAGGGTCCAGCTCGTCGGT
>DATAVN010000005.1:0-2447 GCA_036267715.1 Steroidobacteraceae bacterium | reverse complement strand
AGGCACTTCAGCCAGCCGCGGATCGATGTAAGAATCTGCGATCAGACCGACGAAGCTGCACTGAGAAAACTGTCAGCAGAGTATGGCGGTTTCGACATCATCATCGATGACGGAAGCCATAGGAATGATCATGTGATCAAGACCTTTCATGTGCTCTTTCCGCTGCTGCGGCCCAAGGGCATCTACGCCATTGAGGACACGCAGACCTCGTACTGGCCGAGCTTCGGCGGTGGACTCGACAAGCCCGGTACGATGCTAAGTTTTTTCAAGAGTCTTACCGACGGTCTCAACTATATGGAGTACTCCGCCAACCCCGGACCGGATGACTTCGAGCGAAACATCGTTGAGATCGCCTTCTTTCACAATCTGGTCATCATCCGAAAGGGCAGAAATGACGAGAAGTCCAATCTCCCTCATCTGGTGGAGAGTGAAACAGGCCGGGAGAAGTTAATTAGTTCGCAGCGAGCAGGCGCTAACTGAAATCTGTTCATATTGGCGAGGCGTAGCGGATAATGGCTCCTTCTCGCGTGCGGTCTTGCGCGCGCAGTTGGGAGAGTGCCCTTATCCATGTTCGTTCCCTCGACCTTTGCTGTCGCACTTTTGATGACCATCCTCAGCACCATCTGCTGGGGGTCTTTCGCCAACACCTTCAAGGTCACTAAGAATTACCGCTTCGAGCTCTACTACTGGGATTACGCGCTCGGCATCTTCCTGATCGCGGTGCTGCTCGCGCTGACGATGGGCAGCTTTGCGGGCGGCCCCACGGCGTTCCTCCCGAACCTGCGCCAAGCAGATGGGCTGAATCTTTTCTATGCTGCAGTCGGCGGGTTCATCTTCAACATCGCGAACGTGCTGCTGATTGCCGGCATCGAGATCGTCGGCCTTGCAGTCGCGTTTCCGCTGTCCATCGGCATTGCGCTCGCTGAAGGCGCGGTGCTTGCGTATGCGCTGCAGCCGAAAGGCAACGCGGTGTTGCTGGGCGTCGGCGTGCTGATGAGCCTGGTGGCGGTGATTCTCGTGGGCAAGGCCTACGGCGCGCTGCGCACCGGCGCGGAGGCTGTCTCGCGCAAGGGTGTCATTGTCTGCGTGATCTCCGGCCTGCTGATGGGCACGTGGGCGCCGTTTGTCACGCTGGCAATGACGCGTGGCGAGCACACGCTGACGCCCTACACGACGACGGTGTTCCTCACGCTCGGCGCGTTCCTCTGCTGCTTTGTCTTCAACATCATCCTGATGCGCAAGCCGATCATCGGCACGCCCGTTGTGGGAAGAGACTACTTCCGCACGTCGGGGAAGTATCACGCGCTTGGTCTGCTGGGCGGCGCGATCTGGGGAACGGGGATGGCGTTCAATCTTGTCGCGGGATCGGCGGTTGGGGTGTCGATCTCGTATGCAATCGGGCAGGCGTCGCCGATGGTGGCGTGCCTGTGGGGCGTCTTTGTATGGAAGGAGTTTCGCGGTGCGAGTACAAAGGCGAAAGGTTATCTCGCCGCAATGTTTGCAGCGTATATTCTCGCGATTGTCCTGATCGCGAGCGCTCACTCCTCGTGATTTTGTGAAGAGCAGCAAGGAGATTGATTCGCATGAGTCGTACCGTTGTCGTCCTCGGCAGCTTTGTCGCCGACGTTGCCTTCCGCGCCTCTCGTCTGCCCGCATGGGGAGAGACGCTGATGGGCTCGAACTTTGCGCTGGGGCCCGGCGGCAAAGGATCCAACCAGGCCGTTGCCGCGGCGCGCGCTGGAGCGCAGGTGAAGATGGCCTGCAAGCTCGGCGACGATACTTTCGGTCAGCTCGCGCGCAAGACGTGGGCGGACGCGGGAATTGACGCCTCGCTGACGCACAACTGCGACACTGCAACGGGGGCCGCGGCCATCCTCATTGACGAGGTGCGCGGCGAGAACGGAATCATCGTTGTGCCGGGCGCGTGCTTCACCATTATTGCTGAGGAGCTCGACGTGATGGCGGAGGCGATTCGCGCCGCACACATCTTTCTCACACAGCTGGAGATGCCGGTCGCGATCGTCGAACGCGGTATGAAGATTGCGCACGATGCGGGTGTGACGACGATCTTGAATCCTGCGCCTGCACCGCCGGCGCCGCTGCCGGACAGCATGCTTGCACTGGCGGATTATGCTGTGCCGAATGAGTCGGAGGCCGCAATTCTCACCGGTCTTCCGGTTGAGACTGTGGAACAAGCCGGCCGCGCCGCGGCAGCGCTGCAACAGCGTGGAGCGCGCAATGTCATTCTCACGCTCGGAGCGCGAGGCGCTCTGGTGCGCACCGCTGATGGCACGTCCACAATCGTGGATGCTTTCGACGCCGGCCCGGTGCTCGAGACCACAGGGGCCGGCGATGCCTTCTGCGGAGGATTCGCCGCCGCGCTCGCCGAAGACATGCCGCTGCTCGATGCAGTGCGCTTCGGCTGTGCGACGGCCGGCATCTCCGTC
>DATAVN010000004.1:0-2692 GCA_036267715.1 Steroidobacteraceae bacterium | reverse complement strand
GTGTCGTCGCTGTCATGAAAGAAACGGCCGAGCAGCGGGGTGACGTCCAGTGCATCGAAGTAGCTGCCTGTTGCCTGGAAGTCCCAGCGAGGCTGCGCGTGGCCGTTGGCGGCGAGCGCGACTTCGGTGAAGCGATAGGCGCCGATGTGGGAGAAGGTACGGTTGCGGGCGCGGAGGTCGCGGTAGTTGGGAAAGGACTGGCTGACGGCGGCGTCCTCGCGCCCCTGGATGAAGGAGAGCTGGCTGGCCTGCGGAAAGGTGGCACGGAAAAAGAGCCCGTCGATGACGCCGAAGACGATGACGTTGGCGGCGACCCCGAGAGCCAGAGTAAGGATGGCGGTGGCAGCGAAGCCGGGACCGCGGCGAAGCTGGCGCAGGGCATAGCGGAGGTCGGCAAGGAGTCTCGACATGGCGTGGTCTCCTGTGGGGGATAGGTGCACGTATCAGGCCAGCAGCGGCCCAGTCAATTTCAAGGGTTTGCGTGTCTTGGCGGAGGGCCGAGGTGTGCGTTCGCGGAACCTGCCGTCCGATTCTGGACAGGACTGGCCGTCTGAGCGCACGCGCCTGCAGCACGGGTGCTGGGTTCGCTTCCTTTGGTCGCTCACACTGGGAGTTGTGGGCGCGCGCCGGTGTGGCGCGGTATTAGACTTCCGAGCGGGTGGCGTGCATGTTCGAGCCATTTTCGGAGAGAGCGCGACGGGTGGTCTTCTTCTCGCGCAGGCTGGCGGGACGGCGGGGCGCTTCTTCGATTCAAGTGGAGCACTTGATCGAGGCACTGATTTTGGAAGACCAGGGGGATTACGCAAAGTTGCTTCCGGAGATGCGCGTGCCGGGAACAGCCGTGCAGGTGACGCGGCCGCACCGGCCGTTTTTCACAGCGGAAGCAGCAGCGGAGATCCGGCGTGGACTTGAACCTCTGATGCCGGCCAATGCAAAGCCTCTGCCGGAATCGGTTGACATGCCGCTCTCGGAGGCAGGACAACGCGTCATTCTAGGTGCGAAAGAGATGAGCGAAGAGATGCGCGGGGAGACATCTCCGTCGCACATCCGCGTGGGGCACGTGCAGCCGCTGCATATGCTGGCGGCTGCGCTGTCGGACGAAACGTCTGCAACTGCCGAGGTCCTGAAACAGGTGGGTCTTGCGAAGGAAACGGTGATCACAGCTATCAAAACCGGCGAATATTCTTAACTGCGCCGGTTAGACTCCCTGCATGGTTTCCGTCGCGGAACGGCTGCGCACCAACTCCGATACTCTGCTGAGCGTCTTCGACCTGGTGGGAACGCTGGTGTTTGCGCTGGAAGGTGCGATGGCGGCGATCCGCGGTGACCTGGACATTCTGGGTGTGCTGGTGCTGGCCTTTGTGACGGCGGTGGGCGGAGGCATCCTTCGCGACGTGCTGATCGGCGCCGTGCCGCCGGCGGCGATCCGCGACTGGCGCTACATCGGGATCGCCATCGTAGGGGCGGTGGGAGCATCAGTGCTCTTTTACTGGGAACGAGCGATTCCGGATGGAATGCTGTTGACGCTGGATGCGGCCGGCCTGTCGCTGTTTGCAGTGGCAGGCGCGGAGAAGGCGCTGAACTACCAGATGCATCCGCTGCTGGCCGTGGTTATGGGCGGGATCACGGGCGTGGGCGGCGGCACGGTGCGCGATCTGCTGCTGGCGAAGGTGCCGGGCGTGCTGCATAAAGACGTGTATGCATCGGCTGCGCTGCTGGGTGGTGCGGTGATGGTGCTGGCGCTGAAGGCGAAGGCACCGCGGGCCGTAGCGATGCTGGCAGGGTTTGCAGCGTGCTTCGTGCTGCGCATGGTGAGCGTGATGCAACATTGGAATCTGCCACGTCTGCTGCATCTTCCTTAGAATTTGCCATTCAGGCGGACGCACTCACGTGCGGGCTGTGAGTGCGCTCCCTTTGGTCGCTCATGCTTGAGCAAGTGTGCGACGCAAAGAGACTGCAGGTCCTTCGCTGCACTCAGGATGACACGCGTTTCGCGGCATCGGTATCCGTTCGCGAGAGCGCGCTGGTTGACTATTCGTAACGCAGGGCTTCGGCGGGCGGGACGGCGGTGGCCCGGCGCGCGGGCAGTGCGCAGGCGAGGAGTGCGCTGAGGGCGAGCAGCGCGGCGGCGGAGAGCAGACTGTCAGCGGCGAAGGCGCTATGCATCCAGTCTGCGAGAAGCTTTCCTAGGAAGGCGTCCGATGCGAGGCCGACGGCGACGCCGATCGCGGTGCTGACGAGCGCGATGCGTCCGGCAACCCACAGAACATGCGTGCGCGGCGCGCCGAGGGCGAGGCGCACACCGAACTCCGTGGTGCGCTGCGCGACGCTGTAGGCGACGACGCTGAAGATGCCAACCAGTGCGAGCGCAAGCGCCATGGCGGAGAAGACGCCGAACAGGATGGAGAAGAGGCGCTGGCGGGTGTATTGGGCGTCGCGTTCGATTGCCTGGTTGAGGGTGAAGGAGCCGTTGGAGACCTGCTGGTCCGGCGCGACGGAGGCGATGGCGGCGCGGACGGCGTGGAGGTATGCCGCGGGCTCGCCTTGCGTACGGATAAGGAATTGTGCGAAGGGCGGCATCAGTGTTGTGTACGGGAGGTAGATGGCAGGAGCGACGGGATTCTCCAGGCCGTCGTTGCGGGAATCGGCAACCACGCCGATGACCTGCCGCCAGTTGGTGCTTTGCAGCGAA
>DATAVN010000003.1:0-439477 GCA_036267715.1 Steroidobacteraceae bacterium | reverse complement strand
GGGCGGCATTTTTGTTTTGACCGTGTGGTGATGTCCAAGACGCCACGCCGTCCCGCGGATACTGCGCCCTGCGCGAGTGTCTCAAAGTCTGCGGAGGCCAAAAGCGGGCGCGCCGGGGACCGACGGCCACCGATCATCGTGTTTTCAAGTACATGGTAGCGCTTTTGCTGCGAAAGTCGTAGGGTGACTGTGATGCCAAATTCGTCGGGTATCCAGTCGCACGCCCATGCAAAATCCGTTGGGCCGCGCCTTTTGGGCGCGGACCTGGAGCGCTGCATCGTCTGCAACGGCAGCCACATCACCCGCGAAGGCAAGCGCTACAAGAAGCTCGAGACGGTTCAGCTATGGCGCTGCCACAGCTGCGATCGCGTGTCGCTCATGGCCTACTATCGCGGTGAGACGCGCGAACAGACCGCCGCATGGATCAAGGAGCGCTTCGGTATTGCCGTGCCCCCGCGCACGCTGTCCACATGGCTCGCCGAATACCGAGATCTCACGACCTACGCCCGCCTGCGGATGCAGTGTGCAGGCCTGTTCCGACCGAATCGATTGATCCGCTCCGTCCGTCTGCATCACCAGCAGGTCTACAACTACCGGATACACCAGGGTAAGCTCGCCACAACGCTCGAAGCCGAAGAACACCGGTCGTTCAAGCCACTGGCGGCCTTTCTCGCGGAGATGGCCGACGCCTGCCCGCAACCTCTCTTCCTGACCCCTGCGCGCGCGTCGCAAGGCAAGATGGCATTCGACCTCGATGCGGTGCAGATCAAGGCCAAATACAACCACGCTTGCCGCATGGCGGCCCTGATGCTGCAGACGGTCACCAGCAACAGGCGGCGGCACGATGAACTGCAGCGGTCATGCTCGCGACGGACTCGGCCACGGTGGCGGTCGAGGTGCCGGTCTTTCTCTCGCCGGCCGATCTCGCCCACTTGAAGGGCCAGGCTGGGTTTCGCGTTCCGATTGAAGCAGACGTTACGCTAATGGGCCACATCAATATCCTTCAAGTCAGACACGGCGCCATCCACATCCTCGATTACAAGCCCGACGCCAACCATGAGAAGCCCATCGCCCAGCTCATGGTGTATGCGCTGGCGCTGTCGCAGCGCACGGGATTGCGTCTCTACGACTTCGTCTGTGCCTGGTTCGATGAGCACCATTATTTCGAGTTCTATCCGCTCCACGTCGTGCACAAGCGCGGGCGAGACGGCGGAAGCGTTGACGCTCGTCATCCCTGGTGAACTGTGGGTCCGCAGCGTCGCTTACTCGAAAGCGCAAGGATGTGGTCTCAATGACCATGAGGCGACTTTTTCTGTCGGGCGCAGCACGACGAGTACCGGCGCCTGAGCGGCCAATAGCGCGCCGGACACGGCGAGCGCAAGCTCGAGACCATGTGCGGTGCGGTGCGGATGCGCGTCCCGAAGGCAGGGAGGGTTGCCTTTGCGGCGCCAATTGTCGAGCGCGACCGGCAACGCGAAGTGCCCGAAGAGGAAACGCCAAAATGCACACGCCTGCTTGCCCTTAGCGTGCTTTAAAGCGCAAATCGTGTCTTCTCCTCTCTTTATGGGAATGATTTAGATCCACGTCGTTTTAATCGACCGCACTTGATAGTTGAATAAAAACATGCCATTCACAGCAAGCGAAAGTGGTGTCTATTCTTGTTGCTCTTTTCCGCATGGACTGCGCATCGTATGGTGAACGGCGTCCGGCGATGTGGCGTCTCCGCCCAATGACTTGTACTTTGGCCAAAGAATCTTTATTTCTTCATCAGCGCGTACGATACTCTCCCCGTCATCGTATTGTTTATTCAAGTCCACTGCGCCGGATATTTCGCCAATCTTTTTTTGTCTTGCAAGGTCTTGTGCAGCCCGCGTTTTCTTTTCGAGCTGCCATACGAGATCATCTTCCGCCTGATACAGAGCGTACTGGCTACTTTGATGACAACGCTGCCTCTCAGCAGATGCCTTGCGCTGCTTGGCTTCCTCTGCTGCTTGCTCAGCTGCTTGTTGTGCCGCAGTTTGTTCAGCTGCTTGCTCCTGCGCCTCTAACCGCCGCGCCTCCGCCTCTTTCGCCTGCATCCGCCGTGTTTCCGCCGCTTCGTTTTCTTCCCTCTGCAAGTTTAATTTGTTGATTTCTTGCGTCTTTCGCTCTTGCAAAAATTGAATGCGGACATCTCGCATACCAGGGTCTCCATAAGAGGCACAGGCAGATGCCCAACGTACCGCGACGTCATAATCCGATGGTACCCATTGCCCGAAAAAGTATAGTGACTCCTGTGTGCTGAGCTTCAATGCTTGGTCCATCGATTTGAGATTGCTGCATGATTGAGGGATGTTGTGAACGACGAATCGTCGCTTATCGGGCGGTTGGGCTTGCGACTCGGGAGGGGCCGGTGGTGGGGCGCGGAGATTGAAATGCAGTTCCACCGCATGAGAGGAAGCCCAAGCAAGGAGCAACAGAAGAAAAGCCACCGTAAACACGGCGAAGGACGCTGCATTCACTCGCGGAACTATTGCCCACATTAGCTTCAACATGACACTTGTGGTTTCCTTTCCTGTAGCCGCGCCTTAAATGCGCGACAAGATCTGCGCTTGAACCGCCGGATGAAATTCTTCGTATGCGCTGTTGAGCCGAACGTTGTAGCGTTCCGTTGGTTTTTGAATTCGAAATTCCTCCACAACTCGCCATTCTACGTTACGGCCAGCTGACACGAGATTATTGGTGGCCTGGCCATCGAGAAATACGGCATCGCGTATGAAGCCGATGCCCTTGACAATTATATCTGGGCTGCTTGGCGCATACGCTTTGATGTAAACAATGTCGCCGACCTTAAGAGACGCCATGAGCTGATGAAGTTCAGGAGCGCTGGCGTGATCCCACCCGACCCCCGCAACTCCCTGGGCGATAAACTGTGGACTGACGTCATCACCGTCATAATTCGCGCCAACTGCGAAAATTGCCATCGATATATCCCCTCTCATTAATAAATATAGCGGCGGCGGGACTTGAGCCCGTGCCCTACCTTGCCCATAAGCATGAAGTGTCGGCGACGCTTCGCCTATGGGTTGCGCCACATTGGCATGCTTTAGTAGCCAATGGGAATGACATACACCGCTTCCTTAGTGTCCGCGCTATTCCAGGTCATTGAGTGGGCGGGGATGAGCACGCAAAAGCGCTTCATCTCGCCGGCGGCGCCGCACATCGAGGACTTCAAACGACCGCCGCGGCTGCTTAAGTTATCGATCGAGGCCTGCAGCTGCTCGCGCTCCGTGCGCAGCGATTCCATTTCCGATTTCGACGGCAGATAGAGCGACACCGCGGCAATCACCGCCGCCAAGATTCCAAAGCTGCAGCCGGCCGTGACGCCGGCGACGCGCAGTGTGCTCTGCCGACGCAACTGCTGAGAGGCTAGTTGCAATGATCGGGCTGCGCTGTTTGCTTGAGCAGCCCCGTCCTCGAGGGCCTTGCGTGCTTCGGCCGCGACTTCTTTCCCAAACTGTTGAGCCTGGGCGCGGCCGGCGGCGCTCGCCGCATCCTCGACGTGGGCGAGAATCAACCCGCGAACATCTTCCTCCAGAAAATGTCCCAGCTCCTTTTGGCTGGCCTGGGCGGCAAGCACAAGCTTGCCCATCAAGTCGCGTAGTTTTGCGAGCTGCTCGCGATTTAAAATTAGATCCGCTTTCTGCTCATTGACGAGCTCGGCGCTGCGCGCCTCCATGACCTTTAAGAACTGCTTCACCGTCCCGACGAGCTCAGCGGCCTTGTCCAATTCGCTCCCTGCAGCCTCACTCATGGGCGTTGTCCTTACACGTTAGCGTTCTAGTCCGAAGTCCTTTCCGCGATCCAACTTTCGCTTGAGTTCATCATCATGATCGCCGATCGAGCGGCCGCGGGATCGACCCCGGCCTTGGCTCGGGTCCTGTTGCTGGGCGACATCCAGTGCCCGCCGGCGAGCCTCTTCCTCCCGCGCTGCACGCTCTGGCGCGGCCTCGGCCTCCAGACGTTTGGCGACATGATCGGAGAGCATATCCAATCGCTCGGCCAGGCTCATATTGGCAGTGTCTTTCGTCTTGGTGTGACCGCGCCTGGCGCATGGATATGCGGTTCCCACCTCCGCCACTCTGACCCTCTGCTGAGCATCGTTTCCCCTTTCCCGGCGGCTACCTTGATTTGTCCGCCTTGTTCGTCGGCGGCTTTCCATCCCAAAGGCTCGACAAAGGCGCCGCTACCAGCTTGTCGCCGAACGGCACGACGTCCGAGCTGTCGTAGAGGACGACGCCAAAAGCGAAGCGATCCCCGCAGGCTTCGGCCAAAGCTCGCAGACCCGCGAAATCACTGGCTTTGACCGTCGCGCTCGCCTTGACTTCGACCCCTGCGATCATCCCGTCATCGCGCTCCAGCACGATGTCCACCTCGCGCCCATCCCGATCCCGAAAATGGTGAGGGGTCAGTCGCAGGTCCGAGGCCGTCATCAGCTTCAGAACCTCCGCGAACACGAAGCTTTCGAGCAGCGCGCCGAACGTGCCGCGATCCGCCTTGACCCTGTCGAAGGAAAGACCGCGCACAGTCGCTAGCAGGCCGGAATCGAGGAAATGCAGCTTCGGTGTCTTGACGATGCGCTTCAGGGCATTGGTGAACCATGGTTGCACCGTCGCGATCAGGAACACCTGCTCAAGCAGTCCTACATAACGCTGCCCCGTCTTGTGGCTGACGTTGATGCCAGCGCCGAATTGCGAATAGTTGACCAACTGGCCGGAGTGCTCGGCCAACAGCCTTACGAATTTCGGCAGTTCCGTCAGCTTCTCAACGTCAGCGATATCCCGCAGATCGCGCGTCAGCACCGACGTGAGATAGGACCTCGACCAATCCTGCCGCCGGCGCTCGCTGTCGCGACTGATCGCTTCGGGGAAGCCGCCGAGCAGGACAAGCTGGGTAAGGTCGTCGCCAAGGATTGCCTCCCGCTGGCTCCGGAGCTCTCTCGCGAAGAGATGCTCCAGGAAAGTCGGCGTCCGGCCTTCGACCTCAGCCCTTGCGAGCGGCAGCATCTGGATGGTCTCCATCCGACCGGCCAGGCTGTCGGCGACTCGCGGCAAGGTCAGGACGTTCGCCGAGCCGGTGAGAAGGAAGCGACCCGGCCGATAGTCCTCGTCGACCGTCTTCTTGATGGCCAGCAGCAGGTCAGGGGCGCGCTGAATTTCGTCGATGATGGCCCGGTCGAGGCCGCGAATGAAGCCTGCTGGATCGGACTGGGCGGCCTCAAGGACTGTCTGATCGTCGAGCGTGACATAGGTCCGCCTTTCCAGCACGGCGCGGGCCTACGATCAGGACCACCGGCGTATCAGAAAGGGCTTCCTCCGCCCGTCGCTCGACAAACCGCCCGAACACGCCATCTCCGAATCTGGAAGATTGGAACTATGCTGTCCGGCTGATTGGGAGTCAATGGCCCGCCAATTGGAAGTCACTGGCTCGCGATCTGGAAGGCACGGAAGGGAATGCCTTCCCCCTGCGTCGGCGACGGCGGCGCGACCAGGGTTGAAGGAGAGGCCTCCGACGCCCGTCATGGAGATTAGCCATGACCCATGTGGAGATTCTGGACGCCGCTCGCGACCGCGCTGGCGGCTACAAGGTGGATGTGAGCCGCGGCGAGCGGATCGGAACGCCACGAACGTGCGCGTCAGGAGTGACCAGGGAGTGACCAAGCATTACGTTAAATTGCAGCTAGATCGAGCGGACTGCCGAATATAACAAACTGATTTTATTATTATAAATTGGCGCGCCCGACTGGATTCGAACCAGTGACCCCTGCCTTCGGAGGGCAGTACTCTATCCAGCTGAGCTACGGGCGCAGTGCTGGGTGGCGATGCTACTCGTCGTCGGCAAGTGCCGTCCAGCGGCGCCGGCCACCAGGGCCGATTGAGCTTTATGTCGTTTCCCGCGCCGCCGCCTGCAATTTGAGCACCGTCGCCCAATTGCGGGAGGTGAGCTTGGCTCCGGCGCAGCGGGCGAATTCCTTGCTCAACTTGCTCTCCAATATGCCCGCGGAGCACCAAAGGTAAGCGGCGTGTTGGGTGACGGCAAGCGCATCAGGCGTCCAGGGCTTCTTCTGCATCGCGTGCAGCGCTTCGAGATGTTTTGGATTCGCGGCGAAGGCGACCAAGTGCCTGGCGTGATCGGTTGCCATTCGCAACAGTGGATTCTCCTCGACGATGCGATTCAGATCTTGGGCAGTGATCACGGTCACCGATGCGGAAAATCCGCATTTGGCGGCGATTGCGGCTTCAATGCCGGCTGCAATCTTGGCCACATTGGAGCGCTTGCTCTCGAAGATGACGTTGCCGCTGTTCAACAGGGTGCGAACCTGGGTGTGGCCGAGATCGAGCACCAGCCTGCGCAGATCGGCCATGGCTATGCGCTTGGCTCGACCGACGTTGATGCCGCGGATCAGTCCGATGCAATTGCCCACGATCAGGCTTTTTGTTTGTAGAGGATCATCTGGGTGCAGCGGAATACGGCGAGCGTGCGGCCGGACTCTTTGTGGGTGACCGCGGCATCCCAGACCTGCGTGGTTCTACCCCGATGCAGGGGTGTCGCAATGCCGACAACCGTGCCGTCGAGCGTGGTGCCAAGATGATTGGATTTCAATTCAATGGTGGTAAAGCCGGTGGCATCCGCCGGCAGATTGGCGACGCACCCATATCCGCACACGGTATCCGCCAGCGTCACTATGGCGCCGGCGTGCAGGTAGCCGTTGGGCGCCATGACGGACTCCACCACCGGCAACTCGCCGCTCACGCGTGCGGGACTCACCTCTGTTATGACAATGCCGAGATGGCCTGGCAGCTTGCGCACGCCGAAGCTGTTGAACGCTTCCGGCGTGCGCGCCGCGGTCAGTGCGGAGCTCAAGCGCCGGCCCGGCGCTGCAGGCGGCCGAGCGCGATGAGGACCAGACCGAGAACGATGAACACGCCAAGCAATCCCAGCGCATTGATCATCATGCGTTCATAACCGATCGCCTGCGGATCGATGAAGCCATAGGGGTATGTGCCGATGAGTCGGCCGCGAATCAGCACATAGACCAGGTAAAGCGTCGGATACAGACCCCAGAGCAAAGGGTGCGTCCAGCGCAGTGCGCCCTTTGGAAAATTGAACCACCAGTAAGCGAGAAAGAGCACGGGCATGGCGTAATGCAATAACACATCGGCCAGCAATTGCAGGCCCTGGGGATTCCACACGTTGCGCAGCAGAAAATGATAGGCCAGGCTCACGAACACGATGCTGGTGGCAACGCCGGCCGTGACGTCGGAGCGTGCGAAGAATCCGCCGGTCGCGGATGCGGGCGCCAGCAGCGGTGCGGTGAGCGAAATGCAGACCAGCAAATTGGTGAGGATGGTGAAATAACCGAAGAAACCGACAAGCCCGCCCCACACGCTCCGTCCGGATTCCAGGGTCGAGTGCAGCGTGACGAACAATTGCAGCAGCACGCCGAACCAGGCAAGCGAGGCCAAGGCGATGATTGCTGCTTTGTTTTTCGGGTACGTGCCCTTCACCGCACATTCTCGAAGAAATCGACCACTCCGGTCTCGAGCGAATATTCGGCGCCCACCACCATCAGGCCGGCATTCTGAGTGAGATTTTCGATGATGTCGGAGCCATGCCGGAGGTGATTGACCGAGGCGCGGATATTGGCGCGGCAGGCCTCGCGCACCAGCGCGTCGTGATTGTTCTTGAGGTCGGTGGAGAGCAGGCCCACGACTCCGGGCCGGATGAAGTCGACGATGGAATGCAGATTGCGGGACTGGTTTTCGACCGGTCGCCGCAGTTGTTCGATCGTGGTCTCGATTGCACCGCAACGCGAGTGTCCGAGCACGACCACCAGCCGCGTGCCAAATTGCTCAGCGGCGAATTCGACGCTGCCGATCAGCGAAGGAGCCACGATATTGCCGGCCACGCGGATCACGAACAAGTCTCCCAGCCCCTGGTCGAAAACGATCTCGACCGGTACGCGCGAATCCGAGCAGCCCAAGATCGCGGCAAACGGTTCCTGGCCGGTCGCCAACTCCAAGCGGCGTGCTCGGCGCTCGACGGCATCCCGGCTGGGGAGTTCCGAGACGAAACGCCGGTTGCCTTCTCTCAGCAGGTCGAGCCCTTCTCGCGCCGAGATCATCGGTGGTTCATCGGGTGGCGTGCGAAGCGATGGTCTGGGTTACAGCGGACGGCGAGCGGTGTAATCGCGGTGGCCAAGAATGCGCGCCGGCAGAAACAAAATTGCGCGCACCAGCGCGAAGATCGCGTCGAACGACAGTGCAACCGCGCGAAAGGGCAAAGACAGCAGCCAGATCAGAGGCCAGAGCACGATGGCGAGGATGGCAACCGGCCAGCATAAGATCAGCAAAATCAACCATAAGAGCAAGGTTTTCACGTCGGATCCCCTCTCGATATCTTCTGCACAACCTTATCACACCCCTCAGCTTCGCGGGCTGGCGGCCGCGGACGGAGGGAGCTTGGCGCTTGATGCTTTTTCCGACGCTCGAGCGATGCAGAGAAACGCATGGATCATCTCCACATCGAGCCGATTTTTATCGGTCGAGATTTCAAGCGTCATTTTTTGCCTTTGCCGGCAGGTTTCATGAACTCCACACGCCTGAAGCGCAGCGCCGACCAATCCTCGTCGATTGCGACCATGCGCACCGAATCAAAACCGGCATCGCGAATCACGCCCCATCCCGAATCGCGATTGAACTCGCATGTGTAGCGTTTGGACGAGCCCTTCGGGTAGGCGAACCAGATGACGGCGTCGCCTTCCGAACTCGCAGCCAGTATTTTCGACGCCTTGTCCAGCTGAGCCTGGGTGACGGCGAAGGCCAGCCCGAACTTCACTCCCTTGGGCTTGGCGGGGTCGCGCGCGATTTTCACTCCCTTGAGCTGTTTGAGTACCCACTCAAACGAGTCCGGCGCGTTGAGCACGACAATTTCCTCATGCACACCGAGATTGAGTTTTTTGAACAGCGGCGTTGCAACGGCGTCTTTCATTGCTCGTGCACCAGCGCCAGGCGAAGTCCTATGAAAATGAACAGGCCGCCGACACAACGACTGAACCAGCGCCTGAATGCGGCACCCGGCGCGAGCGTGCTGCTCAAGTGCGCGGCCGACCGCGCCACAACCAAGTTCCAGAGCGTACCGTTGAAGTCGAAGATTGCGCCGAGCAGCAGAAACGCCAGGGGCTTGGAGCTTGCATCCGCCGCGACAAACTGGGGCAGGAAAGCCAGGAAAAAAAGCGCAACCTTGGGGTTCAAGACATTGGTGAGGAAGCCTTGTACGAAGATGCCCCGCATCGAGGCCGGCCGAACGACGGGGGGAACTGCAGCTGCAGCGGAAGAAGGTCGGATTTGTCCCGCGGAGCGGATGAGGGTAACGCCCACGTACAGCAAGTAGGCGGCGCCAATGAATTTCACCACCGTGAAGGCAGTGGCGGAGGCGGCAAGTATCGCGGACAAACCGAGCGCGGCGGCCGTGATGTGCACCAGGGTGCCGGCGCCGATGCCCAAGGCGGCGACCGCACCGCCGTGCCAGCCCTGGGTGGAGCTGCGTCCGACGATGTACAGTGTGTCGGGGCCAGGCGTGATGTTCAGCAGCAGCCCGGAGAGCACGAACAGCCACAAATCATGCGTTCCGAACACGTGACGTCAGCCTGGGGCGCGTGACGCGTGCTGCATCAGCGCCGTGTAGCGATCCAAACTCTCCTTGGGCCAGAGTTCGGCGGGCTTGTAGTAACCGGCAGAGGCGGGAACGCCCGCGGGCAGTTGCACCCAGGGCTGCTTCGACGCCGTGAAAATATGCACATCGGGAGCGAGTG
This sequence comes from Steroidobacteraceae bacterium, assembly GCA_036267715.1. GTDB lineage: Bacteria > Pseudomonadota > Gammaproteobacteria > Steroidobacterales > Steroidobacteraceae > Bog-1198. Next base: position 429,624 of record DATAVN010000003.1, on the reverse strand, counting down.
CGTCGGGTGCATCCAGGGTGCCGACCCGCACGAAGCGCAACAGCTCGCCGGCTCCGGCGTAGGTGCTCCACAGCGCGACGAAGCATTGCGGGCAGCGGGCGATGAGCTGACCCTTGCCGCTGTTTGAAGGCGTGTCGATGATGCGCACCTCGCCTGTCAGCAGATGCACGCGATCGGCTTCGATCATGGCATTCAGTACGAAGGCGCTGCCGGTCTCCCGCTGGCACCAGCGGCAATGGCAGCAGTGGACGAAGAGCGGCTTGCCGGCGATCCGGTAGCGGAGCCGGCGGCAGGTGCAGCCGCCCTCGGCGTCATGCATGGTTTGGCCGGTGGCTGAGATGGTCATCGCTCAGGCGCTGCGCACGCGCGCGGTGACTTCGATTTCGATCTGCATGCGCGGATCGAGCAGGCCCGCGCAAATCATGGTCATCGCGGGGCGGCTCGTGCCAAAATATTTGCGCAACACCGGCCAGCAGTCGGGAAAGCGTTCGCCCTTGGGCAGGATGTAATTCACGCGCACCACGTCGGCGAAATCCGCGCCCGCCTGGCGCAGCGCGGACTGGATGTTCCTCAGGCATTGCTCGGTCTGATCCAGCAGACTGTCGGATATGGCCATGGTGTCGTAGTCGAAGCCGGTGGTGCCGGAGACGAAAACCCACTCGCCCTCGATCACGGCCCGTGAATAACCGATCTCTTGTTCGAATTTGGATCCCGAGCTGATCAGGCGTCGCGTCATGACGTCGTGCCCCCTTGAGATTTTAGTGTACCGCGGCGGCCGAGCGCACCGGAATGGGTGTCGCAAAACCACAGGGCGCCGGAAAAAGCGAACCACCAGACTGCCGCAAGCCACCAGCCGCCCAGAAAACTCAGGTAACTTCTCGATAGGAAAGCGAGGGACGAGGCGATCATGCAGCCAATAGCCATGGCAAGCACCTGCCGGGATCCCAGGCTTCTGACCCAGAAAATCCGCACCAGCGAGCCGTAGGTGATCGCGCCGGACAGCGCGCACAGGCCTAAGTCGAGGTAAAGCCGTTCGGTGCCCGGGAGCATGGCGAACAGGACCAGGCCGATGATGCCCACGTATAACGTAAAAATGCTCAGGCCGCCGGCAATCGCGATGAAGGCGATGCGTCGCAGTCTGCTTTGCGGCGAACGCAGCGCGAACACCAGGCTCGATGCGTGCAAGAGGCCGTTGATGGCGAACGAGGCCACCAATGAATCGCCCAACAAATCCCAATGGCCGATCAGGAACAGGAGCACGGCCGCCACGCCGAGCACCGTGAAGTGCCGCGGGTAGTTGAAATTCCCCATGGAACACGTCAGAGCGGACCGCGCGGTCCGCGATCGGTTTGCAGCGCGGCGTTGCGCAGAAATACCGGCAAATCGGTGGTGGGCGGCTGTGCCGGAATCTGCTGCATCATGGCGGCGATATGGCCGCGATGGTAGGTGGTGTGATTGACCACGTGCAGCAGGATGTCGCCGCGGGTCATGGCGCCGTCGCCGCCGCCGATAAAAGTGAACTCGACGATTTCTTCGCCCAAGCGGTCGGACATTTCCTCGGCATGGCGCATGTACCAGCTGTCCAACGTCGCTTGTGCGGCGCGCAGCTCGGAGAATGTTCCATGAAGGTCGGGATTACGGGTCTTGAAACCATGCGATTTGCCTTCGAGATGCGCGCGCCACACCAAATCGATGATATAGACATGATTGAGCGTACGGATCAAATTGCCGAAAACGATCTGCCGCGGCTTGGAGAGTTCATTCTCGGGAAGCTCGCCGAGCGCCAAATACAGCAGCGAGTTGGCCCACGCCGAATAGCGGGTCAGCATTCGAATATTGCGCATGAAGGACATGGGCGCTCAGGAATGCGCGGAGGCGGATGGCGGGGGCATCGGGCTTGGCGAATTTCTTTTCAGGATGAGCAGCAGTGCCCCGGCCATGATGGCCATGTCCGCCAGATTGAAGATGCCGGTGCGAAGGGGGCCGATGCCGACATTCAGGAAATCCGTTACCCGGCCATCGTACAGCAGCCGATCGATCAAATTGCTGATCCCCCCTCCTGCCACGAGCGAGAGCGCGACGAATCGCGTGGTGCTGAGGCGGCGTGCGAACAAGGAGGCGCACACCAGAGCGGCCAGCAACGCCGCCACCGCCGCTGTAAACAGCGAGAAGCGCAGATTTTCGGGCAGGGAAGCGCCCATGCTCAAGAATGAGCCCGGATTTTCCGTGAGCTGCAGCCGCAGTGAATCGGCCAACAGCGACTCGGTGACTCCCGGATGCAACAGGGAGCGGGCGGCGGTCTTGGACACCTGATCGCAGCCCACGCAGCACGACAGCGTGATCGCCACGACCATGAATCTGGAAATAAATCGCATCACAACGCCTTGAAGTTCAGAGCTTCTGCCTGCCGGTAAGGATATCCCACCACAGACGCCAGTCGCCCATCAAGCTGTAGCCCGGATATTTGAACGTGGCCGGCTTGTTGTGTTCAAAAAAGAAATGGCCCACCCAGGCAAATGCGTAGCCTTGCACCAAGGCGATGCCGGCGAGCCACCCGTCTTGCGTGACGGCGGCGGCTATCAACAGCGCCAATGCGACGCTGGTGCCGGTGAAGTGCAGGCGGCGTGAAACCGGATTTGCATGTTCGCTCAAATAAAACCCATAGAAATCGCGAAAAGAACGGTATTGCCGGTCAACGTTCATTTGCTTCGGTCCAATCGAGCCGCGCTTTGTGAAAGTGTTTCGAGGCCGCCGGCACGCCGGATGCGGGAAATTCCATGAGGTACTCGTCGGCCGGGTCGAATCTCGGCCACGGCGTGCCGCCGGCAGAATCGGGATCGCCGGTCTTGGCGAATTGCGCCCAGTACCTGTTGGCGGCGGAGGCGATGGCTTTGCCCTCGGCGTCGAAGGGGGTGGCGCGCGGCACGTTGAACACGTACGCGAGTTCCCCGCCGTGCGCCAATCCGAACAGGGTCGCGCGCTGCGCAGCCGGCGTGTAAGAAAAGTGGTACACGTAGGTGGCATCGCCGTGCCGGGCATGCAGCCGGGCCAAGTCGCGGTCCGGTTCGCTGATGGAGACGTCGGTGACCAGCCGCGCGATGATGTGGTCCGCGTCGCCGGTATTATCGGGATCGTACGCCGCGATGAAGGCGTCGCGGCGCTGCTGGATGGAAGCCAATCGCTCGGCAGCGTTTATTCCGCGCCGAGTCAGGCTGGCTTCGTCGCTGTTGCCTCCGAGCAAGTAGGGCACGTGTGCTTCCAGCCCCCTGGCAAAGCCATCGGCGGCGCTGCCCGAGATCAGCTTGCCGTCGGCCATGGGAAGAATCTGATCCGCCGCGCCGATGCCGGCGACATTGCTGTTGAGCTCGCGCAATGTCAGTGCCCGCAGTGCTTTGGCCGCCGCTGCCCCGGCGCCCTGAATGCCGGCTTTCTCGGCAAAATTCACACCGCTTTGTTCCACCGACGAAATCGGTCTGGCGGCGAGCCGGCCAAATCCGGATTCGGACAAGGCTTTCTCGAACAGTCCCTTGGCCGCCGGGGCCAGCATCAGGTAGTTGACGGAGATCGCGCCTGCGGATTCCCCGAAGATCGTCACGTTCTTCGCATTGCCGCCGAATTCCTTGATGTTGTCATGCACCCAGTTGAGCGCCGCAATCTGATCCATCAGCCCGTAGTTGCCGAGCGGACCTTTGGGATTCTCGGCCGTCAGCGCGGGGTGGGCGAACCATCCGGCGCGGCCCAGCCGATAATTTATCGTCACCACGATCACACCTTGCCGGGCGAATTGGCTGCCGTCGTACGCCGATCCGGAACCGAACAGGAATGCGCCGCCATGGATCCAGACCATGACCGGCAGCTTGGCGCCTTTCTTGGCGTCGGCCGGTTCGTAGACGTTCAGGTACAGGCAGTCCTCGGCCTGCGCGCAGCTGGGCGAGAAGGCCGTGGCGGCGCGCACGCCCGACCATTTCGCGGCAGGCTGCGGAACCCGCCAACGCAAGTCCTCGACAGGGGGCGCGGCAAAAGGCAACCCCTTGAAGACCACCACGCCGTCAGCAAGGGTGCCCTGCGCTTCGCCCTGCCGGGTTTTGACCACGGGCCCATTCAGCGCCGGAGGCGGTGCGGCAGCGGCATCACCTGCCTTCTGCGCCTGGCCGAAGGCCGTGACAGCGGTGAGCCCGAAAACCAGCGCTGCAGCATGGCTGACGAAACGGTGTGTCGACATGAATCCCCCGGCGTTGCGGCACTTAGGCCCGTGCGCAGCATAAGCGAACTTGAGCGAAGCGGCGATATTACCGAATCGACGGGTCTTGGATGCGCCAATTCCGCGGACTGCCGCGCCGGTGTCTCATCCCACATGGGTCGCGGCCAGCCTGGCAAGCAGCCACTGCAATCCGGCCAGATGCTGGTGATCATGGCTGCATAGGTTATGCACCAGACCGCGCAACGTCACGGCCCGTCCTTCAAATTCCGCGACCCGCGCCAGCTGTTCGGGATTCAAATCGAAAATCAGCGCACTCGTTTTGACGCGCGCACGGCGAAACTGTGCCAGGACTTCATCCGCATCCGCATCGTGATACCTGCGCGTAACGGCGAGCGCTTCACCGTCCAGGGAAGCGAGCAGCTTCGAGCCGATCGGGAAAGTCCGCGAGCGCAGCCAACGTGGCTGGATTCATGGCTGAGAAGTCTCCGCCGCGGAAGCCGCCGCTTTGCGGTGCCTCACCAGCGACAACAGCCGATCGAGCGCATAACCGACCGCGTAGGCGGACAAACATTGAATGACGCCACTTGCCCGGGCCGGCTGCCGGTGAATGACGCTCGGGGCGAAGATGTGAAACAAGCCGTATACCACCCACGCCAGCATGGCGGCGCGGCCGACATTGATCAGCGCAATCATGGATGCAGCTCCTCCCTCAAATTCGCGGCTGCCACTGCGGGATGGTTTTAAATAATGAATGGCATTCTGTCCCGCAGCTTAAGTGCAAACTACATGTCGAGTGCTGTCACGAATCTGTTGCAGCCCTGATTTCCGTCGGTATGAAAGGCCTTGATGGTGCCATCCTGACTCGTGACCACCTGCAGATTGCAGACATAGTGCATCGTCACGTCTTGCGCTTCAGGTGTCACGGAAAATTGCGCCCTCATCACATCCTCGAGGTTCACACCCAGCCTCGGCTGTGTCATGGTGACGCGGTTGTCCACAGTCCAGGTGTAATGGACCTCAGCCACTGTTTTGCGCTCGCTTTCCGGGTCGCCGAGAACGGCGGACACCGCGGTGATGTTCTGCCCAACATACGGACGCAGCTGCAGGCCGAGCTTGCTCGGCGAGGTCGAGCAGCCGAGAAGCGCCACGAGCAATCCAGCAACGATCCAGGCTTTCATGCGCGCCCTCTACCCGGCCAGGAAATCAACAGATGCCGGGAACCTTGGCTACCGACGCAAATCCAAGCTGTGGCACTATACTAGGTTATGCAGGCCGATCCCTCCCACGCACGGAAGTCCCCTCATGGCAGCCACCAAACGCGCAAAACTCCAGCCGCTACCTTTCCAGTTGTCCATGCGAATCCGCCACCCTTCGATTGATCCCGCGGAGATCTCAGCAGAACTCGGCATCGCGTCGGAACACTCCTTCCGAGCCGGTCAACCTCGTCCCTCGAAGAGCGGCATCGCGCCGGCGGGGGTTCACACCGAGTCCTATTGGCTGGCTCCCTTGAATCCAGCCTCGTGGTTCGGCAATCTGCCATTCGAACAACTCCCCGAGGCGATTTCACAGAACATGATCGACACCGCGCTCGCGCGAAATCTTGCCGGGGCGCTCGGCTTGTGCGCGGTGCGGTTTAATAAAGCGCACGCCGCGTTACTAAACTCGATTCGTTCGGAGGGTGGCGAAATCAGCCTGCTGGTAGCGCTCTCCCCCACCACGATGACCAACTTCAGCCTCCCACCTCAGGTCAGCCGCATCTTCGGTGAGCTGGGCATCACGCTTGAATTCGAGATAAACGACTGAGTTTTCGATGCCCGGATTCCTTTCCATGACAGTGACCCCATGTCGACGGGAACTTGAACCCCGTTCAAGCGGCTTGCACAGTAGGCAAAACTACAGGCTTCTTTGCATTCGCTTGTCAACCCAAGCGCCCTTTGCGCGTCTATAGTTTGTGCAGGGAATCCGCGTCAGGGGAAAATGCCATGTCCGAGCCCATCCTGAAAGTTCCAGTGACCTGCCCCAACTGCGCTCTGGAGTCCGTCTCGGCCATGCCAATCGCTTTGATCGCGAATGCTTTGCTGACCGGCAAGGCCATCCGCCTCCACAGCGCCTGTCATGACCAGTACTGGACGGCCACCTTTGCCGAGCGCCAACAACTCAGGAGTTCGTTGGCCGTCCTCAACATCGAGAGGCATACACAGCAGGGCCCAAGCCAGGCCGGCCGCTTGGAATTGACTCGTTGAAAGATCCGCAATGATTCGCGATCAGTGGTGCATCGTCTGAGCACGGCGTACTCGCAACGCATGGACAATAGACGGTACATCGACCTGCCACCTGGGCAGCACAAGGGAGATGAGTAGACCTTCGAGGTCGGCAACGATACCCAGGTAGATCGCGCAAGATAGCGCCGCCCCCGACGAACCCAGCACAAGGAGGCCAAAGAATCCTGCGAACAGCGCGATTCCCCAAAATCTTGGACGACCACATGTGGTAGCTCGCTTCACGCCGGAATTTCAGGAAATCCGTGAGATAGCGCAAAAGCTCGAGGACTGCGAGTGCCACCAACGCCCCGATGCGTTGAATAAAGGCCGCCGGGTACAGGTGCCAGGCGGCAATAATGCATGCCGCATAGAAGAGCGTATCGGCCGCACTATCGCATCGCCGCAAGTTCGCCGTGGCAACACCGAGACGGCGCGCCAGCACACCGTCAAAGATGTCCGATAGCAGCGCCGCGACCAAACAGACAGCAAACGCATCGGGCCGCGGAGCAAATAAGCTCAACAGAATGACCACGGCAGCCAGCACCGCGCGCAGTCCTGTGAGCAATATGGGAATGCTCCTGGACAAGGACCGATCGTTTCTATTTCTTATAGCGACACCCTGCCCCCATGTCACTCTTGTCTAGGCCCGATCGGCGCCCACGCGTACTTTGATATCCAAGTAGGCCGTGCCGATCAGGTGTTGCAGAGCCGCGGTGTCGACCTCGGAGCCGGGCCGTAATTTCACGTGCCGCATACGTTTGCCGCTTCCCTCCAACAACCCGCCGAGGTCCTCGAGCATAGCGCCATGGAAGAAGCCAACGTTGACATGATTTTTGAACGTATTGACGTATCCGAACGGCGCATTTCCCACGCATGCGACCGGGCAGCCATCGTGCATCAGCTCTCGGACATCGTCACCGCACTGGCGCATCCGCAAAAACCACTGCCGCGCGACGGCACGCAGCTCGATCGAGCCATCCGCCAACCAAGTATCGACGGCGGGATCCCGTGTGACGCCTCCGGAGAGCCGGAAAATGTCCTGATTTCCAATCAATCCGCGGAGATCCAGAGCGATCCGACGAGGTCTGCGGTTCATATCATTTGGCCAAACGCGTTACCGGGCGGGAACCTCACTCTTACAAAGGATGCGGCAAGCGTTGACAAAAACACGGCACTAGACACGCAAGAGCCTAACGATGAGGTTGAGCGACGCGCGGCAGCGTCGACACCCGACGAAACTGAATTATCTCGATCATCGACCGCCCCCTTGGCTCATCGAAGCTGCGACAGCCGCGATCGCTCGAACTGTTGTTAGGCGCTTAGCGAGGCGTTCGCGGAGCCGCCTCATTTGCTATCGCCCGGATCAGTATATGGCGTCTGCTCTGGAATCTCGGTCGCCTCGCCATAGCGACGAAGGTGGATCACCCGCGCGAGAAAGCCGACACCCAAGATCAAAATCACCGCAGCCGCCAGAATAAGGACCGACGTGTAATGGATCGCCAACCCATAGACGTTTGTGTAGACGGCGGCGCCACGGCCATGCTGTACCTGCCACACTGCCACCGCGAGAGCAGGGACACCAACAGCTGCTAACACGGTCCAAATAGCAACGATTTTAAGAGTCGATCGCGGACGCTTCATTTGCGTCTAACGATGAGGTTGAGCGACACGCGGGTGCGCCGACGTCCAAGGAAGCTGATTATTCTAATCATCGACCCCCTCCTTGGCCCAACGAAGACGACGCCCACGATTGCTCGAACCGATTGTTATGCGGCGTTTGCACGGGAGCCACGCTCTTTCGCCTTCGCCGCATCGATGATGTTTCGGTAGGACATGCCATTTAGCTGCGCGCGGCATGTGCGGAGATCAGCGGGGCGATCAGTTGAGACTGGAAGAAAAGTGAGTTCAAGAATAGCGTTGGTATGAGGTTGAGCGACACGCGGGTGCGCCGACAAAAAACGAAGCTGATTTGTCCTGACCATCGACTTACTCCTTGTCCCGCCGAAGCTGCGACCCCGTGATCGCTCGAACCGATTGTTAGGCAACATCCTTTGTATCGCGCCGGCGACCCCCATGTCCACGCAAAAGGATTGCGAGCAATAGAAGCTCCACAACCACGATTGGCGCAGACGCAAAAATGGCAGATGAGTTCTCCGACAGGCCGATGCGATGTGCCCACGATAATAGAGGAATGAAGAGTACTGACGCCGGCAATTGCAGAGCAAAGGCGAGATATCCTGTAAAGGGATTGTCAGCGCCAACGGCAATGAGAGGAACCAATCCCAAGAACTGTGACGCACAAAATAGAACGATCACGCCTTCAATCGAGACGGCAATTGTGAAACATTTCCACCAAGGCCGACGGGGACCACCGAAGAGATTGTCGTTGGCGCGCACAGATGTTGTCTAACGATCAGGCTGAGCGGTGCGGGCTTGCGCGGACGAAAAACGAAGCTGATTTATCCAGAACATCGACTTCCTCCGTGACCCAACGAAGACTCAGGCCCCGCGATCGCCCGAACGGATTGTTAGACGAGGCGCCTGATTCGAAGTCACTTGTCGGTCTTATTGGTGTCACCCAGTTCCCCGGTTGCAAGATACGTCAATTCGGCATCGGTCAATTCGGCCTGTGACAAAATCCATCGAGCCCGGTGCGCCAACTCGCGAGGAATCTGAATCTCGCAACCATTCGCATCACCCAACAGCGGATTTCCCAAGATAAGCTTGGCGGGCAAACCTTCGCGATTAAAAAGTGTGACGATCACGTGGCCAGAGGAGACGTCGGAGAACGTTGCCACAACCTGCCATTCTAAATTCGAAGTGGATGACACAAGTTTCGTCTAACGACGAGGTTGAGCAACGTGGGGATGTGCCGACGCCAAACGAAGTTGCTTTATCCAATCATCGATCTCCCTCCTTGACTCACGGAAGATGCTCCCCGCGATCACTCGAGCCGATCGTTAGAGGGTAGCCCTGAATAAGAACCACCATCACCACTACCGCAAGACTGACGGCAAAGAATTGGGCTATGCCCACGATCCAGCCCTCTACGCTAGGCGGAACACCGAACTCGACTAAATCTCCAGCGACAAGATAAACCGCCGTCACCACGCCAATGCCCAAGGCCAGCCCGAGCCTACGAACCTCCGTGCAGCGGACCAACCCAAAGGCTACCGGGATAGCGGCCAGAACTGCGCCGCCGACGTTTAGCAACGAGAACCAGGTCACTAGCGCAACTGGCGGGTTGGGCATGAAGCTACGCCGCCAATGTGGTATGTCCGCATATGGTGCCCTCGCATAAAGAAGCCACAGCAAGGCGCAATACACGGCAAGACCTACAAGCGCGACTGAAGCACTGCGCAGAGGTGAAAGTTTTGCCACAGGCTGCCCTCTAACGATGAGGTTGAGCGATGCGGGGATGCGCAGTCGCGCAATGAAGCTGATTTATCTCAATCATCGACTCCCTCCTTGGCTCACCGAAGATACTACCCCGTGATCGCTCGAACCGATTGTTAGGCCACACTATCGAACCAACCCGCCCAGCTCGCAAGCGAAGATTATAGACGGAAGGTTCCCATGCTCCTTTTCGGAACCCTCTCGAAACAATGGGGATGGTATTACGTCTTCGCCGCACCCACTCTGTGCGACGATGTGTTCACCGGCAAGCCTGTCCGCCACCATGTGGTTGCGATATCCGTACAATTCAGGAGTTGCTCGGCCATGCGGACGTGCGCGCGACGATGATGTACACCCATGTCTTGGGAACGGGTGCGATGGCGGTCAAAAGTCCGCTGGACCGGCTGATATAGCTCTATTTCGTGCAATCTCGATGCATGGATGGTTCTCAATCCGGCCTGCCCGCTATTTCGAGATTCTTCCGCTGCCGCTATACTGTCGGCCACCTTGGTTTTTTCCCATTGATACCAGCGAGTTACCGTGTCCAAGTCAGCGTCTTCAGATACCCAATTTTTTAATTCGTTCAGTTTGGTGCTCGGTGTGCTCATCGCCTTTGCCATCGTGCTGTTCGCCGTTGCGCGCTCCATCGGCGCCGACAGCCAGGGCGCGGCGGTGCTCTTGGAGCCATTGCACCTCGCGGCGGTGCAGAAAAATATTGCGCCCTTCGCGCTGGTTGCGATTGCGGGCAAGGATAATTCGGCTTTGGCGGCATTGAGCGCGCCGGCAGGCGGAGCGCCGGCCGCAAGTGTGCCGACCACCGGCGAGCAGGCGTTCAAAGAAGTCTGTTCTACCTGTCATGCGTCGGGTGTGCTTGGGGCGCCGAAGATTGGGGACCATGCAGCGTGGGGTCCGCGCATCGCTCAAGGCAAGGATTCGCTCTACAAGTTCGCGATTTCCGGCAAAGGCAATATGCCGCCCAAAGGGGGCACGAATTGGCCGGATGCGACCATCCGCATGACCGTGGACTATATGGTTTCCCTCAACAAGTAGGCCGGTCCAGCGCGCGCAGCTTCACCGCCTCCGCCACGTCGGCAATCCGGATATCCGGCGCGCCTCCCAGGTCGGCGCAGGTGCGCGCAACTTTGAGCACGCGATGATAGGCCCGCGCGGACAACCCGACTCGGGCGACTGCGGTGGCGATCAAGGCGCGCGAAGATCGGTCGAGCGCGCAGAAGCGGGCCACCTCTGCCGGTATCAGCCGCGCATTGAGCTTCCCTTGTCGCCGCAGCTGCAGTGAGCGTGCCGCGGCTACGCGTTGCGCCACTGTCGCCGAGGGTTCCGATTTTTCGCCGGAGGGTCCCATCAGATGTTCAACCGGCAGGGCGGCCAGCTCGATATGAATGTCGATGCGGTCGATGAGCGGGCCGGAGATGCGATTTAAATAGCGTGCCACTTGCGCCGCAGTGCAATGACAGCGCCCGCGCGGATCGCCGGCATATCCGCAGGGACAGGGATTCATGGCTGCGACCAATTGGAATCTGGCGGGGAACTCGCTGCTGCCTTTCAGGCGCGCGAGAATCACCGTGCCGGTTTCCAAAGGTTCACGCATGGCCTCGAGCGCGTTGCGGGGGAATTCGGGAAGCTCATCGAGAAACAAGACGCCATGGTGCGCAAGCGATAGTTCGCCGGGCCGCATCGCGCCGCCTCCGATCAGCGCGGCCATCGATGCGGTGTGGTGGGGACTGCGGAATGGCCTGACTCGCGTGGAGTTAGGCCTGTGGCCGGCCGCGGATTCCAGGCTCGCAACCTCGAGTATTTCCGGGCCCGACAAGGGGGGTAATAGTCCTGGCAAGCGTTGGGCGAGCGACGATTTGCCCGTGCCCGGGGGGCCGATCATGAGCAATCCATGTTCGCCGGCCGCGGCTATTTCCAGAGCGCGCTTGGCGGCGTATTGGCCGCGAATGTCGGCAAGATCTGCCGCTGGCTTGAGAGCACCCCGGCTCATGACCCGGCAGGCATTCTGCTGCTCGAGCTCGCGCTGCTCATCGCTCTCACTTCGACCCGGCTGTGCTGAGGGCATGCTGCGCGCAGCTTCCCGGCCGCCGAGCGCCGCAACCACCTCGGATAAATGATTCATGAGACGCAGTTTCGCGCCATCGACCAGGCTGGCCTCGAGCGCGTTCGCGGCCGGCAGTATCATCTCGCTGCCGTTCTTTGCGCCTGCAATCAGCGCGGGCAACAGCTTGCGGGTCTCGCGCAAGGCGCCGCCCAGCGACAATTCGCCGTAAAACTCCTGGTTCTTGAGCGCGTGTGCGTGGATCTTGCGATCGGCGGCCAGGATGCCGACGGCAATTGGCAGATCGAAGCGGCCGCCTTCCTTGGGCAGATCGGCCGGGGACAAATTGACGGTGATCCGCCGTTGCGGAAAGTCATATCCTGCGGTGATGAGCGCGGCACGTACGCGTTCCTTGCTTTCCCGGACCACGGCTTCCGGAAGTCCGACCAGAACGAATGCGGGCAGACCGGTTCCCAGGTGGACTTCGACGCGTACCAGAGGTGCTTCCAGTCCGGCGGGGGCGCGGCTGAAAACCGTGCTCACTTCCTTGTGAGTGGGCATCACCCGTTCGCTCAGTCCGTGGTGAGCTTCGCCTCGAGCTCTTTCAGGCGAGCTTCGATGGCGGTCAGCTTGGCCTGGGTGCGTTCCAGGATCGCGGCCTGCACGTCGAAATCCTGACGTGTGACCAGATCGAGCTTGGCGAGCTGCGCCTGCAATACCGCCTTGAAATTGCTTTCCAGGTCGCGGCCAAAAGCACGTAGCGACTCCGGCACTGAATCCGCGAGGCGTTTTGCCAAATCGTCCAAACCATTCGAATTGATGAAACTCATCCTCACCTCCATCCAAGCATTGGCACCGCTACGGAACCCGTCGCCCTGGCTTGACGCATGGACGAGACGGTTCGCGCGCCACAGGAGTGCATCCCATTGTCCTGCGCTGCGCAACCCGTTGATTCGACTATGGCGGCCGATGGCACGGAAACTGCATTTCCCTGATCAATATTACCGCAAGTGATCTGGCGGGCGGCCTGATTTACCGGCGGATGCGGGGATAAATGCATGAAGCTGATCACCGCGATCATCAAGCCTTTCAAGCTGGACGAGGTGCGGAAAGCGGTCGCCGATCTCGGCATTCAGGGCGTGACGGTCACGGAAGTGCATGGCTATCGCCTGCTGGCGGGACACGGGAAGACTTATCGAGGTGCCGAGGCCGACTTTGTACCGAAGGCAAAAGTTGAACTGGCGGTGGACGATTCGATTGCCGAACAGGTTACCGAGGCGCTGTGCAATATCGCACGAACAGGAAATGCGGGAGACGGAAAGATATGGGTATTCGAACTGGAGCAGGCATTGCGGGTCCGCACCGGCGAAACGGGTCCGGACGCCATCTGAGTGGCCAGCCTCAATGATTTAGGAGCATCTCGCGCCGGCAAGCCAGCCAACTCCCCCGTCGGTGCGATATCCCAACGGCACGGGTTCCTCGAGTTCATCGAAGGACCGGTGCCGTATTTTTTTTGTGCCTGACGCGAGATGCTCGAAGGCTTTATACGCGAGTGAAATTAAAGACTCCATGCTGTGGTGCAGCAATTCTCTTTCGAGTTCCGCTGCTAAACTGCATTTATACGAACCCGGGAGCCTCCAGACCCATGAAAATGGTCATAGCCATCATCAAACCCTTCAAGCTCGACGATGTTCGCGCCGCCCTGGCTGAGGTGGGTATTCAAGGCATTACCGTGACAGAGGTCAAAGGCTTTGGCCGGCAAAAGGGCCACACTGAGCTGTATCGGGGGGCGGAATACGTCGTTGATTTTCTGCCCAAGGTAAAGCTCGAGCTGGCCGTCGAGGACGATCAGGTCGATCGGGTCGTGGAAGCCATCATTGAAAGGGCGCGCACGGGTAAAATCGGTGATGGCAAGATCTTCGTCTCCGATCTCGGTCAAGCGGTGCGCATACGCACCGGCGAGGCGGGATCGCGCGCCTTGTAGAAAATTAGCGAGGATTGGACGATGAAACGCCTGTTACTGTTCGCCGCCTTGATCGCCTGGTCGGGTATGGCCTCCGCCGTCGTCTACAAATGGACCGACGCGCAAGGCAAGCTGCAGTACGGCGACCGGCCGCCGGATGGAGTGCATGCGGAAATAGTTGAGCTGTTGGTTGCGCACTCCGCGTCGAGCCGTTCCTCAGCGGCGCCCGCGCCGTCAGCAGCGGCGGCGAAGAACCCCAGCCCCTCGGCCCAGGATGCTCAAGACAAGAAAGCCGTCGATCAAGATGTCGCGCAGACGCGGGACAAGCAATGCGCCGAGGCGCAGGACCGCTACAAGAAGTTGATCGAAGGGCGCCATATCTACAAAACCGGCCCGGACGGCGAACGTCAATTCATGACCTCCGAGGAAATCGATACCGAGCGCCTCAATGCCAAGCGCGAGGTGGACGGCATCTGCAATAGCGCCACCTGAGCGCACCTGGGCGCACTTGAGCGCCGCTTAAACCGCGCCTCGCAGCAGCGGACCCCCGCGACTCCGGTAATTCCCGCCGCGCACCCGCGGCGCTTTGCCGCGGAAGGCGCAAAGCCTTAGGCTAACCTCCTTTGACCTAAGCTCTTCAAGGGATCATGCACATGCAAACAGGCTTCGTTGGATTGGGCGCAATGGGTGCGCACATGGCACGCAATCTTCACCGCGCCGGCTTACTCACAGGCGTCTGGAACCGCACGACCGAGAAAGCCAGGGCGCTGGCCGGAGAACTCAAGGTTCACGCCTTCGCGAGCTTGACCGAGCTCGCCGGCAACTGCGAAGCGGTGGTGACTTGCGTATCCGCCGACAAGGACCTGCGCGAAGTCGTGGCCGGTCTGGAACCCGGCTTGAGTCCGAACATGATCGTCATGGACTGTTCAACGGTGGGCAAGGACACCGTGCGCGAAATCCACGATCAGCTGAACTCGTTGGGCGTGGGTTTTCTCGATTGCCCGGTGAGCGGCGGCGTCGAAGGCGCACGCACGGCTTCGCTCGCCATCATGTGCGGCGGCGATGAAGCGGACTTCAATCGCGCACGGCCCATCCTGGAGAAGATGGGCAAGGCGGTGGCCTATATGGGCGGCAGCGGTTCTGGTCAGGTGACCAAGGCCACCAATCAAATCATGTGCGCGGGCATCATCCAGGCGGTGGGCGAAGCCATGGCGTTCGCGCACGAAGAAGGCGTGGACCTGAAAAAAGTCATCGATGTTTTGGGCAAGGGCGCGGGCTCGAGCTGGTACTTCGTGAACCGCGCGCCCTTCATGGCCAACAATGCCTTCCCGGCCGGCTTCCGCGTGCGCCTGCACGACAAGGATCTGCGCATTTGCCGCGACATGGCGGCCAAGCACGGCGGCGTGCTGCCGGTGGTCGAGTCGACCATCGATCAATATGAAAAACTGATCGCGCAAGGCTATGGCGATGAAGACATCTCAGCGATCTACCGGTTGAAGTCCAAACTGTTTCCTCCGAAGCCTGAGTCGATGTGACCGCGGCGTTACGCATCGCAACGCGCAAGAGTCAGCTGGCGCTGTGGCAGGCGGAGCATGTGGCGTCCTTGCTGCGTGCGGTCCACCCGGCGCTGCGGATCGAATTGGTGCCGCTGCTGACTCAGGGCGATCGAATCCAGGACCGGACGCTGGCGGCGATCGGCGGCAAGGGCCTGTTCATCAAGGAACTCGAGCTGGCAATCGAGCAGCAACTCGCCGACATCGCCGTCCACTCCATGAAGGATGTGCCCGCCGAGTTGCCCGCCGGATTGATCATCGCTGCGGTGCTCGAGCGCGCGGATCCGCGCGATGCGCTGGTCACGACATCGGGCATCGCTCGCCTCGAGGATCTGCCGCACGGCGCCAGGGTGGGAACCTCCAGCCTGCGGCGCCAGGCGCAGGTGCGCGCGTTGCGGGCGGATCTGCGCATCGAGCCGCTGCGCGGCAATGTCGACACGCGCCTGCGCAAGCTCGACGCCGGCACTGCGCGTGGCGACTCGGACGCACCGGGTGCAGATCGCATGGACGCCATCGTTCTGGCGTGCGCGGGCTTGATTCGCCTCGGCTTGGAATCGCGCATCAGCGCACGCCTCGATCCCAAAGTCTGTCTGCCGGCGGTCACACAGGGCGTGATCGGAATCGAGTGCCGCGGCAGCGATGCGCGCACGCTGGCGCTGCTGCAGGCGCTGGAGCATCCGCCGACGCGCCGGTGCATGGATGCCGAACGTGCCTTCGCCGCACGCCTGGGGGGCAGCTGCCAATCCCCGATTGCGGCGTACGCCGAACTCGACGGAGTGCGGATCTCGCTGCGCGGATTGGTCGCGGAGCCGGACGGCTCGCGTCTGCTGCGCGATGAACTCACGGGCAGCGCGGAACATCCGGCATTGCTCGGCCGGCAATTGGCGGAGCGCATTCTCGCCGCCGGCGCCGCTCCCTTGCTCGAGCGCTTGCGCGCGGATTAGCGGTGTCGCCCCTCCACGGAGTTGGCGTCCTCGTCACCAGACCCGAACTGCAGGCGATGCCGCTGTGCCGGATGCTGCAAAATCAGGGCGCGACGACGCTGCGCATGCCCGTGGTCGAAATCAGGCCGCTCAAAGACAGGCGCGTCCTGGCCGAACAAGTGGGCGCTCTCGAAAATTTCGACGTCATTATTTTCAACAGCGCCAATGCGGTGCGCTTTGGCGTCTCGTTTCTGGATCAAAAGCGCGATCTCACGCTCGCCGCGGTCGGTCCCGCCAGCGCACGCGCGCTGAACCAGGCGGGCTACCGCGTGGCGATCCAACCGCTCGGCTCCTTCGACACCGAGGGTCTGCTCGCGCACCCTCGCCTGGCACATGTCGCGGGACATCGGATTCTGCTGGTCAAGGGCAGCGGCGGGCGGCTGCTGCTGCAGCAAGAGCTCACCCGTCGCGGCGCCGCCGTGGTGAGCGCGGAAGTCTATGAGCGCGTGCCGTTGACACCGGACGCGGCGCTTCTGGCGGGACTGCAGGAGCGATTGGCGGCCGGTGAGATGCAGGTGATCACGGCGACCAGCCTGGAGATCGCAGGCCGGTTGCTCGAACTCGCCTCGCCCGCATTGCGCGCCGAATTCGAGCGCGCGCATTGGCTCGTGCCGGGAGAACGCGTGGCGGCGGGCTTGCGCGAATTGGGGCTGCGGGCGCCCCTGCTGCAGGCGGACTCGGCCGAAGATCAGGATTTGGTTGCAGCGCTCATCCGCTGGCGCTCGAGCGTGTCGGGCGCGTAATCGAAGGAATCGAAGTACAAGCGGTGCGTCGCGCTGCCGCGCGCGGCGTATGCGTGCTGGATGGCGGCGATCATGGCGGGTGGCCCCGCGGCATACACCTCGATGCCTTCCAGATCCGCGACATCCCTGAAGGCGGCCTCATGCACCCAGCCGGAGAGCCCGCGCCAGGCGGGCGTGGCTTCCGACAGCACCGGCACATAGCTCAAAGAGACGGCGCCCGGACCAGTGGCGCCATCGGTCGAACCGGTGACGCGACTCAATGCCTCGAGTCGCGCGCTCGCGTAAAGATCTTGTTCACTGCGCACGCCCCAGAAAACCCGCATGTCGCGCTGAATCCCGTTCTCGATGACATGCCGCAAGATGCTGAGCAGTGGCGCGATGCCCGTGCCGCCGCCGATCATCAGCATGGGTGGCGCCCGGCCCGTATGCGGACGGTAGACAAAGGTACCCAGCGGGCCTTCGATGTTCAGCAGCGAGGAGCGCATCTCGTCGTGAAACAGCCGGTCGGTGAACTCGCCGCCGGGCACGCGCCGAATGTGCAGCTCGAGCGGCCGCGCATCGTGCGGCGGCGATGCAATGGAGAAACTGCGGCGCCGGCCCCCGGGCAGCAAAATATCGATGTACTGGCCGGCTTCGAAGCGGAAATCTTCGGCGATCGGCAGCCGCAGGAACAACCCCATGACATCGTGCGACAGCGCAATCGAGCGCTCGATGCGGCACGGCAGTCGTTTTCGGGTGGCGCCATCGGCGGATTGCAGTTCGAACGTCTCCACCTGCAGGTCGGTGCGTGCCTGCGCCTTGCAGAGCAAGATCATGCCGTCGGCAATTTCGGCATCGGACAATCCCAGCGGCCGGCCGCCGGGATAGTGAATTTCGCCCCGCAGCAGGCGCGCCTTGCAGGCGCCGCAGTTGCCGCTCTTGCAACTGTGCGGCAGGTTGAGCGCGGCGCGCTGCGCGGCATCGAGCAGCAGCTGATCGGCACCGGACTCGAAGCGGCGGCTGGAATTGGCGAGACTGATGATCACGCGCCCTTCTTGAGTGCGCGGCTTCGCAGAAACGCCACGCAGCCGCGCCTGTCGGGCGTTATGCGCTGGGTTGGCTGCGCTTGCTGTCCAGCCATTCGTGGATAGGTTCCCACTGCTTCCAGTCCGGCCAGGCGAGATACTCGGGCAGTTCGAGCACGCCCATGCCGCGCGAGTAGGCACGCACATAGTTCTGCGCCTCGCGCAGATGCCCGAGGTAGGGCACTTTGAGTTTGCTCAAGTACTGATCCAGCTCCTCGTACACCAGAGTGTACTCGCGCACGCGGTTGGCGATCACGGCGAGACGCGCCTGCTTGCGCGAGACCTTGCCGATTTCGAGCAGCTCGGCCATGAAATGTCCGCAGGCTTTCATGTCGATGCTTGAGGGCAGCACCGGCACCATGATGGTTTCAGCGCGCCGCACCAGTTCGTTGAGTTCGGTGCCGTGAACGCGCGCCGGCGCATCGATGACCAGAATGTCGGTGTTGCGGGGCACATTGCGCAGTCCCTCATCGAAAGCCGCGACGCCGCTGATCGCGGGCAGATCCGCCGGGCGCATGGCGAGCCAGTCGAGGCTGGAGCGTTGCGGGTCGTAGTCCGCAAGGCAAACCTTGTGCCCGTCGCGGGCGAAAAAAACGGCGACGTTCGTACTGAGCGTGCTCTTGCCGCAACCGCCCTTCGCATTCAATACCATTACGTGGCGCATAATCCCCCGGCTTCGTTATTTTCTGTAAGGTAGAGCTTTACGCAAGCATTGCGCAACCCCCGAGCGGAAAATTGCCGCATCGGCTATGCTTCGCGCATGCGCATCGAGTTTCTGAAGATGCAGGGCCTGGGCAACGATTTCATGGTGTTCGACGCCGCCGCGATCGCCGCCGACGCTCCTCTTGATGAAAGGGCGCTGCGTGCTCTCGCCGATCGGCACACCGGGGTGGGATTCGATCAGGCGCTGATGCTGGAGACGCCGCGCGATCCGGCGAGCCGGGCGTTCTACCGGATCTTCAATTCGGACGGCGGCGAGGTCGAACAATGCGGCAACGGCGCGCGCTGTATCGCAGCTCTGCTCTATGCACGCGCGCCTGAACTGGGGCGCGATCTGATCATGGGCAGTCCGGGCGGCCGCGTGCGCGCCCGCATCCGCGACGACGGCCTGGTGTCGGTCGACATGGGCATCCCAAAATTCGAGGAGCCCAATGAGTTTTCGCTGAAGGTGGAGTCCCGGGACGTAACGGTGAGCGCGCTTTCACTCGGCAATCCCCATGCGGTGCTGCGCGTGGCCGACGTGGAGACCGCGCCGGTCGAGCTTTGGGGACCGAGCATTCAGCGGCATCCGCATTTTCCCAACCGCGCCAACGTGGGGTTCATGCAGATCGTCGAGCGCGGCCATATCGCGCTGCGCGTGTTCGAGCGCGGCGCGGGCGAAACGCGGGCCTGCGGCACCGGAGCATGCGCGGCCGTCGCGACCGGCGCGCGCCAGGGTTTGCTGGACGGCGAGGTGCGGGTGGATCTGCCGGGCGGCACGGCGATCGTCACCTGGGAGGGTCCGGGCCAGCACATCTGGCTGACCGGACCGGCAACCACGGTATTCACGGGTTCAATCGATTTAACGCGATTCACTGGAGCCAAACAATGACCACGGGTCACGCGCGAGGGATCAAGCAGGACGCCCTCAACGACAATACGGTCGCGGACTATCTGCAGACCTATCCGGATTTTTTCGAACGCAACTCGCAATTGTTGACCAAACTGCGTCTGCCGCACGTGCGCGAGGGAGCTGCGACCGTGAGCCTGGTGGAGCGTCAGGTCGAGGTGCTGCGCGAGCGCAATCAGGCCCTGGAACGCAAGCTCAAGGAACTGGTCGACGTGGCGCGCGCCAACGACTCGCTGGCGGACCGCATTCACCGCCTGAGCCAGCGGCTGATTCGCGCGCACACGTTGGCGGAAGCCGTCAGCGCCATCGAGACCTCGCTGCGCGAGGATTTCGACGCCATGAACTCGGTGCTCGTGCTGTTTCTCGAGCAGGCGCGAGCGCTGGAGCCGGAGATGGGCCGATTCCTGCGCATCGCCAATCCCATCGACGAGGACATGCGCACGTTTGACTCGCTGCTGAGTTCCGGCAAGCCGCGTTGCGGCCAGGTGCGCGATGCGCAGCGCGATTATCTGTTCGGCAGGGACTCGGTGGCGATCGGCTCGGTGGCGCTCACCCCCCTGGGCCAAAAGGGCGCCCTCGGCATCCTGGCAATCGGCGCCAGCGATGCGGAACGCTTCCATCCCGGCATGAGCACGGAGTTTTTGTTGCGCATCGGCGAGCTCGTGACCTACGCGCTGACGCGCTGACCGGCCACGTGGACGCACGCGAACGCGAATGGATCGAGCGATTCCTGTCGCATCTGCATGTTGAGCGCCGCATGAGCAGCCATACCCTGGCTGCGTATCGCCACGATTTGCTGAGGCTGGCGGATTTCTGTGAGCGGCGCGATATTCGGCGCTGGCCGGCACTCGGCAATTTTCAGGTGCGTGCCTTCGCGGCGGCCGAGCACGCCGGCGGCATCGCGCCGCGCAGCATCCAGCGGCGGCTGTCGGCGGCGCGCTCGTTTTACGAATACTTGATGCGCGAGGGTGCTGCCAAGGGCAATCCTGCGCTCGAAGTGCGCGCGCCCAAGACCAAGAAGCGCCTGCCGGCAACCTTGGATGCCGACCAAATGGCGCGGCTGTTGGATTTTCGGGTCGATGATTCCCTTTCGGCGCGCGACAAAGCCATGATGGAACTGTTCTATTCCTCGGGTCTGCGCTTGAGCGAACTGGTGGGACTGGATGCCGCCGCCGCGGATCTCAAGGATCGCACCGTGCGGGTGCTCGGCAAGGGCGGTAAAACCCGCATCGTCCCCGTCGGCCGGTATGCGGTGGAGGCATTGAAGCAATGGCTCGTCGAGCGCGCCACGCTGGTCCGGCGGCAGCCGCCGGCCGCTGCCGGGCACCTGGGTCCGATGTTCGTGGGCAAGAGCGGGCGGGCACTGTCGGTTCGAGCCGTGCAGTTGCGGGTGGGTACCTGGGCGCGCCGCCAAGGTCTGTCCCAACACGTGCACCCGCATATGTTTCGTCATTCGTTTGCGACCCATCTGTTGGAATCGAGCGGCGACCTGCGCGGCGTGCAGGAACTCTTGGGGCATGCCGACATCAGCACCACTCAGGTGTACACGCATCTGGACTTTCAGCATCTCGCCGCGGTTTACGACGCCGCGCACCCGCGCGCGCGCCGCCGGCCGCGTTCGGCTTGAAAGGGCCGCGGGCGGCCCCACGGTACCAGCAGCCTCTCTGAGGATTCCCATGAATCACGATCCTGATCGCATCTATGGCACCACGATTCTGGCGGTGCGCCGCAACGGCCATGTCGCGGTCGGCGGCGACGGCCAGGTCACGTTGGGTCAGAGCGTCATGAAGTCCAACGCCCGCAAGGTGCGCCGACTCTACGGCGACAAGGTGCTGGCCGGATTTGCCGGCGGGACGGCGGATGCGTTCACCTTGTTCGAGCGATTCGAGGGCAAGCTGGAGAAATTCGGCAACCTGACCCGCGCCGCCATCGAACTGGCCAAGGACTGGCGCAGCGATCGCAGCTTGCGCCGCCTGGAGGCGCTGCTCTGCGTCGCTGACCTCGAAAGCACCTACGTCATCTCGGGCACCGGCGATGTGATCGAGCCCGAGCACGATCTCATTGCCATCGGCTCGGGCGGCGGTTTCGCGCAGGCTGCGGCACTGGCTTTCATGCAGGGCGAACTGCCCGCGCGCGACATCGTCGAGCGATCGCTCAACATCGCGGCGGACATCTGCATCTACACCAACCGCAATCTGACCATCGAAGAGCTGAAGTGAATACTCGGACGGGTGCCTAAATGTCGCAGATGACTCCGCGGGAGATCGTCGAGGAACTCGACAAGCACATCGTCGGCCAGAAAGCTGCCAAGCGCGCGGTGGCCATCGCCCTGCGCAATCGCTGGCGCCGGCTGCAGGTGGCGGACGCCCTCAGACCGGAAATCACGCCGAAAAACATTCTCATGATCGGCCCGACCGGCGTCGGCAAGACCGAAATCGCCCGCCGCCTGGCACGCCTGGCCAAGGCCCCCTTCATCAAGGTAGAGGCGACGAAATTCACCGAAGTCGGCTATGTTGGGCGCGAAGTTGACTCGATCGTCCGCGATCTTGTGGAGATCTCCGTCAAAATGACGCGAGAAGAAGAAATGGCAAAAGTGCGCCACCGGGCCGCGGACTCGGCGGAGGATCGGGTACTCGATATTTTGGTGCCGCGGCCGCAAGCCGGCTTTACCGGGGATGCGGGCGCCAAGGACACCGATACCCGCCAGCGCTTTCGTAAAATGCTGCGTGAAGGCCAGCTGGACGACCGCGAAATCGAGATCGAGGTGCGGGCCGTGCCGTTGGGGGTCGAGATCATGGCACCTCCGGGCATGGAAGAGATGACGCAGCAGCTGCAGGGCATGTTTCAGAATCTGGGCGGCGGCCGCACCCGCCCGCGCAAGGTCAAGATCAAGGAGGCCTTGAAACTGCTGCTCGATGAAGAAGCAGGCAAGATGATCAACGAGGAAGAATTGAAGTTGCGCGCGGTGGAGAGCGCCGAGCAAAACGGCATCGTGTTCATCGACGAAATCGACAAGATCGCGCGCCGCCAGGAAACCATGGGCGCGGACGTATCGCGCGAGGGTGTGCAGCGCGACCTGTTGCCCCTGGTCGAGGGCTGCACGGTGAACACCAAGTACGGCACAGTGAAGACCGATCACGTGCTGTTCATCGCATCCGGCGCGTTTCATATGTCCAAACCTTCGGACCTGATCCCGGAATTGCAGGGCCGCCTGCCGATCCGGGTCGAGCTCGAGCCCCTGGTGGTCGGCGATTTCGTGCGCATATTGACCGAGCCGGATGCCTCGTTGTGCCGGCAATACTCGGCGCTGATGGCAACCGAGGGGTTGACCCTGGAATTTGCGGACTCCGGCGTGCAGCGGCTCGCGGAAGTCGCCTTCGAGGTCAACGAGCGCACCGAAAACATCGGCGCTCGGCGCCTGCACACCGTGATGGAGCGCCTGCTGGAATCCGTATCCTTCGATGCCGCGGACCGCAACGGCACGCGCGTCGTGATCAACCGCGAGTACGTGGAAGGCAATCTCGGCGAGCTGGTGAAGGATCAGGATCTGTCGCGGTACATCCTGTGAGCGCCGCGCCGACGCCGCAGCCCACCGACATCAAGCTGCGCACCGAATCGCGGCTGCTCGAGGTGAGCTTCGAAGACGGATCGCATTTCGAACTGCCGTTCGAATACCTGCGGGTGTTCTCGCCCTCGGCCGAAGTGAAGGGCCACGGCGGCGGCGAGGGAGCGCTGGTGCAGGGCAAGCAGAACGTGGGGATCAGCAGGCTCGAACCGATCGGCAACTATGCCCTGCGCCTGTTCTTCGACGACGGCCACAATACCGGGCTGTACTCCTGGAGCGTGCTGTACCTTTTGGGCCGCGACCGGCAGGCGAATTGGACCCGCTATCGCGAGCGCTGCACACAGGCTGACATTTCAGGCAAATCTTAGGCATAAGATAGGGCCGCGGTAACCGGCCGGCCGGCTCGAGTCGGCTACAATGTGCGCAGGTAAGGATATGGGCGCCATGGCTGACTCCGATAACACGGTGGATTTTGGCTTCGAGAAGGTCGCAGCGGCCGACAAAGCCGCGCGCGTGGGCGCGGTGTTTGCCTCGGTCGCGGGCAAGTACGACATCATGAACGACCTGATGTCCTTCGGTGCACACCGGCTGTGGAAACGGTTCACGCTGTCGTTGAGCGGATTGCGGCCGGGACAGCGCGCCCTGGACGTGGCCGGCGGCACCGGCGATCTGGCCGCGGGACTGCTGCGCCAGGTGGGCAAGACCGGGCGGGTGGTGCTGTCGGACATCAATCCGTCAATGCTCGAGATCGGCCGCGATAGGCTGCTCGATGCGGGCCATGCCGGCAACGTCGAGTGCATCGTCGCGGACGCACAGCGCCTGCCCTTCGGGGACGACAGCTTCGACTGCCTGACCATCGGCTTCGGCCTGCGCAACGTCACCGACAAGGCGGCGGCGCTCGAATCCATGCATCGGGTGCTGAAGCCCGGCGGCCAATTGCTGGTGTTGGAATTCTCGACGCCTGTGGCGCCGGCCTTGAAGCCGCTCTACGACGCGTACTCCTTCAAAGTGCTGCCGCTGCTCGGCGGCCTGGTCGCCAAGGACAGCGACAGCTACCGCTACCTGGCCGAATCTATCCGCATGCACCCGGACCAGGAAACACTGCTGGACATGCTGCGTACCGCCGGATTTGCGCAGGCGCGCTATCACAATCTCAGCGGCGGCATCGTCGCCGTGCATCGCGGTTATAAGATCTGATGCCTGCGACACCTGCCTGGTTGGCATCGGTCGAAGCGGTCCTGAATCGCAATGTCGCGGCATCGAGCCGGGCGGCGGCACTCGCCAGGCGCCTCGAGGGCACCGCCCTGCAGGTCGACGTCGAGGGCATCACCCGGGTTCGCGCGGCCTGCCTGCGAGGCCGGCTGGCGTTGCTCGCGGGCGATGATTCCAAGGCGGATGCCGTCATTTCCGGTTCGGCACCCGCACTGATTCAAATGCTGAAGACAGGAGCGGCGCCGGTGCAATCGCGCTCCGTGGTTCAAGTGCGCGGCGATGCCGAGATCGCCAATTCGTACCGCGACCTGTTCAGCGCGGCGCGTCCCGATTTGGAGGAGGAATTGTCGCGCTGGGTGGGCGATCTGCCCGCGCGGCATCTGTCGCAGATTGCCAGGAGCGTGCGCACCTGGGCGCGCCGCGCGCGGCGCAGCGCAGGGGAGAACATCGCGGAATATCTGCAGGAGGAGGGCCGCGATCTGATCGGCAGGACCGAGCTGGAGGAATTCCTGCGGGGTGTCGACGGCGTGCGCGACAGCGTCGAGCGCATCGAAGCGCGCCTGCGCAGGATCGAGCAGCGCGTGAAGGCCGGCTGATGCGCCCGCGGGTGCTGGCACGGCTGCTGCGGATACAGCGGGCGCTGGTGCGGCACCGGCTGGATGAATTCGTGCGCGCCACCCACCTGTATCGGCCGCTGCGCTGCCTGTTCTATGCATCTCCGTGGACCTGGTTTCAACGCCGCATCGGCGGCACCCGCGGCGAACGGCTGCGCCTGGCGCTCGAGGATTTGGGTCCTATTTTCGTGAAATTCGGCCAGGCGCTCTCGACGCGTCGCGATCTGTTGCCGGTTGACATCGCCGATGAACTGGCAAAGCTGCAGGATCGCGTGCCACCGTTTCCCGGCCCGGTCGCGATCGCCATGATCGAGGCCACCTTCGGCATGCCGCTCGGGGAAATTTTCGGCAGCTTCGAGACCGCGCCGCTCGCCGCAGCGTCCATCGCCCAGGTGCACGCGGCAGTTCTCAAGAACGGCGACGAGGTCGTGGTGAAGGTGCTGCGCCCGGGCATGCGCGAGGTCATCGATCTGGATCTCGAGGTGCTCGACGCGCTGGCGGCGCTCGCCGACGAATATTGGATCGAGGCG
Source organism: Steroidobacteraceae bacterium (assembly GCA_036267715.1). Classification (GTDB taxonomy): domain Bacteria; phylum Pseudomonadota; class Gammaproteobacteria; order Steroidobacterales; family Steroidobacteraceae; genus Bog-1198. Next base: position 403,874 of record DATAVN010000003.1, on the reverse strand, counting down.
CGTCCGGTCAGGCCGATCGATGTGGTGCAAGAGTACCGCAAGACCATCACCGATGAACTGGATCTGATGCGCGAGGCCGGCAATGCGTCGCAGCTGAAACGCAATTTCGCGGGGTCCTCGCTGCTCTACGTCCCACAGATACATTGGGACTACTGCCGCCAGAACGTGATGGTGATGGAGCGCATCCACGGCATCATCGTCAGCCGGGTCGAGGAGTTGCGGGCGCGCGGCACCGACATCGCAAAACTCGCCGAGAACGGCGTGGAAATCTTCTTCACCCAGGTGTTCCGCCACAATTTCTTTCATGCCGACATGCACCCCGGCAATATTTTCGTGCAGATCGATGACCCGGCGAATCCGCGCTACGCGGCCATCGATTTCGGCATCGTCGGCACCCTGCAGCCGCGCGATCAGCACTATCTTGCCGAAAACTTCATGGCTTTTTTCAAACGCGACTATGGACGCATTGCCAGGCTGCACATCGAGAGCGGCTGGGTGCCGGCGGGCACGCGCGTCGATGAGCTCGAATCGGCGGTGCGCACCGTCTGCGAACCCATCTACAACAAGCCGCTGAAGGAAATCTCCTTCGCACAGGTGCTGCTGCGGCTGTTCGAGACCGCGCGGCGTTTCGACATGCAGGTACAGCCGCAGCTCATCCTGCTGCAGAAGACCCTGTTCAATATCGAAGGGCTGGGCCGGCAGCTTTATCCCGAACTCGATCTGTGGAAGACCGCCCAGCCGGTGCTGCGCGAGTGGATGAAGGAGCGCACCAGCCCACGCACCATATTCAGGGAGATTCGCGCGCACCTGCCCGATGCGCTGCTGACGTTGAGACAGGTGCCGCGGATCGTCCAGGCCGCGGTGCGCGAGGCCGCCGAGGGCAGCGCAGCGACCGTGGACGGAGAGCTCGCACGCCTGCGCGCCGAGACGCGGATTTCCGCTGCGCGGCGCGATGCGCTGCTGGGGGCCGCGACATTGTGGTTGTCCGGGTTGCTTTGGCTGGCGCTGACCACGCAATATCGGTGGTTTGGGGGGCTGCAGATGATTGCCGCCATCTTCCTGTTCGTGAGACTCAAATGAGAATTCCCATAGAGAGTTCGACCAGTTATCGCGGCCGCAATTCACGGCCGAATCTGCCGGCGCTGGCATCGTTCCTGATCCTGGCATTCGCCGCGGGCGCACTGGGCGCGATATTCTCGCCGGCCTTTTCCGCGCCGGCCGCGCGCTGGTACGCATCGCTGGCGAAGCCCCGCTGGCTGCCGCCGCAAACATGGTTCGGGCCGGTCTGGATTGCGCTCTACGTACTGATGGCGGTCGCCGCATGGATCATCTGGCGCGAGCGCTACCACCGGGGGCGCAGCACGGCGATCGCCGCCTATGCCGTGCAACTGCTGCTGAATGCGCTGTGGGCGCCCGTGTTCTTCGGCCTGAAGAACATCGGTGCCGGCTTGTTCGACATCGTCGCCCTGTGGCTCGCGGTCGGCTGGACGATGCGCGAGTTCGCACGGGTGAAATTCGTCGCGGCGCTGACCTTGCTGCCGTATTTTTTGTGGATGACATTCGCCGCCGCGATCAATCTCGCCATGTGGAAGTTGAACCCATGAATGCGGCCGGGAACCCGCAGCGACCCTCATGCCGGTAGATTCCATACGTCCGCGCACGCACCTGCTGTCGAACGGCAGCTATGCGGTGATGCTGACCGCCGCGGGCTCGGGCTACAGCCGCTGGCGGGACGTGGCGCTGACGCGCTGGCGCGAGGACCCCACCTGCGATCCTTGGGGATCCTTCATATTCCTGCGCGACGTGTTCAATGGCCACGTCTGGTCGGCCGGTTATCAGCCCATCGGCCGCGAATCCGAGATCTACGAGGCATCGTTCTTCGAGGATCGCGCGCAGATCCTGCGCAAAGACGGACCGATCCGCACCGTCATGGAAATCTTCGTCTGCACCGAGGATGACGCCGAGGTGCGGCACCTGTCGCTCACCAACGAGGGCCGGGGCGCGCGCGAACTCGAGCTGACCTCGTACTCTGAAGTGGTGTTGAGCCAGCCCGCGGCCGACTCCGCCCATCCGGCCTTTTCCAAAATGTTCGTGCAGACCGAGTTTGTCGCTGAACGCGGCGCCTTGCTGGCGACGCGGCGGCCGCGCGATCCCGGACAGGCGCAGCTGTGGATGGCGCATTTCAATTCCCTGGAGGGCGAGGCGCTGGGCAGCCTGCAATACGAGACCGACCGGGCCCGCTTCATCGGCCGCGGCCATGATGTGCGCAGCGCCGTATCCATCATGGACGCGCGCCCCCTGTCCAACAGCGTGGGTACGGTGCTCGATCCCGTGCTCTCGCTGCGGCGCCGCGTGCGGATCGAACCCGGTGAAACCATCCATGCCGCGTTTTGGACCGGCATCGGCGCGAGCCGCGCGCAGGCATTGAGCCTGGTGGACAAGCTCGGCAGCGCGGCGGCATTGCAGCGCGCCAAGACCCTGTCCTGGGCCAAAGCGGAGGTGCAGTTGCGCGATTCGGGCGTCGGCTTCGAGGATACGCAGCTGTTTCAGGAGATCGCCGAACGCATCCTGTATTCCGACTCCTCGCTGCGCGCCAGCTCCGAGCTGCTCGACGGAAATCAATTGGGCCAGGCGGACTTGTGGGCGCACGGGATATCGGGCGACCTGCCCATCGTGCTGGCGTTGATCGAGGATGAGTCCGGATTGGAGGCGCTCAAGCAGCTATTGCGCGCGCAGGCGTACTGGCAGTCGAAGTGCCTTGCGGCGGATCTGGTCATATTGAATGCGGCGGCGCCTGCGGCCGCGGCATCACTGCACGCGGCGCTGGAGACGGCGGTGAACGGCATGCAAAAGGCGCACGGCGAAGATCGCGCCGGACGCGGCGAAGATCGCGCCGGACGCGGCGAGGATCGCGCCGGACGCGGCGCGGCCATTGCGCTGCGCGCCGATAGCATGCCGGCCGGACATCGCGACTTTCTTAAAGTTGCCGCGCGCGCCGTTCTTGAGTGCCGCAACGGTTCGCTGCGCCAACAGCTCGCGCGGCCGCAGGAGCCGCCCGGCAACGCGCGCCTGCGGCGCGAGAACAGCAGCGACGAGCTGCGCGCTCACGCGCCGCATCCGCTAAAGACGCTGGAGTATTTCAACGGATTGGGCGGATTCGATCTGGGCGGACGCGAATATGCCGTGCTGCTGGATGACGGTCAGTGGACGCCCGCACCCTGGATCAACGTCATCGCCAATCCGCAATTCGGCTTCCTGGTTTCCGCGGATGGTTCGGGCAGCACCTGGTCGTTGAACGCGCAACAAAATCAAATCACCCCATGGTCGAACGACCCGGTCAGCGATACGCCGGCCGAAGCGGTCTACATTCGCGATGAGAACTCCGGCGATCTTTGGAGCGCCACGCCGCTGCCGATCCGCGAGCGTGCGTCCGTGTATGTGGTGCGGCACGGTTTCGGCTACACGCGCTTCGAGCACACCTCGCACGGCATCGCCGTCCATTTGACCCAGTTCGTGCCGCTCGAGGATTCCGTGAAGATTTCGCGGTTGAAAATCGTCAATGCCTCGGATGAAGTGCGTCAATTGTCCATCACGTACTATCTCGACTGGATGCTGGGGAACCAGAACAATCGCGCGGCCCCGTTCATCATCACGGCCATCGACCCGAAGACCGGCGCCCTGCTGGCGCGCAATCCCTGGACCGCCGACTTCAAATCGCGGGTCGCGTTCATGGACATGGCAGGGCGCCAGCAAAGCCATACCGGCAACCGCACCGAGTTCATCGGGCGCCACGGCTCGCTCGCGGAACCCGCGGCGCTGCTGGTTCCGCAGCCGCTTGCCAACCGGGTCGGCGGCGGCCTGGATCCGTGCGGCGCGATGCAGGCCAAAATCAGCCTGAATCCGGGCGAATCCGTCGAGCTTCGGTTGCTGCTGGGCGAGGAGAGTTCCGCCGCCGCCGCCGTTGCGCTGATCGAACGCTATCGCGGCGCGGATCTCGACCAGGTATTGAAGAGCGTGACGGATTTCTGGGACCGGACTCTTGGAGCGGTCCAGGTCAAAACACCCGATCGCTCCATGGACATTCTCGTCAACGGTTGGCTGCTGTACCAAACCTTGAGCTGCCGCGTGTGGGGCCGCACGGCGTTCTATCAGTCGAGCGGCGCCTACGGTTATCGCGATCAGCTGCAGGACGTCATGGCGCTGTGTGTGTCCTCGCCGGCAACGTCGCGCGAGCACATCTTGAGGGCCGCGGCGCGGCAGTTCACCGAAGGCGATGTGCAGCATTGGTGGCTGCCCACCTCGGGCCAGGGCATCAAGACGCTGGTATCGGATGATCGCATCTGGCTGGCCTTCGTGGTCGCCCACTATCTCGAGGTCACCGGCGACGATGCGGTGCTCGACGAAACGGTGCCGTTCTTGGGGGGCGGCCCGCTCGCCCCGGGCGCGCTCGAAAATTTCTCATCCCCTCCGGCGGCAGACTCGGCGCCGCTGTTCGAGCATTGCGTGCGCGCGCTCAACTCGAGCCTGGCGATCGGCGCGCACGGCCTGCCGCTGTTCGGCAGCGGCGATTGGAACGACGGCATGAATCGCGTGGGCATCGCCGGGCGGGGCGAGAGCGTGTGGCTCGCGTGGTTCCTGTACGCCGCATTGCTGCGGTTCGCGCCGATCGCGGAAGCGCGCGGCGCCAAGGATGCAGCAGCCGTCTGGCGCAAACATGCCTTCGCGTTGCAGCAGGCAATCGAGCGCGAAGCCTGGGACGGCGATTGGTATCGGCGCGGCTACTACGATGACGGCATCGCTTTGGGATCGGTGTCGAGCGAGGAATGCCGGATCGACTCGGTGGCGCAATCCTGGGCGGTCATTTCCGGCGCCGGAGAGCGCAGCCGCGCACTGCGCGCCATGTCCGCGGTGAACACGCAGCTGGTCAGCCGCAGCGATGGCCTGGTGAAATTGTTCACTCCGCCCTTCGATCGCAGCCCGAAAGATCCGGGCTACATCAAGGCCTACCCGCCGGGACTTCGGGAGAACGGCGGCCAGTACACGCACGCGGCGATGTGGACCACGCTGGCGTTTGCACTGCTGGGCGACGGCGACCGGGCCGGCGAATTGTTCTCGCTGCTCAACCCCATCAATCACGCCGGCACCCGCGCCGGCATCCATCGCTACAAAGTGGAGCCTTACGTGGTGTGCGCGGATGTCTATTCGGCGCCCGCGCACGTGGGGCGCGGCGGATGGACCTGGTATACGGGATCGGCCGGCTGGATGTACCGCACCGCGGCCGAAGCGTTGCTGGGCATTCAACTGCGCGGCTCGACGCTGGTGGTCGATCCGTGCATTCCGCGTGCCTGGCCCGGCTTCGAATTCACATACAAGTACGGCACTTCGCGCTATCGGATCACGGTGAAGAATCCGCGCGGGGTGAACCGCGGTGTTGCCAAGGCTTCCCTGGACGGCAAGGGGATCGGCGGCGAGATCTGCGAGATCCAGCTGACCGACGATGGACGCTATCACTATGGCGAGATCACCTTAGGGTAGCGCGTTGAGTACCCGGCGAGGCTCCTAAGGCGCTGTGCCGCCACGCGAATTCGCTTTGAGCGCATTGACGGCCTTGGCCATGAGCATTTTCGCCACCGTGCCGGCCGGCACCAGGCGCAACAGCCGCAGCGCCAGGGCGGGGCGCGCGATCAACAAGCCGCTCGCGAGCGCACCCAAAGCCCCCAGGCCTCGGCTGCTCAACAGCAACCGCATGGTGCGGCTGCGCGGGAAGCCGCCGCTGCGCTTGGACGCCGGCGCGCCGCCGTCGGCCGGCGCGGGGGGCGGATCCAGCAATGCCCGCAATTCCTCGCGCGATTGTGCGAGCCGCGAGCGAATCAGATCCCGGGCGGCGGCGTCGCGATCCGTCATGCTCATTCCTCGTCCGACGACAGGATTCGCTCGAGCAGCACGCGATCCTGCCGCCACTCTCGGCGCACATCCGCGAGCAGCGGCGAGCGAGCACGTGCCGCTCGGAAGCGATAGATTGCGGCGCCCAGCGCAACGATGACGAACGCCCCCGCCATCCAGGCGATGGCGGCGACACGGTATGGCGTATTCCAGGTATAGGCGATGACGCCCAGGCAGACCAGCAGGACGATGAACAACACACAGATGGCGACGATCGCCACGGCCACGACCTGCCCCATGACTTCGCGCTGCGTGCGCGCGAGGTCCAATCCGGCGAGTTCAATATAGGCGCCGACATGGCGCATCAACGCGGGGGCGGCTTTGGGCAGTGACCACAACCCTCGCATTTGCGCCGGATCCTTAAGAACGGCGCGTCGCTAGAATGCCCACCACTGCGCCAACCAGGGCCGCGATGCCGATTGCCTGCCATGGGCTTTCGCGCACATAGTCATCCGCGGTGCCGGCGACATTCTGCGCCTGGCGCCGCAGCGAATCGGCGCCGTCCGCGAGACTCTCCTTGGCCGCGTCCACCGCACGCTGCACCTTGCCGCGCACCCGCACGACGTCCGCATCTTTCAGATCGGCAATGCGCGCCATGAGGTCTTCCACGTCGGAGATCAAATTCTTGATCTCGCCGGAAGCGGCCGATTTGATGTCCTCGATGCCATCATTCAAATCATTCTTCATGCGACGGCCGGTGGCGCGAGCCTGATCGGCCGTATTGTCAAAGTTCGCTTCCATTTCCCAGCTCCTCTGTGATGTGGGCGAAACACCCCGTTGCGCATGGCGCAGCGCTCGCACTATGCCGGTGCCGGCCGGCGCGGGCCATCGGTTCGTCCCGGGCGCCCCTGTAGGAATACCCTCACATGTTAGACTGCCGGCTGCAACGCAGGCACTTTACATGAAAATCCTGGGTGAGGAGCTGGGAGGGGTGGGCCGGTGGTACATCGCTTTACCGCCGCTGCTGCTGATTGGCTTTTTGATCGGCCTGTTCTTCCTCGCCGCCGCCGGCCAGACCCGTCTTAACAGGACCAACGAGCGCGCGCACAGCTCGCAACTGCGCGAACAGGCCTTGAACGACTATGCAGGCCTGATCAGCGATGCGGAATCCGCCCAGCGCGGCTACCTGTTGACCGGCGAGAGCGCCTACCTCGCTCCATACGCCGCCGCCGTGACCAAGATTGGTCAAGCGCTCGATCGGTTGCACGACGCCTACGGCGGCGATGAGAGCAGCAGTGAATTTCATCAATTGCGGGTCCTGACCGGCAAGGAGCTCGGCGAGCTCGAGGACGGCGTTGCACTGCTGAAGAAACGCGGCATCACCGCAGCCGCCAGCATCCTGGACACCGATGTGGGCAAGCGCACCATGGATTCGATCGCCGCCATCGTCGGGACCATGCGCAGAGAGGAGGCAGCCGAGGCGGCCGCTGCCAACGTCGAATGGCAGAGGGACTATCGGCTATCGCGTTGGGTATCGGCCGCCGGCGCGGTGTTGAATATCGGCCTGGTGCTGTTGGCGGTTCGGCTGGTTTACGGCGATCTGCGGCGCCGCACCCGCCAAGCCGCGGCGCTGCGCGATCAGAAATTGGAATTGGAGCGCGAGGTCGCGGCCCGAACACGCGATTTGACGGCGCTGTCCACGCATTTGCAGGGCGTGTCCGAGCAGGAAAAGTCCGCGCTGTCGCGCGAGCTGCATGATGAGCTGGGCGGTCTGTTGGTCGCCGCACGCATGGACCTGTCCTGGCTGCAACAGCGGTTGCCGACCTCCGATCCGGGCATCGAGCAGCGCTTCAAGCGCATCCATGATTCCCTGAGCGCCGGCGTCGACTTGAAACGCCGCGTGGTCGAGGAGCTGCGCCCCACCTTGCTCGACAATATGGGATTGTTCACCGCCCTGCGCTGGCAGTTCAAGGAAACCTGCCGGCGCACCGGCCTGCGCTGCACGGAAACGATCCCCGAATCCGAGCTCAAATTCGCGCCCGACGCCGCCATCGGCGTGTTTCGCGTCGCGCAGGAGGCGTTGACCAACATCCTGAAGCATTCCGAGGCTAAATCGGCGGACTTGTCGATCTGCATCGCGAACGACACCCTGACGATGCGCATCACCGACGACGGCAAAGGTATTCCCAGCGGCCGGCTGGCAAACAGCACCTCGCACGGCCTGGCCTCGATGCGACACCGCGTCTCGGGCCTCGAGGGTGTATTGGAGATACGCAGTCCGGACGCGGGTGGCACGCTGGTGACCGCGCGCATTCCGTTGAACCGCCTGCTGTTGGCGAGCGCGGGCTCGAACGTGCCCGAGGCAGGCGAACGTCCGCTCGCCTCCCGGATTTTGGGAACGCTGCAGTCCTGAGCGCGGCTCGATCGGTCCGCCGGCGGCGGGCCGCCTTCAATGCTTGGCGAGATGCGCCTCGCAAAGTTCATGCAGCACCTCGGGCAGGCGTCCGTAATCGCGTGCCTTGTCGAGGAAGTGGGTCGCGCCGAGCGCGATTGCCGCATTCTTGTATTCCGGCAGGTCGTAGTTCGTCAGCACGATGATGCGCGGCTTCTGCTGCGTGGTGGCAAGCGCGCGCATCACCCCGAAGCCCGTGCCCTGCTTCAAATGCAGATCCAGGATGATCACATCCACCGCGTCGCGCTTGACTGCCGCGAGCGCGCTCGATTCGCTGTCGGCGGTGCCGATCAGCTCCACATCGGAAATCTGCCTGATTGCCTCGGTCAATCTTTCGGTCAAGACTTTGGAGTCCTCGACCAGCAATACCCGCAGCGAACGAACCATTAACATGTCGCCCTGAAAAAAAAACCGGCGGTTTGGGGGACGTTCACGGCATTTGCACTTATTGAATGAGCCCATTGCGCAGCGCGTAGGACGTGATGTCTGCATTGGCGGTAAAACTCATCTTTTCCAGAATCCGGCTGCGATAAGTACTGACGGTTTTCACGCTCAAGCTGAGCTCGTTGGCGATGTCCGAGACGCCGCGGCCGGCCGCCAGCTTGCAGAAGATCTGAAACTCGCGCGTCGACAGCCGCGCATGCAGCGGCTTGTCCGGATCGCCGTCGAGGTCGGCCACCAATATTTCGGCGAGCGCGGCGCTGACGTAGCGCCTGCCGGACAATACGGTACGCACCGCCTTCATGAGTTCCTCCGGAGCGCTGTCCTTGGAGAGATATCCGCTTGCGCCGGCACGCAGCACGTTGACCGCGTATTGCTGCTCGGGCAAACCGCTCATGACCAGGACCCGCACGCTCGGGTGTCCGGTTTGAATGTGCCTGAGGATGTCGAGTCCGCTGCGGTCGGGCATGTGAATATCAAGCAGCACCAGGTCCCACTCCGATTCGCGCAGGGCGTCGAGCGTGGCATTGCCGCTGGCGGCCTCGCCGACGGCATTGATGCTCGAGTCGGCTTCGAGAAATTGCTTGAATCCGGCCCGGACTACCGCATGATCGTCTGCGATCAGTACTCTTGACACTGTTGATTCCCCTCAAAAGCGCGCAACCTAGGAATTCGCGCACTCCTGTCTTTGTGAATAGCCGTTCAGCTTGTTATACAGCGTCTTCAGGCTGCAGCCCAGGGCATCGGCGGCGCGACGCTTGTTGCCTTTGAAATAATCCAGCGTCGCCTCGATCAGCGAACGTTCCATGTCGTAAATGCGTGAGCCGACCCGGATCTCGAGCCGCTCGCGATCCACCACATATGCGCCTGCCGGCTCGGTGCTTTGTATCAGGGGCGCCAATTCCAGCAGCGTGTCGCCGAGAATGAAGGCCCGCTCGATGCAGTTCCTGAGCTCGCGTACGTTGCCCGGCCAGGAGTGTTGTTTGAGGGTCATGCGCGCGTGCGCGGAGAGCCGCTTCTGGGTCATGGACTGCGCATTCAGCTCGGACAGAAAATGATTCGCGAGCAGCTCGACGTCGTCGCCGCGATTGCGCAGCGGCGGCAGATCGATCGGAAATACCGCCAGGCGATACAGCAGATCCTCGCGCAGCTGACCCGCCTGCACCGCGGACAACGGACAGCGGTTGGTGGCGGCAATCACACGCACATCGCTGGTGTATTCGGTGTTCGCGCCGACGCGGTAGAACCTGCGGGTCTCGAGCACGCGCAGCAGCCGGGTTTGCATGTCGAGCGGCATCTCGGTGACTTCATCGAGCAGCAGGGTGCCGCCGTTCGCGCGCTCGAACACGCCCGCATGCGCGCGCGCAGCGCCGGTGAAGCTGCCCTTCTCGTAGCCGAACAGCTCCGCCTCGATGAGGCCTGCGGGAATTGCACCGCAATTGATGGCGACGAAGGGTCTGGCGCAGCGCGGGCTGCATTCATGGATCATTTGTGCGGCGAGTTCCTTGCCCGACCCGCTTTCGCCCGTCAGCAGTACGCTCGCCTCCGTGGGCCCCACCCGCTCGATCAGGCGGAACACCTCTTGCATGGCAACAGAGCTGCCCAGCAAGGAGTCGGTCGAAGGCATCGGGGCCTGGAGCACAGGGGGTGTTTTAGGTTGTTCTGAAAGACTGTAGCTCACGCTGTTCATTACAAATCTCCTGCTGTCGCGCTCGTGTAATCGTTACACGCCACACGACCCAATTTGTAACCTGCGCAGCTTATCGTCGCCAGGGCTGAGGGCTGATCCTCATCTCGGAATTCGCGCTGAATCCTGTAGGTGTTTGTCTGACACGGCACAGGGTATGCACTCTCAAAACGCCGTGCCGCAACGCCAACAACTCGTGAACTGGGCTTCGAGCTGTTCCCCGCACTGGACGCAGACCCAGGGGGCGCCCGAGGGCGGCGCCGCGGCCTTCTCCAGAACCCGCAGCGCGGTGGATTCCAGCTCGTCGTCGACCCAGAGTTGCGGCCAGGTTTCGAGCATCGGCAGATCACCGAGCGCGCCCGCGAGATATTGATTGCGCAGTTCGCTGTCGATGCCCGCAGAGATCAGCAGATTGCGCGCATGCGCGACCTGCAGAAGCGATGCGGCGCGGAATACTCGCTTCACGGTTTACACCTTCGGTCTCTAGCGCAATGACCTCAAAAACGCGCCGACGTCCTCGCCCCGTTCGAGCGTTTCGACCAACGCAGAACCCACCACCACGCCGTCGACATGTGGGGCGAAGCGCGCCACCTGGCGCGCGGAGCGTATTCCAAAACCCGCGCACACCGGCACCTTGGCAAGCCGCTTCACGCGATCCATGTACTCGAGCACCTCGAGCGGCACGTCGGCAAACCTGCCGTCCGCCGACTTTCCGGTGGTGCCGGTCATGGTCACCGCGTACACGAACCCCTTGGCTTCGCGGCACAGCATTGCGAGGCGTTCCGGCGGGGTGACCGGCGTGACCATCTGTACCAGCGCGAGCCCTTCTGCGTCGAGCGCCTGATGCAGCTCAGCGCTTTCCTCGAATGGCAGATCGGGGACGATGAAGCCTGCGACGCCGGCTTGTGCGGCGGCACGCGGCAGCTTGCCCATCCCGAATGCCAGCAAGGGATTCAAGTAGCTCATCAACAGAACGGGCGCGGCGGGGCGCGGTTCGATGGACCTCAATTCGTCGAGTATCCAAGGCAGAGTCACGCCGTCGGCGAGCGCCGCGAAGCTCGCGCGCTGAACGGTGGTGCCGTCGGCCATTGGATCTGTGAACGGGACGCCGATCTCCACGACATCGCAAGCGCCGGCGACCGCGGCAAGATCAGCCTTGAATTGCCGGCGGCCCGGGAAACCGGCGGTCAAATAGCCCACCAATGCCGGCCGGCCCTGCGCAACGGCCGCTTGAATGGCGGCGGAGATGCGTTCGCTCGGCTGCGCCCTCATCCGCGCAGCCCTTTCATCACCGTGTTCTGCAATATCGGCATGTCCTTGTCGCCCCGCCCCGAGCAGCCGATGAGCACACGGGTCCCGGGATTCTTTTGCGCGAAACGCCGCGCACCGAAAAACGCATGCGCGCTCTCGATGGCGGGCAGGATGCCCTCGTACTTCGCGCACTCGGTAAGCGCGTCGAGCGCCTCTGAATCGGTCGCCGACTCGTAGGTCACCCGGCCGGCTTGCATCAGGTATGCATGCTCGGGACCGACCCCGGAGTAATCCAAGCCCGCGGACACCGAGTGCGTTTCGCGCACCTGGCCAAACGCATCCTGGAGAATCAGCGTATAGCTGCCTTGCAGAACCCCGGGCGTTCCGAAAGTCAGCGATGCGGCATTGTCGCCGAGGCCGGCGCCGCGCCCGCCGGCCTCAACGCCGATCAGCCGTACCGTTGCATCTTCCAGGAACGGATGAAACAAGCCGATGGCATTCGAGCCGCCGCCGACGCAGGCCACCGCCACATCGGGCAGCCGGCCGGCGGCTTCGAGCATTTGAGCGCGCGCCTCGCGGCCGATCACCGACTGCAGCTCCCGCACCAGATATGGATAGGGATGCGGGCCCACCGCCGATCCCAGCGAATAATAAGTGCCGTCGGGATCGGAGACCCAGTCGCGCAGCGCCTCATCGATGGCGGCGCGCAGCGTTTGATCGCCGCCGGTCACCGGCACCACGGTCGCGCCCAGCAGTTTCATGCGGTCCACGTTCGGGGCCTGCCGCTCGACATCGACCGCGCCCATGTACACGACACACGGCATGCCGAGCCTCGCGGCCGCCGCCGCGCTCGCGACACCGTGCTGGCCGGCACCGGTCTCCGCAATGATTCGCCGGGCGCCCAGGCGTTTGGCGAGCAGAGTTTGGCCGATGGCATTGTTGATCTTGTGTGCGCCGGTATGCGCGAGATCCTCGCGTTTGAGCCAGACCTGCGCCCCCCAGCGCCGGCTGAGCGCCGGCGCCGGCGACAGAGCGGTCGGCCGTCCCACCCAAGATTTGAGTTCGTGCCGGAATTCCGCCTGAAAATCCGGCTGGTGCAGGTAGCGGTCGATGCCCGCCTGCAACCGGTCGAGCGCAGGGACCAGCGTCTCGGGCACATAGCGTCCGCCAAACGCGCCGAAACGCCCCTTGGCGTCGGGGAGATGCGCGCGTGCGCTGCCGGCGCGTACCGGCGAACTCATTCGCGCTCCATTTGCGCGGCCGCGGCGCGCGCGGCGCGCACGAACTCGTGGATCTTCGCAGGATCTTTGACGCCCGGCTCCGACTCCACGCCGCTGCTCACGTCCACCCCGAACGGCCGCACCGCCTGGATGGCCTCGGCCACATTCTGCGCCGAGAGACCGCCTGCCAGGATCACTTCGGTCTGCCGCGCAAGTTCGGCGGCGCGCCCCCAATCGGCAAGCTCACCGATGCCGCTCGAAGGACCCTCGAACAGCATGCGCGCCGGCAAGGGATTCGGCGTCTTGCGGCCGAAACGCACGACCGGCAGCACCTTGATGTGCGCCGGAATTTTCAGCTCGCGCAGATCCTCGACATCGGTCTGAAAATAATCCGGCTTCAGGATGCGGCAGATCTCATCGACTTTCATCTGCAACGGATGCTGGGCGACGGCGATGCGCAGGATGCCGGGCGGCGCCAGCGCCGCGAGCTGCGCGGCCTGCCCGGGCGTGACCTGGCGCGGACTCGGCGCAAACACGAAGCCGATCGCATCCACATTGGCCTCGGCCGCCGCGCTCACGGCGTCGGCGCCGGTTATGCCGCATATCTTGATCCACATGGCGCCGAGTGTAGCCATTTAAGCTTTCACTGTCCGCGTCGTCGTCATTATTTCACCCAGCAGTCTCATCGGGTCATCGCAGCTCATCAGCGCCGTGCCGATGAGCGCCAAACGGTACCCCAGACGCATCATGCGCACGGCATCCGCGGCGCCGGCGACGCCGCTTTCCGCCACGGCCGGCCAACCCCGCGGCAATCGCGGCGCCAACGCCGCGAAGCGTTCGGGCACGACCTCGAGGGTCTGCAGATCGCGGCAATTGATGCCGACGAGAATCTGCTCCGCGCCTCGGCGCAGGCCGAGCAACTCGCGCGCCGCCTCGAGGTCGGCGGCATCGAATGCTTCCAGCAGTACGAACAAGCGGTGCTCGGCCGCCGCATCGAGCAGCTGCATCATCTGTGCGCGCGACAGCATTCTCACGATCACCAGCACGCCGCCCGCCCCTGCGGCGCGCGCCTCCAATATCTGGTAGGGATCGACCAGAAAATCCTTGCGCATGGCCGGCACTTTGAGGGGCAGGAGCGCGGCTGCCGCCTGATGCAAATGCTCCAGCGAGCCGTCGAAGCGCGACGGTTCGGTCAGCACCGAGACCGCGGCGGCGCCGCCCTCGGCGTAGGCTCTCACGCGAGCGAGCCAATCATCGCTCTGTGCGCCCAGGCGCCCGGCGGCGGGCGACCTCAATTTGAGTTCGGCGATGACGTCGAATCCGGCCCCGGACCATCGCAGCGGCGGACCGGGCGCGGCGAGTCTGGCGCGCTGCTCCAGTGCCGCGAACGGCTCGCGCGCGCGTGCGTGCTCGGCGCGCAGCGCGCTCGAGCGGGCCATCTCGTCCAGGAAGCCGCTCACCCCGCCACCTTCGGCCCGGTGCGGTGCACGGCGAATGCGCGTAGGCGCTGCAGCCAAGCCAACGCCTTGCCGCTGTCCAGAACGGCGCGCGCCAAGGCAATGCCGCCCTCGATGGATTGAGAGCGTCCGGAGATCGTCAACGCAAGACCGCATTGCAATACCAGCGTATCGAGGTGCGGTCCCCGATCGCGGCCCTCGAACACATCGATCAATGCCTGAAAATTGAGACTGGCGTCGCCGCCGGCGAGATCGCGTGGCGTGCAGCGCGCGATCCCGAATTGCTCGGGATCGATTTCGCGGCGCGTGACTTCGGTGCCGGTGACATCGAACGCGATGAAGGGTCCGATGGGTGTCGCTTCGTCCCAGCCGCCGGCGCCGTGGACCACCCAGCCGCGCTCGATGCGCATGCCCGCCAGGGTTCCGGCCATCAATTCAGCCGTCGCCGCGTCATACGCGCCGGCCAGCAGGTAGCGCGGTGCGGCGGGGTTCATCAACGGTCCGAGCAGATTGAACACGGTGCGCACGCCGAGCGCAGCGCGGATCCCGGCAAGAGCCTTCATCGCGGGATGAAAATAGGGGGCGAACAGAAAGGTAAATCCCGTCGCGACGAAACACTCGGCGGCGCGATTCTCATCCAACGGCAGCGCGAATCCCAACGCTTCGATCAGGTCGGCGCTGCCGCTGCGGCTCGAGATCGAACGGTTGCCGTGCTTGACGACGGGCAATCCGCAGGCCGCGGCCAGCAAGGCCGCGCCGGTGGACAGATTCAAACTGCCCGAACCATCGCCGCCGGTACCGACGATGTCGATGGCGTCCACCCCCAAGGGCAGCGCAGGCTTCAGCGCCAGTGAGCGCATGGCTGCGGCGAAGCCGCGCACCTCGTCCGCCGTGACCCCCTTGGCACGCAGTGCCGTGAGCAGCGCGCCCGCCATCGCCGGCGCAAGTTCAGGCGCGGTCAACAGCAGCAGCAGCGCCGCGGCCTGCGCTTCGCTCAGATTGCGCCGCTCCAGCAGCTGCTCGAGGATGCGGTGATGATCGTTCACGTGAAACCTTTTAGAAAATTCCCCAGCAGGCGCGGACCGTCCGGGGTCAGCACGCTTTCCGGATGAAATTGCACGCCTTCTATCGGCAGCGAGGTGTGGCGCACGCCCATGATCTCACCCTCGGGCGTGCGTGCAGTCACCTCGAGCCGGGGCGGAATGCTGCCGGGCTCCGCGATCAAGGAATGATAGCGGCCCGCCGCGAAATTCTGCGGCATGCCGGCATACACTCCGCGCCCGTCGTGCACGATTTCCGAGACCTTGCCGTGCATCAGTCGAGCCGCGCGAACCACGTTGCCGCCGAACACCTCCACCAAGGATTGGTGGCCGAGACAAACGCCCAGTATCGGCAGGCGTCCGGCGAACGCTTCGATCATTTGCATCGATATTCCGGCCGCACGCGGCGTGCCCGGTCCGGGCGATATGACCAGGTGCGTATAGGCCCCCGCGCCCGCCTGCGGCACGGTGATCGCATCGTTGCGGTGGACATCGACTTCGGCTCCGAGTATCAGAAACGCCTGCACCAGGTTGTAGGTGAATGAATCGTAGTTGTCGATGAGCAATATGCTGGCCGGCATCTTAAAGGCCCTCCGCCGCGAGTTCGAGGGCCCGCCGCAGCACCGCGCTCTTCGCCATCAACTCGTCATACTCCGCCTGTGGGGAACTGTCGGCGACGATACCGCCGCCCGCCTGGTAGCTGTAGGTATCGCCGCGAAAGACCAGCGTGCGGATCGTGATCGCCTGGTCCATGGCGCCGTGCTGTCCGAAGTAGCCCACCGTGCCGCCATAGAGCTGACGCCCGGCAGGCTCGAGCTCATCGATGAGTTCCATGGCGCGCACCTTGGGTGCGCCCACCAACGTGCCCGCCGGAAAGGTCGCGGCAAACAAATCGAACGCATCCCGGCCGGGGATGAGGCGCCCTTTGACGCCGCTGACGATGTGCATGACGTGGCTGTAGCGCTCGATCACGCGATAAGGATCGACCAGCACCGAACCGGCGACCGCCACGCGGCCCAAGTCGTTGCGTGCCAGATCCACCAGCATCACGTGCTCGGCGTTTTCCTTCGGGTCGGCGAGCAACTCAGCCTGCAGCGCCGCGTCCTGCGCCTCATCGGCGCCGCGCGGCCGCGACCCGGCGATCGGCCGCAATTGCGCAAATCCTGCGTGGCATTTCACCAGCGCTTCGGGCGATGAACCCACCACCGTGATGTCGCCCAACTCGCAGAAGAACATATAGGGCGAGGGATTCAGCAGCCGCAGCGCGCGGTAGACTTCAAAAGGCGCCAGCGCGTGGCGCCCTTCGAAACGCGACGCAAGCACGAGCTGGTATACATCGCCCGAGGCAATGTATTGCTGGGCGCGCTTCACCCGCAGCGCATGCGCCTCCGCGGTCAGCGACGGCGCGGCCGGCGAGAACCTGCCGGGTGAGAGGATGCCCGGCACGGCGCCGCGCAGCGCACGGATCACTTCACGCCGCAGCGCCTGGCGTTGCGCTTCACTGCCGTCATGCAGCAGCGCAACGCCGCGCGTCAAATGGTCGAACACCAGCAGCGAGCGCGGCGCGATGTAATGCGCATGCGGCGTTTCGGTATCGTCGAGACTTCGGCCGGGAATGCGCTCGAAATAGCGCACGGCATCGTAGGCCGTGTATCCGACCAGGCCTCCCAGCAGCGGCACGCCGGGGATTTCCGGATTTGGCTTGGGCGCGCGCTGCAACGCTCCGCGCAGCAAATCCAAGAATTCCTGCCTGCCCTGGGGCCGCGGCGTCAGCACGCCATCGATGCAGGCGCCCGCGGCGTCCACCTTGACTTCGAGACACTCGCCGAATCCGATGAACGAGTAGCGCGCCAGGCGCTCGCCGCCCTCGACGCTCTCGAGCAGAAAGCGAGGCTTGAAAGGTGCCAGCTTCAAATAGGCCGAGACCGGCGTGTCGAGATCGGCGGCAATGTCAAAAGGCGGTTTCATGCATGAATCCAATGCTAAAAAAAAGCAATAAAAAACCCATCGCCACTTGCCGCGGAGATGGGTTCTGGATAAAGGTAAAGAAATCGAACGCTAAACGGCCAGCCCACTCCTTGCGGGGAAGCGCCACCATTTGCTGTGCAGGACATGCGCGGTCGACATGCGCTCGAGTATAACTGCGGCGCAGCACGCTTGGCTATTTTTTCCGCGCTGTTTCCAGGCTTTTCCTGTATTTGCGGGTCAATTCGACCAGCCGGGGCGTCAGCCCGGCGTCCTCGTACACCGGGTCGCCGTGATCGTCGCGAGAGATCACCTTTGGACCCCTCACATAGGGCATGGCCGCGGCAATCTCATCGAGTCCCGCGCCCAAAAGGTCGGTGATGATATCGTCGATCGACTGCCCCGGAAACAGCTCCGCCAGCGCTTGCAGTCGCGCGGCATCGTCCAGCGGCAGGCGCACCGCATATTTCTTCGCGGTCCTCGCCGGCGCCGGCGCCTTGTTCCACCGTTCGAGCAAGGGCTTGAATTTCACGACCGCTCCGCCATTTTAAACCATTGCGACCGGCTATTATAGACCGCGGGGACACTCCATCAGCGCCCAATCCAAGTCAAATCCGATCGGCCTGCCGGGCAATTCGCCGCATGCGCCGGACAGCGGCGCGCCGCCGGACAATCGCGGGTGGCGGCGCAATCTCGCCGGCGTATTCGAGTACAGCCGCCGCGCGCTGGCATTGGTCTGGAGCACCAACAAGGCATTGAGCATCGCGCTGGCGTTGCTGACGCTGGCGGCGGGCGTGCTGCCGGCCGGCGTCGCCTATGTCGGCGCGCAGATTGTCGATGCCGTGATTCATGCCGCGGACCTGCATCGACGCAGCGGCGCGACGGTCCTGACGGAAGTGGTGCGCTATGTCGCGCTCGAGGCGCTGCTGGTTGCCGCAATCGCCATGGCGCAACGGGGAATCTCGCTCGCACAATCGCTGCTGCGCGCGCAACTGGGCCAGCGCGTCAACGTGATGATTCTGGAGAAGGCGCTCACCCTGGACTTGACGCAGTTCGAGGATTCCGAGTTCTACGACAAGTTGACGCGCGCGCGCCGCGAAGCCTCCAGCCGTCCGCTGAGCCTGGTGATGCGCACCTTTGCCCTTGCGCAAAATGCCGTTTCGCTCATCAGTTTCGGCGGATTGCTGTACCGCTTTTCTCCATGGGCGGTATTGCTGCTGGTGGTGGCCGGCCTGCCCGCCTTCCTCGCGGAAGCGAAGTTCTCGGGCGAGGCGTTCCGGCTGTTCCGCTGGCGCGCGCCCGAGTCGCGCATGCAGATCTATTTGGAATCCGTGCTGGCGCGCGAGGACTATGCCAAGGAGGTCAAACTCTTCGATCTTGGGCCTCGCTTCCTGACGCGCTATCGCGACATCTTCACGCGGCTGTATCGCGAGGATCGCGACCTGACCGTGCGCCGCGACGCGTGGGGCTTTGGCCTGGGGTTGCTCGGCACGGCGACGCTGTACGGCGGCTATATCTGGATCGCGGTGGAGACTGTGCTCAGTGCCATGACCGTCGGCCAGATGACCATGTACCTGATGCTGTTCCGGCAGGGGCAGGCCGCGGTGAGCGCGGCCTTGTCGGCGATCGGCGGCCTGTACGAAGACAATTTGTACCTGTCGAACCTGTTCGAATACCTGGAACAACCCGTGGCCCGCGGCAGCAGCGACGGGCAGCGGATTTTCGGCCCCGATCCCGGCGATGGCATACGCTTCGACGACGTCGAATTCCACTACCCCGGCGCGGCCGCGCCGGCGCTGTCGGGAATCAATCTGCATGTGCGTCCGGGCGAGAGCCTGGCGCTGGTCGGACAAAACGGCTCCGGCAAAACCACCTTGATCAAATTGCTGACGCGCCTCTACCAGCCCACGCGTGGCCGGGTGCTGCTCGACGGACTCGATCTCAATGAATGGGACGGAACGGTACTGCGCCAGCGCATCGGCGTGATTTTCCAGGATTTTGCCCGCTATCAGATGCTGGTCGGAGAAAACATCGGCGCGGGCGATGTGCGCGCCTTCGAAGACGAGCAGCGCTGGCGCACGGCCGCCGACAAGGGTCTCGCCGCCGAATTTGTCGAGCAGCTGCCCGGCGGCTACCACGCCCAGCTCGGCAAGTGGTTCAAGGACGGGCGCGAATTGTCGGGCGGCCAGTGGCAGAAAATAGCGCTGGCGCGTGCCTTCATGCGCAGCGATGCGGATATCCTGGTGCTGGACGAACCCACCGCGGCCATCGATGCCGGCGCCGAAGCCGAGGTGTTCGAGCACTTCCGCGAGCTGACGCGCAACCGCATCGCCATCGTCATTTCGCACCGCTTTTCGACGGTGCGCATGACCGACCAGATACTGGTGCTCGAAGAAGGCCGCATCGTCGAGCGCGGCAGCCACGAGTCTTTGATGGCGGCGGACGGACAATACGCGAAGCTGTTCACTTTGCAGGCGCGCGGGTATCGTTAGGCAATCCATCGGGGTGGTAGTCAATATGCTCAAAATCTCATCGTGGCTGTTCTTGGGGGCAATGGCGGCGCTCGCCCTGGCCGCCTGCCAGCGCAGCACCGCGCCGAGCGCAGACGCACAGGGCGCAGACGCACAGGGCGCAGACGCACCGGCCGCCAGTGCTTCCGGCGGGAACAACACGGTGAAAATGGGCGTCTATCGGGTGGTACTGCAAACGCCGGGCGGCGAGCTGCCGTTCGGCCTGGAACTCAAACAGCAGCAAGGCGCGCAACCGGTCGGCTACCTCATCAATGGCGGGGAACGGCTGCTGCTGAGCGACGTGAAGATCACAGGATCCCATCTGGAAATTCGCATGCCGGGATACGAAAACGTCCTCACGGCGGATACCCACGGGAAGCAGCTTACGGGCGAGATTTTCCTGGTCAAACCGAATGACAAGAATCAACATGTCCCGCTGCGCGCCACCCTCGGCGACACGTATCGATTTTTCGAGTCCCCGGCGAGCGACAACGCCGATGTATCCGGCCGCTGGGCGGTGAAATTCATCGATGACAGCGGCACACCCGAGGTGGCCTTGGGTGAATTCAGCCAAGCGCACGATGCGGTCAGCGGCACCATCCTGACCACGACCGGCGATCATCGCTATCTTGCCGGGCAGGTGCGGGGCGACGAGCTGTATCTGTCCACCTTCGACGGGGCACATGTGTTTCTGTACAAGGCAAAGATCACCGGCGACGGCAGTCTGGACGGCGACTGGTGGTCGGGACTGGCCTTTCACGAGAGATGGACCGGAAAGCGCGATGCATCTGCCAAGCTCCCCGATGCCTACGGCATCACCGCCATGCGTCCGGGCGTCAAGCGATTCGATTTTTCGTTCCCCGACCTGTCGGGCAAGACCGTATCCTCGGCGGATCCGCAGTTTCGGAACAAGGTGCTGATCGTGGCGCTGGCCGGCAGCTGGTGTCCGAATTGCCACGACGAAGCGGCCTTCCTGGCGCCGCTCTACCGGGACTATCGCGCCAAAGGATTGGAAATCGTCTCCCTGCAATTCGAGCATTTCGGCGATTTTGCGCGCGCCGCGGAGGCGACGCAGCGCTTCCGGCAGCACTACGGGATCGAATACACCACGCTGATCGCCGGCATCTCGGACAAGGACGAGGCGGCCAAGAAACTGCCCATGTTGCAGAGCTTCGTTGCCTTTCCGACCACCGTGTTCATCGACCGCAAGGGCAACGTGCGCAAAATTCACACCGGCTATACCGGCCCTGCGACCGGCGATCACTACATTCAATTCGTGCAAGAAGTAAAGAGCACGCTGGATCAGCTGCTGGCGGAAACCTAGGACGGCAGCCTGACATGCCCTCGTTCGACGTGGTCTCGGAAATCGATACGCACGAATTGACCAATGCCGTCGATCAGGCGGTGCGCGAATTGACGCAGCGATTCGACTTCAAAGGCACGGGCGCCGCCTTCGAACTGGAAGAGACCACCGTCACCATGACCGCTCCCGCGGACTTTCAGTTGAAACAGATGCTGGAAATATTGAAGCTGCGCATCGCCAAGCGCGGCATCGATGTCGGCTGCCTCGAGGTGAAGGACGCGGAGGTCAATCTGGCGCGCGCCAAACAACTGGTGATCCTCAAGCACGGCATCGACGCCGAGGCCGGCAGGAAGGTCTCGCGCCTGATCAAGGATTCAAAGCTGAAAGTGCAGGCCCAGATCCAGGGCGACAAGGTCAGGGTGACCGGCAAGAAGCGCGACGACCTGCAGGAGGCCATCGCCTTCCTGCGCAAGGCGGAAGTCGGCGTGCCGCTGCAGTTCAATAATTTCCGCGATTGAGTTCCCTGCAGATTTTGCGCATCGCTCAAGGCATTGCCCCAGGCCGGTGCGCAGGTCGGGCCGCTGTTCATTTGACGACGATGCTCCCGACCATGCGCGGATGAATCGAGCAGGTGAAGTGATACGTCCCCGGCCGGTCGAATTTGAACGAGAAGCTCTCGCCCGTATCCATGGCGCCGGAACGGAACAGCCCGGTATCGCTCACCACGGTATGCGGTTCATCGTCCTTGTTGACCCAGGTCACCCGCTCGCCGGCAATGATGGTGAGCGTGGTGGGCATGAACATGAAGTCCTTCACTTGGATGCTGTTGGGTGCCGCACCTTGGGCAGCCGAGCAAAGCATCGCCAAGGCCGCAGCGATGAGCTGCGAATGATATCGCTTGAGATTCATTGATTGTTCCTCTATCTGGATGTCGAAATATTCATGCAATCGTGGTGTCTTTGAGGGACAGCGCCGCCGGATGCGGCCGCAACGACACGCTGGTGATGCCGAGCATGCTCGCGAGCCGATCTCCGGCGACCTTCAGCGGTCCGGGTCCGGGACCCACGCCGGCGGCCGGCTGCGGATAAGCAGTCGAACGCGCGGTATGAAAGGTGACATTGCCTTCCACCTTCAGAACGATCTGATGAATGTGGCCGTTGAGCACCGTCACCGAACCGAAACGGCGCAGCTTGCCGAGGAGTTGCTCGGCGTCGGCCGTGCCCCAACCCCAGGGCTCATAGATCGTCCACAGAGGCATGTGCGCAAACACCACGACGGGTGTGCTGGCGGAGCGGCTGCGAAGATCCGCATCGACCCAGGCCAGTTGCTCGGCGCCGAGGCTGCCCAAACCACCGGGCTTGAATTGCAGCACGTTGATGAGGCCGATGAAGTGCACACCGGCATGATCGAAACTGTAATAGCCCCTGTTATCGGATGCCTTGCCGAAACGATTGAAGTACTCGGTCAGGCCGGGGTCGGTGGTGTCGTGCTCGCCCGGAACAGTGTGCATTTCGGTGATACGCAGACGCGAGAGCAGTTGCTGTGCGATATCGAACTCAGCGGCCTTCGACAAATGCGTGATGTCGCCGGTGTGGATGATGAGTGCCGGCCGTTCCGGCATGGCGTTCACAAGATCGATGGTCTCGTTCAGCGTGGCGCCGACGTCGGGATTGGCATCCTTGTTGAAGCCGATGTGGGTGTCGCTGATCTGCACGAACAGCGGTCTGCCGAGCTTGCCCGAGGCATTGCGGTTCCCGGCCGCCATCGCCAGGTCGATGGGCGCGAGGACACCGCCCGACAGCACAAACAGGGTTCCCGCCCCGCCGTAGGCCAGGCACTTGAGCGCGCTGCGGCGCGACACTAACAATTGATTGTCCGACATCGGGTCATTCCTTCTAAGATTGCGTACCGGAAGGAGACTTGGCAGTGGACGGATTTATTCCACGGAGCGAGACTGGCGCCATGAAAAAACCCAGCGCGATGAAAAAATTGGCCGCCTGCGTAGCGGTGCCCGCCGGCTTTGCAATTCTGCTGGCAGGCTGCGCGACGGATTCGGTGGTCATGACCGGCGTTGCGCGTCCGCCGATCTCGCCGGCGGACGTGAAGATTTATTCGAGCGCGCCGCAGGACTTCGTGGAGATCGCCATTCTCAATACCTCGAAGAACAGCGCGTTCACCACCGGTGGACAGAAGACGGTCGACAAGGTGATCGAGGGGTTGAAGGAGCAGGCGGCCAAAGTGGGCGCCAACGGCGTCATCCTGCAAGGCTTCTCCGACAGTCAAACCGGTTCGGTCGGATCCGGCGTCGGCTCAAGTTCGGTCTCCAGCAATTCAGCCGTGGGCGTGGGGGTGGGCGGCTCGCTCGGGATCTACAAAAAGACCGGGCACGGCGTGGCCATATACGTGCCCTAGGTTTGTTCGCGCAGCAATCGCACCAGACCCATCAGTTCGTCCCAACCGGTGTCCGACACCGCGCAATACTGAATGTCGCCCTGCTGCCAATATGCGAGATGGTAGCCGCTGCGCGTGGTGTTGCGCGGCAGGCGCACACCGGCCGCAGTCCAGGTGAATACGTTGATGACGTGGGCGCCGTGCTGGTAGACGACGACCGCGGAACGCTGATGCTCGATGTAATCGGCGCGACCGCCGATTAGGCGATAGCCCTGCGATTCGAAGTCCGCGACCACCGGCGAGACGTCGGCATGGCCGGCGAACCAGGGCTTTACCGTGTGTTTGTCGGTGGACACGACATCGATCAAATGGGTGGGCATGAGGGAGCGCACATGCGCGCTCACGATTTCGTCGGTCAGCGGATTGAGCGAGGGCATGACCACGAAGAACGCCAAGGCCGCCGCCAGCGCCGCGCCGCCGATGCCGCTCAAGGCGCCGGTCCAGAAAGACGGCATGCGCCGGAATCGTGATTGGCGGGCGGGCGCCGCCCGCGGTTCAGGCGGCGGCGCGCCGGCAGGCGCAGCACCCTCCTGATCGAGCGCCCCGCTGATTTGCGCGCGCAGCGCGGCCGGAGCGGCAGCGTACGCAACATCCTGACGCAACGCAGTCCGCATCCGCCCCAGATCCTCGAGCAGCGCGCGGCACTCAGCGCAATGCTCGACGTGGCGTTCAACCTCGGCGGCGCAAACCGCATCGACCTCGCCGTCGAAGTAAGCCTGCGCCCGCAGCGATTCAGCGCACTGCACGTGGCTCTCCTTCCACCTCTTGCAGCCATTTGACCTTGAGCGCAGCGCGGGAGCGCGCCAGGCGCGACATCACCGTGCCGATCGGCACATTGGTGACCGCCGCAATCTGCGCATAATCCATTTCCTCTACTTCCCGCAGCAGCAGCACGACGCGATGCTCCTCGGGCAGCGAAGCCACCAGCCGATCGAGTACCTGCTTCTGGTCGGAGAGAATCGAGTCGCTCAGCGGATCTGCGTTGCTGGCTATCATGGCGTGACCGTCGTCTGCATCGTTCTCTTCCGGTAGGGGCACAAAAGCGCGGCGCTTGAGCTGCGAGGCCGCGGTGAGATGGCAATTGCGCACGATGGTCAGCAGCCAGGCCTTCGCATCGCCGCTTCGCAACGACTCGAAACCCCGAAAGGCACGCAAAATAGCCTCCTGCACCACGTCTTCGGCCTCGCCGGAGCGGCAAAGCCACCGGGCGAACCGATACGCAGCGTCGAGATGCGGCATTACCTGCCCCTCGAATCGAGCGCGCTTGTCATCCATTGAGGTTAAGACTCACGGGCTGCGGCTTTTATTCCTACTCGCGCAGGAAATAGGGAATTGCGATGAGCAGCGCGCCGATTGCCACGAGCAGCCACACATTGCTCACGAAGTACGGGAATACCATCAGCGCAACGCCGCATAGCAATGGGACCACGGCATGCTGTTTTCTTCCATAAATGAAGAAGCCCAGGCCGATCGAGCCGTACAGCAACCCCCAAAGCAACCAGGCTTGAATACGCGCGACTCCTCTAGTGCCGCGAGTATAGCCGCCCGATCGCGTATCCTTCGCGGATGCCGTTACAAAAGGGGATGAAGGTGATCCAGACAATTCGCGTTGCCTCATGCCTGGCGCTGTTGGCGGCGATTTCGCCCAACGCCGCATGGGCGCAGCACCCCTTCCTGTCCGATGCACAATGGTCGGCCCTGCGGCATGAGGCCGGCGGCAACACCCCTTACGAAAACTTGCGGGCCTTGACCCGCCTGCATCGCGTTCCGGCGACCGCCGCGTTCGACCAGGCGGCAGACTTCATGCTCGAGCGCGCCAAGGAATATGGATTACAGGATGTCCACGCCGAACAATTTCCCATCGACGGCAAGATCCAGTATGGCCTGATGCGCTCGCACATCGCCTGGAACGTCGAGGGCGCACGGTTGTGGCAAATCGGGCCGCAACATACGCTGCTCGGCGATTGGTCGACCGACCCGATCCGCCTGGCCGATTACAGCCACAGCGCCGATGTCGAGGCGCCGCTCGTGGATGTTGGCGCCGGCGATTCGGAGCAGGACTACGCCGGCAAGGAAGTGCGCGGCAAGATCGTTCTCGCGGACGGCGTGCTCTCGACCGTGCAACGCCTGGCCATCGGGAAACATGGCGCGGCCGGCATCGTCAGCGACATGCCCAATCAGAGCACCGCCTGGTCGGGGTTGGATACCGGCATCGTGCGCTGGGGGCACCTGGATGGAACGCTGCCGCAAGGCTTTGCCTTCATGGTGTCGCGTGCGACCGCCGGAGATCTGCGCGCGCAACTCGCCGGCGGACAGCCGGTGGTCCTCGCCGCACACGTCAAAGCCGAGGTAACCGCCGGGCACTGGACGGTGGTGACCGGCACCATTCCCGGCACCGATGCCGGGGCCGGTGAAATCGTCTACAGCTGTCACCTGGATCATGAGCGTCCGGGCGCCAATGACAACGGCAGCGGCTGCGTCACCATTCTCGAATCCGCGCGGGTGCTGGCACATTTGATCGGCGCAGGCAGTCTGCCGCGCCCCGCCCGCACGCTGCGCTTCATCTGGGGTCCGGAGGTCGAGGGCACGATGGCCTATCTCAGCCGGCATCCCGACATCCGGGCATCGATGCGCGCTGACATCCACATGGACATGGTGGGCGGAGACCTGTTCAAGAACAAATCCGTGCTGCACGTGACCGCGACCCCCTGGTCGCTGCCCAGCTTCATCACCGACATCGGCGCAACCTTTGCCGAGACCATTCGGGACGCGGCGACGGCCTATGCCGAGGACGGCAGTCACGAGGAAGAAGCGGTGATCGAGAATCGCGACGGCGCCTCCGGCACCCGCAACTCATTCTTCGTCGATGAGACGCCCTACGCCGAGGGCAGCGATCATGACGATTACGACTCGTCCACCATTGCCGTGCCCTCGCTGTACCTGCGCGACTGGCCGGATATCTACATTCACACCGACCACGACACGCTGCAGCAGATCGATCCCACCAAGCTGCGCCGGGTTGCGCTGCTCGGCGCGGCATCCGGATACAGCTTCGCGACACTCGACGCCGCGCAGTCCGCGCTCGTCCTGCCGTATATTTCGGCGCGCGCGCAGCAGCGGCTGGCGGCGGACTTCAATCGGGCACTGCTGCTCGCGCAGCGATCCGGGCTTGCGCCGAACGAGGCGTTATACGAGGCCCGCAATCTCATGGCGCAATCGCTGCGGCGTGAGCAGGCCGCGTTGCGGTCCTTTGCAGCGTTCACTCGAAGCAATGGGCACGAACTGGCGCCGTTCTCGCAGGCGCTCGACGCGCAGGCTGCGACGTTCCATGGCTGGCTGGACCGGGCCGGCGCGGCACGCGGGGCGCAGGACGCCGGCGCTCCGGCGTGGCGTCGGAGCGCGCAGGCCAGGCGTGTGCCGCAGCGCATCGGGGCTTTCGGCCCCCTCACCTTCCAGAATGACGATGTGCTGCGCGACCGTTTGGGCCCCGAGCGGCTGCGCAGCATCAAGCTGTTGAACGCCGATTCCAGCCGTCTGTTCAATGTGCAGGGCCGCGGTGCGCTCTACGCCTACGAGATCGTGAATTTCGTCGACGGCAAAAGAACGGTCGGCGAGATCCGCGATGCCGTGTCCGCGGAATTCGGGCCGATACCGCTCGAGGTGGTAAGCGATTATTTGCAAGCCTGCGAGGAGGCGAAAATCATCGCCTTGCACTGACGCGGCGGGCCGCTCAGAGCTACTTCGGCGGGGGTGCGCCGGCCTTGCCGCGCTGCATGCCTTTGGAAAAAACCACCGTGCCGTCGAGTTTGACGATGATGGCGTCGATGTCGTCGAGGCGATTGTAGATTTCCATCGCCTTCTCCGGTCCGAGCACGAATGCCGTCTTCGACAGTCCGTCGGTGCGGGTGGCGTAGGGCCCGATCACGGTCGCGCTGCGCACCTTGCTGGCTGAATGGCCGGTATGCGGGTTGATGATGTGATGATAGCGAACGCCGTTCTCATCGAAGAAGCGCTCGTAGTCGCCGGAGGTGGAAATGGCCGCATCCACCAGCGGAATGCTGGCAATCACGTCGCCTTCACCCTTGCGCGGGTCGCGAATGCCCACCATCCAGGGCTTGCCGAAGCGATCGCCGATGATGCGGCTGTCACCGCCGGCCGACACGTAGGCGCGGGTAAATCCCCGCGCTTTCAGCACATCGATGCCGCAATCGACCGAGTAGCCTTTGGCGATTCCGCCCAGGTCGATGCGTACGCCCTTTTGGGAAAACCGCACGGTCTGATTCTTCGGATCGAGAATGACATGCCGATAGTTCACGGCGGGCAATGCCTTGGCGATCTGCGCATCGTTGGGCCGAATATGCTTCGGAAAGTTGTACATGTAGCCCACGCTGGCATAGGTGATATCGAAGGCGCCGTCGGTGATCACCGAGTATTCCCTGGCCTTCACCAACAGGTCGAACAACTCCTTGCTGATGTGCATGGGGCCATCGGCGGCCTTGGCGTTCACCAGGGATACCTCGCTGGTCGGCTTGTAGGTGCTCATCGTCTCATCGATGTGGCGCATTTCGTCGAGCACGGCATCGATGCCCGCTTCGGCTTTCGGTCGGTCCTCCGACCAGAGCTCGACGGTGATGCGTGTGCCCATGATGCCGTCGGTCACGCGGTTCACCCACTCGGCATGCGCCGGCAGCGCCGCCGCGGCCAAAATCAGAAGACCGGCAATGGCCGGCGAGAATTTGAAGTTCATGCGCCCCAGCCTAGCGAATTTTGCGTGCGCTTGCGCGCCATTGCAGCAGCACCAGCGCGCTGCCCACCATGCCGCCCAGATGCGCGAAATGCGCCACGCCGGACAGCGTACCGGTGACGCCCAGGAAAAGCTCGATGGCCGCGTAGAGGGTCGCGAACAGCAACGCGGGCATGGGAATCGGCGGGATCAGCGGCACGACCTTGCGCCTCGGAAACATGGCCGCATAGGCCAGCAGCAGTCCAAAGACGCCGAACAGGATGGGAATGAACAACTGGCTCAAGGCGGCGGTGATAACCGATGCGAAATAGCAGGCGAGCAGCCGGCGCGGTCCGACGTAGCGTTCAATTTCCGCGCCGAACATCCAGAGGCCGAGCATGTTGAACAGCAGATGGCTGATGTGCGCCGTGCTGTGCAGAAATGCGTAGGTCACGATCTGCCAGATCTGGAAGTAAACGTGGCCATCGATGGGTTGAAGCGGCCACAGGCCGAATTGCTGTTCCAGCCAGCCGTTCGACATCCTCTGCAACAGGAACACCAGCACATTGACGCCGATCAGAATGTTGACTGCGGTAATTTTCATATGAGTCGCATATTCTAGCGCCTCATGAACCAGCGCCCCTTCAAAAGCGTATTCCTCGACTACGACACCGTTTCGAATGGCGATCTGGAGTTGGGGCCGTTGCGCGCGGCATCGGGCGACCTGATCCTGCACGATTCGAGCGAAGCGAGGACGGCCGAGCGCATTCGCGATGCCGACATCGTGCTGCTCAACAAGCTGCAGCTGTCGCGCGAACTGCTCGAGGGTGCCGCTCAATTGAAGCTGATCGCGCTGGCCGCCACCGGCACCAACAACATCGACCTGATCAGCGCGCGTGAACTTGGGATTGCGGTCTGCAACGTGCGCGCCTATTGCACGGCATCGGTGGTACAGCAGGTGTGGGGGTTGATCCTAAGCCTTACCCAGCATGTGGATGAATTCTCGCGCCTCTGCGGAGGCGGATCCTGGATGCGGAACGAAGCCACGGCGGTGTTCTCCCTTCCGATCCGCGAATTGCAGGGCCGGATTTTCGGGGTGATCGGTTGGGGCGAACTTGGCCGCGGCGCAGCCCGCATCGCCGAGGCTTTCGGCATGCAGGTTGTCATCGCCAACCGGCCCGGCGCGCCGCCACAACCCGGCCGAATGCCGTTGGATGCGCTGCTTGCCGCCGCGGACATCGTCTCGCTGCATTGCCCGCTCAACGATGCAACCCGCGGACTGATCGGCGCGCGCGAACTCAGTCTCATGAAATCCGACGCCTTGCTGATCAACACGGCGCGCGGCGCATTGATCGACGGCAAGGCACTTGCCGAGGCCCTCAAAGCGCGGCGGCTCGGCGGCGCGGGCATCGACGTGCTGCCGCAGGAACCGCCGCCGCACGACGAGCCGCTGCTCGATGGCCGAATCCCCAATCTATTGGTGACGCCTCACGTCGCCTGGGCCGCTCGTGAAGCGCGGCAGCGCTGCATCGACGAAATGGCCGCCAACATCCGCGACTTCCGCGCCGGTGGCCGGCGCGGGCGCGTGGTCTAGGCCAAAAAGCGTCAGCCGCGCGCCGCCTTTTTTTCCCGCTTGGCGGCGCGTTTCTCTTCCAGCGTCTTGGCCGGCTTCTTCTTGTCTTCCTTCTTTCGATCCATACCCTTGCCCATGACTGACTCCTCTAGGTAGGTGATTGACAATCAACCCTTGGCGCGGCGGCGCGCCGAAATCTTCGGCTTCTTCGCGCGACCCTCTGCAGGCGTCGCACCGGGATGGCGCCCCAAGGTCGCGCGCGGCGGCTTCGGAGGCTTCTCGCTCACGCGGCTGATGCGCAATTCCCTGCCGGCCACGCGCACCTTCTGCAATTGCCTGAATATCTCCTTCGGCATGCCCTCGGGCAAGTCGACATAGCTGTGGTCGTCGCGGATGTCGACGCGCCCGATGTGCACCCCTTCGATGTCGGCCTCATTGGCGATGGCGCCGACAATATTGCCGGGCTTGATCCCATGGGCGGACCCGACCTCGATGCGAAAAGTTTCCATCTGCGCGGGCCCTGCGCGCCGCGGGCGATCCTCGCGCACCGGCCGACCTTCCCGCGCTTGGCGATCTTCGCGCACCGGGGGATCTTCGCGCATCGGCCGCTCGCGCTCGGCGGACCGTTCCCGCATCGGCCGCTCGCGCTCGGCTTCGCGCCGCGGCGGGGACGGCTCGATCGGCCGCTCTGCTTTTTGCGCCAGCAGCAGCGGGGTCGACCCTTGCGAGAGGCTGGCGAGCGCCGCGGCGATGTCGATCAGCGGCGTGCCCGACTCCGCTTCCAGCTGTTCCAGCACGGGGCGGTAGAGATTCGCATCACCCCGGGCGATGCTCTCGATGATGCGCTGTTTGAACTTGGCAATGCGCAGCGTATTGACGGCATCCACGCTCGGCAGGTTCATGGGTTCGATCACCTGGCGCGTGGCGCGCTCGATGGCGCGCAGCATGTTGCGCTCGCGCGGGGCAATGAACAGGATCGCCTCGCCCTTGCGCCCTGCCCGGCCGGTGCGGCCGATGCGGTGCACATAGGATTCGGTGTCGTAGGGGACATCGTAATTCACCACGTGACTGATGCGTTCCACATCGAGTCCGCGCGCGGCCACGTCGGTGGCCACGAGAATGTCGACCTGGCCGGCCTTGAGGCGCGCCACCGTGCGTTCCCGCAGCGGTTGTGCAATGTCGCCGTTCAGCGGCGCGGCCGCGAAGCCGCGTGCCTCGAGCTTCTCCGCAAGCTCCACCGTCGACTGCTTGGTGCGGGTGAACACCAGCATGCCGTCGAAGCTCTCGGCCTCGAGGATGCGCGTCAACGCATCGAGCTTGTGCACGCCGCTGACCATCCAGTAGCGTTGGCGGATATTGGTGGCGGTGCTGGTCTTGCTCCTGATCGTCACTTCCACCGGGGATCGCAGATGCTTCGCGGCAATCCGCCGGATCGGCGCGGGAATCGTCGCCGAGAACAGCGCCACCTGGCGTTGCGGCGGGGTCTGCTCGAGGACGCTCTCGACCGCATCGATGAATCCCATGCGCAGCATCTCGTCGGCCTCATCCAGCACCAACAGGGTCAATCCCGACAATTTCAATGTACCGCGATTCATGTGATCGATCACGCGGCCGGGGGTCCCCACCACCACATGCACGCCGCGGCGCAGGGCATTGAGCTGCGGCTGGTAGCTCTGGCCGCCATAGATCGGCAGCACGTGGAAGCCTTTCAGATGGGCGGCATAGCGCAGGAAGGCCTCGGACACCTGCAGCGCCAGCTCGCGGGTGGGCACCAGCACCAGCACCTGCGGCTCGTGCCGCGCAAGATCGATTTTGGTGAGTGCCGGCAGCGCAAACGCCGCGGTCTTGCCCGTGCCGGTCTGCGCCTGGCCGAGCATGTCCTTGCCGGACAGCAGCACCGGTATGGTCTGCGCCTGGATGGGCGAGGGCGACTCGTAGCCTACGTCGGCGAGTGCGAGCAGCACCTCTTCCGACAGGGCGAGATCGCGGAAACTCGCAGTATTTTCAATCGAGTCTGCCGCTGCTGCGCTCATAAGAATGCCTTGGAAAGGAGTGCGCAAGTCTAGCGGTTTGACCGCGTATTGCTACCATAGTCGACATGGGACGCATATTTGAAGTCAGAAAGCACGCCATGTTCGCCCGCTGGAACCGCATGGCCAAGCAATTCACGCGGGTCGCCAAGGACATCGCCATCGCCGTGCATGCCGGCGGCCCCGACCCGGCGGCGAACCCGACGCTGCGCCGCGTGCTGCAGAATGCGCGCGCGGTCAACATGCCGAAGGACAAGACCGACGCTGCAATCCGCCGCGCTTCGGGCAAGGACGCGGCGAACTACGCAGAAATCCTCTACGAGGGCTACGCGCCGCACGGCGTCGCCCTGCTGGTGGAGACCGCCACCGACAATCCCACCCGCACCGTCGCGTCGTTGCGCAACATTTTCATGAAGGGCGCCGGCAATATGGGCACGACCGGCAGCGTCAGCTTTTTGTTCAAGAAAATGGGCGTGTTTCGCGTCGATCCCGCGCGCGTCAAGGATCACGATGAGCTGGAGTTGGATCTCATCGACCACGGGCTCGAGGAGATGGGCGACAGCACCGGCGACAAGGGCGAACCGCAGTTGGTGATCCGCGGCGCATTCACTGATTTTGGCAGGCTGCAGGAGGCTCTCGAACGCCGCGGCATCACGCCGCTGTCGGCGGAACACGAGTACATCTGCTCCATGCCGATCGAATTGCCGGAGGACCAGGCCAAGGAAGTGCTCGAACTCATCGACAAGCTCGAGCAGGACGACGACGTCCAAAAGGTGTTCCACACGCTCGCTTGAGCCTTGCGGCGCGCAGGCGGCCCGCAGGCAGCGCGCGCATGACGAAGTTTTAATTCGCGGCCGGGCGCCGCGCGCTGTTTAAGCTTTATTCATGCTGTCATCGGCACCCGCGCTCGCGCGTTGACCTGCCTGGAGAGCAAAAAACCCCTTTTGGAGGTGTTATGCGTAAGCTGTTTATGTTGTTGATTCCCGTGAGTTTAATAGCCATGAGCGGTTGTGTGGTGGCGCCCTACGGCTATCACCGCGGTTACTACGGCCCGCGCGTGGCGGTGGTGGCACCGGCGCCCGTGGTGGTGGTGCGGCCGTTCCGCTAAAGAGCCATGCGGGTGCAATCAACCGATCGCGGGCGGGTGAGATACTGCGCACATGGCAGTTCACCCGTTTCGCATCGTCAATGTTTTCACGCAGTCCCAGGGCCCGTTTACCGGCAACCCGCTGTGCGTATTTGAAAATGGCGACGACCTGAGCACCGAGCAGATGCAGGCGCTGGCGCGCCAGTTCAATCTCTCGGAAACCACCTTCATCCTGCCTTCGCGCCGCGCGGCTGCGCGCGTGCGAATCTTCACCCCCGCCTATGAAATGGCCTTCGCCGGCCATCCCACGCTCGGCACCGCGCACGTGTGCCGCGCGCTTGCATTGGGCGGCGATTCACTGGTGCTGGAAATGCAGGCAGGGCTCATTCCGGTGCGCGCCCGCGGCGATCGCTGGACCTTGACCGCGCCCGGCGCAAGCTCGCGCGAATTGGACGTGCCGCGTGAGCGTCTTGCCGCCGCGCTGGGGCTCCAGCCTTCGGATATCGGCGAACGGCCGCTCTGGGTCAAGGCCGGCAAGGAGCAATTGGTGGTGCCGCTCACATCGGCGGATGCAGTGCGCCGCGCAATTCCCGTGGCCGCGGCGATGGCCGGCATCCGCAGCGAAGATGGACTCAGCATGGCCTATGTGTTCGCCTTTGGCGGCACCGATCGGGCGCTGGCGCGATTCTTCTTCCCGGTGGGCGGCGCCATTCTCGAAGATCCCGCCACCGGTTCGGCGACCGCCAACTTCGGCGCCTGGTGCCTGGCGATGCAAAGACCGCTTCCGGTTCAGCTCGAGATATCGCAGGGAGAATTCGTCGGACGCCCCTCCACGCTGTTCCTCGAGGTAAATCCCGCGGCCGGGGTCTTCGTGGGCGGCGATGCGCTCGAGATCGGACGGGGTGGCATTACGCTGTAGTGCGATCGCCTCAGTGCGGCGGCCGCGCACCCGGCGGCGCCGCGATCAGGCCGCTCGCCCACCGGATCACGGGCAGCAAGCGCGGCGACACCATCGCGAGTGCGGCGTCGACGCCCACCCAACGCGATTCCTGGTGTTCCGGAAATCCCAATTCCGGATTGATCGGCAGGCGCACCTCCGTGCCGGCACTGCGCGCGAGGTAGTAACGGGAAATCTTGCCCTTATTGTACGGGCCCGTGTCCACGAAATCCGTGCCCCAATCGAAGCTCAAATCTTCCAGCGTGGTCTCTTCGCGCACTTCGCGCAGCGCGGCGTCCAACGGCTGCTCTCCCGGCTCGACCAGACCTTTGGGGAAATCCCAATTGCGGTAGGCGCGCAGCAGCAGATAGCGCACGGCCGGCCCCGCCGTGTGGACCACCACGACGCCCGCTGAAAAGCGGCGGTACGGTGCGGCTTCCGTCATCGGGTCACGCAGCCGCCGACAGCGGTGATCGGATCAGGTGGTCGAATGCGCTCAAGGAGGCTTTCGCGCCCTCGCCGACGGCAATGACAATCTGCTTGTAAGGGACGACGGTGCAATCGCCCGCCGCGAACACCCCCGGCAGGGAGGTCTGCCCGCGTGCGTCCACTTCCACCTCGCCGCGCGCCGAGAGCTTGAGCGTGCCCTTCAACCAATCGGTGTTGGGGATGAGACCGATTTGCACGAACACACCGGCGAGCTCGAGCTCGCGCAGCTCGCCGGCGGCGCGATCCTTGTACTTCAAGCCGACGACGCGCTGTCCGTCGCCGACCACTTCCGTGGTCTGCGCGCCGGTGATCACCGTGGCATTGCGCAGGCTCAACAGTTTACGCGTCAAAATCGCATCGGCACGCAGTTGCGGATCGAATTCGATCAGCGTGACGTGGCTCACCAGCCCCGCGAGGTCAATGGCCGCTTCGACGCCGGAGTTGCCGCCGCCGATCACCGCAACGCGCTTGCCCTTGAAAAGCGGGCCGTCGCAATGCGGACAGTAGGCCACGCCGCGATTACGGTATTCGCGTTCGCCTGGTACGTTGATCTCGCGCCAGCGCGCGCCGGTTGCGATGACCACGGATCGGGCCCTGAGCGACGCGCCGCCCGCCAGCTTCACCTCGATGAGATCACCGGGGATCAAGCCTTCCGCGCGCTGCAGATTCATCACGTCCACATCATAGGTGGTGATGTGCTGTTCGAAGCCTGAGGCCAATTTATGTCCCTGGGTCTCCTTCACGGATATGAAGTTCTCGATGCCCACGGTGTCCAGCAACTGGCCGCCCAGGCGCTCGGCCGCAAGGCCCGTGCGGATGCCCTTGCGCGCGGCATAGATCGCCGCAGCCGCGCCCGCGGGGCCGCCGCCCACCACCAGCACGTCGTAGGGCGCCTTGGCGTTGAGCTTTTCCGATTCGCGCCCGGCCGCGCCGGCGTCCAGCTTGCCGATGATCTCGGCGAGTTCCATGCGTCCCTGGCCGAACGGTTGCCCATTCAGGAAAACCGCAGGCACCGCCATCACTTCGCGCCGTGTCACCTCGTCCTGGAACGCCGCACCATCGATCATGGTGTGGTGGATACGTGGATTCAGGGCAGCCATGGTATTCAGCGCCTGGACCACATCGGGACAGCTCTGGCAGGTGAGCGACACGAAGGTCTCGAAGCGGTATTCGCCGTCGAGACGGCGGATCTGTTCGATCACCGGCTCATCGATTTTCGGCGGATAGCCGCCGGTCTGCAGCAGCGCAAGCACCAGCGAGGTGAACTCATGCCCCATCGGCACGCCGGCGAAGCGGATCTGCGCCGCCATGCCGGGGCGGCGCAGCGCGAATGACGGCTTGATCTGCGCATCATCGCGCTGCGCATCGATCGACACCAGGCTCGATACCGACCCGATGTCATTCAGCAGCTCGAGCATCTCCTGCGATTTCTCGCTGGCATCCGGCGATGCGACGATTTCCACGGGCTGCGAAATCCGCTCCAGGTAGCTTTGCAGCTGGGTTTTCAGATTGGTGTCGAGCATGTTTCGCTCCCGTGTCCTTGCATGAATGCTAGATCTTGCCGACCAGATCGAGCGAGGGCTTGAGCGTATCGGCGCCGGGGGTCCACTTCGCCGGGCACACCTCGCCCGGATGCGACGCGACGTACTGGGCCGCCTTGACCTTGCGCAACAATTCCTTGGCGTCCCGGCCGATACCGTTGTCGTGCACTTCCATGACCTTGATCTTGCCCTCCGGATCGATCACGAAGGTGCCGCGATACGCGAGGCCCTGATCCTCGATCAGCACCTCGAAATTGCGCGCCAGCGTCGCGGTCGGATCGCCGACCAGCGGGTACTGCACTTTCTTGATGGTGTCCGAGGTGTCATGCCAGGCCTTGTGCGAGAAGTGCGTGTCGGTGGACACGCCGTAGATCTCCACGCCGAGCTTCTTGAATTCGGCATGGTTGTCGGCGAGGTCGCCGAGTTCGGTCGGACACACGAAGGTGAAATCCGCCGGATAAAACACCAACACCGACCACTTGCCCTTGAGGGTTTCATTGGTGACCGGCACGAACTTGCCGTTGTGATAGGCCGTCGCCTTGAATGGCTTGATTTCAGTATTGATCAGGGACATGAAGAACTCCTTGAGGCAGGTTTTGTGGAATGAGCTGCATGTTAGCAGCCGCCACGCTATTAATCATATTGATTATAATCATGGTATTGATAGACTACATCTATGGGTAGAGAACGATGAATCTCAAGGACCTCAAGTACCTGGTGGCGCTGGCCGACACCGGCCACTTCGGCAAGGCGGCGGAGCGTACTTTCGTGAGCCAGCCGACGCTGTCGGCTCAATTGAAAAAGCTGGAGCAGTTCCTGGGCGTGAAACTGGTGGAGCGCCGGCCGAAAAACGTGCAGCTCACCGAAGTGGGCCGGCAGATCGTGGTGCGGGCGCGGCGCATGTTGGATGAGGGCGATGAAATCATCGCGCTCGCACGCAGCAACACCGATCCGTTTGCCGGCAAGCTGAAAATGGGCCTGATCCCCACCATCGGGCCTTATCTGCTGCCCCGCGTCATGCCAAAGATCCGCAAGGCGGTGCCGCAGCTGGGCCTCATGCTGTACGAATATCAGACCGAGGAGCTGCTGAAGCGGCTGCGCGACGGCGAGATCGATGTCGGCGTGATGGCGCTGCCGGTGCTGCATGACGGCATGGAAACCCGGGAGCTGTACGACGAGCTGTTTACCGTGGCGCTGCCCATGCATCATCCGCTCGCCGCCAAGGCGTCCATCAAGGTGCAGGATCTCAAGGGCCAGACCCTGCTGCTGTTGGAGGACGGCCACTGCCTGCGCGATCAGGCGCTCGAGGTGTGCGGCCGCGTGGATGTGCGCGAGGCGGAAGACTTTCGCGCCACCAGCCTCGAGACCCTGCGTCAGATGGTGGTGGCCGGCTTGGGCGTCACCCTGCTGCCGGAAATGGCGGTGGAACCGCCCTATGGCTCGCAACGTGGGCTGGTAATCCGGCCCTTCGCCAACCCCAAGCCGTCGCGCACCGTCGGCGCGGTGTGGCGCAAATCCAGCACGCGCGCCGCGGCCATCGCGGCCGTATGCGATGTCATGGACAGGCAGGTGCGCGCTCATCGCTGATCCGTGACGCCGGTCTCAGCTTGCGGGCGGCCGCCGGTCCATTTGCCGATCATTTCACATATTGCGCGCGTCCTACCCGGCAGAATAGGCCTTCCAAGGAATGCTCCGTCATGAACGCCCGCACCATCGCCCAAGGAAAATCAGCGCCCGTCTCGCCGCGCTTCGATCGAAAGTTCATCGAAGACCACAAGCTGGTCGAGCGCTATCTGGAGAACAAGCTGCCGTTCAAGGGCGCCCGGGACCTGGAGCAATGGTGTCGCGCGCACCCGGAATATCTGAACAATCTCAAGCTGTCCGAACGGGCGCATGCCAGCCTCAAGTTGCTGGAGGCCAGCGGCAAGCCGCAGGATCTGGGCGAGCCCAAGCCGCCGTGGTGGAAAAGCGTGTACCTGCTGATCGGATTGGCGGCGCTCAGCTTCGTCTGCCTCATGGCCTGCTGGTCCGTTGCCGCGAAGTACGGATCGCTGCAAAACAAGCTCGAGGATACCAAGCGCGTGATGAGCCAGGGGCCGCTGGTGCAGCCGGCCACCGAGAAGGCCGTTTACATCTCTCCCGATCATGCACCGGGCATCGACCGGGCGCGCATCAAACTGAACCGCACGACGCCGCTGCTCATGGATGTGCACATCGATCTCGGCTACACGCAGAAACTGGTTCAATTTCGCCTGTTCGTCGACAAGAAAGATCAAGGCCGGGCGCTGGTCCTCAACAATCTGCTCAAGGATTCCAACGGCGAGCTGCGCATGACGCTGAACTCAACCGGCTTGTCCGCGGGTCTTTATACCGTGCGAATCGAGGCGTTGCCGCCGCGCGGGATTCCCATGCCGGTCGGCTGGTTGCTGCTCGAGGTCGAATAGCCCGGGCTCCCGGGCATCACTCGTCGCGCAACGTGACGACCGGCGGTGTGTTGACGACGCTGCGGGTGGCCAGCGTTCCGCTCAATCCCACCAGCACCGTTCCGCAGATCAGGCCGGCGACCCACACCAGGGGATCGAGGCTGAATTCGAGCGAAAACACCCGCTCCGCCAGCAGCCATCCGACGCCGGTGGCGCCGAACGCCGCCAGGGTTCCCGACAGAAAGCCGAGCGCGGAAAATTCGGCGGCGACGCCCTGCAAAACCGTGGCGCGGCTGGCCCCCAGGGTGCGCAGCATGGCGCTCTCGTAGCGCCGCTCATCGCGGGTCGATTGCACCGCCGCGAGCAGGACGACGACGCCCGCCGCCAGCGTGAATAGAAACACGTACTGCATCGCCAACGACGCCCGCTCCATGATGTCGCGAATCTGCTTGAGGATCGCGTCCACATCGATCACGGATACGGTGGGAAACTGCCTTACCAGATCGGTCAGCGACGGCCGCTGTGCGGCGCTGAGATACAGGCTGGTCATATAGGTTCCCGCCGCGCCGTCGAGCAGGCCCGGGGGAAACACCAGGAAGAAATTCGGCCGGAAACTGTCCCAGCGAATTTTTCGAATGCTGGCCACGGTCGCGGTGAGCGGCTCGCCGGCCACATCGAAGCTGACCTTGTCGCCGACCTCCAAGTGCAGCGCTTCCGCATATTCGGAGGAGATCGATACCAGCGGCCTGCCGGCATCGGCCGCGGTCCACCAGCGGCCGGCCACCAATTGATTGTCCTTCATCAGGTCCGCCGCCCAGGTCAGATTTTGCTCGCGTTCCACGAAGCCGCGGCCGGAGTCGCCGCGCAATTTCAGCGATTGCGCCGGCTCGGAATTGATCGCGGTAATCCTCGCCCGCACCATCGGATACATCGCCGGCGCACCGAAACCATGAGCAGTAAAAAATGCCTGCAGGTCGCGGCGCTGGTCGGGGCGGATGTTGACCAGAAAATTGTTCGGCACATCATTGGGCAGGCTGCGGCGCCAGTCGGCCAGCAAATCCCCGCGCACCACCGCCAGCAGCAACAGCACCATCAATCCCAGGCCAAAGGCGACGATCTGCACCACGCTGCCGGTGCCGCGGCGCGAGACATTGGCGAGGCCATAGCGCCAGGCCACGCCCACGCCGCCGCGCAGCCGGCCGGTCAGCCGCACCAGCCCGTACCCGGCGAGCGTCAGCACCACACCCACCGCGAGCACCCCCGCCAGCACGTTGAGCACCAGCTCGGTGTCGCGCACCATGCTCCAAAGAATCGCGAACAGGGCGGCGAGCGCCAGCAGATAGCTCACACCGTAGCGCAGCGGCGGAGCCGCCACCGTCTTGCGCAGCACCCGCGCGGGCGGCGTGTTCTTCAATTGCAGCAGCGGCGGCAGCGCAAATCCGATCAGCATCGCCAGCACCGTCACTAGTGCGATCGGCAGCGGCGCGAGCGAGGCCGCGGGCAGCTCGTTGGGGATCAGGCTTTTCAGCAGCAGCACCAGGCCCGACTGGGCCAGATAGCCGAGCACGGCACCGATTGCCACCGCAAACAACGCCAGCAGCGCCAGCTCCATGACCGAGATTGCCAGCACGAAGCCTTGCGCCGCGCCCATGCACTTCATCAGCGCGACCGCATCGATGTGGCGGGCCGCATAGCGCCGGGCGCCCATGACGACCGCGACCGCCGCCAGCAGCACCGAGGCCAGGCTCGCAAGGTTGAGGAACCGGCTGGCGCGGTCGATGGCCGCCTTCAGCTGGCGGCTGGATTGCTCGACATCCCGCAGGCGCTCGCCCGGCGCTTTCGTTCGCTGCAGGAATTCGCGAAAATCGGCGATCGCCTGGGCCGGTCCCGCGAACAACGCGGCATGGGTCGCCCGGCTTCCGGGCTGAATCAAGCGGGTCGACGCGATGTCCTCATAATTCATCAGCACCGCGGGTGCGAGATTGACGAACCCCGTGCCCTGGTCCGGCCGGTAATCCAGCACTTGAGTGACGCGGAACGACGCCTCGCCGATGCGCAGCGCGTCGCCGAGCTTGAGTTTGAGCTGCGACATGATGCGCGCATCGACCCAGACCTCGCCATGCGCGGGGATCCGATCGGTGCTGCGCGCGGCGCCGAACGGCACGTCCGCAATGCGCACGTGGCCGCGCAGAGGATAGTCGGCGGTCACCGCATTGAGCGCCGCAAGCTGGCTCAGGTCCCCGCTGAATATCGCGGTGGCAAAGTCCAGCAGCCTGGCGCTGCGCAGGCCGCGCTTGCGCGCCTCATCGAAGTAGCGTTGCGGGATCGGCGCCGGCGCTTCCAGGCGCAAATCCGCCGCCAACACCTCGGCGGCCTGAACGCGTACAC
This sequence comes from Steroidobacteraceae bacterium, assembly GCA_036267715.1. Lineage (GTDB taxonomy): Bacteria > Pseudomonadota > Gammaproteobacteria > Steroidobacterales > Steroidobacteraceae > Bog-1198. The sequence continues at coordinate 363,023 of DATAVN010000003.1, read as the reverse complement.
CCTGGGAAACTCGGCTGGTGAAAAAGCCCACCGCCGTCAGGGACAACACCGCCACCAGCAGCGCCAACAGCAGCACCGAGAGTTCGCCCGACTTCAAGTCGCGCCATAGATTGCGTAACGCGAAACGCAGCGCTTGCATCAATTCACCGTGTGCCCGGCGTCGAGCTCCAGCATCCGGGCACAGCGTTGCGCCAGCGTGCGGTCGTGCGTGACCAGCACCAGCGTGCTGACAGCGCTGCGATTCAAATCGAACAGCAGGTCGGTAATGCGCTGACCGGTGGCGGTATCCAGGTTGCCCGTGGGCTCGTCCGCGAACAGCACCGCGGGGCGCGTCACGAAAGCACGCGCGATGGCGACGCGCTGCTGTTCGCCGCCGGAGAGCTGCTTCGGATAGTGCGCCATGCGCGGCGTCAGGCCGACCTGCGCAAGCGCGCCCGCCGCCGCCTGGCGCGCGTCGCCGCGGCCCGCCAGCTCGAGCGGCAGCATGACGTTTTCAATGGCCGTGAGCGAGGGGATGAGATGAAACGATTGGAATACAAAACCCACGTGCCGGCCGCGGATCGCCGCCCGTCCGTCCTCGTCGAGTTCGGTGAGGTCGATGCCCGCGATGAATACGCGGCCGGTGCTCGGCGCGTCGAGCCCCGCGAGCAGCGCGAGCAGGGTGGATTTGCCCGCACCCGATGCGCCGACGATGGCCAGGGTCTCGCCGGTTCGCACCGACAGGCTCACATCGGCGAGAATGGTCAATGAACCATCCGGGCTGGCGACGGTCTTGGAAACATTCCTCGCCTCCAGAACGACCTTGGCGTCGGAACCATCGTGTTGCATGGGGAGTTCTCGTGAAGCGGCTATTGGCTCTGTTGGTCTTGCTGGTTGCATCCGCCGCGGCCAACGCCGCGGCACCGGTGATACTCGTATTCGGCGATAGCATCAGCGCCGGCTACGGGCTGCCGCGCGTAGATCAAGGCTGGGTGGAATTGCTCAAGACGAGGCTCGGTACCCAAGGTTACGGATACCAGGTCGTCAATGCCAGCGTCAGCGGCGAAACCACCGCCGGCGGCTTGGCGCGCCTGCCGCGCGCGCTCGAACAGCATCGCCCGAGCATCGTGATCCTGGAACTCGGCGGCAACGATGGCCTGCGCGCGCTACCCACCGCACCGATGCGCGCCAATTTGAGCAAGATGGCGACGCTCTCGCAAATGGCCGGCGCGAAGGTGCTGATGTTGGGAATGCGCATGCCGCCGAACTACGGACCGCAATACACCGAGCAATTTGCCTTGGTTTTCAGCGATTTGGCGCGCGAGAAAAAAATCCCGCTGGTGCCTTTCCTGCTCACCAACATCGCCCTGTCCGGCAATTTGTTGCAGGGAGATGACATTCATCCGAACGCGCAGGGCCAGCCCATCCTGCTCGACAATGTCTGGCCGGCACTGAAGCCGCTGCTGCACAAGTAGCGGACGGGCGGCGACCCTGGCGCCCGCGCCCGGCCGACCAGCCGACCAGCCGACCAGCCGACCGATCCTCTTGGCGCTCTGGCCGCGCGCCTATTTGGCGGCGGTCAGCCACTCGGCGACGCCGCCGTGGCTGGAGCAGGTGCCGCTGCGGTGGGCGGACTTCGAATACGTGCCATCCTTGCACTTGGCGGTTGCACCGGTGGGGTCCGTATTGCCGGCGGTGGCGGTCGGCGCCGACTTGGTCGCCGTGGAAGACTTGGCCATCGTCGCTGAAGGCGCTGCAGCTGCCGGTGCGGCCGCCGGCGCAGCAGGCGCGGCCGTGGCTGCCGTCGCCGGCTTCTTGGCCTTGGACGCTTTCTGAATGCCGCCGTGACCGCTGCAGGTGCCCTTGCCGGTCGAGGTGGTGGTGGTGCCGTCGGAGCAGGTCCTGGTGGCGCCGGCCGCCGGTGTTGCGGGCGCCGCGGCGGGCGCTTTCGATGCGGCGGCTGCAGCCGCCTTCTGGACGCCGCCATGACCGCTGCACGTGCCCTTGCCGGTCGACGTGGTGGTGGTTCCATCCTTGCAGGTGGTCGGCGCGGTATCCGCCAGGCTGGGCATTGCCAATGCGAATGCCAGCAGGGGCGCGGCAATGATGCCGGCAAGTGTCTTGGTTTTCATGATCGCTCACTCCCTGGTTGAGTTCGGGTCCTGAGCGGCGGATTGTAATCCGTTTTCAGGCAATGCGATCACCGCGAGGGCTTGGGTCTGGGCTCCGGCGCCGGCAATATGCTGATCACGCTGATCACGAAGCGCGTGTGCTGGCCGACGGCGACGCCCTCGAGCACCTTGCCATTCACCAAAACATGCGAATTCTCGCCGATGCGGTCGGGAAGTTCCGTGATCCCGACGAGCTGCACATCATTTGCCGGCAGGCACAGCAGGCTCTGCGGCGGCGCATAGATGTATTCGGTCTTGTCCAGGATCAATATCGGCACCTCATCCACGCCGTCGGCACGCGGGAATTCGCGAAAGTGCACGCGGCCGGTAAAATCGCGCGGGACCTGCAACCACAGGCACGGGCCGCTGCCGAGGACACAACCGGAAAGTGCAATACAGATGCCAAGTCCGATTGCGATGCGCACGGTGTTCATTCCCGCAAGTTTGCGCCGTGGCAGCGCAACTTGCCCGCCCAAATGGCCGCTACCGGTGCGAACGCGCCGGCGCCGCCGGTCCGGGGCGCACCGTTGCTGGCTTACCGAGCGGATGCTATACACGCGTTACGAATCGAAGAGGCAGGCCCGCGTGGATCGAAATTGGCTCAACAGTTACCCGCCCGGTGTACCCGCGGACATCGACCCTGATGCTTATCCGTCGCTCAAGGAAGTGATTGAAGAGGCGTTCGCGGCGTTTCGCCCGCTGCCGGCATTCACCAACATGGGCGCGACCCTGACCTTCGCGCAGTTGGATGAGCTGAGCCGCGCCTTTGGCGCCTGGCTTTCGCAAAAATCCGGCCTGGGTCGCGGCGATCGCGTGGCCCTGATGATGCCGAATGTTCTGCAGTATCCGATCGCACTGTTCGGGGCGCTGCGCGCCGGCATGGTGGTGGTCAACACCAATCCCTTGTACACGCCGCGCGAACTCGAGCACCAATTGAAGGACTCGGGCGCGAAAGCCATCGTCATCGTCGAAAATTTCGCCCACGTCCTGCAGCAGGTGTTGCCGCGCACCGACCTCAAGCACGTGCTGGTCACCGGCATCGGCGATTTGTTGGGCATGCCCAAAGGCTTGGTCGTGAATTTCGTGCTGCGGCACGTGCGCAAGCAGGTGCCGCCCTGGAAAATACCCGGCTCGGTTTCGTTCAAGACCGTCCTGGGCAGCGGTCTCGGGCTGAAGAGCGCGCCGGTCGAGCTGGGTCCGCAGGACATCGCGTTCCTGCAGTACACCGGCGGCACCACCGGCGTCGCCAAGGCCGCCATTCTCACCCACCGCAACATGGTGGCGAACCTGCTGCAATCGCTGGCTTGGATCAGACCGGCGCTGCAGGCGGGCGGCGGGCGCGTGGTGATCACCGCGCTGCCGCTGTACCACATATTTGCGCTCACCAGCAATTGCCTGGCGTTCCTGCCGCTGGGAGCCCGCAACGTGTTGATCACGAATCCGCGCGATTTTCCAGGCTTCGTGGCCGAGTTGAAGAAATACAAATTCAATTTCATCAGCGGCGTCAATACGCTGCTCAATGCCCTGCTGCACACGCCCGGATTTGCGTCGGTGGATTTCAGCGGCCTGCGCGCGACCTTCGCCGGCGGCATGGCGGTGCAGCCGGTGGTCGCGGCGCGCTGGAAGGAGGTCACCGGCGTCGCGATCGCGCAGGGCTGGGGGCTCACCGAAACCTCGCCGATGGTGACCGCCAACCCGATCGGGTCGCCATTCAATGGCTCGGTGGGCTTGCCGGTGTCCTCGACGGATGTCTCGATTCGCGATGACGACGGCAAGGAAATGCCGCTGAACGGCGTCGGCGAAATCTGCGTGTTCGGGCCGCAGGTGATGCGCGGCTACTGGAACCGGCCGGACGAGACGGAAAAAGTCATGTTCGGCGACTGGCTTCGCACCGGCGACATCGGCCGCATGGACGAGAAAGGTTTCGTCTATATCGAAGACCGCAAGAAGGACATGATTCTGGTGTCGGGATTCAATGTTTATCCCAACGAAGTCGAGAGCGTTGCGGCCTCGCATCCCGGCGTGCTGGAAGTCGCCGCGGTCGCGCAGGCGGACCAGAACTCGGGCGAGGTGGTCGCGCTGTTCGTGGTGAGGAAGGATCCGAATCTCACCGCGGAAGCCCTGATCGCGTTCTGCCGCAAGGAGCTGACCGGCTACAAGGTGCCGAAGCACGTGTACTTTCGGGCTGAATTGCCCAAGACCAACGTCGGCAAGATCCTGCGGCGCGCACTGCGCGACGAACTGCGCAACAGCATCAAATGATGGGCGATGTCAGCACTCAAGCCTGGGCCGGTGCATAGTCCCGGACCGTGCGTACCAGCAGCGCAACCCGCTCCGGGTCGACCTCCGGGGTAATCCCGTGACCCAGATTGAACACGTGTCCGGGTCCTGCGCCAAAACTGTCCAGCACCCTCAAGGTCTCGGCACGCAGAATCTCCGGTGTCGCGAACAGCGCCGACGGGTCGAGATTGCCCTGTAGTGCCACGCGTCCGGCCACCGCCTTGCGGGCATCGCTCAAATCGGTGGTCCAATCCACCCCCACGGCATCGCAGCCGATGGCGGCAGTCTTTGCCAGCCAGGCGCCGCCGCCCTTGGTGAACACGATGTTGGGAACCCGGCGGCCGTCGGACTGGCGCGTCAGTGCATCGATCACCCGCGCCATGTGGCGCAGCGAAAACTCTTCGTATTGCGCCGGTGTCAGCACGCCGCCCCAGGTATCGAACAGCATCACGGCCTGCGCGCCCGCGGCGATCTGCGCGTTCAGGTAGAGGATCGTCGCCCTGGCAAGCAGCTCGAGCAGGCGATGCAATTCGCGCGGCGCTTCGTACATCATGCGTTTGATCAGGCCGAAGGTCTTGCTGCTGCCGCCCTCCACCATGTAGGTGGCGACGGTCCACGGGCTGCCTGCGAAGCCGATGAGCGGTACACGCCCGTTGAGCTCGCGGCGCACGCGCCCGATCGCGTCGGTCACGTACTTGAGCTCGCTGCCCGGATCCGGCACCCAGAGCCGGTCGATGTCGGCCGGGGTGCGCACCGGCCGCGCGAACTGCGGCCCCTCGCCGGCCTCGAATTCCAGGCCGAGATTCATGGCGTTGGGAATGGTGAGAATATCGGAGAATAGAATCGCGGCATCCAGCGGGAAGCGCTCCACCGGCTGCAGGGTGATCTCGCAGGCAATCTCCGGATTGGTGCACATTTCCAGGAAACCGCCGGCCCGCAACCGGGTCGCCCGATATTCGGGCAGATACCGGCCGGCCTGGCGCATCAGCCAGACCGGCCGCCGCGGCGTGGGCTCACGCAGCAGCGCGCGCAGCAGCAGATCGTTTTGCAGCGCGCTCAAGTGCGCTCGCTCGGCTCGAACAGACGGCTGTGCTCCAGAATGGCGTATCGGTCGGTCATGCCGGCGATGTAGTCGGCCACCACGCGCGCACGGCCCGGGGGACCCTTGACCAGATCCAGTTGCGTACGCGCAGCGTGCTCGTCGGGCATCAATCCGGGATCGTTGAAAAATGCGCCGAACAATTCGCGCACCACGCGCTGCGCTTTCGCGGTCATGCGCCGCACCTTGTAGTGTTTATAGAGCTGCTCGCGCAGGAACGATTTCAGCGCCTGATTCATCTCGCGCGTGGCATCGCTGAAACCGATCAGCGCCTTGGGGTGCGATCTGACCTCGGCGATCGAGCGCACGCCCGCCAAGTTCAGGCGCGCCGCGGAAGAGTCGATCAGGTCGCTCACCAGATGATTGATCATGCGCCGCAGAATCTCGTTGATCAGCCGCCGGCCGGCCAGGTCCGGATATTTGGCGCGCACCGCGTCGAAATGGGTGCGGAACAGCGGCACCGCCAACAGTTGCCCGATCTCGATCAGGCCGGCGCGCAGACCATCCTCGACATCATGATTGTTGTAGGCAATCTCATCCGCAAAATTCGCGAGCTGCGCTTCCAGCCCCGGCTGCTGGCGGTTGATGAAGCGTTCGCCGACATCGCCGAGCAGCAGCGCGTTGTTGTAGGAGCAATGCTTGAGAATGCCCTCGCGGCATTCGAAGGTGAGATTCAGGCCGTCGAATTCGGCGTAGTGCTCCTCGAGCTCGTCCACCACGCGCAGCGACTGCAAATTGTGTTCGAAGCCGCCGAAATCGGCCATGCATTCGTTGAGCGCGTCCTGGCCGGCGTGGCCGAACGGCGTATGCCCGAGATCATGGGCGAGACAGATTGCCTCGGACAGCTCCTCGTTGAGCCTGAGCGCGCGGGCAGCGGTGCGCGCGATCTGCGCGACTTCGAGCGAATGGGTCAGGCGCGTTCTGTACAAATCGCCTTCGTGGTTGACGAACACCTGGGTCTTGTACACCAGGCGGCGAAACGCCGTGGAATGCACGATGCGGTCGCGATCGCGCTGATATTCCGAGCGGTATTCCGGTTTGGGCTCCGGATGGCGGCGGCCGCGCGAGTGCTCCGGATGGGCGGCATATGCCGCGAGAGCGCTCATTGAAAATACTCCGCGAGCGTGGCCTCGAATGCCGCCTTGGGATACTGATCGGTGACGATGGCGCGGCCGAGCTTCTCCAGCAGCACCAGACGCACCGCGCCGCGCAGCACCTTCTTGTCCATTTGCATCAACTCGCAGGCCTTCGCCGCGCCGATGCGCGGGACGTCGGTGGGCAGCCCCGCCCGGGCCAGGATGTCCCGCAGCCGCTCCTTGAGCGCGGCGTCGATCAGGCCCATGCGTACGGAAAGATCCGCCGCCATGATCATGCCCAGGGCAACCGCCTCGCCGTGCAGATATTTCTCGTAAGCGGTGGCCGCCTCGATGGCGTGGCCGAAGGTGTGGCCAAAATTCAAGATCGCGCGCAGATTGCGTTCGCGCTCGTCGCGCGCGACCACCGTGGCCTTGATCTCGCAGGAGCGGCTGATCGCATAGGACAGCGCCGCGGGGTCGCGCGCCAGCAGCTGCGGCGTATTGCGCTCCAGCCAGGCGAACAGCAGCGGATCCCAGACCACCCCGTGCTTGATCACTTCGGCAAGCCCTGAGCGCAGTTCGCGGTCGGGCAGGCTTGCCAGCGCATCGGTGTCGGCGATGACCGCCTGCGGCTGGTAGAAGGCGCCGATCAGGTTCTTGCCGCCCGAATGATTCACGCCGGTCTTGCCGCCCACCGACGAGTCCACCTGCGCGAGCAGGGTGGTGGGCAATTGCACGTAGCCGATGCCGCGCTGATAGCAGGAAGCGGCAAAGCCGGCGATGTCGCCGACCACACCGCCGCCGAGTGCCAGCACCGTCGCATCCCGGTTCATCCTGTTCGCCACCAGGGCGTCCAGCACCCAGCCCGCGGTCTGCAAGGTCTTGTGCTGTTCGCCGTCCGGCAGGATGCATTCGGCGATATGCCGCTGCGCAAAGCTCCCGGTGAGCCTGGCAAGGTACAGCTTGGCGATCGTGGTGTTGGTCACGATCAACAGGTCGCGGCCCGGAATCTGTGCATCCAGCAGTTCGCGATCCGACAGCAGGCCGGCGCCGATCGTGATCGGATAGCTGGAAGCACCGAGTTCTACCTGGAGGGTTTGCACCATGTGATTATACGAACACTTTTAAGGGGCGTGGGTCCGGCGCAGGGTGTGGTGGATCTGCTCGGCGACCAGCTGCACGCGCCGCCCGTCGGTGGTGACCGTAAGATCGGCGATCTCGGCGTACAGCTGCGCCCGCCGGGCCATCAATTCCTGGAGTTTTTGTTCGGGATCGTTCCCGTGCAGCAGCGGCCGATGCCGCCCATGGCGGGTGCGTTCGATCTGCTGGTTGACCGAGGTGACCAGGTAGACCACCACGCCGCGCTCGGCCAGCGCTCGGCGGTTGGCCGCATCGATCACGGCACCTCCGCCGGTCGCCAGCACGACCGAGTCCAGGCGCGTCAGCCGGTCGATCGCCTCGTGTTCGCGCAGACGGAATCCGGCTTCGCCTTCCTTTTCGAATATGAACGCGATGTCCACGCCGGTTTTCGCCTCGATATCGGCGTCGCTGTCATGGAAGGTGTAGTGAAACAGGCGCGCCAGATGCCGCCCGACCGCGGTCTTCCCCGATCCCATCGGCCCGATCAAGAATATGCTGGATTTGTTGAGCATGAGCTGCGCCGATCATAACGGACCGCATCGCCCGGCTGATTGCCTGCTGTAAAAATAAGGGCGCCCGGAGGCGCCCTTATGCGTCGAATGACCCTGATCTGAATCAGTAAAGATTCGATCCCTCGCGCAGGATCTTCGGCGTGATGAAGATCAGCAACTCAGTCTTGTTGTTGATGTTGGTCGTGCTCCTGAAGAGCGCGCCGAGGAAGGGAATATCGCCGAAGAACGGCACTTTGTTGGCCGACTGCGACTTGGTGGTGTCGAGAATGCCGCCGAGCACCACGGTCTGGCCGTCATTGACCAGCACCTGGGTGATGATCTGGCGCGTGTCGATCGAGGGCACGCTGCCGCCGGTGGCGCTGGTGACCTGCTGGCCGACCGAGTCATCCGACACGTCGAGATCGAGGATCACGCGGTTGTCCGGCGTGATCAGCGGGGTGACCTTGAGCTTGAGCACGGCGTCCTTGAACTGGGTGGTGGTGGCGCCGCTCGATGCCGATTCCTGATACGGGATCTCGACACCCTGCATGATGGTGGCTTGCTTCTGGTTGGCGGTGATGACGCGCGGCGAGGAGATGACCTCGCTCTTGCCCTCGTTCTGCGCCGCCGACAGTTCCAGGTCGACCAGGTAGCTGCCGCCCAGCAGCGATATGCCGATGCTGCCGTTGGTGTTCGCCGCCGGCGTATTGACCTGGTAGCGGTTGTCGAGCGTGGTGCCCGTCAGCGAGGCGCCGCCCAAGCCCGTGCCCAGGATCGAGTTCGCACCGGTGCCGTTGCCGCTCACCGACAGAAGACCGCCCGGGCCGTTCTGCTGCGCCGTGGAAACGCCGAAGCGGGCGCCCAGGTCGCGCTCAAAGGTATCGCTCACGATCACGATGCGCGCCTCGATCAACACCTGCTTGACCGGCACGTCCAGGGTTTGCACCAGGCGGCGGATGTCCGCCAGCTTTTCCGATGTGTCCTGCACCAGCAACGTATTGGTGCGCTCGTCGACCGACAGGCTGCCGCGCGGCGACAGCATCGAGTCCTTGGCGTTGGTCGTCTTGATCAATTTCGCCAGGTCGGAGACCTTGGCATAGTTGACCTGCATGAATTCCGTATGCGTGGGCGAGAGTTCCTGCACCTCTTTATGAGCCGCAAGCTCGGCCTTTTCACGCGTGGCCAGCTCTTCGGTCGGGCCGATGATGATCACGTTGTCCTGGCGGCGCTTGTCCAGGCCCTTGGTGCGCAGCACGATGTCGAGTGCCTGGTCCCAGGGCACATTCTGCAGGCGCAAGGTCAGGTTGCCGCTCACCGAATCGCTCACCACGATGTTCTGGCCGCTGGTGTCCGCCAGCAGCTGCAGCACCGAGCGCACGTCGATGTCCTGGAAGTTCAAGGTCAGGCGTTCGCCGGTGTACTCCTTCTTCTCCTCGGCGCCGGCGGTGCGCTTGGTGGAGGCCTTGATTTCAACCGTGTACTGGTTGTCGGACTGATAGGCAAGCTGCTCGAAATCCCCCTGCGAGGAAATGATCAGGCGCGAGCTGCCGTCGACCCGGACCGCATCGACGGTCTGCACCGGCGTCGCGAAATCCATGACGTCATAGCGGCGCATCAGATTCTTGGGCATGGCGGTGCCGGCGAAATCCACCACGATTTGCTGGCCTTCCTGGCGTACGTTGACCGGGGTGCGCGGGTCGGTCAGCTGCACGATGACCCGGCCGGTGCCGTCGGCGCCGCGGCGAAAGTCGATGGTGCGGATCGCGCGTTCCGTGGGCGTCGCGGACTGGCTCGTGGCGGTGCGCGCCGCGGCCGGCTTGCCGACGTCGGCGCCCGCCTGCTGGCCCAGGGTCACGATGATGTCGTTGCCGTCCACCTTGGTGGTGTAGGGGATCAGCGTGTCGACGTTCACGACCACGCGGGCACGGCCATTCGCCTCGGCGGCGAGCACGGTGTCGACGCCGCCGGAACGCACGTCGAAACGGCGCGAGGCAAGCGCCAGGCTCGTGTTCGGCAGATCGAACGCAATGCGCGCGGGCTTGTCGATGGTGAACGGCAACGGCTCCGGCGCCGGACCGCTCATGTGCAGCTTGAGCAGCACCTGCTGGCCCGACAACGTCTGAACGTCGATGGATTGCAGCTGCACCGGGTCAGCAGCCCGCGCCGTCAGACTGGCCGCAGCCAATGCGACGAATGCCATCGCGCTCATCATCGCCGTTCGTATTTGAATTCTGATCATGCTTTCGTCTCCCTGTGGCCTCAATTGGCCAATGCCAATGAGGCCGGTCGCTCTATGTAGCCGCCGAGACCATCCGGAATGATTTCGACCAGGCTGATCCTGCCGCCGGTTATTTCTGTCACTTTGCCGTCGTTCTGCCCCATGTAGTTGCCGGGCTGAACCTTGTGCACGAGGCCGTCTTTGGATTGCACCAGCCCGTAGAAATTGTTGCCCACCTTGAAGGTGCCGACCATCTTCAGGGTGTCGAGCGAGAAGCCCTCCAGGAATTCACGGTTGCGGTGCGTGCTCGCCCTGGCGGAGGCCAGGCCGTTGCCGGCGTTCGGACCCAGGGGCTGAAACGGCGAGCGCAGAGTGCCGGCCGAGTACACGAAGGTCTCGTACGGCTTCACTTCCGGAAGGGGCTGGATGCGGCCGCCCGGCTTCTTCTTGGTGGCCTCGATCCATTTTTGCAAATCCGACTGGCCGCCCGAGCAGCCGGCCGCGACCAATGCCGCGAGCACGACGCCGACGAGGCCGATGGCCGATATCTGTCTCACGTCTTGCCTCCCGCCTTCTTCGCCGCCGGTTTCGCGCCGCCCTGATCCTCGATGTAGCGGTAGGTCTTGGCGGTCACGTCCATGGTCAGATTGTCGTAGCCGCCCTTCGCATCGACCGGTGAAATTTGAATGTCGTTCAAGGTGACGATGCGCGGCAGCGCCGCGATGCCGCTGACGAACCGGCCGAAGTCGTGATAGGTGCCCACCAGCTTGATCTTGATCGGCAGCTCGGCGTAAAAGCCGTTGCTCTTCTCGCTGCCGGGCTGGAACAATTTTTCGGTCAGGCCCGCCGACAGGCCGGTCTGGGAAATGTCGACCAGCAGGTTCGGCACCTCGGTCTTGCCGGGAAGCTGGCGCAACATCGCGCCGAAGCTGCGCTCCATCTCGCCGAGCTGCGCGCGATAGGCGTCGAGGTTCGCGGCGCGCTGCTGTTTGCTCTCGAATTGCGAGCGCAAATCCGTCTCGTCGCTCTGCGCCTTCTGCAGCAGCGGCCGATCGTTGTTCCAGATGATCAAGTACCAGCCGAAGGCTGCGACCACGCAGAAGCCCACGAGCACGAAAAAGCCGCGCACCGCGATCGGCCAGCGGCCGACGTCGCGCGGATCAAGAGTACGAAGCTGATCGAGGAAGTTCATTTCGCCGCAACCTTCTTAACCGTTGTTTCGCCGCCGTTGTCCACGTCCACGCCGACCACATCGCTGCTGAGCGTGAAGCTCGATCCGCCGATCGGCGAGTCCTTGGCGGTCTCGACCACCTGCAGCTGCGGGTTGTCCATCCAGGTGGAGGCGTCGATGTTGCGCATGAACGTGGAAACACGCGTACTTGACTGCGCCACGCCTTTCATCTCGAGCTTCTTGCCGGTTTCCTTGATCTGCGTGAGATAAATGCCTTCCGGCACCGTGCGCACGAGCTCATCGAACAGATGCACGATCTCGGGGCGCTTGCGCTGCAATTTCTCGATGATCTCCATGCGCGCAACCAGCCGTTGTTTGCGGTTTTCGAGATCCTGAATATCGGCGATCTGCGCGTCGAGCTTGAGGATCTCCTTCCTCAGCAGCGCGTTCTTCGCATTCTGCGAGTCGATCCAGCTGCCGTAGAGAATCTTGCCGCAGCCGACGAAGATCACGCCGGCGATGGCTGCGCCGCCCAGAGCGACCATGAATTCGCGGCGACGGACCTTACGTTCTTGTTCGCGCCAGGGAAGTAGATTGATACGCGGCATGGCTACTCTTTTAGTCGAAGCTGCGCAGCGCTAGGCCGCAGGCTGTAAGTAAGGCGGTGGCATCGCGGGCCACAGCTTGGGCTTTGGCCTTGGATGACACCTTCATGTTGCCGAGCGGATCACCCTTGTCCGCCGGCACGCCGACGCGGCTGGAGATGACGTCGGCAACCCCGGGAATGTTCGCGCAACCGCCGCAGATCAATATTTGATCGGGCTGGGCGCGGCCGCTGCCGGAGGCCAGATAGAACTGCAGTGAACGGCTGACCTGCTGGGTCATGTCGTCGATGAATGGATCGAGCACTTCGGGCTGGTAGTTGCTGGGCAGTCCGCCCTCTTTCTTGGCGCGGCCCGCCTCTTCCATGCTGAGGCCGTAGGTGCGCATGATTTCCTCGGTCAGCTGCTGGCCGCCGAAGGCAAAGTCGCGCGTGTAGATGACGCGCAGGTCGCGCAGCACGCTGAACGTGGTGCTGCTCGCGCCGAAATCGACCACCGCGACGGTGCGGTCGACGCCGCCGTCGGGCATCTGATGGCGCATGAGCGCGCAGGCATTTTCCAGCGCAAATGCCTCGACGTCTACCAGGTGCGCGGTCAACCCCGAGGCCTGAACCGCGGCCTGGCGCTGTTCGACGTTTTCGGTGCGCGTCGCCACCAGCAGCACGTCGAGCATGTCGGGATCTTTCTCGGAAGGGCCCACGACCTGATAGTCGTAGCTGACCTCTTCCATGGGAAAGGGGATGTATTGGTCGGCCTGCATTTCGACCTGGCCTTCCAATTCATTCTCGCCGAGGCTCTTCGGCATCTGAATGACCTTGGTGATCGCCGCGTCGCCGCTGATCGCGATCGCCGCCAGCCGGCTCTTCGCACCGGAGCGTTTCACCGCGCGGCGAATCGCCTCGCCGACCGCTTCGGCGTCGACGATGGCTTTTTCGTTGATGGCGTTATGCGGCGTCGGTTCCGCGGCATAAGACTCAACGCGATATTGGCCACCCGACAAGGTGAGCTCGATGAGCTTCACCGACGATGTGGTTATGTCAAGTCCCAAAAGCGGACGGTATCTTTTTCCTAACGACCACACAAATTTTTTCCCTTTTTGCTCAATACCTTGTAGGTCGAAACTGGCACAGGAGATTAGCTTTGACGAACCAACTTAGCAAGAAACTGTTAAATGGAACGTGAAGCTACTCACGGTAATTGCCCCTTAAGGGGCCCAAGTCGGCAAACTGAGACGTACTACAGATCCGCAACATCGGTTCAGGCCTCGCCGCCCAGGCTTGGCCTCGGGCGTTGGTTAATCTTTGGCAACCCCGCCGTCCTTTCGTGGGTCTAATCCCCAGTCAAGGATCAAAGGTAGCCCTGCGTGAGCGGCGGTAATATGCTGACCATGTCCGCCTGTGCAATAAGTTAGAACGGTTTTCTGTGGCCAAACGTTATCTAGTTCTCATCTCGCGCATTTGTGCAGTTTTAGTTGGCGTAATAGCGTTATTCGTCTTCGCCAACGTCTGTGCTTATGTCTACTTGAGGCCCGCGCTCCCCGACGTGGGCAGCTTGCGGGAGGTTCAGCTGCAGGTGCCGCTGCGCATTTATTCCCGCGACGGCAAGCTGATCCAGTCGATCGGCGAGCAGCGCCGCATCCCGGTACGGTACGACCAGCTCCCCAAAACCCTGATCCAGGCCTTTCTGGCCACTGAGGATGACCGTTTCTTCAGGCACCATGGCGTTGATTGGCAAGGGGTTTTGCGTGCGGCGGTGGCCAACCTCAAGGCCGGCGGCATCCGCCAGGGCGCGAGCACGATCACCATGCAGGTATCGCGGGACATGTTCCTGACCCCGCGCCGCGACATGAAGCGGAAAATGAGCGAAATCTACATCTCCTTGCTGATGGAGACCGAATTCACCAAGGAGGAGATTTTCTCCCTCTACGTCAACAAGATCTTTCTCGGGCAGCGCGCCTACGGCGTGGGCGCCGCGGCCGAAGTGTATTTCGGCAAGAGTTTGGATCAGCTGAGCGTCGCGGAAATGGCCACCCTGGCCGGAATCCCGACCGCACCCTCGACCGTCAATCCGGTCGCGAACGCCCAAGCCGCCACAGTGCGGCGCAGCCACGTTCTCGGCCGAATGCTGGAACTCGGCTATATCAGCCAGGCCGAATACGATGCCGCCAAGGGCAGCCCGATGGAGTCCAAGCTGCACGGCGCCGCCATCGAGGTCGACGCGCCGTATGTGGCCGAAATGGTGCGCAACGACATGCAGAGCAAGTACGGCGATGCCGTCTACACCGCCGGCTACAAGGTCTACACCACGCTCGATTCGCGCCTGCAGGCGGCGGCCACCGTGGCGCTGCGCACCGGCCTGCTGGAATACGACCTGCGCCATGGCTACCGGGGCGCAACCGCCAAGGTGGACCTGTCCAAAACCACCACGCCGGGGCAATTCGACGCTCAACTCGAGGAATTTCCCATCATCGGCGGTTTAAAGCCCGCCATCGTCGAAAAGGTCGAGGCGAGAAGCGCCCAGATCTACGTCAAGGATCTCGGGGTGGTTACCCTGCCGTGGGAAAAACTCGCCTGGGCCAGGCGCGAGCTGCCGGACGAGAAGGTCGACCGCGCCCCCGGCACAGCCGCGGAAATCCTGAACCGCGGCGATGTGATCTATACCGTGGGACGCACCCCCGAATCGCTGCTGTTCGTGCAGGTGCCGGAGGCGCAAAGCGCCCTGGTGTCGGTCGATCCCCGGGACGGCGCGATCATGGCTCTGGTCGGCGGCTTTGACTTCTTTCAGAGCAAGTTCAACCGGGTCACGCAGGCCCGGCGCCAGCCCGGATCGGGATTCAAGCCCTTCATTTACGCCGCGGCCTTCGACAAGGGATACACGCCGGCCAGCGTGATTCTGGACGCGCCGGTGGTCATCGATGAGGAGGGCAAGGAGCAGGCGTGGCGGCCGCACGAAGATGAGGACCGCTTTTATGGACCGAAGCGCTTGCGCGAAGCGCTGGTGCATTCCTTGAACCTGGTGTCGGTGCGCCTCATGCGCGCCATCGGCGGGCAGTACACCCGCGACTACGTGACGCGCTTCGGCTTCGACAAATCGCAGCTGCCGGACGACCTGACCCTGGCGCTCGGTACGGCCGAGTTGAGCCCGCTGCAGGTGGCCATCGGCTACTCCACCTTCGCCAATGGCGGCTTCAAGGTGAGCTCGTACTACATCGACCGGGTCGAGGACGCCAACGGCAAGGTGCTGCAGCAAGCCAATCCGGCCCTCGCCTGCCCGCAATGTGGCCGCGTCAGCGAGGACCCGCCTCCGCGCAACGGCACCAAGGCCGCCCGCGCCGGCTCCCTGGATGAGGCGTCCCACGATGGCAAGACGCTGATTCCTGCGAAGAATTTGGCGCCGCAGATCATCCGCCCGCAGATCGCCTACCTGCTGGCCGACATGATGGCGGATGTCATCAAGCGCGGCACCGGCCAGCGTGCCCGCACGCTCAACCGCGATGACATTGCCGGCAAGACCGGCACGAGCAACGAATTCCACGACGCCTGGTTCAACGGCTTCAACGGCGACCTCGTCACCTCCGTCTGGACCGGTTTCGATCAGGACCGCACCCTGGGCGAAGGCGAGCAGGGTGCGCGCGTCTCGGTTCCGACCTGGACTTATTTCATGAAACAGGCGCTCGCTGGCGCCCCCCGCCACGGCGTGCCCATCCCCGACGGCATCGTCAGTGCGCGCATTTCGCCCATGACCGGCCTGCTCGCCGGTTCCGACGACCCGAACGGCATCATGGAAAAATTCGTCGAGGGGAATCTGCCCAAACCCGGCCTGAACGAAGGCCAGAACCCCCCGGAAAGCGATAAACCGATATTCTAAAAATAGGCACCCGACCAATGCCCAAAAAATTCTCGCAGCGTTCCGAAGATCTACGCCGCGCCCTGGCACAGGAGGCCGCCAGGATCATGGCCGAGCATGGCATCGAGGATTTCCTGCAGGCGAAGCGCAAGGCGGCGGACCGGCTCGGCGTCAACGATGCGGCAGTGCTGCCGAAGAACATCGAGATCGAAGATGCGCTGCGCGCGCATCAGCGCCTGTTCGGGCGCGACACGCATGACCACACCTTGAGGGAACAGCGGCGCATCGCGCTCGACGCCATGCGGATTTTGGCGGAGTTCCAGCCGCGGCTGGTGGGGTCGGTGCTGTCGGGCACGGCGACCAAGTACAGCGACATCAACCTGCATCTGTTCGCAGATGCCTCCGAATCGGTCGCGATCCGCCTGCTGGAAATCGGCGTGCCGCACGAGTTCTACGAGCGGCGCGTGAAAATGGACGCGGATCGCAGCGTGAACTATCCCGCGCTGCGCTTCGAGGCGAACGGCCGCAGCGTCGATGCGACGGTGTTCCCGATCGATGGAATACGCCAATCGCCCTACTCACCGGTGGACGGCCGGCCGATGAAGCGCGCGGATGCGCGCGAAGTGTCGGAGCTGGTCGACGCGAACTGATTCGTCGCGCGCCTCGAGCGCGCCTCGCCCGCTATGGCTTGGCCTGCCACACCGCCAGCATGTCCGGCGAGCCCTGCGCGCGCACCCCGTTGTCGGTCAGGATATCGTCGGTGGCCGACACCAGCGCCTGGCGCGAGAACACCAATGATTCGCCGCCCTTGCTGGCGAATTCCAGCGTGACGAAAGGATCCTTGAGATCGCGCAGCAGCGCCACCAGCTGCACGAGGCTTTTCACCGGGGTACCGTTCACCGATTCGACCACCGAGCCGGCCGGATTCGAATAGCCGTTGGCGAGCTTGTGCGGAAAGAACGGCGAGGAGACGATCACCAGTTCCGCAAGGGCGTCGCTCGGGGGATCGAAGGCGCGCGTCACCAGCGGACTTTTCACATAGCTCAAGACCCGCAGCAAATTGGCGTTGTTTTCGATGGCGCTCAAAAATTGCCGGGTCGCGCGAGAAAACACCAGCGGCCCGTAAACGAAGTAAGACGGGTACGCGCCATCGAGATCCGCCACTAACGTCGGATGCCGTGCCGACACGGGCAGCTCGACCTTGAGCGTCTTGCCGGCACGCACCACGGTCAACGGCAGCTTGCCGTCCGTGGCGAGCTTCTGGATCATATAGGTGAAGTTCACCCGCAAATCCTTGCCGATCTTGACCATGCCCTGATTGTCGATCGGCGTATCGCCGATGTGCGTGATCACGTCCCACTCCTTGAGCGGATAGGAGGCGTCGGCCTTGTCGGGACGGTGCACCACCATGCCCTCGACGCTCTTGTCCAGTTTCAGAAATTCGCGCAGCGCCGGATTCTCCAACGTCTGCAGCTCATCGTGCATGCTGGGCTTGCCGACATAGTGGCCGCCGGCAATATCCTTGAGGAACAATTCCACTTCCTCGTTCGGAATGATGTAGCCGATGTTCTGGCTGTCGCCGCCCAGACGGCTGAACGCGAGGCCGATCATCTTGTCGCCGGCGATGGCAGGACCGCCGCTGTTGCCGGGATTGATGGCCGCATCGATCTGGATGCGCAGCCCCGACACCGGATAGTTATAGGACGCGAATTCGATGCGCGACACGATTCCCTTGGTGATCGACAGCGAGGAGCCGCCGGCCGGAAAGCCATAGGCCAGCACCGGATCCTTGATCTGCGGCAGTTTGCTGGCACGCGCCACCGGCGGATGGGTGTCGAAGAAACTCGGGTCATCGAGCTGCAGCACCGCCAGGTCGATGCCGGGAGCGATGGCAATCACGCTGGCCGGCAGCTTGTCGCCGGCGGCATTCGCCTGAATCTGCACCTGGCTGGCGTATTCCACCGCATGCGCATTGGTCAGGATGCGTTTGCCCTCGATGACCACACCGGAAGCGGTGGCCTCGCTCGGCGCCTGCTTGGTCCAGGGCTTGAAAGGATCCGGATAGCGCATGGTGGAGAAGATCTTAACCACCGAATTTTCGAGCGCCTCGGATTGCGCCGGCTCCGCGGCTTGCGCCGCCCCGCCGCCCAAGCCCATCAGCAAAACGCCGGCCGCCAGGAGAAACTTTCGCATTGAGGGTGCCATGAATGTTGCCTGCGTCCTATTTTCCGTCCACTGAAAACGCCAGTAATGCATTGCCCGAGTTGATGAAAACGCTGCCGTTCACGATGCTCGCTCCGCCGTGATCCAGGGGGCCGCCATCGGCCCGCACGCCGTTGAGTGTTTGAAAGGCCTTCGCGGTGTTGAAATCCCA
Organism: Steroidobacteraceae bacterium; assembly: GCA_036267715.1. Classification (GTDB taxonomy): domain Bacteria; phylum Pseudomonadota; class Gammaproteobacteria; order Steroidobacterales; family Steroidobacteraceae; genus Bog-1198. The sequence goes on along the minus strand of DATAVN010000003.1, from coordinate 344,576 downwards.
CAGAATCTTGCCGTCGATGGTCGAATAAGCACGCAGATGTCCGTCCATCGAACCGGAAAACACGCTGCCCGGCATGACCGTGACGGCTTGCGACTGCGCGTGCGTACAAAGACCTTCGCTCCAGGAACAAGCCGGTTGCGGAGCCGACGCATGCCAGCGGGCACTGCCGTTTTTGGGATCGAGCGCCCACAGGCTGCCCGTGGCATCGCCGGGCTGGGCCGGCTGTCCGGTCAAGGCAACGAACACGCTGCGATGATCGGCCGCCATGCCCCACGCGATGCCCTCTTCGGCGGGCTCGGTGGCGGCGGCGGCGGGTGCGGGTACGGTGGCGGCGGCGGGCACGGTGGCGCTGGCGGGCACGGTGGCGCTGGCGGGCGCGGCGGCGGCGTCCGCCGCACCGGGCGCAGCCGGCGAGATGCCGGGGCGGACCTGCCACAGGATGTCGCCGCCGTGGTCCGGATCGAGGGCATAGACCACGCCGGAGTTCTGGCCGGCCAGGATGATTTCATTGCCGCTCGCCAGGGTGCGCAGTATCGGCGGACTGGTGAAGCCGCTGACTGTCGGGCGCCCCTTGACCACGAGCTGTTTGACCCAGCGCAGCTTGCCGTCGTTCAGATCGAATGCCACCACGGCGTCGGTGAGCGCCAGTTCCACGCCGGACGTCGCGCGTCCGGTGCCGACATAGAGCACGCCGCGCTTCGGATCGATGGTGGGCGATGAAAGGATGGCCGCGCCCGCAGGGCCGAACTCCTGCACCCCGGCGCTGTTCTTGTAAGTGGGTTGCGCTTCCTCGAGCACCGTATAGCTCTTCCACAGCATCCGGCCGCTGCTGATGTCGACGGCCGCGACACTGCCGCGAAAGCTGCAGCAGCCGTAGCCGGGTGTGGCCGCGCTGCCGGCTTCGTTCGACCCCACCGCGACATACAGTCGATCGTTGTACAGTGCCGGGGCGGCGACGATGCGCGCCGAGGCGTGCGCATCGATCTGAGTCTTCCACAGCAGCGTGCCCTTTTGGGCATCGAGGGCATAGAGCGCGCCGGTGTCGTCGCCGAAAAATGCCGCGCTCGGCGCCTTGATCACATCGAGGTGCGCGAGCGTGCGTTTCAGGCGCCGCGGAATCGCCGCCCGCTTCGACTGGCCGAGCTCGCCGATCGAGACGGCGCTGCGGCTGCCCGCGGGCAGGTCATAGGTCCAATAGGTGCAACCGGTCTTGGCGTCCAGTGCATAGACGCGCCCTCCCGAGCTGGTCACGAACAGCCGGTCGTCGACCATGGTGGGCTGGCCGAATTCGGTTCCCTTCTGAAAGCCGAAGCTCCACTTCAGCGCGAGTTTCGGCACGTCTGCAGCACGGATCGCCGGCTCCGGCTGATAGCGGGTATTGCCGAGATCGCGGCCCCAGCCGTTCCATTGCACGCTGCCGACAGCCACCGGAGCGGGGCGATCCGGGCACAGGTTCTTTTCGGCACTCGGCGCATCCTGGGCCTGCGCCGCGGCGGCACTGCCGACGAGCAGCAGGAGCGGCAGGTAGTTCAAGACCTTGAGCAACGCCGGCACGGCTCAGCGCTTTTCAATCGACTGGTAATCTCGCTTGGTGGGGCCGGTATACAGCTGGCGCGGGCGGCCGATCTTCATCTGCGGATCCGACACCATTTCCTGCCAATGCGCCACCCAACCGGCGGTGCGCGCGATCGCGAACATGACCGTGAACATCGAGCGCGGTATCCCCAGGGCGCTGTAGATGATGCCGGAGTAGAAATCGACGTTGGGATAGAGCTTGCGCGATACGAAGTAGTCGTCCTTGAGCGCGATTTCCTCGAGCTTGAGCGACAGGTCGAACAGCGGATTGCCGCCCTTGCCCATTTTCTCCAGCACCCGGTAGCACATGCCGCGGATGATCTTGGCGCGCGGATCGAAGTTCTTGTACACGCGATGGCCGAATCCCATCAGCCGCACGCTGTCGCTCTTGTCCTTGACCCGCGCGAGGAACTTGTCGATGTTGGCAACCGAGCCGATGCCGTCCAACATGTCGAGCACGGCTTCGTTGGCGCCGCCGTGTGCCGGACCCCAGAGCGCCGACACGCCGGCGGAAATCGCCGCATATGGATTTGCACCCGTGCTGCCGGCCAGCCGCACCGTCGAGGTGCTGGCGTTCTGTTCGTGGTCGGCATGCAGGATGAAGAGCAGATCCAGCGCCGCGGCGGCGACCGGATCGATGTCATAGGGCTCGCACGGAACCGCGAAGAACATGTTGAGCATGTTCGCGCAGTAGCGCAGATCGTTGCGCGGATAGATGAACGGCTGCCCCAGCGTGTGCTTGTAAGCGGCAGCGGCGATCGTCGGCAGCTTGGCGATGATCCGGTGCGCGAAGATTTCCCGATGCCGCGGATCACCGATATGCGTGGTGTCGTGGTAGAAGGCGGCCATCGAAGCGACCACCGCGGAGACCATCGCCATCGGATGCGCGTCGTGATGGAAACCACGGAAAAATCCGAGCAATTGCTCGTTGACCATGGTGTGCCGCGTGATCGAGTCGGTGAACGCGTCGAGTTCCGCCTTGGTGGGCAGCGTACCGCTGATGAGCAGCGTCGCCACCTCGAGAAAATTGGATTTTTCCGCCAGCTGTTCCACCGGATAGCCGCGATACAGGAGCACGCCGGCGTCGCCGTCGATGTAGGTGATCTTGCTTTCGGTGCTGGCCGTGGCCATGAACCCGGGATCGAAGGTGAAGACACCCTGATCCCTGGTCAGATTCGATATGTCGATCACGTCGGGACCGATGGTCCCGGAAATGGCATTCAGCTGGCTGGTCTTTCCGGTGGCGAGATTCTTGAGTTCGTATTTCGTGCTCATTCGCAGTGTCCGACGGGTATGTTTCGATGTGTTTCAACCCGCAGCCTTGCACGGCCGTACTACGGAATCAAGCGCGTGCGTCGCCAACACACGAGCCGCATCGCGAGTTCGCGAGCGAGTTCTCCTTTGCGCGTGAAGATGCGCGGCGTGCGCCGCGCAACGTTAAGCGAACTTAAGTTTTTGCCGCGCTCGCCGCTTTCGCGGACGAGGCCGCATACTTCTTGCGGAATTTATCGACGCGGCCGCCCGTATCGACAATCTTCTGCTTGCCCGTGTAGAACGGATGACAGTTGGAACAGACTTCGACCTGCAGGTCTTGACCGATGGTCGAACGCGTCGCGAAGGTGTTCCCACAGGTGCAGGTGACCGTGATCTGATTGTATTCAGGATGGATGCCGGCTTTCATTGCGAACCTCATAATGTCGTTGCGGCAGAATCGATCGGCGCTTTATAACCAGTCGCCGTCGCCACGCCTTGAGCCCTTAAGTTGCTGGCAAGATCGATTAATTCAATGCCAAAAACAGGGCCGCGCATCATAGGCGCACTTGCCGGCGGGAACAAGCGCTATTCGATTGCACATATTTGTCCACAATAACTGTGGATAAGTCTGTGGACGGTATGGCGGCTAAGTGATCGGAACGGCCGAAAATCGCGTAATTATTGATTTGATCAAAAAATAGACAGGCCACTTTTATTTTATAATTCAATTGGTTATTGAGGTCATCTGACCTACTTCAGATGCAATGTGCTGTAGGTCTCACTTTGTGTGGGTCTCGATGGCCGGTGTGCATAAACCTAAGCAAGGAAACTGGCCTGCAGATCGTTGAGGAAGCGTCTTCCCAGCGTCGTCGGACGCCATCCGCGCGGCGTGGGCTCGAGCAGTCCCCGATCCCGCGCGCGCTGGAGTTTTTCCTCGATAAATCCCAGCTCGAGGCCGGTCCGCGCACGGTAACAGTCGCGGTCGAACCCGGCGTTCAAGCGCAACGCGTTCAGCATGAACTCAAACGGCAGGTCCGCGGTGCCGATATAGGCCGCCTCCCCGGTGGGCACGGCGCGGACCAGCCGATCCTGGTAATCCCGCGGCTGCTTCGGTTTGGACGTGCGCAATATCCCGGCGGGAAGCTCTAGGCTGATCTTGCCGTGCGCGCCGGCGCCGATACCGACATAGTCGCCGAACAGCCAATAGTTCAGGTTGTGCCGGCATTGCGCCCCCTCCCTGGCATACGCCGAAACTTCGTATTGATCATAGCCTGCGTCCGCCAACAACTTCTGACCCGCAAGTTGAATTTGCCAGGCCGCATCCTCGTCCGGCAGCAGCGGCGGGCGCGAATAAAACACCGTGCCCGGTTCCAGTGTGAGCTGGTAGTAAGAAATGTGCGAGGGCTGCAGCGAGCAGGCGATCCGCACGTCGTTCTCGGCCGCTTCCAGGGTTTGCCCCGGCAGTGCGTACATCAGATCGAGATTGAAGTTGCCGAGCTTCGCGCTGCGCAACTCCTCGACCGCCCGATGGGTATCGTCGGCCGAGTGAATCCGTCCGAGCACCTTGAGCGCCGGTGCGTCGAAACTCTGCGCGCCCAGCGACACGCGCGTGATGCCGGCCTGCGCGTAGCCGGCGAAGCGGCCGCGTTCGATGGTGCCCGGATTCGCCTCCAGGGTTATTTCCGCATCCGCGGCAAAATCCAGCCGCTGCCTCAAGCCGGCCAGCAGGCGCGCGAAATCCTCGGGCTGGAACAAGCTCGGCGTGCCGCCGCCGAAGAACACCGAGTCGATCCTGCGCCCCCTCACGCGCGCGAGCTCCATCTCAAAATCGAGCATCAGTGCATCGATGTACGACGCATCCGGCCGGCCGGCCTTCAGCTGATGCGAGTTGAAATCACAGTAGGGGCATTTGCGCACGCACCACGGCAGGTGCACATACAGCGCCAGCGGCACGCGTGTCGCCTGCGAGGCGCCGATCATCGGCGCGCCGCCAGCCGCTCGCGCAGTTCGCGCATCGCCTTGCCGCGGTGGCTCAGGCGGTTCTTTTCGTCGGGTGCAAGTTCAGCGGCGGTCTTTCCGAGGCCGGGCAGCCAGAAATAGGCGTCGTAGCCGAAGCCGCCGCTGCCGCGCGGCGCATCCAGAATGAACCCTTCCCAGCTCGCCTGGGCGATCAGCGGCGCCGGATCCCGTGCCGCATCCACGAAAACCAGCGCGCAGCGATACCGGGCCTGCCGCTGCGGGTGCGGCACGCCGTCCAGTTCGCTGATCAGCCTGGCGTTGTTGGCGGCATCATCGGCGCCCGCTCCGGCATAGCGCGCCGAGTAAATACCGGGCGCGCCGCCGAGCGCGTCGACTTCGAGCCCGGAGTCGTCGGCCACCGCAGCGGATCCGCTCAAGTCCGCCGCATGGCGCGCCTTCAATTCGGCATTGGCCAGGAAACTCGAGCCGGTCTCCTCGGGCGAAGGCAGCCCAAGTTCGGCGAGGTCATTGAGCTCGAACGGCAAGCCGGCGAGCAGGGAACGAAATTCGCGCAGCTTGCCGGGATTGGCGGTGGCGACGACGAGCCGCCTAGGAGCCGGTCTGAGCACGGGCAGTGAGCTGTGCGGCATGCAAGCGCGCGATGCCCTGCGTGGCAAGGTCCAGCAATTGATCGAGCTCGTGCCGGCGGAATGCATGGCCTTCCGCCGTACCCTGGACCTCGACGAACCCGCCGCCGCTGTTCATCACCACGTTCATGTCGGTTTCCGCGTTCGAATCCTCGGCATAATCCAAATCGAGCAAGGGCGTGCCGCGGTATATGCCCACCGAGACGGCAGCCACCTGGCCATGCAGCGGATTCGCGGCGATGACGCGTTTCTTGAGAAGGGTATCGATGGCGTCCGCCAGCGCCACGAATCCGCCGGTGATCGCCGCGGTGCGGGTGCCGCCGTCCGCCTGCAGTACATCGCAGTCGATCATAACCGTGCGCTCGCCCAACCCCTTCAAATCGACCACCGCGCGCAAGGCTCTGCCGATCAGGCGCTGGATCTCCTGGGTGCGGCCGCTTTGCTTGCCGCGCGCCGCCTCGCGCGGCGAGCGGGTGTGGGTGGCGCGCGGCAGCATGCCGTACTCGGCGGTCACCCAGCCCTGGCCGGCTCCGCGCAGGAAGCCCGGCACGCTGTCCTCGACGCTGGCGGTGCACAGCACACGCGTGGCGCCGAAGCAGATGAGCACGGAGCCCTCGGCATGCTGGGTAAAGCCGCGTTCGAATTTCAGTTCGCGCAACTCGTCAGCCGCGCGCCCGCTGGGTCGAATGCTCACGCCGCCTTCCATCGAAGCGCCGCCGCGCTGGTATTGTCGCTGTAGGGCGCGGATGCCTGCACCGCCTGTTCTCCCAGATCGGTGAGCGAATCGCGCAGCGATTTGACCTGGCCTTGCGCGAAGCGCACGAAATCCTGATCGCGCAAATTGGCCCACAGGCCGTCGGTGCACAGCAGCAGCACGTCGCCGGCTTTGAGCTTGCGCCGCGAGGAGATGGTCATTTCCGGCAGCGCCGCATCGCCGCCGAGACAGCACTCGACGTAGTTGCGCATGGGGTGGCCGTGGACCTCGGCCTCGGTGATCAGCCCCTCGCGCAGCAGCACTTCGACGTGGCTGTGATCGCGCGTGCGCTCCAACACCTGAGACTGGCGCAATTGGTAAACGCGGCTGTCGCCGACATGCGCCCAATACGCCGCCGAATCCTGCACCAGGCAAACCGCGCAGGTCGCGCGAGGACGCGCCTCGGGGCTCAAGGCCGCGCCGAGCTTCACGACTTCCTCATGCGCGCGGCCCAGCGCCAGGTGCAGAAAGCCCAGCGGATCGAAAATCGGATGGGGCGTTTGCCAGAACGCCTCGAGCATGGTCGACAGAGCGGTCTCGGCCGCGCGGGCGCCGTCGGCATGCCCGCCCATTCCGTCTATCACCACCAGCAGCACCGCCTGATCGGCGGCTGCGATCGCGACGCGGTCCTGGTTTTCTTCGCGGTGGCCGATCAGGCTCACGTCCGCGGTTTCGATCTGCAATGCCGGCTCCTCGATCTGTTAAGCTTGCAAGCCATCGATTATGGCCGATTTTAGCGACGACCCCTATGATTCGTAGCATGACCGGCTTTGCCCGACGCGAGCGGCAGTTCCCATGGGGACAGCTGGCCTGGGAACTAAAGACCGTCAATCACCGATTTCTCGAGCTGGGATGCCGCTTACCCGAGGAATTCCGTTCCGCCGAATCGGACTTCAGGGCCGCGGTTGCCGCCGGCGTGCGCCGCGGCAAGGTCGAGTGCTCGCTGCATTTCAGGCCCGCGGTCACCTCAGGCTCGCTCGAAGTCGATGCCGAACTGCTGTCGAGCCTTACCTCACGGGCACAGCAGATCTCGGCCCAAGCCGGCGCGAACGCACGAATCGATGTCCTGGACCTGCTGCACTGGCCCGGCGTCATCCGCGACGGCACGCGCGACACCGCGCCCATGATCGCCGCCGCACATGTCCTGCTGGCCGAGGCCTTGTCAGACTTGCGCCGCTCGCGCGACAGCGAGGGCGGGCGGCTGCGCGACGCGTTGGAACTGCGCTGTGCCGGCCTGCTCGAGTTCTCGGGACACGTCGCCGAGCGCCTGCCGGAGATTCGCGCCCGCATGCGCGCCAAGCTGCTCGACCGGATCGCGCAGCTGGTCAGCGACGTCGATCATGACCGGCTGGAGCAGGAGCTCGCCATCCTGGCGCAACGGCTCGACGTCGACGAAGAGATCGACCGCCTGCGCGGCCACATCACCGAGGTCCGCAAAACTTTCGAGGGACAGGAACCCGCCGGCCGGCGGCTCGACTTCCTCATGCAGGAACTCAACCGCGAGGCCAATACCCTGTCATCGAAGTCCCAGGACATCGAAACCACGCGCGCGGCGGTGGACATGAAGGTGTTGATCGAACAAATGCGCGAGCAGGTGCAAAATATTGAGTAATAAGTCACTCCGCATCACGCAGCATCAAAACCAGCCATAAATCAGCGTATTGCCTCGTTTTGCGGCATCACGTCGTATCATCCAAAATCCCCTTAGCGCATAATTCCCGTGTCCCCTAGCGTGTCCCTTGACCCGCGCGGGGCGCATTTTATGGGACACGTGAGGGCGCGATATGGGCGGATTGAATGACAAATGGATCAGCAGCCAGCTTAAGGGCAAAAGACCGTTTGAGAAGTCGGACGGCGATGGCCTGACGCTGGTGTATCGCGAGGGCTATCAGACTCCGGTGTGGCGCCTGCGCTATAGATTCGCCGGTAAGCCCCGTGTGATGGTGCTGGGCAGCTTCGGGGACGTTTCCCTTGCCAAAGCCCGCGAAACGGCTAGGACGCTTCGTGCGCGCGTTACGCTGGGCCATGACGTTGCCGATGAGAAGCAGGAGCGGCAGCGCGAGGCAGTGGCCAAGATCGACGCCAAAAAGAACGTCTTCACAGTGGCCAAGCTCGCGGACGAATTCTTCACCCGCAAAATCATGGGGCACGTGAAGCACCCCAACATCGTGCGCAGCCGCATTGAGAAGGACATCAAGCCCAACATCGGCAAGCTGCCCGTGAAGGAGGTGAAGCCGCGGGACATTCGAGACATGCTGGCCGCGGTGGTGGAGCGAGGCGCCCCGACCGTCGCAAACGACGTTTTGCGGGTGACACTGCGAATCTTCAACGAAGCGGTCAAGGACGGGGTAATCGAGTACAACCCGGCCGCGGCCTATGACTACACCGACGCGGGAGGCCAGGAGAAGGCACGCGAGCGTTCCCTGTCTCGCGATGAGTTGGTGAAGTTCTTCGCCGCCATGCGCAAGACCCCTGGCTTCTCCGTGGAGAACACCCACACTTTCAAACTCCTCGTGTTGCTGGCGGTGCGGAAGAGCGAACTGGTCATGGCCCGCGTTTCCGAATTCGATTTGAAGGCAGCCATGTGGGCGCTACCAGCCGAGCGCACCAAGACTGAGGCGGCGATAGACATACCGCTGTCTGCGTCCGCCGTGGAGGCCCTGCGCGAGTTGGTGCGCCTGGGCGATGGCAGCGACTACCTTTTGCCAGCGCGGAAGGCTCAGGACCGCATGCTACCCCACATCCACGAAAACACACTGAATGTGGCGCTGTCGAAGGTCCGCAAGCTCATGCCCGACGTGGAGAACTTCACCATCCACGATTTACGGCGAACCGCGCGCACGCACATAGGCAAGCTTAAGGTAGCCCCACACATCGCCGAAAAATGCCTCAACCACAAGACCAAGGGCGTGGCTGGCACCTATGACAAGCACGATTATTTCGATGAGCGGCGCGACGCGCTGGCGACCTGGGCCGAATTCGTTGACGCTTGCGAAGCGGGCCACGGAGCGATGACAAAATGGGTGAAGGCGTTCGATGCGCGGGAAGACGCAAAGCGCAAGGCGAAGCGATGAAGAGGAAATTGCAGCCGCGCGTGGTGAAGCATCCGGTGACCGGAGAGGACATTAAGCTAATTGACGCGCGCGACGCATGGAAGGAGATAGTGCGCAAAGACCCAGAGCGCGCAAAACGCGCGGAGAAGGCTTTGCTGACTGGCGAACACATCGTCCCGACGCTGCAAGCGCGTATTGCGGATGTGGTGCTTGATGAAAAGTATCGGCATAAGGCCTCGCAACGCGCGAAAGCCCAAAAGCCGCGGGGCGCGGGTGATGACGGCCGCACCATGCGCAAGTTGATTGCGGATGTGGCCAAGCTGCACCCGGTAGACGCATCTCCCAACGAACTTTTGCCACATGTTCATGCCGCCGCGCAGCAGGCCGACATGAGGCTAATTGGCCTAAAACGACTGCGCGACGTGCTACGAGATATCCGCAAGCCAAAATAGCGCGAGTCTGTTAGCCGGGCTAACAAGCAACCGGCTCCTATATTCGTATCGACCTAACTCATAGAGGCGATACGACATGCCAGCCGCATCAAAGAAACCCATACCGGACGGGCTCAAGAATTTTGAGCTACTGCCGGATTCCGCCAACGTTCGATTACCCACCGTCTGCGCGCTCTTCGCGTGCGCACCCGCCACTGTTTGGAGGCGAGCAAAGTACGGGGCGCTGCCGAAGCCTTACAAGCACTCAGCCAAGGTGACTGTGTGGAACGTGGGCGAGCTTCGCAAGACGCTCCGCGCACTGCACGGTGATACCGCAGGGATCGCGGCATGAGCGGCCCGTCACGGAGCGATTTGCACTGATGGACCCCTTAACCACGCTGCAAATCCACAACACGCTAGAGAGGCTGCGTGCCATCGAGGAAGCCGTAACGGTTGACACCAACACCGCTTATGGCGGCATCGCATCGCCGGATGAGATTCGGCGCCGCACCGATAACGCGGTGCGCATCTTCTGCACGATTTACGCCCAATAAAAAAGCCACCCCAGTCGCCAAACTGGGATGGCCTTGTGAACAGTCGATTTAGTTAGGAAACCGACGATGAATAGCTTACACCCGCCTGACGCCAACGTCACGGCAGAACAAACCGACGAAGAAGCCTTGGCCGAAGCGCTGGCCGCGTTGGCAACCGCAGCAGCCAACATCCCCGCGCCCGAAGAGGAAAGCGTGGAGGCCAAGCGCGCACGCCTAGAGTTGGCAGAGAGCACTGCCCAAGCAGTACTGGACGCTGCTCTGAAACATGGCGTTTGGGAGAACACGCACCAAGCGCGCAAAGCGTGGAAGCTGGTCGCTGATGAGCTTGAGCGCTTCGAGTCAGACCAAGACCGAATGAATGCCATGAGCGCGAACATTCGCGAGCGCTTGGCAAAGATCGACGCGGCGCAGACGGCTAAAGCGACCGACGCGGCACCATCGGCGGCACCGGCCGTTTCTAGCTTGCCATTCGCGATACCCGAAGCCCTACACCTTTGTACTGATCAGGCGAACGCGCAGCGGCTGCAGCGCATGTACGGCAGCGCGCTGATATCCGTGGCGGGCAATTTTCACGCGTGGAATGGCAAGTGCTGGCAGTTGGATGACGGCTTGGCGCAGCGCTTCGCCTGCGACCTGTCGCGCATCATCGCCCATGAACGGGCTGAATACCGGAACCAGCTAAGGGCACTCAACGCCAACGCAGCGCTGGGCGTCGGTGACCAAATTGTGGCGCTCACCGATTTAATCAAGGGCCTAACCGCGTGGGGTGCAAAGTGCGAAATGAAGTCCACACAAGATGCAGCGCTTGGGCTTCTCAAGAAACTGTTGAATGTCCCCGTGGAAATAATCGACGCAGACCAATGGCTGCTAAATGTGGACAATGGCACCATAGACCTGCGCACCGGCACGCTGCGTGCGCACGCGGCTGCCGATCTAATCACGAAGCTGGCGCCCGTTGCCTTCAATCCCGCGGCGCAGTGCCCACGCTTCAAGCGATTCCTAGGCGAGATATTCCAAAGCAAACAGGATGTGGTGGAGTTTTTGCAGCGCTGGTATGGCTACGCATCGACGGGCGAAACCAGCGAACAAGCGATGCTCATTAAATTCGGCCCGGGTGGCAACGGCAAGTCCACCCTGGGCGATGTGCTCGATGGCGTCCTAGGCGAGTACAGCACGCCCGCAACGCTGGGCCTACTCACCAGTAAGAGCAGCAGCGACACGGCGCATCATGCGGAAATCGCTGACCTACGTGGCGCACGACTGGTGACTGCATCGGAATCCGAGGACGGCGCCAAGCTCAAGGAGGCGCTGCTAAAACAACTGACCGGGGGAGACAAATTGAAGGGCAAGCGGCTCTATGGTCAACTCTTCTCCTTCAAGCCCTCGCACAAAATCGAATTGCTCACCAACCACAAGCCCGTCATCAAGGGCACTGACTTCAGCATCTGGCGGCGAATCATGCTGCTGAATTTCCCGGTGAAGTTCGGTAGCGCCGAGGAAGTGCAGCGTGGCGAAGCGATGGCCATCAAAGACACCACGTTGGCCGCGGCGCTGCGCGCGGAGTTACCGGGCATTCTGGCGTGGGTGGTGGAAGGCGCGCGGCTCTGGCACGCGCACAAGCTCAAGCCGCCGCGCGCGGTGCTCGATGCAAGCGCTGAGTATCGGCAGGAGCAAGACCACGTGGCCGAATTCTTGGGCGAACGCTGCACGCTCGATCCCGCGGCGAAGGAATCGCTACCCGCGCTCTACCAGGCATACAAGGCGTGGTGCCACGACGCTGGCCGGGATTTCCCGCTCACCCGTCAGCGGCTCATGGATGAATTGGAGCGCCGCGTGCCGCGCTTCATCAAGCCGAACATCGCGGGCCGCTCCAACGGTGTGTGGAGAATTGGCGGCATCGCGTTGACCCTGGCAACTGCCGCGGTAGGCTTCGGCCCAACGTTGCCGCCGCAAGCGCCGCCACCGCCAGCAACGTAAAAGCGCTAGGCGAGCGCCGGGCTACGATGGGCAGTGCTGTAAGTGCTGTAAAAAAGCAATTTATCCCTTGGCCCTTAGAGAAAAGTAAATATATAGAGAGAGTCTGAAGAACACGCCATTTACAGCACTTACAGCACTGTCGCGTGGAAGCTACGCGCTGTTGTGTGGCCATCGAAGCGCGCATCGAACAGCCGAGGCGCCCCGGTCGGAAATTTTCGCGGCGACTTTACGGCGACGCGCGGCCCTGCTAGCGTTGTTGCGTGTCCCCCATTGCGCCCCCTAATACGCGATTATACGGAATGATGCGTATTCATACGAAAATACGCACAGATGCAAGTTCATAGAGAGAACATCGAATGACGAATCAAGCGTTGGCTGAAGCCAAGTCCCTCACCGGATCACAGGAGAAGTTCGCCTTGGCATACGCGAGCCACGGTAACGCAGCACGGGCCTACCGCGAGGCGTACAACGTCGGCCCTAACACACTGCCTTCCACCGTGCGAAATCGCGGCTACGAGCTGGTCCACATGCCCAGCGTGGCTGCCAGGGTGCGGGAGCTACAAGGCGCTGCTGCTGCCAACGTGGTCATGAATACCGAGGTGATGATGCAGCACCTGTACGACATCGGCTATGGCGCTGACCCGGAGGAAATCTCCCGCGTGCGCATCATCGCCTGCCGTCGATGCCATGGTCTCGGCCGCGCTCACCAGTGGATTGATGAAACGGAATGGGCGCTGGCTGCCGCCCGCGCTCACGATGCTGGCCAGGCTGTCCCCTCCTTCGATGGCGGCACGGGCTATAGCAGGCTGCTGGCGCCAAGCGAGACATGCCCGCAGTGCTTGGGTGCCGGTGAGCCATTCGTCATCGTGGCGGACACCGGCGAGCTGCACGGCCCAGCGCGCAAGCTGTTCGTGTCGGCACGCCAGAAAGCCAACGGCGAAGTGGAGATAGAAACCGAAGACAGGCACGCAGCGCGCCAAGAGTTGCACCGCTTGCTAGGACTCATCACCAACAAGAGCGAGTCACGCAGTTTGTCCATCCGCGCCACAGTTGATGTTGCCGACACGTCGCCCCAGGCTCTGCTTGAAGCGTACAACCGCAGCCGCGGCGTGGTGAGCACATGAGAATCCCTGCGCAACTGTTAGACGCTACGCGCTCGCGCTTCTGGCGCACCAAAGTCGCCCCGCTCGCCCATATCGCGCAGCCTGCCGTCGATGCTGTGGATGAGCCCGCATCACCAGAGCCACCAACATCCGCCCCGCTGCCACTACAGCCCGTATCGCCGCCAGTCACGCGTCAGGTGTTGCCCGCCGACCTGCTGTTGGCTGCGCTCGATGCCGCCCTCGACGATGCGCAACGTACCGCGCTGTTGACCACCGCGAGGGTGGAAGCACGCGACGGCCTGACGGCGGCGCTCGCCTACCGTGAAATGTCTACGCTGACGGGGCGCAACCCACCTCTTGGTGCGCTGGTGTCCGCGCTCGATGGCGCCGCCGATGAAAGCGCGCGCGCCGTGCTCCTGGCTGCTAGCTCGCCCGCTCTGCTTGTGGAATTGGCGGAGCATTTACGCGCCCCACCGCCCGGCGGCGACATGGAGCGCCAATACATGGACATGATGGCGGCGCTAGCTTAAGCGCCCGATGCCGTGGCCCAGCCGGGACCGCTTCGCCACCTTCGCTAGATTTATTTTTGCGCTTTCTTGATCCTGCATGATGCGGTGTCGTACGCCATAATATCTATAATCTTCAACGGCTTACGATTGCATTACGGTAATGCTGCGCGCTACGCTGGTCGCGTGATTTTGTTGTTCCTCTAGGCGATTTGTAACCGCCAACGCATCACGCATTTTTCACTTTCATGGGGTGCGTGGTCGAACAACTGCCACCAAGGGCGCCGGTCAGTTTTCTCACGGTCTGACGCGGCGCCCAACTCTCTAAACCACAGGAATTATTTATGGCTACTCGCAAGATGAATTTTAAGCTGCTCAAGCACCACATCAACGAAGTCTGCAAGCTGATCGACGCCAGCGAAGCGGGCATGGCTGCCGCCGTTGATAAAACTCTCGACCTTGACGGGCCGGAAACCGAAGTGAATTCACCGGACGATGAGCACCAAGGTGCGATGGATGCGCGCTATCGCCGCGGCGTACCAATGTCGGCCGGGTTTCCGGGCTTCACGATGAACGGCCCGCTGCACCAGCCGAAGAAGTGATGGGCAACCGCCAGCGCGAAGCTGCACTCAACCGTGCCCGTGTGCAGCGCCATCGCGACAAGCTGCGCACACCCGAATCAATCATTGAGGATGACACCATGGAAATTCTGCGACGCAACGGTTACGCGGTTGACACCGCTGGCAGGATCGAAACTTGCCGCGGTGGTCGGCCTGTACCGAATTCCCTTGTACCGACGCCACGATGGACGCATACGCATATCGCTGTCGTGCGCATCGGCATCAGCGAATCGCCGCAATGTGGCGCGCTCGTCGCCGCCGTGGTTGCAGCCGTGGATGAGCCGGGGTGCCTTGTGGGCACAGGCAAAGACGGTGCTGTGTTGGTCTTCCGAATTTCCGGGGACAGCTACGCGTTTGAACCGCGCTACGGATACGCTCCAGCCCAAACAGAGTATGAATTCATGCTCGATGCGAAGCCGGGGCTGTTTACGACCGTGGGCGGGCCGCTCGATGTGGCCGCATACACGTGGCTCAACGAACGGTCACCGGCCAACACACCCCTGATGCTGCTGCCACCAATCCACACGGACATATCGCAGTCCGCCCTCTACACGCTTAGTACCTTTGTGCGGGCCAATGGCGGCAGGTTCGGTGCAGAGCAGCCCGAAACCCTCGTTGAACGCGTCACGCGCGAGCGTGCCGAGCGTAGAGCAGCGGGCATCCTCGTTGATGAGCCCAAAGAGACAGACGAAGAGGCGCAAGCACGGGCGGATGACGCGCTGGTAGCCGCGAACCCCGACCTTCGGCCCACGGATGGAAGCCACGCGCTCGCCGTGGATGCCGCCCGCAAGCGCATCGAGGGCCGCAAAGCAGCGATGCGCGCGGAGAAGGAACAGAAGAAAGCCGCGGCCAGCAAGGCAAAAATGAAAGAGATTCAAGCCCAGCTTGGGAACGTGACATGAAGCCCCGAAAAAAATTGAAATTGATTATGGACTCGCTGGTATGCCGCGACATTGCGGACGCGGACATCGAGCTTGAAGAAGATACAGACATTGACCTTGAAGCCGATGAGCCCATGTTCTCCTTTGACAAACGTGTCATTGATGTGGACGGGCGCATGTTTGTTCCCGACTGCAACCTGAGCAAATCGAACGTGAGCCATTATTTTGGGCGAGAAATTCCGGGCGCTGATGCACTTGGGTTATCGGCTGACTCTATTTACGATTTGTACAGGGACAAAGACGCGCTCGCAGATGCCGCCAAAAACACTGTCTCTGTCCCGCTCATGATGCACCATGTGGCATCGACGGCCGACCAGCCGAACAAGCCTTATATCGTTGGCTCTGTGAGCAACGTCCGGTATCGTCACCCGTTTTTAGTTGGCGATTTGATGGTGTGGGATGCTGAAGCCATCCGCGTCATTGAGGATGAATCTCAGCAGGAGCTAAGCGCCGGTTATAGATATCGGCCGGACATGACACCGGGCTGGACTGATGACGGCGAGAGTTTCCAAGGTTCAATGTTGGACATCGCGATTAACCACATTGCGCTTGTGGCTGAAGGTCGCGTTGGGCCTGACGCTTTCGTGCGGGAGTAACCCACATGGAAGTCATCACCCAAACCGAAGCAAAGGCCCGCGGACTCACGTCATACACAGGAGTGCCGTGCAAGCGAGGCCACACCCAGCGGTATACGAATTCGCGCGGTTGCGTCGAATGCGCCAGGACGCGCGTTGCTGCGAGTAAGACACCCAAGCAGCCGAAGCCGATCAAACCCGGACCCGCGGCTGAAGCGGCACCAGCCGCGTATGAGCCTGAAAGGACACTTTACAAAGACCCTGGCCAACGCATTTCGCAGGCGCGCATAGATGCCTGCATCGACCGCATCTACGGCAGCGGTCCAAGGCTTGGTGCGGCCGCAGTCGCAGAGAGTGAAGCGGCCTAGATGACATGCCTGTCAGCGTTACAACGGCGCGATTGCCCCACGTCCACGTGCGGCCCATCGTCGCTGTTCAATGGCTTGCGCTGCGTGACCTGTGGCCGTGAACTGAAAGACGACAAGACGCGCTTGAAGCGATTGCCGGAAGGCGTAGCCGTTGAGGCGGCACGGGCTCAGCGCAAACAGCGCATGGCGTTGCCCACCTATAGCGGCCGGGTGGCGAAGTGATGCGCGACGAACCGTGAAATCAACTTACCGATTACCCGCGGCTGCCTAGTGGTAAAATGAGGCCTCCCCAGGGAGTGAGGGTTAGGGAATGACAACAAACGAATGGCTGACTTTGGTTGCAATCATAGTCGGTCCGGTATCGGCCGTTTGCATCACTCTGTGGATCGAACGCAGGCGACAAGTCAGAGACCGGCGCCTATACGTTACGCGAATGCTGCTGATGACGCGGCACTTGCCGGCCGATCCGCAATACAACGCTGCCATCAACCTAATCCCCGTGGAGTTCAACGACCAGCCCAAGGTCATCGCAGCGTGGCGAACATACCATGAGCGAGCGCACCAGCGAGTGGAAGCTGCGCAGCAGGCGGACCACGACAAACGCCTTAGCGCCGCACAGAGCGGATTGATATTTGAAATCCTCCGATCTGCGGGCCTCACAAATATTTCTGAGGGCGATATTCAAACTCAAGCTTATGTGTCGGACGGATTCATTAAGCGAGACAACCTGTACCTTGGTTCACTTCAAGCATTAGTCGATATCGCGGCGACCATGGAGAAGCAACGTCAACTTACGCAGCGAATCGTGGAAGCGTTGCCGCCACGTCCACCCACCCCACCCCAAGTCCCAGACGAGCGCCAATAGGGGCAGGCCTGCGCAATGGAAGTGCTGCTATGGATTGTTGGCGGGATAGTCGCACTGATTGCAGGCATGTGGTTGGTTCAAACGCTGACCGGCACGGCAATCTCTCTGCGGACGGCTGGCCGATTCTATCTGAGCGCGGAGCTGAAGAAATGGAACATTCGGCAGCACGTGCCTGACGGTTGCGTGTTTGAAATTGCTGATGAAGTTACTGAATTTTATGCGGAGATGCGCGAGCGCGCAGGGTGGTCCGTCTTGCAGACCAAAACTGAAATCCTAAAACCCCTTGAGCGTGACGCGCGCGTCATCCAAGAATGGTGCCGTGGCCGCGACATCGCCGGGCCAAGCATTAAATACATCCCGGACGCGCTGAAGAAACACGGTGTGCCGCTAGGCGTTCTCAAGGTGCAGTCACCTCAATAGTCGAATGAAGAAGCAACACAGGAAAAGCCATATGGACTGGTCTAATAGTTGGTTCCAGCTCGTAGTCAGCGCCGTCCTAGGTGGCTTGATTGGGTGGGCTACTGCGGCATATTTTGCACGTGGGGCCGCTCGGGATACACAGCAACAGCTTGCTTTAGCGCGGCAGCAGGCGCAGGTGTCCGAAGTGCAGAGCCGCATGATGAGCACGCTGCTGCTGAACGCTGAAGCTCAAGGCCAGATGAAACTCGCGCGCGACGCGAAGGGAGAAATCACTGGATTCCGAATCATCGAGGGACGGGGAGCGGTGCAAGAATCTCCAGATGCGGTTAACGGTGTTGGCCATGTTGGCGAAGCGCCAGCTACGAAGTAAGGCATGACATGAAATCGGCAAAAGCCTTCGCTGGATTTGGCGCCGCCGCGGTCATCGCGTTCGGCTGCATCCTGTTCTTCGGCAGTGCCCTGGAGCACGTGGCAGGCTCTGCGGCTGCGTGCATGGAGTCGGCTAACAACTTGCGTGAATGCAGCCGCATTGACGGTGCGTCACTTTGGGAACCTCTGGTTGCGATGGCGGTGCTTGGGTTCTTCGTGGGCGGCGTCTGCTTCATATATGGGCAAAACGTGCGCGCCAAGCAGCAGTAGCGACCTAGCGGATTACCCGTCGCGCTTCAACTCCGGCCGTACAGTAGCCGAACAGCGCTGCTTGCCGCAGAGCACCGCAGACGCTTCACAACATCCGACAGCAGCGCATCCCAACCTGCGAGCGCTGCAAAGGTTTTGGGCCGCGCTTGGCGGGTGTGGCCACATTGGCACTTGATTGTGATGATGTACTGCCCGAAATGATCGGCAAGGCGGACCACAGTCAGCGGTTGGCGGGGCGGCATCATCCGCCGATTGTCGCGACGGGCCGGAGAGGCGTCCATCCAGTACGTAGTCGCAGACTGATGCTATATGAGCGGATGCCTTTTAAGTGTCTAAATCGGTGCCTGGCCTCTTCTCAATCTCGTGGTCCTGAATCGCTTTTTTGATGCCGCGGCTAACCAGCCGCTCGGCTACCTCACTAGCCGTTCTGCCATAGAACCCCGTGCGTACTAGATCGTCTAAGTACAACTCAAGCAGCCGATTCCCCGGGTACTTGAGCTGCTTTGTGGCGATTGGATTTTTCTGACGGGCCATCGTAGTTAGGGCTTAAGTAGGGCTTAGTTAGGATAAAGATGGTATTGTGAGCGTTGTGGTAGCTGTGGGGAAGCGACTTGCGTACAGTTCTCGCCCCCACGCTGGCGATATGGATCACACAGCGAGGCAAAAAGCATGGCCGCAAACAAACGAGGGCAGATGATGGCAGCGCTGGATTTCCTGCGAACCGCCGAAGTCGGAGAGTTAGTTGTTAGCCACGTGTTGGAAGACGTGCGTCAACCCGAACCGGACTTTGAGGCGATGAGACGGACTCTCGGCGAACCCGTCCCGCAAAACGAGCGTGAACGCACCGACTGAAAAGTTTCCCAGGGGAACGGAACTCCCAAGCCAATCTCCGCTCTTTTGGGTCTCGCAAAAAGATCGTTATCTTCGGCAACTGCTGATCCGCGATATTCAATCGCTGACCGGGCGGCAGCTAATCGTTTACTTCGCGAATCGTGTTGAGAGCCCACAGATTGACCACCGCGATATTGCGTTGATGACTGAGCTGTGTGCGGACGTTAAGGGCAAGCCAACCGACCTGATGCTTGAGACGGGTGGCGGCATGACAGACGCCGCGGAGGGACTGGTTTCGCTCCTTCAATCGCTCATTCCTGATTTGCGCGTAATTGTAGTGGGATGGGCGAAGAGCAACGGAACGCTTTTGGGCTTGGCTGCAAAGTCGATAGTTATGGGTGCAACTTCCGAGCTTGGCCCCATTGAACCTTCCTTCAACAATGTTCCGTGCTCGATATTGATCTCTGACGAGATAAAGAAGACAAATTTCCCGTTGCATATGTTTGGAGTTTTCGCGTTAGCCCAAACGAAAGCCTTAGCGAAGAGGTTACTAGCACAGGGCATGATGAAAGGAAGACCGGACACAGAGATCGACGAGACCATAAAAAAGCTTGCGACCCGCGATCACTTTTTTTCCCACGGCTCTGTGATTAACCATCAAGAGGCGAAGCAACTCGGGCTTGCAATTGATTATCTAGAGCCGGAAAGCGAACTGTGGAAAAAGCTATGGCTGCTGTACTGCATGTACGACAGCGATTGTCGGCGTGATCGCTACGTAAAAGTCTTTGAGGGACCAGGGGTAAGTACCAGCATCGCCGCCACAAAGAGCGTCCCCTAGCGCGTCCCTCTGACTCGATATTACCTTAAATACCTCGATTAATTAGTCACTTAGACCACCAATGCCAGTTCAGGTGCAGAACATCGAGTAGCCTCCGGAGCTGTTTGGGGCCGCCGCGCCCATCGCTCGCATTTCTCGATAAATCAAGCAATTATTGACAAGCGCCGTCCGGATTTACGGCGCACCATGCGCGCGCATTTGTCCTCCCTGGGCGTTCGCAGCGAGGTGGCGGAGCGTTGCCGCAACCACAAACTCCCCGGCCTACATAGTGAAGCGCCACGGAATCCGGGATGCGAAAATTGATGTAGGCACCTGAGCCGGTATGTTCGCGGCTGGACACCGTCGCGACTGCCGCCTGCATGCGTAACGTCTCCAGCGTTGACTCCGAGCCGACGAGGAAGGCATCCAATACCCGTCGCTCAAACGAACTAAGATTTTCCACGTGTCACCTGCACGGTCTGATTGCTGGCTATCGTATTCAAACCATTGTCGCGCTGCTACAGAGCTTCGCGAACGTCAGGTTTGGGATGGGCAAATTTTGAGATCGAGCGTCAACTTTTGGCCGAATTGCGCCCGATGACCATCGTTGCGCGCGGAACAGACTCGCCTATGCTTGCAGCAAAACAATGTCCCACTCGAATTGCAAAACTCCCGGCTTCGGCGACTCCACTGCCTTGCATATCGTCAACGTGGGATCGCGGTGCCGCGCCCGCATGGTCGACATCAGTATGTCCTTCTCATTGAGTGTTTCGCCCGGAAAGTACATCTGAGCCACCAGACGATAATCATCGGAAGTGACGTCGAAATGGATGTGAGGCGTGCGCATGCCGCCAGCCGGGTCCGGGTATGCGCCGGGCTTTATCGTCACAATGCGGTATCGCCCTTCCGCCGTAGTGTGCAGCAGAGCCACGCCCTGAAAATTTGGATCGAGAGGCGCGGGATTCTTGTCAACCGGATTTGAATAGCGGCCCGCGGCATTTGCCTGCCAGATTTCCAATGCCGCGCCTTTTACGGGTGAACCATCTACCCTAACTACGCGTCCGGAAACTTCAATTACTTGGCCCAAGGCGCGACTGCGGCGTCCGGGAATTCTCGTGAGGTCGAAATCATGGTACCGGGGCGTATGTACTGGAAAGTACGGCCCGAATGTCTCCTGAGGCGTGGGCCGCAGTAGTTCGGCAGCTCCAGCCGAGCGAATCACGAACGCTCCCGCGCCCATGCCGATGACAAGGTTTCTTCGTGAGATGGTCATGCGTATCCTTTGTTCTTGGAAAACATAGTTATGATCCCCGCATTGTAGCGCCAGCGACACCAATCACGTCGTCGCCTGACTAATCGGGAATGTCGGCTGTAAGATGGTCCAATCGGATTGGTGAACGCTCGCTTGGCCGGGTACTGCCCGACGCCGACACCCTGGCCGTCCATCGACTCGTGTCGACCCCAACCCGACTCCGGTCAGCGTCCGCGCTCCGGCATCACAGCTCAGTTCAGATCAGCCAATTCTTCCGTATACATCGACGACCACGCCAGATGATCCTCCACGTAAGCGGCAATCTCAGAGGTCTCGCAGTAATTGAGCAATGCGCCGAGCTTAAGATCGCCTCGACCTAGAGCTATGACACTCAAAGCGCTCCGCAACGTCAGTTCATCAGGCTTGCCGCTAAGATCGGCAAGCGCCAGTCTTACGAGACTCTGCCAAGCCATTCTGTAGGAGGGCGAAAGCCAGCCGGGCAGCGGTGGGTTGTAATATTCGCATCTGCCGCAACAGTTTCGTAAGCCGCATCGAGAACTGCTATGGCAGATTCGCGCTTTACCGATGGAAACTGGTGCAGAAACTCATCAATACTCTCACCGCCTTCCAGATAATCGAAAAGCGAGCGGACTGGAACACGGGTACCAACAAACACCAGGATACCGCTGAGGATATCCGGGTCCCGGTGCGTGATATTGGCAAGCATGGTCATGATCGTTCTCCTCGGCTCAGCTTCGATGTTACCGCAAACGGGATAAATCAATACCTTGTCGGAACTTCGCGCGAGCAGGTGCAGAACATCGAGTAGCTTCCGGCGCCGTTTTGGCCCCGCCGCGTCATCGGTCGCATTTCTCTATAAATCAAGCCATTATTGACAAGCTCCGTCCGGATTTACGGCGCACCATGCGCACGCGTTTGTCCTCCCTGGGCGTTCGCAGCGAGGTGGCGGAGCGTTGCCTCAACCACAAACCGCCGGGCCTCGAGGGCGTCTACAACACGCACGATTATTTTGCAAAGCGCGCGCTCGAAACGTGGACGGTGCTGCTGCTCGAAATCGAACCAGTTCTTTAAGATCGCAATTTGCGACCTTAAAAATCGGCCGCGTCCGCGATCTTGAAATATGTATATGATGCATATATAGTACGTATATGGGACCGAAGTTCGATCCCAAGAAGGACGCTGCCAATATCGTCAAGCACGGCCTGTCCTTGGTTGAAGGGGAAGGTGTGTTGAACGATGCGCTAGGTTTGACGGTCGAGGATGATTCCTCCGCACGAGAGTCTCGTTGGATCACAGTCGGGATGAGCGCCGGCGGCGAAATTTTGGTGGTGGTTTGGACTGAGCGCGAAGACGGCGAGCGCCTGATCTCCGTGCGACGAGCAACCACGAAGGAGCGGAAAGTTTATGAAGGCCGAGTACGATTTCTCCAAAGGGCGGCGCGGGCAAGCTGTGCCAACGAAGGGAAAGACTCGCATCACCATTTACATCGACGATCAGATCGTCTCGGCATTCAAGGCCGAGTCGGCTCGAACGGGCATCGGATATCAGACGCTTATTAACGAGGCGCTAGCGCGGTACTTAGGCACCGCTGAGAAGCCCATTACAGCCGAACAGGTGCGGAAGATTGTTCGAGACGAGCTTGCGCACGCGCGCTGACAGTAAGGCAGAAAATTCAGGCAATTCCCATTGTTCGTCCGGGCGAGTACTGGCGGCGCACCAGCAAATAGAAAATCGATTATGTAACATGAGCGGATAGCCAAAACGGCCGGGGAGCCGCCTAACGCCTCCGATTCACACTTTCGGCAGATGGCTGCCCGCGAGCGGCTGATTTGTGGCGCAATGGGGGCGGTTGCTATGGAGGATCGATCCATGTTCGACAAGATCTCTCGCAGCTGGTCGCTTGCCGGGCAATGCTGGAATGTGCTCAAGGCAGATCCCGCGCTGCTGGTGTTCCCGCTGTTGTCCTCCATTGTCTTGTTCGTCCTGCTCGCATCCTTTGCACTGCCGGTATTTGCGCTGGTCCACGGCCTGCACCCCGCGGTGGTCGACGACACGACGCACACGCGTCGATATATGTTGTACATCACGCTGTATGCGTTCTATTTCGTCAGCTACGCCGTGATGATGTTCTTCAATTCGGCGCTGATCAGCGTGGCGCTCAAACGGCTCGACGGCGAGCCCGCCGGCGTCGGCGAAGGTTTGCAGATGGCGCTCGCTCGCCTGCCCGCCATTTTGGGCTACGCCGCCATTGCCGCCTCGGTGGGCACGGTGCTGCGCGCGATCGAGGAGCGCGTCGGGTTCATCGGCCGGATCGTCATTGCGGTTATCGGCGCCGGCTGGACGATCGCAACGGCGATGACCTTGCCGGTGTTGATCGAGGAAGATGTCGGGCCGGTCGAAGCCATCTCCCGCAGCCTCGCGCTGTTACGGCGCAATTGGGGCGAGAATGTCATCGGCAACGGGAGCATCAGTCTGGGCGTGGCGGTGGTGGCGATCCCCATCGGCATCCTGATCCTGTTCATGGTGTTTGCCGCGATGTCGGCGCACTCGAGCGGCATGATCTTCCTGGCAATAGCGCTGTTCGTACTGACGATGGTGGCGCTCGGCCTGGTGAGTTCGACGCTGCACAGCATTTACACCGCCGCGTTGTATCGGTTCGCCACCGGCAGCAAGGAAAATGCCGGGATCGACAGCGACCTGCTGGCGGACGCGTACCGGCCGAAATAGTTTCCCGAACCGGCTGCTCACCGGTCGTTGGCCGGGTATCGGGCCGCGCTTAACCTTCCTTTGCAATCGAGAATGTCTCTTTTTGCAGCCGACCTGCGATCTATCGGGCAGGCGATGCAAATAAGGAGATTGATCATGCGTCTACATTTTCACACGGTAGGGTCAGCCGCGATGGCGCTGGTGGGATTGGTCTCGGGGCTGAGCGCTCCCGCCTCGGCAAGTGAGGTCGATCCGGCATCCATCGCGGGCGGAACGCTCGGTGTTTCTCTCGACGATCTGGATTTCAGCAGTGGTGCCGGCACTACCGTATTTTTATTGAATGTGGGATTTGCCCTGGCCTTCGCCGTATACGTGTTCGTGGCGACGCGTCCGAAGCGGCGCAGCGTGCAGCACGTGCCGATGCGCGCCAGCTCGAATTTCGCGCGCTGATTGCCGCCCCGGCGCTACGCATATGCTAGATTTGGGGTTGGACAAACCGTGTCCAACTCCCGTAGCGATCGATGCCACCAGGACGCCTTTACGTAGTTGCGGCACCGTCCGGCGCCGGCAAGACCAGCTTGGTAAAGGCCCTGATGCAGCGCGAGCCGCGCATTCAGTTTTCGGTGTCCTATACCACCCGCGAACCCCGCCCCAACGAGATCCCGGGCCGCGACTATCATTTCGTGAGCATGGCGCGCTTTCAGGAAATGAGCGCGAATAATGAGTTTCTCGAGCATGCGCAGGTGTTCGACAACTGCTACGGCACCGGCGTGCGCGCGGTCCAAGAAGCGCTCGCGAACGGCGAACAGCTGCTGCTGGAGATCGACTGGCAGGGCGCCCGCCAGGTTCGCGCCAGGCTCCCGGAAGCCTCGAGCATCTTCATCCTGCCGCCGTCGCGGGAGGCGCTGGAACTGCGCCTCAAGGGCCGCAGCACCGATTCCGCGGAGGTCATCCAGCGGCGCCTGCGCGACGCCGCCCAGGATTTGGGGCACTGGAGCGAGTTCGATTACGTGGTGATCAACGACAGCTTCGAGCAGGCCATCGAGGACCTGCGGGCCATCGTGGGCAACCGCGGCAGCCACTTGCAGGCGCATCGCCCGGAAGTCGAGCGCCTGGCCGCAGCGCTGGTCAATCTTTGAGCAAAAGCGCTGTAACTACGCTGAAATTGCTGCATTTTACAGTGCGGGCACCTGGGCGCGGGTGGCGAGGAAGGCGCTGTTCCTGGTATGATTTCACTCCCTCCATTGGAACCTCAAGCATGGCGCGTATCACAGTCGAAGACTGCCTTCAAAATGAACCCAACCTATTCAACCTGGTGTTGCTGGCCGCAAAACGTGCCCGCCGCCTGGCCAACGGCGCGGAAGCGACCGTCGAATGGGAGAACGACAAGCCGACCGTGGTGGCGCTTCGCGAGATTGCTGCCGGAAACATCACCCTCGAAATGTTGGAAGAGCCCGAGGAGCCGGCGCAGCCGCCGGTGAGCGAGCTCGACATGCCGTCGGATTTCCGCGCTCCGCAACTCGGGCTTGGGGACTAGCTACAGCCGGCCCCATTAAAGAGCGACGATGGACTATGCGTCTTCCATACTTGGTTTCCTGCCCGGTGGAAGACGCTCCACCGGGATCAGTCAGCTCTTAGACAAGCTCGAAGCCTATCTTTCGCCCGCCCAGGTGGAGCGGGTGCGCGAAGCCTACGATTTCGGCGCGGAAAAGCATCAGGGACAGAAGCGGGTCTCGGGTGAGCCGTACATCACGCACCCGGTGGCGGTCGCCGACATTCTCGCGGACCTGCGCCTGGATGCCGACACCCTGGTGGCGGCCATTCTGCACGATGTCATCGAAGACACGCCGACCGCCAAGGCCGAGATCGCCTCCATTTTCGGACAGGTCGTCGCCGAGCTGGTCGACGGCGTCAGCAAACTGGATCAGATCCAGTTCAAGAACCGCCAGGAGGCGCAGGCCGAAAGCTTCCGCAAGATGCTGCTCGCCATGGTGCGCGACATCCGGGTCATCATGGTCAAGCTTGCCGACCGCATGCACAACATGCGCACTTTGGGCGTCATGCCGCCGGTCAAGCGCCGGCGCAGCGCGCGCGAGACGCTCGAGATCTACGCGCCGATCGCCGAGCGCCTCGGACTGTACGCGGTCAAGCTCGAACTCGAGGACCTGGGCTTTCGCGCTCTATATCCGTACCGCTACAAGGTGCTCGAACGGGAACTGAAGCGCGCGCGCGGCAACCAGAAAGAATTCATCAACAAGATTGCCGAGACCTTCAAGGGCGCGCTCAAGAAGGCCGGCATCGAAGGCGCGGTGGAAGGGCGCGAGAAGCATCTGTACAGCATCTACAAAAAGATGCAGAACAAGAAGATCTCCCTCAACGAGATGGTGGACGTGTACGGGTTTCGCATCATCGTCGACAATGCCGATGTGTGCTACCGCGGGCTCGGCCTGGTGCACAGCGTCTACAAACCGATGCCCGGACGCTTCAAGGATTACATCGCCATTCCGCGCGTCAACGGCTATCAATCGCTGCACACCACGTTGTTCGGGCCCAATGGCGTACCCATCGAAGTGCAGATCCGCTCCGAGCATATGCATCGGGTGGCCGAGTCCGGCATCGCCGCGCACTGGAAGTACAAATCCGGCGGCGACACCTTCGGCGGCGTGGAGCATGACCGCGCGCGCGAATGGCTCGCCAGCCTGGTGCAAATCCAGGAGGGCGGCAGCTCGGAAGAATTCCTGGAGAGCGTGAAGGTCGACCTGTTTCCCGACAAGGTCTATGTATTCACGCCCAAGGGCAAGATCCTGCGCCTGCCGACCGGCGCCACGACGGTGGATTTTGCCTATGCCATCCACACCGACGTCGGCAACCGCTGCGTCGCGGCCAAGGTCGACCGCCGGCTGGTGCCGTTGCGCACTCCATTGCGCAACGGGCAAACGGTGGAAATCATCACCGCCAAGGGGGCCAAGCCGAATCCCTCCTGGTCGAGTTTCCTGGTGAGCGCGAAAGCGCGCGCCGCCATCCGGCAATACCTGAAGAATCTCAAGAAGGGCGATGCGCTCGAGCTCGGGCGCCGGTTGCTGGGCCTGGCGCTCGAGGAATTTTCCCTGAGCCTGAAAAAGATTCCGGCGGCCGAGATCGATGCCGTGGTCAAGGAGTTCAATCTGCGCGATGCCGATGAGCTGTACGAAAAAATCGGCCTGGGTGAGCGTCTGGCGCCGCTGGTTGCGCGGCGCCTGCAGCCGGTGCAGTCGAACGGCGATCAGGGCGGGGCCCACGGCGGCGGTCCGCTGATGATCGCGGGCACGGAAGGCCTGCTGGTGACCTACGCGCGCTGCTGTTTTCCGATTCCGAACGATCCCATCATGGCCTACTTGAGCGCGGGACGCGGCGTGATGATTCACCGGCAGAATTGCGGTAATCTCGCCGAGTACCGCAAACAGCCGGACAAATGGCTGTCGGTGGCCTGGGAGTCGACGCGCGGGCGCCTGTTCAGTTCGGAAATTCAATTGGAGATCAACAACCGCGTGGGCGTGCTGGCGGCGGTGGCCTCGAGCATCGCGGGAACCGAAACCAACATCGATCAGGTGTCGCTGGAAGAACGCGACGTGAACTCATCGTCCTTAAAATTCCAAGTACAGGTCCGCGACCGCAAACATCTGGCCCGCGTCATCAGAACCGTCCGGAGCATGCCGGATGTACAGCGGGTGTTTCGAACCCTGGCATGAGCGTAAAATCCATCCATGAGCAAACAAATCATCTCGACCACCAACGCGCCGGCGGCGATCGGCACCTACTCCCAGGCCGCACGGGTCGGCAACACCATCTGGGTCTCGGGGCAGATTCCGATGGATCCCGCCACCAAGGAACTGGTGAAAGGCGACATGGAGGCCCAGGTGCGAAGAGCCTTCGACAACCTGAAGGCGATCGTCGTGGCGGGCGGCGCCACGCTCGATGACGTGGTCAAGGCGAACATCTTCATGACCGATCTGTCCCACTTCGCGCTGGTCAACAAGATCATGGCCGAATATTTCCGCGAGCCGTATCCGGCGCGCGCCGCGGTCGGCGTCGCATCGCTGCCGCGCGGGGCGCAGTTCGAAGTGGAGTGCATCGTCGCCCTGTGATCGACTTGAAGCCGGTCACGGTACTGCGCGGCGTGGGCGAGTCGCTGGCCGCGCGCCTGCGCACCCTGGGCGTCGAAACCACCCAGGATCTGCTGTTCCTGCTGCCGCTGCGCTACGAAGACCGCACGCGCATCGTACCCTTGGGCGAGCTGCGCCCCGGCCAGCGCGCCTCGGTGGAAGGCGATGTCCTGCTCACCGAAGTGGCGTTCCGCGGCCGCCGCCAGATGCTGTGCAGGATCGCCGATGGTTCGGGATTCCTGACGCTGCGCTTTTTCTACTTCACCGCCCAGCAACAACAGGGGTTGAGCCGGGGCGCGCGGATCCGCTGCTTCGGCGAGGCGCGCCGCGGACCCAAGGGCTTGGAATTCGTGCATCCGGAATATCGGCGCGTCGATCCGCACGCGCCGCAGCCGCCCGAGGAGCATCTGACACCGATCTATCCTGCGACCGAAGGCGTGACCCAGGGCCGGCTGCGGCTGTTGGTGCGCCTGGCGCTCGATCAGGCCGGGGCCGAGGATCCGAAGGATTGGTTGCCGCCATCGGTGCTCGCCGACTCGCATCTGCCTTCGTTGCGCGCCGCCCTGCTGTACGTGCACCGGCCCCCCACCGATGCGCCGGTGGATCTGCTGATGGGCTATCGGCACCCGGCGCAGCGCCGCCTGGCCTTCGAGGAACTGCTGGCGCATCAATTGTCGTTGAAGCTGCTGCGGCAAAAAATCCAGAGCGATCCGGGCTGGCCGCTGCCGGCGGCGGCAGAACTCAAGGCGAGCTTCCTTAAGGCGCTGCCGTACCGCATGACGGCTGCGCAGCAGCGGGTATTGCTCGAGATCGAAGCGGACCTGCAGCAGCCCAAGCCCATGCTGCGCCTGGTACAGGGCGACGTGGGCTGCGGCAAAACGCTGGTCGCGGCGCTGGCGGCCACGCAGGCCATTCAGACGGGGCGCCAGGTGGCGCTGATGGCCCCGACCGAATTGCTCGCCGATCAGCATGCACAAAATTTCCGCCGCTGGTTCGAGCCCCTAGGGGTAGCCGTCGCCTATTTGAGCGGCAAGCTGACCGGCAAGGCTCGCGGCACGGTGCTCGAGGGGATTCGATTGGGACACGCGCCGATCGTCATCGGCACGCATGCCTTGTTTCAGGAGAGCGTGGAATTTTCGTCGCTGGCTTTGGTCGTGGTCGACGAACAGCACCGCTTCGGCGTGCATCAGCGCCTGAGCTTGCGCGAAAAGGGCTCGGCGGCGGGCCATCAGCCGCACCAGCTCATCATGACGGCGACGCCCATCCCGCGCACGCTGGCGATGACGGCCTATGCGGATCTCGATGTGTCGGTGATCGATGAAATGCCTCCGGGGCGCATGCCGGTCAAGACCGTGGTGCTCGCCGAGACACGGCGCGAGGAAGTGGTGCAGCGGATCCGCACCGCCTGCCTCGCCGGAAGGCAGGCCTACTGGGTGTGTCCGCTCATCGATGAATCGGAGGAGATGCCGTTCCAGGCGGCCGAGGAAACGGCGGCTTCGCTCGCCGCGGCGCTGCCGGAACTCAAGGTCGGACTGGTGCATGGGCGCATGCCGCCGCAGGCGAAGGAAGGCACGATGCGCCGCTTCAAAGACGGGCAGATCCAGCTGCTGGTCGCGACCACGGTGATCGAGGTCGGCGTGGATGTGCCCAACGCCACGCTCATGGTGATCGAGAACGCCGAACGCCTGGGGCTGGCGCAACTGCATCAGCTGCGCGGCCGCGTCGGCCGCGGCCGGCACGAGAGCTCCTGCCTGCTTCTGTACCGCGCACCCCTCTCGCCGCTGGCGCGCCGGCGGCTCGGCGTCATGCGCGACACCAACGACGGATTCGAAGTCGCGCGCCGCGACCTGGAGCTGCGCGGCCCCGGCGAACTGTTGGGCACGCGCCAGACCGGACTCGCGCAAATGCGCGTTGCGGATTTATTACGCGATGCGGATCTGCTGCCGCGGGTGCAGATCGCGGCGGAGTCGCTGCTGCGCGCTTGGCCCGCGCATGTCGCGCCGCTGGTGCGCCGATGGGTGGGACATGCGGAGCAATACGGGCGCGTGGGGTAGAATCAAGCCGATGAGCCGAGGCAGCGCACGTCCGATCGAATCCATCCAGTGGCAGCCGCAAGAGCGCCTGGGGCAATTGGCCATGGATGCGCAGCTGCGCCCCTGGCTGATCGGCAAAGGATTGCTGACGCAGCGATTGCGATCGACCTGCGGCGCGCGTTTCGCATTGCGGCTGGTGGATCAATGGACGGGCCTGCTCAGCGCCTCGCACCGGGCCGCGCTGCGCACCGAGGACAACGCCGGCCTGTTTCGCGATGTCGAAATGTGCTGCGGCGACAGCACCTGGGTGTTCGGCCAGACCATCGTCCCGGACACGACGCTGTGTGCGCACCCCTGGCTCGCGGAGCTCGGCGAGTCGGCGTTGGGGGAAACCTTGGGCGAGCTGTCCGGCGTCGAACGCGGCGCCTACGAATATGCATGGCTGCCGGCGGAGGAGGCGGTGACGGCGCGGGCGCTGCGCGACGCACAGATCAAACCCGCGGGACTGTGGGCGCGCCGTGCGCGCATTGGAATACGCGGCGCTCCGTTGTTGACCCAAGAATTGTTCCTGCCAGCCATGGGACGCGTGTAGGTTTTTCGCGCGTGCCGCTGCCACGCAACGGGGATGAGCTGGCGCAGATGATCATGGCGCGATTGCGCTGGTATGGCTATCGGATCCGTTTTCACCCCTGGACCACGGACGAGCTGCCGAAAATCATCGGCACCGTGAACGACTATGTTCGCCTCACACGCCTGAACCGCCCGATCGGCATCTGGCTTCTGCTGTGGCCGACGCTCTGGGCGCTGTGGATCGCCAGCCGCGGCCAGCCGAAGCCGCTGATACTCGTCATCTTCGTGGCCGGTACCGTGCTCATGCGATCGGCCGGTTGCGCGGTCAACGATTACGCCGACCGCAGTTTCGATTCTCATGTGGCGCGCACCAAGGATCGCCCGCTCGCCGCCGGACGCCTCTCGGCCCTCGAAGCGCTGGTGCTGTTCGCCATCCTCTCGCTCGCGGCGCTGTTGCTGGCGCTGCAGCTGAACCGGCTCACGTTGCTGTACGCGGTGGGCGGCGCCTTCATCGCCGTAACCTACCCGTTCATCAAACGTTTTTTGTCCGTGCCGCAGCTGTATCTGGGCCTGGCCTTCGGCGCGGGCATCCCCATGGCGTTCGCCGCGCAACTCGAGTTCGTCCCGCGCGTGGCGTGGCTGTTGCTGCTGGCCAATGTGCTGTGGGTGACGGTATACGACACCATGTACGCCATGGTCGATCGCAACGATGACATCAAGATCGGCGTGCGTTCGACCGCCATATTGTTCGGCGACTCGGACCGCCACATCATCGCGGTGCTGCAGATCATGACGCTGACGACGCTGTACCTGGCGGGAAAATTGATTCGCGCGAGCGGCTGGTATCACGCCGGACTGATCGCGGCCGCCGTGTTCTTCGTGTACCAACTGTGGCTGATCCGAGCGCGTGATCGCGAGGCGTGCTTCAGGGCATTCCTCAACAACAACTACGTGGGCATGTCGGTATTCATCGGCCTGGCGCTCGAGTATCAATTCAACCGCTGACCCCATTGGAGCCGGTGGTAAACCAAGCCTGATGCCGGCGGTTGACTATGGCTCCGCGGCCGCGAATACTTCAGGTTCTCATGAAACTGCCCACGCCCTCGCGCAACGATTGGTCGCTCGCCGAAGTCCGCGAACTTTTTGACCTGCCTTTCATGGACTTGGTATTCAGGGCGCACCAGGTTCACCGCAGCGCGCATGCGCCCAACACGGTTCAAATCAGCACTCTGCTCAGCATCAAAACCGGCGCCTGTCCGGAAGATTGTGCCTATTGTC
The DNA here is from genome assembly GCA_036267715.1 of Steroidobacteraceae bacterium. Lineage (GTDB taxonomy): Bacteria > Pseudomonadota > Gammaproteobacteria > Steroidobacterales > Steroidobacteraceae > Bog-1198. The sequence continues at coordinate 312,685 of DATAVN010000003.1, read as the reverse complement.
CACAGAGCGTGCGCTTCGATACCGGCCTTCCCGCATCCGAGCTGCTGGAGATCGAGGCGGTCGCGGTGCGAGCACGCGCCGCGCGGGATTCGGGTGCGACGCGGTTTTGCATGGGCGCGGCCTATCGCTCGCCCAAACCGAAGGATTTGCGCAAGATCGCCGCCATGATCAGCGAGGTGAAGGCGCTGGGCCTCGAAACCTGCGCGACGCTCGGCATGCTGACGCCGCCTCAGGCGCAGGAGCTCAAGCGGGCGGGCCTGGATTTCTACAATCACAATCTGGACACCTCGGCACGGTATTACGAAAAGATCATCAGCACCCGCAGCTACCAGGATCGTCTCGATACGCTGCAGGCGGTACGCGATGCGGGCATCAATGTCTGCTGCGGCGGTATCGTCGGCATGGGCGAGGAGCCGCAGGACCGGGTCGCGCTGCTGCATACCCTGGCGACGCTGCCACAGCACCCAGAGAGCGTGCCCATCAATCAGCTGGTACGCGTGCCCGGCACGCCGCTGGCGGACGCCGCGCCCCTCGATCCCTTCGATTTCGTGCGCATGATCGCGGTCGCGCGCATCCTGATGCCCGCAAGCCACGTGCGCCTGTCCGCCGGCCGCGCTGAAATGAGCGACGAATTGCAGGCGCTGTGTTTCTTGGCGGGTGCGAATTCGATTTTCTACGGCGAGAAGCTGCTCACCACGGGAAACCCCGACACCGGCCATGACCAGCGCCTGTTCGAGCGCCTGCAGATCGTCGCCGAACCCTGGCACGCCGCGGGAGTTTCTGTGGCATCGTAATCGCCCATGAGCGATGAAAATACCGCGCGCGCGCTCGATCCCTGCTGGGTGCGCCGTTCCTTCGATCGAGCCGCGCAGACCTACGACGCGGCCGCCGTGCTGCACGCGCAGGTGCGCGGGAACCTGTTGCAGCGGCTCGACTGGACCAAACTCGAGCCACGTGTGGTCGTGGACGCCGGCGCGGGCACCGGACACGCCAGCCGCGCGCTCGCGCGCCGCTATCCCAAGGCGCGGGTCGTGGCGCTGGATTCCTCGCGCCAGATGTTGCGCGCGGCGGCGCGGCAGCGGGCCTGGCTGCGGCCGTTCGAACGGGTGTGCGCGGATGCCGCGCTGCTGCCGCTGGCGGACGGCAGCGTCGATCTGATCCTGAGCAATTTGCTGCTGCAGTGGTGCGATCCCGACGCGGTGTTCGCGGAATTCCGCCGCGTGCTCGCACCGCAGGGGCTCTTGAGCTTCAGTGCCTTCGGACCCGACACGCTGCGTGAGTTGCGCAGCGCCTGGCGCGCCGCGGACTCGCACAGCCATGTGCACGAATTCATCGACATGCATGATCTGGGCGATGCGCTGGTGCGCAGCGGCTTTGCCGCGCCGGTGCTGGATGTCGAGCGCTTCACTCTGCAATACCGCGACGTGCGCGCGATCGCCGCGGACTTGAAGGCGACCGGTGCGCGCAATGCAAGCATGGACCGGCTCCGGGGACTCACCAGCCCGCGCAAATTCGCGGCGATGCAGGCGTCCTACGAGCGGTTCCGCCAGGACGGGCGGCTGCCGGCGAGCTTCGAAGTGGTGTTCGCGCACGCATGGGCGCCTGCGCACGCGGCGCGGCGCGCCACCGCGGACTCGAGCAGCGTGTCGCTGGAAGAAATCAAGCGGGAATTACGCGCTCGACGCGATAAATAGGGCGCTCACCGATGCCCGGCGCGCCCGGCCATCGGTTATCCTTGGCGCCATGGAACAGCGCATTGAACTCGCGCCGAATTGTTCACTGACCGTCGCGGGCTCACGGCTTTTCTTTGGCGCTACCTGCCTGTTTTCCTTGACGTTTGCGCTATTTTTTGTCCTACAGGGTTTTTGGCCGGTTTTGTTGTTCTGGGCTTTGGAGATGCTGGCCCTTGGGTTAGCCTTGCATGCCAGCATGCAGCGGCGAAATTACACGCAAACCGTGTTGATCAGCGAGTCGTGGATCCATCTCGTGACCCGCTCGCGGCACGGCGAGGCAAAACAGGAGTTTGCGAGGCATTGGGCGAAGGTTAAACTTCGCAGTCCGCAGCAGCGCCTTGGCACGAGCCGATTGACGATCGAGAGCCACGGGCGGGCGTATGAGGTCGGCAGCTTTCTCACCGAGGAAGATCGCCGTCTGCTGGCGGAACGTTTGATCAGGCTAATCGGCGGCGTGAATGAATCGCCGCCGCTTGAAGTTGCGAAATAGGGGATCCGTTTAGATGAGAGTCACCAGAGGCAGTATCGATCACAGCACTTCCCGGCCGCGACAGCCGTTCACGGCGGCAGCGCTTTGCCTGGCCGCCTCGGGGCTGGCCAACCGCGCCGGCGCCAACACCTCGAACGGCTACAACCTGCCGACCGGCGTGACCGACCTGGCGCGCGACATGTACGGGCTGCACATGGAGGTGTTCTGGATCTGCGTCGGCATCGCCGTCGTGGTGTTCGGCGCGATGATCTTTACGCTGGTGAAATTCCGCCGCTCGCAGGGCGCGGTTGCCGACGTGACCATGCTTCACAGCACCAAGGTGGAGATCATCTGGACCATCATTCCGGTGATAATCCTGGTGGTGATGGCGATTCCAGCCGCCGAACTCATCCTCAAACAGGAAGATACCCGCAATTCCCAGCTGTCCATTCGCGTGACCGGCTATCAGTGGAAATGGGAATACAACTACATGGATGCGGCGACCGGAGTGGATTTCTTCTCAACCCTCGCGCGGTCGTCGAATTTCGCGCGGCAACTGCGTTCGGGCATCGACCCGAACTCGGTGCCCAACTATCTGCTCGATGTGGACAAGCCGATGGTGATCCCGAGCGGCACCAAAGTGCGGCTGCTGATCACCTCGCAGGACGTCATTCATGCCTGGTGGGTGCCGGACTTCGGCGCCAAGCGCTCGGCCGTCCCGGGCTTCATCAACGAGCTGTGGTTCCGGGTCGACCCAGGCAAGGAAGGGATTTACCGCGGGCAATGCACCTCGCTCTGCGGCCGCGATCACGCCTTCATGCCCATCGTGGTCGATGTGCGCACGCCCGATGAATTCAAGAAGTGGGTGGATGAACAGAAGGCCGCGGCGAAACAGGCCGCGCTGCCGGCGGGCGCACCCGGTGCGGCTGCAACGCCCGCACCGCCGCCCACCGCCCAGGCTTTGACCAAATAAACACGCAGTTACTTTTCAAGAGAGCGATCCGACATGGCCCAGTCCGATTCCAGCAGCGCACACCTTCACGACCACGCACATCATGCTGACGATCATCATGATCAGCCCAGGACCGGCATCAAGCGCTGGATTTTCGCGACCAACCACAAGGACATCGGCACGATGTACCTGGTGTTCAGCCTGATCATGTTCTTCATCGGCGGCTCCTTTGCCATGTTGATCCGCGCCGAGCTGTTCAAGCCCGGCCTGCAGCTCATGGATCCGGTGTTCTTCAATCAGATGACCACGAATCATGCGCTGATCATGATCTTCGGCGCGGTCATGCCGGCGTTCGTGGGATTGGCCAACTGGATGATCCCGATGCAGATCGGCGCGCCGGACATGGCGCTGCCGCGCATGAACAATTTCAGCTTCTGGATCCTGCCCTTCGCCTTCACCCTGCTGCTCGGGACGCTGTTCGTTCCGGGCGGCGCAGCCGCCGCCGGATGGACCATGTATCCGCCGCTGGTGCTGCAGACCGGCGACAGCTTTCCGATGCTGATTTTCGCCATCCACATGATGGGCGCCTCGTCGATCATGGGCGCAATCAACGTGATCGTCACCATCATGAACATGCGTGCGCCCGGCATGAATTTGCTGAAGATGCCGCTGTTCTGCTGGTCCTGGCTGATCACCGCCTATCTGCTGATTGCGGTGATGCCGGTGCTCGCGGGCGCGGTGACCATGCTGCTGACCGATCACTTCTTCGGCACCAGCTTCTTCAATGCGGCGGGCGGCGGCGACCCGGTGATGTTCGAGCACATTTTCTGGTTCTTCGGACATCCCGAGGTGTACATCATGATTTTGCCGGCCTTCGGCATCATCTCGGAAATTCTGCCGACCTTCGCGCGCAAGCCGCTGTTCGGCGCGACTTCGATGATCTACGCCATTGCCTCGATCGCGTTCCTGTCGTTCATCGTGTGGGGGCACCACATGTTCGTCGACGGCATGCCGGTGGCCGCGCAGCTGTTCTACATGATGTCCACCATGCTGATCGCGGTGCCGACCGGCGTGAAGGTGTTCAACTGGACCGCGACGCTGTGGCGCGGCTCGCTCTCCTTCGAGCCGCCCATGCTGTTCGCGCTGTCGTTCCTGTTCCTGTTCACCATCGGCGGATTTTCCGGCGTCATGCTCGCCATCGTGCCGGTCGATTTCCAATACAACCAGACCTATTTCGTCGTGGCGCACTTTCACTATGTGCTGGTGCCCGGCGCGATCTTCGCCATCATGGGCGCGGTGTACTACTGGATTCCGAAATGGACCGGCCACATGTACAACATGAAATTGGCCACGTGGCATTTCTGGCTGTCCACGATCTTCGTCAATGTGTTGTTCTTCCCGCAGCACTTCCTTGGATTGGCCGGCATGCCGCGGCGAATTCCCGATTACGCGGTGCAGTTCACCGATTGGAACATGGTGTCCTCCATCGGCGGCTTCGGCTTCGGACTGTCGCAGCTTTTGTTCGCGATCGCGGTGATCCAATGTATCCGCGGCGGCAAGAAGGCGAGCGCCAAGGTTTGGGACGACGCCCTGCCGCACGGCTTGGAATGGACGCTGCCCTCGCCGCCGCCGTACCACAGCTTCACCACCGCGCCCGAAGTTCCGTGAGCCCGGATTCACGCAAGCTGCGCATCCGCAACGCGGCTTTGGGACTCGGGACCGTTGCGCTGGTGTTCTATCTGGGATTCATCGCGCTGCTGGTATTTCGCAGCCACCATTGATGGACCGCAAGAACGCCAATCGCAAGCTGATTCGGGGGCTGCTGATCATGACCGCGTGCAGCTTCGCCTTCGGCTGGGCGCTCGTGCCCCTGTACGACGTGTTCTGCCGCGCCGTCGGCGTCGGCAACGCCGAGGCCAAGGACGGCCCCTCGAACGCCAAGGAAGCCGTCGATCCGAATCGCGAGGTGACGATCGAATTCGTTGCATCGCCCGCCTCGGTGGGCAGCTACGAATTCAAGCCCGAGACCGCCTCGATGCGCGTGCACCCCGGAAAGGTGTACGAAACCGATTTCTACGCCAGGAACCTGACCTCCTCTCCCTCGGTGGCGCAGGCGGTTCCCAGCATCTCGCCCACCGGCACCGCGCAGTATTTCCACAAAATCGAGTGTTTTTGCTTCAGTCCGCAGAAATTCGCGGTCGGCGAGGGCCGCGACATGCCGGTCCGATTCATCGTGGATCCGAAATTGCCCTCCAATATCGACCGCCTGACGCTGGCCTATACCTTCTACGATACGACGCAATCCACAACACAGCGTTGACGTCACTCGTTAAACTATTGCCGTTTCCCACCGATTAGAGAATTGAACATGGCGCAAGCGCACGCGGAATCAGACAAGTACTACATCCCCCACGGCAGTCCATGGCCGATTTACGGCTCGGTCACGCTGTTCACGGTGATGGCCGGCGCCGTCCTGACGCTCAATGACTGGCTGCCGGCCTGGTCGCTGATCCCTGGATTCGCCATGCTGGCGTTGCTGTTCATTTTTTGGTTCCACACCGTCATCGGCGAGAACCAGAAGGGCATGTACAACCTGGCCGTCGACCGTTCGTTCCGCATGGGGATGATGTGGTTCATCTTTTCCGAGGTCATGTTCTTCGCCGCGTTCTTCGGTGCGCTGTTCTACGCGCGCAATCTGTCGGTGCCCTGGTTGGCGGGGGAAGGCGTGAAGGTGTTCGACAAGCTGCTGTTGTGGAACAACTATGGCGGCGACTGGCCGAGCAACGGTCCCGCGGCCCTGGGTCCGCGCGGCAACGGCACCTTCGAGACGGTGCCGGCCCTGGGATTACCGGTGATCAACACCGCCATCCTGCTGTCGAGCAGCGTCACGGTCACGATCGCACACCATGCTCTGATCACCGGCCATCGATTGCGCCTGAAAATCTTCCTGGCGCTGACCTTCCTGCTGGGCTTTTCGTTCGTCGCCCTGCAGGCGACCGAATATCACGAGGCTTATACCGAGCTCGGGCTGCAGCTCGGCACCGGCATCTACGGGACCACGTTCTTCATGCTCACCGGATTTCACGGGTTGCATGTGACGGTGGGTGCCATCATGCTGACGGTGATCTGGTTCAGGGTGATGAAGGGACACTTCACGCCGCAGCGGCATTTTGGCTTTGAGGCGGTCTCCTGGTACTGGCACTTCGTCGATGTGGTCTGGCTCGGCCTGTTCTTCTTCGTCTATTGGCTGTGACGGCCTAGGGTCGGCCACGGCCTAACGGCCGTGGTGCGCCAGGTGCAGGGGCTCGATCCAGCCGTTGTAATAGGCGACGATCAGCAGCACGAACAACGCCACGGACAGGCCGATCCGCCAGGCGAGCGCCGTGACCATCTTCCTGCCGTCGTCTTCGCGGGTGCTCGACAAGTGGAACAGTGCCTTGCCCAGGCTGATCAGAATCAGCACGAGCATCACTAGAATGAGATATTTGAATGCCATCTGGCGCGTCAGGACCTTGAGTACCCGCAGTATATCGTGCCCATCAGAGTCGGAAATCGCAGTTTCGCACCGCGGCCCTTCACCACGCTGCTCACCATCGCACTCATAGCGATGCTGATTTCGCTCGGGCGCTGGCAGCTGCACCGCGCCGCGGAAAAGCAGGTGCTGTTCGATGCGTTTGCCGCGGGCAGCGACGCCACGCGCACCCTCGAGCACTCGACGCCGAAGGTACCCCGCTACCTGCACGTCGAGGCGGCCGGGCACTACGACGGCGCTCATCAGATCCTGATCGACAACATGGTCAACGCCGAACGTGCGGGTTACTACGTTATCACGCCGTTCGAGCTGCAAGCCGGCGGTTGGGTGCTGGTGAACCGCGGCTGGGTTCCCCTGGGAGCGAGCCGCGCGGTTCGCCCCGTGATTCCGGTCGCCGACGAGGTCCGCCGCATCCGCGGCCGCGCCGACAATCTGCCGAGTCCGGGGATTCGCATGGGCGTGCCCGCCCCGTTGGCGCCGCCCTATCCGGTGGTCGCCAATTTTCCCACTCTGGCGCAGATCAGCCGGCTGCTCGGGCGCTCCGATTGGATTCCGGCAACCGAGGCGATCCTGCTCGACCCGGCACAGCCGGACGGCTACGTGCGCGACTGGGCGCCGCCGGGATTTCCACCCATACGCCACATCGGCTATGCGGTGCAATGGTTCTCTCTGGCATTGGCGCTCGCCGTCATTTACGTCGTGACCAACTTTCGCCGGGTGAAGGACGTCCCGCCATGAAAGAACGCAGTGCGCATGACCGGCGCCAACGGCGCCTGCTGATCGGCGTGGGGCTGATGTTCTTTGCGCCGCTCGGACTGTCATTCTATCTGTACTACGGGCAGGCCTGGCATCCGGGCAGGCAGGTCAATGCCGGCGAGTTGGTGAGCCCCGCCCGCCCGCTCCCGGCATTGGCATTGCCGCTCGCATCGCCGCAAGGCGGCGTTACGCAGCCGCAATTCCTGAAGAAAAAATGGACCCTCTTGTACGTGCAGCGGGGCCGCTGCGATGCCGAATGCAGCAGGCATCTTTACGATTCGCGCCAGGTCCGTCTCGCTCTGGACCGGGACATGGACCGCGTGCAGCGGGTGCTGATCGGCGACGCCGATTGCTGCGATCTGCCCCTGCTCAAATCCGATCATCCGGATCTGCTCATGATTCGATCGAGCCCCGCCGATGCAGCGCTGCGCGCGTTGCTGCCGATGGGCGCGGGCGCCGAGAACTCGCAGCGCGTTTATCTGATCGACCCGTTGGGCAATCTCATGATGTTCTACCCCGCGGATTCCAAACCGAAGGGCATGCTCGAGGATCTGAAGCGGCTGCTGCGTTTGTCTTCGATAGGCTGAACGATGGATCCGCAAACCAGACTGCGCTGGTTTCGACGCCTTGCGCTCGCAGGTGCGGCGCTGGCCGCGACGGTGGTCGTGTTGGGCGCCTGGGTGCGCCTGACCAATGCGGGCCTCGGCTGCCCGGACTGGCCGGGTTGCTATGGCCACATCTATCCGCAAGCCGACCAGCATTTCAGCAAAGCCATCCACGAGATGATCCATCGCTACTTTGCGAGCAGCCTCGGCGTCATCATCATCGGGCTGCTGGCCTGGGCCGTGTGGAACCGCAAGGCACGCGGCCAGCCGCTGCTTGCGGTCGCGCTGCTGTTCATTCTGGTGTGCCTGCAAGGCGCACTCGGGGCGCTGACGGTGACCTTGTTGCTGAAACCCCTGATCGTCACCTCGCACCTGCTCGGGGGCCTGACCACGCTTGCCATCTTGTGGTGGCTGTCGCTTGAGCCGGAGCGGCGGCGGCTGTCGGCGCAGGAAATGACCTTGCGCCGCTATGCGCTGGTGGCCGTGGCGGCGCTGGTGCTGCAAATCGCATTGGGCGGTTGGACCAGCAGCAACTATGCGGCGGTGGCCTGTCCGGATTTTCCCACCTGCCAGCAGTCCTGGTGGTCAAGCATGGATTTTCGCGACGCATTCGTGCTGTGGCGCGGGCTGGACATCGACTACACCGGCGGGGTGCTGGCGAATCCGGCGCGCATCGCCATTCACGTGACTCACCGGATCGGCGCGCTGGTCGCCGGGTCGATTTTGCTGATCGTGGGAGCGATGGCGGTGGCCCGCGGCGCCAGCCGCGCTTTGCGCGTGACCGGGGCGCTGCTGATAGGCGCCGTGCTGCTGCAGATCAGCATCGGGATCACCATGGTGCGCCTGGGAATGCCCTTGGCCGCCGCCACGATGCACAACGCCGGGGCGGCTCTCCTGGTCCTCTGCAGCGTCACGCTGCTGCGGCGACTCTGGCCGGAATCTTGAGGCGGCGTGGTACCCTTGAGGCGGCGTGGTACCCTTGCCCGATGTCCAGCGTCCCCGATAATCCGCCGATTGCCGCGCCCATTTCCGCCGGCTGGCGCGACTATTTGGAGCTCACCAAGCCCAAGGTGAGTCTGCTCATCGTCTTTACCGCCATTGTCGGCATGGTGCTGGCATCACCGGGCTGGGTTCCGCTGCGTGCGCTCATCCTGGGATCGCTCGGCATCGCCATGGCCTCGGGCTCCGCGGCTGCCTTCAATCATATTCTGGACCGGCGCATCGACGGGCAGATGAAACGCACGCGCGGGCGCCCTTTGCCCACGGGGCACATGCAAGAGGGCCACGCCACCGTCTTTGCCCTCGTCCTGGGCGCCGGGTCGATGTTGATTTTATGGGCGGGGGTCAACACCCTGACCGCCGTGCTGACCTTCTGCTCGCTGATCGGCTACGCCATCGTTTACACCCTGTGGCTCAAGCGCGCGACGCCGCAGAACATCGTGATCGGCGGCGCAGCCGGCGCGGCGCCGCCCGTGCTGGGCTGGGCCGCGGTCACCAACAGCATCGACCCGAATGCCTTGCTGCTGTTCCTGATCGTATTCACCTGGACGCCGCCGCATTTCTGGGCGCTGGCGATTGCGCGGCGCGACGACTACGCCAAGGTCGGGATTCCCATGCTGCCGGTGACTCACGGGGTGCCCTACACCCGCGTGCAGATCGTGCTCTACACCATCCTGCTGATCCTGGCGACGCTGTTGCCCTATCTCACGGGCATGAGCGGATTGATCTACCTCGCAGCCGCGCTCGCGCTGAACTTGCGCTTTCTCTATTTCGTGGTGGCGCTCAACAAAGGCACGCGGCCCGATCTGCCGATACGCACCTTCCGGTTTTCCATCACGTACTTGATGCTGCTGTTCGCGGCATTGATCATCGATCACTATCTGTATTTGCCCGGCTAGCTCCCGAGGCGAGCGGCCCGGCGCGCTGTCCGGGTAAGTTCAAGTTGCCGGCGCGTCGTTGGAAATATCGACCGCGCAGCGCCACACGCCGTCTCCGTCACGGCGCCACACCGTCACGGAGCGGCCGTGCGTGGTCTCGAGCGCACCGTTCGCCCCGGGCGCCGTGGTCTCGACAGCGCTCAGCAAGTAGCCCATCTTGCCGTCCGGCGAGAGCACCGGCTTTTCCGACATCCAGTGGATCTTGAATCCGGGAATCTTCAAACTCTCGGTGACGAAGGTACGGATCGCGACTTTGCCGTCGATCGGCGGCAGGCCCGGTTGCAGGAGCCGCGCATCATCGCTCCAATAGGAGACGATTTTTTCGATATCCTTGCCTTCCAGGGACACTGTCGACCAATCGGCGTCGCGCTGCGAGAGTTTCGCCTCTTCGGCCGCGGTGTCGAACGAGGCCGGAGCGCATGCGGCGATGGCGAGAACGGCTGCAAGCACGGCGATGAGTTGAGGGCGGATCATGGTCGATCTCCGGTTCTCATGAGGCGAATTTTATGGCGGATATTACGATTTACCACAATCCGGCCTGCGGCACCTCGCGTAATGTGCTGGCGCTGATCCGCGATTCCGGCGTCGAACCCCGCGTGATCGAGTACTTGAAGGCTCCGCCGGACCGCAAAACTCTGGAATCGCTGCTGGCGCGCATGCATCTGCGGCCGCGCGATCTGCTGCGCGAAAAAGGCACGCCGTTCGCCGAACTCGGCCTGGGTGGCGGGCATTGGAGCGACTCCGAATTGATCGACCAGATGCTCGCGCATCCGATCCTGATCAATCGGCCGATCGTGCTCACGCCGCTCGGTGTGAAGCTATGCCGGCCGGCGGACTCGGTGCTGGAAATTCTGCCGCGCCGTTGAGCCGTTCGGAAATCGCGCCGTGGATACGCTCTGTTTCCAAACGATCCGCGCCAATGGCATCGACTTCAAGGTCGCGACCGCGGGGTCCGGCGAGCGGTTGGCGCTGTGTCTGCACGGCTTTCCGGAGTCCTCGTTTTCCTGGCGTCACCAGCTGCCGCTGTTCGCACGGCTCGGCTATCGCGCCTGGGCGCCGGACCTGCGAGGGTTTGGCGGCAGCTCGCGCCCGCGCGGCGTCGGCTGCTACGCACTCGAGCATCTCGAGGAGGATGTCGCCGCCCTGATCGAAGCGTCGGGCGCCAGGGAGGTGGTGCTGGTGGGGCATGACTGGGGTGCACTCATCGCCTGGTACTACGCCATGTTCGGGCGGCTGCCCATCTCCAGACTGATCATCATGAACGTCCCGCATCCGGCACTGGCGCTCAAGGGGCTGCGCACGCCGCGGCAACTGGCCAAGTCCTGGTATATCTTTTTCTTCCAGCTGCCCTGGCTGCCGGAGTGGAGCCTGAAGCGCAATGACTGCGAAGCCATCGGGCGCGCGTTCCGCGGCATGGCCGTGGACAAGAGCCGCTTCCCCGATGAGGTGCTGCGCCACTACCGGGACGCCGCGGCACGGCCGGGCGCGCTCACCGCCATGCTCAATTACTACCGTGCGCTGATCCGCGGCTTTCGCCGCAATCGGCGCCGCGGCAGCGTGCCGATTCACACGCCCACGCTCATGATCTGGGGAGAGGCGGATGCTGCGCTCGGCAAGGAACTGACCTACGGGACCGAACAGCATGTCAGCGATCTGACGCTGCGCTACCTGCCCAACGTGTCCCATTGGGTGCAGCAGGAAGCGCCCGAGACAGTCAACGCCATGATCGAGGCGTGGCTGCTCGGCCGCGAGGTGCCCTACGCCGGGTCAAGACCCTAGATTTTCGATTTTCAACGGCGGCAGCCGATCGGCCGGCTCGAACCCGAACACCTGGCCGAAGAACGACAATTCCGCCTGCTGTGAATTGACGATGGTTTCCGGCTTGCGAAACCCATGGCTCTCACCGGGATACAGCACATACGCCACGGGCACATGTCTCGCGCGCAGCGCATCGACGATGCGTTGCGACTGGTTGGGCGGCACGATGGGATCGTCGGCGCCCTGCAGAACCAGCACGGGCACCTTGAAACCATCGAGGTGGTTCAACGGCGAACGGCTGTCGTATACCGCCTGTGCCTGCGGCAGCGGCCCGATCAACGAGTCCAGGTAGCGGCTCTCGAATTTATGCGTATCGCGCGCCAGCGCGGTCATGTCGGACACCCCGAAGAAATCCGCGCCGGCACGAAACACATCGCTGGTGCTCAGGGCCACCAGCACCGTGTAGCCGCCCGCGCTGCCGCCGCTGATGGCGGTGCGCTTCGGATCGGCGCGCTTCGTGTCGATGAGAAAGCGCACCGCCGCGATCACGTCCTCGGCATCTACTACGCCCCAATTGCCGTTCAGTTCCCGGCGATAGGCGCGGCCATAGCCGGAGCTGCCGCCGTAATTGACATCCACCACGGCGAACCCGCGGCTGGTCCAATACTGCACGCCCGAGCGAAGCGCCGGCGAGGCCTGCGAAGTGGGGCCGCCGTGCACCAGCGCCAACAGCGGCGGCAGCGTGCCCGGCGTGCCTCGATACTTGGGATTGGCCGGCGCATAGTAAAACGCGTGCGCGGTGCGGCCCTTGGCGCTCGGGAAATCGATCGGCGTGGCGACGGAAATCGAATCGGCCTGCAAAGGCGTATTCCCGGCGGTGCGCACGGTGGTGACCTTGGCGCCGTCGGCCTCGATGCTCACGATGGACAAAGGCGATTTGGAAGCGCCCGCGACGGCGGCGATGTGGCGCGCATCGATGCGCGCCAGGTGAGAGAACTGCACGTAGGGCAGCTCGAGCACGCGGCCGGTGCCCTTGTTCAGATCGACCAGGGCGAGCCGGTCGATGCCGCGCTCCGTGAAGCACAGCACTGCGCGTCCGTCGCCCAACAGCACGTAGTTGGATTGCCCGAAGCTCCAGAGCGGAGAGGCAAATTCGGCCGCGCGCGGCCACACCGCGCGGGCGCCGCCTTGCTTTTGCGCGTACAGATTCCAGAAGCCGCTGCGGTCCGAAATGAAGTACAGCGTACCGTCGCTGTCCCACTGCGGATCGAGCACGGACTCGGCCGCACCGCCCGCCACCGTGAGCGGCGCCTTCAGGCCCTGCGCGGTGAGTTCGGCAACCTTGAGTTGCGTACCGTCCCAGGGCATGTCCGGATGATTCCAGGCAATGAACGCCAGGCGGCACCCGTCCGGACTGATGCGCGGATACGAGACGAAATCCGTGCCCTGGAACAAGACTTCGCCGGCGCCGCCGGCGGGCAGGGGCAGCCGCACCAGGGTATTGCGCACATTCTTGGGATCCGTGTGATCCTCGCGCACGCATATCAGCGCGGTCGCGGCGCCGCCCGCGCCGGACTGCGCCACGCAATCGGCGTAGCGGTAGCCGGGCGGGGTCAGCGGCATCGCGGTCCCGCCCGCCTTCAATGCATACAGCCGCTGATCGGAAAACTGACTGTAGTACACGGTGTCGCCGACCACGACGAACGGCGCGCCACCGTACTCATGCACGCGCGTGCGGACATAGGCCGCGTCCGGCGTGACCTGCGCCGCGGCGCCATCGGCGAAGCTGAACAGCGAAATTGCACCGCCATGCGCCGGGACGTTTTCAGTCCAGTACAGCCGCCCATTGGCGCTGCGCAGATCGCCGAAATTGATCCCGCCCGCGGCGAGGGCCTCGGCGCTCAAGGGCGAAGCCCAGGATCCGAACGGTGCAACCCGCGGGGCCTTCTCGGGAGCGCTCAAGGCAGTGCCGGCGAGCAGGGAGGCAAGCGCGCCGCCCAGACACGCGGCGGTGAATTTGGATCGAATGAAGCTGCTAATGTGAAACTCCTCATGGGTATGGCGAATGTTAGGATGTTCTCATGCCGGCCACAGCAAGTTTTTATTCCCGGGTGTTCACTGTGGCGGTTGCCGCCATCTTGGCTTATGCACTGCTGCTGATTTTCAAGCCGTTCGCACTGCCCATGACCTGGGCGGCGTTTCTCGCGTTCCTGCTCTATCCGCTGAACCTTCGCCTGCGGCGCCGCTTCAAAGGCAACACGGTGGCCGCCGGCGCGCTGACCGTGCTGGCGCCGGTCGGCATACTGTTGCCCTTGAGCGCGCTGTCGGTCGAGTTCGTGTCGCAAATTTCCGCACTGCTCAAGCAGATGCAAAAATCCGCGTCCGGCATGGACATCAAAACATTCTCCGATTTGCAGCAATTTCCCTGGATAGCGCGGATCAATACCTGGCTGCAGGCGCACGCGGATATCTCAGCGGCGCAGCTGCAGTCCTGGCTGGTTTCGGGCACGCGCGAGGTGATGCAGCGCGCCGCGAGCTGGGGCGGATCATTTTTTCTCGGCGCGCTCGGCTCGTTGCTGGCCTTCGCGATCATGCTGTTTCTGCTGTTCTTTTTTCTGCGCGACGGAGACGCGATGATCGCGCGCGCGCGGCGCCTCATCCCGATGGCCGATGACCGCAAGGAGCGGCTGTTCACCCAGCTGAGCGCCGTCACCCGCGCCATCGTTTTCGGCACCACCGTGACCGCCTTGCTGCAGGGATTGCTGCTCGGCATCGGCTGGGCAATTGCCGGCCTGCCGTCGCCGGTGGTATTCGGCGTGCTCGCGGCGCTGCTCTCGCTGTTGCCCGTGGGCGGCTCGGCGTTCGTATGGATACCGGCCGTCATCTGGCTGTTCATCGACCGGCACTGGGGCTGGGGCATTTTTCTTCTGGTCTGGGGGTGCCTGCTCGGGGGACTGGACAATGTGATCCGGCCCTTCCTGATTTCGGGGCGGGCGAGGATCTCCGCCCTGGCGGTCTTCGTCGGTGTTTTGGGCGGCATCCCGGCATTCGGCGCCATCGGCGTGATCGCCGGGCCTGTAGTCCTTTCCCTGGCGCTGGCGCTCATTGAATTTGCCGAGGAAAGTCGCCCGAAAATCTCTTGAAACACAAGGGTTTGATTCGGGCGCGGCTGCAGTACAATCCGCGCCCTTATGGACGTTTCACACCTTCTCGACGGCCTCAACGAGGACCAGCGCCAAGCGGTCGCTTCGCCGTTGGGTGCCGCACTGGTGCTGGCCGGCGCCGGCAGCGGCAAGACCCGGGTATTGGTGCATCGGGTTGCGTGGCTCATCCAGGTCGAGGGCGCCTCCCCGAACAGCATCCTCGCCGTCACCTTCACCAACAAGGCGGCCGCGGAAATGCGCAGCCGCATCGAAACCCTGCTGGGCCTGCCGAGCGGGGCCATGTGGCTGGGCACCTTCCACGGCCTGGCGCACCGGCTGCTGCGCATCCATTGGCGCGAGGCGGGCCTGCCGCAGAGTTTTCAGATTCTGGATTCCGAAGACCAGGCGCGGGTGCTGCGCAAGGTCTTAAAGGCGCTCGATCTGGACGAGACGCGCTGGATTCCGCGCGAGATTCTCTGGTTCATCAATGCGCAGAAGGACGAGGGACACCGGCCGAAGAACATCCGCGACGACGGCGACCCCACCCGGCGGCAGTTGATCAGGATCTACCAGGCGTACGAGGAGGCCTGCCAGCGAGCGGGCGTGGTGGATTTCGCGGAACTGCTCCTGCGCGCCTACGAGCTGTGGCGCGACAACCCGGGACTGCTGCAGCACTATCGGACGCGCTTCCGGCATGTGCTGGTGGACGAGTTCCAGGACACCAACGCGATTCAATACAAGTGGCTGATGCTGTTGGCCGGCCCCGACGGCATGCCATTCGTGGTCGGTGACGACGATCAATGTCTCGCGGCCGGGACTCAGGTGACGATGGGCGACGGCGCGATGCGTGCCATCGAATCGATCGCCCCCGGCGATTCCGTGCTGTCGAACTACGGCGGCGGTGATCTGCGCCCGGCCCGCGTGACCGAGTGCTTCGCGAAGCGGCGCCAGGGACCGCTCGTGTGCGTGCATCTGCGCTCCGGTGCCGTCGTCAGAAGTACGCCCGAGCACGTGCACTTCGCCGGTTACGTACTCGGCGAAACTCCCCAGACCTATTTCTTGTATCTTATGCACAAGGAAGGCGTGGGCTACCGGCTCGGCACCTCGCAGGTATACACCGAGGGACAGGCCCGGCCCATGGTGGGCTTCAAGCAACGCTCCCTACAAGAGCATGCCGACGCGCTGTGGATCGTCCGCACCCACACCAATGAGAACGAAGCGCGCATCGACGAGGTGCTGACGTCGCTGCGCTTCGGCCTGCCGACCTGCCCGTTCGTTCCACGCAAAGGCAAAGCCCGCAACGGTTTCGTGCACGATGCCGCCCATCCGCAGCGGATATTCGGCTCGCTCGACACGCTGGTATCCGCCGAACGGCTGCTGGAAGAGGTGGGTCTGGACATCGACCGGCCGCACCACCAGCCGCAGGGCCGCAATTCCAACCTTCGCAACATCGTCATCACGCTGTGCGGCGATCGGCGCGGCGGCACACCGATGCATCGCATTTCCATAGCGGGGGTTTCGCCCAAGGATCGCGCCGTTCTTGAGGCCATGGGTCTCAGTGCGCGTGTCGCCAAAGCGCATGCCAGGAGTTGGCGCTTCGAGACCGTGCGCGCCGACTTCGGCGAACTGATGTCGATTGCGCGCGCCATCCGCGAGCGGCTCGACGGCCGCTACGTCCTGCAGGGGCACATGCTGGAAAGATCATTGCCCTTCACTACGGCGGCCGGCATCCGCTGCGGCATGGTGATGGCGGTCGATTCCGGCCATTTTGATGTGGTCGAGCGCATCGAGTATGAGACTTGCGATGCCGAGGTCTACGACATCAACGTCGAGCGCACCCATAACTTCATCGCGGGCGGCGTGGTCACCCACAATTCGATCTATCGGTGGCGCGGAGCGCGCGTCGAGAACTTGAATCAGTACCGGCGCGACTTTCCCAAGGCGGTGCTCTACAAGCTGGAACAAAATTATCGCTCCACCGGCACGATCCTCAAGGCTGCCAATGCGCTGATCGCCAACAATGCCGGCCGCCTCGGCAAGACCTTATGGACCAGCGGCGAGGACGGCGAGCGCGTCAAACTCTATGCCGCGTTCAACGAGCGCGACGAAGCCGACTTCGTGGTGAATCGCATCCGCGAATGGGTGGCGCGCGGCGGTGCGCGCCGCGAGGTCGCGGTGCTGTACCGCTCGAACGCTCAATCACGTGTGTTCGAAGAGGCGTTCCTGAATGCACGCATGCCCTATCGCGTGTACGGCGGACTGCGTTTCTTCGAACGCGCCGAAATTAAGGATGCGCTTGCCTATCTGCGCCTGGTGGGGAGCCGCGCCGATGACACCTCGTTCGAGCGCGTGGTCAACCTGCCGGTGCGCGGCATCGGCGCCAAAACCATGGACCTGGTGCGCGACACCGCGCGTGCCAACACCACCTCCCTGTGGTTGAGCGCGATTGCCTGCGCACAGGGCGCGCTGCCGCAACGCGCGGCGCTGGCGCTGCAATCCTTCATGGAGTTGATCGAGAAGCTGGCGCGCGAAGTCAACGGGCTCGAGCTGCATGAGCAGGTCGATCATGTCATCCAGATGAGCGGCCTGATCGAGCACTACAAGAAGGAGAAGGGCGAACGCGGCGAGGGGCGCATCGAGAACCTGCTCGAGCTGGTGAGCGCCGCGCGCGGATTTTCGCCGGAGACCGAGGCCGAAGCGGAACTCTCGCCGCTCGAATCCTTTCTCGCGCATGCCGTGCTGGAATCCGGCGAGGGCCAGGCGGATCCGTACGATGATTGCGTGCAGATGATGACGCTGCATTCGGCGAAAGGGTTGGAATTTCCGGTGGTGTTTCTCGCCGGCATGGAAGACGGCTTGTTCCCGCATCAGCGCTCGGTGGCGGATCTGGCGGGATTGGAAGAGGAGCGGCGCCTGTGCTACGTGGGCGCCACGCGCGCCATGCGTCATCTGTACATCACCTATGCCGAACAGCGCCGCCTCTATGGCGTGGATACCTACGGCCAGCCGTCGCGCTTCATCAGCGAGCTGCCGGCGGATCTGATCGAAGAGGTGCGGCCGCGTCTGCAGGTGTCCCGGCCGGTGTTCATCAGGCGCTCGAGCTCCCTCGAGGAGACGCCCTCCCCCAACATGCGCATGGGCAGCCGGGTGCGGCATTCGAAGTTTGGGGACGGGGTGGTGCTGAATTTCGAGGGCAATGGGCCGCATGCCCGGATCCAGGTCAATTTTGAGAGGCAGGGCACGAAGTGGCTGATGCTCTCATACGCAAATCTCGAGGTCGTGTAGAGTAATGGGGAATACTTCGACAGGCTCCTGGCTGTGAAAATCATTATCTTGGGCGCCGGACAAGTGGGCCGCACGGCGGCGTATCACCTCTCTCGCGAGGAAGCGAACGATGTGACCGTCATCGATCAGAATGACGAAATCCTGCGCGATCTGCAGGACCGCCTCGACATCCGCACCGTCAACGGCAACGCCTCCAGCCCGCGTATCCTCGAAGCCGCCGGCATTGCCACCACCGACATTCTCGTGGCGCTCACCAACAGCGACGAAGTCAACATGCTGGCCTGCCACATTGCCTGGACGCTGTATCGCACGCCGAAGAAGATCGCGCGCGTGCGCTCCGCCGACTACACCGAGAGGGACAAGCTGTTCGGCGAGAACGCCATTGCGGTCGACGTCTGGATCAGCCCGGAACAGCTGGTGACGGAATACGTGGCACGCCTGATCCGCTATCCGGGAGCCCTGCAGGTGCTGGACTTTGCCGACGGCCGCGTGCGCCTGGTCGGCATCCGGGCGTTGCAGGGCGGCCCCCTGGTGGGCCAGACCTTGAGCACCTTGCGCAAACATATTCCCTCGGCCGACGCCCGGGTCGCGGCCATCTATCGGGCGGGCAAGAGCATCAAGCCGGAGGGCACCACCGTCATCGAGGACGGCGACGAGGTGTTCTTTCTCGCAGCGCGCGAAAATATCCGCGTGGTCATGAAGGAATTGCGCCGCGAGGAAGCGCCCGCTCGGCGCGTGGTGATCGCCGGCGGCGGCAACATCGGTCTTCGGCTCGCGAACGAATTGGAGGGCAAGAACCAGGTCAAGCTCATCGAACGCGACAGCAAGCGCGCGCGGCGCGCCTCCGAGCAGCTGAAGAGCACCACCGTGCTGCACGGCGACGCGGCCGACGAGGAATTGCTGCTGGAGGAAAACATCGACAGCGCGGACATCTTTGCCGCCATGACGAATTCCGAAGAGGCCAACATCCTCTCGGCCATGCTCGCCAAGCGCCTGGGCGCGCACAAGGTGATGGCGTTGATCAACAAGCCCTCCTATGCCGAACTCATCGAGAGCGGTTCGATCGACGTGGCCATAGCGCCGCAGACGGTCACGATCGGATCGCTGCTGGCGCATGTGCGGCGCGGCGATGTGGTGCGCGTGCATTCCCTGCGGCGCGGTGCCGCCGAGGCGCTCGAGGTGGTGGTGCACGGCGATGCCGACAGTTCCAAGGTGATCGGCCGGCGCATCGAGGACATCTCGCTGCCCGAAGGCACGACCCTGGGCGCGGTGGTGCGCGGTGATGAAGTGATCATCGCGCATCATGACACCACCGTTCAGCCCGACGATCATCTGATCCTGTTCCTGACCGATCGCCGCCACATCGAAACGGTGGAAAAGCTCTTTCAAGGCTCCGCGTCTTTTCTGTGAAAGACATCCTGCTGCCGGTCGCGCACGTATTCGCCCTCGTCATGATGGTGTTCGCGGCGACCATGCTCGCGCCCCTGATCCTGGCGGTCTGGGGCCTGGACGAGGCGCTGCGCTCGTTCATCATTTCCGCGCTCGCCACCTTCGTGCTCGGCGCGCTGCTGTGGCTGGCCACGCGGCGCTTCAAGCGCGAGCTGAAGACCCGCGACGGTTTGATGCTGGTGGCGCTCACCTGGGTGGCGTTGCCCGCGGTGGCGGGATTTCCATTGTGGAACTATCTGCCCATCAATTTCACCGATGCCTACTTCGAGGCCGCATCGGGCCTCACCACCACCGGCGGCACGGTGCTTTCCGGGCTCGAATTCCTGCCGCGCTCCATCAATCTGTGGCGCCATCTCCTGAGCTGGCTGGGCGGCATGGGCATCATCGTGCTGGCGGTGGCGATCCTGCCGATGCTCGGGGTCGGGGGCATGCAGATCTACCGCGCGGAAATGCCGGGTCCGATGAAGGACAGCAAGCTCACGCCGCGCATCGGGCAGACCGCAAAGCTGCTGTGGGCGGTGTACACGGGCCTCACGGCGGCGTGCATCCTGTGTCTGAGATTCGCCGGCATGAATTGGTTCGACGCGGTCTGCCACGGCTTCTCGGCGCTGTCGCTCGGCGGCTTTTCCACCTACGACGCCAGCATCGGGCATTTCAATTCGCTGCCGATCGAAATGGTGATGACCGCGTTCTCGATCCTCGCGGCGCTGAACTTCGCCACGCACTTTCTCGCCTGGAGCCAGCGCGGCGTGAAGGCCTATTTTCGCGACGCGGAGGCCAAGGCCATTTTGGGCGTGCTCGCCGCGAGTTGCGTGGGCGTGTCCTTGTTCCTGTTTTTCAAGGGCACCTATCCTGACTACCCGTCGGCGCTGCGCAATACCATTTTCAATCTGGTTTCCATCGCCACCGACAGCGGCCTGCACACCCAGGACTATTCGCGCTGGCCCATTTTCGCCCCGATGTGGATGATGTTTCTAAGCTGCCTGGTCGCGAGTTCCGGCTCGACCGGCGGCGGCATCAAAATGATCCGCACGCTGGTGCTCGCCAAGCAGGCGCACCGCGAGCTCAATCAGCTGGTGCACCCGAACATGGTGCGGCCCTTGAAGGTCGGCGGAACGGTGATTGCGAACCGCGTGGTATTCGCGGTGCTCGCCTTCGTATTTTTGTACTTCATGAGCATCGTGACGCTGATTTTTCTGCAGCTGGCGAGCGGCTTGGACTTCATGACATCGTTTTCCGCGATCATCGCCTGCATCAACAATGCCGGCCCTGGTTTGGGGCTGGTCGGACCCGGCAGCAACTACGGCGTGTTGAGCGATTTCCAGACCTGGGTGTGTTCGGCCGCCATGCTGCTCGGCCGCCTCGAAGTGTTCACCATCCTGGTGTTGTTCACGCCGACCCTGTGGCGCAAGTAGCCAGGAAGGCGTCGATCGCCTGAAGGCATTCCGGTTCATCCAGCAAGGGCGCATGCCCGCGCTGCGCCACCTCGAGCTGCAGAAGTTCGGGATTTTCCGCTTTCATTTTGGCAAAGGTGCCGGCGCTCAAGATGTCCGATTGCGCGCCGCGAATCGCCAGCAGCGGCATACCCCGCAGTGCCCGCCAGAACGGCCACAGATTGGCGGTGGCAGCGGGCGCGGCACGCAGCATCTCGCCGATCATCGGATCGGCATCGACCTCGAGCGACCCGTCTTGTCCTCGATAGCTGCGGCGCGCAAGAGCGGCCCAGCGCTCGTCGGAAAGCCCGGGCCACGCATTGCCGAACAGCACTCGCGTCTGCATGACGGCTTCGCGCCACCCTTCCGGCGGCGGCAGGCGGCCGGCGTAACCCTTGATGCGATCGAGCCCAATGGGATCGACCTCGGGACCCATGTCATTGAGCACCAGACCCGCGACCCGGTCCCGATAACCGACCGCGAGCATCATCGCCAGCAGTGCGCCCATCGAGGTGCCGATCACCGCCACGCGCGGCGCACCCAGGGTATCCATCAGCGCGAGAATGTCCTGGACGTAGACGCTGGGCTGATAATTCTGCGGATTCGGGTCGCGCGCCGACAAACCGCGGCCGCGCACGTCGGGAACGATGATGCGATAGCGGCCCTGAAGGTGCGGCGCGAGATCTTCGAAGTCACGGCTGTTGCGCGTCAGGCCGTGAAGGCATAGCACTGTCGGCGCATCGGCGACGGGGCCTTGGTAAGCTCGAGCGTAAAGGCGCAATCCGTCGACGCTGGACCAAAGAACTTCTTGATAGCGCATCCACGGATATTGCCCAGGTCTCCATGATCAGGTCAAAAGCGTGCGAGCACGCTCCATAAATGCCATAAATAATGTGAATATTTCGGAAGTATGTACTTAGATAAACGGCTCTAACCTCAAAGATGCTATTTCCTAAATTGGGCCGATGGCCCAATTTACAGCGGCGAGAAATGGTATTTCAGGAGCGCGGTGGTGTCGTTGAGCTTCCTGCTTACTGAATAGCCGTTCATAGTGAAACTATGTTAGCTCAAACGGGGCGACTGGAATCAGTCGCCCCGAAGCCACATATGCCTAACCGTAGGCGCGCTTACGTTGCTCCGAGTGTTCGGCGAGCGCTTCTCTCGCTTTCTTTTGCTCTTGGACTTCGCGCACGATTAGAGCTAATTCAGCGCGCACAAATTGCGCCAGAACGTCTCTAATCAGGGGCTGATATCCAATGCCTCGATATTCGGCTATGGATTTCATATCCTTGATGGTTTCTTTTTTGAGGCGAATGGAAATCATCTGAAGCGCCAGCGCGGTTTCAATTTCCTCTCGAAGTCCCGCTGGTGCGCGCTCGGCGAATTTTTCGTCTCGCCCCAGTTCGCCCGTGTCCCACGGGTCCGTAGACATATTCGTCTCTGCCGTGTTACTCATTTTCATGTGCTCCTGACTTTGGTTTCAATCTACATTCCGAGTCGTTTATAAAGCTCTATATCTTCAGCAGGTGGTGGATATGCTGTCTTGATATCGACACGCGTTTCCACCCCGGATTCCGTTTTTATTTTTCTTGCGATAAAGCATACTTTTAAAAGTCGTCGCTTGTTGGTCTCAGAGACGAACCACCATGTTAGCGGTTCGGTAAGATGTTCTTCGCGCGTGTCTTTAATAAAATCACCTTCTAGATTCTCGAAGCATTGGCGCACTTCGTCCACCGAAACTCCGTGTTTCTCTGCAAGCTTCTGTTTTACGTCGTCTGAGAACCACAGCGCCATTTGTCACCTTGCGAGCTAGTGTATATACCAGAGCAATATGATGTCACCAACCGATTTCACAAGGGCACGTAGGCAAAAGCCTACTCGCTTCATGTTTTTTGCTAAAAACGCAATATGTAGTGGATGAGACCGGCGAGAACCCAGGGATTGTGATTCTAGGAAAGATTAAATCTTTGTTTTTATTGATTTGCGGCCATCCTTCCTTTGGGCGCTCCTTCTTGAGTGCTTTTCCCACGGCATTTACCTTGACCATGAGAAACATTGCACTTGAGTAAACTAGAATGTCAAATATTTCCCACTTTCGATCCGATAAATGGTCATTATTGCCCTCATATAAGTATACTTCCGGAATATTTGGTTATTTCTTCCACATTTCATGTTTTTTTGCCGTAATTGCGCCTTTTACTCTGATTCCATTGAGGATCGAGGCATTAATATTATAAATGGGATCGTTATGCGACTTTTAGGCTGTATTTCATATGAAGTGGGATTTCAATCGCTATGATTGCATTGTTGCAGCGCGTTTCGCACGCGGAAGTGAGTGTCGACGGCAAATCGGTGGGCGCCATCGTCTCAGGTTTGCTGGTATTGGTCGGTGTGCGCCCCGCGGATGACGAGGCCAGCGCTCTGCGACTGCTCATCCGGCTGCTGGCGTACCGGATATTCCCGGATGAGGCGGGAAAAATGAACTTGAGTCTGTCCCAAGTTAAGGGACAGCTGTTGCTGGTGCCGCAATTCACGCTGGCCGCGGATACGACCAAGGGCTTAAGACCCGGCTTCTCGACGGCAGCACCGCCGGAACAGGCCCGCCGGTTGTTCGATCTGCTGGTGGCGGCAGCGCGCGAACAGCACGGGAGCGTGGAAACAGGGGTGTTCGGCGCCCACATGCAGGTGTCGTTGACCAACGACGGACCCGTCACCATTTGGCTGGAAAGTTGATTAAAACGCCAAATGCGACCGAACACGCATCGGGGGGCCGCGGTCAAATGTCATAATATCTTTGGCGTATCATTGGCGCCCAGTTTGATTACACGTGGAATCGGAGAAGCGAGATGTTCGATTCAAAAATGCTGATTGTTATACTGCTGATTGCCTTGGTTATTTTCGGCACCAAGCGCCTGCGCAGCATTGGCTCGGACTTGGGCGCGGCCGTCAAAGGCTTCAAATCGGCGGTGAACGAGGGCGAATCCGAGGAAGCCAGCAAGCAACTCAAGCAGGACAAGGACGCGGATTTTGCCCCGGGCACGGCCACGCCGAGCGAAGCCAAGGTACCTCCGAAAACCAACGCCTGATGTCGCATGCTTGATGTCGGATTCTCGGAGATACTGCTCACCTCGGCCATAGCGCTCATCGTGCTGGGTCCGGAGAAACTCCCCAAGGTTGCCCGGCAGGTCGGCAACTGGGTCGGGAGAGCCCGCGCCATGGCGCGTCAATTGAGCGAGCAATTGGAACGCGAAGTCAGTGCCGAAGAGCTGATGCGGCAAACCAAATCGAGCGCCCCGAACACCCCCGGAGCCGCGCCAACCGCAGCACCGGCTCCCTTCGACACCTCTTACACACCCAGCCCGCCGCCTGCGGGTGTGGCACCCCCCGCGGCCGACGCGCCGCCGGCTGCTTACTCGCCCGAAACGGCAGCCGCCGTCCATGGCGCGGATTGGCAGCCAAGTCCGCCCGAGAACAAACCCGCCAATGAATGAACCCGGCGATCCGGGCGAACTCGCCGAAGGAACCCTGATCTCGCATCTCTTGGAGCTGCGCGACCGGCTGCTCAAGGCGATGCTGGCGGTGGGCATTTGCTTCGTGCCCTGCGCCTACTACATGAATCAGATCTTCACCTTCGTCGCAGAGCCGTTGATCCACAAGCTGCCCACCGGCGCCACGATCATTGCGACCAGCGTCGTTGCGCCGTTCACGGTGCCTTTCAAGCTGGCCCTGCTGCTGGCCGTCGGGCTCGCCATGCCCTTCGTCCTCTACCAGGCATGGGCATTCGTGGCCCCGGGCCTGTACAAGCACGAGAAGAAGCTGGCGGTCCCGCTGCTGATCTCCAGCATCATTCTTTTCTATCTGGGCGCGGCATTCGCCTACTACGTGGTTTTCCCGGTGATGCTGAGCTTCTTCGTCGCCACCACCCCGCACGGCGTGCAAATGATGACCGACATGAGCGCGTACCTGGATTTCGTGATGGTGCTGCTGCTCGCCTTCGGTTTGGCCTTTGAAGTTCCCGTGGCTACTGTACTATTGGTCTGGACGGGCTTCGTGAAGCTCAAGAACCTCAAGAAAAATCGCGGTTTTGTGCTGTTGGGGATATTCATCTTCGCCGCCTTCGTCACGCCACCGGATGCGGTGTCGCAGAGCGCCATGGCGGTGCCGATGTACCTGCTCTACGAAATAGGGATCATCATGGCCGGACTGTTGCTCAAAGAAAAAATAGCGGCGCGCGAGAAAGAGGAAGCCGAACAGGCGCAACGCGAAACCGGGACTTAGGAGCCTGCCGGCTTGAGCGCAACATTTTTCGGGCACCCTCGCGGGCTGGCCACGCTGTTTCTCACCGAAATGTGGGAACGGTTCACCTTCTATGGCATGCGCGCGGTGCTCATTCTGTTCCTGGTCGCCTCCGTGGCGAGCGGCGGCTTGGGGCTCGACGACAAGACCGCCGCGGCGATTTACGGACTGTACAACGGCGCCGTGTATCTCGCGGCACTGCCCGGCGGCTGGGTCGCCGACCGGCTGATCGGCGCGCAGCGTGCCGTCATGCTCGGCGGACTATTGATCACCGCCGGCAATCTGTTGCTGGCGATTTCGAACAGCCCGGCGGGTTTCTACATCGGTCTGCTGGTCATCGTACTCGGTGTCGGGCTGCTGAAACCCAATGTCAGCGCCATCGTGGCGGGCCTGTACCCCGAGGGCGGGGCGCGCCTCGATTCGGCGTTCACGATTTTCTACATCGGCATCAACATTGGCGGCGCCCTCGGCCCGTTGATCATCCCGGTCGCGCAGAATTTCTTCGGACTGCGCGCGGGATTCGGCGCCGGTGCGTTCTTCATGCTGCTCGGCGTGGCGCAATTTTATCTGACAAAAAAGTATCTCGGAGAGTCCGGCAAGCGCGCCTCGACGGTACACGCTGCCGGCAGCGATACCCGCACCGTGCCGCGCTCCAAGGAGTGGCTGCGATTGTGGATCGGCGTGGGCGTATTGGCGCTGGCGGTTCTCGGCGCCAGCGTCGGGTGGATTCCCATGAATGCGCTGCAATTGGGCCACGCCGCCGCCTACATCATCGCCGGCACGGGGATTCTGTACTTCGGTTACTACTTCATATTCGCGGATCTCAGCACCGAGGAGCGCAAACGCGGCGTCGTGCTGGTCGTGCTGTTCATCGGCTGTGCGCTATTTTTCTCGGGATTCGAGCAGGCCGGCTCGTCCCTCAATCTGTTTGCCGACCGCTATACCGAGCGGATGATCGGCTGGCTGCATTTTGAGATTCCGACCGGTTGGTTTCAGTCGCTGAATTCCATTTTCATCGTTTTATGCGCACCCTTTTTCGCGTGGCTGTGGATCGCATTGGCGCGGCGCAATTTGAACCCTTCCGCGCCCGCCAAATTCGCGCTCGGCCTGATGCTCATGGGTTCCGGATTCCTGGTGATGGCGGCGGCCGCGGCCATCGTGGCCCACGGCTCGAAGGTGCTGCCTTATTGGCTGCTCGTGACCTACTTGCTGCACACCTTCGGCGAACTATGCCTGAGCCCGGTCGGCTTGAGCTATTACACCAAACTCGCGCCCAAGCGCTTCGTCGGCCAGATGATGGGCATGTGGTTTCTCGCCACCTCGCTCGGGAATCTGGTCGCGGGCTTGATTGCGGGAGAATTCGACGCCAACAACATCCCCGCCATGCCGGGGCAGTACATGCACATCGTGTATTTCACCGTGGGCGTGGGCGCGGTACTCTTGATCATCAGCCGGCCGGTGAAGAAACTCATGGGCAACATCGAATGACCACCGCACGCCGCGCGGCGTAGCTTGCGCGACTCGCGCCACTCCACGAAAGTCTTTCTGTGCCTGCTCACCGTGTACCTGGTGTGGGGCTCCTCGTTTGTGTTCACCAAGATCGCCGTCGAGAATCTTCCGCCTGCGCTGTTTGCCGGGATTCGCTTCGTCACCGCCGGCGTGTTGCTGGCGTTGATCGCGGAAATCCATGGGCATAGCCGCCTGCCGAGGCGGCTGATCGAATGGCGCCACGTCACCATCGCCGGCTTCTTCATGGTGTTCATCAGCAATGGCTTGAACACCTGGTCCATGCAGTATCTGCCGAGCAATGAGGCGGCACTGCTCAACGGCACCTCGGCGTTTTGGATCGCCGGACTCGGTGTGTTCGGCCGGCGCGGCCATCCGCTGAGCCGATTCGCGCTGCTGGGATTGGTGATCGGGTTCATCGGCGCGATGCTGATGCTGACTCCCAGAGGGCCGATTTTCTCGAAAGGATCGCTGGCCCAGCTCGGGGTGCTGAGCGCGTGCGCTTCCTGGTCGCTGGGCACGCTCTACTATCGCAGCATCACCACGCAGTTGAGTCCGATGATGTTCATGGCGCTGCAAATGCTGATGGGCGGCCTGATGTTGCTGGCGCTCGCCCTGGTGCACGGCGACTCGATGCAATGGCCGCCCAACGCGCCGGGCCTGATTTCGCTGTGCTACCTGACTTTCTTGAGTTCCGGGCTCGCCTATACCGCCTATGGCTGGCTGACGATGAACACGACGCCCACCATCATCAGCACCTACAGCTACGTCAACCCGGCGATTGCCGCGTTCCTGGGCTGGCTGGTGCTGCACGAGCATCTCACCGCGGTGCAACTCATCGGCATGGCCATCATCATCGTCGGGGTGTGCATTCTGACCGTGCCGGGCGGCAGCCTCACGGATCCGAAAACGTTGGCGGAGCCGAAGACTCAGTAGCCTGAGCTTATCCGGTGCCCGCGCTAGCCGCGCTTTCTGATGATTTCGACCCGGCCCTTGCCGCCCACGAACCAGGAACCGACGAAGCTCACCAGGCTGACCAGAATCGAGGTCCAAAATGCGGCGCCGAAACCGGCGATGTGCATTCCCGGCAGCATCCATGCAACCAGCGCGACCATGCCGGCGTTGATCACCAGCAGAAACAGGCCGAGCGAAAGTATGGTCATCGGCAGGGTGAGCAATATGGCGATGGGCCGGACGATGGAATTTACGACCCCGAGCAGGATGCCTGCGAGAATCAGCGTGGAAGGAGTGTCGATGGAGACGCCGCTGACCCAGTCGGTCGCGAGCCAGAGCCCGAGCGCCACCAATGCCGCCCGAATGAGAAACCCAAGCATTGCCCTCTCCTCATGCTCCCCAGCCGCCAGGCGAACAGCATAGCAAGAGGGAGATTCGGGGCGTCAAATCAATAATCAAGGCCGGGCAAGGGCGGGTCCTTGGGGATAATTTTGGCCGGCTTCTTCGGCACCGGGGGACTTTCCAACGTCACCTTGATGCGTGCCATGAAACGCTCCCATCCCATGCGGATGCCGGCATAGCTGCGATCCCACTCGGGCGTCTCGGGAATGCCGGACCCGAGCAGGCGCAGCGAGGTTTTGCCCTCACCGCGGCGGGTATCCAGGATGAAATCATCGACGGCGGCGCTGTCGCTCGGAGGCGCATCCTTGCCGTTGAGATAGATCAGCCGCAGGCGCCGGTTCACTTCGAAGATGTCGATATGCGCTTCGCGGGCGGTGCCGCTGCGCTTGCCGATCCGGTACAAGCCGCCTTGACGCGGGTCGATTTCCGCCTCCTGGCCCGACCATATCTTGATCAACCCGGGCTCGGTCAAAGCCCGCCACACACGGGCGACGGGCACATCGATCTCGACCAAGTGGGCATAGCCACGAGTGCCGTTGCGGCTGGATTTGCGGGGTAAGCTCATTGCTGCGATATCCTGACGGAAAACTGCCGGCGCTGGAGTGCTAGAATCCAACAACAGGGGAGGAAGTTCCATGGCTTATGTCGATATCGTGACTGCGCTCGCAGTTCTGCAGTTCATCGTGTTCGGCTTCAAGGTCGGCGCGGCCCGCGGCCGCTACGGGGTCAAGGCCCCCGCCATCACCGGCAACGAGATCTTCGAACGGCTGTTTCGCGTCCAGCAAAATACCCTGGAACAGTTGATTGCTTTTTTGCCCGGAATATACCTGTTCTCTCATTATTTCAGCCCGCTGGTCGCGGCCGCGCTCGGCGTGGTGTATTTGATCGGCAGGGAGCTGTATGCCTACACTTACGTCAAGGATCCGGCCAAGCGCGAGGTCGGGTACGGCATGACCTTTCTGCCCATGGTGATTCTGGTGGTGGGCGGCCTGATCGGCGCGGTTCGCGCGTTGTTTTTTACTTAAGATTTTTTTGCAATAAAGCTGGGGTGGCCTTTAGGGCCTGAGATGCTGGCAGCCTTTAAGGGCACACCAGCAAACCCATTGAACCTGATCCGGTTAGTACCGGCGGAGGGAGCATGGGTAGTCGATTTTACGCATTGGGTGTTCCGTTGGCCGCGTTCTGCCTCTGGAATCCCGCCTCCGCGGCGCAGTCCAGCGACGGCCAGCTCGACGAAATCATCGTCACCGCCACATTGAGACCGGTCTCCCTCGAGAACCTGCCGGGCAGCGCCTCGGTGCTCACCGGCACCACCTTGCGCGATGCCGGCCAGGAGCACTTCGAGGACGTCCTGCCGCTGGTACCCAATCTGAACTGGGCGGGGGACACCTCACGGCCCCGATATTTTCAGATCCGCGGCATCGGCGAACTGCAGCAATATCAGGGAGCGCCGAATCCGTCGGTCGGATTTCTGATCGATGACATCGACTTCAGCGGTTTGGGGTCGGCCGCAACGCTGTTCGACGTCGATCACATCGAAGTACTGCGCGGTCCCCAAGGAACGCTGTACGGCGCCAACGCATTGGCCGGGCTCATCTACGTCAAGAGCGCCGACCCTTCGGACACCTTCGGCGGCCGGGTCGAACTCGATGCCGGCGACTACGGTGAGCAATCCTATGGTGCGGTGCTCACAGGCCCGGTGAGCTCGCTGGACTCGGCTTTTCGGCTTGCGGTGCAGCGCTATACCAGCGACGGCTTTTATCACAATGCCTATCTCGGCCGCAGCAACACCGACAATCGCGATGAGCTGACCCTGCGCGGCAAGTGGCGCTATCAGCCCAATGACGACTGGCGGGTCGATCTGACCCTGCTGCGTGCGCAAATCGACAACGGCTATGACGCCTTTGCCATCGACAACAGCCGCACCACCGAATCCGACCATCCCAGCGTGGACCGGCAATATTCCACCGGGGTCTCCGCCCGTTCCACCTACACCGGTTTGGGATCGGCGACGCTCACCACCATCGCCAGCTACGCGGATACCAAGGTGAACTACGGATTCGACGGCGATTGGGGCAACCCTCTGCAATGGGCGCCCTACACCTATGACTTCACCGAGTACCAGGTGCGCCATCGGTCCACGCGCAGCCTGGAATTTCGCCTCGGCGATGGCACGGGCAACGAGACTGCGCACGGACTTTCCTGGCTGATCGGCGTGTACGCGTTCGAGTTGCGCGAATCGCTGACCGACACCATGGCGGGGTTGTACCTCGATCCTTTCGACGCCACGCAGAACACCGATTCATTGACCGTGGCCGACAGCGACTACCGCTCGCGCAACGGCGCCGTCTATGCGCAGCTCGACGGCGACTTCAGCGATCGCGCGCGCTGGTCCGTAGGGCTGCGCGGCGAGCGCCACACCAGCCGCTACGACGACACCACCACCAATCTCGACGCCCCGACCACGGCCAATGACTTCGGGCCCGCGGACAATCTGTGGGGCGGCCAGGCCTCGATCGACTATCGGATTGCCGACGGCCAGCACGTGTACGCACTGATCGCCCGCGGCTACAAGGCGAGCGGCTTCAACCTGGGCGCGGGATTGCCGCCCGGTCAGCTGCAATTCGCCCCTGAGTCCGATTTGAATCTGGAAATCGGCCACAAAGCGCAGCTGCAGGATGGGCGGCTGCAGATAGACACCTCCTTGTTCTACATGCAGCGCCACAATGAGCAGCTGCTGACCGGGGAGCAGCTGGATCCGAGCAACCCCGATACCTTCATCTTCTTCACGGGCAACGCGAGATCGGGCTTCAACTACGGTTTGGAGAGCACGGCCAACTGGGCGGCGACATCCAGCCTGACCTTGGGCGGATCTCTTGGCTTGCTGCAGACCCAGTACCACGGCTTCGTGCAGAACGGCGTCACGCTTCCCGATCGCGCGCTGCCGCATGCGGCCCCGTGGCAGGCCGCGCTCAACGCCACGTGGCGCGATGCGCGCGGCCCGTATGCACGCCTGGACGTCACCGGCATGGGCCCGTTCTTCTATGACCTGCCGCCCAACAACACGCGCTCGAGCGCCTATGGATTGGTGAACGGCAAGCTCGGTTGGGAAACCTCGCGCTGGGAGGCGTACCTGTGGGGGCGCAATCTGCTCGACAAGAATTACACCGTGCGCGGATTTTATTTCGGCAACGAGCCGCCGGACTTCGCCAACAAGCTGTATGTGCAGCTGGGCGAGCCGAGAAACTGGGGAGTGCACTTCACGGCGCGGTTCTAGTCTGCGGCACTGCAGCAGCCATTCTTCGCCCTTCTTGCGATCTTATTGACTGCCATTTGCCAGGAGTTTCCGTGTAGTAAAATTAGCCGGTGATTTATGCCGCTTCATATCAAACGCAATCCTTGAGCGAGCGTCTCGAGCGCCTGCGCAAGTCCTCTGCCAAGAGACGCCTCGCCGATCAACTCGACGAAATCGCACTGCATTGCACTCGCCTTCCCGTGCTCGATGAGCGCGGCGCCGAAGAGATCATGGGTTACCACGAGAACGGACCGCCGCACTGATGCTGATCGACTCATCGGCATTGCTCGCGATCTTGCAAAACGAGCCCGAGCGGCGCGCCCACACCGACATCGAACGCCATCCAAGCTCCACCCCTACCGCCTCTCGGCTCCCCTGAATAATTGCTCGAGAGTGACCCCCAGTTTCATGGCGAGCGCCGCCAGGATCAGCACAGTCGGATTGTAGGAACCCCGTTCCAAGCGCCCCACCACATTGGTATGAATGCCCGCAAGGCCGGCCAATGATTCTTGGCTCAAGTCTTTCTGCGTTCGCAGTGCCCTGACTTCCTCTCCCAAACTTCGCAAAATCGATCTTGAACGCACAGCGCAAGACTCGATCCTAGGACAGAATACTGTCTAGACATTATAATGTCTAACTGCTTGTAGGCCTTGAAGAAATCGCTTCGGGGATTTCGATCGAGAGGTGATCGGGGACTCCGGGCTATTCGCGTGCCGGCCCCAAAATCAATTGCGCCACGGATAATTTCAACTTCGTCGCAATCTTCCACAACACTTTCAAAGTCGGATTAGCCTCTCCCCGCTCCACCCTCCCTAGCGCGTTCACGTGGATTTTTGCGGCCGCCGCCAATGCCTCTTGAGTCAAGTTGCGGCGCTTTCGCCACGCGCGAATTCCGGCGCCCAATTCCAGCTTGGTGTCATTGAAGTCCACGCACTCACAATCACGGCGTGGACACAATATTGTCTAGACACTACAATGTTGAATTACGACTGTTGCATGCTGCTCCTAAGACACGATAGTGTTGCCACACTATAATGTTGATTCAGGAGGCAATGGACATGCTCGTTCTGACCCGCCGCCCGCGCCAAGTCGTAATAATTGGCCGGGACATACAAATTATGGTCCTCGATGTTGGGGCGGGCCGCGTACGTCTCGTATCACCGCGCCACGCGAACTTCGAGTCCTGCGACAAGTACACCACGCGAACTCAGGAACGCCGGGCCGCCTATGAAATCGCGCCCGGCTCATTTTGAGCGCCTGGTGAAATTCTTGCGTCGCAAAGGCCGCTCGCACGAAGACGCCGAAGACCTGATTCAAGAAGCGATGCTTCGCCTCCACCGTTATCGGCGCAGCGAGCATCTGGTGGTCAACGAAGAAGCCTTCCTTACCGCAGCGGTGCAAAATCTTTCTGTCGATCTGCATCGCAGCCGCCGGACCGACATCCGTCGCGACGTCCCCTTGGAGCATTTCGACTCGCGCCATCCGCTCGTCGACCCGGCGACGCCCGAAAAATCCATCGATGCAGAACAACGCCTCAACTGCATCCGCGCGCTGTTGGACGCAGCGAGCGTGCGCACACGCGAGATTTACTTCGCCCAACGTGCCGGCTACAGCTACGATGAAATCGCCGCGGACTTGAATGTCTCGCATATTACGATCAGGCGCCACATTGCGCGCGCGCTGCTGATCATCATGGAACAGGGTCCGCTCGAATGAAATCCCCTTCCGGCACGCCCGAGCTGAGTGCAATCCGCGCGCAAGCTGCTGTATGGGTAACCGACCTGCACGGTCCCGAGCGCAGCCCTGAACTCGAAGAAGGCGTACGCCGCTGGCTCGCCGAAGACCGACGGCACGCGCAGGCGTTCGAATCGGCCACCGAAGCCTGGCAGCGCAGCGGGAACCTGCCCCCACATTTATCCCCGGAGCCGCGTGCATTGGGACCGCTCACCTGTACGCGCGTGCGCCATCGTTCACGGGCAACCTGCTTAGGGTTCGCCGGCGCGGCACTGCTCACTTTCGCACTGTCGGCAACTTTTTATCTGCTGAAGGACCCAATCCTGTCCACCGGCTTCGCTGAACAGAGAACAGTCGAACTGAGCGACGGCAGCGAAGTCACGCTTAATGCCAATTCTCGCCTCAGCATCGACTACACCGATCGGATTCGACAAGTCACACTCGACAGAGGCGAAGTTCTGTTCAATGTCAAAAAACATCAGAGCCGCCCGTTTGTCGTCATCATCGGCAACCGCAAGGTTATCGCCCTTGGCACCAGCTTCGAAGTGCGCCGTGAGGACTCGGTCGAACGCGCTTTCGCCGTCACGCTGATCGAAGGCCGCGTCGCGATAGAACCGATCGCGGCGCCCGATCTGCTGCGCGTAGCAGCCTCTGATGGCATTCTGCTCAATCCCGGTCAACGTCTGCACTTCGCCGCCAACACGGCCGACGTCGTTGACACGCCGGCCATCGACAAGGTCACTGCCTGGCGGCAAGGCCAACTCATCTTCGAAGACGCATCGATTCGGGAAGCTGCCAAGGAGTTCAACCGATACGGCAAGCGACGAATCAGCATCGATACTTCGGTATCGAACCAACTCCGTGTGGGCGGTGTGTTCCGGATCGGCGACCCGGACAGCTTCGCGCACGCCATGGCCAGCGCCTATCACTTGCGTATTATCGAGGGTACCGAAGAGATAAAACTCACCGCCTCCTGATCCATTGTTGCACCCCCGTTACGTCTTGAAGCATGGGGCTGACAAATTTAGGGGGATGATCATGCAAATCCGCTTTGCGTGCGGCTGTGCCGTCGGTTTCGCTTTGTCATTTACGCTTTTCGTTTCGCTGGTTTCGCCCGCCGCGGCAGACACGAACACGCGTGACCGTTCGAAGGCCCGCTTCGACATTCCTGCCGAGGACTTGGGCAAAGCCCTGCGCGATTTTGCCATGCAAGCCAATTGCAACCTCTCCTACGACCCCACCAGCGTCCAACATCTGAAAGCGCCCGCGGTCAAAGGCGAGTTCACAGTTCCCGACGCGCTCGCGCTGATCCTGCGCGGCACGCATCTACGCGCCGTGAACATCAATGAGAACACCATTCAAGTGCTCGATAGCTCTCTGTCCACGGTGGAATCGAACTCCCCGCGTGCTTCCGCGATCACGCGGCTTGCCTATGCGACGCCGGACGCCCAGGCACCGACTACCGTCCCTGCAAATCAAAACCCGGCCGCACCGACGACCACGAACAGCGCCGACGACGAAAGCAAAACTTCGGGCCTGGAAGAAATCGTCGTCACCGGCACCAACATCAGCGGGATCGAGAACAAGACCGTGCCGCTGCTCAGTTTCGATCGCGATGCCATCGAGCGCAGCGGCTATGCGAGCCTTTCCGATTTCATCACCGCGCTGCCGCAGAATACCAAGAGCGGCACCAACAGCGCCGACGGCGTGCTCAGCGGCATCACTGGCCGATTTAATAACATCGAAAATTCCACAGCAGCCAATTTGCGCGGCCTGGGGAGCAATTCCACGCTCACTCTCATCAACGGTCACCGAATTGCCGCCTCGTCGTTCGGTACGGGCGTTGATCTATCGATGATTCCCTTAAGCGCCGTCGAACGGATCGAGGTTCTTACCGACGGATCCTCCGCTGTATACGGCTCCGATGCCGTCGGCGGCGTGGTCAACATCATCCTTCGCAAGGACTTTAGTGGAGAAGAAACCAGTGCACGTCTTGATACCCTGAGCCGCGGCGGCGGCGCGGTAAAACAGATCGGGCAATCGATCGGCAGAACGTGGAGCACCGGCGGTGCCCTTGCCGTACTGCAGTTCGAAGACTCGAATGCACTGGGCGCGGATCAACGCACTTTCACCAGGTCGCTCCCGGAGCCAACCGACATATTGCCGTCCTCGAAGAGGTACTCCGGGGTTTTGAGCGCGCATCAAGACTTAGGCGCGTCGCTGGAGATTTTCATCGACGCTGTGCTTGAACACGACTCCGGTCAGCGCTCGGTTACCGACGTAGGCACACCGCCACACGAGCAGCTCATCGACAGTAAGACCAATTCAACGTCGGCCAACTCCGGTTTTCGATGGCAGCCCTTCGGCGACTGGCACTTAGAAGGCAATGCGCTCTTTAGCCAGGTTGATACGCTGACGGCCGAAGACTTTATTCCCGCTGAACCGCCGTATGTCAACGGCACTCCCTATGTGAATGCCATTGAGACCATCAAGGAAGGCGACCTCAAACTGGATGGCACCGTATGGTCATCGGGCGACGCCAGCATTAAAGCGGCGGTAGGCGCCTCCTATCGTCAGGAAGAATTTTCCGCGTTACCGGTGTTCAATCAACCCGTCTCGCGCCATGTCCACGCCGCCTTCGCCGAATTGTATGCGCCCCTCATCACCGGCTCCAGCAACATTCCGTTCGTCAAGCGGCTCGATCTCTCCGCGGCGATTCGCGATGACTCGTACTCCGACTTCGGCAGTAAGACTGATCCCCGTTTCGGTGTGTTCTTCTCTCCCATTGATCAATTGGATTTTCGAGTTGCCTACAGCACGTCGTTTCGCGTCCCTGATCCGACAGAGCTGTTCGATGCCGCAGCGGCGAACCGCATTATCATTGAAAGCGGCATCCCGCAGCCCGGCGACCCGACCGGGAATACTCCGGTCTTATTTTTCGGCAATCAAACCCTACACCCCGAGACCTCGAGAAATCTCACCGCTGGTCTCGATTTCTTGCCCACGGCTCTGCCCGGTACGCGCTTCTCGCTCAACTACTATCGAATTCTCTACAGCAACCGGATCACGGTCGCCCCGCTTAACGCCACGGTATTTCTCAATCAAGATATTTACGGTCCACTCATCAGGCAGTTTCCCAACGATGCGGCAGTGGCGGCCTTCGTCGCCAGTATTCAACCGCCGCAGCAGGTGTTCGATCTTTCGGCTGGACGAACGGGCCTTGCCGGCATTCGCTACGGTTATAATTACGGCGTCATCAATGCCACGAGGGAAAAAGCCGAAGGCCTTGACCTGGGCGCGCATTCCCTCATCAACCTAAGCGGTCAGGCTAAGCTTAACTTAGATTTCAACGCCACCTATATTCGGGAGTTGGAAACCGCGTTCTGTGAGACCTGCACGAGTACGGATCTCGCCAACTCCTACGGAGAACCGTTAAAGCTGCGACTGCGCGCCGGCGGGGGGTGGTCGAATGGCACCATCAGCGCCAATGCCGCCGTCAATTTCGCCAACGCCTACTCGGACACCAACCTCGAGCCTCCCGGGCGAATCGCCGCGTTCACTACGCTGGACCTGACCGCCAGCTGGTATATCAGCGCTTCGGGTACGACGTTGAGTCTCAACATACTCAACGCGCTCAATTCCAATCCGCCGCTCACGGCTCCGGCATTCAACCATATCGGCTACGATCCAACCAACGCAGACCCGCGCGGCCGAACCGTGTCGTTCCAGGTACGGCAGGCTTGGTAGTGCGCAACATCGCAGCCACCGCGGTGCTGCTCACGGCATTCGCCAGCAGTGCGCAACCTCGCGGCGGCAACGCCAGCAAACGCGAATTGACTGCCGCGGACGCCGTCGCCACGGTGCGCGTCATACAGAATCAACTTCTATCAGGTCAGCCGGTTGGAGGAGGATTTAGCTCACCCGATGGGCAGCGCTACCTCATTCGGCTGGTCTATGGCGACGTGAAACTCAATGGCGTGTGGATGGATTTGCTCACCGGCCCCCTCAATTCTCTGGAGGCCGCCGCTCGGCCCAAACGCTGTGCGCATCTTTTCACCACCGGATTAGGATCAACCACGAGCGCCCGAGCCGCCGAAGCCGACACTGACACTACCAATGTAATTCGGTGGTTGGATGCCACTCGGGTCGCCTTCTTATGGAGCGACAGACATGCCGTCCGGCAGATCATGTCGGTGGACCTCGCAAGATGCACACATCAGTTCCTGACCCACACGCCGGGCGATGTGTTCTCGTTCGTTTCTGCTCCCGATGGCACGCTGTTGATCAATGCGCAGGTGCCCGCACACGCCGGACTAGCCGATGCACTCTGGGCCCGCGGATTCACCGTGTCCGACTCTTCCGATGGCATCTCCATATTGCAAGGGTACATCGAAGGTTCCGCGGTCGAGACCAGATATAAAAATGCCTGGTTCATTCGGTCAGGTGACAAAGTGAAGCCCTTGAAGATCGACGGCGAAGCAATAGACTCGAGCAACCCGTACTCCCGAGATATCTCGGTGAGCCCAAGCGGTCGTTACGCCGTCACGTGGATCGGCCCCAAATCGACACCCAAGAATTGGGACCAGTATTCAAATGCAACGCTCAAAACGGCGTTGGCCAGCAAAGATAAAATCCGTCTGCCCGTGAGGTATATCGTCGTCGACCTGCGTAGCGGCGACTCCCGCATGTTGTGGAACTCGCCGTTAAGTTTGCGAGGTCAAGTGCATTGGTCCCCGACCGACGACGCCGTGCTGCTCGCTCCTACCTATCTGCCGCTGGAAACCCGAAACCCTGTCGGGCTAGCCGGAAACGCTGCTGCTGAAATTGATGTGCGCACAGGCCAATACCGCCTGCTGCCGGTCGATCTGACCGACCGCACCGTGCTCAAGGTCCAATGGTCGCCCTCCAGCGATATTGAGATCACCTCGACCGATAACGTCGGCGCGGATCTGCGAACCGAGCACTTCACCCGGGCAGACAACTCTTGGCAGGCTGCACCTAGCGCAGGCTCGAATGCATCGGAAACTTCTTCCGCGCCGATTCGCTTGGAAACTCACCAATCCTTGAACACTCCACCGCAGATCTTCGCGGTCGATACTCGAACTGGAAAAGACCGCCTCGTCGTCGATCCCAATCCTCATCTGCTCCATGACTTCAAGCTCGGGCGCACGGAACGAATGTCAGGCACTCTACCCACGGGCCAGCACTGGATCGCGCAACTCATCTACCCCGCCGATTATCGCCCCGGTGCAAAGTATCCACTGGTCATTCAATCCACGTACGGTCCGGCGTTTGGAGCCGAGGAATTCAGCCTCGAAGGCGCGTGGGGATACAACGGCATGGGCTTGGGGCCGACACAGGTCGCCTGCTATCCGGGGCAATTGCTCGCGACTCGCAACATCGCGGTGCTTGAGCTGCAGGTGCTGCATGCCGCGCAAGGATTCAAGGGAGCGGAAGATCGCCAACTGGCGTTCGAGGTTTTGAGCCGGCAACTCGCCCGGTCAGGATTGGTCGATGAGAATAAAATCGCACTCGCAGGATTCAGCCAAAATGGCTACTGGGTGGAATACACCCTGGCGCATTCCGACTTTCCCTTTGCCGCCGCCATCGCCGGTGACAATTACGAGCCTAGCTATCTCCAATCTGCGCTCGGCAATTGGCGGGAAATGGATGTCCAATTGAATGGCGGGCCGGCATTCGGAGCCGGACTTCAGGAATGGCTTACACACGCACCCGGCTTCAACGCTGGGCGCATGCACACTCCACTGCTCATTACCGGGCAGTCCGGAGGGCTCCTCTCGATCATTGGCCAGTGGGAAATCTACAGTCGTCTGCGTCACCTGAATAAGCCTGCCCAGATCTACGTCATGCCCCAGGCAGACAGACATCCTTCGCACACGCCGCAGAATCCCGCACAAATCATCGCCATACAAGAGACCGCCGTCGACTGGTTCGACTTCTGGCTGACCGGCCGCGAGGACTCAAGCCCGCAGAAGCGCGAGCAGTATGCACGCTGGCATGGACTCGTCGCCTCAAGCGCTGTCTCTAATCCATAGTTCCAGATCCAAATGGCTGAATATTTCCCCGCTGACAGCACTGCTGCGACTCGGGCCGCTTCTCAAAGCAAGCTCCAGCGCTGCGCGGTCTAAAATCCCCTGCCGTGCAAGTGCGCCTTCCAACAAGTGCTCGCGCAAGAATGGTAAATTGCACTGAATGACCTGCTCGAAAAAACGCGAGGGACGATCCTTCCATTGACGCCGCAAAATGGGTTCCGGAACCACATCGGCAAAAGCCTTGCGCGCCAGACCACGGATGCGTCCGCCGTTGAAATGAATATCAATGGGAATTCTCGCGCAGATCTCAACGACCGGCTGAGCGCACAATGGCGCTACCGCATGCGGAGCGACAATTTGCGCCGACGTGGACAAATCGTAAAACACTGGCGGAAAAGCCAGCATTCCCAATCGCTGTCGCGTTTCTTCCGAGATGCGACCCCCGCTCGACCAGATATCGGCATCGCCTTTGGTTGCTGCCTCTTTCCTGAGATCGGGGGAAACCAACCTGTTGAACGCCGATCGACGACGACGCTCATCAGCGTGGCCGGCACCGAAGACCTCCCTGGATATGGCCTTGGCAAGCACCTGCCACACTGTTCGATCGCGCCGTGTGGCCACTCGCAAGGCCGTTCTTAACGTCTGTGCCTTAAGTCCGTGGCGCCGGAAGCAATGATCTGCGGCAAAGCTGTATGCAGTAGCGCAAAGCGTCGAGTCCCCACCCTCACCTGTGAATACGGCGGTGGCACCGTATTCGGTAGCCATCTGACGATCCCAAGGGCCCCGCTGCCAATGGGTGAAATAGGACGCCGGCTCAACCGTCGGCGAGAGTTTCGGCACATCTTTGTACCTCACCTCGCGAGGATCGCGGCACCATTCGACGTGTCGATAGGCTCCTCGTGCTGTGGCATAGCGTGCCCAGCGCCTCTCGTCGCACACGGCTTCAGGCGCATAGTCCGTGTAGCAAGTAATGTTCGGTCTGGTGGGCGCATCACCCAAGAGACCTAACACGATCGATGAATCCAAACCACCTGAGATCTGCGCCAGCACATTCGCATGGTGTCCTGCGAGGGAATGAATGCAGCTACGCACAGTTGCGCACATGGCTTTCGCAGCAGACGCAGAGTCGGTAATCAATTCCGACACATGCGCAAACTGCGATGGATGCCAGTAGGCCGACCGAGACACGAACTTACCACCTGCATCGAACTTCGCACATTGCCCCCGATGGACAGTCGCCACTCCTGACAAGCTTGGTATCTCCATGGCGAGGAAGCCATGCGCCGCGCGCGCCCGAACGAATTCCCAATTGATGGGAAACGACAAGCCCATATTCCGACAATCTTCCAAGCACGAGAACACCAGGTGCAAACCTCGCCGCTCCGTGAAGTAGCACGGCAGCGTCCCGCTCGGATCCTTGAAGACATATCTCGCGCCTCGGCCGCCACCCGCCTGTTCGCCACTATCCACGATGAAGGCCACAAAGTTGCCCCAGAACTGACAGGCCAAACTGCGGCCCTGACTGCTTACAGCCTGGTGTGTTTCTAGACGGTTGAACTTTGCATCGCAGGCCGGTGCGTCGCAGTTGATTTCTCCTCGCCGGGCAAAAACCTCGCCTAGCACCACTCCGGCATCGTTGCAAAGCAAATGCGCGTCAAAGCCCTGTGAGCGGCCCGCTACTAGAACGCAAAGGCCAGGGCGCGTCAGCACACTGCGCCAATCGGGCGCCGTGGTCCTAAGTCTCCGCTCAAAATCCGATGCCGTAACCTCAAGGTCCGGCGACGCGACGTTCCAAATGAGCGCAACATAACGAAACATGCTTCGCCTTAGACCACCATGATCGGTGTGTAGCGACACACTTTCTCAGGATTGGTATCCAGCAGAAAGCCGCCCGACTGTACCCATGCGTGGGCCGACCACGGTTGGGTGGCGACGCCGATGACCCATTCCGGATATAAGTCGTAGTGAGTTAGAAACCTGATCAAGGTCAGGGCGTGCAACAGACATCGTCCCTCCGCCGCAAATACCAGCGGTCTAAGCTGACGGAAAATGTCGACTAGGGCTGCCATCTCGAGCATGCGGGTGGAATCAACTTCTAGGCGTCCCCCACATCGCGCCTTCGCAGCTCGAACTGACTCCACTGTCGCAGAAAAGGGCCGCCACGCGAGCGAATAACGTGCCCACAGAAACGCAGCCACGAAGTTCGTCACGTGGCTCACCGTTACTTTGGATACCACCTCCAGTTCGTCCCCCACAGAGACCCACTCGCGTTTCATATCGATGCGCTTTTGTGCGGTTTGAACGCCCTGCGACACTCCCGAGAGCAACAAGCCGTCCGAAGCCAACGACCGGCATAGCTCTTGAGTGCGCGCCATGGCCGAATACCGGTCTGGTCCGAGTTCTGCATGCTGCCACTGCGGTTTCGGCCACGTTTCGATGGCGGCGGCCAACAATTCCGTATCTTTTTTGCCCAGTCCGATGTACTTGTCGCGCTTCAGGTCCAGGAGTACTGATCCGTCGCCGGTCACGCATACATGCACGTGCGACGCAATAGTGAATAGTCCAACAGAGACTGGCCGAAGTTCATCCCCAGAGCCACTGATTCCTGAGTTGCCCGACACGCCTTATGCCATCCTGCAACCGCGCGAATTGAGTGATGTCTCGCGTGAGAAAGGCGGATGCGCGGATGCGCGCATCCGCCTTACGCCTTAGGTGCCTTCCTGCGCGAACGGGTTGGAAATACTGTCGCCAGTGCCGAGGCCAACTTGTTTCGTTTCCTCGGACACCTTGCCCAATTCGACCGGTTGGTTCGTGGTCATGTGAATCTCCTTGCATCATTTGCCAATGAAAAGCGTTCTGCTATCCGCGGTAGCAAAATCAGTTAGCTCCGCTGATTACGGTCAGGTCAATTCCGAGGACCACCACGCAAACACGGCCGCGCAATACGTTTTTCGTGTGTCCCGGTCAGGGCGACGATATCTACGAGAAATCCCCGGAAAGCAGCCTCCGCAATGAGCCTTTCGCCTAAAAGAGCCATCGCAGGCGAGTCCGACGCGGCCCGGAAGCCGGCTGTTATAAGTGCCACGCATAAACGCGGCACCGCTTTTCTTGCGCCATTTGCGTGCCAGGCAAGAACCTTTTTCAGTTGTTGTCTTCGCTCGCTCCGGCGTCGGCAGGTGGAATTCCCGGCAGTGATTTTCTGCTAAACAATTCCGGGGACACGCTGCGATGGTGTCGTATCGCTTTCCCCAGTGTCGCTCCACTCACGCCAAACCAGGTACCGGCCTCTCGGACGCTGGCCATGCCAGAGCGCATCGCGTACCACGCCACCAAGGCGCGCGCCAACACCCCCTGATGGCCCGCTCCAAACACTTGGGCAGGCTCGAGCGTCAAGAGCCGCTCAACGGCCTGAATCAATTGGTCGCGCGTCGGTGGCGCCCGCGGATGACGCATCGCATCTCTCACCTGCGTGACGAATACGTGCCCACCCACCACCCTCGCGTCGAGGGGCGAACCATGATCGAACAGCAGGGAGACGTGAGTTGTCTCGGGTTTCTCCATGAATTCCAGATAGCCGCGTGATCCGGACATTCCCTTGCGCTCGAGTGCGAACCATACCGCAGCAGTCTGCAAGTGCACGCTCGAGCGCGCACCAACGTACGCTGGGGCCGAACTGAATGGATAGTCAAGTGCACGCCGTGCCAGCCCAGAATGCAGCGGGCGCGCATGCACTCGCCGCAACGCGTGCGGCAGATATTCAGGCGCCAACACCTTGGACTCATAGCGTGCCGCATATGGGCCCACACTCTTGGGTAGAACCTCTCTTGCATGCAGATAGCGTGCGTAGCGCCCACCCAGGCGCTGCATGCAGGCATCCAACGGCGCACCTGCCGTTCTTAGCAGCAACGTTGCCTCATTGGGCTGTACGCAATAACCGAACAAGTCGGTGCCGCACTCCGAACAGCACTCGTCCAAATGCTTGAGGAATTGCAGCAGATGCGGAACCTGCTGCCATCGTTCGACCGCGGCGTGGTTGAGCACGTGCTGATCGAAGTAGATGTTGTACCCCTCTCGACCTCGCATGCGCACCAGATGAATCGCACCGTGGAAATCAAGCCTGAGTGGCCGCGACAAGCGATACTCCTTTCGCTTCAATATCCTTCGATGCTCAGGTTCGAGCATCACGTGTATTCTGTCGATAGAAAGAAATGGCAATACGAAGCTGAATTTTGGAATGCAGGTAATTCCCGCTGTTACTGCGGTAATTCTAATGACACAATCCGCGCCGCACTTGCTTTGGCGTCACGATCGGAACGGCCCGAGATGACTTGTTCGGTTATTTGCGGAAATTACCGGGGCCACGACGTGAGGTGTTCGGAAACACGAAAGTAACGTCGCAGTAGCAATCGCATCACGGATGCGCGGACCCGATTAGATTATCGGACATGTGTTCAAAGGACCTAGGGAATGGGCGCTACGTCTGCACCCAACTTTGCGGAGACGTTGGTTCAACTCGTTATACGCGCACGTCGTATCGACGAGTTGCTGCGAACCAATGAAGATTGGCAGATGCTTGGGCACATCGCCTCACGCATGCTGTTCTGGTGTGGTGGCGCCATCTATGGGTGCCGCTGCGATGGCAACGAAATGCGCTTCGCCTTGCAAGTGACATACGCACCTTTGGGCGCGATGGCGCACCATATATCCGGCGGCTATGCGATTCATCTACGCAGGACGCGCGGCCTCGACGGCAGCATCTTCAAGCACTACACCGCCATTCCGTTGCACGACGAAATCTTCTTGGACGACCTGGTGCTTTGGCTTCACCGCAGCGAACCGAACAGGCGCATCTGGACGGGAGACGATGCTTATCTATCACCGAATTCACTTCCATGGATTAACACCGAACGCGTCCTGAGTGCGCTCAGCGTGGGCGCTCCCGGACCCGCCACGTATCGACGCCGCAAGCGCGACGCGATTTCACCGCAGCTCGTGGAGCGCTTTATGCAGCGTCCGCAGCGCGGGGCGCGGGCGGATCTGGGCAATGCTTCCGCTGCAGAAACCCATGGTCCCAATCATGAAGCGCGGGCGCGCCCGGAAATCGAATCGATAGCGCGCTTGGTTGCAAATTTTTGCGGTGTCTCTTTTGACGAGATGCTGGCGGAAAGTCGCAAGCGCTCGGTCAGCAAGGCACGAGTCATCGCGACGGTGCTCGCCACACGCCATGGTGCGACGGTCGCCTCGGCCGCGCGTCTGTTCCACCGGAGCCGTTCAACGCTGATCGAACAAGCCGAACACTACCGAGCCACGCAACCTGAGCTATTCGTGGAGGCCGATGCCCTACTTGCCGCATTCCTCGACGAAAGGCGCGCGTAGTTCCTACGGTGTGTT
Organism: Steroidobacteraceae bacterium; assembly: GCA_036267715.1. GTDB lineage: Bacteria > Pseudomonadota > Gammaproteobacteria > Steroidobacterales > Steroidobacteraceae > Bog-1198. The sequence goes on along the minus strand of DATAVN010000003.1, from coordinate 268,002 downwards.
CGCAGTGAATGAGACCACCGAAGGGGTCTGAGCACCGGCTGCGGTAAAAGGGAAACATGGTGCAACATCTCCGGCGGCTCTGTGGACGCTGTGCCGCAGTACTCCTCGCGCACTTTGTCGCGGGCCGGGCCTGGCAGGTTGATCGGATCCAATGCATTGATCGACTTTCTCACCATCTTGCGCGCAATCTGCGCCACGTCCGGGTAGTACGGGCCCTTGTGTGGCGAATCTCCATACTCCATCGCGATTTCAAGGCATCCCAGCAGAGAGTCCGCGCGAGACAAATTGTCCCGCTCGGTCTCAATTGCCTTGAGCAGGAGATTGAGTTGCGTGGCGCTCATAGCCGGTAAAGAAGATCGGCGTGTGCTTTGCTGACGAACTTTGGATGAGAATCGGCGAGCGGGCATGGGTGCACCTTCAGATATTTATCTGCTGAAAGATGCTGAATTGTGCCTCGGACCTGTATAAATATCCAGCTAAAGTTGGTCGCTGCTAGCGATTGAGATCCCCTTCGGGCGATGTTCCACGGGTTTGTTCCACGGCAAGGGTGGCGGTCCTTAAAGAGCCTTCTGCACCCGGACCGATCCGTCGTCCGCCAATAAGTACGAGTCGATCACCTTGCGCGCGATCGGCGCGGCGGCGGTCGCGCCAAAGCCCGCGTTTTCGACCAGCACGGAAATCGCGATCTTCGGATCATCGACCGGTGCGAAGGCGATGAACCAGGCGTGCTCCCGCTTACGCTCGTCAGTCTGCTTGTGCTTGGTGCTCTCGTTTTGTTTCACCGTCACCACTTGTGCCGTGCCGGTCTTGCCGCCCCATCGGTATTTGGCGCCCGCGCCGGCCACGTGCGCCGTACCGGAAGGGCCCACCGCGCCTTCCATGCCCTCGATCACCACATTCCACTCATCGTCGGTCGCGATATCCACCGGCTTCATCAGCGTGGGGGCGCGCGGCACGATATTGACCGATCCCGGCGCGCGGGTGGCCGCGACCAGCCTCGGCTCCGCGACGATCTTGCCGCGCTCGGCGATCTCGCCGACAAAATGCGCCTGTTGCAGCGGCGTGACGGTGATCGGGCCCTGGCCGATGCCCATGCTGACGGTCTCGCCGGGAAACCACACCTGGTCGGCCTTGCGCTTGAACACCCGGCGCTTCCACTCGGGCGAGGCGTACAGCCCGGGCTTTTCCCCCGGAATATCGATCCCGGTCAATTCGCCGTAGCCGAAGGCGCTCATGAACTCGTGCATGTGATCGATGCCCATTTTTTCGGCCACCCGATAAAAGTAGACATCGCAGGATCGGGCGATGGCGGTGCGCATGTCCACGTCGTGATGCACCTCGTCATCGCGATACTTGTTGCTGCTGCCGGGCAGCGTGAAGTAGCCGGGACAGTAAATGGTCTGCTGCGGCGAAATGATGCCGTACTTCTGCGCGGCCAGCGCGTACAGCGGCTTCACCGTCGAACCGGGCGGGTAGGCGCCGCGCAACGCGCGGTTCAATAACGGTACATCGATGTTGTTGGACAGCGCCGCGTATTGGGCAACCGAGAGCCCGCGTACGAAATCGTTGGGGTCGAAGCCCGGCGTGCTCGCCAGCGCGATGATATCGCCGGTCTTCGGATCGAGCGCCACCACCGACCCGCGCTTGCCGGCCAGTGCCTCCTCGGCCACTTTTTGCACGCGCACGTCCAAACCTAAGATCAAATCCTCGCCGGCGACCGGCGGCCGGGTGCTGAGCTTGGAGGCGTAGCCGTGCTGTTTTTCCACCGGGCGGCCCGCGGCATTCACTTCGATTTCGCGGAAGCCCGGCTTGCCGTGCAGCTGCTGCTCATAGGCGCCTTCGACACCCAGCTTGCCGATGAGACTGGTGCCGGCATACTCGGCGGTGTCGATCTGCTTCAGGTCTTGCTCGTTGATCGCGCTCACATAGCCGATGGCGTGAACGCCCATCTCCCGCAAAGGGTAGTGCCGCGCCAAGCGCGCGCGGATGTCCACGCCGGCGAATTGAAAGCGATGCACGGCGAAACGCGCCATTTCCTCCTCGTTGAGCAGCAGCTTGATCGGCACGCTCTCGTACACCTTGTGCAGCAGCACCGTGCGCCGGATGTTGCTCACTTCATCGCTGCGCAGCAGTCCGATTCTCACCAACTGGGCCAGCGTCGCATCGAGCGCCTTGTTGTCGCCCACCTGCTCGCGCACCAGTTCGATGTTGAAGGCGGGCAGATTGTCGGCCAGCACCACGCCATGACGGTCCAGGATCAGGCCGCGGCTGGGCGGGATGGGTTCGGTGCGGATGCTGTTGCCCTGGGACAGGCTGGAGTAATAGTCGAACTTGACCACCTGCAGGTAGAACAGCCGGCCGGCGACGGCCAGCAGCAGGACCGCCGCCAGCACGCCGGCGACGATGCTGCGGATGGTGAACAGCCTATTTTCGGCAAAATAGTTTTTGATGCGCGACTGGCGGCTTCTCACCATCGCGATCCAGTGGGTTGGTCGTGGAATCCCGGCATGGGGGCGATTGTAAGCTACCGTTACGCGGCTAACCGCTATGGAGTGCGCAAAATTCCATCACGAAACCCCTGGGTTTGATAGCGCAGCGCGACCGTTTGATTGGCCGGAACCTGGAATCGAAACGTGGGCCGGCCATTTTTCGTGCCCACGGCGTGATCCGCGCGCACCAACCGTGCACCCTCGGACAACTCGACAGTGAGTTCAAACTGGATCTCGGCGGCACGAGCATTGCTGACTTCGACACGCTGTACATCGTCGAGTTTCACCGAGCGCAGAGTCACGCCCGGCAGCAGGGCCAATGCGCTCGCATGTGCCGAGTCGAGGTGCGACTGCTCGTGTTGCGCCGACACCTGCACGTCCGCGCTTTCGCCTAGGTCGATTTCCACTGCTTCGTTCACCGCAATGTCACGCAGGCCGGTTTCATGCTCCAACAGACGCTCGGCGCCGTGCGGCGCGAATACAGCCACGCTGCCCGAGGGCAGCGGCAATCCGAGATGGTTCTGCGCGGTATTGCGGGTGCGCAGCAGGCGATGTGCCGGGGTGGTGCCGGACGCGGCGCCGGTGATGTCCGCGCTGTAGACCGTGCTCACCGGGATGCCGAAGCGATCCATCAAGCGCACCTGTTTGGACTGGCGGCTGGCGAGCATAGTCCGCTCCGGCACGCGGTACAGCTTCAAGTCGCCCAGTTGCTCTTGCTGCACCTGCCTTGCCCCCGTGACCACGACCTCTTGCAGCCGCGGCGCGCTCATCATTGCCGCCACAGGAATCGCGTCACCTTTCTTGAACCGATAGCCGGCCGTCACAAGAATCATCGGCTGATCGCTGGTGGAGCCGCGCGGCCAGCATTGGGCGAGAATCGGCCCGCCGACATCGATCGGGTCCACTTCGCCGTCCTCGCGATTGACCCGGCCCGCGACCACTTGGACGTGCGCCGCGGGAAAGGACACGCCGTTCGAATTGGCGAGCGTGACCCAGGCGCCCAGATCCAGATGTCTGCCGTCCGCCGACAAGGTCGCCGTGTAGTCGGCGGCCCAATCGAAGCCGCGTGCCAGGTACGAAAGACTTACCTGCGTGGTGACGGCACTTGGGCTCTGCACTTCAACCGACAGGGCGGGGCGAGCCGACAGATCCACGGCAGGCTCGAAGCTGAAGGTTTCCGGCAAGCCGGAACAGCGCAGTGCCTCCAGCCCTTCGGCCGTCTTGAACACCACCCCGTCGTTGTCCGACAAAATGCTGCCGGCGATGCGCTCGGTCTTGCCGGTCTTGCGGTTGGTGCGCAGCAATTCCAGCGTCTTGCCGACAGCCGCTGCAACCAGTGCCGCCGGGCTCAACAGCCGGGCATCGCGATTTTTTTCAATCACGCGGCCCGGCAGCCCGATGACCAGCGCGCTCGCCGGCTCGATGCCATCGGCAACCCCTTCGAAGCGCATCCGGCTCACGCCCGCGGGCAGGTGCACGAGGCGGGTTTCGGTCACCAGGGCAAATCCATTCAGCTCGTCAAGATCGATCGACCCGGACCCGCGGTAGGGTGCGCGGTACACCGTCACGCGAAGATCCGAGGGCAGCTCGGCGAGCACGTGGGCCACGGCCGGCGCGACGCCGATCGCGGTCGCCATGCTCAAGCCCAACAGCGCCGCCGCGCGCATGCTGCTAGTACCGGGTTTCGAAAGTCGCCGTCACAGTCGTCTTGCCGTTGGCCGGAACCGTCACCGCCCACTCGGCCGCCTCGGCACGGGGCCTGGTGCTCTTCTGGCTTTCGGCCTTGATGCTCGAATCGCCCCAAAGGCCTTCCTGCTGCAGCCGCACCATCACCGGGTGCGGCAAGGCGTTGGACACGTCATAGCGCATGTCGGTCTGCCAGTCGAAGGTCGACAGTCGCGTGCGCTTCTCGACGATCGCGTGCACCTTCACATCGAAGGCATCGCCGGTGGCCAGCGACAGCGTCGAGCCCATCGGCGTGTGATCGATGCGGCTCTCGCCGATGAATTGCGGATCGCCGCGTTTGTCGCGCATGTAAAAGCGCAGGATGCCGGCCGGCAGTTGATCGCCCAGTCCGGCATGCGCGCTGGTCGAAAAGCTGTAGATGCTCTGGGCGCTGACCGGCGTTTCCGCCGTCCCCAGCCAGCGATTGCGGAATTCATAGCCGTGCTCCGCGGGCACGCCGCGCACATCGAGAAAGCTGACCTGTTTGGTTTGCAGATTGGCGATCGTGGTGCGCTCGGCCAGGGGATACAGATAGTAATCGCCCAACCGCTCGCGGCTGCCGCTCTCCATCCCCGGCACGGTCGAAGTTGCGCGCCGCATGGGCTGGCGATAGTTCGGCGGCCCGCGCTCGACCTGGCTCGGGCTGCCGGCGACCAGCAGCGTTTGCGCATTGTCATAGCCCGTGCCGCTGGAATTGGTGAGCGTCACCCAGCCTTGCACGTCGATTTTGCCGTCGGCCTCGTTGAACAGCGCCACGTAATCGGCCTTCCAACCCAGGCCCGGCGTGAGATAGCTCAAGGTGGCGCGGCGGGTCCCGGCGTGGGTGCCGATGATGCTCACCGACAGGGTCGGGCGCGCCCGAAGGTTGTCGGGGACCTTGTCGAAGATCACGCGGACCGGCAGGCCATCGTCGCGCAGCACCTCGATGCGCGGGCCGATTTTCAGCACCACTCCACCGTTGGTGGCGAGCACCTGTGCCTGCTCGCGGGTTTCAGCGCCGGTGGCCGGGTTCACACGCACGATGGTGACCTCGTGGCCGACCGCTTTCTCCATGAGTTTGGCGGGTGTCAGCAGGTCGAAGTCGAAATTTTGCTCGACGATGCTGATGTTGGGCGCCGACAGCGACACGGTTTCGGGGCGAATCTGCGCCGAAACATCCTGAAATTCGATGCGCTGGCGGCCGTCCTTGACCTCGATGTCGCGCTGATCCTGGATCAGCGCCAGATCATCGTTGTAAATCGTCACCGACAGAACCCGGTCGGCGGCAAATGCCGGACTCAGCAGCAGACTCGCCACGCAACCGATGCAAATTAGAAGTTCGCGCATACCCCACCCCCCGAGCCGCCTGCTGCTTCCCCGCCGATCATACTGACTGTTTCCAGCCATGCATCGGCGCGGGCGTCGTTTCGGGGTTAGCGGATCGACACCTGGAAGCGTGGATTGGCGCTGTTGGCCATCCAGGTCTTGATGCGCTGCGCGTCGGCCACGCGGGTGTACTTGCCGAATGAATCCAGCAGCACGATCACCACGGAGCGGCCTTCGATGACCGCGGCCATCACCAGGCACTTGCCCGCCTCGGTGATGTAGCCGGTTTTCTGCACGATGATGTTCCAGGCGGGGTTCGCCACCAGATTGTCGGTATTGCGGAATTCAACCAGGCGTTTGTGCACCCGCACCGCATAGTTTTTGTCGGTGGAGTACTCACGGATGACCCGGTTTTTCGAGGCCGCGATCACCAGCTTGGACAGATCCTCGGGACTGGCCACATTCTGGCTCGAGAGTCCGGTCGGATCGACGAAATGCGCGCTGGTCATGCCAAGCGCCCTCGCCTTGGCATTCATGGCTGCAACCATGGCGGTGATGCCGCCCGGATAATTGTTGCCCAACGCATGGGCGGCGCGATTCTCGGATGCCATCAGCGCGAGATGCATCAAGTCGCCGCGCGTGAGCGTGGTCCCGACGGTCAGCCTGGAATACGCCCCTTTGGGGTAGTCGCGGTCGGCATCGCTGATTCGAATGGGCTCATCGAGCGGCTGCTTGGCATCCAAAACCACCAGCGCCGTCATCAATTTGGTGATCGACGCGATCGGCGCGGCGACGTCGGGATTACGGGAATACAAAACCGAGGAATTGCTTTGATCTACGACGAGCACGGAGCTGGACCTGAGCTTCGGTTCGCTCGCGCTCTTGGCGCCGGCCTGCATGGCCACGAGACCCAGGAAAATAGCGGCAGATGCGCGCATGGAAACCCGATGAATTGACCGCATTTGCCCCTCTAACCTGCCAGGAATCGGCGGCTAGCTCACCATATGTTAAGCATGCCCCGCCGTGATGCAGCCCTAACTTTGCCATTATCTCCGCAAAAGTCCAGAACATTCAGACGTTTGCCAGGCGGCTTTCAAGCGTTAGCTTCAGCTCCGGGCATGCGGCGAAGCTCCTTGTCGCGGTACATCTTGTCGTCCGCCAGGCTGCGCAGGTCGCGCATATCCTTCGAATCCTTGGGATAGTTGACCACCCCGATGCTCACGCTGCAGCGGATCATGCGCGATTTGAGATCCAGGGTCGTTTTGTAGACGTTATGCCGAACACGCTTGATCACGGCCTCGGCGACCTCGGGCGAGGCGCCGGGCAGCAGAACCGCGAACTCATCGCCACCGAGACGGGCGGCATGGTCGGTCGCGCGAATGCTGCGTTGTAGACACTGCGCCACCAGCGTGATGGCGGCATTTCCGGCTTCGAGGCCGAAGACATCGTTGATCTCTTTGAGCTTGTCCATGTCGATCATCAGCAGCGCGTACACGCCGCGGCTGCGCTCGCACGCCGTGTGTTCGCGCTGCCACACTTCATTGAACATGCGCACGTTGTACAAACCGGTCAGCGAGTCGGTCTGGGCCAGATTCTCGATTCGTTCACGCGCCTCGGTGATGTCGGCCGACAACGTGGTGGTGAGGTACGCCACCAACAAAAACGGCGCCAGCTGACCGACGACCTGGCTGGCATAGAACAGCGAAAGCACGTCCAGTCCGGGCGTCGTCATGGCCAGCAACAAGTGGCAGAGGGCGATGGCGGCGACCTGCAGCAGGGTGATCAAACGTCCGAGCGTCAGCGCGCTCAAGATGATGGGCAGCAGGTACAAATTGAACAGCGGACTGCCGCCCTTGCCCGTGAACCACAGCACGCCGCTGATGAACACCACCATCGACCAGGATTCGATCAGCAGTTTGGAACGGGTTTTGCCCGGCAGAAAACGGCGGCCGCGAAATCCGACGATGGCGAGCGTAAAAGCCGCCAGCAGCCCCACCACCGGCCACAATTCCTTGCTGAGTGCGCCCGACCAGATGAGCACCAGCGCCGCGAGCGCCAGGCACAGAATTTCGATGGAGCGGGTGCTGCGCATTCGCTACCGGCGGGCGGTCGTCGGCGCAATGCCCGGGCGCGCGCCGGGCGACACCTTCAATTCCTCCACGGCACGCTTCACGTCCGGGTCCCGCTGCAGCAAGGGGGCATTCGCGGGAACCGGAATTGCCGGCGGTTTCGGATCGCGTTCGAGCTCGATGTCGGGCGCAATGCCCCGATGATTGATGGAAACGCCGGAAGGGGTGTAATAAAGCGACGTGGTGAGCTTGACGGCCCGGTCATCGGACAACGGGATGATGGTCTGCACCGAGCCCTTGCCGAATGTGGTGCGTCCCATGAGTTTCGCGCGATGTTGATCCTTGAGCGCGCCGGCCACGATCTCGGCCGCGGACGCCGATCCGCCGTTCACCAGCACCATGATGGGGGCGCCGTTGAGCGCGTCGCCCGGCGTCGCATCCATTTCGAATTTCGACTCCGGGGTGCGTCCCTTGGCGGTGACGATGACGCCGCCGTCGAGGAAGGCGTCCGCGACCGCGACCGCCGCCTCGAGAACCCCGCCGGGATTGTCGCGCAAATCGAGCACCAGGCCTTTGAGCGGCGCGCCGTTGTGCTTGCGCAGATCCTTCAACGCGCCGGTCAAGTCATCGCCGGTGGTTTCGCTGAATTGGGAAATGCGCACGTAGCCATAGCCGGGCTCGAGCATTTCCGCCCTGACGCTGTGCAATTCGACGCGCGAGCGTTTCAGGGTGAACAACATCGGTTCCGGCGTGCCCTCGCGCATGATGCCGATCTTGACCGAGGTGCCTTCCGCGCCGCGCATGCGGCCGATGGTGTCGGCCAACGTGCTGGTGTTCACGGCAACGCCGTCGATGGTCACGATGACGTCGCCCGAGCGGATGCCCGCCTGCTGCGCCGGTGAGCCGTCGAACGGCGCGATCACCACCACCTGATCGTCCTCGATCGACAGTTCGATGCCGACACCGGAGTAGCGGCCCGAGCTGCTGATCTTCACCTCGTCGTATTCATCGCCATCGAGATATGCCGAATACGGATCGAGCGAGGACACCATGCCGCGAATCGCGGCCTGAAGAAGCTGATGATCATCCACCGGATTCACATAATCATGCTTCACGCGTTCGAGCACGGCGGCCAGCATGTGCGCGTCCTGCCACGGCAGATCCGCGCCGAGGGCGGCGGGCTTATCGGCCCATACGCCATGCGCCAGCCCGAACGACAGGCCGATGGCGATGCCGACGGCGAGCAATAAAGCGTTGGCGGATTTCCTGATCATCAGGAGCGGAAGCATACGTGCGCAGAAGGCCAGCCGCCAGCCGATAAGGATAGTGTTAAATTAAATTGTCGCCGTCCGCTTAAGGGCTTGCCTTCAGCCAAAGCTTGGGGTCGACAGTCTTGCGTCCTTCGCGAATCTCGAAATAGAGCTCAGGTCTGGCCCCTTCGGTATCGCTGAGCGCGGCAATCACGTCGCCCGGCACGACCCGGTCGCCGACGGCCTTGTAGAGAACCTCGGCATGGCCGTACAAAGTCATGTAGCCGCCGCTATGGCCGATGATCATGAGCAGTCCCAGCCCCTGCAGCCAATCGGCATAGACGACACGGCCGAAGAACGGCGCCCGCACCTTGGCGCCGCGTGCCGCCTCGATCATCACCCCGTTCCAGCGCTCGCCGCCGCCCGCGCCGCCGCGCGGCGCCTGATAGCGCGCGGCGAGGCGGCCCAGCACCGGCCACGGCAATCTGCCGCGCATGCGGTCGAAGCTCTGCGAAGGATCGGTGGGAAAATCCTGCAGCATCCGTGCGAGATCGGCGACCAGCGCTTCGACCGCCTGCTCCTCGCGTTTGAGAGACCCGAGTTCCTGGTTGCCGCTCGCCACCTGCTTGTTGAGCGCCGCAACCGCGACGCTGCGCTCGCTGCGCGCCTGCTGCAGTCCCGCAATTTCCCGGGTGGCGTCGCCCGCCAGCTTCTGCAACTCCTGCGTTTGCTGCTCGATCTGTCCGACCAATTGCGCAAGATGCGCCTCATCGTCCTGAATGGAGCGGATTTTGCGGCTGCGTTGCCCGGCAAAATAGCCGTAGTAGGTGATGGTGCGGCCGAGCGTCGCAGGATTGCTTTGATTCAAAAGCAGCTTGAGTTCCTCCTGCCGGCCGATCATGTACGCAGCGCGCACCTGGCCGGCGAGCGAGGCGCGTTCGGATTGCAGCGCGCTCAAGTTGCGGGCTTGCTGCGTGCGCAGCTCCGCACGGCGCTGTTCCGCGGCGGCCTGCGCGGCGCGCAGCTCATCCACGCGGCGGCGCTTCGCGGCGATGGCCAGTTCGGTTTCGCGCACGCGTGCGCTCAGGGAATCGCGCTGCGCCAGCTGCGATCCGATGCGGCCGGTGAGCTCCGCAATGCGCGCGCGGACCGCCGCAAGCTTGGCCTTTGCCTGCGCCGAGTCCTTGGGCTCGGTGCCGGCCGCATGGCCGCTCATGCACAAAATCGCGGCCAACGCCCCGCTCAAGAGGCTGGTACTACGGCGCTTCACAGCGAGTTGCTCATGACGCCAAGCATACAAGCCTTGTGCCCGCTGCTATACTTGCGCGCCCAAAAAGGCCAAATTTTCAGCCCGTATGCAGCAATTGTTGGATTACATCAGCCATCATCCCTACCTGGCCGCCGCGGCGGTGCTGGCCGCGATCGCCGTGCTGGTTTTCGAGTTGCGCGCACGCGTTCAGGCATTTGCGGCCTTGAGTGCCTCGCAGGCCGTGCGCATGATGAATCAAGGGGCTCTGGTCATCGATCTGCGCGGCAAGGAGCTGTACGATGCGGGGCATATCGTCGATGCGCGCAACGTACCCGTGGCCGAACTCGAGTCGCAGGCCGAGCAGCTGAAGAAATGGCGCGATCGAAATGTCATCACCTATTGCGACACCGGCAGCAACGGTGCGAGCGCCGCGCGCTCCCTGGTGAAGCTCGGTTTCACCAAGGTGTTCAATCTGCAGGGCGGCCTCAACGCGTGGGTGAAGGACAATCTGCCGCTGACAAAAACCGGCGGCGGCAAGAGCGCTGGAAAGTGAGCCCGCCGGCCGTCACCTTGTACGTGTCGGACTGGTGTCCGTACTGTCAGCGCGCCAAAGGCCTGCTGAAGCAGAAAAATGTGGCCTTCGATGAAATCAATGTCGAGGAAGACGCAACATCGCGCGAGGAGATGATCGTGCGCAGCCAGCGGCGCACGGTTCCGCAGATTTTCATCGGCGACAGGCATGTCGGCGGATTTGATGAGCTCTCCGCGCTGGATAGCAGCGGCGAGTTGGATCGGCTAATTCAGGGGGCAGGATGAACGAGATTAAAGCGGGCGGCCCGGAGACCAACACCGAAGGCGTGCAGGTGAGTTTGCAGAGCGTGTATTTGAAGGATTGTTCCTACGAGTCGCCGAACGGGCCGCGGCTGCCGAACAACCAGGCCTGGGAGCCGAAATTTCAGCTGAACATGAATACCGCGGCGGAGGAACTCTCCCCGGAGATACGCGAAGTCCTGTTGACCGTCACCGTGGAGGCAAAGCAGGGTGACCTGACGCTCTACCTCGTGGAAGTGAAGCAGGCCGGACTTTTTTCCATCACCGGCGCGTCGCTCGAGGATTTGAAGCGCCTGGTCGGCAGCTTCTGCCCGAGCGTGCTGTTTCCGTTTGCGCGCGAGGTCATTTCCGATCTGATCGTCAAAGGCGGCTTCCCGAATTTTCTCCTGCCGCTGGTCAATTTCGATGCCCTGTTCAGCCAGGCGCAGGAGACTGCGCAGCCCAATCTGGTGAACTAGAATGCAGAGCGGGCGTGCGGAACCGATGACGGTCATCGGCGCCGGCTCCTGGGGCACGGCACTCGCCATATTGCTGGCGCGCGAGGGGCACGCCACGCGCTTGTGGGGCCGGGACCGCGCGCAACTCGACGCCATGCACCGCGCGCGGCGCAATGCGCGCTATCTGCCCGAGGCCGCATTTCCGGACGCACTGAAGATAGAGGTCGATCTGCCGCAAGCACTCGAGCTGTCGCGCGATGTGCTGATCGCCGTGCCCTCGCACGCTTTTCGCGCGACGCTCGACGGCATCCGCCCATTTCTGGCGGCGCATACGCGGATCGCCTGGGCAACCAAGGGATTTGAAGCGGCCACCGGGCTGCTGCCGCACCAGGTCTTCCGGGAAGTACTGGGTGAGAGACCCGGCGCGGTCCTGTCGGGTCCCACTTTTGCGCGCGAGGTCGGCGCCGGCCTGCCGACGGCGATGACCATCGCGTCGCCCGATGGCGCATTTGCCAAGGAGCTTGCGCTCAGTCTGTCGGGTCCCAGTTTCCGGGCGTATACGCAGACCGACATCATGGGCGTGGAGGTCGGCGGCGCGGTCAAGAACGTCATCGCCATCGGATCGGGAATTGCCGACGGCATGGGATTCGGCGCCAACACGCGCGTGGCCTTGATCACGCGCGGACTCGCCGAAATGATGCGCTTGGGCGTCAAACTCGGCGCCTTGCGCGAAACTTTCATGGGTCTTGCCGGTCTGGGAGATCTGGTGCTCACCTGTACCGACGATCAATCGCGCAACCGCCGCTTCGGCATCGCGCTGGGAAGCGGCGAGTCGCCCGCGAGTGCGCAAAGCACGATTCATCAGGTGGTCGAGGGCGTGCCGGCGGCGCGCGCGGTGTGCGAGGTGGCGCAACGTCTGCGGGTCGACATGCCGATCTGCCGGGAAGTCTACGGGATCGTGTACGAGAACAAGCCGGTGCGAGCGGCGGTGCAGGCGCTCATGGGGCGCGAAGTGCGTTCCGAGGCCGAATAGCGCGGCGGCGGACGAATTTTCACAACTGGGAACGCAAATGAACACAAGAAAATGGCTATGCCGTGCGGCGGCGATCGCGAGCCTGGCCATCGCGGCCTCGGCATCGGCATCGGCACAGGGCTCGCCCGAATTGACGTTGACGCGTTTCGATTGCGGCAAGACTCAGACCGTGGCGGACGTCGGCCACTTCTCCGACGTGGCCGCGTTCAAGGGCTTGAGCGTGCAGCTGACCTTCAGCTGCTACCTGATCAAGCACGGCAACGACTACCTGGTATGGGACACGGGCAACCCGGCGGCCACGGGCGGCCATCCCGCCGCCGTTGCGCCGAAAAGCAGCCTGGTCGAACAGCTTGCGCAATTGCACCTGAAACCCGAGCAGATCAGCTTCGTCGCCATCAGCCATTATCACGGGGATCATATCGGACAGGTGGCCTCGTTTCCGCAGGCGACCCTGCTGATCGGCAAGCCCGATTGGGACGCGCTCAACGAAACCAAACCCAATCCCGGCGTCAATCCGGCCAATTTTGCGCATTGGATCGGCGGCGGTGGAAAGGTGGAACCGGTCATCGGCGACAAGGATGTGTTCGGCGACGGCAGCGTGATCATGCTGAACACGCCGGGACATACGCCGGGCCACCACAGCCTGCTGGTCAAGCTCAAGGAGAAGGGCAATGTGCTCATCACCGGGGACTTGGCCCATTTCCGCGAGAACTACGACAGCAACGGCGTGCCGACGTTCAACACCAGCCGTGCGGAAACGCTGGCCTCATTGGACCGGTTCAAGCAGCTCGCGGCCAACCTGAACGCCACGGTGATCATCCAGCACGATGCGCGCGATATCAACAAATTGCCGGCTTTCCCCGCTTCCGCCAAGTGACCATTGCCATGCTAGTCTTTCGAACCATGAATAAAATCACACTCATCGCCTTGTTGATCGCTTGTTCATTCAGCGCCGCGGCCAAGGAGCCTGCCTCCGTGGCCGCGCGAATCGCCGCGCAGAATGCGCTGTTCGAGCAGCAGTTCCAGTCGGATCTGAAAAGTCATCCGCAGCGCGCGACCGCCATCGGCGACTATCGCTACAACGATCAGCTCGACGATTTATCGCCCGCCGCAGCGCAACGCGAGGATGCCACCGACAAGGGCTTTCTCGCGCGCTTGAATGCCATCGCGACGGCCGGCCTGCCGGAGCAGGACGCGATGTCGCATGAGGTGATGCAGCGCTCTCTCGAGCAGCGAATCGCGAATTTCAAGTTCAAAGAATACGAGATGCCGGTGAACCACATGGACGGCCCGCAGGTGCGTCTGGCCGACATACCGCTCGCCGTGCCGCTCGATTCGGTCAAGCATTACGAGGATTACATCGCGCGCCTGCATCAGATTCCACGCGCCCTGACCCAGACCGAGGCCACTTTGCGCGCCGGCATGAATGACAAGCTCATGCCGGTGCGCTTTCTGCTCGAAAAGGTGCCGGCGCAGGTCGACGGCGTGATTGCCGCAGATCCGTTCCTCATCCCGACCAAGAAATTTCCCGCGAGCATTTCCGCGGCGGATCAACAACGCTTGACCAAGACGATCACGGATGCGGTCGACAACGAGGTCATCCCCGCCTACAAGAAATTCGGCGCCTTCATCGCCACGCAGTACGCACCCCATGGCCGCACCACCTTGAGCGTAACCTCGCTGGCCGGCGGCAAGGCACGCTACCTCAACGACATTCGCAGCCGCACCACGATCAGCAATATGACCCCCGCGCAGATTCACGCGGTCGGCCTGCGGGAGATCGACCGCATAGAGGCGGAAATGCTGGTGATCGCCCGCAAGGAGGGCTTCAAGGACGTCGCGGCGTTCCGCGAATCATTGAAGACCAACCCAAAGTACATCCCCACCTCGGCGGAGCAGATTCTCGATGACTTCCGCAGGTACATCGCGCAGATGCAGCCGAAGCTGCCGGAATTGTTCGGCTTCATTCCGGGCTCGCCGGTCACCGTCGAAGCCATTCCGGCGTTTCAAGCGGGCTCCGCGACCCACTATCAAACCGGCACGCCCGACGGAAAGCGTCCGGGCCGCATCAGCGTCGCCACGTCCAATTTTGCCCACCGCTGGCTGATCGACGACGAGGCCACCGCCTATCACGAGGGCATTCCCGGCCATCACATGCAGCTGTCGGTGCAGCAGCAATTGACCAGCCTGCCGAAATTTCGCCAGCACTCGGGCAATTCGGGCTACGTCGAGGGATGGGCGCTGTATGCCGAAGAGCTCGGCAAGGAAGTGGGGTTCTATCAGGATCCGGTGAGCGACTACGGCCGCTTAAGCAGCGAATTGTTCCGCGCGGTGCGGCTGGTTGTGGATACGGGGCTGCATTCGGAAGATTGGAGCCGCGACCAGGTGGTCGAATTCTTCCGCAAATATCAGCCCGTGGATGAACCCACGATTCAATCCGAGACCGACCGCTACATCGCGTGGCCGGCCCAGGCTCTGTCCTACAAGCTGGGCCAGCTCAAATTTCGCGAACTGCGCGAGCGGGCGAAGCGGGAATTGGGGCCGAAATTCGACATTCGCAGCTTTCACGATGAAATGCTGAACGGCGGCGTGCTGCCGCTCGACCTGTTGGATGCGCGCACCAACAAGTGGATTGAGCAGCAGAAAGCCGGGATCAAGTCCGCGGCGAATTGAGCCATTCTGCGGCTCGTCACTCGGGCTGCCGCCGCGCAAAACCGCATTGGCGCCAGGCTTCGAACACCACCAGGGCGACCGCGTTCGACAGATTGAGGCTGCGGTTCTGCGCCCGCATGGGAATGAACACTGAGTTGTCATGCCCCGCGCTGTCCAGCGCGCTTTGCGGCAAGCCGCGTGTCTCGGGGCCGAACAGGAAGGCATCTCCGGCGCGGTACTCAACGTCGCTGTAGCGGCGCCGGCCGGCGGTCTCGACCATGAACAGGCGCGCCGCGCCCAGCTGCCGCATGCAGACCCCGAGATCGGCGTGGACCATGACATCGGCGAGGTCGTGATAATCGAGTCCGGAGCGCTGCAGGCTTTTGTCATCGAGACGAAAGCCCAGGGGCTTTACGAGGTGCAGCCGCGCGCCGCTGTTCGCGCACAGCCGGATGACATTGCCGGTGTTGCCCGGAATCTCGGGTTCGAACAGTACCACATGGAACATCGGCTATTCCCCGGCCGCGTCCGGGTGCCGGTCGAGGAATACCACCTGCGCCGGATAGGCGAACTCGATCCGGAGGCGGCGCAGTTCGTCGATGATGCGAAAGTTCACCATCTGCTGCAGGTCGAGCATGGGATTGACCGCGGGCTGCTGCACGAAGTACGACAATTCGAATTGAAAGGAACTCTCGCCGAGACTTTTCAGATGGCAGCGCTCGAAACGCGCCTGCGCATGCTCCCGAACAATGCCCTCCAGCAGTCCCGGCAGGGTTTTGAGCTTGTCGGCGGGCGTGTCGTAGGCGACGCGAATCGTCGCGAGGATCCGCTGCTGCGACAAGCGGCCGAAATTGCGCACGCGGCTTTTCAAGATGTCCGCGTTGGACAGGATGATCTGCTCGCCGCCTTCGCTGCGCAGCCGCGTGGTCTTGATGCCGATGGCCTCCACCTTGCCGATGAAGGTGTCGATGGCCAGGTTGTCGCCGATCACAAAGGGCTTGTCCAGGGCGATCGACAGCGAGGCGAACAGATCGCCCAGGATATTTTGCAGCGCCAGCGCGACCGCGACGCCGCCCACCCCCAAACCCGCGAGCAGCGCGGTAATGTTGACCCCGAGATTTTCGAGCGCGACCAGGAACAGCAGCGACCAGATCAGCATGCGCGCAACGAAATTGACGATGTCCAGCGAGCCGGCGAACACGCGGTCCGCGCCGCGCTCCAGCTCCTTCATCTCCAGATAGAAGCGCACCGCGCGGCCGGCCCAAAGCCCGACCTGCAGCAGAATCAGCATCAGCACGGTGTTGGCAACGATGTGCTCGACCTTGGCCGGCAAGCTCAGGCTCGCCTGCGCGGCATCGAGCGCGACGGCGAAGAAGAAAATCTGCCTGGTATTGCCGATCAGATAGGCGATGAGCCGGATCAACGTGGGATTCTTGGAGGCCGAATGCCGCTTGTAGCGCGCACCGATCGAGTCGCGCAGGATCCACAGGCCGGCCCACACCGTCACGCCCACGATGGCGGCAATCAACCACTCCGTGGGCGGAATCCCCAGCAGCAACGCCTGCACCGCGCCGAGTTTCTTGGAGAGAAATTCGCCCATTCGCAATTATAAGCCGCGAGCGGAGCGCGCGCATTTGCAATAGCTCCGCTCGGCAACCACCCGCACCAAGGCCGGTTTGTGTGTAACGTGGCGATGACTCACGGAGTTCCGAACATGCGACAAAGGACATAAGGACCGATAGGCCTGCTACGACAACTGCAACGGGAACAGAGTACTGTCAGCTTAACGTGTCGATCGTCGACGGCAGTTTGGCAAACTATGTGTATATATTCCACGTACCATGCTGATTTAACTTGAACAGAAGAGTGCTTTTTCGATGGATAATCGTCGTCGTCATTGGTGCGATCGCGTTTGCCAGTTGGAAAGCACTTGAGTCGCGGTCTGGCGATGCTCCTGCTCGGCAGGCCCCTCTGACTGTCGAGCAGGTCGCGACAAAGCCATCCGTGGTGACCGCTGCCAATTCCCCAGTCGCGTCAAAAGCAACTCAATCGTTGCGTCAACGTTTTCGCGAGGCAGCAGACTATGCGCAATTTGTTGCGGGCATTGCTCCGCTGGCAAACAGCGGAAATGCGGAGGCGGAATATCTAACAGCAAAATCTCTCAAGTGGTGCGCCGAAGTATCGCGACTTTATTTCCAAAAATCGACCGGCGAAGTACGCACGTTGGAAGAAGTTCAAGCGAATGCAGCGGCAAGACCTGTCGGCCTATCCTCGGAAACTATTGAGATGATTTATGCCCGGTGCAGAGGGTTCTTGGAAGATCCAGAACTGCGGAAGATGCCCCTTACTTGGAATCATTGGTTAGACAAAGCGACCCTTGACGGTAGTCCAGCAGCCATTGCGCTTCACGCATCACTTTCAGAATCTCAGCTGATGTTGGAATCCCACAGCACGATTCCGCACCCAGACCGTGGTCTGGATGCAGAAGTACAGGCGAGAGAGTCGGCGCTTAGTGCCGTTGAATCGGGAGATCCAGACGCAATTTTTTCAATGAGCGATTGGGTCCGTACGGGTCAGCGGAGCGTCCAGGAGACCGCCGTGCTAATTGACGCTTGGAAAATTTTGGCGTGTCAGAGCGGTTATGATTGTGGGCCAAACTCTGATTGGATGATTTCCGCATGCAGTTGGGACCCCCAATGCGCAAACGATCGAACGTACACCGACTATCTGCAACAACAATTGGGAAGTCAGTACGATGACGCAGTGAGGCTCGCAAAGTCGATCGGCGAGGCGATCGCATCGAAGGACTCTCAAGCTCTGAAGAATTATTTGTGAGTGATCGCCTGCCTGGCGCCGCCCCGACAACCGTTGCTTCTCGCAACGATCCAAAAAAGCCTAGCCGACGTCTCCCATGCCCAGTTCCTTCATCTTGCGCGTCAGGGTGTTGCGGCCCCAGCCCAGCAATTTGGCGGCGTCCTGCTTCAAGCCGTCGGCTTTGCGCAGCGCCACGCGAATCAGAATGCGCTCGACCTCGGGAACGGCCTGATCGAGCAGGCGCCGCGTCCCGGCGTCGAGCTCCTGTTCGGCCCAGTACGAAAGTTTGGCCATCCAATCGTGGTTGGCGGCGTGGCCCAAGGGAGTACCGCCCAGGTCGGCGGGGATATCCTCGGCACGCAGCTCGCGACCCGGCGCCGTGACCGTGAGGCGGCGGCAGGCATTGACGAGTTGCCGCACATTGCCGGGCCAGTCGAAAGTCACGAGCGCGGTTTCCGCCGATCCGGTCAGCAATTTAGGCTCGACGCCGAGTTCCTGGGCGGCGATCGACAGATAGTGGCGCAGCAGTTCCGGAATATCCTCGCGCCGTTCGCGCAGCGGCGGAATCTCGATGCGGATCACATTGAGACGATGCAACAGATCTTCGCGGAAGTGCCCGGACTTGACGCGCAACTCCAGATCCTGGTGAGTCGCGGCGATGACCCGCACTTCGACCTTCACCGGGGTTTGCCCGCCGACCCGATAAAATTCGCCCTCGGCCAGGACCCGCAGCAGGCGCGTCTGCAGCGCCGGCGACATGTCGCCTATCTCATCGAGGAACAGCGTGCCGCCGTCGGCCTGTTCAAAGCGTCCGCGGCGCAGGGTATCGGCACCCGTGAAGGCACCCTTCTCGTGACCGAACAATTCGGATTCGAGCAGATCGGCGGTGAAGGCCGCGGTGTTGAGCGCGACGAAGGCTTTGTTCGAGCGCGGGCTGTGGCGGTGCAGGGCGCGTGCCACGAGTTCCTTGCCGGTGCCGGATTCGCCGGTGATCAACACCGTCATGCTGGAGCGCGACAGCCTGCCGATCGCGCGGAATACCTGCTGCATGGCCGCGGCCTGCCCCAATAATTCCGGTATGCCGCGCCTCGCGGCCTCCGCGTCGCTGGACAGGTTTGCCTGCTGCGCGGCACGGCGCACGAGGTCGACCGCCTTGTCGATGTCGAAGGGCTTGGGCAGGTATTCGAATGCGCCGCCCTGATATGCGGCCACCGCCGCGTCCAGATCCGTATGAGCCGTCATGACGATCACCGGCAATCCCGGACGCGAGACCTGGATCTCTTTGAGCAGGTCCAAGCCGCTGCGGCCGGGCATGCGAATATCCGTCATCAGCACATCGGGGGTATCGGCGCGCAACGCGCTCAGAACGTTGTCGGCCTGGTCGAAACATTTGGCCGACATGCCGCTGCCCTTCAGCGCCTTCTCGAGCACCCAGCGGATGGAGGCATCGTCATCGACCAGCCAGACCTGCAGCGGTTTCAGGTTCATACGGATTCCATCGGCAAGGAAATGACGAATATCGTTCTGCCGGGCGCACTGTCGAATTCGATCAATCCGCCGTGGCGGCTGACCAGATCCTGCGCGATCCCCAATCCCAGGCCGGTGCCGTCGGCGCGGCCGGAAACCAGCGGATAGAACAGCGTCTCGCGAATCTCGCCGGGCACGCCGGGCCCGTTGTCCTCGAACTGGATCGAGGCCACCAGGCGATGGCGCTGGGCGCCGACGCTGACATTGCTCGCCGCACGCGTTCGTAAGACCAGCCGCGGCGAATCCACCGCGGCGCCGGCAAGCGCTTGAATCGCATTGCGGCCCAGATTGAGCATGGCCTGGATGATGTGATTCGGATCGAGCGTCAGGGGCGGCAGACTGGGGTCATAGTCCCGATCGACGGCAACGCCCGGCGGCGCTTCGCTGCGCAGCAGGTGGTACACGCGCTCCAGCAGCTCATGCACGTTGACCAGCTGCTTCGATGGCGGACGCCCGGGACCGAGCATGGAGTCCAGCAGATTGGCGAGCCGGTCCGCCTCGCTGATGATCACGCGCGTGTACTCGCGCAACGCCGGATCCAACAGCTCGCGTTCGAGCAGCTGCGCCGCGCCGCGCAAACCGCCGAGCGGGTTTTTGATTTCGTGCGCAAGCTGGCGGACCATCAAACGGCTCCCGCCCAGCTGCGCGAGCAGTGCATTTTCGCGGGTGAGACGCCGGTGCTGGGTGATGTCCTCGATTTCCAGCAGCAGCCTTACGGATTCGCCGCCCAGGATCACCTGGGTGGCCGCGCAGTCGAGGATCCGGTCCACGCCCCCGGGGGAGGGCCAGGCGAGTTCGCGCTGTACCACGCCCTCGCCGCCGTCGCGCACACGCTCGAACATGGGCAGCAGACTTTCAGCGCCGCGGGCCAGATCCCCGATGGCCCGTCCCAATGCCTGCTTGGGTCCGACACCGAGCAAGGTCTGCGCGGCCGCGTTCAAATAGGTGACAGTGAGATCTTGATCGAGAAGAAAGACGCTGGTCACCATCGCGTCGAGCAGTTCGCTGCCGGCGATTCGCGGCGGGTCCAATTGAAGCTCAGCCGACAAGCCGGGCCTCCGGCCGCGGAGCGGCGCGGGTTATTTGCGCAGCGGTGACTGAGGAGAGAGCGCCGAAGGCTGGCGCACGAAGAAGGTCACGCTGTTGCTGCTCTGTGATTCGCCCGTCTGCTGATCGGTGATGATCGCCATCAGCGAGTACGTGCCGCGATCCATCTTTGGCAGGACGAACGAAACCGAGTCCGCAACATCGTCCAGTTGTTTGCCGTTCAGGTGCCAGGCGATGCTTTGACCCTGCTTGAGCACGGGGTTCAGATTCAAATGCACTCCCACCGGATCGTCGCCAAAAAATGTTTGATCGGCTTGCGGCGAGGTAATCTGAAAGTCGCTGTATTTGAGCGCGCCGGCAGCCTGCGGGCGCGCCTGCGGCGCGGCCGTGGGGTGTGGCGCGCCGGAGCTTCCCACATTCAGCGCGCCCAGGGCGACGATCTTTTCGGCGCCCGGCGA
The DNA here is from genome assembly GCA_036267715.1 of Steroidobacteraceae bacterium. Taxonomy (GTDB): domain Bacteria; phylum Pseudomonadota; class Gammaproteobacteria; order Steroidobacterales; family Steroidobacteraceae; genus Bog-1198. Next base: position 247,116 of record DATAVN010000003.1, on the reverse strand, counting down.
GTCCTGATCGGAGTAGTGAACCACGCCGTTCGCATCCACCCACTTGTAGATCACGGCGGCTTGCGCCGTAACGGCCACAACCAAGCCAATCGCCAACCATGACCGTCGCAGGTGCATAATTCCAAAGCATAGACCTATCGCCTCCGGACCACAAAACAAGGTGTGGGCGGCGTGACCGCCGTCACCTTAAGGCCCAAACACCCCCTGGCTGCAAGGGATCTACAAGCTGTAATACATCTCGATTTCGATCGGATGCGTGGTCATCCGCAAACGGGTGACTTCCTTCATCTTCAGCTCGATGTAGGCGTCGATGAGATCATCGGTGAATACGCCGCCAGCCTTGAGGAAGCCGCGGTCCTTGTCCAGGTAGTCGAGGGCCATGTCGAGCGAGTGGCAAACCGTGGGAATCTTCTTGTCTTCCTCCGGCTCCAAATCATAAAGATCCTTGTCGGCCGGATCGCCCGGATGAATCTTGTTCTGAATGCCGTCGAGTCCCGCCAGCAGCATCGAGGCGAACATGAAATAGGGATTGCCGGTGGCGTCCGGGAAGCGTACTTCGATGCGCCGCCCCTTGGGATTTGCGATCCAGGGAATGCGAATCGACGCGGAGCGATTGCGGGCCGAATAGGCGAGCTTCACCGGCGCCTCGAATCCGGGCACCAGGCGCTTGTAGCTGTTGGTGCTGGCATTGGTGAAGGCATTGATCGCGCGCGCATGCTTGATGATCCCGCCGATGTAGTACAGCGCAATGTCCGAGAGACCGCCGTACTTGTCGCCCGCGAACAACGCCTTGCCGTCCTTCTGCAGCGACTGGTGTACGTGCATGCCGTTGCCGTTGTCGCCGACGATGGGTTTGGGCATGAAAGTGAGGGTTTTCCCGTGTCCGTGCGCGACGTTCTGCAGAGCGTATTTCAGGATCTGCACTTCGTCGGCTTTCTTGGTCAAGGTGTTCGCGGCGACGTTGATCTCGCCCTGGCCGGCGGTCGCCACTTCATGGTGGTGCACCTCGAACTTCAACCCCATCTCCTCGCAGGCCATCGACATCGCGGTGCGGATGTCCTGCTGCGAGTCGACCGGCGGCACCGGGAAATAACCGCCCTTCACCCCCGGCCGGTGCGCACGGTTGCCGTCCTCGTAAGTCTTTCCGGAATTCCACGCACCTTCGTACGAATCGACCTCGTATGCGCAGCCATTCATGCCCGAACTGACCGTGACGTTGTCGAATATGAAAAATTCGTTTTCAGGACCGAACAGCGCGGAATCGGCGATCCCTGAGGCCTTCAGATGCGCCTCCGCGCGCTTTGCCAATGATCTGGGATCGCGTGCGTAGCCTTGCATGGTCATCGGTTCGATGATGTCGCAGCGCAAATTGAGCGTGGTTTCTTCGTAGAATGGATCAATGACCGCGGTCGCAGGATCCGGCATCAAAATCATGTCGGACTCGTTGATGCCCTTCCAGCCCGCGATGGAAGAACCATCGAACATCTTGCCGTCCTTGAAAAATCCCTCGTCCACCAACCGTGTGGGCACCGTGACGTGCTGCTCCTTGCCAATCGTGTCAGTAAAGCGCAGATCGACGAATTTCGCTTCTTTTTCGTGGATTAATTTCAGAACATCGGCGGGGGTCATTTGCGTCCTCGCTTAAGGTATAGGGGTGGTCCGGTCAGCCGGGTCCTTGGGCAATGCAGCTAATGTGCCAGGCGCCGCTCACTTTCAGGATCAAGCACTTGCTAAGCGGCGCGGCATTTCACGCATCATAATGGATCAAACTACCAAAATCTGCGCCCTGTTCCGGTGCAAAGCGATGCCGTGCGGAGGAGATGGGGCGCGATCTTTAGGACTGACGCGGAAATGAGCCAAATCGGTGCATGGGGGAAGCTCACGACACGTCCGGGCGGCGTCGCTATACTCGCTCACTTTGCCTCGATTGCGAGCACCTCATGTCTCACCCGCCCGCGGCTCCGCGCACCTTTCAAGAGCTGATATTTGCCCTGCAGACATACTGGTCGATGCGGGGCTGCGTGATTTTGCAGCCCTACGACATGGAAATGGGCGCGGGGACCTTCCATTCGGCCACGTTCCTGCGCGCCGTGGGACCGGAACCCTGGAGCGCGGCTTATGTGCAGCCTTCACGCCGGCCCACCGACGGACGCTACGGCGACAATCCGTCCCGGCTTCAGCACTTCTACCAGTTTCAAGTCAGCATCAAACCCTCTCCCGATGATTTTCAGGAACTGTATGTCAATTCGCTGCGCTACCTGGGCATCGATCCGCTGACCCACGACATCCGCTTCGTCGAGGACAATTGGGAATCCCCGACCTTGGGCGCCTGGGGCCTGGGTTGGGAGGTGTGGATGAACGGCATGGAGATTTCCCAGTTCACCTACTTTCAACAAGTGGGCGGGCAGGACTGCAGGCCGGTGATGGGTGAAATCACCTATGGTCTCGAGCGGCTCGCCATGTACATCCAGGGCAAGGAAAGCATCTTCGACATCGTCTGGACCGACGGGCCTTTTGGGACGGTGACCTATGGCGATGTGTTCCATCAAAACGAAGTCGAGCAATCCACTTACAACTTCGAAAAGGCCGACACCGCGGTGCTGGCGGCGGAATTCGACGCCTGTGAGCGCGCCTGTCAGCAGCTGCTGAAGGACAAACTGGTTCTTCCCGCCTATGAACAGATGGTGAAAGCCTCGCATGCGTTCAACCTGCTGGATGCGCGCCACGCCATTTCGGTGACCGAACGCCAGCGTTTCATTCTGCGCGTGAGAACCCTGGCGCGCGGCGTGGCCCAAGGCTATCGCGAGAGCCGCGAGGCACTGGGCTATCCGCTGCTCAAAAATTCCACCCCGCAGAGAGTGGCCTGATGAGCGCGAGGGATCTGCTGTTCGAATTGCGCACCGAAGAACTGCCGCCGCGCAGTTTGCAGGCGTTGTCCAACTCGCTCACCGACGGCGTCGTCAAGGGCTTGGGCAGCGCCGGCGTCGCGCACGGCAAGGTTCACAGCTTCGCAACGCCGCGGCGTCTTGCGCTGTCGATCGAGAAACTGGCGGAACGCCAGCCCGATCGGCAGGTGGAGCGGCGCGGGCCGCCATTGGCCAATGCCTTCGATGCCGCGGGTGCGCCGACCCAGGCCGCGGCCGCATTCGCCAAAAGCTGCGGCGTGGCGGTCGAGCAGCTTTCCAAGCTCAGCACCGAGAAAGGCGCATGGCTGCAATTTCGCGGCACCGAGCCGGGTGCGGATACCAGCTCGCTGCTCGAGGGCATTTTGACGCAGGCGATCGCGGCGCTGCCCATCCCGAAGCGCATGCGCTGGGGTGCGCACGACGCCGAGTTCGTGAGGCCGGTGCACTCGGTGGTGCTGCTGTATGGCGATGCGATCGTGCCGATCGAGCTGCTGGGCCTCGCTTCGGGACGCATCACCTCGGGCCATCGCTTCCACGCACCGAAGCCGCTGGTGCTCAAGAGTGCGCAAGGCTATGAGGCCAAATTGCGGCGCGCCAAGGTCATCGCCGACTTCGCGAAACGCCGGGAGGCGATCCGTGCAGGGGTGACTGCCGCGGCGGCGCAGCTGGGCGGCACGGCATTGATCGACGCGGCGCTGCTCGATGAGGTCAGCGCGTTGGTGGAATGGCCGGTGCCGCTCGCCGGACAATTCGAACAACGGTTCTTGAGCCTGCCGCGTGAAGTGGTCATTGCGACGGTGCAGGATCATCAGCGCTATTTCGCCGTGCAGGGCGCGGACGGCGGGTTGACCGGCTGGTTCATCACGGTGAGCAACATAGAAAGCCGCGATCCCGCCAAGGTTCGCGAGGGCAATGAGCGGGTGGTGCGGCCGCGCTTGAGCGATGCGGCGTTCTTCTGGGAACAGGACCGCAAGCTCACGTTGCAGGCTCACGCCGCGAGACTCGCCGGCGTGACCTTTCAAGCCAGGCTCGGAAGCTATGCGGACAAAACCGCGCGCGTGACCCGGCTGGCGCAAATGATCGGCAGCCGCATCGATGCCGGCCGCGACATCACGCAGGCCGCGGAGCTGTCCAAAGCCGACCTGATGACGGCGATGGTCGGTGAGTTCCCCGAATTGCAGGGCACGATGGGGCGCTACTATGCCGAAGCTCAGGGACTGCCGCATGCGGTGGCGCTGGCGCTCGAGGAGCACTATCGCCCGCGTTTCGCCGGCGACGCGCTGCCCACCGGCAAAATCGGCCAGGCGCTGGCGCTGGCCGACAAAATCGACACGCTGGCGGGAATCTTCGCGATCGAGCAGCGGCCCACGGGCACCAGGGACCCCTTTGGATTGCGCCGCGCCGCGCTCGGCGTGCTGCGCATTCTGCTCGAGCATCGATTGGATTTGGATCTGGTCGAGATCCTGGCCGCCGCCGCGGACGCGCAGCCCATACAGCGCAGCGGCGTGCAGGACGAAGTCTACGATTTCATCGCAGAGCGTCTGCGCGGACAACTGCTCGAGCAGCCCGGCACCACGGCTGAGATGCTCGATGCGGTGCTTGCGAATCGGCCACGTTCACCGCTCGACGCCGGCATGCGTCTCGAAGCACTGAAGGAGTTTCTGCTGTTGCCTGAGGCGCCGGTACTGGCGGCGATCAACAAACGCATCGCCAATATCCTGAAAAAGGCCCAGTTGAGCGCTGATTGGAACCTCGATCCCGACGCCCTCGCCGAGGAGGCCGAACGGGTCCTGCACCGCGCCGTGGGACAGCTGCGCGAGCCGGTGCAGGACGCGGCGCGCCGGCGCCGCTACGCCGACAGTCTCAAGCCGCTGGTGGCGCTGCAGGCCCCGGTGAACGATTTTTTCGATCGCGTCATGGTGATGGACGAGAACATCGCGAAGCGCAACAACCGTCTTGCCCTGCTGCGCGACGTGCAGGCATTGCTCGGCGGCGTTGCCGACCTGTCGCGGCTGCCGGGCTGATCGGCCGCATGCAGTTGATCAGGTCGCTCATCTTCACCGCCTACATGATGGTGTCGGCGCTGGCGTTCGGCGGCTTCATGACCTTGTGCTTCTGGGCGCCCTACCGCACGCAATTTTCCATCGCGCGCACCTGGGCGCGCATCGTGTTCTGGCTGCTGGACAAGATGTGCGGGCTGAAATTCACCGTCGAAGGCCGCGAACGGATCCCCGCAGGCAATCACATCGTGATGAGCAATCACACCTCCGCGTGGGAGACCATCGCGCAGTTTCTGATCTTTCCGCCGCAAGTTTGGGTGCTGAAGCGCGAGTTGCTGTGGATACCGCTGATCGGCTGGGGATTGAAACTGCTGCGGCCCATCTCGATCAATCGCGGGGCGGGCCACCGCGCGGTGAATCAAGTCATCGAGCAGGGAAAGGAGCGCCTGGCCGCGGGCCTGTGGATCATCATTTTCCCCGAAGGCACCCGCGTGGTTGCCGGCGAAAAGCGCAGGTACGGCGTGAGCGCCGCGTTGCTGGCGACCGAAACCGGCAAGTCCGTGGTGCCCTTGTCGCACAACGCGGCCGATTTCTGGGTGCGGCGCGGGATCATGAAGAAGGCCGGCACGATTCGCGTGGTGATCGGCGAACCGATCGACTCGACCGGCAAGGACCCGCGCGATCTCAACGATGAGGTGCGCCAATCCATCGAGGCGGGACTCGAGCACATCGCACGCATGCGCGCCGCCGGGCGGAGCGCCGCGCAATATCAGGCACCATTCAACTTATGATAGCGTACCGCCCCATGAAAAAAATCCTCGTCGCAGCCCCGGGCCTCGTCGCAGCCGCAGGCCTCGTTTCGCTCGGTATCGTCGCAAGCGCGTTCGCGCATCCGCCGCGGACGCACCGGCTTCTGGCCACGCCGGCCACCGTGGCATACGGCTATTACTGGGCGGATGCGCCGCCGGTATTGCGCATCGATTCCGGCGACATCGTCGATGTCGACACCCTGCTGACCAACACGCCGACCGGCCTCGCGAAGGCGGGCGTTGCGGACGACAAGATCCAGGCCTCGCTCAAGGCCATCGTCAGCGAAGTGACCGGCGAGCGCCGCGGACCCGGCGGCCATATTCTCACCGGTCCTGTGTACGTCGAGGGCGCGGAGCCCGGCGACGTGCTGGAGGTGAAGATCCTGTCGATCGAACTGCCGCTCGATTACGGCTACAACGGCTGCAGCGGCTATCTGCCGGAGAATTGCCAGAGCGGCGTGCCGTCCAAGATCATCGCGCTCGACCGCAAGAAAATGACGGCGCAATTCCTGCCCGGCATCGTGATCCCGCTCAAACCGTTCTACGGCAGCATCGGGCTTGCACCGGCGCCGGAGCTGGGCAGGGTGAGCAGCAACCCGCCGGGACGGCATGCGGGCAACCTGGACAATCGCGAACTCGTCGCCGGCAGCACTCTATATATACCGGTGTTTGCGCGCGGCGCGCTGTTTGAAATCGGCGACGGGCACGTGGCGCAGGGCGACGGCGAGGTGGACCAGACCGCGATCGAGACCTCGCTGCGCGGACGCCTGCAGCTCACCGTGCGCAAGGACATGAAATTGAAATGGCCGCGCGCCGAGACCAAAACCGATTACATCAGCATGGCAACCGATCCGGATCTGGTCGTTGCCACCAAGACCGCAATACAGGAAATGGTGGACTTTCTCGTGACGGAGAAGAAATTGACCCGCCATCAGGCCTACCAACTGGTGAGCATCGCCGGCAATGTGGCGATCACGCAGCTGGTCGACAAACCCAACGTCGGGGTGCACGTCAAGCTGCCGAAGAGCATCTTCGGCAAATAGCTTTCAGTCCATGAGCACGCTCACCAGCAGCGTGGCGAACAAGGTCAAGCTGAAGCCGATCATGTAGGCCATGCCGACCACGCAAAGCTTGGTGAAGGTCAGCAACCGCCCCTGGCCGTAGTAGACGCGCATCGCCCGGTACACGTACCAAATCGTGTAGCAAGTGATGATGGCGATGACCCAGCCGCGGAAGGTGCGCCACCCGAGCCATGCCGCCACCCAACTGAGCAGCGCCTGGATGAGCAGCAGCAGAAATACCGCGGCGTGATTGTGCAGAAAGAACACCAGGTGCTCGACGTACCAGCGCCGCGGCCACCAATACAGCATCAACATCACGAGCGCCATCATGGGCACGAACAGGAACATCATTTTGGGGATGTTGGCGACGAATGCATGCTGAAGCAGCGCGCCGTGATTTTCGATGTTGCGCAAGCAGGACTGGTGCAGCGCATTTTGCAGCCATGAGATCGAGCTGTTCACCTGGTCGCAATTCGACACATTGAACAGGAATCCCTTGGCCTTGGCCGCCGGTATCTCGCCAACCGTGGGCGCCGCGCCGGACTGCGTCGAGACGGCATAGAATTTATGCGGCGCCGCGAGACCGAATGCGAAGAACAACACGCTCAACACCAGGTACACGCGCACCGGCGGCAGATAGCGGGCGCGGTGTTCGGCGAAATATTCGCGGGTCAACTTCCCGGGCCTGCACAGCAGGATATACAAGGTCTGCCAGAAGCGGCTGTCGACATGGGTGGCGATGTGCCAGGCATCGTTGAATAAAGCCGCGGTCGAGCGCGCGCTCTCGTGCGCATGCTGGCCGCAGTTGAAGCAATAGGCGCCCATCAGATCCGCGCCGCAATTGGCGCACTCCGTCGGATGGTGTGGCGCCGGCGCCCGCTTAGCCAAACACCGCCACCATCTGCCGGGCGATTGCCGCCGGCGCCCCATTCGGATCGAGCAGAACGCAGGACTCGCAGCTGTAGCCCTCGCCGGCCGAATTCACCTCGGCGTCGATGCGCCACCACGCATCGGTTGCAAAGCCATCGTGGTGGCCGAGAAATTGCACCGACCAGGTCAGCGAACTCGAAGGTGTCGGCGCGCTCAGCAGCTGCAGGATCACCGAAGGGATGCAGTCGATCAGCGCAACCAGGTGAGACTCCGACAGAGGAGCGGTGTCGCGGTGGCGGACATAAATCTTGGACGTGCGCAGCGGCGAGGCGCTGAACGGCGGCGTGCCTTCAGCCCACCTGAAATCGAAATGGCGCAGAAAGGAAGGACCGCCCATCCCGGGAACGTTGGGATCCGGCAGCTCCTCGGCCCGCGGCAAACCCGGGGCGACGGCAGGTGTGATGGTCAGCGCAGTGGCGCGCGCCGCCCCGTACACGCCGGTGAGCGTGGCAGCGGCCTTTCCATCGCTCGACAAGCGCGCACCGGCAACCGTGACGGTCTTGCCCACGCGCAGCACTTCGGCATCGATGCGCACGTCGCCCGCGGGTGCAGGGCCGACGAAAGTGGTCTCGAGCCCGCGCAGTGCGCGCGCAGCCGGCACCAGACGCCGCATGGCTTCGTTGCCCAATGCCGCGACCAAGCCGCCGAATGTCGCGCGTCCTTGGGACCAATCCTCGCCGATCACGGCGCTCACGCCGGCGCCATGCGGCCGGATCGACGCCAGGGTCTCGGAAAACAGCATGCGGCCGATGTTACCGGAACCGTGCGCCGATCCGAAAGCTAATCAGGTTGCGGGGCAGGGCCGATGTAGTTCGCGGATGGCCGGACGATGCGGTTGTCCTTGCGCTGTTCCACGATGTGCGCCGACCACCCGAATATGCGCGCGGCCGCGAAGGTCGCGGTGAAGAATTCCTTGGGCACCCCCAAGGCGAGGTAGACGATGCCCTTGTAGAATTCCAGATTGGCGCGCAGCGCGCGCTTCTTGTGCGCGGTCTGCGCGACAAAGGCCTCGTCGACCGCTTTCAAGGTCTGCAGCAGCCGTTGCTCCTCGGGCGCCGCGGCAATCTCCTCGGCCAACGACCTGACGATCCTCGCGCGCGGGTCGACCACGCGATATTCCCGATGTCCCATCCCCGAGACCCGCCGGCCGTCGGCCAGGCACGCGGCCACGAATTCCGCGGCCTGCCCGGCGCTGCCGACTTGCTGGGCCATTTCGAGCGCGCCCTGATCGGCGGCGCCGTGCAACGGGCCATACAGCGATCCCATCGCCGCGGCCAGAGCGGAGGCCGGCGGCGCCAGGGTGGAGGTCACCACGCGAGCGGTGAAGGTACTGGCATTGAAGCTGTGGTCGATCTGGAGAATCTGGGTTTGCTCGAAAATGCGCACGGCGGTTGCGGAAGGCATGCGCTCCTGGATCAGCTGCAGGAAGCGCACGCCATAGCGGCGGATATCGGGATAACGCCCAAGCGTCCTGCCCGCGTGCAGGGCCAGCAACACGGCATATGCCGCCGGCAATCGCGCCGCGACGATCAGCGCTTCTTGTTCATCCTCGCTGCGGCCGAATTTTAGCGGCGACGGCGCGACGGCCATCAAGGGCATGGCGGCATGCAAGGTGGCCATGGGATGAGCCCGCAATTTCGCCAGCTGCGCCAGTGCGTCGGCCAGCTGCGCGGGCAGCCGGCCGGCATCCCAAAGGAACTCCTCGAATTCTTCCAGGCGCGCGGCATCGGGCAGATCTCCGAAGATCACCAGGTGCACCACCGCGGCGAACGGGTGGTTGATCAGTCTCTCGATCGGAAGGCCGCGGTAGTAAAGGCGCCCGGCCGCGCCATCCACCAGGGAAATCGAGGTGCTGTCGACCACCACCCCTTCCAGACCCTTTTTGATATCGACCACTGCGCTCATGGAACACCTCCCTAAGCCCGAGTAAAACGCCTGGAGCGCCTTAACACCATCCCCCGCAGCTGATAGAGCTATCAGCGGGGCGCATAAGCGGCGCGCGGTCGGTTATCCTTGGGCACATGCAGGTTGAACGCCATGAGCTGCGCTGTTTTCACGCGGTGATCGAAGCCGGGGGTTTCAGCCGCGCCGCGGAACGCCTGGATCTTTCGCAGTCAGCCGTCAGTCAAACCATCGCCAATCTGGAGCATCGGCTGGGCACCAGTTTGCTGCGCCGAGGCAATCCGCCGCAGCCCACCGAAGCCGGCATCCGCCTGCTGCGCTTTGCTGAAACCACACTGAACGAGGAGCGCGAAACGCTGGCGGACATCGGCCAGATCAAGTCCGGTGCACTGTCCACGCTGTCGCTCGCGCTTTCCTCCGCCGCCAATTCGCGCATCGGCGTCGCATTGCTCAAGGAATTTTGCGAGCGCAATCCATTGACGCGGCTCAAGGTGGTGGTCGCTCCCAGCCGCGAAATCGTGCACGGCGTCGCGGAGGGCCGATGGGAATTGGGCTTCGGACCCTTTCATCACAACATGCCGGCGCACTTCGCATTGCATCCGTGCTTCTTCGAAACCCGGCTGCTGATGATTGCACGCGATCATCCGGCCCGTGCGGCGTTGGCGCGCGACGCGCTCGGCACCATGCGTGAGTTGCCGCTGGTAACCTCGTTTCTCGATGACAGCGCGCGCCGTTCGACCGGCGAGCGGCTGCGCGACGCATTTGGCTCGGTCTGGGAAGTCAGCCATACGGAATTGCGCCTGGCGCTGGTGGCGGACGGCAAGGGTGTCACCTACGTCTCCGATCTGCTCACCGCCGTGCCGCCGCAATTGGTCCCGGTCGAAGGCCTGCCCTACTCGAGCATCGACCGTCAGGTCGGCGCCTTCAGCCTGAAACATCAGCCGATGTCGCAGGCGGGCACCCGCTTCTTGGCGCTATGCCATGAACGATGGCCGCGCGAACCAGCGGCCGCTCCATGAACACCTCGGACCTGTTCTCGCTCGAGGGACGCATCGCGCTGATCACGGGCGGCTCGCGCGGCATCGGCCGGATGATCGCGAGGGGATTCATCGCGCAGGGGGCCAAGGTCTACATTTCGGCGCGCAAAGCCGATGCCTGCGATCGGACTGCGCAGCAGCTCTCCAAGGACGGCGGGACCTGCATCTCGATTCCGGCCAACGTGTCCACGGTCGCGGGCGCAAAACAGCTCGCGGCCGCGCTCATGGCGCGCGAGCCCAAGGTCGATATTCTCGTCAACAATGCCGGCGCCGCGTGGGGAGCGAGCTTCGACGCGTTTCCCGAGGAGGGATGGGACAAGGTGCTCGATCTTAATGCCAAGGCGCCGTTTTTTCTGACCCAGGCGCTGGCGCCGGCGCTGCGCAAGGCGGCAAGCGCGGCGCGTCCCGCCAAGGTGATCAACATCGCATCGATCGACGGCATTTATCTCACCCACCGCGAAACCTATTCGTATGTCACCAGCAAGGCGGGCCTCATTCACCTTACGCGGCTCATGGCGGCGCGGCTGGTCAGGGACAACATCCACGTCACCGCGATTGCGCCGGGCGCATTCAAGTCCGACATGAACAAGGAAGCGCGCGATCGGGGCGATGAGGTCGCCAGGCATATTCCGGCACGGCGCATCGGCACGGACGAGGACATGGCCGGCGCCGCCATTTTTCTGGCGGCGCGCGCCGGAGATTATGTGATCGGCTCGACCTTGACCGTCGACGGCGGAGTTGCCTTCGCGGCTCCGGCCTTGGGCGGGCTGTGATGCAATCGCAAGAAACGCACTATCAGGCGCACTTGGGACCGATCTACGCGTGGATGCTCGGCGATCTCGAGGCGGCCTTCGCGCGCGCCGCGGCCGAGATCGACGATCTGCCGTTGCCCGCGGACGGCGGGGTCGCGGTGGATCTGGGTGCGGGATTGGGGCTGCATGCCCTGGCCCTTGCCGAGCGCGGTTTTGCGGTCGTCGCGGTCGACACATGCGAGCTGCTGCTCGAGGAATTGCGCAGGCGCAGCGGCAATTTGCCCATTGCCGCGCACCTTGCCGATCTGCTTGGATTCCGCGCATTCTTGAGCGGACCGGCGCAGCTGATCGTGTGCATGGGTGACACGCTGACGCACCTGCCGTCGTTCGCCGCCGTCGAGGCGTTGATGGATTGCGTGGCGGATGCGCTGCCGCGCGGCGGCGTGTTTGCGGCGACCTTTCGTGATTACGCCGCCCGGTCGCTCGAAGGCGACCAACGTTTCATTCCGGTGCGCGCCGATGAGAAGCGGATTTTGACCTGTTTTCTCGACTACGGCGAGGATCAGGTGACGGTCTACGATTTGCTGCACGAGAGGCAGGACGGCCGCTGGCAGCAGCGGATCAGCCGCTATCCGAAATTGCGGCTGGCGCCGGAGCGGGTTGCGGCCGCGCTGACGGCGCGCGCTTTCAAGGTGAAGCGGGACACCGGGGCGAGCGGCATGGCGCGCATCGCGGCCACGAAGGCATGATTCGCGGCGGGTGCCGCGCCATCTTTTAGGGCTTTAGCGGGTGCCCTTTTCGATGCGTTTCGCGAGTTCGTCGAGATCGACGTCTTCTTCGATGGGAATCTCCAGCGAATCGTCCTTCGGCAAGGTCGGTACGATTTCGCGGCGCTGGATTTTCGACGGCGCGGGCGCCAGGCGTTCTTCCGGCAACGGCGCGGCCAGGGTCGGCTGCACCCAGTCCTTTTTTTGCGCCACCCAGCGCTGATAGCGGTCGAAATTCCACATGCCGGCCTCGCCGCCGGTCTGCAGTACATTCGCGATCTGACTGAATTGGCCGCCGCGGATGGTGCCTTTGGAGGCCGCGCTCGGCAGCAGAATTTCGCATACCGGGACCCGCAGCCGGTGCTCGCTCAAAAAATCCAATCTCTGGCACACGAACCCGACGAAGCAATCCGCGAGCTGCGAGCGGATGCCGGCCTGGATCTCCGCCGGGAACGACATGCAGATGCGGCTGATCGCTTCGGCGCAAGTGGCCGAGTGCATGGTGGCAATCACCAGGTGGCCGGTCTCCGCGGCGCTCAGGGTCAGGCGCATGACCTCGGGGGTGCGCATCTCGCCGATCACCAGCACATCGGGATTCTCGCGCAGGGCATCGGTGAGCGCCTGCTCATAGCTGGGTGAGTGCGTCGGCACCTCGCGCTGCCGGATGAAGGAGCGCCGGTTGCTGAACACGTACTCGATCGGGCTTTCGATCGCCAGGATATTGCGCGCGCTGGATGAGTTGATCTCCTCCACCAGCGCCGCCAGCGTGGTGGACTTGCCGCTGCCGGTCGGGCCGGAAACGACGATCAAGCCGGTGGTCATTTCCGTCAGGCGTTTGAGCTCGGGATGCAGATTGCAGGCGCGCAGGTTGTTCTGAAAGGAACTCAACAGCCGCACGGCCATGGCCACGCCGCGCAGCGTCTGGAAGATGTTGATGCGGCAGCGCACGCCCGCGATGGTCCGGGAGACATCCGCGGAGCCCCGTGCCAGGAACTGCGACCATCCGTCGGCTCCCAACAGCTCGCGCCCCGTCTGGACCAGCGCTGCACCGGCGATGGGTTGGCCGATCGGGGTTAGCTGCCCGCGAACGCGCGCGACCGGCGCGCCGTCGGCTTCGATATGCAGATCGCTCGCGCCGAGTTCGCGGCCCTTTCGAATCCACTCTTGCACGGTCATTTTCCGAGGATAGCGGATAACGGACTGCGCAAACATTAAGGCGGGCGCATGCGGCGGCGCATATGATCGCCGCGGTCAAATACACATTTCTTGACAAAGGTTTTCATGCGCCGGCCCACCGGTCCTTTTAAACTCACGTTTTACTTGTCATGATCTTGGGATCGAGATCCTTCCAGCACATGGAACGAATCGCCGGATGCGGCGGCAAAGGAATAACAATGCGCGTTCTTGCCTGGGGACTTCTCTGTCTGATGACGGCTGGGCAGGCAGCCGCCGGCCCCGCACCCTATCCGCTCGTGTTGGGAGCCGAGAAGGCGGAATTGACGCGCTCGATGGAGCAACTGAAGAAACAGCCGGTTGCGCCCTACTTCCTGAGCTACGACATCGTCGAAACCCGCTTGGCCACCGTGGTCGGATCCTTCGGCGCCCTGGACCACAGCAGCGAGAACCGGAGTCGGCTGCTACGAATCAACCTGCGCGTCGGCGACTATGCGCTGGACAACACGCGTCGGCTGCGCGGCGGTCCCGACCAGTTTGCCCGGATTGCGGTGCCGATAGAGGATGATCCCACGGCGATACGCAGCGTGCTCTGGTATCAAACCGACAAGAAATACAGGCAGGCCGTGCAGGAATTGGCGACGGTGCGCACGGTGAGCGAGGTGAATGTCGAACGCGAGGACAAGTCCGCGGATTTCTCCGCGGCGCCGGCGGAGCAAAGCATCGAACCGGTGGCCGCCTTCCAGGTGGACCGGAAACTCTGGGGGGAAAAGGTGCGCAAGTACACCGCCCCCTTCCAGCGCTTCGGCAACCTGTACGACGCGACAGCGACGTTTTTGGCGAGTGAGGAGGTCCGCTGGTTCGTATCGAGCGACGGCGCCGCGATCCAGAGCTCGCAAACCTACTACCGGCTGCAGATCTCGGCCTTCTCCAAAGCCGACGACGGCATGGAGCTGCCGCGATACGAAACCTATTTTGCCTTCACGCCCGCCGGGTTGCCTGACGACGCCACGGTGCTGAAGGCGGTGAACGGCATGATTGCGGACCTGGCGGCCCTGCGCAACGCGCCGATCGTGGATCCTTACACGGGTCCGGCAATTCTTTCCGGGCGCGCCGCGGCGGTTTTCTTTCATGAAGTTTTCGGTCACCGCATCGAAGGCCACCGCCAAAAGAGTGAATCGGAAGGCCAAACTTTCAAGAAAATGGTCGGCCAGGCGGTGCTGCCGGATTTCCTCTCGGTCGTCTTCGATCCGACGCTGCGCCGCTATGCGGGAACGGACTTGGTCGGCGCGTATGCCTTCGACGATGAGGGCGTGAGGGCGCGGCGCGTCGATGCGGTGAGCGACGGCGTGATGCGTAATTTCCTCATGTCGCGCACCCCGATCGAGGGCTTTCCCGGTTCCAACGGCCATGGCAGGGCGCAACCGGGCTTCAGTCCCGTGGCCAGACAATCGAATCTCCTGGTGCTCAATTCCAAGCCCATTTCGCATGACCGATTGCGCGCCATGCTGATCGAGCAGATCAAGCAGCAGAACAAGCCGTTCGGACTGCTGTTCGACGACATCGCCGGCGGATTCACCATCACCGGCCGCACCATCCCCAATGCCTTCAACGTGCTGCCGGTCATGGTCTACCGGATATATCCCGACGGCCGCGAAGAGCTGGTGCGCGGGGTCGATCTGATCGGCACGCCCCTCACCGTATTCAGCAAAATCCTGGCCGCGGGCGATGACGTGTCGGTGTTCAACGGCGTTTGCGGCGCCGAATCGGGCTACGTACCGGTTGCGGCGAGCGCACCGGCAATTCTCGTGTCGCAAATCGAAGTGCAGAAGAAATCCAAATCGCAGGAACGAGCGCCGATATTGCCCGCGCCGTTCGAGGACAAGTAGATGAAATTGCCCGGCATGAAAGTCATCGCCTGCTGCGGGGCGCTGTTGCTGAGCCCGCTGGTGCGGGCCGACGAGGACGTGGTTTCCCGCGCGCTGCACGATGAGATGCAGCGTTCCATGCAGAAACTGCAGCTGGATCAGCTCAGCAAGCCGTATTTCATCTCCTATCTGGTCCTCGACAACGATATCAGCGAGGTCTCGGCGACGCTCGGCAGCGTCGTGTCGAGCATCGAGAGCAAATCGCGCATCCTTTTGGTGACGGTGAAAGTCGGGGACTATGCGCTCGACAGCAGCAATTTTCTGTCCATGCCGTCGGGACCGCAGGGCATCTCTGCGTTGGTGACGGCGGGAGCCGCACTGCTGCCGCTGGACGACAATTACAATGAGCTGCGGCGCAAGATCTGGTTGACCACGGATCGCGCGTACAAGAAGGCGCTGGAGGATTTTTCAGGCAAACAGGCGGCGTTGCAAAACCGCAATCGCAGCGAGAATCTTGCCGATTTCAGCAAGGCGATACCGGTTTCGATCTCGGAAACCCCGCCGCGCGCCGATCTGGACGCGGCCGCGGCGACGCGGCTGGTGCGCGAGACCTCGGGCGTTTTCCGGCAGACGCCATCGGTCGAGACATCCTTGGCGCAGCTGGTGATGAGCAACCGTCAGGAGCGCTACTTGAACAGCGAAGGCAGCAGCTTCGTAAGACGGGTGCCGCACGTGTCTCTGCGGGTTTCGGCAGTGGCCCAGGCTCCGGACGGCATGGCGCTGAGCGACTTCATCATGCTGTATGGGTATTCGTTGAAAGACCTGCCGGGCGGGGCCGCTCTCATGTCGCGGGTTCGCGATCTGCAAAATGAAATCGTCAAGCTGCAGGCCGCCCCGCTGCAGGAGCGCTACGAAGGGCCGGTGCTGTTCGAAGGACAGGCTGCCGCCGAGGCCTTTTCGCGGCATTTTGCCGCCGGACTGACTGCGGTGCCCGCGCTGATCTCGGGCAACGATCAGCTCGCGCAGGCCTTTCGCGCGCAATCCGGCGGTATGTTGGACAAGATCGGTTCACGGGTGCTGCCGGCTTTCATCAATGTGACGGATGATCCCACGGCGACGCGCGAGAAGGACGCGCTGCTGTTCGGCGGCCACATGGTCGATGAAGAGGCCACCGTGCCGCAACGAACCTCGCTGGTCGAGCACGGCGTGCTGAAGACCCTGCTGACTTCGCGCGCGCCGGTTCACGGAATTGCGGTAAGCACGGGCAGCGAGCGCGAACTCGGCGTGGCGCCCAGCAATCTGTTCGTCTCCGCGGACCAGACCCAGACATCCGAGGAGTTGCGCCGGCGGCTGATCCAGTCGGCCAAGGAGCAGGGCCGTCAGTATGGAATCCTGGTGCGCCGGCTCTCCGGCAAAACGGCGACCCTCGCCTACCGGATTTACCCGGATGGCCACGAGGAACTGGTGCGCAATGCGGTGGTCGAGGATTTGACTCCGGCCAACATGAAGGAAATCGCCGCGGTCTCGGATCAACGGGTCGTCTACACTGAGGCGGCCCCCGTCAAAAGCTCGCCCTTCAATCTCAACTTGTTTGCCGGCGGACGGCCCCTGGTGTCCTACGTGGTGCCGGCGTTTTTGTTCAACGATCTGACCATCGAGAAACCGAACGGCGAGACTCCAAAACGCACCGTGCTCAGCAACCCGCTGGCCGAAAAACCCTGACAGCAATGACTCTTTGAGCTCCGGCGAGGCCGGGTTAAATTTTGGTTGACTCGGCCCCTGGGGCCGCCTTCAGGATGTGGGCGTGCAGGCAGGAGGGTGGACATGGGTTATTGCGCAATGCCTTTGAGTGCTTCCGAGGCAGCCACGCGGCTCGGCGTCTCGATGAAGGCACTGCGACTGTACGAGAAGCGGGGTCTGGTCAATCCCGGCCGAACCGCGGCCGGATACCGCGCGTATGGTGCCGATACGCTGGCTCGTGCTGCGGAAGTGGTGGCGTTGCGCGCGCTTGGACTCAGCCTCGCCCAGGTGGCGCAGGTAGTGGAAGGCCGCCCTCAAAATCGCGAGCCTGTTCTGGCCGCACAGGAATCCGCACTTGAAGGCCAAATATGCAGGCTGACGGGCTCGATACACAGGATCCGCGCCATGCGGGCCAATCGCGAACTCGCACGATGGCAGAATCCTTGTGCGGCGTTGAGCGCGGCTTTCGAGCTACCCTGGCCTTGGGGTGGTGAATGGTTCGAACTTCGCGAAATTCGACCGATCAATTACATCGTTGGTCCGTTGGGCAGTGGTAAGACGCGTTTCGCTGCGCGGTTGGCCGCAGCAATTCCCAACGCTGCCTTCCTGGGTTTGGAGCGGTCGAAGGATTGGGGAGCGACCGCAGCTCGCTTGCACAGTGATGCGGCCCTGAAATCACGGGTTGATCAAAGTTTGGCGTCGCTCATCGACGAAGGCGCGCAAGATTCGGAAGCGTTACGCGCATTGCTGATCGCCTTGGAGGCTGATGATCCGCCCGGACTGGTTGTCGACATGATCGAGCAGGGGCTGGATCGCGCCACCCAGGAAGCGCTGATCATCCATCTGCGTCAACGAGCTAGAGCCGGCGCCCGGCCCCTGTTTTTGATGACGCGTTCTTCGGCGATATTGGATTTATCCGCCACCGGGCCCGATGAGGCAATCATTTTTTGCCCGGCCAACCACAGTCCGCCTATCCACGTTGCTCCCTATCTGGGAGCTGCCGGATACGAAGCAGTCGCAACTTGCCTGGCCTCGCCGGAGGTTCGCGCCCGGACCGCAGGAACGATCGCGATCAGACGTCCAGATTCGACACGTTGAGCGCATTCTTCTCGATGAATTCGCGCCGCGGTTCAACCGCATCACCCATCAGCGTGGTGAAAATATCGTCCGCCGCCACGGCATCCTCGATCCGCACCTGCAGGAGCCGGCGGGTTTCCGGATTGATGGTAGTGTCCCATAATTGGCTCGCGTTCATTTCGCCCAAGCCTTTGTAGCGCTGAATGCTCTGGCCCTTCTTGGCTTGCTCGAACAACCATGTCATCGCAGCCTTGAAGCTGGCGATCTCCTGCCTGTCCTCGCCGCGTTGTACGAACGCGCCCGTGCCGATCATGTCGCTCAAGGTCTCGGCGAGTTGAGCGATGCGCAAGTATTCTGCGGAGTCGAAGAATTCTCGCGGCACGTGTTTTTCAGACGTCAGACCGTGCTCGAAGCGCTGCAGATTGATTCGATGGCCGCCGGCCGGCAGCGTGTCGACGACCACCCGGTAGCGGCGAGATGCGTCGTCCAGCGAATTTAAGCGCTGCTCCAGATTTCTGCACCAGTCGCGCAGCGCATCGATGCGATCAAATGCCTCTGGCGTCAGCTTGGGAACGTACAAAAGCTGCTCGAGAAAGCGGCCGTCGTACCGACGCGCCCAACGCGCCACGATGCTCTGCACCTCGACATACTTCCTCGCCAAGGACTCAAGGCCCAAACCGGACAACGGAGGGGCCTCGGCGTTGACATGCAGTGCGCCACTCTCCACGGCCGTATTCAGCAGCAAGGCGTTCAGCTCTACATCGTCCTTGACATACGTCTCCTGCTTGCCCTTTTTCACTTTGTACAAAGGCGGTTGCGCAATATAGACGTGGCCGCGCTCGATTAGAATCGGCATCTGCCGATAGAAGAAAGTCAGCAACAGGGTACGTATGTGGCTCCCGTCAACGTCGGCATCCGTATTGTGTAGGCAGATACCGCCCATGCCGGCAACGAAGTTTTCGTCGCCCTCGACGGAAAAATCGTATACATAGCCGGTTGACGCGGGCACCTCTTCGATTGATTTGATCCGTAGCGCCATCAGATCGCCGCCAATCGGCTCGAATCTTCGATTGATGGTAGCCCTGGTCGATTTCAGCAGTTCGTGAATACGGGAAGCGCGCGGATGATCCTGCCACACGGGTTGCAGCAGCCGCAGATCTTCCCTTGCACCGACGGTCACAATCCAATGAACGTGCTTGGTCTCGCAAGGCAGGCCATTGATCTGACGAACGATGCCGTCAGGCTGCATTTCCGACGTGATGGCAACCACACCCAGCGAACTGAGCAAATACACCAAACCGCTTGCGATATCGTATGAGGAGGTTGCGAAGGAAATCGTACGTTTGGCAACGGTGCCGTCACCGAGGAGATAGCCTCGCAAGAAAGCCAATCTCATTGGCTCTGGGACGTTGAACAAAAGATCGGGTATTCGCTTGGTGAGCGAATCGGCATTGGCGAAGCCGAATACGTGCTGCCATGCCAGTGCCGCGACGCGATTCACCAGCTTCAGCTCGCCACAGCGTGTGTTGGTCGCGTAGCCGATAGCCGGCAGTCCGAACAGCCGCGAGAACTTCTGCGTCATTTCTTCAACAAAGCGCTGATTGCTGTACCCGATCGCCAGACGAATGCCGCCGCGATCGGAACATGAACCTTCGGCCAGATAAAAGCCCAGTAAGCCCATCAGATCTTCGTCGACCGGTAAGTATCTCGGTATTCCATTGCGGGCGTAGTGCTCGGGTGTCAGCTGCAAGTCGTCTCGATTCGCGAACCACTCCAGATCCTCCGCGTCCAAGTCGGATAGGCGCACTTGGTCGCGAACCTGATTGCGTCCGGAGGCCTTATATTGTGTTTCCCAAATCCGGTCCAAGCGGCTTGGCGCGATCCGCGCTCGCGTCAGAACTTCTGCGCGATCCGCGCCAATGGCCTGCACATAGGCGTCGAAGTGATTCAGGGTCGGACGAGAAACTCCCTTCTCCCACGCATAAAACGTAACCGGTTGGCGAATCCCGACCATCGCACACAGCGCCTGATTGGTAATTCCGCTCATCCGGCGGCGCCGGGCCAACTCCGCACGGAGCTCGACGGGCACGTCAACGCGAACTGCTGTGAATTGCGCATTGCCGGAGTGTTTCGTGCGAACGGCATTCTTAAACCAGGATTCCACGGCTGGGCCGCGCAACCAGATCTGTTTCGCGGCTTCCGGTACCGAGTGAAGGGCGCGGAGCAAATCGATTTTGGCCGGGGCATCCGTCGGAAAGCGAATTCGCGCGGGCGCAACCATGCGGTCTCCCACTCGCAAGTCGGCACCGCGTTTTAGCTTGATGCCCGCCTCATGCACAAAAACACTATGACTGGAGGTCACGCGAACCGTACGACCATATGCCGTGCGTACCTTGAACAGCTTCTCCTCCAGCGGATGTCGGATGATGGCTTTTATCGGACGAAAGCGAACCGCGTTATTGTCGAGACCAAAGCAAAGAACTTGACCCAGGCCGTCGCCGATCAGCCTATCAACGCCGCCGTTCGAGGCTTTGCCCGCCAAGGCTTTGTCGATGAACGCGCCAATGCGCACCATGCGCACGCCTCGATCATCTTTCACGAAGACATGATCGTTTCCGTCCACACTCATGATGATGATGCGGTGGTAGCGCAACTTATCGACATTGAAATCATCGCGCCCGATCCCGCAACCCAGTGCGGTGATCAGGGTGCCGACTTCCGCGGATGCGAGCATTTTGTCGAAGCGCGCCTTTTCCACGTTGAGAATCTTTCCCTTGAGCGGCAGGATTGCCTGCGTGCGCCGATCGCGTCCC
The DNA here is from genome assembly GCA_036267715.1 of Steroidobacteraceae bacterium. Classification (GTDB taxonomy): domain Bacteria; phylum Pseudomonadota; class Gammaproteobacteria; order Steroidobacterales; family Steroidobacteraceae; genus Bog-1198. Next base: position 226,281 of record DATAVN010000003.1, on the reverse strand, counting down.
TGCTTCGCCGAGCCGCCGGCGGAATCACCCTCGACTAAAAACATTTCCGACAGCGCGGGATCTTTTTCCTGGCAATCGGCGAGTTTCCCCGGCAGTCCGGCGATATCCAGCGCGCCCTTGCGGCGGGTCATCTCGCGCGCCTTGCGCGCGGCTTCTCGCGCATACGCAGCCTCGAGAATCTTGTTGACGATGGCCTTGGCTTCCTGCGGATGCTCCAGCAGAAATTCTTCCAGCCGACCGGCGACCGCGGATTCCACCACGCCCTTGACTTCGGAGGAGACCAGCTTGTCCTTGGTCTGCGAGGAGAATTTCGGATCCGGCAATTTCACCGACAAAATCGCGGTGAGCCCCTCGCGCGCATCATCGCCGGTGGTTTGGATCTTTTCCTTCTTCGAGGCCAATTCTTTTTCGATGTAATTGTTCAGCGTGCGGGTCAGCGCCGCGCGATAGCCGGCGAGATGAGTGCCGCCGTCCTTCTGAGGAATGTTGTTCGTGTAGCAATACATGCTCTCTTGATACGAGTCGTTCCATTGCATCGCCACTTCGACCTGGGTATTGCCGTCGCGCGTTTGGAACCACAACACCGTGTCGTGCACCGGCGTTTTGCTGCGATTCAAATGCGTGACGAAGGCCTTCAGTCCGCCTTCATGCTGGAACACTTCGGACTTCTCGTCGCGCTCATCGACCAGTTCGATGCGCACGCCGGAATTGAGGAATGACAATTCACGCAGTCGCTTGGCGAGCGTGTCGTAGTTGAAACTGATGTGCGTGAAGATCTGAGCGCTTGGCTTGAAGCGCAACGTGGTGCCGTGCTCGGCGGTATCGCTGATCGCCGCCATCGGGGCCTGGGGCTCGCCCAGCCGATATTCCTGGCGGTGCAGCTTGCCGTCGCGGCGAATGTTCAGCTCCAGAAAATCGGACAGGGCATTGACCACCGAGATGCCGACACCATGCAGGCCGCCGGAAACTTTGTAAGAGCTGTCATCGAACTTACCGCCGGAGTGCAGCACCGTCATGATGACCTCGGCTGCGGATCGACCCTCTTCGGCGTGGATATCCACAGGGATGCCGCGGCCATTGTCGGAAACGGTGACCGATTCATCGGCGTGGATGGTTACCACGACCCGATCGCAATAACCGGCCAACGCCTCGTCGATGGCGTTATCTACAACCTCGAAAACCATGTGGTGAAGGCCACTGCCATCATCGGTATCGCCGATGTACATACCGGGGCGCTTGCGGACCGCGTCGAGACCTTTTAAGACCTTGATTTTGCTCGAATCGTAAACGTCGTCTTGGGCCATGCTCAATCCTGAATTGCGACCCGGCATGTTAACAGTTTCCGGCGCTGAAAACTAATCATTTTGTCGATTAAAGTTAAGCAAAATCAATGAGTTAGGTGGTATAGAGAACGCGGATTTTGCGATACGCCAGACGGGGCAATTTTCGCTGAATTTCAGGCGCAACGGCGACCCCATCGCCGGGATGTTCCACGTGGAACGCTACCCGCTCAGAACTTCGCCTCCGCGCATGGCGAGGCGCTGTCCGGGCACGCCGAAGGCAGGAAATTCTCCGTGCAGTGTGGTGACGATGAGTTGCACCGTCTGTGAGGACACTTGGCGAATCAGATTGGCGAGGCGCTCGTCGTCCAATTCCGCGGCAGGGTCATCCAGCAACAGACTGGGCTGCACAGGCGAGTCATCGGGAAATAGCTTCAACTGCGCGATGAGCAGGGCGGCAGCCAATAGCTTCTGCTGGCCCCGGGAAACCCGGTCCCGGACCGCGGCACCATCCAATCGAATGCCAAGCTCGGCGCGGTGAGGTCCCACCTGGGTCGCCCCCGACTCGCTATCGTGAGCCCAGCTTTGTTCCAGCGCCTCGGCGAACGTCAGGTCCTTGGCCCAGCCATGTCGATACGCCAAAGAAAGGTCCATCCCGAGCAGATCACGCCCAATGGCCGCGGCCGGGACACTCAGTGCGGCCACGTAACGAACTCGAGCGGCCGTGAGCAGGTCTCCGGAGCGCACCAGGTCGCTATCCCAAACCGAGGCGACTGCCCTGGGTTGGCGCGCCTTGAGGGCCGCGTTGCGCTGCCTGAGCACCTGCTGATAGCGTTGCCAGTGAACTACAAAGGATTGCTCCACGTGGAACACTCCCCAGTCCAGAAATCGCCGCCGCCGACTGGGGCCTTCCTCGATGAGATGGTGAACCTCCGGATCGATGATTTGCACGGGAAGAAATAAGGCTAATTCCGCCAGGGAGGCGGGCCGGTCCCCGTCGATCTGCGCACGCACACCGGCCCGAGATCCCTGCACTCCCATCGGTACGCGCCGGGTCGCCGTATCGATCTCGCCGAACACCACGAACCTCTCACTGTCTTGCCGAATGAGATGTTCCAGGCGTCGGCTACGAAACGAGCGGCCCCGGCCGAGCAGGTAGATGGCCTCGAGCAAACTGGTCTTGCCGGAGGCATTGGGTCCGCTGATCAGGGTGAACCGCGGGTCGAGATGCAATTGCGCCGACTGCAAGCAGCGGAAATCCGTTACTTGCAGCCGACCCAGGCTCACGCCTTATAGCCTCATCGGCATCACGACATAGCGCGCGCTGGCATTGCCCGGTGAGCGAATGAGGCAGCTGCTGTTGCTGTCCGTCAGGCCCAACTCGACCTCCTGGCCGTCGATCGCGGCCAGCGCGTCCAGCAGATAATTCACATTGAAGCCCACTTCCAAGTCAGCGCCCTCATAGCCGACCTCGATCTCTTCTTCGGCCTCTTCCTGCTCGGGATTGTGTGCCTGGACCGTGAGCATGTTTTTCTTCACCGTGACCCGAATGCCGCGGTATTTTTCGTTGGACAGAATCGCGGTTCGCTGCAACGCCTGGCGCAGCACATCGCGATCGGCGCGGATGGCGGAGGCGGGCGCCGCGGGAATCACCCGCGAGTACTCCGGGAACCGTCCATCGATTAGCTTGGAAGTGAAGCGAATGTCGCCGATCTGTGCACGAACGTGATTCGTGCCGATGGCAACTTCCGCGACCCCCTCGGCCGTCAGCACGCGCTGCAATTCCAGCACACCCTTGCGCGGCACAATGACCTGCTGCGAATTCTTGGCCTTGGCGACCAGCGCCGTTTCGCACAGCGCCAGGCGATGACCGTCCGTGGCCACCGCACGCAGCAGCTGGGCATCGATTTCCAACAGCATGCCGTTCAGGTAGTAGCGGACATCCTGCTGTGCCATGGAGAAATGAGTTTTCTCCAACAACCGCAACAACTCCTTGCGCGGCAACTGCACGGTCTGCTGTGCGTTGATGTCGTCGATCACCGGAAAATCCGCGGCCGGCAAGGTCGACAGGCTGAACCGGCTGCGACCTGCTTTGATCACGATCTTCTCGCCCTCGACGCCCAAGGACACCGAGACTTTTTCCGGCAGCGCCCGCAGGATGTCCAAAAATTTTCTGCCGGGCACGGTGATGTCCCCGGTATTTTGCACGGCAACTTCGGTCGCGGCGACCAATTCCACTTCGAGATCGGTGGCCGCAATGGACAGCTGTCCCGCGCGAACGCCGAGCAATACATTCGCCAGCACCGGCATGGTCTGGCGACGTTCCACGACTCCGATGACCGCCTGTAATGGGGTCAACAATTTCTCTCGCTCTGCCGTCAATTTCATGGGCTCACCCGTCTTAACATCTTAGATTTAGATTCTTAAAAGAGATTATTACTATGATTACTGAGTGATCGCATCGCTGTGGATAAGCCAATATTATGCATATAAAACAAATACTTGCACCAACACAAACCCATCTCAACGCTTGTCCACAGGCCACTCGCAAGCTGTCATCCAACTGTGGATATCTTTATCCACCGCTTCATCCACAGCTTTTCCTATCCTATCCCGCCAGAGTTCTCAACAGGTTCAAATAGTCCTCCCCGATGCGCCGATCCGTCTCCCGCAACTCCTTCACCCGTCTGCAGGCATGCAGGACCGTGGTGTGATCCCTGCCGCCAAAGGCATCGCCGATTTCCGGCAGACTGTGATTGGTCAATTCCTTGGCCAAGGCCATCGCCACTTGCCGCGGCCGGGCGATCGACCGGCTGCGCCGCTTCGATAACAGCTCCGCGATCCTGATCTTGTAGTACTCGGCCACGGTCTTCTGAATGTTCTCGATTGTGACCAGCTTTTCCTGCAACGCCAATAGATCGCGCAACGCCTCCTTGGCGAATTCCAGCGTGATGGGGCGGCCGGTGAAATTGGAAGTCGCGACCACCCGGCGCAGCGCGCCCTCGAGCTCGCGCACGTTGGAGCGGATGCGTTTGGCGATGAAGAAGGCCACTTCCTCGGGCAGATCGACGCGCGTCATCGCGGCCTTGCTCATCAGAATCGCCACGCAGGTTTCCAATTCCGGCGGTTCGATGGCCACCGTCAGGCCCCAACCGAAGCGCGACTTCAGCCGCTCCTCGAGTCCATCGACTTCCTTCGGGTATCGATCGCAGGTCAATATCACCTGCTGCTGACTCTCCAGCAGCGCGTTGAAGGTATGGAAGAATTCTTCCTGAGAGCGGTCTTTTCCCGCGAAAAACTGAATATCGTCGATCATCAGGCAGTCCAGCGACCGATACGCCGCCTTGAAATCGTTGATGGTGTTGTGCTGCAAGGCGCGCACCATGTCGCCGACGAAACGTTCGCTGTGCACGTAGGCGAGGCGCGCCTCGCCATTGCGTTCCTTGAGCTTGTTGGCCACCGCGTGCATCAGATGGGTCTTGCCCAATCCCACGCCGCCGTAGATGAACAGGGGGTTATAAGCACGCCCGGGATTTCCCGCGACCTGAACCGCGGCGGCCTTGGCGAGCTGATTGCTCTTGCCCTCGACGAAACTGTCGAAGGTGAATTCGGCGTTGATGCGGCTGCCGAGCACCACCGGCGCAAGCTTGCGCGCGCGCGCGGCGGCCGCCGCGCCGTCCTCGCGAATCGACGCCGGCGGAACCTGGACGATGACCCCGCCGCGCGTACCGACATCGAGCGCCACTTCCGGCGCCAACCCTTCCGCGAAGGCCAGAATCAGTTCCTTGATCCGCGGCAGTAGATTCTGGCCCAACCATTCGATGACATAACGGTTGGGCGCCAACAGCTTGAGCTCACCGTCGCGCTCGACCGCCTGCAAGGGTCTGACCCAGGTGTTGAACTGCTGCTCCGGGAGCTCGCCCTCGAGCACTCGCAGACAGCGGTTCCACAGCGACTCCGGCAAGAGCGCTCTCCTAGGTGTGTGACAAGGGGCAGAGTGAACGGAAGGGCAGGGAGTCTAGCTCCAACTCGAGGGGGCGTCTATTGACACATCCATGCCCGCTCAGTACCCTTGCCGCCTTTCTTAAACGCCTTAGCCCCTTGATTGGCCCAAGGTTTTTGCCCGAGTCGCGCTATGAAACGTACCTTCAATCCCAGTAATCTTCATCGTGCCCGCACCCACGGTTTTCGCGCGCGCATGGCCACCAAGAGCGGCCGTCGACTGCTGGCTCGGCGTCGCGCCAAGGGCCGCAAGCGCCTCTGTCCATAACGTCGGCCTTCAAGGCTCCACCAGATCCGTAAACTGACGTTCGAGCCGCGCAAGCGATTGCACCAACCGGCCGAATTTCGTGATGCGAAGCGGCGGGGCAGAAAATTCAGCGACGCGTTTTTCAGTTTGTCAGTTCTCGCCAACCATGAAACCCATCCGCGCCTCGGCTTGAGCATCGCGACGCGCACCATCGGCACCGCCGTGGCGCGCAATCGCATCAAACGCCTCGCACGAGAGTCTTTCCGCTTGAACCAACACTCACTGCCGCCTGTCGATGTTACCGTCTCCGCCCGCGACGCAGCGCGGTTGGCCAAGCCGGCCGATCTGCGGGCGAGCCTCGATCAGCTATGGAAGTCGATCACACAGAAATGCTAAAGCCTCGGCATCTCATCATGTGGACCATCCGCGGGTACCAGCTCGTGTTGAGTCCCATGCTCGGCCCACGCTGCCGTTTCTACCCCACCTGCTCGTGCTACGCGCACACCGCCGTCGAACGCTACGGAATCCTGCAGGGAGGCTGGCTCGGCCTGCGACGCCTGCTGCGTTGCCACCCCTTCACCGAGGGCGGCTACGACCCCGTGCCGGACAAGAGGCTGACCCATGCCTAATCTTCGCCTGATGCTCTGGGGCGTGCTCGCCGCGGTCCTGTTCCTGAACTATCAAACCTGGTTGCACGACTATGCGCCCGCGGTTGCGTCCACCACGCAATCCCCGGCCACAGGCGCCTCGCCCGCGGCTTCGGCGCCCGCCAATGCCGGTACGCTGGCGGATACCGTGCCGCAGGCAAGCACGAGCACGACCGCGCCGGTCCCGATCGCGCAAACAACCAACACCGCCGCGGCCGGCAGCCCGGCGCCGCTGAGTTCGATACCCGCGACGCCGGACGCAGGTTCGGGCACGAGTTCGATTGCGCCGCTGCACGTGGTCACTGATGTGCTCGACATCGCCATCAATCTCAAGGGCGGCGAACTCGAACGCGCCGATTTGAAAGCCTATCCGCTGCGCAAGGACACGCCCAACATTCCGGTGAGACTCTTGAGCCGTGAGCCGCCGCCGACCCTGTATCTGCTGCAAAGCGGGCTCACCGGCACCCCGGGGGAAGCCGCGCCGACGCATCTCGCGGCCTGGAAATCCGCACAAACGGAGTACCTGCTCGCGCCGAACGCAGCGGAGCTGCGCGTGCCCTTGACCTGGACCGATGGCAAGGGCCTGAGCGTCACCAAGACCTTCACCTTCAAGCGCGGCCAATATGCCATCGGCCTCGACTACGACGTCAAGAACGACAGCGGCGAGCCGCGAAAGCTCGCCTCGTACGCGCAGTTTCTGCGCCATTGGGAGCATGCATCGCGCTCCTACTTCGACGTTGAAACCTATTCCTTCAAGGGGCCGGCGGTGTACGACGGCACCAAGTCCAAGGACCTCAATGTCGAAAGCGACACCGATTCGAAGTACTCCTCGAGCATCACCAATGGCTGGATGGCCTCGCTGCAGCATCAGTTCGTCGCCGCCATCATTCCGCCCGCCGGCCAGCCGTACCAGTACCAGCTGCAGGTTCGCGATCATGAATACCTGATCAGCGCCACCGGACCCGTTGTCGATGTGCCCACGGGCGCCACGGTTCAATTCCACGAAGAATTATTCGTCGGCCCGAAATTGCAATCGCAGCTGGCGGCGATGGGCCGGAACCTGGAGCGCACGGTGGACTTCGGGGTGCTGACCGTGCTCGCCCAGCCGCTGTTTACCGGTCTCAATTGGGTACACAAGCTCACCGGCAATTGGGGCTGGTCCATCATCCTGGTCACGGCCCTGATCAAGCTGCTGTTCTATCCCTTGAGCCAGGCGAGCGGGCGTTCCATGGCCAAGATGCGCGCGGTGGGTCCGCGCATGAAGCAGATTCAGGAAACCTTCAAGGACGACCGCGAGAAATTGGGCCGCGCCATGATGGAGCTGTACAAGAAGGAGAAAATAAATCCCTTGGCCGGTTGCCTGCCGATGGTCATCCAGATTCCGGTGTTCATCTCTTTTTATCGCGTGCTGCTCGAGAGCGTGGAAATGCGCCAGGCGCCGTTCCTGCTGTGGATCAACGATCTGTCCTCGCGCGATCCGTACTTCGTGTTGCCGCTGCTGATGGGCGCGGCCATGTTCGCGCAGTTCAAATTGAATCCGCAAGCGGCCGATCCGATGCAGGCGCGAATCATGCAGTTCATGCCGCTGATCATGACCGGCATGATGGCGTTCTTCCCCTCGGGCCTGACGCTGTACTGGCTGACCAATACGGTGCTGTCGATCGCGCAGCAGTGGCGCGTGAATAAAGTGGTCGAAGCCGAGGCTGCCAAGCAGCGGTCTTAAGATTCCGTGGCCGAAGCCGACACCATCGCCGCCGTCGCCACCGCTCCCGGGCGCGGTGCGGTCGGGATGATTCGAGTTTCCGGCCCACAGGTTCCGCAAATCGCGCTCTCCATGCTCGGGAAACTTCCCGCAGCTCGTGTGGCGCAGGTCGCCGACTTCCTGGACGGCAAGGGCGAATCCCTGGACCGGGGAGTGGCCCTGTATTTTCCCGCACCCGCCTCCTTTACCGGCGAACACGTGCTCGAGCTGCAAGGACACGGCGGCGTGCTGGTTCTCGATCTCGTGTTGAATCGCGTGCTCGAGCTCGGCTGCCGCATGGCCAGGCCGGGGGAGTTCAGCGAACGCGCTTTTCTGAACGGCAAGATCGACATCGCGCAAGCCGAGGCCGTCGCGGATCTGATCGACGCCGGTACCTCGGAGGCGGCGCGCGCCGCCGTGCGTTCCATGCAGGGAGAATTTTCCGCGCACATCCATGCGCTGCAGGCCCGGATCACCGAATTGCGCACGCTGGTGGAGGCAAACATCGATTTTCCCGATGAGGAGCTCGATTTCGTGCCGGGCAGCGAGCTGGGGCGTCGCATGGCCGAGATTCTCACCGGCTTCGAGGCGATCATCGCCGCGGCACGCCAAGGCGCGCTGCTGCGCGAGGGATTGAATGTGGTGATCGCCGGCAAGCCGAACGCCGGCAAATCAAGCCTGCTCAATAAACTCGTCGGCGATGAGATCGCGATCGTCACCGATCAGCCCGGCACCACGCGCGACGTGCTGCGCCAGCAGGTGCATCTGGACGGCCTGCCCTTGAACTTGATCGACACGGCCGGCCTGCGCCAGGCGCACGATGTCGTGGAAGCCGAAGGCGTGCGGCGAGCCTTCGCAGAGTTGGGCAGGGCGGATCGCGTGATCTACATCCTGGATGCCGCGGCGCCTGCCGGCGAGAGCAGCGCCTCCGGCTTGGCCGCCGAGCTCGGGGCGCTGCCGCACGGCGTTCCGGTCACGCTGATCTTCAACAAAATCGATCTTAGCGGCGTGCAACCGAGCGTCGATGAATTGCGCGACCCGCCGCAAATCTTCCTGAGCGCCAAGACCGGCGCGGGTCTCGACCTGTTGCGGGCGCACTTGAAAAACAGCGCGAGCTACCGCAGCGGAGACTCGGGCGCGCTGTCGGCGCGGCGGCGCCATCTCGATGCGTTGAATCGCGCCAAGGCGAGCGTGGTGCAAGCGGCGGACAGCTTGAGCAAGACGCGCGCGTTCGAGCTGTTCGCCGAAGATTTGCGACTCGCGCAGCAGGCCTTGGGAGAAATCACCGGCGAATTCAGCAGCGAGGATCTGCTCGGGGAAATATTCGGCAGCTTTTGCATCGGAAAATAGCGGGACATCCGGAGGCATCCGCGACCGTCTCGTGAAGTGCCTAGTTTTAAGGCATTTCCCCCTCCACTTTCGTCCATTGCCCTCCACAAGCAGCCTTGTTAATGTGCCCCATAGGTGCCCCCATGGCGGGATCTGAAAATCCTCCCGGGGCACCGACTCGCTGAGGCCGCGCTTGGCTGCCAGCGTCTTGAGATGAGTCTTGGCGTCGGCGGGAACACGCGCTGCGATGAATTGATCGGCACCCATGGCCAGCATTGTTAACAACAGCGCCCACGCGCCTATCCAGCATCTACCCCCAAAACACGCCAAAACCTCACCCCCGTTGAAGGCTCTTGGGGCGCGTGAAACTGCCGCGGCACGATCGAGCTACTGCACGAGAACCCACGCTGCGATTGGGCCTCTCGGGTATTGCTGAGTTTGCGCCAAGATCCGGCCTCGTGACCTTGCATCGGTCAGCGCCAATCTTGATGTCAGTAACAACTTGCCCAGGCGCCACCGGAACCGCACTTTGGAATCGCATTCATGCCTGCTCAATCCGCTGCTTCTGCACCGCCGGTACAGATTCCCCGTCTTCTGCAAGTCTGCAAGGTCACCGGCCTCGGACGCTCGATGATCTACCAGCTCGAAGTCGAACGCCGATTCCCGAGCCGCGTGCGCATCGGCTTGCGCGCCGTAGGCTGGGTGGAATCAGAAGTGCAACACTGGATCGCGAATCGCATCGAGAGCCATCGGGTGCGCCCGACTTGAATCACAGGGGCGATGTCGGGCCACCGATGCAAGCTAGACAACGTCGCTCGGTAGCACGTCAGCTCCGCCATGGCGCGCGAACGGCGGGAAGCGCGTGCGAATGTACTCGCGTGAACTATCAGGAGGCAGTTTCACGCTTCCGGGTCCACTGCGGACGAAGAAGTCGCCCTCCGGTGTGGCTTCCACGCCCTTCCACTTCAGGAATACCGGCTCGGGACTGCGCTGGCAGCTCACCACGCAGACAGTGCGCTCCTGGACGATCTGCGTCTTCGGATCGATGCACGTTCCAGCCCGGTCGCCCAGCCCGTTGCGCACCACCTGCGCAAGGTGTCGCATGAATTTGTCGTCGGTTTCGAGCTGGTCCTTCTCCACGCCGACAATCGTTCCATCGTCGGCGACACCGATCAGAAGGTCGCCTCCCTCGGTGTTGAGGAACGCAGCAACGGTCTTGAGAACGGCGTGCGTCACCCCCTTGTCGTCCTGCCGGTTGTCTTTCAGGCTCCAGCGCAGGGTCGATTTGAACTCCAGCGTCTTAGACTCGCCGGCCTTGATCAGTTCCTCGGCGTTGCGGTGCGCACGCAGGTACTGATCGAACAAGAAGTTCTTGATGGCCTCGCCGAAGGCACGGTCGTCGGTGATCCGCTTGTAGAGGTCGAAGTTAGAATCGACGATCTCCTGGATCACGTGCTCGACCTTCTGGTCGAAGGTCAGGCGCACATTCTCGCGCGTGTTGACCCGGGCAGCGGCGTCGAGCGCTGCGTCGTCGTCCAACTTCTCCATCATCTGGCCGAGCGTCACACGGTGCTCGGGGCCCAGGTTCAACCCGAAGCGCTCGTTCAGCTCGGCGATAATCCGGGAGAGCGTCTCCAGCTCCTCGGGCGTGGTGCCATGGTCGGACTTGGTGCCGACGGGATCGAGCACGCCGGGCTTGCGCTCCAGCGCGATCTTGCCGCTCCCGGTCTGCTGGATTCGGTAAGACTCCATGTCGATGTTTTGCTGCACGTCACGAGGTAGCTCCTCGCGGTCGGCCGGCAGAAGCCGCCGCAGGTGCCGCGCGAAGACGTAGAGTTTCTCCAGGTCCGCGTCGGAGAAAGTCAGGACCTGGGCAAGAAAGGCGTACAGCCGCACATAGTCAGGGAGCTGGCCACGGAAGTCCCGTTGCTCCTCTTCCGACAGCGTGCCAAAACGCTCGACTACCGGAGCGAGCACGGCATACAGCCGGTCCTGCGTCGCCTTTGGGTCGAAATACACCTTGGCAAAGGCCTCCACGTCGCTCGTGCAATAGACCGGGAATGCGGCGAGGCGGTTCTGGACTTCGTACAAAAGATTGGGGTCGGTCGACTCCGAGAGCAGGGTGGTCTCGTAGTAGGGTTCGAAGGCGGCCTTGATCTCGTCCGACTCGTTGGCGAAGTCGAGCACCAACGTGCCCTTCTTCTCCGGGTGGGTGCGGTTGAGCCGTGAGAGCGTCTGGACGGCATTTACGCCGCCGAGCTTCTTGTCCACGTACATGGTGTGGAGCAGCGGCTGATCAAAGCCGGTCTGAAATTTGTTGGCGACGATCAGGAAGCGGTATTCGGATCGCTCGAAGGTCTTCGCGGTCTGCGCCTCGGGAAAGCCGTTCATTCCGGACTCTGTGTAGGACTGCCCGCCGTCCTGCACGGTGCCTGAGAACGCGACCAGCGCCTTGAAGGGATACCCGCGCTCGGTCAAATACCTATCCACTGCCAGCTTGTAACGCACCGCGTGCAGGCGTGAACGTGTGACGATCATCGCCTTTGCCTTGCCCCCGATCTCGCCCTGCGCATTGGCCGCGAAGTGCTCGACCATCACCCGCACCTTCTCGCCGATGGCATGCGGGTGCAGTTCCATGAAGGACTTGAGCAGGTACTCGGCCTTGCGCTTGTCGTAACGCGGGTCGTCCTCCACCTTCTTGAGCAGCCTCCAGTAGGCCTTGTAGGTGGCGTAGTTCGCTAGCACGTCGAGGATGAACCCCTCCTCGATGGCCTGTCGCATGCTGTAGAGGTGGAAGGGCGCGAACTTCCCATCGGGACGTTTCGTACCGAAGAGCTCCAGCGTCTTCGGCTTCGGTGTCGCCGTGAAGGCGAAGGTAGAGAGGTTGGGCAGCCGCCCGCGCGTCTCCATCTCGGACAGAATCGTATTCTCCAGCTCCTCCTCGGGCGTCGCCGCTCCGGCTTCCTCCGCCTCCGCCGCTTCGAGCGATCCCGCGCTGAGCACGGCTTTCAGGCTTGTCGTACTCTCGCCCGCTTGCGAGGAGTGCGCCTCGTCCACGATGAGCGCGAAGCGCTTGCCTGGCAGTTCGCCGATCTCCTTCGCGATAACAGGGAACTTCTGCAGGGTGGTGACGATGATCGTCTTGCCTGACTCCAGCGCGTCCTTCAGTTGGCGAGAGGTGGTGTCGATGTTCTCCACCACGCCCAGCGTCTGCTCAAACTGGCGCATCGTGGTCTGGAGCTGGCGGTCTAGCACCCGCCGGTCGGTGATGACCACGATCGAGTCGAAGACACGTCGATTGTCCGCATCGTGGAGCGTCGCGAGCTGGTGGGCGAGCCAGGCGATGGTGAAGCTCTTACCGCTCCCGGCCGAGTGCTGGACGAGATATCGCCGCCCTGCCCCCAAGGCGCGAGCGTCGCCCACGAGTCTGCGGACGCAATCGAGCTGCTGGTAGCGCGGGAAGATCAGGAAGCGCTTGCCCGTCTTGCGCCCCTTGTCGTCTTCCTCCTCGACCTCCTGAATGAACTGCCGCACCAGGTCAAGCATGCTGTCGCGGGCCCAGGTCTCCTCCCAAAGATACCCGGTCGCGTAGCCCGACTGCGTGGGTGCCACGGGCGCATTGCCGGCGCCGCCGTACTTGCCCTGATTGAATGGCAAGAAGCGCGTTCTGGGTCCGGCGAGCTGGGTGGTCACATATACCAGGTCAGGATCCACCGCGAAATGCGCGAGGCAGCGACCGTACGCGAGGAGTGGCTCGCGCGGGTCACGACTCGTCTTGTACTGGCGGATCGCGTCCTCGACGTCCTGGCCGGTAAGAGGGTTCTTGAGCTCGACGGTGAAAACCGGGATGCCGTTCAGGAACAGAACCAGATCGAGACTGTTCTCGTTCTTGGTGCAGTAGTGGACCTGGCGGACCACCGCGAAGAGATTCGCCGCATGCAGCCGCCGGGTCTCCTCGTTAAGGCCACTCGCAGGCCGAAAGTACGCGAGGTGGAACTTGCACCCCGAGTCCTTCATGCCGTTTCGTAGCACATCGAGTGCGCCTCGCCGCTGGATCTCAACGGCAAGACGCTTGAGGAACAGTTCTCGGACGCCCAAGCCGTAGTGTTGCTCGAGCTTCTTCCATTCCTTCGGCTGCGTGGCGAGCACGAAGTCCACCACGTCGCGCGGGAGGAGGCAGAGCGAGCGGTCATAGTCCTCCTGTTTACGACCGCGGTAGCCGCCGGCTGACGTATCGCCGTAGGGCGGTGAAGTCTCGCGTACTGCAGAGGCGAAGCCTGCACACGCGTCCGGGCCATGCTGGAGCAGCGTGCACTCGATCGCTTCTTCGAAGCTGCGCTCGGAAACATCGGGGCTCATGCAACCGCCTCCCGCACGTCTATCTTGCCTGTTACCGCTGCGGAGATGAGGGCGTTGCGGAATTCCTTGAGGCGGTCGATGGCCTCGTGGACCTTAGCAACGAAGGCGTCGATCCGTGCAGTCTCGCGGTCAAGGAAGGCGACTATGGCACGCTGTTCGGGTAACCATGGTTGTGCGAATAGCAAGTCCTTCACGACCTCTTGGGCGATATTATTGGCGAGACCGCTGCCACCACTCAGCACCACTTCGATCTGCGAACGCGCACTGGCGGAATTCATCGCGTAGGCCATGAAAAAGCGATCGGCGCGTTTGACCGTTGGATGAAGGCGGAACACTTTGTCGCAGAGGAGGAGGCGGGGCCGACATTTCGGAACGACGGCAACGGAGCCGACCAACTCGCGCGATCCACTGGCACGAGACATAAGTAAGTCTCCCTCCGAAATTTCCAAGCTTGCGATAGGTGGCAGCGCCGCCGGGAGTGCCTTGTGTTCAGACTCGAGAAAGGTACCGCGATTGACGCAGCCGGCCTTGAGCACACCCCATTCGTCATCATCAGCTTCTCTATTCTCGCACTCCGGACTCCAGCCTTGTTCTATGCGAGCGACAAGGTGACGAAGCCGTTTCACCTCCCAATGTTCAGGAATCTCACCCAGCCATTCCACCCCGGAGTCCTTCATGGGGACGGTCGGATCGAGGCCCTTGGTGACGGCGCGGGTAATAAGGGCGGTGCGCTGCTCCTGGAGCAGCTCGGTGAGCTGCTCCTTTTTCGCTACCAGCGCATCGAGTCGCGCTGTTTCCCTATCGAGGAAGGCAGCGATGGCGCGTTGCTCGGGTAAGGGAGGGAGCGCAGGCGAGAAGTTCCTTACGAAGGACTCGGAAATGCGCTTCTGGCCGCCCGCTCCGTACATATCCGCCTCGCCAAGTCTGCGAAACGGGTCGCTAAGCGTCAGGTAAAGCGCAAAACGGCGGTCGGCACGTTCGGTCATCCGGAGTACATGAAGTTCCGTTGTCCCGAAAGCGATCCCATTCGTCAGGCCAGCGGCGAGAGCTCCTTTGCCGTTTTCGAAGCAGGGAGTGATCTTGGCGATGACAATGTCGCCGTCGCGAAAGTAGGTGTAACCAGCTTTAACGTCCGCGAGCTGCTTCGTTATCTCAATTGAGAGGCCCCCCTGCTCGCCGACCGCCTCCATCGGGACAAACGAGACCTCGGTCTCGCCCGGAAGACCACGTACCTCACTCGGGACTGGATTCGACTCAGTCACGAAGCGGAGTCGCTTTACGTCCCAATGCGCCGGAATTTTCCCCAGCCATTCGACGCTAGAGTCTTTATACGCCGGATACGTCTTGAACCGCCCGGGCGTCTCTGCATGCTCTCTGCGCAGTACCACGCTCACGCCGCCGCCTCCTGGTAGTAGTCAATTGAGTACTTGCGGCCGGCGAGAAGCTCGCGGACGGTGCGGCCCTTGCCGTCGATTTCGCGGGAGGCGCGGGGTGTCGTGGTCATCGAGTCGAGACCCCACTCGACAGCCGGGTAGACCAGGGGCCACCCGGCGACCAGTCCGATGCGCGTTCGGCTTCGGTGCCAAGGCTTTCCCACACAGGCTGGAGGAATCGGGTGAGCAGATCGCCGATCTGCTGGAAGTCCGTCGGGGCACCGTTCAAGCCATTGCGGGTGAGGTATGCTCGCCACTGCATGCTGCGATCGGCACTCGCGTAGAAGGGGGCTGTGAGTGGCAGCGGGAGCGCAGCATCGATTGGGGTCGACCGGCGCTCGAACGTCGCACGCACGGCGCGCACAAGCGTGTCCTTATCGAATTGAAAGGCGTTCGCCATGGCATGCATGTCGTAGAAATCCTTGTAACGGCTGTTTCGCTCGCCGAGCGTCACCATGGCGTTCAGCTTTTCCGCGACGACCGATTCGCGCGGATACGCCAAGATCCTTGGCGGCGGATCGCCGAGGATCGTGCGGTATTCCGTCTCCTCGGGGCCGGGAACAATTGCATTGCCGAATCCCACATCGATCTGGACGGGAATGTCAGATTCGCCGAGGCGTGCTCGGATCCTGATGCGCAGTCCGTCGTATTCGGAGCTATTGCGGATCGGTTCTGCCGTGATGTTCGCGGTATCGAAGACGAGTTGGTCCACCGCATCCGGAGTGTCACAGATCTCGCGGAGGTCCCGAATCACGTCTGCTGGTTCGGCACTTCCATAGCCGGTGAAGTCGATATCCCGCGTGGGCCGGTAGGTCGTACCCCAAATCGCAAAGAGCGTCGCGCCCTTCAATACGAAGCGCCGCCGGTGTTGCGATTGACCAAGGCGATACAGGAATCTTTCCACCGCGTACCGCTGCAAACCGAGAGTCACGTCTTCGCCGCGCGCGCGCAGTTCATTGCGCAGGCGTTGCCGAATGGATTCAGCGCGGCCGCTGGCTGCGCCTGCGCTCATGCCGACAGCGCCTCGAGGTAGGGGCCGATAACCGTCCGGATGCGGCACACCTCGGCCGCTCGGTCAATCTCGCTGACCATCGCCTTGCGCGATCGCACCGCATCGCGCAGCGCCTCCATGGCGACATCAAGACCGATCTTGTGCCGGTAACGGAAGCAGTCGACAACGGTTCGGGCAGGATTGGTGAGGTGGACTTTGACCCCCTGCATGGACTGCGTGACGACGCCGTAGGTCAGCATCTGCCCGGAGAAACGAACGATACGGACCTTCGCCGGGAGCCGTCTCGGGATGCGGGCTTTGCGGTCTATCGCCAGCCACACCTGGTGCGGTGACTGGGTGCCGATCTCGTGGACGCGCAGGGCGGAGAGGAGACAGACGATGGCCTCCGGCGCGGCGGCGGCCACCATGGCAATCGTCTCGAACTCGTCGGGCTCGACCTCGGAAAGTCGATAGACACCACCGCCGATCCTTTCGACCGTGCCGTCGACGACAAGCCTCTGGAGGTGGCGGAATGACAGGCCGAGTGGCAGGACGTCACGTGGCCGGAAGAACGTCCCGACTCCCGCATCATGCAGGTGTGCCTTGGTCAGACGCGGCTCATCCATAGCCCAAGTGTATTATATGTCGGCATACAGGTGCAAGTGCCGACATCTATTTCATACGCGACGTAACGGATGTCGGCAGATCCGTCTGAGTGCCGGCATCCGCCGCTCAGGCCGGCCCGCCCGTCACGTCAGCCAGCATGCGCTGAATGTCATGCTCGATCTTTCGGATCTCGCCCTCGATCTCCTCCAGCGGGCGAGGCGGAGTGTAGCGGTAGAAGTAGCGGTTGAAGTTGATCTCATAGCCGATCAGGCCAACGTTGCCGTCCTTCAGGTCGCACCGCGACGTATCGATCCAGGCATCTAGCATATGAGGCCTGACCTCGCGCTCAAAGAACGTCACGATATTCTCCGCCAGCGGCACGCTCTCGGTGTCGCGCAAATCGGGGTCAGGCTCCGGATCGCCATCCTTGTCCCGGCAGATCGCGGCAGTCTCGTCGCGCTCGGAAAGGGCGGCGAGGATTGCCTTGCGGACCGGAGCCGGGAGCTTGACGCTCGCTTTCTTCGCAGCCGCGTCGAGGAGGCGCTCGAACTCGCCGCGATCTTTGACCAGCGTGTCGGGAAGCGCTCGCAGCAGTTTCCGAACCTCATCCTGTAGGGCGCGCCCTTCCGACTGTTCCTTTGTGCCCGCCGCACCTTTCTTTTTCGACTGGGCCAGCGCCTGGAAACCCTTCTCCTCTTCGATGCGTGCGGTACGCTCCGCGCTTGCCTGAAAATTAAGCTTGAGTGGCCGCTCGACAGTGATTTTGCGGAAGCCGAAGTGGGTGGTCGGAAAGACGCGACTGACGACCACGTCTTCTTTGCCGCCCTTGACCACTTTCCGCGTATCGCCGTCTTTGAAGTCGGCGAGAATTTTCAGGATGTCCTGCGACCGTTCAAGCGGGATCTCTCGTCGCTTATCACCGAGACTCTTGCGCATCGGCGTCCAGAATGAGGTCGCATCGATGAGCTGGACTTTGCCCTTGCGCTCCGCGCGCTTCCGGTTCGTCACGACCCACACATAGGTCGCAATTCCGGTGTTGTAGAAGACCTGCTCGGGGAGCGCAATCAGCGCCTCCAGCAGATCGGTCTCCAGAATGAAGCGGCGGATCTCGCTTTCGCCGCTGCCGGCATCACCAGTAAAGAGTGGCGAACCATTCATGATAATGGCGATTCGCGAACCCCCCTCCTGCGGTGGCTTCGCATGCGCGAGCATGTGCAGCAAGAATAGAATCTGACCGTCGCTGATCCGCGGCTCGCCTGGACCGAATCGACCGGCTGCGCCACGCTCATGCTCGGCGTGGACAACGTCATAGTCGCGCTTCCAGTCTTTCCCGTAGGGCGGATTGGCAATGAGGTAGTCAAACATCTGGCCGGCGTGGCGGTCGTTGGACAGCACGCTGCCATAGGCAATGTGGTCCGCGTCGCGGCCGGTCGGATCCTTCATGTACAGGTCAGACTTGGAGACAGCCCAGGTTTCGGGATTTACTTCCTGGCCGAAGAGATGGATCTCGGCGTCTTTGTTGATTGCCGGCTTGAGCAGATCACCGTTCTTCCTCAGCCCGACGGTGATGTGCTCCTTGGTGATCATCAGCATGCCGCCCGAGCCGCAGCAAGGGTCGTAGATGGTGCGAATCGCCTTCCTGGCACGGATCTCCTTCTCGTCGCCCGCAAGCATGAGATCCACCATGAGGTGAACGACGTCTCGTGGCGTGAAGTGCTCGCCAGGATTCTCGTTCATGGCCTCGTTGAACTTCCGGATTAGCTCCTCGAAGATGGTTCCCATGGTGGGGTTGTCGATCTTGTCCGGGTGAAGCTCGACGTTCTTGAAGCGCTCCAGCACCTGAAAAAGCAGGCCCGCCTCTTCAAGTTTGCTGACCGTGTTGTCGAAGTCGAACTTCTCCAGCACCTCGCGCATGTTCGGGCTGAAACCAGCGATGTAGTTACGCAGGTTCGATGCGAGGTGCGGTGCATCGGCGAGGAGCTTTTCAAAGTCGTATCTCGACGTGTTGTAGAACGCGAACCCAGACGCAGCGCGCAACTGCGGCTCGAGATTCTCGAGCTTTCCCTTGAACTTCGCCTGAGCTTCGAGAACTTTGACCTTCTTTGCTGCTAGCACGCAATCGAGCCGCCGCAATACGGTAAGCGGGAGAATTACGTCTTGGTACTTGCCGCGCTTGAACGTATCCCGGATGAGATCCGCAACGCCCCAGAGGAAGTTGACGATTTCGCTGTGATTCATGAATGACCTATTGGGCGTAGGTGCAGATGGTTCCCGGGACAATTGGCGAGCGCACCGAGCCGGCCAATCAGTGGGGAGAGACAAGAAAGAGCCCTCGGTCTCGCGAGCCTAAGCATCGGCGTCCCGTTGCAGCGCCTTCCGCGCCACGCCATCGAAGAGCGCCGTCGCGTCTTTGGGCTTTGAGTGTGTCTCGATCCAGTCCTTAACGCAGGACTCGATCATTTCAAAGAGTAGTTCCTGCCGCGAGCTCCACACCGTCGGACATTGCCGCTGCAGCTCATCGAGCTTCGCCACTGTGCTGACCGGGAGACGCACCGTGATCGGTCGCACCTTGTCGAGCAGCTTCATGTAATCGTCGTAGCTGACGTAGTTTCGTGGCTCGGTGGGCTTACGCTCTAATCTTTTAAGAAACTCGCTCATGCATGCATATTGCGTGAAAGCTTGCTCATGCGCAATATTCTCCGCAGCGACACATGGAATCGGCCGACCATAACTTTCGGTATCGTCCAGATGAAAGATTCCGCGCCAGCCCTACGAAACCTTGACTCGACAAGCCCGTCCGTCACCCATCCGTCTTCGCGGCGTTAGGCGTTGAGTAAATTTGCTAAGAGTACTGAGTAAATGGCTGCGACTCTGCTGGGGGTCAGAGAGCCGTAGAGGAACAGTACGCCGCAGCCAAGGTCGATCCACCTAAAGATCTGCTGTAGATGTGCCCCATAGGCTCCCCATCTCAGGTCCTTGTCTTCCAGCGGACTCCCAGCCGATCAGATGGTTAGCTAGACTCGCGACCTTCTGCATCGGTAGCCCGGTTGCAGGGCTGCAGATGAAAGCGCAAGGCGCTCGAATAGGCCAACTTTTACGTTACTTCGAGTTGGGATGCTTAAATGAAGATAAAAAATCTATATAAATAAACAACTTATGCGCCTAATGGCAATTAGGTAAAGAGGACTTTAATCTAATAGACCGAGAGCAATATCGGAAGTCAACGACGCCCAAGCGCCGCAACAGCTGCCCCTCGTGCCAGATCATTTCCAATGACGCGTGCTGATTTAGCTCGTAGCGTGGAGAACTTCGGTATCGGCGATTGATCAGCGCCGGCCCGACAGCAGGCTGCCGAGCAGGCCGCCGACGATGGCCCCGCCCACCTGCAATGCGATGGCCTCGCCGACATTGTCGAGCGACACACCGGTGCCGGCGGTGCTCTCGTCTTCCTGGTCGATGCGCGATACCACCCAGTCGAATTTGCCGCTGGTCACGGCGGCCTTGCAATAGCGGCATTCGCCGATCTGGGTGAGCGACACCGGTGCACCGCAACCCGGACAGGTGTTCTCCAAGGTGCCGGGCTTGTTCGATGTGGCCACGCCCACCGAGCGCTGGAAAGTCCAATCCTCGATGAAGGGTTTAACCCTGCGATCGCCGAATACGATCTTGCCGCCGCCATCGACTTCGAAGTCCGCTGCCGCGGCGCTGATGCGCACGGTCAGATCGTCGAACACCCGTCCATGCACGATGCGAACCGGCTCGATGGCGCGCACGCTCACATTTTCCATGACGTTGCGCCGTCCTTCGGCGGCCAGGGTTTCGAGCTGCGCGCTCCAGGTGAAATAGGCGCCGGGGCTCATGAAGGCGCGGCCGGCATCGAGGTTCTGTTTGCACCAGGCGTCCTGGAGCGCGAGAAACGCAGTCTTCACGCGGCCTTCGAACACGCCGATCGAAAAATCCTTGTCGGCGGCCGTGAGCGTGGCAACGCCCTCCGCGACGCTGGACGCGGCGGGGCCCAATGAGGACTCGGCCGAGTAGCCCACGTAGGCGGCGGGTTGCACCTCGACCACGACCCAATCCACCGAACCATTGGTCACGCTGGCCCGGCAATGCGAGCAGGTGCCGTCCAACGCCAGCCGCAATTCGGCGCCGCATGCCGGACAGCGAGCCGCAATGACACCCCCGTTCACGGCCGTGCGCGCGGCGGGGCCGCGGGCAAACGTCCAGCGTTCGGCATGCGATTGATCCTGGCCTTCGTCGGCGAGGGTTCGATTGGCATCGTCCAGGGTCTTGGCGCGATACACCAGGTCGAAATGCACCTGAATGCTTTGGCCCTGCGCATTGCATTGCGCATCCTCGACCGCCAGACCGCGGACATTGAGGCTTTCCAACATCGCATGATGATGCTGTGCCTTGGACTGGGCAATGCCCTGCGATACGGCGTTGAACACGCCGTCGTTCAGGTAGGGGCGGATCGCCGCCGCATCATTTTTCTGCACGCCGCGCTTGACCAGGAAAAAAGTCATCTCCGCGCGCTGCAGAAAGGTTTCCATTTCAAATCCGGGATCGAGTGCGCGGATGGCGTCGATCCCCACCGGCAAGGCGCGCCGCACTGCCGTGGCGCCGGAACCGGCATCGCCGAGCGCGATCTTGGCGAGATTCGAGGCGCCGATGACCGAGCCCAAGGCCGCGATCGCCGCCTGCGCCTGCGGCGAGGCAGCGCCCGGCATCTGGCCGCTCGAGCCGGCACGCATGCGGCGCATGAAGTAGCCCGCGGCAAGCACGATGATGAGCAGCACGACGAGGCCGCCGAAAGATCCGCCGCTGCCGATCGATCCGCCGGAACTATGGCTGATCGCGGCGCCATGACTGCCGCCGCCGGTGCGCGCGAATGCTCTGACCGCGACACTGCATGCCGCAAGAGCGCCGGCCCAGCGCAGGATGATCGCGTGTCTCAAGTCAGCGCGCCTCCGCAATTGGCGCAGAACTTGGCGCCGGACGCGGCGGCCGTGCCGCATTGCGTGCAGTGCACGCCCTTCGGCGCCATCGCCGTGCCGCAGCTCGCGCAAAACTTGGCACCCGGCGCGTTCGGCGCATGACAATTCGCGCAGGCCACGGCGCCGGAACCGCCGCCCGGTCCCGCGGCCGGCCCGGAACCGAGACCGCTGCCGCCGCCGCCGCCGAAATTCGGTCCCGCGCCGGGCGCCGGCGCAACCCCGATTCCCCCGATCATGCCGCCGAGTCCCATGCCGATACCCAGCGCCGCGGCGCCGTTGCCGCCGCCCGCCGCCGCTCCTTCGCCGATGCCCTTGAGCGCCGCGCCGACTCCGTATTCGCGAAATCCGCCGGCGAGCCGCGTGTATGCCGCGTCCTTGCGCAAACCTTTGAGCGTCTGCTCATCCTCGGGACTCAAGGAGATGGTCATGTTGCCGAGCCGGGTGATGTTCAGTCCATAGGGCGTCAGCGGCGCTTGCACATCCGCGACGAGCGCGGTCTCGATGTCCGCGGTGCGCGCCGCCAGCCCGAGCACCGGCCATTTTTCCGCGGTAAGCTTCTTCACCACACTGGTGCGCAAGGCCTTGAGGATCTGCTCGCGGGCCCAATCGGTGATCAGATCGTTGGTGGCCTGACGCGTGCCCACCAATTTCAGAATCATCGCCGCCGGGTCGCTGACCGAGAGCGCGTATTCGCCGTACACCCGCAGCCCCACGGCAAGCCCGGTTTCCGGATCCTCGATGTTGTCGATCGGACCGCCGAAGGGGAGGCTGACGAACTCGCGCGTGCCGACGAAGTACAACTCGGCACGGTACATATTGCCGCCGCTCGCCCAGTCCACGATGTCGCCCAGGAAGGGAATCAGCGCGCCATCCATCGTGGAGCGCCCCGCGGGCAGGGTGCCGGCCAGTTTGCCTTCCTTGAAAAAGAGCGCAGTTTCATCCGGCTGCACGGTCACCTGCGTGAACTTGCGGATGGTCATGTCCGGCCACTTGTAGAGAATGTCTTCCTTGGCGGCGTCCGGCCTGGCAATAAATTGGCGATTAAGATCGGTAGGATGGCCAAATAAACTCACGATACTTTCTCCCGTTGAATTCCAGTTTGAGAGCCGCCCTTTACAAGAACCGGTTGGCGCGGCATTTCCCGCCACCTCAAGGCGTGCCGCCCAATTCGCGAAACAGCCATGCGCGCGCCTTGAGCCAGTCGCGCTGCACGGTGCGCAACGAAACGCCCAGCGCCCGCGCCGTGTCCTCTTCGCCATAGCCGCCGAAGAAGCGGCACTCGACCACATCGGCGAGCCGCGGCATCTCCTGCGTCAGCTTTTCCATCGCCTCGTTGAGCGCGAGCAAGCCTTCGTCGGAATCGATCGACAGCTCGCCAAGATGCGACAGCGTCAGGTGTAGGCCGCCGCCGCCGCGTTTCTCGGCCACCCTCGATTGTGCGTAGTTGATCAGTGCATGGCGCATGGCCAGCGCGGCGGCGCGCAGGAAGTGCGTTTCATCGACGAAGCTGCGCGATTGCCCGAGGCGCAGGTACGCCTCGTGTACCAGCGCCGTCGTCTGCAGGGTGTGGCCGCCGCCCAGGCGCGCGCGCGTGCGCTGCGCGATGCGCCGCAACTGCTGATAGAACGCGGGCAGCAATTCGGCCGCGATGCGCCGCACATCGGCGGAGGCCGTGCTGGTCTCGAGCCGGGTAAACGCATCATCGGGGAGCGGGTGGTCGGGCTCTTCCATGGCCGGATTCTAGATGACAAACGAGTCCGCCGGGATGGCGGTTTCGAGCGGCGCATCTGGTTCTCATGTTCAGACCAACCAGGAGTGCCTCATGAATACCTGCCCCAAGTGCAATAAGCCGGTGGCGCCGAACGCCCGTTTTTGCGGCAGCTGCGGCCAGCAAATCGAGGCCGCCGCGCCCGCCCCCGCGCCTCAATCATCCGCCGGCGCCGCGCCCGGCTCACCCGCAGCCGCGCTCGCGGGCAGCGCGGCAGCTGCCACTTCGAAGGCCTGGGCCGCCGCCACGGCATCCGCGCCCGGATTGCTGGAGCGCATCAAGAACATCGTGCTCACTCCAAAGAGCGAATGGCTGGTCATCGCCCCTGAACCCACGACGGTCTCGCAGCTGTTCCCGGGCTATGTCGTGCCGCTGGCGGCGTTGGCCGCATGCTTGGGCTTCGTGCGCATGTCGGTGCTGGGCGTCAGCACGGCGTTCGGCGGCGGGTTTCGCATGCCGATCAGCAGCGGGCTCGTCTATACACTGATCATGTTCCTCTCCGCGCTGTTCGGTGTCTTCGTGGTCGGGCTCATCATCAATGCGCTGGCGCCGACATTCGCAGGACAGCGCGATCAGCGCCAGGCGGTCAAAGTCGCCGCGTACAGCCTCACCCCGGCGCTGCTGTCGTCCGTGCTCGCGCTGTCCCCGATCCTGGCAACGCTGTTGCAGCTGCTCGCGGGTCTTTATGGCATTTACGTGTTGTACCTGGGATTGCCGGTGCTGATGCAGTCGCCGAAAGAGAAGGCCTTTGGCTACACCGCGACGGTGGTGATCTGCACCTTTCTGATCGGTGTGGTGTTGATGGCGCTCACCACCTTCGCGCACATCGGCGGCGCGCACCTCGGCTCATCCGGCGCCGCGCCGGCGCAGGACCAGGGTGCCGCCACCGTGGCCGATGCGATCGGCAACGCCCTCGGCACGGATGCCAAAGGCAAGGCGGACCTTGGCGCGGCACTGTCGAATCTCGCCAAAAGCGGCGAGAGCCATGCCGCGGCATCCAGCGCCGGCGGGGCTGCACAGCCGGGCACCAACGCGGCGTCAGCGGATGGCGCACAGAATGCGCAAACTCCGCTGTCGGCTGCCGGCGGTTTGATGACCGCGCTCGGTGGCGCGATGGGCGGCTCACAGCGCGTGGCAACGGTGGACTACAAGGATCTGACGGCGATGCTGCCGGCCTCGCTGCCGGGCATGAAGCGCACCTCGGCGCAGGGCGAGAATCAAGGCGCGGTGGGCGTTAAAACCTCCTCTGCCAAAGCCGACTACGCGGGCAATGACGGCAGCGGCGTGCACATCGAGATCGCCGACATTTCCGCAGTCTCCGGCCTCATGGATCTGGCCGGGGGCTTGATCCAGACCACGACCTCGCAGAGCGACAGCGGCTTTGAAAAGGATGTGAGCATCGGCGGCAGAACCGTCCACGAGAAATACGACGCGCGCAACAAGCAGGGCGATCTGTCCGTCATTCTCGCCAAGCGCTTCTCGGTCGACGTCAGCGGCCGCGGCGTGGACATGGGCACGCTGGAACAATCCCTGGGACAGATCGATCTGGCGCGTCTCGAGTCGATGAAGAACGCGGGGGCATAATCAAAATGGATTCGATCACGCGGGCGCTGGTGCTGCTCCTGACCGCGTGCGCCGCATTTGCAGGCTGTTCCAAACCATCCGGCACGGCTCCCGCCCGCCTCGCGGCGCCCGCCTCGCCTTGCGAAACGCTGGTGCTCAAGACCGCCGATGTGTCGGGGCTGCTGCACGCTCCCATTACGCACGCCGCGGCCTTGGCGGGCGATGGCCAATCTTGCGCATTCCTGACCGCCGGTTTTGCCGGCCTAACCGTGAGCGTGCGGCCCGGTCTTGGGCGCGCTTCGCTCGATGCCTGGTCGGCCGGCCGGATGCCGCTGGCGGTCCGGCCGCAGCCCGGCGTCGGCGATGCGGCGGTGTGGCAGGACACGCTGCACGAGATGATCGCCCAGAAAAACGATCTGCTGTGCGACATCCAGGTACGCGGCGGCGGCGAGGACATTGCCATCGCCGTCGATGCGCTGCCGCAGGCGCTCGGCGTCCTGTGCAACCGAATCTTTGCCGCCGCTCAGGTACACTGACCGCAGTCGAAGGGCTTCAAGGAACATGCATCCTTCCGACAAAGTCACGGCCCCCTTGTCCCGCGCTCAAAGAGCCCAGGTCGATGAGTTGCTCGACGACATGCTGGATCTGCCCGAACAGCAGAGGATTGCCAGACTGCGCGCCCGGCGCATCGAGGACTCCGCGGTACTCGCCGAAGTCGAAAGCCTGCTGCGCTCCGCAAGCGCTTCAGGTGGATTTCTATCGACACCGCCAAAACCTGCACCCGGAGAATTGATTCCCGACGCCAGCGTCGGAGCGCGCCTCGGCGCGTGGCGCATCACCCGGCTGATCGGACGCGGCGGCATGGGCGAGGTCTACGAAGCCACCCGGGCCGACGGCAATTTCGAGCAGCGGGTGGCCATCAAACTTCTGCAGCGCGAGGCGGCTGCACAAATGGAGCGCTTCCAGGCCGAGCGCCAGATCCTGGCACGGCTGGAGCATCCCGGCATCGCGCGCCTGTACGACGGCGGTGTGAGCGGGGATGGGCGGCCTTACATGGCGATGGAATACGTCGAAGGGCGGCCGATCACCGACTACTGCCAGATCAATCGGACGGATTTCGAGCAACGACTCGCGCTGTTCATCCAGGTGTGCGAGGCCGTGGCTTACGCGCACCGGAATCTCATCGTGCACCGCGACCTCAAGCCCTCGAACATTCTGGTGACT
Source organism: Steroidobacteraceae bacterium (assembly GCA_036267715.1). GTDB lineage: Bacteria > Pseudomonadota > Gammaproteobacteria > Steroidobacterales > Steroidobacteraceae > Bog-1198. The sequence continues at coordinate 200,094 of DATAVN010000003.1, read as the reverse complement.
GCGAACGGCACGGTGAAGCTCTTGGATTTCGGCATCGCGAAGCTGCTCGACGCGCAGCGGGCGCGCGTCACCCAGGCCGCGGCCACCCCCATGACGCCGATTTGCGCCGCACCGGAACAACTCACCGGCGGGGCGATCACCACGGCCACGGACGTGTACGCACTGGGGTTGCTGCTGTTCGAACTCCTGAGCGGTACGCACCCCTGGATGGGATCCGACACCCCCGTGCTGCAGGCGATGCGCACGGTGCTGCAGCGGCCGGCTCCCGGCGTGAGCCGCACCGCCGAGGCACAGCCGAGCCCGCCGGTTCCGGTGCGCCTGATTCGCGGCGACCTGGACGCCATCGTGGCGAAAGCCTTGCGCAAGGAGCCCGCGGACCGCTATGCCACGGTGGAGGCGCTCAAGCTCGACGTCGAGCGCGCCATGCGCGGTGAACCGGTCGACGCGCGCGAGGGCGCGCGCCTGTATGTCATCAGCCGCACATTGCGCCGCTATCGTTGGGCCGCCACCGCGGTGGCGGCGGTAATCGTTTCGCTGGCGGTGGGATTGGGAGTCGCCGCCTGGCAGGCGGAGAAGGCCGCGCAGGAACGCGACGTGGCGCGGCGCGACGCCGCGCGCGAGGAAGCGGTGCGCTACAGCCTGACAGGCCTGTTCCGTGCAGCGATCAGCGATCAAGGCTCGAAGGCCACGACTGCCAAAGGCATGATCGACAACAGTGCGCAGCGGGTGCTGAAGGAATATCGCGATCAGCCGCAGCTGCGCGGCCAGATCGTCCTGACGCTCGCCGATTTGTACGGCGCGCTCGAGGATGCCAACGGCGCCGCGACGCTGTTGGAAGGCTTTCTGGCCGAGGCCGATCCCGAAGCGGACCCCTTCGCCATCGCCGATGCGCGCCAAAAGCTCGCCAACATCGAATTGCTGCGCGGTCACGCCGAGCGCGCGGATGCACTGCAGACGCAGGCGGAGAATTTCTGGCGTGCCGCGCCGCGGCTGTACGCGGAAGAACGCCTGGAAGGTCTGGTGATCCGCGCGCGTGTGCAGCGCACGCAGGGGGATGTCGACGCCGCGATCGCCACCATTCGCGATGCGATCGCCCGGCGCATCGCCCTGTCCGGACATGACAACCGCGAGACGGCAGTTTTGTTCAATACGCTCGCGATCACGCTGGGCACCGTAAACCGCACGCCGGAAGCGCTCAAGGCGTACTACGAAACCACCGCCATTTATCGCGCGCTCGGGTTGGGAGACGGCATCGATGCGCAGATCGTCGTCGCCAATACCGGCACGCTGGAGATGCGTGCCGGTCATCTGCGCGAAGCGGAGATTCTGTTGAAGAGCTCGGTCGAACGGGAGCGCGCGCTGGCCGGCGATTCCGCCGCCGTGGCTGCCGCCATGAGCTACTACGGCCGGATACTTTCCATCACCAACCGCAATGAGCCCGCGATCAGTGTGTTGCGCGAGTCGGTGGACATGGCCAGCCGCTACGTGGGGCCGGACAGTCCGGTCGCGCTCCAGGCGCGCACATTCCTGGGTGAGGCGTGGCTCGCCCAGGGCGATCACGAGCAGGGCAGGCGCATCCTGACGCAGGCATACGAAGCGGCGCTAACGCACTACGGTGCGGCCAATCCGCTGACGCTGCGTACTGAAATCGCCACCGGACAACTCGCGGCCGACGAGGGCGACAATCCGCTGGCACAGCGGCGGCTGAGCGATGCTGTGGCCGGATTGCGCAAGCACGGCATGCAAAGCGCAGCGAATCTCGCGATGGCACTCGAGGCCCTGGGCTCGGTTGCCTCCGCACAGGGCCGCGGTGCCGAGGCCGAGGTGTTGCTGCAGGAGGCGGTGTCGATCAGGGAGAAGGCGCCGGATGACCTGTGGGAATTGGCGCGAGCGCGCGAGCGGCTGGGCGAAGCGCTGGCAAAGAACGGCAGCGCCGCGGCGCCGGCCATGTTGAAAAAGGCCGGCGTCGATTTGGAATCCCAGCTCGGCGCCAATCATCCGCAGACTTTGCGCGCCAAGGCGGCTCTGGCCCGGCTTTAGCACCTGACCGGAACGCGGTCTATTTCATGTCGCCGATTGCCGACATCAAACGCTCTGTTCGGACCGATCCAGATCCTTCAGATCGACCTCGATGGATCGGGCCAGCCGTGCCAGCACGCCGAGTGCGGCAAGCACGCCCAAGGTGATGATCGCGGTGGTGAGCGGAAAGCGCCAGAAAAGCCAGAGCATGGTGCCGGCGGACACCGTCAGGATGGCGAGAAAAGCCATGATGCCCATGCGCGCGGACGAAGATTCGGACATCTTAACTCCCTCGAGCAACGCAAACCTCGCGTTCCAAATAGTATACAGACGCTCTACTCGAACGCCATACGGGAATCCCCCTAATTGTTTCGCGCGCGCAACTCCCAGTTAAACGCTCATACAACAAGCATCATCCGAGCATGGTTTCGCGCCGCCAATGACGTGCGGTGAGCACGAACATCAGCAGCGCAAGTCCGAGCGATGCGGCCGCGGACACCAGCACATCGTGCACTGAAATCGATTCGTCCTTGAGAACGCTGGTCATCAGCAGGTGCTGGCTCAATGAAGGAATGACCATCAGCGAACTCTTGGTCTTGAGCGAATAGATGCTGGCAAAGGCGATCGGCAGCGTCGGGATCAACAGCACCGTGGTCAGGTAGGTCTGGGCCTCGCGGTAAGTGCGGGTGAACGAGGCGACCAGGGTCATCAGCGTGGCGCCCAGGGGCACGAAGGGCAGGCAGATGCCGAAGAAAATCAGCGCGGTGCCGAAGCCTAAATTGGCGCTCATGCCGATTCTCTCGAGCGGCACGAAGCGAAACACGCAGACAAAGGCGGTCAGGCTCAAGGCGAGTGAAATGCACATATAAGCGCAGGTCGCGAGAATTTTGCCCCCCACCAGCGCGGAGCGCGCCACCGGCAGGCTGAGCAGCGCCTCGAGCGATCCGCGTTCGCGCTCGCCCGCGGTCGAATCGATGGCCAGATACAGACCGCCCATCAACAATGCGAACAGCACGAAGTAAGTCATGAAACCGAGCACCACCACGGCGCGCCCGGCGGGAGTGGCCACATCGACATCGTTGACCGCGACCGGCAGGCTCAGCAGCGGACTCACGCCGCGCATCTCGAGCCGCAATTGCGCAATGCCGCTGCCGTAGCCCGCCAGCACGACCCGGATTCGATCCGCGACCTTGCGTGTCTGAGTGTCGGCGCTGTCAGAGAACAGCAATACCGGCGCCGGCCGCGCATCGGCGAACAGCTTGGAATAATTCCCGGGCACCAGCAGCACCACCTGGGAGCCGCCGCTGCGCACGGCGGCGCGCGCGCCGCTCTCCGACAATTCCTTCTCGGTGAGCTTGACGCCGCGCGCTTTGAGATGCTGGACCAGCCCGGGCGCGTAATGCCCCCCGGAAATCGTGATCTTGAGCGGCACGTCCGATTCGACCACGCTCTGTTCCAGCATGCGTGAAACCATGAGTCCGAACAGCAGTGGTCCGAACAAGGGGCCGAACAGCAATGCCGAGAGCAGCGTGCGCCGGTCGCGCAAATTCTCGGAAAACTCCTTGCCGAAGACGGTCAGCAAAGTGCGCATCAGCTCACGCCCTCCGCGCCGCCCAACACCTGCAGGAAGGCCTCCTCCAGCGTCGCCGCGCCGCTGCGCTCGCGGATCTCCTGTACGGTGGCGTCCGCCAGCACGCGGCCGTGACCGATGATCACGACGCGGTCGCACAATGCCGCGACCTCCTGCATGACATGCGAGGAGAACAGCACGCAATGCCCCTGGGCTTTCAATGCCAGCAGCATTTCGCGCAAATTGCGGATCGCCATCACGTCCAGCCCGTTGGTGGGTTCATCGAGCACCACGTTGCCGGGGTCGTGAACCAGCGCGCGCGCCAACGCCACTTTGATGCGCTGGCCCTGTGAAAATCCCTTCGCGCGCCGGTCAATGAAGCCGTCCATGCCGAGGATGCGCGACAGATCGGCCGTGCGCGCGGCCAGGCGCGCGGCCGTCATTCCATGCAGCGCGCCGAAATAGCGGATGTTCTCGCGCGCCGTCAGATTGTTGTACAGCCCGGCCGCATGCGGCAATACCCCGAGGTGCGCCCGGGCCTTCGAAGTCTCGCCGAGCATGTCGATGCCGTCGACGCACGCTCTGCCGCCGTCCGGGGTGAGCACACCGTAAAGCATGCGCAGGCAGGTGGATTTACCGGCGCCGTTGGCGCCCAACAGGCCGGTGATCTCGCCGTTGCGCGCCACGAACGAGACGTCGCGCGCCGCCTCGATGCTGCCGAAGCGCTTGCTCAGGCCGATCGCCTCGATCATGGCGCAGGTCCGGTCATGCTCAGGAAAAACGGCTCCGGCACGTGCCGATCCAGGCAACTCGCATCCAGCTTGTCGGGCAAGGGATCGTCGAGGAAGCCGGCCGCCACGACCGGCATGCAGCCGGTATTCAATTGGCCGTGGCCTTCGCCTTTCAGTATCAAATGGCGATGCCGGGTCAGGCCTTCCGCGGCCCGCTCGGCGTCGATCGGCGGCGTCACCGGATCCGCTTCGCCGGACAGCAGCAGAGTCGGGATGTCGCTGTGCAATGGAGCGTGCAGATCCTTGTCCACCGGTCCGCGCGGCCACAGCCGGCAGATTTCGCGCAGCCCGTCGATCATGTCGGTGCCCTGGTAGGTTTTGGCCATGGCCGCGCGATCGATGCCGGCGGTTGCGAAAAGCGGCTCATCCTCGCTGCAAATCACGCTGTACTGCATGCCGTTCGCCAGCTGATCCGCGAGCTGCCGCACGTGCATGACCGATTGCGCCGCCAGCGGCCGCAGCTTGCCATTCGCCGCCTCGTGGATCAGCGCAGGCAGCAAGGAGGCCTGCATGCTGCTGTAGGACAGGAGTCGCAGCGCGACGCCCAGGACCTTGCGGTTGAATTCGATCTCGAGCGGCAGGCCGCTGTTCGGATCATCGATGGTCACTTTGACCTTCTGCGGTCCGAACTGCCGCAGCAAGGCGGTCAGATCGTCCTGCAGCCGCGGATAAGTGGCGGCGCAGTCGGGTGTCTGGACGCAGCGGCCCACGATCATGTCCAAGGCCCGCTCGCCATCCTGCGCGGTCTGCGCGCCGATCACCTGCGCGGGGTAGGTCACCCCGTCCAAAATCACCGCGTTCACGCGGTTGGGATAGCGGCGCATGTACAGCTCGGCCACCCGCGTGCCATAGGAGCCGCCGTACAGGTCAATCTGTTCATAGCCCAATGCCGCGCGGATCTCGTCGAGGTCCCTGACCGCGACGCTGGTCGTGTAGAAGCGCACCTGCGGTCCCAACTTCGCGAGGCAATCCGCGGTCGCCTTGAGCAACGCCGGAATCGCATCATCGTCCTGCCAGTCCTCCGGATATGGGCAGGACTGCGGGTTGGAACTTCCGGTGCCGCGCTGATCGAGCAATACGACGGCGTGATTGCGATTGATGCGCGCAAAGGCGGTATTGAGCGCCACGTACACCTGCAGCGCGCTCTGGCCCGGGCCGCCGGCCAACAGGAACAGCGGCGCCGCGCTGCTGCGCCGGTTGAGCGCCGGCACGACCGCGAACTTGAGTTCGACCGAGCCCGCCCTCGGGTGTTCGCGATCCAGCGGAACGCGCAAGCTCCCGCAGCGCGCGGGAATCGAGATCAAGTGCAGCGGATGCTCGAGCAGGCAGTCGGACAGGGGCGGCACGGCAGTATCCTGAGAGGCCGCGGGCGGAGCCCAGGCTGCACACGCAACCAAGCAAACCCAGACGAGCGCCCCACACACCTGCCGCATGCCACCTCCGATTTACGGCGATTGTATGGGATTCGCTACCCACGCCTGCTCACATCTTGATAGATTTGCGACATGACCGTCATTCGCGAAGCCGATGTGATTGCGAGCGTTGCGGACGCGTTGCAGTACATTTCCTACTATCACACCCCCGATTTCATCCGCGCCATGGGCCGCGCGTACGATCTTGAACGGAGCCCGGCGGCGCGCGACGCCATCGCGCAGATTCTCACCAACTCGCGCATGTGCGCCGAGGGGCACCGCCCGATCTGCCAGGACACCGGCATCGTGGTGGTGTTCGTGAAAGTCGGCATGGCGGTGAGCTGGGAGGCGCAGCTGGATCTTGCGGCGATGATCAACGAAGGCGTGCGCCGCGCGTATTTGAATCCGCAAAACAAGCTGCGCGCCTCGATCGTCGCTGATCCGGCGTTCAAGCGCGGCAACACCCGGGATAACACGCCCGCCGTCATCCACACGGAATTCGTTCCCGGCGATCGGCTCGACATCACGGTGGCGGCGAAGGGCGGCGGCTCGGAGAACAAATCCATGTTCGCCATGCTGAATCCCTCGGATTCCGTGGCCGACTGGGTGGTGGAAATGGTGCCGGAGATGGGCGCGGGCTGGTGCCCGCCGGGCATGCTGGGCATCGGCATCGGCGGCAGCGCCGAGAAGGCCATGTTGCTGGCGAAAGAAGCGCTGATGGAGCCGATCGACATCGGCGAGCTGATCCTGCGCGGACCGAAGACGCCGCTCGAAGAGTTGCGCCTCGAGATCCATCGACGCGTCAATGCACTCGGCATCGGCGCGCAGGGCCTGGGCGGCCTGACCACGGTGCTCGACGTCAAGATCCTGGATTATCCGACGCATGCCGCCTCCCTGCCGGTGGCGGTGATTCCGAACTGCGCGGCGACCCGGCACATCCACTTCACGCTGAACGGCGCAGGACCCGCGGTGCTGACGCCGCCGGACCTGGACCTCTGGCCCAAGGTGCACTGGGCGGCCGATGCCGGCGCCCGCCGCGTTGCGCTCGACGGACTCAGCAAGCAGGAAATCGCAGCCTGGAAGCCGGGCGAGCGACTGTTGCTCACGGGCAAGTTGCTGACCGGCCGCGATGCCGCGCACAAGCGCATCTGCGCCCTGCTCGATGCCGGCAAGCCGTTGCCGCCAGGCCTCGATTTCACCGGCCGGGTGATTTACTACGTCGGACCTGTCGATCCCGTCGGCACCGAGATCGTGGGACCGGCGGGTCCGACCACCGCCAATCGCATGGATCGATTCACGGACACCATGCTCGGCAAATCAGGGCTGCTGGCGATGGTGGGCAAGGCCGAGCGCGGGCCGCAGACCGTTGCTTCGATCGCGAAGCATCGCTCCGCCTATCTGATCGCGGTCGGCGGTGCGGCATTCCTGGTCTCCAATGCCATTCGCGGCAGCCGCATCGTGGCTTTTCCGGAACTCGGCATGGAGGCGGTGTACGAATTCGACGTCAAGGACATGCCGGTCACCGTGGCGGTGAGCGCGGACGGCGAGTCGCTGCACGAGACCGGGCCTGCGAAATGGGCCGGAGAAATTGCCGGGATTCCCGTCACGCTCGAGTAGCGCTTCAGCGGGCAGGCTCCTAGTATTTGATCGAGCACCCATAGGGCCTGGTCACGGGATGAAGCGGCGGTTTGCCGGCGGCGACCGCCAGCATGGCTTCCTTCAGATAGGGTTCGGCGCGTGCAATGTCGGCTTCATCGGTGGATGCAATGCTGTCGATGCCGCCCATGTATTCGAGCGCGCCGTGCTTGTCGATGACGAACATGTGCGGCGTCGTCTTGGCCGCATACCGGCGCGCCACGCTGGCGGTGGGGTCGAGCAGTACCGCCGTGGGCAGCGCATGGCGCGAGCTCGTCAGAGCCTCCGCGGCGGCACCGTTCACGAATCCCTGTTTTCCGGGAGCCGAGGAGATGACGGTGAGCCACACGATGCCCTGGTTGCGCGCCAGCGCCTGGATGCTCTGCATATTGCCGCTGCTGTAATGCTTGCGCGTGTACGGGCAGTCCGCATTGGTCCATTCGAGCACCACGGTTCTGCCGTGATATTCGCTCAAGCGCACCGAACCGCCCTTGCTGTCCACGGCGGTGAAATCCGGGGCGAGCTGCCCGATCTGCGGCGCTTCCGAGGCCGCCGAGTCGAAAATTCCGACCATGCCAATCAGCAGCGCAACGATGACCGCCACCGCGGTGATCCCGGCTCCGCCCCGGTCGCGGCCGATGCCTGCGCCCGTTGTATCAGGGCTGATTGACGAATCCGGACTCATGATTGCTCCTTGGGCGCTTTATTAAGGTTCTGTCAGATTAGTGGCGGGCGCGAATCAATGGTTCCCTGGTGCTTTTCGCCGCCAGAGTTTAGAGTACGCGCCCTTGCTAAAAATCGAGTAGATTCAGCGTCATGCGTTTTGCGAAGCAGTACGACGTCATCGTCATCGGCGGCGGCCATGCCGGCACCGAGGCGGCGCTCGCGGCTGCCCGCATGGGTGCGAGCACGCTGCTGCTGACGCACAACATCGAGACCCTGGGCCAGATGAGCTGCAATCCCGCGATTGGAGGGATTGGCAAGGGGCATTTGGTGAAGGAAATCGACGCGCTGGGGGGCGCCATGGCGCGCGCGACGGACCAGGCCGGCATTCAATTCCGCACCTTGAACGCCAGCAAGGGACCCGCGGTGCGCGCAACCCGCGCCCAGGCCGATCGGCAGCTGTACAAGCGTGCCATTCGCGGCATGCTCGAGTCGCAATGCAATCTGGAGCTGTTCCAGCAGGAGGCCGCAGATCTCATGCTGCAAGGCGATCGCGTGACCGGCGTCATCACGCAGAGCGGCATCGAGTTGCGCGCGCCGGCGATCGTGCTCACCGTCGGCACGTTCCTGGGCGGCAAGATCCATGTGGGCCTCGAGAGCCATCCGGGCGGACGCGCCGGCGATCCTCCCTCCATGAAGCTGGCGGCGCGGCTGCGCGAATTGCCGTTGCGCGTCGGGCGCCTGAAGACCGGCACGCCGCCGCGCATCGATGCACGCAGCATCGACTTCACCGGGCTGCGCGAACAGCACAGCGATGATCCGCGGCCGGTATTCTCCTACCTCGGCACGCGCGGGCAGCATCCACGCCAGCTTCCCTGCCACATCACGGCAACCAACGAGCGTACGCACGAGATCATTCGCGCGGCCACCGCGCGCTCGCCGCTGTTCACCGGCAGAATCGAGGGCATCGGCCCGCGCTACTGCCCATCCGTCGAGGACAAGGTGGTGCGCTTTGCGCACAAGCAGTCGCACCAGATTTTCGTCGAACCCGAGGGCCTGGATTCACTCGAGATCTATCCCAACGGAATTTCCACCAGCCTGCCATTCGATGTGCAGCACGAATTCGTGCGCAGCATCGCAGGATTCGAGCGGGCGCACATCACGCGCCCCGGTTACGCGATCGAATACGATTTCTTCGATCCGCGCGACCTCAAATACAGCCTCGAGAGCAAATTCCTTGCCGGCCTGTACTTCGCCGGGCAGATCAACGGCACCACCGGCTACGAAGAAGCGGCCGCGCAAGGGCTGTTGGCCGGCACGAATGCCGCGCTCGGCGTACAAGGCCGCGCGGCGTGGTGTCCGAAGCGCAGCGATGCCTACCTGGGCGTGCTGATCGACGATCTGATCACGCGCGGTGCCACCGAGCCGTACCGCATGTTCACGAGCCGCGCCGAATACCGGCTGTCGCTGCGCGAGGACAATGCCGATTTGCGCCTCACCGCCGCGGGCCGTGAACTCGGATTGGTCGACCAGGCGCGCTGGGCGTTCTTCCAGCGCAAGCGCGACGCGGTGAGTGCCGAGGTGCGGCGCCTCGAACTCGCCGTGGTGCACCCCGCCGACGTCGATGCTGAGCTGCTGGGCAAACTGGGCGGGCCGCTCGCGCGCGAGACCCACGCCTTCGACCTATTGCGCCGGCCCGGGCTCGGCTACGATGATGTGATCGGCGCCGCGCCGCAGGCGGCCGACTGGCAGGATGATGCGCGCTTGCAGGAACAGGTGAAGCTGCAAGTCGAGGTGCAGGCCAAATACTCCGGCTATCTTGAGCGCCAGAGCGAGGAGATCGAGCGTCAGCGCCGCCATGAGGAATTGCGCCTGCCCGAGGATATGGATTATGCGCAGGTCGGCGGGCTGTCGAATGAGGCACGCCAGCGGCTCGGCGATGTGCGGCCGCAGACCCTGGGACAGGCCGCACGCATCCCGGGGTTGACGCCGGCCGCCGTGTCGCTGCTGCTGGTGCATTTGAAGAAGCGCGATCGCGCGGCATAGCGCCGCCGGACACGCAGGATCCAAGCAGCATGAACACCTTCTACGATTTCACGGTTCAGGCGCTCGACGGCAGTCCCGACCTGCTCGGGCGTTTGCGCGGCAAGGTCGCCCTGGCGGTGAACGTCGCCAGCCGCTGCGGCTACACGCCGCAATATGCGGCGCTTCAGGATCTTCATCAGGAGCTTGCCTCGCAGAACTTCACGGTGATCGGATTTCCCTGCAACCAGTTCGGCGCGCAGGAGCCCGGCACGGCGGCGGAGATTCAATCCTTCTGCGCGCTCAATTTCGGTGTGACGTTCCCGCTCTCGACCAAGATCGAAGTGAACGGCGCCCACCGCGATCCGCTGTATGCCTGGCTCACGGCGCCGGAAAACGACTTTCCGGGCGACATCGGCTGGAATTTCGAGAAGTTTCTCATCGACCGCGGCGGCCGGGTGATTTGCCGCTATCCGGCGGGAACCAAGCCCACCGATCCTTCCTTGTTGCAGGATTTGGCGGACGTGCTTGCGTGAGCGCTTCGGTTCAGTGGCATTTTGCCCGCCCACTCTTTAACATCACCGCACCTTATTGAATTGAACCTGAGAAGACCCGGAGAACCAGATGCTTTCTCGATTGACTGCCGGAGCGTGGCTCGCCGGCGCGGTATTGACCTGCTTGTCATTGGGCGCGCACGCGGCGGGCGACCCGGCCAAAGGCGAGGAGTTGTTCTACACCTGCTACGGCTGTCATGGGATCGCGAATTACCGCAATGCCTACCCGGATTACAGCGTGCCGAAACTGCGCCATCAAAATGCCGAGTACATCATCTCGGCGCTGCATGAATATCGAGCCGGCACGCGGCCGCACGCGACCATGCATGCGCAGGCTTCTTCGCTCTCGGACCGGGACATCGAGGACATCGCCGCCTATCTGCAGGGCGCGGCACCCGTGAAACCCGGCACGCCGGGGCCGGAGAAACCACCCAAGCAGGTGGCGGCCTGCGTCGCCTGTCATGGCGAAACCGGGCGCGGGGTCGACGCGCCCCTGGAACCGAAGCCGCCGGTGCTCGCGGGGCAGCACGTGGACTATCTGGAGCAGGCGCTCGCCCAGTATCGCAACGGCCGCCGCCAGAATGTGGTCATGGACAGCATGGCGAAACTGCTGATCAGCGATGAAGACGTGAAGATTGCGGCCGGTTACTTCGCGGATCAGCCGTCACCGCTGGCGACGGCCACGACCTCGAGCAAGTAGCGGGGCCCGCGAGAGCACAGCCTCATTTGCGCAGCGCCATCAAGAACTGCGCGAAGGTTTCGTAGTAGGCATCGCGGTTGCGTTTCTTGCGGTAGCCATGGCCCTCGTCGGCAGCCAGCAGGTACCACACCTCTCCACCCTTCGCGCGCAATTTGTTCACGATCTGCTCAGCTTCCGACAGGGGCACGCGCGGATCGTTCTTGCCATGTACCACGAGCAGCGGGCGCGTGATGCGGTCGGCGTTCGTCAACGGTGAGATGCGCCTCAAGAAGCTGCGCATCTCGAGATCGCGTTCATCGCCGTATTCGGCACGGCGCTGCTCCTGGCGGTAAGGCGCGGTATTGGCGAGGAAGCTGACGAAGTCGGCGATGCCGCTCGCGTCGACTCCGCCGCGCAGCCGGTCGCTGTAATTGACCAGCGCGGCCAGCGCCAGGTATCCGCCGTAGGAAGCTCCCGAGACCACCACGTGCTTGGCATCGAGATCCTTCTGCAGTTCGATCCAGACCAGCATCGCGCCGACATCCTTGACCGCATCCTCGCGCAGTACGCCGTCGTCCAGCGCCCGGTAGCTTTTGCCGTATCCGGATGAGCCGCGCACGTTGGGCGCGACCACGGCGAAGCCCAATTCATTGACGACATACTGGATCCAGGGATCGAAGCCGGGGCGAAATTGCGCTTCGGGGCCGCCGTGCAGGGAGATCAGCACCGGATGCGGGCCGGGTGCGGCGGGTTGATAAACGTAGGCCGGCATCATTCTCGGTTTGCCATCCACCCGATCGAAGGTGGGAATTTCCACCGGCCGCGGCAGCACGAACTTCGCACGATCCACGGCGCCGGCTTCGCTGCGAGTCCAGGGTTCCAGGCGGTTCTCGGCGACCTCCAATACGTAGGCGTCCCTGGGTTGATTCGGCGCCGCAAACCCAAAGGCGAGCCGTTTGCCGTCGGCGTCGAAGCTCAACGACCCGATGATTCCCGCTTGCGGCAGGTGCGGCGGGGTCAGGTCCTGGTGGCTGCGCAGATCCAGCAGATTGAGTTTGCCGGCGCCCGCTTCATTGCTGACATAGGCCAGGTAGTGCCCGTCGCGCGAAATGGCCAACGCCTCGATGTCCCAGGGAATGTGCCCGGAGATCACCGTCTTCTCATTGCTGAACAGTCCCACATACCGCAGCCGCGCAAATTCGGAATCGCGGTCGGAGATCAGGTAAACCCCCTGGCCGTCGCGGGAAAATCTGGCGTCCACGATCGCGACCTTCCCCGGCGCGGGATCCACTTCGTGTTTTTGACCCGAGGCGAGATCGACCGCATACAAATAGCTCTCGGAATTCGACACCTGCCTGCGGACCAGCAGCTTGGAATCGTCGGGCGACCAATCGAGCACCGACCAGGCCGCGCCGCTGCCGTCGCCGGCAAACGCGAGACGCGGCAATGCTCCTGATTCCGGTTCCACGATGTCGATGTCGAAGCTTCGGCCATCGCGGGCGGTGCTGAAAAACGCGATCTCGCGTCCGGTGTTCGACCACAGCGGCGTGCCGTTCCTGGACTTGCCGTCGGTCAGCAATTTCGCGGACGTGTCGCCCATGTGCTGGTAGTAAAGCTGCGTGTTTTCGTTGCCGCCGGTGTCCTCGAGAAATGCGTAGGCGTTGCGCGCCGGGTCGGGCGAGAACGCGGCCTCGCTGACCGGTTCGTGCAGAAAAGTGAGCTCGCGCCGCGCGCCACCGGCCTGCTCCACCAGGTGCAGCTGATCCACATCGCCAAAGCGGGTTGCAATCAGCAATTGGCCTTTCGGGGACCAGCCGAGCGGCGTCGCCTGGCGCGCGTTCAAGTAGCCGTCCAATTTCTCGGCGACTTGCGCCGGTGCTTCGGGGATGTTTTCGAAGATCAAATTGCCGCGCTCGACGCGCGACACGGCGAAGGCCGCCGATCCCGCAAACGGCGCCGCGGCGAGCAGCAGCAGCAACAAATAAATCCGCTTCATTATTTCCTATGGCCTCACACGTCGGGGATAATGGTTCGATGGCTGGTTTCGAGCATCTGGTTCAATCTTACAATGTCGGCGATCTGCTCGACGACATTGCAAGCGCGGACCCGCCCGCCTATTTGCGCAGATGCTTCGCCGAAGGCTTGTCCGCCCCCACCTTGCACTGGCCGCGCGTGCAGCAGTTGGCGGTGTGCGCCATGGTGCTCGACGCGATCGTCGACGATCGGGACTATGCGATCTTCGAACACGAGTTGATAGCGGACTGGCGGGTTCACTACGCGAGGGCGTGCATGAAGATCAAGGACACCGCGCTTTCGGCCTTGCGGCGGGTGCTGGAGCGCGACCGGCCGGCCGATGCCGATGCCGCGGCGGAGCTGCAAACACTGATCGATCGGCTGGCCGGTACCTGATGAAGCGGGGCATGGTGCTCGCGCGGCGTTGGGCGGTGGGCGCCGCCTTGTTGCTGGCCGCCTGCGCCGCAGCGCCACCCAAACCGCCTGCGCCGCCGCCCGCTGCGCCGCCGCCCGCTGCGCTGCCGCTGGACCCGTCTTATGACTGGCATGTGCTGCTGGCCGCCCCCTTTGGCAGCGTTTTGAAAGACGTCCCCCTGACCATGCACGAGGTGCTGTTGTTTCGCGACGAGCAGCACCGCGCCGCCTCCGCGGATGAGCTCGAATGCTACGCGGTCGACGACTCGCGCCCGCGCTTCCTTGCGCGCTCGCCCAGCGAGTACCTGCTGTGCTTCCGCCATGACCGGCTGTCGCGCATCGAGGCCATGGTGCCGCTCCCAGCCGACCGGGCGGCGCAGATTTTCAGCGACGCCTGCGGCCTGTGGATGAAAAATGAGCAGGCGGGCACGCAAGGGTGCGTCGGCTCCAGCGGCGGCATCGCCTTCAGCGGCCACCTCGAGAGCGAGGCGGAGGGGTCGCAGCAGCTGATGACCGTGCAGCTCGATGCACCCGAGCCCGCGTCGGAACACGCGGCCGAGCGCTAGGCTCCCGGCATGCGGGCGGCCGAACTCGACTTGCTTGCCGCCGGCGCGCGTGAACTGGGAATCGGGCTGACTATCGAGCGCGCGGAAATGCTGCAGGTGCTCGTGGACGAGCTGGAGCGGGGCAACGCGCAATTCAATCTGACCGCCATCCGCGATCGCCCGGGAATGCTGCGAAAGCACGTGCTCGACAGCCTGAGCGTGCAGCCTTACCTGCGCGGGGAGCGTCTGGCCGATGTCGGCACGGGAGCGGGATTCCCGGGGCTGGTGCTGGCGCTGGTCAATCCGCAACGGCGGTTTACTCTCATCGAGGCGACCGGTAAAAAGGCCCGATTCGTCGAACAGACCGTGACGCGCCTCGGCTGCGGCAACGTGCTGGTGGTCAATTCCCGTGCGGAAAGCTATAGGCCGTTCGAACTTTTCGATACAGTGCTCTCCCGAGCCCTGTCGTCGCTGGCGGATTTCGTGGCCTATGCCGGCCACCTGTGCGCGCCCGGCGGCCGGTTGCTGGCCATGAAGGGCAAGCGCCCGGATGATGAGATCTCGGCGCTGCCGAAATCCTTCCGCGCGCTGGCGGTGCATCGCCTCAAGGTGCCGGGCCTTGCCGATGAACGCCATCTCGTGGAGTTGATTCCTGCGCAACGAAAGTCGAGCAACACATGAAGCGGGTCAGGACATGAAGCGGGTCATTGCGTTGGCCAATCAGAAAGGCGGCGTGGGCAAGACCACGACCGCGGTCAATCTGGCCGCCTCCCTGACCGCCACCAAGCGGCGCGTGCTGCTCATCGATTTGGATCCGCAGGGCAATGCCACCATGGGATGCGGGATCGACAAGCATGCGCAGTCGCGCACCAGCTGCGATGTGCTGCTCGGCGATTGCGGCGCCGTCGAAGCCCTGGTCACGGTCGAATACGGCGGTTTCATGCTGATGCCGGCCAACCAGGATCTGACCGTGGCCGAAGTGCGCCTGCTGACCATGGCGGTCGGCCGCGAATTCAAGCTGCGCAACGCCTTGGCGCCGGTGCGTGCGGACTTCGACGTGATCCTCATCGACTGTCCGCCCTCGCTCAACATGCTGACCTTGAATGCCCTGGTGGCCGCCGATTCCGTCATGGTGCCCATGCAGTGCGAGTACTACGCGCTCGAGGGCCTGACCGCGTTGATGCAGACCATCGAGCAGATCCGGGAAAGCATCAATCAGCAGCTGGAAATCGAAGGCTTGCTGCGCACCATGTTCGACCCGCGCAACAATCTGGCGAACGAAGTATCCGCGCAGCTGATCGAGCATTTCGGCGAGAAAGTGTTTCGCACCATGATTCCACGCAACGTGCGCCTGGCCGAGGCACCGAGCTTCGGGCGGCCGGCGCTGTTTCACGACAAGGAGTCGCGCGGTGCTCTCGCCTATCTTGCCCTGGCGGGGGAAATGATTCGCCGCGACGAGGTGCCGGGCGGCGAGCTGATTCGCCGCGACGATCCGCCGGGCGCGCCCGTATAATCCTTTTGGATCGTTTCTTGGGGAATTGCTATGTCCGGCAAAAAGCCGTCTTTGGGTCGAGGCCTGGCTGAGCTCAGTCCCTTGCTGGCGCGCCGCACCGCCGTGGCCGAAACCGAGAAACCGCCGATTCTGGCGGGCGACCGGCTGGCCTCTTTGCCAGTCGACCTGCTGCAGCGGGGCAAGTATCAGCCGCGTGCCGACATGCGCACCGACTCGCTGGGCGAGCTGGCCGATTCGATCAAAGCGCGCGGACTGGTCCAGCCCATCCTGGTGCGCCCCCTGCCGCGGCCAAATCCGACCGAGTCGCAGCGCTATGAAATCATCGCCGGCGAGCGCCGCTGGCGCGCGGCGCAAATGGCCGGCCTTTCGGACATTCCCGCCGTCATCCGCGACGTGCCCGACGAGGACGCGGTCGCGATGGCGCTCATCGAGAACATTCAGCGCGAGGATCTCAATCCGCTGGAGGAAGCCCGGGCGTTGTTGCGGCTGATCGATGAGTTTGGACTGACGCATCAAGCGGCCGCCGAAGCGGTCGGGCGCTCGCGTGCCGCGGTGAGTAATTTGGTGCGCCTGATGGAATTGACCGATGAGGTCAAGGAAATGCTCGAACACCGTCAGATCGAAATGGGCCATGCGCGCGCCATTTTGGGGTTGGCGACGCGCCGCCAGCAGATTGAAGTGGCAACCCTGGTGGCGAAGAAGTCCCTCTCGGTACGCGACACCGAGGCTTTGGTGCGACGCATCATCAGTCCGCGCCCAGCGCAGCCGGGAAGCGCTGCGCCCGCGGTGGATCCCGATATCCGGCGGCTGGAAACCGAAATTA
The DNA here is from genome assembly GCA_036267715.1 of Steroidobacteraceae bacterium. Classification (GTDB taxonomy): domain Bacteria; phylum Pseudomonadota; class Gammaproteobacteria; order Steroidobacterales; family Steroidobacteraceae; genus Bog-1198. Next base: position 183,441 of record DATAVN010000003.1, on the reverse strand, counting down.
CCGAAAAGCTGGGGGCCAAAGTCGCCTTTCAGCATGCCGCCTCGGGCAAGGGCAAACTCATCGTCAGCTACAACAGTTTGGACGAACTCGAGGGCATCCTGGCCCACATCCAATAGGGCAAAAAATAGCCTGAAAACGCCTTGATGCCCCAAGGCGGCCTCTCTATAATGCGGCGGCAATTTTGACTGGCGGCGGCTCACAAATGTGGAAATTGAGGGTGGCACGCCGCCGGTTCGGTTCCCTTCGCGATGGGTGACCCACTGGTTCGCGGAAAGCGGCTGGTGGTCCGGATCGTGCTCCTGCAAGCAGGCTGCGCGCTCATTGTCGCGTCTGTATTTTTCGTATTGAAGGGCGCGCACCAAGGCCTTGCGGCACTGGCAGGCGGATTGATCGTGGCAGTTGGAACCGCCGTCATGGGATGGCGCGCGTTCAAGCCCGGCGCCGCCGGCGCCGTGGTGTTGAACACGGCAATGTATGCCGGCGTCGCGCTGAAGTGGATGTGGTTCGCGCTTGCGCTGTATTTGGCGCTGGCGCGCTTGAAACTCGACGCCGCACCGCTATTGATAGGCATGGCGGCGTCGCAATTGGGGTATTGGGCCGGACTGCTGCGGTCCAAATGACGATTGAGGACCTATGCGCTTGGGAATGACGGCTGAAGAAGACATGTCGGGCGGAGTGACGGGCTACATCAAGCACCATCTCACGCATCTGACCGTGGATTCGGGACACGGTGCGTTCTGGTCCATCCACCTCGACAGTATATTTTTCACGCTGGTCATTTCCTTTGCTTTCATTCTGGTGCTCGCACTGGTCGCGCGCCGCGCCACCAGCGGCGTGCCCGGCAAACTGCAGAGCGCGGTCGAAATGCTGGTGGAATTTGTCGATGACATGGTGAAGGACACCTATCACGGCTCGAATAAATTCATCGCGCCGCTCGCCATCACGATTTTCGTCATCGTGTTCCTGGAAAATTTCATGGACATCCTGCCGGTGGATGCACTGCCGGCCGCAGCCAAGTTGTTTGGCGTGGAGCATTTGCGCACGGTGGCCACCGCGGACCTCAATACCACCGTCGGCATGTCGCTCGGCGTATTCCTGTTGATCCAATGGGTGGGCATCACCCACAAGGGCTTCGGTGTTTTCGCCGGAGAGTGGTTCACAGCGCCGTTTCACGCGCACAACATGGTCTTGAAAATACTGCTGGCGCCGATCAATTTCGCATTTCGCGTGATCGAAGAAGTCGTCCGGCCGCTGTCTCTCTCGATGCGATTGTTCGGCAACATGTACGCCGGCGAACTCATTTTCCTGCTGATCGCCTGCTTCACGCTCGGTGCGGCGCTCAACCACATATCGACCTACTTCCTCGGCATCGCGCAGTTAGGCGCCGGTATCGTGTGGACGGTATTTCACTACCTCATCATAACGCTGCAGGCATTCATATTCATGGTGCTGACCGTCGTGTATGTGGGCATATCCGCTGAAAAGCACTAGAGATTTTATTCAAGACATTTTAAAGACCGGAGACAAAAATGGACAATGTGACCCAAATTGCTCAGCTCATGAGCTCCACCGTGATCGCCGCAGGCGTAGTGATAGGCTTGGGTGGTGCGGGCGCCGCCATCGGCTTCGGCATTCTCGGCGGCAAATTTCTCGAAAGCGCCGCCCGCCAGCCGGAGCTCACCAACATGCTGCAGACCAAGATGTTCATCGTCGCGGGCCTGTTGGATGCCGTGCCCATCATCGGCGTGGCCGTCGGCTTCCTGCTGCTGTATGCGAATCCCTTCCTGGGCGCGCTCGGCCTCAAGTAATGAACCTGGCACTTACGCTGGTCATCCAAGGGGTGGTGTTTTTCCTGGTCGCCTGGGGCGTCATGAAATTCTTCTGGCCCTGGCTCATGGGTGCGATCGAGGAGCGGCAGCAGAAAATCGCAGCCGGGCTGGCGGCTGCCAGCAAGAGCGAAAAGGACCTCGCAGAAGCCGAGGAGCGCTCCAAGGAGATCATCCGCGAAGCGCGCGAGCGGGCGGCGCAGATCGTCGACATGGCCGGCAAGCGTTCCAACGAAATCGTGGAGGAGGCCAAAGGCACGGCCACGAGCGAAGCGCAGCGTTTGGTGACGCAGGCGCACGACGAGGTCGCGCGCGAAACCACGCGTGCACGCGAAGGCCTGCGCCAGGAAGTCGGAAAGCTGGCGGTCGAGGGCGCCTCGCGGCTGCTGGGAAAAGAGATCGATCCCAAGACGCACGCACAATTGCTGGATCAGCTGGCCGCCGAGGTTCAAGGTGGCTGAGCGGGCTACCATCGCCCGGCCTTACGCGAAAGCCGCGTTCGAGTATGCGCGCGATGCGCAGGCATTCGCCGAATGGTCGCGGGGTTTGCAGTTGGCCGCGCAGATTGCGGCCGATGCGCGCGTCGCCGCGCTTTCCAAGAACCCGCAATGCGGCGCCGCCGAGCTGGCCGGCGTGGTGACGGATGTCGCCGGCGACAAGCTCGATGCCGGCATGCAAAATTTCGTGCGCGTACTGGCTGAGAATCACCGCCTGCTGCTGCTGCCACAGATCGCCGCGCACTATGAGGAGCTGCGTTCCGAAGTCGAAAACACCGTCGATGTGCAGGTGGTCTCCGCGATCGCGCTGAGCGGCGAGCAGCAGGACAGGCTGTCGCAGGCCTTGAGCACGCGGCTGAAGCGCAAGGTCCGAATGCACACCGCGGTCGACGCGGCGCTGCTGGCCGGCGCGGTGGTGCGCGCGGGAGATTTGGTCATCGACGGCTCTTTGAAGGGCCGGCTGCAAAGACTTGCCACAGATTTAACGAGTTAGAGGTTCGATATGTCCATCAAGGCATCGGAAATCAGCGACCTGATCAAGGCGCGCATCGACAAGTTCAAAACCGCCACCGAAGCACGCAATGTCGGCACGGTGGTGAGCGTGACCGATGGCATCGTGCGCATTCACGGGCTCGCCGATGCGCGCTACGGTGAAATGCTGGAATTCGCGGGCAACATCTTCGGACTCGCGCTGAACCTCGAGCAGGACTCGGTCGGCGCCGTGGTGCTGGGCGACTACAAGAGCATCTCCGAGGGCGCCGAGGTCAAAACCACCGGCCGCATCCTCGAAGTGCCCGTGGGACCCGAGCTTTTGGGCCGCGTGGTCGATGCGCTGGGCACCCCCATCGACGGCAAGGGCCCGCTGAATGCCAAATTGAAATCGCCCTTGGAGCGCGTGGCGCCCGGCGTGATTTTCCGCAAGAGCGTGTCGCAGCCGGTGCAGACCGGCCTCAAGGCCATCGATGCCATGGTGCCGATCGGCCGCGGCCAGCGCGAACTGATCATCGGCGACCGCCAAACCGGAAAGACCGCGGTCGCCATCGATACCATCATCAATCAGAAGGGCACGGGCGTTAAGTGCGTCTACGTCGCCATCGGGCAGAAGCAAAGCTCCATTGCCAACGTGGTGCGCAAGCTCGAAGAGCACGGCGCCATGGGCCACACCATCATCGTCGCGGCCTCCGCCTCCACGCCGGCCGCGATGCAGTACCTGGCGCCGTATGGCGGCTGCGCGATGGGCGAATACTTCATGGACAACGGCGAAGACGCGCTGATCGTGTACGACGACTTGTCCAAGCAGGCCGTGGCGTACCGGCAGATTTCGCTGCTGCTGCGACGTCCTCCCGGCCGCGAAGCCTATCCCGGCGATGTGTTCTACCTGCACTCGCGCCTGCTCGAGCGTTCCGCGCGCGTGAACGAGGAGTACGTCGAGAAATTCACCGGCGGCCGCGTAAAAGGCAAGACCGGATCGCTGACCGGCCTGCCCATCATCGAAACCCAGGCCGGCGACGTCACCGCCTTCGTTCCGACCAACGTGATTTCCATCACCGACGGCCAGATTTTTCTGGAGACCGACCTGTTCAACGCCGGCATGCGTCCCGCGATCAACGCCGGCATCTCGGTGTCGCGTGTGGGCGGCGCCGCGCAGACCAACATCATCAAGAAGCTGGGCGGCGGCGTGCGACTGGCGCTGGCGCAATACCGGGAACTCGCGGCTTTCTCGCAGTTCGCTTCCGATCTGGACGAGGCAACCCGCAAACAGCTGGAGCGCGGCCAACGCGTCACCGAGCTGATGAAGCAGAAGCAGTATGCGCCCATGTCGGTCGCGGAAATGTCGCTGTCCTTGTATGCCGCCAACAACGGCTTCTTCGACAAGATTCCGCGCCTCAAGGTGGTGGAGACGGAAGCGGGACTGCAGTCCTTCGCACGCTCGAGCTACGGCGATCTGCTCAAGACCATCAACGGCAAGCCGGACCTCACCAAGGAAGTGGAAGCGACCTTGAAGAAGTGCTGCGATGAGTTTTTCGCGACCGTTTGAAGGCTTAAGGCCAACGAGGGCATAAATGGCAGGCGCAAAAGAAATCCGGGGCAAGATCGCGAGCATCAAAAATACCCGCAAGATCACCAAGGCCCTGGAAATGGTGGCGGCGAGCAAAATGCGCAAGGCGCAGGAGCGGATGCGCGCGGCACGCCCGTATGCGGAAAAGGTGCGCAAGATCGTCGGCCACCTGCGCCAGGTGAACCTGGATTACAAACATCCGTTCACGTTGGAGCGTCCGGTGACCTCGGTCGGCATCGTGGTGATCAGCACCGATCGCGGACTGTGCGGCTCGCTGAACTTGAATCTGTTCAAGGCCACGCTGGCGACGATTCGCGAGGCGCAGTCGCGCGGCGTCAAGGTGCATTTGTGCGTCATCGGTTCGAAGGCACTGCAGTTCTTCCGCCGCCTCCAAGGTATCGAAATCGCGGCCTCGGTCACGCACCTGGGCGACCGGCCCCACATCAAGGATTTGATCGGCACCACCAAGGTGATGCTGGATTTCTATCGTGAGACCAAGGTCGATCAGCTGCTGCTCGCGCACAATGTGTTCGTCAACACCATGAGCCAGAAGGGCATCGTGTCGCAGCTGTTGCCGATCCAGACCGTGGACAAGGAGGATTTGCAGGAGCGTTGGGACTATATCTACGAGCCCGACTCCACGGCGATTCTCGACGGTATTTTGATGCGCTATATCGAGGCGCAGATATTCCAGGGGGCCGTTGAAAACGTCGCCTGCGAAATGGCGGCGCGCATGGTCGCCATGAAGGCGGCAACGGATAACGCCGGCGAGCTCATCGATGAGCTGCAACTCATTTACAACAAGGCCCGCCAGGCCGCGATCACCAAGGAACTGTCCGAGATCGTCGGCGGCGCGGCGGCAGTTTAGATGAGGTCAGGTTGTTTTTTTTCTAACCGGCGCGCAGCGCCGCTAATCGTACGGGGTTGCGCAGCAACTCCGTTGAAAGGTCAATAAAATATGTCCAGCGGTAAAATCGTCCAGATCATCGGTGCCGTCATCGACGTGGAATTTCCGCGCGATCAGATCCCCAAGATTTATGACGCGCTCAAGCTCGACGACGTCGATCTGACCCTCGAGGTGCAGCAGCAGCTGGGCGACGGCGTGGTGCGCGCCATCGCCATGGGCCCCTCCGAGGGCCTGCGCCGCGGCCTCACGGTCAAGGGCACGGGGAAGGGCATTTCGGTTCCGGTGGGCACCGGCACGCTCGGCCGCATCATGGACGTGCTCGGCAAGCCGCAGGACGAAAAAGGCCCGGTGCAGGCCAAGGAATATCTGCCCATCCATCGGCCGGCGCCGGCGTATGACGAACAGGCGGGCGGCCAGGATCTTCTGGTCACCGGCATCAAGGTGATCGACTTGTTGGTGCCGTTCGCCAAGGGCGGCAAGGTCGGATTGTTCGGCGGCGCCGGCGTCGGCAAGACCGTGAACATGCTGGAACTCATCAACAACATCGCGAAGCAATACAGCGGCCTGTCGGTGTTTGCCGGCGTGGGTGAGCGTACCCGCGAAGGCAACGATTTCTACCACGAGATGATCGAGTCGGGCGTCATCGACAAGGACAATCTCTCGAATTCCAAGGTGGCCATGGTGTACGGCCAGATGAACGAGCCGCCCGGCAACCGCCTGCGCGTGGCCTTGACCGGCCTGACCATGGCGGAGTATTTCCGCGACGAGAAACAAGCCTCGGGCAAGGGCCGCGACGTGCTGTTCTTCGTCGACAATATCTATCGCTACACGCTGGCCGGCACGGAAGTGTCGGCGCTGCTCGGCCGCATGCCCTCCGCCGTGGGTTACCAGCCCACCCTCGCCGAGGAAATGGGCGTGCTGCAGGAGCGCATCACCTCGACCAAGACCGGGTCGATCACCTCGATTCAAGCCGTGTATGTGCCCGCGGATGATTTAACCGATCCGTCGCCCGCGACGACCTTTGCGCACTTGGATGCCACGGTGGTGTTGTCGCGCCAAATTGCCTCGCTCGGCATCTACCCGGCGGTGGACCCGCTCGACTCCACCAGCCGTCAGCTGGACCCGTTGGTGGTCGGCCAGGAACATTACGACACCGCGCGCGCGGTGCAGGCGGTACTGCAGCGCTACAAGGAGCTGCAGGACATCATCGCGATCTTAGGGATGGATGAGCTGTCGGAAGAGGATAAGTTGAGCGTGTATCGCGCGCGCAAGATCCAGCGTTTTCTGTCGCAGCCTTTCAACGTCGCCAAGGTATTCACCGGGCAGGACGGCAAGATCGTGCCGCTCAAGGACACCATCCGCGGCTTCAAGGCCATCATTGCGGGCGAATATGATCACCTGCCGGAGCAGGCATTCTATATGATCGGCGGCATCGAAGAGGCCGTCGAAAAAGCCAAGACGCTGCAGTAAGAGAACATGGCCAACACCATTCACGTCGACATCGTCAGCGCCGAGGGCCAGATCTTTTCCGGCGAGGCGACCATGGTGTTCGCGCCGGGATCGCAGGGCGTGCTCGGCATCTACCCGCGTCACGCCCCGCTGCTGACCACCCTGACGGCCGGCGAGGTACGCGTGCAGAGCGAAGGACACGAGGAACAGTCGTTCTACGTCGGCGGCGGCGCCCTGGAAATTCAGCCCCACACGGTGACCGTGCTGGCCGACACGGCGGCGCGCGCCAAGGATCTGGACGAAGCTGCGGCATTGGCGGCCAAGCAGCGGGCGGAAGATGCCGTCCGCAACCGCGGCGACAAGGTGGACATCGCCGAGGCGCAAGGGGAACTGGTTCGAGCCCTGGCGCAATTGCGAGCCATAGAGCGCCTGCGCAAGAAGCGTTAAGCTCCTGAGGATCCTTTGACCACGGAGTTCGCATGCAGCTTTCGGTGGTGATTTTGGCAGCGGGCCAGGGCAGGCGGATGAACTCCGATCTGCCCAAAGTACTGCAACCTCTGGCCGGCGAACCGCTGCTGCAGCATGTCATCAGCGCCGCGCGCGCGCTCAACCCCGGCAATATCTATGTGGTTTACGGACACGGCGGCGCGCAAGTGCAGGCCGCGCTGTCGCATGACGGCCATGAGGCCCTCGAGTGGGTGCTGCAAGCCGAGCAATTGGGCACCGGCCATGCCGTCATGCAGGCGATGTGCGTCATCCCCGATGATCACACGGTGCTGGTGCTGTACGGCGACGTGCCGCTCATCAGCGGCGCCTCGTTGGCGAAATTGGTGGCCGCCGCCGGCCAAGGCGCGCTCGCGATCCTGTCGGTGCGTCTCGACCAGGCTCACGGCTACGGGCGCATCGTGCGCGATGCGCAAGGCCAGGTCACCGCCATCGTGGAACACCAGGATGCCAATCCGGAACAGCTCGAGATAACCGAGGTCAATTCGGGCCTGATGGCGGCGCCGGCCGGGCGCTTACGCGAGTGGCTGCTGGGACTGGGCCGCAGCAATACGCAGCGCGAATACTTTCTCACCGACGTGGTGGCGGGCGCGGTCAAGGCGGGCACGCGCATCGAAGCGATTCCGGCCGCGAATGCGCTGGAAGTCGCCGGCGTCAACGACAAGATTCAATTGAGCGCGGTCGAGGCGGGCTATCGGCGGCTGCGCGCCGAGGAATTGATGCTCGCCGGCGCAACCCTGGCGGATCCCGCACGCATCGATATCCGCGGCGACATCCAAGTGGGCCGCGATGTGTTCATCGACGTCAATGCCGTGCTCATCGGCAAGGTGCATCTGGCGGCGGGCGTGAGGGTGGGTCCGAATTGCGTCATTGCCAATTCGCGCATCGGCGAAGGCACTGAGATATTCGCCAACAGCGTACTCGATCATGCCATCGTCGCGCAGGACTGCCGCATCGGACCCTTCGCGCGACTGCGGCCCGGGACGGTCATGCACAAAGGCGTGCACATCGGCAACTTCGTGGAAGTGAAGAACACCGAGATTGGCGCCGGCAGCAAGGCCAATCATCTGACCTACCTGGGCGATTCCCGTGTCGGCAAGGACGTGAATGTCGGCGCGGGCAGCATCACCTGCAACTACGACGGCGCCAACAAGTGGCCGACGCTCATCGAAGACGGCGCCTTCATCGGTTCCGGCACCATGATGGTGGCGCCGGTGCGGATCGGCGCGGGCGCCACCACGGGCGCGGGCTCGACCATCACCTCGAGCACACCGGAAGACAAACTCGTGTTCGAGCGATCGCAACAGATCGTAAAAGAAGATTGGCGGCGGCCGGTCAAGCTCAACGAAACCCAAAAGGCCGAGCGCATCGCGAAGAAGATGCAAAAACCCAAGGTGTGATTGCCGTTCCGTCCGCGGTGTCGCAACCGCCCGTGCAACGCATCAGGCCGCAGGCCAAGGGGCCTCTTATGACCCGCCATCAGCACCGGTACCTGCAACGGCGAGAATAGCAAATAGCGGTCAGAGGGACTGGTCCACACTCGAATATTTTGTCAATATCATTTGCATTGGGTGAACGCGCGGCAGAGTTGCAGAATGCTTTGCGTAACGGACTACGGAACAATGGACAGCCCCCAAAGAATGGACGTCGTCGACTGGCAGGATTCACCGTTGCCCATAGTTACTGAGGCAAGGCCCACGCGCCTTTTCTTTCCCCCGGCTCTTATCGGCATTTTCGGAACATTGCTGCTGCACGCGTTGATTATTCAGTCGCTTCCTTTCGGGAGCCGAGGCCCTAAGCCAAAGCCCCCGGAGACACTGGAATCGGCGAACGCGCTCTCAAAATCTACAACTGACGCAGACACCCTTGTGCTCATTTCCTTGCCAGCGACTGCCAATGGAAGCCAGGCCACCAGTGAAAGCACTCTCTCTTCGCTTCCGGATCTAAAGAAAATTAAGATCAATTTGCCGATCAAGGTTGATCTACCAGAGTTTCTAAGTCTCGAGAGCTTGCCACTTAGCGAGGCTCTAGCTTCCAACCCAAGCGCTCGTGGAGGAGATGGCGCTGAGCTCGCTCAAATGTTTGGAATTTACACCGGGCAAATTCAAGCCAGAATTGATCGCGTTTGGCGCCGACCTCGAACACCGGTTAGCGACGCGAGCGCTCGAATAGGGCAGTCGGAGGATTCGTTCCAATGTGAGGCGCAAATCGTTCAAGACATCAGAGGAAACGTCCAGGAAATTCTGCTGCCGCGCTGTAATGGTTCACCTGCTTGGCAACGCTCGCTGGTCGTTGCTATTCAGCAAGCATCGCCATTGCCGGCTCCGCCAGACCCAAAGGTCTTCATGCATTCAATTGTTGTGCGATTTGTTGGATTGCCTTATGTTGTCGGCAATTCAGAGGATGGGTACGAACTCTCGACGCGCGGTGTCGCGACTGCCAATTCACTTGGCCCGCGCACACAATGACCGACAAATGAACAAAGCCAACGGATCGGGATTGACGCGTTAGAAACAATCGCGTACGTTTTGCGCTAAGCAATAAATATTAACGATTCGCGAATCGAATTTGGAGCATATCGATTTGTAGATTGAATTAGGATGTTGCCGGTGCAAAAGGATTGCGACCAACCTAATGCGTGCTGTGCCAACGGATGTCCATCGGACAGCCGTTCGCATTTCGTTCTTACCAGCTTCGAATCTAAATATAAACCGCCGGCAAATCTGATCTGGGGAATTCCGCGTTTCTACCCCTTTGCGCAAAGGCCTTTTGCGCTGAGCCTCAAACTCCAACTGCTCCTCAAGACGCAAGGTTTCTAGCCGCACATTTAATCGACAAGGACCGTCCAACATGACAAGCCGAATCGCCTTAGGATTGATTGTGTTTTTGTGCTCTTTGCATGTTGCCGAAGCTCAAAGTTCCTTCGGACGCACCAAAGGTCAATTCGCAGTTTCATCGAGCGGCAGCGCCCAATATTCAGTTCCCATCAAGGTCCCTCCTGGGCCTCGCGGCATTCAACCTCATCTAGCTTTGGCATACGACAGCCAAGCGGGCATCGGTCCAGAAGGCATCGGGTGGTTACTGCAGGGCTTGGGATCAATCACACGTTGCAATAAAACCGCTGCGGAGGATACCACTCCAGCGAATGTGGGCCTCGTTGTGGCCGACGGTTATTGTCTCAATGGCAATAGACTGCGGCTTACGAGTGCGCCGGGAACCTATGGTACTCCCGGATCGACCTACCAGACCGAAATCGCCGATTTCTCGAACATCACCGCGAATAGTACGGCCGGAAGCGGGCCGGCGAGCTTCACCGTACAAGGTCGCGATGGGTTGATTTATCAATACGGATTCATAGACACCAATGGAAATGGTGCGAACTCCCAAGTGCTGGCGATCGGGACCGCAACCGCGAGCACGTGGCTTTTAAGCAAAGTGAGTGATCGCTCGGGAAATAATTTCGTCATCAATTATACCACCCTCAGCGGTACAGCCGTTCCAAGCACAATCCTGTGGACACCGGCAACACCCGGCTCCTCAAGCTACGAATACCAGATGCAGCTCAATTACACGTCGAACGTAGCGCAGGGCTCGGAATACAAGTATGTGGCCGGAACACTGGTCAACAACACGGATCTGCTCTCTTCGATCGCCATCTCGTATGCGGGCACCGTCATCAAAGACTACTTTCTGGGCTATCAAGCCTCAGCCGTGACGGCGCGAAATGAACTGATTTCGATCAAGGAATGCGCTGACTCTGCGCAGACCAATTGCTTGCTCCCCACCAGCATCACCTATCAGGCCGGGGCAATTGGCGTATCAACTAGCGCGACGAGTGCGGAAAGCAGCACCGGCGCGTGTCTAAGTGCCCGCTACGACCTCAATGGCGATGGTATTCCCGATCTCGTGTACATAACAGGCAGCTCCGTTTGGATGGTCGCATTCGGCACGGGCAGTGGATACGGCACGCCAGTAAGTGTCGGGATCACAAGCAACTCCTGCCCGATTGTCGGTAATCTAAACGGCGGTAGGTCCGATGGCATTCTCGCCAATCACAGTGGAACCTGGTGGTATTACGTTTGGAACGGAGCGAGCTTTGTGGGGACATCGACGGGGCTCGCGTACGATTCAACGGCTGGATATCAATTGGCGGACATCGACGGGGACGGCCGCCCTGATTTGATAGCCCTTTACAATACGACAGTTACCTTGCCTCACTCCTCGACGGTGACCGCGAATATCTATACGCGCCTGAATACGACCTCAGGAAGTGCGGTCAGCTTTAGTCCCACGATGACCGCCGCATACTCGCTTGGAGGTCTCGCGACAGATCAATTGCAGACGCCAGATAGCCAATACGGAAAACTTCGGCGTTTCGATTTCGATGGGGACGGGCGGGACGATCTGGTTTTCAAAGTGACAGTGGGAACAACGGACAAAACCTACGAGTTGATTTCCAATGGGAGCACATTTACCGGAGTACTGATTTCTTCCGGAGCCATAGGCGCAATCTTTCCTGCCTTCTTCGTGAATTGGAATGACGATGCGTGCACGGATTACGTCTACCGCAACACGCTATATATATCCGGATGCAACGGCACGGTTCCCACCTCCACTGCAATCGGCACGGTGGTTGCTGCTATGGACTGGGATGGAGATGGTCGCACGGATCTGGTGGTAGCCAATGGCGCCACGCTGGGCGTGTACTTATCGACGGGGTCGGGCTTAAGCGCGCTGCAGACGACGGCGATCCCCTATGTCGCGAGCTGTCAGTACGTCACCATGGATGCCAACGGCGATGGGCTTGACGATTTAGGCTGTTGGAGCCAAATCTCGCCGAATCCCGTAACTTACTACGCACACAACGGGCATTCGGATCTGGCAACTTCCTTTGCCGACGGTTACGGAGTCACATACTCGCTGAGCTATGTGTCTCTCGCCGCATCCGGCGGAATTTATACCGCCGGCAGCGCAAGCTTCCCTTATGCGAACTTTACGGATCCTCTTTACATCGTATCCTCATATACCGGCTCGGACGGAATTGGCGGGACTTTTACGAAGAGTTATTCCTATACCGGCGCAGTCACCAATCTTCAGGGCTTGGGCTTTCAAGGGTTTACGACGATCAGGACTCTTGATAGTCGAAACGCCCTGTATGACCTAAGAACCTATTCGACGGTCTTTCCGACCACGGGGATGCTCACCGCTGAATCGATCACCCAGCAGGCGACGGGTGCGAGTGTTCTGTCGGGTTCGTACACCCTGGCAACGCTGACTCTAGATCCGACAGCCAATAACGAGCGTCACTTTCCCTATACTGCGTCCTCAAGTATCAACAAATATGAGGTCCAAGTCGGCGGTCCCTACAATGGAGTGCTGATCTCGACAACGGCAACCAGTTATGGCACTCCGGATAGCTATGGAAATTTTGCGCTCATCAGCTCGGTGGTCACAGATCAGGACTCGGCATCGCCTTATTACGCTGACACTTGGACGACGACAACGGCCAACACGATTGCGCCCAATACCGCGAATTGGTGCCTATCTTTACCCACGCTGACGACTGTCACCAAACAAAATACCGCGCTGGGAGGCGCTGCGATTACCCGCACGATTCAATATAACTCCCCTGACTACATCAATTGCCAGGAAACGGAAAAAGTCACCGAACCCACCGCTTATGGTGGTGCCTACAAGGTGACCGAAGACTATGGCTACGATCCCACCACGGGAAACCTGACGACGGATAGCATCACGGGCGTCGGCATGACGGCCAGAACGACCAGGATTGCGTGGGGAACGACGGCGCAGTTTCCTATCTCGATAACCAACCCGCTGTCGCAACTAACTCAGACCAATTTCGATCCGGTGACAGGGAAACCGCTGAGCATCAAAGACCCCAACAACATCACATTGTCGTGGCAGTACGATGCCTTCGGTCGAAAAGCTCTAGAAAGCCGGCCCGACGGCACCTCAACCACGTGGGCCTATAACAATTGCGCGACCGCCGGATGCGTCAACGGCAATAATCACATGATGGTCGTGCAAACAAACCTCAACAGCAACGCGACGACGCTCAACGTACAAAATACTTATCTCGATGCGCTAGGCCGCACACTTGTAAGCAGCAAACAAATGCTCAACGGCGCCTTCGATCGCAACGAAATCCAATACGACAACATGGGGAACATCAAGCAACAGGCAGCACCGTGCGCGTTTGCGAGCTGCACGACCTATTGGACGACGAACACGTTCGATTCGCTCAACAGGCTCTTGAGCTCCTCACGACCGATCAGTGCCACAAATCCCACTCTGCAGACGACCAACATTCTGTACGAGGGCCGGATGACCAAAACGACCGATCCGCAGGGCAAAGTCACGACGCAAACCACAAAAGTGACGGGCAGCGTTGGCCGCACGACGGATAACAACGGCTATTACGTGGCCTTCACTCACGATGCGTTCGGGTCTGTCACTGCCGTAACCGACAGCTTATCGAATTCATTGCGCAGCACTTCGTACGCCTATGGAATAAGGGCTTTCCGCACCTCCATGAGCGACATGGATCTGGGCACCCGCTTTTGGACTCATGATGCGCTCGGTGAGGTGACCGCGTATTCGGATGGAAACGGGAACAGCTTTTCTGCCATTTATGACCCCCTGTCGCGGATGACGAGCCGGATGGAACCTGATTTGACAACGGCTTGGACGTGGGGCGCCACCGCGGGAAGCTTCAATATAGGCAAACTTGCAAGCGTGTCATCCGTGGGCTCCGGCGGCACACACGCGGAGTCCTACACGTATGACAGTGCGGGGCGCGTGTCAAATCACACTCTCGTCAATCCCACTGACGGCTCGCGGTCATTTGATTTCGCTTATGGTACCGTCACCGGATTACTAGCCGCTGTTACATATCCGACGAGCGCGTCACCCTCGACATTTCGCTTATCAGCCGCGTATTTGTACGCCCATGGAATTCTTGAGCAGATAATTGACGCATCCACGCCCTCCACAATCTGGTGGCAGGCCAATACCACAAACCCTCGCGGTCAGATTACCCAAGAGACGACCGAGGATCTTGCCGGACATCCGCAGATCGTGTCGAGCCGGACCTTTGATGCCGATACCGGCTGGCTGAGCTCCATTCAAACGGGGGTTTCGAGCGGCGCGGCTTTGCAGAACGAGAGCTACCTTTATGATGAGATGGGCAACGTCACGCAGCGCCAGAACAATAATTTAGGGCTTACCGAAAATATCTTCTACGATAACCTCTATCGTTTGGACCACTCAACCCTCGGCGGATCGACCAATCTACAAATGGCATACGATGCGATGGGCAACATTACCTCTCGCAGCGACGTCGCCGCCGGCGCGACCTGGACGTACGATCCTTCACGGAAACATGCTGTAACCCAAGCAGGCAGCAGTCTGTTTTCGTACACCTACGATGCGAGCGGAAATGCGATCTCCCGCAACGGCTCGATCATCGGTTGGACCAGCTATAACTATCCGAGTTCGGTGGCCACCTCGAGCGAATCGGCGACGCTTGATTATGGACCTGATCGCCAGCGCTGGCGAATGATCTACAGCGGACCCTCGGGTACCGAGACGACCTATTATGCAACGCCGCTGTTTGAAGCCGTGTACACTTCGGCGGGAACGGATTTTCGACATTACATTTATGCGGGGCAACGACCGGTCGTTGTGATCAGCAGATCTACGGCGGGTGCGATCAACGTCCGTTCTTTGCTGGTTGATCATCAAGGAAGCGTGTCTTCCATCGTGACCGACTCAACGGGGGCCTCACTCGTCGGTGAGAGCTTCACGGCATTTGGCGATCGACGAGAAGCTAGTTCGTGGAGCGGGACCCCAACGAGCACTGAACTTGCCACCATGAATGCCGTTACTCGACAAGGGTATACCTTCCAAACGGTGTTGGGATCGATGGGTCTAAACCACATGAATGGTCGAATTGAGGATGCGGTGACCGGCCGGTTCTTATCGGCGGATCCCCGAGGCACAATTCGGGGCAATACGCAGAGCTGGAATCGCTACAGTTACGTCAACAACAATCCGATGTCGTATACGGATCCGTCAGGCTTTTGTGGGACAGGTAGCGCGCCCGCAGTCAAGGAAGCCGCGGCAATTGGCTGTGGAAGTGTATTCAATATTCCTGTCGGCGGCGTTCAGGGGCTCAGTGGGTTCTCGGACGATGCGTTTGGGAACTTAGATGCCGTTGGAACTCCAGATGTATCGGGGATTCCCGTCTTTGTTGACGCAGCGAATGCAGCAGTGGAGGCTGATTTAGATAAAGGCGAGGCGAACGCAATTGCGACCTTAGGCAACAACGTTTCGGATGCGATGGCGCAAAGTCAAACCCTGGGGGCAAGTGGGTGCTATTCGCTATGCCTCTCCGCCTCCCCGGCCGCAACAGGGCAACCTGGAGGAACGTTTCAACTTGGCGTAGGTGTTTTGGGCGATTGGTCGGGGGCGGCTGTGACTGCATCAATTGGAATCGCATTCGACAGTTCTGGAAATATGGCTTTCTATGGCGAGTATGGCACTGGGGTTGCGACGAGTCCCGATGGCGCGGTGTTTGTGGGCGCCCACATTTCAAATGCGGCTTCAGTTAGTGATCTGCAGGGTCCGTTTGCAAGTGCCAGTGCTGGAGGGGGCGACGCAGCTCATGCGACCGCTGATATAGCCTATGGAACGGATCACAATGGGCAGCCTGTAGTATCGACGGGCTACACAGTTGGCGCTGGTCTAGGAGTCGCGGCATCTGTCACTGTCAACCCAACGAGTGTCAGTCAACCCTTTAACCCTTTGGCGGCTTCGTGGAATGCTTTTATTTCCTATGTCTGCAGTTGGGCGATATGCGGCTTTTGAACCAGGGCAGAATCGGTGCTTGGAATTTCGTGGCTCACGGGCTGAAAGCTTGCATGTTCGCCCTTGTCGTTCTTTGGGTATTGGTCCTAACCACGTTATGTGCGTCTCCGCTTTTGCCGAACCCGTCTACAGGCAACACCATTTCCTATAATTGTCACGGCACAATCGTCTATATCACGCCCTTCAGACACGCCGTGCTTATATGGCTCATTCCCGTGCTTGTTCTAATTGGACTCTGTGCAAAAGCTGCCAATAAGAGGGCAAAGCAGGATTCAAAAGGCGGCAATTCGGGGTCCGCTTAATCTATCCGCCGATCGATAATGAGTAGAGGAGAAGGCGCAAAGTCAGACGTCCCAGAGTCAGGCATCGAGCGATGGGCTCCAGGAAGTTGTTGTCACCGCCTCCATTACTTATGGTCCGCAGCAGTCGGGGAACTTCGCCTGCGGAAGCGTGACATGCTCCTGGCAGATGGGATCGTACGTGGATTCCCAGTTCTCGAGTTCTATACGAGGTGCAACGTTGCAAGTGAAGGGTCCGGGGATCCCCAATGGGTCGAAATGGGTGCAGACGTATATAGCAACGGGACAGGACGATACCGGCCAACCCGTGCAAGATTGCAGTTCTGCATGCCCCTTTTATACCGGGCCTTACACTAACAGCCAGAATTTCTACGACCAACCTGGACGTTACGACTCTTCAGCCAATTGGTTTGCGATGACGACACTTGTCGGACCCAGCGGTAGTCCGATAGCCACGTTTACATGGGGATTTCAGCTTTCTTCTGGTGGGATTTCACTAATTTTGCCCCAGGTAATTACACATTAGGGCTATCGGAGCACACCATGGCAAAGCTTCCTCGACTCCGACTCGTATTTGCAGCTGCAAGCTTGGTGGTGCTTGCCACTTGGGCAACCGCCGACACTGTGGCATTCCCTCCACTCGAAGAATCAATTCCGCCGACTTCCGCGACACATTGGATCAAGTATAAAGTTCTTGGTCCGCGGAATGCGCCGTTTCCGGTTATTTTGATATCAACTCGGCGCTACAAGCCGCTGGGGCTTCTGGAAACTTTGATTGTATTGCCTCGTCGGAGATACGACATCGTAGCCAGATTCACTGAATCCCAGAGTAGAGATTGCATGCACCCTCTACCTACAGAGTTCCCTTGGTATACCCTCGGAGTATTTGAACGCGATTTGCTAACACCGAAATGCGTGATGCCCCAGACGTATGCGTGCAAGTATTTGTTCGACGTATCGAAACTATCCGGCATGAGCTGGACTGCGGCAGAGCTTAAGCCAATCAACGATCTCGCCATCAGCATGAAATGTCGTAGCCGAACATACATCAACGGCAAGCCGTATCCCTGAGCGACGTTCGGCGGACGGCAAGAGTTTTGCTCCATTCGGCAGCCATTGGAGTGGTGGTGCAGGATAGACGGCCGGCTGCTCTTTGGACCAAACCGGGTGGTGGTGAGTTACGCAATGCGGATGAGCCGCAACGCCTCCGCCACATCGACGACGGCATTGAATCTGCGGCGCATCAATCGTTGGGCTGAATCTGCTCGGGTTCGAGGTGGCGGCGTTTATGCACGAGGGTGACGATGAAAACTTGGCCCTCGCGTAGGTGATATGAGGATGCGCCAGGAGTAGGCGGGAATCTCGCGCACCTGCTCGTCGTTGAGCTCGGGGACTTTGCGACCGCCGAGGGGCGCGGCCTCGATGCCGTCGGCGCGGCGCCGAATCTCGCGTGCGACGACCTTGGCGTTCTGCGGTGAATCTTTGGCGATGTAATCGTGAGCGGCTTTGAGGTCGGCGCGAGCGCGCTGCGACCAGTTCACCACGGTGCAGTCACCACTGCTCGATCTCGCGTGCGAGTGCCTCGCTGGAGATCACGCGGCCGGCGTCGATATCCTGTATCCCCTGATGAATCTTGTTGAGCACAAAGAGCCGGTAGACGATCTCATCGAGGGGAGCATCATCGGGTAGGCGTTCGATGGTCTCGATAGCCTCTTGTTTGGCGGTATGGGCGTGCATGGGTCCTCCTTCACCGATTATCGCGCAGTCTGCTGTAACACGGTACCAAGATTGATGAAAGTCCGGGCAAACGCCGCTCTACGCGCATCCATCAGGGCGTCCCTTGGCTCAAGAGCACCCTGGTCACCTCCGCGTGGGGTGAGGTGCGAGCGAAAGACTCCTACCTGCAAGCGCAGTTCCATCGGCTACGGGCACGCCGTGGCGCCAAGAAAGCCATCGTCGCAGTCGCTGCGTCCATGTTGACGGCCGCCTATCACATGCTGAAAAACGGTGTCGAATACAAAGACCTTGGCGCCGAACACCTCACACGCCGTGATAAATCCAAGGCCATCCAGCGTCTGTTGCGCCGACTCAATGACTTGGGATGCGAGGTGCAGATCAATCCGCAGGCTGCCTAAACTACTGATTTTAATGCGCGGAATAAGAGCTTCTTAATAGCCTGCCGGCTGCTCTTTGGACCAAACCGCGAGTCTGTTGCCGGTCCGGCCGGTGCAGCGCGGCGTGGCTCTACGGCTTCTCGGTGAGATCAGCGGTGAAGCCGATGGGCCGGCGCTTCAGCGCCGGCGGGTTCATCAGTTGTCGGATGGCCGAGAGCATGGCGTCCTCGTCGTGGGTGGCGAGCTTCTTCTCGATGCGTGCTTCGAGCTGATCGAGACGCCGGGCGAGATCCTTGTTCGAGCTCAAGAGCTCGCGTAACTGTACGAAGGCGCGCACGACGTAGATCCCCATCTCGACGGCGCGCGGACTGTTGAGCACGTTGGCGGCCTGGATCGCGCCGTGTTCGGTGAAGGCATAAGGCAAGTAACGGCGGCCGCCGCGCCCGGTGCTTGAGGTCGCAAATTGCGACCTCAAAGCGGTGGCTTCCGCGGCGGTGAGCTGGAACATGAAATCCGCGGGGAAGCGGTCGAGGTTACGCCGGACCTGCTCGTTGAGGCGCTTGGTGGTGACGCCGTAGAGGCTGGCGAGCTCGGCATCCAGGAGCACGCGCTGGCCGCGCAGGACGAGGATGGCGCGGGTGATGTCATGAACCGGCACGAGAGCTGAACGCTTCGTCTGAGCCACGGCAATCGTTTTTAGCGGCTGGCTTGGGCGAGGACGGTGTCGAGCATCTCGATGACGAAACGCTGCTTGGCGCGCGGCAGATGCTGGACGCGATCGCAAAACCTCGCGGCTTTTATCAGGATTTTTTCATCGCCGGCATTAAAGCGCCGTCTTTTTTACACGACGGTCAGCATCATGCCGGGATCGTGTCACAACCAAAAACCTCCTCAGGGAGGATCAATCCCATGATCCATACATGTGTCGGCACGTTGCGCCGCCTCAGCCTGATCGCTTCAATAGCACTGACTACATCATCCGTGTTCGCGCATGACGCATTCGCGCCGTCTAACGCACAATCCGCAAAGGCATCCGCCGGGGCCATTGTGGGAAGACTGACCAACTCACTAAAAATGCCGATCGCTGGAGCGACGGTCACGGCGGTGAGAGCGGATGGCGGCGCGATTCGCGCAACGATCTCCGGCAGCGACGGTGTTTACTCATTCGCCGATCTGGCGCCGGGGCTGTGGTCGATCACCGTGCAGGCGGAAGGCGCTCCCGAAGTAACCGCGGCAGCCTTGTCGGTGAGCGCGAGCCTCGCGACCCGCCACGACTTGGTCATAACCGGCGCGGCCGTTGCGGCAGCGTCTGTGCCGCTGCTGGCGCCGGCACCGAGCGTGCCCGCCCACGCGGCCGCCGCGGCCGCCAAGATACCCGAAGCGCTGCAAGAGCCCGATGCCGGTCCCGAAAACGACACGCTGACCCCCTGGGCCGATGTCGGCTATGTGGGCTGGATGAACGGGACGGCGCGCGAGAAGGCGCCAATCTTCGATACCAAGTTCTTCACGCCCGAGATCCGTTTCGACATGAACTATCTGCAAAGCCTGAATCACCCACAGGACCACACCATCGTGGGTTCGACCGAGGAGTTTCGCTCCGGCGAATTTCAGATCGAGCAGGTGAGCGTGGGCGGTGATTTTCATTGGGACCACGTCAGAGCCCGGTTTCTGAGCATGTTCGGCATGTTCGCGACCACCACGCCGCGCAATGACGCGAGTTCCTCCGTGGGCCAATGGGATCTGCAAAATGCCTATCGATATTTCTCGGAGGCCAACGCCGGCTATCACTTCGACGTGAATCACGGCTTGAACGTCGATGCCGGTGTTTTCGTGTCCTACATCGGACTCTTCAGCTACTACAATTATGACAATTGGACCTATCAACCCTCGTTCGTGTCTTCCAACACACCGTGGTTCTTCAACGGGCTGCGGATCCAGTGGTGGCCGACGCAGAATTTGAAGATCGAGCCCTGGCTCATCAACGGCTGGCAGTCCTATGCGAAGTTCAACAGCAAGCCTGGTTTTGGCGGACAGATACTGTGGATCCCCAACGACTCGCTGAAATTGGTTTTCAACAGCTATTCCATCGGACAGGACAATCTGGACTGCCAGGTCGGCGGAAACGGCATTCGCGGAACGGCCGACGCACTGTGTCAGCCGCAAAACGGCGGTAACTTGAATGCTGCGGCCGGATCCTTGGTGGGAGCGGGTCCGGCCATCGACTACTCGAAAGTGAAGCGCATTCACGAGGACGACAGCATTCTGGTGAAGTATTACGACGCGCGCGGCGCCGGCGGCGCCGGCGTCTCGAAGATGGCGTTCAGCTATACGGTGGATATCGGTTGCCAGTACGGCGGCGGCATCAACTGTACGCACGGGCCCAATAAGGACAATTTTTTCGGCATGATGCTCTACGATCGCACCTGGTTTCACAACGACCTGTATGCAGTGACGATCGGCGGCGGATTCATGAACAATCCCGGCCGCTATCTGACGCTGACGCCGCCGATCAATGGGGCGACGGCCGCGACGGGCTCACCTTATTTCACCCAGCAGCCCGGACAAAAACTCTACCAATGGGACACGCAGCTCAATCTGCAGTACATGCCCAAGGACTGGATCACTTGGTGGACCGAAGCGACCTTTCGCCATTCGAGCGTGCCTTACTGGTCGGGATCCGGCGGCGTGACCCCTCCCGGCGGCAACACCGGCACGCCGGCCGGCTGTGTCGGCGGCGGTGCCGATCCCACCACGAACAACTGCGGTGCGAATGATTGGTTTCCGGACTTGCGAACGCGCGAAGTGGTCGTGGGCGCCGGCGTCCTGGTCAAGTTCTGACCGGAAGCCGCGAGCGGGCGCTGCGCCTAGCGTGCCGCGAGCGGCGCTGCGGCTTGCGATGACTCCGGCGCGTTCGGCGCGGTGCGTGCCACCAGCATGGATTTGGCGTACATGGCGTGCAGCCGGCCGACGCCGCGCGCCAAGTGCATCAATGAGGTCAGCAACAGGACTCCCGCGACGCCGAGGATGGGTATTGCCAGCCCTGAGTCGAATATCCATTCCGGCTGTGCATTCAAGAATACTTCATTGGCGCCGACGCCGAGCCAACCGGCATGGCTCAGTGCCACGGCGATCGGCAGCGCGACAAACGACAAGCTCACGCTCAAACCGGCCACCGCGATGACAAAGTAGAAAATTCCGATCGGCAGCATCGAGATGAAGTAGGCAATCGTCGTCCAGGTGCGGCGATCCCTGAGCATGGCGCCGATCCGCGCCCAAAACCCAAGCGCACTGCCCTGGTACACCGGACGGCGCGGCATGCGCACACCCGTCATGGCCTCGATCAGCCGCCCTTCGGCCAGTGAAACCGCGCGGCCGATGGTGATGAACATGAGAAAGAACGGCACGCCGATGATGAGTACCGACAATCCCAGCGAAAGCGAGAGGCCCGCAACGGCGAACACGAAGTAGATGATGCCGGTGGCGAGGCACAGCAGCATGAAGAATAAGGAGACGTAGGCGCGCGGATCCAAAAATATCCCGAAAAATCGGCCCAACGCGGATTCCGGCACCTTGCGCGGCGTCGCCATGGCCGCCTTGACCTTCACTTCGGTGTCGCGGTAGGCATCGGCCACCTCATCGGGCGCGCCATAGGTCGAGGCGATCAATTCCAGCACGTCGGATTCGGATTTCTCGGGATGTGCCGCGACTTCGGCGCGCAGATATTCCTCGGAGTCGTACAACGCGTCTTGGATGAGCGCTGAGTCCGCACCCGCGAGTTCTTCGCGAAGCTGCCTTAAGTATTGATCGATGGAACGTGGGGCGCTGCGGTTCATGACGAAGGTCCTATGCTCAGAATTTCGGTTTCGGTAAATCGATCCACGAAGTCGCGCGTGTCCCGCCAGATGAGTTGCCATTCGGCGAGTACGGCGCGGCCTTGCTCGGTGATGCGGTAGTAGCGGCGCGGTGGACCGGAGTAGGAGGGCACGATGCGACTGGTCAACAAATTGCCGGCTGAGAGCGCCCGTAGAACAGGGTAGATGGTGCCTTCCTTGAAAATCGACGTGCCCTCATTGGCGTTCGCCAGTCGCTTGGCGATTTCATAGCCGTACAGGTCGTGGTCCGATTGTGCGAGGACCGCCAGCAAAACCAGCCCTACCAGGCCCCCGTTGAGGTCTTTTTGGAACTTGCGGCCGTTGCTATCCTCCATAGACTAATACTATATACTTACTAATAGTAGTTAGTAAACAATATTACATACTTCTGAGGACCAACCCGGGAAAGCCGTGGATTTCCTTCCGGTCTCGGGCACACTAGGCACCCTTTTGCTTAAGGACCGACAGCGATATGTGTGGCATCGTGGGCGTGGTCGCCGAGCGCAGCGCGGTTCCCATCCTGATGGAGGGGCTTCGCCGCCTGGAATATCGGGGATACGATTCGGCCGGGCTCGCCGTCCTGGAACACGGGAAATTGGCACGGCTGCGTACTGTCGGCAAGGTCAAGGTGCTGCAGGACGCCCTCGATGCGAATCCGATCAATGGATCGATCGGCATTGCACATACCCGATGGGCGACCCATGGAGTGCCCACCACCGAAAACGCACATCCGCATATCTCGCGCGGCAATGTCGCCGTCGTGCACAACGGCATCATCGAAAATCACGAGACCTTGCGCACCGAGCTTGAGAAGCTGGGCTACGGCTTCACCTCGGAGACCGATACCGAAGTCATTGCCCACCGCATACATCATTATTTGTCTTCCTCTCCCGATCTTTTGACGGCCGTGCGCAAAACCGTTGCCGAGCTGCAGGGCGCATATGCGCTCGCGGTGGCGTGCGAAGCGGATCCGGATTGCATCGTCATGGCGCGCCAGGGCTGTCCGGCGGTCGTCGGCCTCGGAATCGATGAAAATTTCGTCGCGTCCGACGTGGCTGCGCTGCTGCCGGTCACGCGCCGCTTCATGTTCCTGGAGGAAGGCGATATCGCGGAAGTGCGGCGCGGGTCGGTTCGAATCCTCGATGCCGAGGGCAATCCCGTCGCGCGCGCGGTGCGGGAGAGCGACCTGCCGGCCGATGCGGTCGAACGAGGCCAATACCGCCACTTCATGCTCAAGGAGATTCATGAGCAGCCGCGTGCCATCGCACAAACACTGGAGGAGCGGGTCGCGCGCGGCAAGTTGTTGGATGCGGCCTTTGGACCGGGTGCCGCGGCAATTTTCAAGCGTGTCAAGTCGGTGCACATTGCCGCGTGCGGAACCAGTTTTCACGCGGGCCTGGTGGCCAGTTATCTGATCGAGGAGATCTGCCGCATCCCGGCACGGGTCGAGATCGCCAGCGAATACCGCTATCGCAATCCGGTGATCACGCCGGACACCTTGTTCGTGACCATTTCCCAGTCGGGCGAGACCGCGGACACGCTGGCCGCATTGCGCAATGCCAAGCGCGAACCGTATCTGTCCACCTTGAGCATTTGCAATGTTGCCGAAAGTTCCATGGTCAGGGAATCGAACCTGGTGCTGCTGACGCGCGCCGGGCCTGAGATCGGGGTCGCCTCCACCAAGGCGTTCACCACTCAGCTCACTGCACTCGTCATGCTCACCATCGCGCTCGCAAAACACGGCCCCGCGGCCTCCGCGGAAGGCGAGTTGGTGTCGCAGCTGGTGCAATTGCCGGGTCTGGTGGAAAAGACGCTCAAGCTCGACGCAATCATCCAGGCGCTGGCGGAGATTTTTGTCGAGAAACACCACGCGTTATTTCTCGGCCGCGGGCCTCTGCAGGCGATTGCGATGGAAGGCGCGCTCAAGTTGAAGGAAATTTCGTACATTCACGCGGAGGGCTACCCGGCCGCGGAGCTCAAGCATGGCCCGCTGGCGCTGGTCGATGAGGACATGCCGGTGGTGGCGGTGGCGCCGAGCAACGATGTACTGGAAAAGCTCAAATCCAATCTGCATGAAGTGCGCGCCCGCGGCGGCAAGCTATATGTATTCGCAGACCCCAGGGCAGGCATGCAGAGTGAGAACGGTATCACCGTCATCCAGATGCCGGTGCACGCCACCGCGCTGCAGGCGCCGGTGCTGTTCGCGATCCCCATGCAACTGCTGGCGTATCACGTTGCGGTGCTCAAAGGCACCGATGTCGATCAGCCGCGAAATCTCGCAAAGAGCCTCACCGTCGAATAAACGGCGCCCGCACGGAGCGGGATGCTCCGTGCGGGCGAACTGATCAAATAGCTACCAAATGTGATACCAGGCCTTATGTAAATTCCGTGTGGCCTGGGTCTTTTTGTTATTCTGGGCGGCATTATTCGCCAGCGTCGTTGCCGTCATGCCCGGCTTCAGCCTGGCGGCGTCAATACGCCGGTTGTCGCGCTCGCTGCGCATATCGCCCCGATCGGCTCGCAGGTCCCGATGGTCGGAGCGGATGTCTCGCTGATCGACGCGCGCGTCCGCGCGGTCTCGAGCGATATCTTTGTGGTCCGTCGAAATGTCGCGGCGGTCCGAACGGATATCGGCCTTGTCGCGTGCGATGTCGGCTTGGTTACTCACGCCTTCGCGCTGCTCGGCATAGTCGTGGCGCAGATCCCTTTGGTCCGAGCGGATGTCTCGCTGATCGACGCGCACGTCCGCGCGGTCTCGGGCGATATCTTTGGTGTCGGCCTGTATGTCGCTGCGGTCTGAGCGAATGTCCGCTTGATCCTTCCAGACATCCTTGCGGTCCGCCCGTATGTCAGTGCGGTCCGCTCTGATGTCGCGCTGATCCCCGGTTTGGTCGCCGCGGTCGGCGGTTGCTGCACCCTGGGTTCCCGGAAGGGGGGTGGCAGCGGGCTGTTGATCGGCGTACGCAACTGGAAGCGCCGCTCCGATGATCGATCCAATGGCAATTGCAATCAGTGCCTTGCGGTGCATAGTACCTCCTCTTCTGTTGGCTGAAGTGTGATCGACGGCGCGGGTGGGCGTCCGCTCGCCGTGCTAGTTGCCCTGGTCGCCCTGCCTGGATATTTCAGCGTGTCGTTCCGGGTGCGATCGCCCTTCTTGCGCAACGAACCCCTCGACCAGAGCAAAAAAGCTATTGTAGAAATTCGGATCGTCGATCGTTTCTCGTCTGACGACCCCAAGAACCTTTGCCGAACCCGCCGGCATCGTGATCGTAGCCGGACCAATGCCCGCGCTCGTGGACTGCTTCATTTTCTGGAGCTTGCTGACCTCCCGTTCCGCCGTGACGAAGACGATGCTCGTGCCGTTGTGATTATCGGCACAGGTGGTCTGTAGACGTACCGTGACATTGATCTTCTCATCGGGTTGAGCGTCCCGCGTACCGGTCAAGACACCGGACTCGCTGGATCGCTCCAACATGTATCCTTGACCAAGAAGTGCGCGCTTTACGCTCCAACAGACGGCATCGCCGGTACCGGAAAGCGTTTTACTGAAAGGCGCCGTTACCACAAACGGTCCGCGGGTGTCGCGCTTCGACGCACAGCCCGCGGCGAGCGCCGCAAGGGTGAGCAAGAAGAGGCAATGCACAGCCACCGAACTCTGAGCTTTGCGCATGACAGCTCCGTCAAGATCCGATGCTATGTTGGACCTGTATCCGGCGGGTCGAAGTTCCCGGCGCGGAATCCCCAAGGAATTTCCCACCAATCAGGAACTTATGTTTGCTTGTAGGAGCATGACTACGAGCCGCCGGGAAAAAGGCGCACAGGCACGGCGCCGGCCTCGCAGAAGGAAGATTCCGACGGCGTGATTATCGGCGCAGTCATGGCGAGCGGTAGAATGCGACAGTTACGGCTGAAGAGCGGAGGCTCAAGTGAAATGTCCCAAATGCAACGTGGACCTGGTGCCAACGATGCGGCACAAGCTCCAGGTCAACCACTGTCCGTCCTGTCAGGGAATGTGGCTCGAGCACAATGAGCTCGAAGAACTGGAAGATGAGGTCTTCGACTTCGGCGATCGCTGGAAGGGAAGTTTGGTATTCAGCTCAGCCGCGACCGATCACAAGTGTCCGGAATGCAGCTCCTTGCTCCAGCAGTTCAGCTACAGGCTTTACGATATGCAGATGGAGTTCTGTCCGAAGCAACACGGCTACTGGCTGGATGCCGATGAGGACACCCGAGTTTTGGCACTGATGAAAGCAGAGGAAGCGGATCTTAAACGAAAATTGCTCGCGGAGGACAAGTGGACCGCGACCTTGAAACACCTGCGCTCTCCGTCTTTTTTCAGCAAAGTGCGCGATTTGTTTCATCAATAGCCGGCCGACCGTGAGTTTTCGCGTTTTGGTCGCCGGTGGTACCGGGCAAGTTGGATCGGAACTGGTGCGGGCGTTGCTCGCTGTGCGCTCGTGCACGGAAGTGGTGATGGTCAATCGCCGGACGAGTCCTGTTGCCGCGGATGCGCGTCTGCGCCGGGTGGTCATGGACACCGGCGCGGCAAATTTTGCGGGTGAGATCGCCGAACTTGCCGGAACCTGCGGCGCGCAGGGTGACCCTTTGTATGCCGCATCATGTATTGGCATCGGTAAAGGGAGTCAGCAATGGAGCGAAGAGGACATCAAGAAGCTGGAGATCGGGCTGGTCGGCGCGTTTGCGCGTGGCTGCCTGGCGGCGGGGATCGAACGATTCGGACTTCTATCGGCGGCCGGGAGTAGCGCCAAGAGCCGGATTCGCTATGCCCGTATCATGGGCGAAAAGGAAGACGCGGTGCGGAGCCTCGGATTCAAGCGTTTGGCAATTTTTCGCCCCGGCATCATTGCGGGTAATGCGCACACCCCAGGGTTTCTTGCTTTGCTGGGCCGTTTCGTTCCAGGATCGTTTGGGACGATTGATCAGGACGATATCGGTCGGGCCTTTGTCGGCGAATTTCTGCATGGGCAAGACGGCACGACGATCTTGGAAAATGCCGCCATGAAGCAACGCTCGCGGGCGCTGTAGAGGCGCTGTCGGAACACATCAAAAGTATCTTCGCCGTCCCTACTTCTTCGATGGATACGGCGCTCCATCGCGGTGCGTATACCCCCTTTGGTCGGCGATCATATCGATGTCGGGGTACGTGCAACGGTCTCGTGGATCGGTTGTGCCAATTTCCAGTACCCGGGCGGGCCGGCCGGACTTGTTAATCAGATGATGCCCATCGGTATCACCGCTCCTGAACGCCGCGCAGTCCCCGGCGCGCAATATTTCCTCGCCGGCGTCCGTGACCAGCGTTAACTCACCATCGAGCACCCAGACGAATTCGTCCTCATGGCTGTGCCAATGACGCTGGCTGGACCACGCTCCCGCCTCCATGACCGTCGCGTTCACGCCGAATTGAGTCAGCCCCGCATAACGTGCCAGCCGTTGGCTGGATTGAGCTTTGCAGGGCTCATCGAAGGGATGTGGATAGCTGCTGCCCGGCTCAGCGGGCACGATGGAGAGGTCGATCTTCTTCATGGGCCCAATGGCTGCCTTCTAGAACATCGAAGGGGTCGCATTCCGTAAGCGTATCGCCAACGGGGTGGCCCAACAAGTCAGCCATGCGCAGGCGGATCGAACTCACATGGCGGGATTCGATCGACAATCCGGTTCTTTAGCAGAGAACCCAAGGATTACTTTCTGCTGGAGCATGATCCATGCGAGATTACAGTCGAACCCACACCTGCGCCGCGCACAGTCACGTACGGCGCTCATTGGATTGCCAGGACCTTAGGGCCCTCTTGACGATCCTCGCGCTCATTGGCGGCGTGTTCATTGCCGGACCGGCCTCGGCCGCCAAGGCACCACGTCCGCCTGACCCTTGTGATAGGAAAGAACTTTCGGTCGATGACGTTCGGGATATCCTGGCGGGAAAGGCGACGATTAACCATTATTCGATGTCGGAGTCGAATCCGGGAGAAGGTTGCTCCATTGGCGTCACCGGAAATGGCTGGGCGTTCGTCGATATATCAATACGCGAAGGTGACGTACAGAGCTTTCAAAACCTGATCTTCCTCGTCCCGCAGCCGCGCACTTCCGTGCCAGGAATCGGCGATCAGGCCTTGGGCACTGCAACCAAGAAGTCCAATGTTCCCAACGCCAAGGAGACCGACTTGTTCGCGCGGAAAGGCCGGCTTCAGTGCATTGTGCAACTGCATCGCTCCAATGGCGCCGGAGAGAAGTTGGTTATTCCGGCTACCGATGGCGCAGTTGCCGCCAAGCTCGGCGGTCTTTGCAAGAAGCTGTTTGCCGCTCACGCGGGGACCTGACGGACCCGTACTATCGGTATCGCCCCTCGGGTATTCACAATTGGCCCGCGAAGATGTAGAAATGCTGCTCAATGAAACGCACGTGGACAATTGTGGGCGTAACAGATGTTCCGCGCAGCTTCAAGTGGTACCAGTCGCTGTTCGGGCAGCCCGAATCGGCTCCGGCCCATGACTACTGGGGTCAGCTTTGCGATTCGGATGGAACCGTATTGCTGTGTCTGCACCAGTGGGGCTCGCACGACCATCCGTCCTTGATGAGCCCGGACGAGGCGCTGCCTGGAAATGGCCTGCTCTTGTTTTTTCGCGTCGATGATTTCGACACGGCATTGCAGAGGGCTCGCGCCCTGGTCTCCCGGCTCGACGAGGAGCCTCACGTAAACCCGGCCACAGGAACCAGAGAGTTTGCGCTCCGGGATCCGGATGGTTACCACGTCATGCTCAGCGCGCTCACTTAGGAGCCTGACGGCTTGCCGGATTTCAGCGACTTGTCGCGATGCACGTAGCTCGCGGCGCCGATTCTTGATCCAGAGACAGGGTTCCTCCGGCGCTGAATTCGCCGGCGCGAAGCATATTATGAGGGATTTATGAGGTTCCAACTGTTGGGGGCGCGCCGGCCGGCGTCACTGGCTATAGTGGCCTGGTAGGGGACAAAACCAGCGCGACAGACGGAAAGGGAGAGCACATGAGCAGGAGCTCGAAGTTGTTTGTGATTCTGTTGCTGCTGGATGCCCTTGAAACTGTCCATGCCTTGGCGCCCGACGGCGATCAACTCGAGCAAGTGACCGTCACCGCGCAAAAACGCGCCGAATCGTCCCAAGATGTGCCGATCACGATCACTACGGTATCGGCGGACGAAATGGCGAGAGCCAATGTGCGCAATCTGTTTCAGATCGCCGACTACGTCCCCGGCATGGTTTTCTCCCGGGCACCCGATGACGGAATGGCGCTGACCTTCCGCGGCCTGGGTTCGCCGGCGAGGTCGCAGGCATTCGAGCAGTCGATCGGCTACTTCATGGACGGCAATTTCCTGGCCAAAGCGCGCCTATATGCCAGCGCTTTCTTCGACTTGGACCGGGCCGAAGTGATCAAGGGCACCGACAGCACGTTGCTCGGCAAGAATACCAGCCTGGGTGCCATCAACCTGGTCACGCGACAGCCCGGCACAGAGTACCAAGCCGACGTGACAGCGGCGCGAGAATTCGCGGACGGCGGGGAAACCTACGACCTGGGATTCGATTTGCCGTTCACACCCGCGTTCGCCGTACGCGAAGCCATCCACTACAACGACACGGCCGGATGGGTCAAGAATACGGCCACCGGCAGATCGGTGCCCATCGACGATGACTTTGCGTCCCGCACCTCCGCCGTCTTGCATCCGTGGGAGAGTTTGACCGTATCCGCATCCTATCAGCACAGCGACAATAAGCGACTCGGCACCCCTTATCAGATCGTCGATCCCAATCTCGATCCGATCTACGGCGAAGGCGTATTGAACGATCGAGAGGACGTGTTTACCGGTCTTACCAAGACGGGTGAGACAACCCACATCAGCGCAGTAAACTTCTACAACTTCAAGCTGCAGTGGGAGTTGAATCAGTACTCGCTCGTGTCCCAGACAGCGCGGGTCGACTACAACATCAACTACGACGATGACTTCGATTTCTCGCCCGAGCCGTGGACGGACTTCATACGATTGGAGAACTACCAGCAATTTACCGAGGAACTTCGGCTCGTTTCCCCGACGAATCGAACCGTGGATTACATCGTCGGCGCCTTCTTGTTTCACAGCAACTGGCATTCGGTCGAACATCAGGACTGGGGCGTCCCGGATTGGCCACCCGCAACGCCGATCGCGGGCCAACTGTTCAACGGTCCGTTCACCAACGACTTCAACGAAAAGACCGATTCGAAATCCGCATTCGCCACCGCCACCTGGCATTGGGCGGATCGCTGGCGCCTGACCACGGGCCTGCGCTATTCGAACGAACGGAAGGATACGCTTTTCGGCCGCACCAACGCCGCGCCGCTCACCATCTGGAACACGCTCGCCAATCCGCCTTTCCCGCCAACCGCGTTACCCTTTTCGGATTCCTTTCTGGACGGCAATGCCAGCTTGCAGTTCTTCCCTTCGGGCAACGAGATGTTCTACCTCTCCTATGGACACGGCACCAAGACCGGCGGATACGTCGAAACGAACACCAATGCCTACCCGGTGTTTGCCGACCCCGCCGTCGATTCGCTGATCAAATCCGAAGTCGCACAAACGCTCGAAGCAGGCATCAAATCCACCCTTCTCGACCGCCGCCTGCGCATCAACGCGTCGCTATTCCACACGGCCATCAGCAATTTCCAGGACACCCTGTTCACCGGCGCAGTAGCCGGGTTCATCACCGAAAACCTGCCGGCACGATCCAAAGGATTCGAGTTCGAAACGGTGTGGCAGGCCGATCGGGACCTTCGATTCTCCGCAGCCGCCACCTATGCGGATGCCACCGAAACAAGAACCGCACAGGATGCGGTGTTGGTCCCGACCATCACCTGCCACGTGTGCCGGGCCACGCAATCGCCCAATTGGAACGGAACCGCGGGCGCGGAATACCAACGGGCCGTCACCGGCTCGCTCAACCTGCTGACCGGCGCGCACTTTCGCTATCGCGGTTCGATGTATAACCAGGAGGGTAACGCCTTTCCCTCTGCGCCGTACCGGCCCTTGGATCTATCCTTGGGTGTGGCGAGCGCGAGCGGGAACGGCAACTGGAGCCTGATGGCACAGGTCAAGAACGTGAACAACAGTTTGAGTGAGGATTTCGCCAGTCCGTCGGTCGCGCCGAACTTTGCCGCTTTGGCCTCGCCCGCGCCGTTGCGAACGGTTTGGTTGACGGCCGCGATAAATCGGAGATGATTCGGGGACGAATCAGCCAACGCTAACAGAGGATTCGATCCAGTTCCCGCCGGCACTGGGCCGCGTCCTTGAAACAGATGGCATGCAGCCCGACCTGCCTGGCGCTCTCGATGTTTGCGGGCAGGTCATCAATAAAGACAGACTCCTGCGCGCGCAGATTGAAAGCGGCGAGCAGGTGCAGGAAGACCTCCGGCTCCGGCTTCACCATCTGAACTTCGCCTGATATCACGATGCCGCTGAAGGCGTCCCAGAAATCGTGACGCTGACGCAGATGCGTGTAGACACTGGCCGGCATGTTGGAAAGACAGTAGAGCGGCGTCCCCTGTTCGCGGAGGGCACGCATCAGTTCTATGGTTTCGGGCTTCTCCACCAGGGAATCGCGTACCGCATCGAGAATCGCATCCACCTCGCGCCGGGTCGCGCCGAGCCGTAATTGCAAGCGCTCAGTCAGCTCAGGTTCAGTGAGCGTCCCCCGGTCGAACATGCGCCAATCGGCATGGCCGAACAGCGCCGCTTTGAGCGCGGCTTGCAATTCCGGCACAGGTTGGACGCGCGCAACGACATGGTCCGGATTCCAGTCGAACACCACTCCGCCCAGATCGAAAATTACGTTCCGCACCGCCACGCTCAATCCTCGTCGTCGCCGATGGGCATGCCCGGCGGCGCCTCAATCGGTTTCGCGGCCACGAATTTTGCAGGCTCTTCTTGAAACTGCCTGATGCGGTGGATGATGTACGCCTCGAGCGGCGAGTTGGCGTCGCTGTGGCGCCTCAAGTCCTCGAGCTTCGCGTAGGCGATGGCGCGCACTTCAACGGAATCCTTCGGATCGGCCGCCAGAGTGAGCAGCGCCTCGACGGTGCGTGCGTAGACGGCATCTTGAATCTCGGCGTTCATGCCCCGGCGCGCCGTTCGGGCGGCGCCCTGTGCCTTGAGCGGCGCGGGCCGGTTCACCTGCAGCGCGGCATCGATGACTTCGCCAAGCGAGGGGGTGTTGGCGCGAGCGTGGTACTCGACCAGGCGCGCCGCCCGCTGCGGGTCGAAAAGGAACCCGAGCGTCATGTCGGCGGCGGCCTCCGCCGTGGCGATGGGGTCGAATGTCAGACCGGTGTGCGCCGGCATGGATTCGAGGCTACGGGCGAAGCCCGGCGGGTGCGGCGGAAACAGCTGCAGCAACGGCTCGGGCAGCGTCAGGGCCTGCGCGGACAGGGTCTTCAGCACCGCATTCAATGCCTTGGCCTGCTCCGCAGGCGAAACGATTGCCGCATTCATCTGCCCATCGCCGCGCAACTGATAACGGTAATCCAGGCCGCCGATGATCTTGATGGCGGCCTCCGTCTGATAGCGATGCATCAGGTACAGCGGCACGAGAGTCTCTTCCAGTTGCGCCAGCGGCGCGCCGGCGGGAATGGCGTTTTCGCCGAAGCGGGACAATGCAGCGGCGCGAATCTTCATGATGCGGTTCAGTTCATCGGCCGCGTCGGTTCCGTTGTCCCACAGGTGCGCGAACGGGTGCGCGCTGCCCTGCGGCCGCGCATCCTCATCGGTGATGTAGACCAATCCCGAGCGGGTCGCATCGCGCAAGATGGCTTCGAGACCGGCGCGCTCCGCCGCCGCATCGGAAAATTGCCGATAGCCATAATCGATCGCGACCTTGTCCCACAGGCCGATATTGACGGCGTAAGGGGCGGACAGATCCGGCGTGCCGTTTTTGTCGAGCGTGATCCACGGGTGCGGATAGTCCATCACCGAAACCGATTCCGAAGGCGGATGCGGAAAATGACTGGCGGCAAAGTTGTGCGCCAGCCCCAAGGTGTGGCCGGTTTCATGCGCTGCAAGCTGGCGGGTGCGGGCCAGCGCCATGGCCAGCATCGGATCACTGCCTGCCGCCGGCCGTTTACCGGTGACATAAGGAGAGAGCAGCGCCTCCGCAATCAGGTAGTCCTGGCGCCCGCGCAGGGATCCCAAAGTCACATTTCCCTTGATGATCTCGCCGGTGCGCGGATCCGCAACCGGGTGGCCGTAGGACCAGCCGCGCGTATACCGGTGCACCCATTGGATGATGTTGTACCGGGCATCCATCGGATCCGCGCCCTCGGGAAGCACCTCGACCCGAAATGTGTCGGGCGCCCAGCCGGCGGCCTGGAAAGCCTGGTCCCACCAGCGCGCGCCTTCCACCAGCGCCGAGCGAATCGGTTCGGGTGCGCCCCGGTCGACGTAGTACTGAATCGGTTTGACCGGCACACAGGCCTGGGTGCAGTCCGGATCCTGCTTGATCAGCCGATGGCGAACGATGAACAGCTGATCGAGAGGTTCTCCCAGCGCAGCCGTGTAGTCCCGATAGGTGAACGGAAAATATCCCGCCCGCGGGTCGAAGCGCCGCGGCGTGAATCCCGGTCCCGGCAGTTCCAGAAACGATTGGTGCTCGCGCAGCGTCAAGGCATGCGCATCGGGAGTCACTTCGGCGACGAACGATCCGCGGATGGGCGCGTCCGCGACGAAGGTCAGGATCGCTTCCACCTCGGTGTTCTTCGGAAACACTTTGGTGGCGTCGATGGCAATGGCGGAGCGCGAGGCATCCAGCTTGTAGTTGCCCTGCCCGGCCAACGCCTCGGAAACGCCATGCACGTCGCGCAGGAAGAAATCCGTTGCATCCACGAGCACCGCGCCGGCGCCGGCGGAGCCGGCGGGATTTTCCGCCGCCACAGTGAAGCCACCCAGGATGGACTCGGGGAAAGACTGACGTACCGCCAGCTGCTCGGCCGGATCGTGCGCCGAGCTGCGAAAGAACTGATTGGGCCGGACCAGCAGAATCTTCGGACCGGAGCGTTCGAATCGAACCACTTTCGCCGCCGACACCTGGCCGCGATCGAGGCCCAAATCGTTGGATCCCGTTCCGTAGGGCAGTGAGTCGAAATACAGCACGTCGACGTCGAGCTGCGGAATTTCCAGGTACAGCCGGCCGTTTCTGGCATCCCAGTGCAGCGGTAGGAAGCCCGGCATGTGGCGCATGGCGGCTGTTTTCGCTTCGATCGACGGCAGTCCGCCGCTCATCGATGCCGATTCCGCCGCGCACGGCCAAGCGGGCAAGCAGGCAAGCACCGAGATCACTATCATGGTGCGCAAAGCCGTCACGCGGGAACTCTTCTCGAGCATGGTCGAAACCTCGATA
The DNA here is from genome assembly GCA_036267715.1 of Steroidobacteraceae bacterium. Taxonomy (GTDB): domain Bacteria; phylum Pseudomonadota; class Gammaproteobacteria; order Steroidobacterales; family Steroidobacteraceae; genus Bog-1198. The sequence continues at coordinate 148,619 of DATAVN010000003.1, read as the reverse complement.
CGTCGAAAGCGGAAAAGAGCCGCTAAATTACACGCTGGCGTGCCCACGGACAATTTCGATGCGGCCTATTTCCGCAGATTTTATCTAAACGCCGCGACCCGGGTGGTAACGGCTGAGGAGATGCGCAACCGCGCGGCGGTGATCGCCGCGGCGTTGCGTGGTTGTCAAATCCCGGTGCGCCGGATCCTGGACGCGGGTTGCGGGATCGGCTTGCTGCGCAAGCCGTTCAGGGAACTCCTGCCGCAGGCCCGCTACACGGGTCTGGAGGCGAGCGATTATTTGTGCAAGCGCTACGGCTGGACCAGGGCATCGATCGCCGAGTTCGCCCCGCGCTCGCCCTACGATCTGGTGGTTTGCTATGACGTTTTGCAATATCTGGCGGATGCGCAGGCCGAGCGCGCGATCGTCAACTTGAGCAGATTGAGCCGTGCTGCGCTCTACGTGTCCGCACTCACCACGGAGGACTGGCGCGAGAATTGCGACCGCAGCCGCACCGACGGTGCCGTGCATCTGCGCAGCGGCGCGTGGTACCGGAGGCGCCTGCAAAGAAGCTTCCGCCATGTCGGGTTTGGCGTCTGGGTGCGCAACAACGTCGCGGCCATACTGTGGGAAATGGAGCGGCCTTGAGCTACAACTTCGCTTGTATCCAGGCGACCAGCGCCGCGTGCACCGGTTCCGCCGCACCGCCATCCGCGCGAACATTGTTGACCAACGATACCAGCACGTAGCTCCTGCCCGCCGGCGTCGTGACGTAACCCGCAACGCCGCTGACACCGTCGAGATGTCCGGTCTTGAGACGCACCGATCCGGGCGCAGCGCTCTTCATGCGCGAGCGCAGCGTGCCGTCCATCCCCGCCAGCGGAAAGGAAGCGAGGTATTCGGGCGCGAAGCGGCTGCGGTAGGCGGCACTGAGGATTTTCGCCATCTGCAGCACGCTGATGCGCGTGCTGCGGGAAAGCCCGGAACCGTTGTCGAAGTCGACGCCGCTCAAGTCCAAGCCTCGATCGAGGCTCCACTCCTCGATGGCCGCGGCGCCTTTTTCCAGCGTGGCCGGATTGCCGTAACGCTCCCGGCCCAGGGTCAAGAACAGATGCCGCGCCATCAGGTTGTTGCTGTGCTTGTTCGTCAGCCGCACGATCTCGGCCAGACTCAGGGAATCGAAGCTCAGGATCGGGGTGGCATCCGCGGGCGTGGGCTCCAGCCGCAATTTGCCGCTGAATTCACCGCCGGATTCGCGCCACAGCTCGACGAATGTGCCGAATGCGTAGCTGGCCGGCCGCAGCAGCACGCGGGCGATGGTCCGCTGCGCGCAGTGCGGGGACAGGGCACCGGAGAACACCACCCGATCCCATTCAGGCGAAGCCACCTTGAAGTCAACGCGGGCGGCGGCTCCGCTGCAGCGGCCCGGCGCAAACCGAATGTGATTCTCGATGTCGAGATTGACCGGCGCCGGCGTTGCCGTCACCTGCACGCGATGCGTGTCGGTGTCCGCGGCCAGCGTGAAGTCGATCGATTGAAAATTCACCATCAATGCGTCCGGCACCACGTTGTAGCTGCGGTTGGGGCGGCCGTCGAAGGCTGCCGGGTTCTCCGCGGGCAGGGAAAATGCCCCGTCGTCGATGACGATATCGCGCGCTATCGATTTCAACCCCTGCGCCCGCAGCCCCTGCACGAAACTCCACCATCTCTCCAGCGTGATGTAGGGGTCGCCGCCGCCCTGAAGAATCAGATCGCCGTCGTGAGTGAAGGCGCGGGTCTGCCAGATGAACGCGGGCCCCAGCATGTCCAGCGCCGCATAGGTGGTCACGGTCTTGATGGTGGAGGCGGGGCTGCGGGGTGTATCGGGATTATGGCTCAACACGACGTGGCCGGTATCCGGATCGAGGATCACGAAACTGACCGAGTTCAAGGGCAGGCGCTGCGCCAAGATCACCTGGGCGAGGGCGGCAGGAACCGGCTCGGCCGCGCCCGCGCCGCCGGCCATCAGGACGCCGCCGACTATCAGGACGCCGCCGGTTATCAGGACGCCGGCGCAGGCGATGATGCGATCGAGCGCAAAGCGCAGTCTGTCCATCAGTTGATCGGCAAGGCGATTCGCTGCCAGGCACGCGAGCGCCAGCGAAGAAATAGCATCAGACCGAGAAAGAAAATGTAAATCAACGCGGCAAACCAACCGCCGACCGCACCGAAACCGTACTGCGGCAGCCAGTCGATCCAGCCCTGCCCCGGCGCGAACGAGAGACTGTGCGCAAGCGGCACGAACACGACCCAGGACAGTGTCAGGACCATGAATGCCGGAAGCCGCACATCGCCGGCGCCGCGCAAATTCGCGCTGCTGCTGATATTGAGACCGTCGAACAACTGATAGCCTGCCGCGATCCACAACAGCGTCCCGGCGCGCAGCACCACGCTCGACGCCTGCGGATCGGCGGCGTTGGTGAAGAAGGGCAGCACCCAGGGCCCGAGCGCCGCGAGCAGGATGCCGATCGCACCCATGTAGAGCACCGCGATCAGGATGATTCCGTTGCCCACCTTCAGCGCCCAGTCCTTGTGGTGCGCGCCGATGGCCTGGCCGACCAGTGTGGTACCTGCCATGGCGATTCCCACCGCCGGCATGTAGCAAAACGACGTCAACATCATGACTATCTGTGTCGAGGCGCCATCGACGGTGCCCAAGCGCACCTGCATGAGCTGAAACAGCGCGAAGCCCAGGATGTCGGCGGCGATGAGCAAGCCCATTGGGAAGCCGAGTTCGAGCTGGCGCCGCAGGATGCGCGGGTGAAGCCGCATGGTCAGGTGCGAGCGAAAGCGCTTGCGGGTCGCAGGCCCCAGAAACCAAACCAAGGCCACGACAACGCCGACCAGCTGCGCGCAGTTGGTTGCCCAGGCGGAGCCGGCCACGCCCATGCCGAGATTGAACATCAGCAGCTGATTGAACAAGCCGTTGATGACCGCCACGCCGACTGCGATTCGCAGGGTGATCGTGGGGCGGCCGATACCGTTGAAGAAGCCCAACACCGCCCAAACCGCCACGGCCAACGGCCCGCCGAGCATGCGCGGGAACCAGTAGGTCAGCGACAGCCGGTAGATGTCGGGTGGAAGACCAAAGGGCGCAAATATCTTGCCTCCCGCCAGCGCCAGCAACGCGAACACGGGCACGGTGAACAGCGATGCCCACAATGCCGTCCACGTGGCCTGGGAGGCACGCGCATAACGGCGGCCGCCATAGGCCTGAGCCACCACGGTCTGCACGGCGAGGCCCACGCCGCCCAGCAACAGAACGAAAACCAGCACCGGCCAGTACACCGCGCCGATGGCCGCGGTCGCGTTTGGCGAGACCCGTCCGATGAACCAGGTATCGGTGGCGTTGAGCACCGCCTGCACCGCGCTGTTCACCATGAAGGGAAACGCCAGGCCGGCCACTGCCACGTAGTCGAGCCGCGGCCGGCCGCTTCTGCTCAAGGCCTGTCCGGGAAGCAATTTTGTCGGCTCGTCCACTTAGGATGAATCCTACAGTACTCTCGCACCGATGATTCCCGGCTAGACTGTCGCGCATCGGCTCAGGGGTGGTCGCGCGAGCCAGCCGGCGCAGCTCCCGCGCCAAGAGAGTTACCATCATGAAAATTCGTCTGGCTAATCTCGGTCGAATCTCGATTCTGTCATGCACGCTCGCGGCAGCGTTCGCGCAGGCTGCCACTCCGGAGCATGGTCCGGCTTTTCTCGATGAATACAGTCCTCGCACCGCAAAATGGATCGAGGAGCGAGACTCTCAAACTCTGAATCAGTTGCGCGCCGATTCGCGCTTCGCAGCGTTCGAGACCGAGGCGGCCAATATCCTCACCGATCCGGGCCGCTTTTCGCCCATGACCTTCATGGGCGACCGCCTCTATCAGTACTGGCAGACCCGTGACAAGCCGTTTGGTGTTTGGCGCCGGACCTCGAAGAGCGATTTTCTGGCGGGTACGCCGAACTGGGAAACCGTCATTGACGTTCAAGCCCTGGGCACGGCCGAAAAGGCGAGGTTCATATTCGCCGGCGCCGATTGCCGGGAAAATCATTGTCTCATTTCCCTGTCCCGCAACGGCAAGGACGCGGCGGAGCAGCGCGAGTTCGACCTCGATACGAAGCAATTCGTACGCCACGGCTTCCATGTTGCCGAGAGCAAGACCGGGACTTGGTGGTATGACGCCGACACCTTGATCGTCGCCCCGGCGTTCGCCCGCGCCGAGATGAACGAAGGTCTGATGCCGCGGACACTCAAGGTCTGGCGGCGCGGAACACCGCTGAAGTCGGCCCGCACGTTGTATGAGGGCAAGGATTCGGACTCGGGCATCAATGCCGCGTTCATCAAAGCCGCGGGGTCGAGCAACTTCATCGTCGTCCGCCACCTGGATTTCGACCGGCGTGAATATTTCTTGGCGTCGCTCGATGGCAGCTCGCGGGCGCTCGCTCTGCCGCAGAGCGCCGACTTCATGGGCGTTCACGCCGGCAAGCTCCTGATCCGTCCCAACCGCGACTGGAACCTGGAAAGGGGGGTCGTGATCACCAGAGGGACGCTGGCCGCCATCGACCTCAAAGCGCTGATGAACGATGCGAGGATCTCCTCGGTCGAGCTGATCTACTCGCCGAGCGGCGATGATGCCATCCGCGGCACGCGCTCGTTCGAGGGACGTCTGTTCGTCGAACTCCTGCACGACTACGCCGGCAAATTGGTTGAACTGACGCCGGGCAAGGAGGGGACGTGGGCGGCAAGAACGATTCCGCTGCCGGGCGGCCGCCATGTCCAGATGATGGATTTCCATCAGGGTCTGCTGTTGCTGCACGAGCAGGGCCAGCTCATGCCGGATCGGATCGTGCAAGTCGACCCCCAAAGCGGCGAGGAAAAGCGAGTGCTGTTCCAGCAACGGGCGTATTTCGAGGCCTCGAACCTGCTGACCGAGTACAACCAGGCCCGAAGCTCCGACGGAACTCTGATCACTTACAGTGTGACCCGGCGCAAGGATCTCAAGCTCGATGGCTGTGCCGCGACGCTGGTTTATGGCTACGGCGGATACGATGTTCCTCTCACGCCGCGCTATGAGCCCTTGTTCGGCAAGCTCTGGATGGAACGCGGCGGTGTCTATGTGCATGCGTATCTTCGCGGAGGCGGCGAGCGCTCGCCGGATTGGCATTGGGATGTGATGCGCTCGCGCCGGCCGCTCGTTTACGATGATATGGCCGCCATCCTGCGCGACCTGCAGAGCCGCGGCGTCACGGCGCCTGGCCATACCGGCATCATGGGCAGGTCCAACGGCGGATTGATGGCGGCGGCCGTCATGGAGCGTTTTCCGGAACTCGTGAATGCCGTCATCGTCGGCGGACCGCTTACCGACATGTTGAACTTCGTGGAATTCCCTCCGGGCTCCACTTGGACCTCGGAATACGGGGATCCGCGCGACAGCGTGGCTCACCGGTACCTGAGCACCTATTCCCCCATGCAGAATGTCGCACCTAGTCAGGTTCGCTATCCAGAGGCGCTCATCATCACCTCGACCGATGACGACCGCGTGCTACCCGGGCAGGCGCGGCGCTTTTCGGCGTTGCTGGAGCAGAAGGGACATGAGAATCTGTACTTCGAGGACGCACAAGGCGGCCACTACTGGGAGCTCGCCGGAGGCCCGGCGCCGGGCGATTGGCATTTGAGGGCCACCGCGCGCGCAGTGGAATATACCTATCTGTGGCGCCGGCTGGGACAGGGAAGTTGCCCGTGAGGAGCGAAAGCCGCGCTCGCCGCGATTTTTCCGGTGCATTCATCCCGCATGACGGCAACGATGGAACGTGGCGGCTTTCGCGGAGCGCGCCGCACCAAGCGGATGTTTTTTTGCGGGGCGCGGAACACGGCGCGGCGGAGGCGTTCGCAGGAAAGCCGGTGACCGAGCTCGGCATCGAATGGCATGCGCAGCATGCACTGTTGACCTTCGTGTCGGGGGCGAAGGCCGCGAGCGTGCGGGCCGCGAGCGCGATAGTTCACGAGCCGCTGGAGTCGTTGTACGCGGGCCTGCCGCTGGCGAGCATCGATGCCGATGCGCGCCGCTTCTGGCAGCGGGTATTCTGGCTGGTGCGCCTGCCGGGCGGCCGGCATCTGCTCAAGCTGTTGAGACGCTCCCGGCACCGATGAGCGGGCGCAGGCGCCGAAGCGGGAGGTAGATCACAAGAACCGGGGCATTTTGTCAATTTTCCCGCGATTCTGCCGCTGTCCCACGCGCCGCGTTCCGAACTGTTGCTGTGAACTGCGACGCTCGTCAAGGCCGCTCGGCAGGGTTTCCATCACATTGATTCGTGGCTTTAACCGCAGGAATCCCCGAGACCGCCTCAGTGCTGGATATCAAGTCTAACGCCGTCGAAACGCATAGCGCGGACGCATCGTTCGATCCGTACGGGCGATTGCTGCGGATGCTCATGCCCAGTCTGCGCGGGGTGATCGTACACGACGGCTACTCCAACTTCGTCTGGGCCTCGGATGAATGGGACTTGAGCGACGAGCCGCAGCTGATCAACGAGGCCATTGCCAACGCCTTGTCCGACACCGCGGAATTTCCCGGCATCGCCCGCACCATCGATGCCGACCGCGTGGTCTATTCGTTCGCGGTCCGCGGCGAGCACATCGAATTGCTGGGAATCGTCAGCCTTGTGGTGCGGCTCTCGGGAACGCAAATTGAACCGCGCCCGTTGCAGACGGTGCGCCAGCTGGTGCAACCGGCGCTCGAGTGCCTGCGGCGCGAACTGGCGCTGCGCGCGAAACTCGGCTCGAGCGAGCGCGATCTGAACATCAAGGAGCGAGATCTCGAGCTCATGATGGAGATCAGCTCCAATCAGGCGGCGGCGAGCGACGCGGACGAATTCACCCAAATCCTGAAGACCGGACTCGATCGCATGGGCTGCGCCCTTGCCGCGCTCTGGGTGCCGGACAAGAACATCTCGGTATCCATGACGCGCAGCGGCGCGCCGATGGCGCCCGAAGCGCTGCAGCGCGCGCAACATCACTTGACCGCCTGGATGCAGATGCAACAGCGCACCATCGTCATCAACCATATTTCCAAGGTGGCGACCGATGTGGCCGCACCCTACAAGATTCTGGCCTGCCCGATACGGCACACTTCCGAGCGCGTCATGGGCGTGCTGGCACTGTTCAACCCGCCGAGCGCGCAGGATTTCGACCTGCAGCAGACCCGGGTCGCGGAGATGCTCGCGAAACGGTCCACCAGCATCATCCAGGCGCAGTACGACACCAGCACCGGCCTGATGACGCGGCAGGCCTTCGAGCGCCAGGCCGGCAACGTGCTTGCCTCCGCAACGCCGGCGGGCGCGCACATCATCCTGTATCTGGACATCGACCGGCTGCACGTCATCAACGAAACCTTCGGCATGCACGTGGGCGACGATGTCATCGTCAGCGTCGCCGATCGCATGGCCAAGACCCTGCCGGCGGAGGCGTTGTCGGCGCGCATCTCGGGAGACCGGCTCGCCGCGCTGATCCCCAATTCGAGCATGGAATCCGCGGCGGCCATCGCCGAACAGATTCGCGCGGCCGCCGAAGGCATCGTGCCGCGCGCGGGCCAGGGTGCATTCGAAGTCTCGGTATGCTTGGGGGTCGCGCCGATCGGCCGCTCCGACAATCCGCTCGCGCACGCGCTCGCGACCGCGGAAATCGCCTGCAAGGCCGCCAAGGACCGCGGCCGCAACCGCGTGGAAATGTTTCAAGATTCGGATCAAAGCATCATCCGCCGCCACACCGATATTCTGGTCATCGGCAAGCTGCGCGAGGCGCTGGACAGCGACGGCTTCCGCCTCGACGCGCAGCCCATCCTGCCTTTGCGCGGCAACTACGGGCGGCCGCGCTTCGAGCTGCTGATCCGCATGCTCGGCGAGCGCGGTGAAATCATCCCGCCGGGGAAATTCCTCTCTTCGGCAGAACGCTACCAGCTGATGCCCACCGTGGATCGCTGGGTGGTGCGCAAGGCGTGCGAGCTGCTCGGCGCGCATAGCGCCTCGGTGGGCGAGGAATTCGCCCGCTTCGCCATCAATCTGTCCGGGCAGTCGCTGCAGGACGAGTCATTCCTGGGCTTCGTGGTCGAGCAGCTCAAGGAGAGCAGCCTGCCGCCCGGCGTGCTGTGCTTCGAATTGACCGAGACGGCAACGATCGGCAATCTCGAAAAGGCGCAGGTCTTCATGCGCACCCTGCAGGAACTGGGCTGTCAATTCGCGCTGGATGATTTCGGCACGGGCGTGAGTTCGCTGGCCTATTTGAAGGACTTGTCCGTCAATTACATCAAGATCGACGGCAGCTTCGTGCGCGATGCCGTCAGCAACGCCCGCTCCGAATCCATGATCAAGGCGATCGCGCAACTGGCAAAGGTCATGTGCATGGAAACCATTGCCGAATACGTGGAGACCGACGTGCTGCGCCTGCGCATGGCGGATCTGGGTGTGGATTATGGCCAGGGCTTCGCCATGGGCAAGGCACAGCGTCTGGAAGATCTGCTGCAGGAGCTGGCAATCTACGAAGCGACGGTCAGCAACTGGGGCGGGACGGACGGTCCGCCGGAACGCGCCGCCATCGAATAGACGGCGATTGAGTCAGCGGAGTCCTACACCAATTTAACGGCATCGCTCACAGGCAAACTCTGTGTGGCATGCCTAGACTTGGAAATGCTCATCCTCACACGCCGCGCCGGGGAATCGTTACGAATCGGTGACGATGTCGAGGTCACCGTCATGGCAGTCAACGGCTCGCAGGTGCGCATCGGCATCAAGGCGCCGATCAATGTCAGCGTGGACCGCGAGGAAGTGGCGGAACGAAAGCGCCGCGAGCGGGATCATTCGATCGGCTCGCTGAACCGCTAGCGGCTTCCCAGCGACGCGATTTAAGGTTATCTTTAAATATAACCGATGAAGGGATACATGCGCCCGGCGTTGACGCCGCGGCGTTCTTTATTTATGACAACCCCCATGACCGCCGCTCCGGAGCTGCTAGTTCAAGCGTGGTTCAACACCGAACGGCCGCTCACGCTGACGGGATTGCGCGGGCGCGTGGTGGTGCTGGCCGCGTTTCAAGTGCTGTGTCCCAATTCCATCGCTTCCGGTGTGCCGCAGGCGCAGAGAATTTACGAGACGTTTGCGCCCGACGATGTCACGGTCATCGGCATGCATTCGACCTTCGAGCATCACGATGCATTCAATGCAGCCGTGCTGAAGGCGTTCATTCACGAGTATCGCCTGAAATTTCCAATTGCCCTGGATCAGCCGAATCCGGCAAGTCCGATCCCGCATACCATGGAACGCTACAAGATGCGCGGCACACCCAGCCTGGTGTTGATCGATCGCCTTGGAATGGTGCGCAAGCACGCCTTCGGTGCCGTGGATGATCTGCGCATCGGAGCCGAGATCGGGGCACTTGCCCAGGAAACCGCAACCGCCGCCGTGCCGCGCAGCTCCGCGGCCTAGACCGGCCGCCAACTAAGGCAGCGTAAAGCGCACGCGGATCTCGCTGCGCACCGCCACCGGTTTGGCATCGCGCAATACGGGCTTGAAGCGCCAGTCGGACACCGCCCGCACGGCTGCGTCCTCGAACACACCGGAAATGCTGCTCGCCTTCACGGCCACATCCTTGACCTTGCCGTTTTCCGCCACGGTGAACTGCACCTCCACCCAGCCTTCGATCTTATTGCTGATGGCCCGGTTCGGATAGATCGGCTGCACCGCCCTCACCACGCTCAACCGGTCCTCCGGGAACAGATTGGTCATGAAGTTCTGCTTGGCGACCGCGGCGTCAAGATCGTGCTGCGCGGCTCCGAGATCCGCGGAGCCGAAGCCGGCGGAACCCGCCTCATCGAGCCAGCTCTTGGCGGCATCGAGCTGGCCCAAGATCAGTGCACGCCGCGCCTTGGCCGTCAATCGCGTCCCGAGGTCCTGCAGCAGCGCGGCGAGCGCGGGATTGCCCGGATCCATCTGCTTCAAGGTCAAATAGAAATATTTGGCATTGTCGTTCGCAGGTTCGATCAGTCGATCCTGCAGCAACCGCTCATTGGCGTTCTTCAGCAGCTGGCTTTTGGCGTCGGCGTCGGCCTGTTTGCGCGCGGCATTGAGCGAATTCTGCACCGCCTCGATATTCGCGGGGACCGCGACGGCGGCGGCCGCGGCGAGCAGCGACTGCGTGCGGGCAAAATCGCGCCGGTCAACGGCACTGCGCGCCTCTTCGAGTATTTTGCCGCCCAAAATACGCTTCGCCTCGAGCGCCGCCGGGTTTTGCGGATCCACGCCCAGTGCCTCCTGCACGTAGTAACCGGCGCTGTCATGGTCCGGTTCGAGCAAGCGGCCGTCGGCGATGCGCTCCTTTGCGAGATCGATCAGCGGAGTCACGCGATCTGCTTCGGCTTTGGCCTCGGCGCGCGCACGGGCCGGCGGCGCAGCCGGCGCCGGCGACTGCGCCAATTTGACCTGCTCGCGCGATTTCGCGAGCTGCGCGCTCAAGAATGCAATCCGCCCGCTCTCGACTCCGGATTTGCGCGCCGTTTCGATGGCCACGGCTGCCTCGTCCAGACGCTCTTCGAGCAAGGCGTTCTCCGCGCGCGCCAGAAGCCGTTCGTGCACTTCCGCCAACCCGGCTGATACCGAGGCATCCGCGGGATTGCGTGCCTGCAGTTGCAGATACAGGTCCAGCGCGTTGTCGCCCGGCGGTTCCGTCAAGCGGTTTGCCGCCAGCGCGGCTGCCGCCCGCGTCAACAAGGGTGATTGCGTGGCCGCCGGTTTGACGGTTTCGGCCGCCGGCGCGAGCGCTGCTTCCTCGGTTCCGTTTCTATGCGTGATCCACGCCAGCGCGGCGAGCAGCACCACCGCGGCCAGGCCTCCGCCGATCAACCAAGCGCGGCCATTGGGGGCTTGCGGGAGCTGCGGCGCTTCGGACGCGCGCAGCCGCTGACTATCGTATTTTCTGATAGCTGCTTCGGCAAACAGCTTGGCGCGGGCCGGGGACATGGGCTTGTGTATGAAGCGATAGACCAGGCCGGCGCTGATCAGTCCGGCCAGCGATGATTCGTCGTCACGATGGCCCGCGGCCACGAGCACCAGATCGGGAAACTGGCGCTTGATCTGCTGGACAAAGATGCGAGCTCCGTCATGCAGGGTTTGAACATCGAGCACGACGATGCCGACTTCGCCGGCCACCAAAAGATCGCTGACCTTGTCCGGCGAAGGCACATGCCACACGCGCCTGGCGCCGCCCACCGCCTCACGCAGGGTCTGCAGGAAGGCCTCATCGCCGGTCAGCACCACGAGCTCGACGATCTCGCTCGCCAGGCTGAACTTCAGCGCATCCAACGTGCCGCCGTCTTCGTCAGAAGCTAGCACCAATTGTTTCCTCTCATGCGGGACCTGATAGGCTTAAGCACTGCCGCGACGCAGCAACATGCCAACGACTGCCAAGCTAGTGTCATTCAACGAGCGACGCTATACGATACGGAGTCTCAGGCCACAGACAATCTCTGTTGCACTGCGTCAATCAAGTTCTGTGACTGGCCGCTCATTTGAAGAGCGGGGGATGTTCGGGGGTTCGTTGGGCGCATCAATCGGCATTACCTCGAAGCTGGCGGCGGAACAGCGCCCGGCACTCGAACAGCTGCTTTTTTTCAACGTAAACCAGCATCGTGTACGAGTGGGCATCCAACAGTCCATCGACACCTACGGGGTGCCCGAGATTTATGAACAGGATGGCGGACTGCGGGTCCGGGTGGGGGACATCGCCGGCGTGCAGACCTTGTTCGCCATATCCGATGATGGCAAGCCGATCGGAGTCGCCGTTTTCGTACGCTCCGCGCACGAACGATTTGCCGTACTGCATCTCGGCGTCGACCCGCGACTCAGCCTCACCACCGACTTGAGCACCCGCGTGCTGCTCAAGCTCATGCATGAAATCCGCAGCACGGCGCGCCGCACACGCGGAGTGGATTGCATTGAATTAGTTTATAAAATTCGTCACTCTGTGCGACTGCACGTTTGAACAACCAGGGGATGCAATGTTTAGCATGAACCAGGGGCGCAAGCTCGTCCTCGCCGCGGGTGTACTGGCATTGGTGTCGCTGGCGTCGATCGCAGCTGCCGCGCCGAAGAAAGTCGAGCGGCTGCCCTTGCCGGATGGCAACGAGTTCCCGATTTCCTCCGCGGTCACGGTCCGGGCGGGGGTTGACACCTATTTCCTGAGCGGCGCTTTGGCGCCTGCGATCAACAAGGATGCGCCCAAGGGCAGCGTGGCCGCCTATGGAGATATGCAAACCCAAACGGTCGGGGCGCTCAACGCCATCAAGGGCACGCTCTCGAGACTGGGGCTTTCGATGGGCGATGTGGTGAAGATGACCATCTTCATGGTGGGCGATCCGGCCAAGGACAACAAGATGGACTTCGCCGGCATGATGGCGGGGTACAAGCAATTCTTCGGCAGCGCCGGGCAGCCCAATAAGCCGGCGCGCAGCGCGTTTCAAGTCGCCGCGCTGGCGGCGCCGGGCGCGCTGATCGAGATCGAAGTGATCGCGGCGCGCTCGCGCTGATCGCCATCCGTGCCGACAGACCGGCGGAAACTGAAGGCACAGAGGCATGCCGACGGCAAGCTGCGCTGCGCTTGGTGCCCGGAAGACCCGGTGTACGTGGCCTATCACGACGGCGAGTGGGGTGTGCCGCTGCGCGCCGACCAACAGCTGTTCGAGATGCTGTGCCTGGAAGGCGCGCAAGCGGGGTTAAGCTGGATCACCGTGCTGCGCAAACGCGATAACTACCGCCGCGCCTTCGATAATTTCGATGCGGACAAAATGGCGCGCTACGGCGCCGCCCGGCGCCGGCGCCTGATGCAGGATGCGGGCATCGTCAGAAATCGCCTCAAGGTGGAGGCGTTCATCGCGAATGCACGCGCTTACCTTGCGATCCGCGCCTCCGCGGGATCGTTCAGCAATTACATCTGGCAGTTCACCGACGGCAAGGTTCTGCGCCGCCGGCCGCTGTATCTCGGTGCGATTCCGTCCTCCACCAAGCACAGCGACGCCATGAGCAAGGATCTCAAACAACGGGGCTTCAAATTCGTGGGATCGACAATTTGTTACGCCTTCATGCAGGCGGTGGGCATTGTGAATGAACATCAACGTTACTGCTGGGCTGCCGGCAAAGAGACCATCCATGGGCAATCGGAATAAAGCGATCTTGAAGTTTTGCGCCGCGGGGGCACTGGTCCTTGCATTGGCGGCGCCGGGCCATGCGCAGTTGCAGAAGCCGGCATTCAAGCCGCTCGACGTGTTCGATCTGCAATGGGCCGCAGATCCGGAGGTCTCGCCCGACGGCCGCAACATCGCGTACGTGCGCATGGGCTTCGACATCAAGACCGACCGTGCGCGCGGCAGCGTGTGGCTGGTGGGCGCCGATGGCAAGAACGAGCGCCCGCTGTCCGGTGAGCCGAGCAGCGCGTCTCCGCGCTGGTCGCCCGACGGCTCGCGTATCGCTTATATCGCGCGCGCCGCGGATGGATCCGCGCAATTGTTCATGTACTGGTCGGCGAGCGGCATCAATGCGCCGATCAGCAACTTCACGGAATCGCCGAGCGGCCTGGCGTGGTCTCCCGACGGCCGCTGGCTGGCATTCATCATGTCCGTCCCGCAAGAACGCAAACCGTTGAAGGTGGAGCTGCCGGAAACGCCCAAGAACGCCAAATGGGCGGAGCCGCCCAAGCTGATCGACCGCATGGTGTTTCGGGCCGACGGCGAAGGCTATCTACCCAGCACCTACAACCAGCTGTTCATCATCTCCGCCGACGGCGGCGCCGCGCGGCAACTGACCCACGGCGATTTCGATCATCAGGGGCCGCCGGCGTTCACCGCCGATGGCAGCGGCATTTTGATCAGCGCCAATCGCCGCGCGGACGCGGACTTCAATCCATTGGACAGCGAGGTCTATCGCGTCGACCTCGCCGACGGCTCGATCCACGCGCTCACCGATCGGCGCGGACCGGATCGCCATCCGGTGCCCTCGCCGGACGGCAAGCATATCGCCTACCTTGGTTTCGACGACAAACAGCTCGGCTATCAAGCGACGCAACTCTATGTCATGGACAGCGACGGCAGCCATGGGCGCTCGCTCACCGCGACGCTCGATCGCGATGCCGCATCGCCGGCATGGCTCGCCGACGGCAAGACATTGGTGTTCCAGTACGACGATCGAGGCTCCACCAAGATCGCCGCGATCGACATGCAGGGTAAATTGCATGAACTGGCCGACGGGGTGGGCGGCAATGATGTATCCCGGCCCTATTCCGGCGGCGCATTTTCAATTGCTCCGAACGGACGGTTCGCCTTCACCAAGGCCAATGCAAGCGCACCCGCGGCACTGGCCACCGGCACCTCGATGCACGATATCCGCACCCTCGGCGCGCTCAGCGGCAATCTGCTCGCGCAACGCAACGTAGGCGCCACCGAGGAAATCAGCTTCGATTCTTCGGTTGATCATCGCCGCATGCAGGGGTGGATCGTGAAACCGCCGGGCTTCGATGCTGCGAAGAAATATCCCTTCTTGCTGGAAATTCACGGCGGGCCGTTCGCCATGTACGCGCCGAGCTTTGCCGCGGAGATCCAGCTCTATGCCGCCGCCGGCTATGTCGTGCTGTACATGAATCCGCGCGGCAGCACCGGCTACGGCGAGGAGTTCGCCAATCTCATTCATCACGACTATCCCGACAAGGACTACGACGATCTCATGTCCGGCGTCGATGCGGTCGTCGGCCGCGGCTATGTCGACAGCCAGCGGCTGTTCGTCACCGGCGGCAGCGGCGGCGGTGTGCTGACCGCATGGATCGTGGGGCATACCGATCGCTTCCGCGCCGCCGTGGTGGTCAAGCCGGTGATCAACTGGACCAGTTTCGTGCTGACGGGCGATATGAACAATTATTTCTATCGCTATTGGTTCGGCGAGTTTCCCTGGGACGACATGCAAGCCTACTGGAAACGCTCGCCGCTCGCCTATGTCGGCAATGTGAAAACGCCGACCATGCTGATGACCGGAGAAGTCGATTACCGCACGCCGTCGAGCGAAGCTGAGCAATTTTATCAGGCGCTCAAGCTGCGCAAGATCGATACCGCGCTGGTGCGCGTGCCCAACGCATCGCACGACATCTCCGCACGCCCGAGCCTTTTGATCGACAAGGTGGCGTACGTACTCGCGTGGTTCAAATCACATGATGTGAAGACGCCGTAGCGCGGCGCCGGGCTGCGGGCGCTTGCGGGCGGGGTGCGCGGCGGCCGGTTAGCTGTCAGCCGCCCCGCTGCGTCTGCGCCGTCTGGCCGAACAGAATCTTCTTGGCCTCTTCGGTCATGGTCGAGCCGCCGCTCACGGTGCCGCCCTTTTCGTAGGCGCGCATCGTCGCCGGGCGTGCCTTGATGGCTTCGAACCAGCGCTTGAGATGCGGAAAGTCCTCGAGCTTCTGCCCCTGCGCCTCGTACGGAACGATCCAGGGATAGCAGGCCATATCGGCGATGGAATACATGCCGGCGATGAACTCGCGGTCGGCGAGCCGCTGGTTCAATACGCCGTAGAGGCGATTGGTCTCGTTCACGTAGCGAGCGATGGCGTAAGGAATCTTCTCGGGGGCGTACCTCACGAAATGATGGTTCTGTCCCAGCATCGGCCCGAGGCCGCCTATCTGCCAGAACAGCCACTGCAGCACTTCCACCCGTCCGCGCGAGTCGCCCGGGATGAATTGTTCGCTCTTCTCGGCGAGATACAACAGGATGGCGCCGGACTCGAATACGCTGATGGGCGCGCCGCGCTCCATGGGCGAGTGATCGACGATCGCGGGCATGCGGTTGTTCGGCGCGATCGCGAGAAAATCGGGCTTGAACTGTTCGCCCTTGCCGATGTTCACCGGCACGATGGTGTACGGCATGGCCGTCTCTTCCAAGAACAGGGTTATCTTGTGGCCGTTGGGCGTGGGCCAATAATATAGGTCGATCATCGGTGATTCTCCGCAGGCTCGAGCGCCATCTTGTGCGCGCGCAACAGGGCAATGCAAACATCTTCCTCACGCGGCCTGGCACGCATTTCAGCGAGCCGCGTGCGGGTGCGCGCGCTCAAGGTCCAGGGCAAAATCGCCGAATCCAGCTTGCTGGCGGCGGCCAGCCGCCATTCCAGCAGGTGCCGGCGCTCGGCGAGATTCCTCGCCTCCTTGCCGTCGGCGGGAATCAAGCGCTTCTCGATGCCGAAACCCACCATCTGCACGATCACGGTATCGCCCCGTTGCATGATTTTGGCCAGCTTCAGGCAGTCCTCGCGGCGCTCGCCTCTCGCCGCCGCGAGGCGGCAGGAATCGATCAGCGGTGAAAAGAGCGGAATGATCTCGGCATTGGCGATTCCGGCCAGCGCCGCCAGACGGGCCGTGTCCGAGGCGACCACGCTGCCGGGCAGCTCGCGGCGCACCGCGCGCAGCGCATCGAACATCAGCACCATGAGCTGATTGTAATAAAGATCGAAACGCGTACCGCGCGCCATGTCCGCCAGCAGCCGGTCGACTTCGACGAAGTCCCTGTCCTTCTGGGCGGTGGCCAGCGGCGCAAGCCACGCCGCGCTGTTGTCGGGATCGACCCAGCGCAGGACGGTTGCGGCATCGCGACTGTCGCAGGCGGGCGTGCCCGCACAAAGCTGCAGATGCAGCCAGCCGATCGCCGCGCTCTGCGGCGCCAGATCGCCGGCCCGCGCAATCAATTGCAGGGCGGTGGGGTCCGGCGCCGCGGCTTGAGGCCCGCCGGTAAACTTGAGCGCCGCGGCGGTTGCGACGGAATTGGCGTCGGATCGCGCGGCCAGCAGGCGCACGGCCTCGTTGCGCCAGAGCTGAATTCGATCCGCGCTGCCGTGGGGCTTTGCGCCGGATGCGGCGTTGGCCAGCGCCGCGGCCGGCTGCGACAGTGCCACCGTCAGAATCAGCAGCGTCAAACCGTGTTTGACCACGAATCTCAGACAGACTCCTAGCGATCGTTGTGCTTGCCGGCGGCGGTCAGGCCCGCCGTGATCGCCAAACGCATGGCGTCCTCCACCGATATGTCGAGCGGCTGGACCCGATCGCGCGGCAGGTAAATGGTGTAGCCACCGAAGGCGTAGCTCATGGGAAAGTAGACGGTCACCCAGTCCTGGCCGCCGTGCGCCAGCAATACCGTGGGAACATCCTCGCGGGTCACGAAACCGATCGCATGCACATCCGCGAATCGCGCGAGCACCACGCGCTGCAGATCGCGTTTCTCGCCGCTGCCCGAGGGCAAAAGGCTCAAGACGTCGCGGAAACCGCCGTATAAGGTCTTCACGAAGGGAATGCGGCCGAGGAAATCGTTCCAATATTTGAGCAGGATTCTGCCGGCATAGGCGTTGACCACGCTGCCCACGAACAGCAGCAGCAGGAAACCGGCGATCAGCCCCAGGCCCGGCCAATAATGTGCCGGACTGACGATGCCGAGCGCAATCAGCGCGCGGCGCAGCCAGTCCTCGACCGTGTGCAGCAGCCACCAGATGACGTACACCGTCAACGCCAGGGGCAGCACGGTCACCAAACCACTCATGGTGAGGGTTAGAATCTTGCGCATGGGATTATCATCTCAGGAAACCAAGCGTCATGACACTACCATCGGGACTGGACATTTCGGCCGCCGCCGCCGCGGATGTCCCGCTGATTCTCGCCTTCATCAACGAACTGGCGGAGTACGAAAATCTACGCCACGAGAGCGTCGCCACCGAGGCCTCGATCCACAAGGCGCTGTTCGGACCCACACCGCGCGCCGAAGCGGTGGTTGCCCGCTTCAACGGCGAGCCCGCGGGCTTCGCATTATTCTTTCACAACTTTTCGACCTTTCTGGGGAAACCGGGCCTATACCTGGAGGATCTGTACGTGCGTCCGGCTCTGCGCGGGCGCGCCATCGGCAAGTCATTGCTCTCCCACCTGGCGGCGCTCGCGGTGGAGCGGGACTGCGGCCGTTTTCAGTGGCAGGTTCTCGATTGGAATCGGCCCTCGCGCGATTTCTATGAATCACTCGGGGCGCAGGCGGACGGGGCGTGGGTCAATTACCGCATGACCGGCGATGCACTGCGCCGACTGGCGCAGAGCCACGATTCATGATTGGCGCGGCAGCAGGAAACGCAATCCCTGAAATTTGAGCACCACGCCGTCGCGGCGGATCTTTTCCAGCACCGGGCCTTCCTGCAGCGTGTTGCCCTCGCGGTACTTGCGCATGTTGATGTACACGAAGCGATCGGCGGGATTGGTGGCAAAGACATGTACGTCCAGATGCAGCTCGGGCAGCGCCTGCGCCCCGGTCAGATTCAACTCGTTGATCGTGGGCAGCAGTTCCTCGTCCGACGGGGAATCCTCGACCAGCACGGGATCGGTGCGGTGCGCCACGTGCGCAGCGCCGCGCCGCGCCGGCGAGTGCGGCGCCTCCGCAGCCGCGCCAGGCGCGCTTTCCCCGGCGGCCGGCACCGGAATTTCGGGCGCGTAAACCGGAGTTGCGTCCAGCGGACTGAAATGTGATTCGGCCGCCGCCGGGGGCTTGTCCGCCGGCGCCGCCGGCGCCGGCGGCGCCACAGGCGCGGTCGCGGTCGCGGCCGGAACCGCGGTTTTGGCGCGCACCGACGTGCCGGCCGGGGAGTTGTTGCGCATCAGCATGACGGTCAGCACGACCACGTTGACGGCCAGCAGCGCGCCGAGAAAAAGCGCCCAGCGGGGCAGCGGGCCGCGCCGCAGCGCCGGCGGCGCGTCCATGAGTCCCGGCACCGACTGCCGCTGCCGTTCGATTTCGGATTTTTTCAATGCATCGAGGATGAATGACATGGGTTTCCTAGCCTCCGCGCGGGGCGTTGGCGAGCAACAGGGGCGAATTCGGGTCGGCCAGCGCGGTGTCGAGCACCACCTGAGTCTGCAATCCGGCGATTCCATCGACGTTGAGCCTGTGCTCGCGCTGGAAATTTTGGACCGCGATCGCCAGTTGCTGGTCGTAGACATCGGCATGCTCGGGATCCGATGAGCCGCCGGCCAGGGCATTCAAGCTGCGGCGCAGCCAGCGGACTTCGTCGCCCTGCATTCCCAGCGACAGCAGCCGTGTGCGCGGCGTCTTGGGCTTCCAGACCAGGGTGAATTCGCCGAACCAGTCCCGCGACAGATCGTCGATCGAGACCTTTTGGTTGTGTTCACCCAAATCCAGCGTCGCGCTCTTCTCGTCCAGGCCGGACAGCACGACGCGATGACGCTGCCCATGTTCGTCGGTGAGGGTGAGGATCGCGGGTCGGTTCAAGGTCCGGACCTGTGCCCAGGATCCGCGCTGCTCCAGGCAGGACAGTCCGGCCTTGGCGGCCTGGCCGCAAGGATCCTTATCGTCGGCCATGGCCGTCCCCCACAACGCGAGCAGGCGGCGGAACGCGGCGGCATCGGTGGTGTTGGCCTCATTGGCCTGCAACAGCGCATTGAGCGATGCCAGCTTGGGCGCCGACGCGGCAGCGGCCGCGCCGGTGGCGGCAGCCGCGGGCAGGGTCGCGGGCCGGGCGGCGGCGGGGATGGAGGCGGCAGTTTTCATGGCTCGGGATGCGCTCAAGACCGGACTTTGATGGCGCCAGAACTGCCAGCCGAGAAACAGCGTGCCCAAGAGCGCGGCGATGCCGAGCGAGGCAAAGGCCCAGCCCAGCCAGGTGGGAAGGAATCGACGCCCGTAAACCTCACCCGCGGCACGGCGCACCAATGAGGCGGTAATCCTCTTCGTTTCCTGGGTGTAGGCGCCGAGCAGGGCTCGGTCGCAGGCAACGTTGATGACCCGCGGTATCCCCGATGACAGCCGATGCAATTCCACCAGGGCGCCGGGCGTGAAAATGTCTTCGGTCGCACCCGCGACTTTCAATCGATGCCGCACATATCCTTTGGTCTCCTCGCGCGACAGCGGCATCAGGTGATAGCGGCCGGTGATCCTTTGCGCGAGCTGACGCAGATCCGTGCGATCCAGCAACTCCCGCAGTTCGGGCTGGCCGATCAGGATGATCTGCAGCAGCTTCTGGGTGGGGGTCTCCAGATTGGTCAACAGCCGAACCTGTTCCAATACTTCGATGGACAGGTTCTGCGCCTCATCGACCAGGACGATGATGCGCCTGCCCTCCGCGTGCGCATTCAGCAGACGCCGATTCAGTGCATCGACCATCTGCTTGACGCTGTCGCGGTCGGCCGCGTCGATCGCCACTCCGAGCTCTTCGCAGATCGTCAGCAGAAACTCCACGGCAGTGACGCGCGGATTCAAGATCACGGCGACGTCGGCATGATGCGGCACGCGCGACAGCAAGGTACGCACCACGGTGGTCTTGCCGGTTCCCACCTCTCCGGTCAGCTGAATGAAGCCGCCGGACTCATTGATGCCGTACAGCAGGTGCGCCAGGGCCTCGGCATGACGCTCGCTCAAGTACAGGTAGCGAGGGTCCGGCGTGATGGCGAAGGGCTTTTCGGTCAGCCCAAAAAAGCTGGTATACATGGCCGGTAGGATAATACCAACGGGCGTTTAGTTTCCGCCGGAACCGCGGGGCAACAGGCTGGCCCGGGTCAACAGGCCGTGCCCAAACCGGTCGCGGATGCCGTCAACCGCCGAATCGAGCCGAGACCCGGGATCGGGCTGTGGTCCTGAAAACAGATCCGGCTGCCGTTGCGCCTGCAATTCCGCGACGCCCACTCCCAGGAGCCTCACCGCCGCGCCCGGCTGCGACCTGAGCCATGCGTCCAACAGGGCCTCGGCGGCGGCGGACAGAATGCCGGTTTCCTGCGTCGGCGGCGCCAGCGCCCGCTGACGGGTATAGGTGGTGAAGTCGGCGCGGCGGATCTTCACGCTCACCCGGCCGGCAAGCAGCTGCTGCGCGCGCAGCCGTGAGGCGGTGCGGTCGGCAAGCGCTTTGAGCTGCACGGTCAGCTCGGACCGGGAGCGGATGTCGACGCCGAAAGTCTCCTCCGCGCTGATGGATTTTTCCTCTCGATCCGGTTCCACCGGCCGGTCATCCAGTCCGCAGGCCCGATCGCGCATGCTCTTTCCATGCCTGCCGAAGGCCCGCCACAACATCTCTTCACCGGCACCGCGTGCATCGCCGAAGGTGCGGATGCCCGCCGCCAGCACGGTCGGCAGCGTCTTTAGGCCCACACCGAACAATTTTTGAATGGGCAGCGGATCGAGGATCTCGCGCAGGTTGCTCTCATCGATGCGGCACATGCCGTTCGGTTTGTTCAAGTCCGATGCGATCTTGGCCAGCAGCTTATTGGGCGCGATGCCGACCGATGCGGTCAGTCCGGTGTGTTGCGCAATGCGGCGGCGTATTTCGGCGCCGATCTGTTCCGGTCCGCCGAGCAATTGCCGGCTCGCGGTCACGTCGAGAAAGGCTTCGTCCAGGGACAGGCCCTCCACCAGCGGGGTGAAGTCGCGAAAAATCGCGAATACCTGATCAGAGATTTCCTTGTAGCGCGCCATGCGCGGCGGCACGACGACGGCGTGCGGACAGCGCGCGAGCGCCTCGCGCATCGGCATCGCGGAGCGGACCCCGAAACTGCGCACCGCATAGCTCGCGGCCGCCACCACGCCGCGGCCGCCGGTGCCGCCGACGATCAGCGGCTTGCCCTTGAGTTCGGGACGATCCTGTTGCTCCACGGAGGCATAAAAAGCATCCATGTCGACATGCAGAATCGCGCGCACCGGCCAGGAGCCTGTCTGAGTATTCCGCGTGAGCCTAGTCCACGGTGATGGTGATTTTTTTCGAGTGCAGCGGCGGATCGAATGACTGATGCAGGTAGTCGGCGAATATGAGCTGCAGCGTGTGCTTGCCCGGGCTCAAGCGCAGCGTGGTCTCGGTCTGGCCTTTGCCGAAATGCACGATCTTGTCGGTGGCGGGCATGGGAGCCTCCAATTTCAACTCGCTGAGACCGGTGTCGATCAACAGGTGATGATGTCCGGTGTTGTCGAACTTGACCCCGGCCGGGGCGATTCCCATTCCCTTGAGACCGAATTTCACCGTAACAGGGCTGTGCAGCTTCGCGCCGTTCTGCGGCGCGATAAAATAAACTTCCGCACCGGCAGGCGCGGCCATGCGATCCGCCGCCACGGCCAATGCCGATACCAAACAGATGCCCAATGCGAGAACGAGACGGCTCATGGGCCTCTCCTTGTTGAAGGAGCCCATCTTACAGCTGCCAGATTGCGTACACGAATACGCCGGCCACGGTGAGGCCGAAGACGATCATATAGACGAAGAAAAGCGCCACACCCTTGACAAGGGTCGCGGCCCAGCCGCCGCGGAACACCCTGCGCATGGCCAAAACGCTGTAGACCGGCAGCGACCACCCGAGCAGCGAATCGAGCACGTCGGTGGTGCCGCTGATTTTGGGCCAGGTGCCGCCCGCGTAGACAGCGGCGCTCATGAGAATCGCGACGGAAAAGAAAAACGCGTGCAGGTGCACGAAGAACAGCAGCTGCTCGGCATAGCGGTGGCGCGGATGCCAGTACATGAGCATGTGCAGAAACGCGATCAGCGGCAGGAAAATGAACATGGCCTTGGGCATCGTGCCGATGGCGATATGAAACAAGTTGTCGCCGCTGTCGCGTGTCATGGCATCGCAGGTGTGTTTGACGCGCGGCTTCCAATTTGGATGCCCGTTCAGAAAGTCGGCAGCGGCCAGTTCATTGCAGCTGGTGATGCGTTTTTCACCGGATGCCGGGGCACCGGGGGCACTTGCAGGCTTCAACGCATCGTCGAAGCTCATGAGTTCGCCGCGTGTATGCATGGAGGATGCGATGAAAAAAAACACGATGCTCACGATCAGGTACAGCCGAAACGGCGGCAGATAAGCCACCCGCCGGCCCGCGACGAACTCGGTGGTGAGCTTTCCCGGTTTGAACCACAGCGTCGTCAAGGTGCGCCACAGCCTGGAATCGGAGTGCGTCAGGCCTTCGAGAAATTCATGCACCAATTCCCGGGTGGTCGGAACGTGCACATCGCCCGCCTGGCTGCAATTGACGCAAAACCGCCCCAGCAGCGCGGCGCCGCAATTCTTGCAGTGCCCCTGCAGCGAATTCATGGCCCGGCGTCGGCGCCCAGGCCCAGCTGGTCCGGTGCGAAGTCATCCACATTGAGGATGTTCAGCACCTTCGCATCGTAACCGCGCAGCGCATCGGCTTCCGCGTCGCCGAGGATGCCTTGCGCAACGGCCTGGGAAATCTGGCCGGGAAGATCCAGCGCCGTGATCCTGCCGGTCTTGATGCCGTCGACGCGGATGCGCTTTTCCAACGGCTCCGCCATGGCGGACAGCTGCAGCACTTCCTGCAACAGACCGAGCGGATTGCGCGCATCCAGGGTTTTGTAGATATGCGCGCTCAAGCGCTCGCGGCTGGCGGTGGGATTCATGACCAGTTCGCCGATGGCGCGGCCCAGCCGGTCGCTGGGCGGGGAATAGGCCAGGCCGCGCGGAAAAATGCACAGCCGCATGAACGCCGCCAGGGGCCGATTGGGGAAATTACGCAGGAAGAGATGCAGCTGCTCCTGAGCCTGATACAACAGGCTGCGGCAGGCCCATTCGACCAGCGGAAGGTCCGCAGGCTCACGGCCCTGATTTTCGTGGTGCTTCAGCACCATGGAAGCCAGGTACATCGAGGAAAGCACATCGCCCAGGCGCGCCGACAGGGTCTCCTTTTTCTTGAGGTAGCCGCCGAGCGCCAGCATGGCCACGTCGGTCGCCAGTGCAAACGAGGCGCTGTAGCGATTGACATGCTGAAAGTAGCGCGCGGTCGCGCCGGTGTCGGGCACGCCGGTGAACCGCGCCGAGGTCAGGCCGAGCACCAAGGAGCGCACCGCATTGGAGATGGCGAATCCCACGTGGCCGATCACGGCGGCATCGAATTCGCGCACCCCGGCCTCGCGATTCGGATTCTTGGCCGCATTCATCTCTTTCAACACGAAGGGATGGCAGCGCACCGCCCCCTGGCCGAAAATAATCAGGCTGCGGGTAAGAATGTTCGCGCCTTCCACCGTGATGGCCACCGGAACGACCTGGTAGCCGCGGCCGAGATAATTTTTCGGCCCCAGGCAAATGCCCTTGCCGCCATGAACATCCATGGCATCGTTGGCGATCATGCGGCCGATCTCGGTGGCGTGGTACTTGAGCATCGCCGAGGGAACCGACGGCTTCTCCCCGCCGTCGATCGCGCCGGCGGTCACCGAGCGCGCGGCGTCGATGATGTAGGTGCGCGCCGCCATGCGCGCCAGCACCTGCTCGATGCCCTCGAAGCTGCCGATCGAGGTGTTGAACTGGCGGCGCACGCGGGCATAGGCGCCGGACGCGTATACCGCAGCCTGCGCGCCGCCCGTGGCGTTCGATGGCAGAGAAATGCAGCGGCCGACCGACAACTGCTCCACCAGCATGCGCCAGCCCTGTCCCGCGGTCGCGAATCCGCCGATGATGGCGTCCAGCGGCACAAACACGTCGTGGCCCTGGATGGGTCCGTTCTGAAACGGGATGTTCAAGGGAAAGTGGCGCCGGCCGATCGCGACGCCCGGCGTGTCGCGTGGAATCAGCGCGCAGGTGATCCCCAGATCGGCTTTCTCGCCCATCAAATGATCGGGGTCGTAGAGCCGGAATGCCAGGCCGATCACGGTGGCAATCGGCGCGAGGGTGATGTAGCGCTTGGAGAAATTCAAGCGGATGCCGACGATCTCGGCGCCCTGCCACGAGCCCTTGCAAACGATGCCGGTGTCGGGAATGGACGCCGCGTCGGAGCCGGCGCGCGGGCCGGTGAGGGCGAAGCAGGGGACATCCTCGCCGCGCGCGAGGCGCGGCAGATAGTGATTCTTCTGCGCCTCGGTGCCGTAATGAAGCAGCAGCTCGGCGGGTCCCAACGAATTGGGCACGGCAATGGTCGAGGATGCGGTGGCGGAACGCGAAGCGATTTTGATCAGTACGCAGGAATGAGCGTAGGCGGAGAATTCCAGGCCGCCATAGCGGCGCGGAATGATCATGGCAAAGAAGCCCTTTGACTTGATGAAGGCCCAGACCTCCGCGGGCAGGTCGGCGCGCCGGTGCGTGATGTCCCAGTCATCGAGCATCGCGCACAGCTGCTCGCAGGGGCCGTCGAGAAAAGCCTGCTCCGAAGGCGTGAGCACCGGCGCCTTCGCCGACATGAGCTTCCGCCAGTCGGGACCACCGGTGAACAATTCTCCGTCCCACCACACCGTGCCCGCATCGAGCGCTTCACGCTCGGTCGAGGACATGGCCGGGAGCAGCTTGAGGTATTTCTTCATGAACGGCCGCGTGATGAGGCGAATGCGCAGCGGGCGGATGTTCAGGAAGAACAGAATGGCGAACGGGACGCAGAGCAGAATCTTCCACCAATCGGCGGCGCCGCCCGCGGCCCAGTAGAGCGCGAGCAGCACCAGCAGCACGCCGGTGCCAACCGCAAGGCTGGCGCGCCGATACGCGAGGATGCAGATGACGCCCACGAACAGCACCAGCCAGCCAACAATGATGCCGGCATCGAGCAGCAGGTCATGCATGGGACCGCCCCTTGTTTTTTAGATCAAATCCTTGACACCGTCGCGTTCTTCCAGCAATTCGCGATGCGTCGCCTGCATTTTTTCGCGGCTGAACTCATTGACTTCCAATCCCTGCACGATGCTGTACTCACCGTTCTTGCAGGCGACCGGATAGGAATAGATGACGCCCTCGGGTACGCCGTAGCTGCCGTCGGACGGCACGCCCATGCTCACCCAGTCGCCGGAGGGCGTGCCCTGCATCCAATCGCGCACGTGATCGAGTGCGGCGGCGGCGGCGGACGCGGCGGAGGATGTGCCGCGCGCTTTGATGACCGCGGCACCGCGCTGCTGCACGGTGGGGATGAAGGTCTGCTTGAACCAATTTTCATCCACCACGGAGAGCGCGGGTTTGCCCGCGACCGTTGCATGGTGCAAATCCGGATACTGGCTGGCCGAATGGTTGCCCCAGATGATGACTTTTTTGACCGTGGACAGGGCCGCGCCGGTTTTTTCGGTGAGCTGCGCGAGGCCGCGGTTGTGATCGAGGCGCGTCATCGCCGTGAAGCGGTTGCGGGGCAGCGAGGGCGCATTGCGCTGCGCAATCAGCGAATTGGTATTGGCCGGGTTGCCGACCACCAGCACGCGCACATCGCGGCCGGCGACCGCGTCGAGTGCCTTGCCCTGCGCGGAGAAAATCTTGGCGTTCTCGAGCAGCAGGTCCTTGCGCTCCATCCCGGGGCCGCGCGGCCGCGCGCCGACCAGCATGGCGAAATTGCAGTCCTTGAAACCCGCGTTGGCGTCCGAGGTTGCCGTCACCTTGTTCAAGGTCGGAAAGGCGCAATCGTTCAATTCCATCACGACGCCCTGAACCGCGGCGCTGGCCGCCGGAATTTCCAGCAGGTTGAGGTTGATCGGCTGGTCGGCGCCCAACATCTGGCCGGATGCCACGCGAAAGGCCAGCGCATAGCCGATGTTGCCCGCGGCGCCCGTGATGGTGATGGTGACCGGCTTCTTCATGACTCACTCCCGCGCAAAAACTGAAGATGGTAGCCGAAATCGCCGGACACCGTCATTGACGAACGGCCAGAGCGGCCCGCGTCGCCGTGGGCAGGCCGACCCCGAGCAACTGCGCCACCGTGGGCGCGATCTGCCGCATGTCGATCAGCCCCAGGTCACGATGATGTGCGATCCCCTCGCCGGCGATGAAGAAAGAGGCCCGCATCTGCGGATACTCCGGCGAGAAGCCGTGGCTGCCGCGGCTGCCGGGTATGTCGCTCACCAGCGGACTGATCGCGTCGGTGATCACGTAGTACCCCGGTTGCATCACCACCAGAAACTTCGCGCCGGGGAATGCGCCGTGCTGCCTGATGGCATCACGCTCCAGAATTGCGGCGATGCCGTTGCGCGGATCGCTCTGCAGGGTGTGCAGCAGCGCGCGCACCTGTGCCTCGAGCTTGGCATCGGCGGGCCGGTTGAACAAAACGGCCGCCATGCCGCCGGCTCCCCAGGGCTGGGCCTTCCATGGACCCTTGCCGCGGATGAGATTCGCCTCGAGGAAGGGCAGCATCAAATTGACCTGGCGGATGATCGGCATGAAGCCATGGTCCGATACGACCAGGGCGATTGCCCTGGGATCGTTGCCGCGGGCGGCGGCGAACAGCTGCTCGAGTTCAGCGTCGATCACCTCCAGCTGCCGGTTCGCTTCGCCGCTGAACGGGCCATGGAAGTGCTGCTCCAAATCCAAAGAGCTCAAGTGAATGGTCATGAATTTCGGTTTCTGCGTGCGCAGAATATCCAAGGCAAAGCGCGTCTTGATCTCATCGCCGGGCGGGCTTGGGTCGTTGCCCGACATGTAGGGACCCAGCCGCGCCTGCATCCGGCCCAGCATTCCTTCGGGGCGCGACAGCGCGTCCATGAGGTCGGCATCGCTGGGGTCGAGGTCCGCAGTGGGGCGGAATGTGCGCCAATATTCGGGAATCAGGAAATCCACATCGGCGGCGCCGACGCTGACGGGCCAACCGATGCTTGCCGTGGACATGCCGGCGGCATGCGCCGCGTGCCACAGCGTCGGCACCCGGATCTGCCGTGCATACCAATACCAGCTGTCCGCATAGGTATGCCTGGGATCGAATTCAAGATTGTTGTAGATGCCGTGCTGCGCGGGAGTCAGGCCGGTCAAGAGCGTCGTGTGGCTCGGGTAGGTGACCGTCGGCCACACGCCGATGACCCCGCGGGCATAGCTGCCGTCGCGCATCAAACCGCGCAGGAATGGAATCTTCAGGCCGTGCGCGTCGGCATCGAGGACGTATTCGGGCTTCAAACCGTCCACCGAAATCATCAGCACCGAAGCGCCCCGTGCCTGAGGGCCTGCGGCAGACGCCAGCAAACTCAAGGTCAGCGCGAGCAGGGTGCGCGTGGAGGAAAGGCGGTGCTGTGCCAAGCGGGCCGGCTACTCGTTGCTGGGGACGATGTAATCAGGATAGGCGCTGCGAAAGCGGCGCATTTGCAGTTCGGCCTCGGCGCCGCGGCCGGCACGGCGCAGCGCGTTGATGTCGGCGAGCCACAGCGTGGGATCGCGTTCGCGGGGCGAGGCGAGCGCGGCACGCGGCGCTTCGCTCTTGAACATTCTCACGCGCACGATATGCGCCCTGTCATCGGGTCTTTTTGCCTGCGGTACGAAGAGCATGGCGGCGATCATCGCCACGGACAAAAGCACGCTGGCCGCGAAGGCCAGCGGCGCCAGGCGTTGCGGATCGGCGGATCCGGTACGCGCCTGCCGCGCACTGTCGAGCACGATGCGATCGAGCGCATGCGGCGGCATGGGTGCGTTTTCGCGCCGATACTGGCGCGACAAGGCGCTGTCGCCGCGCAGATAATCGTCCAGTTTCCTGCGTGCGCGCTCGTCAGGCATAGTTTCGCAACGCCAACCCTTCGGGTTCCAGCATTGGCCGCAATGAGTGCTGCAATTTATGCACTGCGTATCGCAGCCGGCTCTTGGCCGTTTCCACCGGCACATCCGTGATGCGTGCAATCTCCTCGACGCTCAATCCCGATTCCTCGCGCAGCAGGAACGCTTCGCGCTGTTCCTGCGGGAGCGCGGCGACGGCGGCGAGCAAGGCGGACTGCTGCTGCGCGTATTCGGCGACCCGGTCCGGCCGTTGATGTTCGGGCACCTCGGGCTCGAATTGCGCCGGGTCGGGCTCCAGCGGCAGCGCACGCCGCAGCTTCAAATCGCGCCGGAAAAAATCGATGGCGCAGTTGTGTGCGATGTGAAAGAGAAACGTCGCGAATTTGGCGCGCGGTTCATAACGCGCGCGCGTCGCGATCAAGTGCGACCACACTTCTTGAAACAGATCGGCGGCGGCGGCGGCATTGCGCACGTGGCGCAATAAATAGCGATACAGCGGCCCCTTGTATTGCGCGTAGAGCACGGAGAAGGCCGCGGTGTCCCCATCCCGGTAGCGCAGCATCAATCCGGCGTCATGGTCGAGCGCGTTCATGGTGAGTCCAGCATACGTCGCGACATCTTAAATGCGACTATTTTCGATGAATTTAGATAGTTCTTTTAAAAACAAAGACTTATACATCAAAAATATTTGCATCAGGTGCTTGCATGTAGTGGTGTTGTATATTACTATATCACCAAGTCACCGAAACACCGTCGATGACGGACCGAACCGAAACTTTTGCCAAGGAGACGATCATGAACACTTCCATCTCGACAAAATTAGGGGCCCTGGCGCTCGCGTTGATGTTCAACACCGTAATCATGGGCGGCATAGCCTACTTGTTCAATGCGCAGCTGCAGCAGCCCACCGCAGTGGCCGCGCTGGCCAATGCCGCTTCGCCTGGAACGAACAACGCGGCTTAAGGCAGCGAACCTTAAGCGCTCTGGTAGATTACCGTGCTACATATCCCCTACACGTGGGGTTGGCACAGCGAGCGAGAAATGGACCCGAACTGGAACGACAACCAACCGATCTATCGCCAGCTACGCGATCGAATGGTGGCGCTGATTCTGGAGGGCGCGCTCAAGGAGGGCGATCCTCTGCCTTCCGTACGGGCGGTCGCTGCCGACTATCGGCTCAATCCGCTGACCGTGCTGAAGGGCTATCAGCAGCTGGTCGATGAAAATCTGGTCGAAAAGCGCCGCGGCCGCGGCATGTACGTGAGCGAGGGCGCCCGGCGGCTGCTGCTGGCGGGCGAGCGCGAGCGCTTCTTGAACGAGGAATGGCCGCAAATTCTAGCCGTCATCAACCGGCTGGGATTCACTTCGCAGGAATTGTTTGCGCAAACACCGGCGCTTACCCACCCGGCGCCACCGCCCCGCGGCGGCGCACCCACGGAAGAATGAGACTCATATGGCCCCGCTCATCGAAGCTTCGAATCTCACCAAGAAGTACGGCGCACACGTCGCGCTGGATCGCGCCAATCTCAAGATTGAAGCAGGCCGCATCGTCGGCCTGATCGGTCCCAATGGCGCCGGCAAGACCAGCGCCCTGCGCGCCATCTTAGGGTTGACGAATTATGAAGGTCAGCTGACGGTACTGGGCCGCGAGCCGTTCCGCGACCGCACCGCGCTGATGAAAGATTGCTGCTTCATCGCCGATGTGGCGGTGCTGCCGTCATGGCTGCGGGTGGATCACGCCATCGATTTCGTGGCCGGCGTGCATCCCAAGTTCCGGCGCGACCGCGCGCTGGCATTCCTGGCGAAGACCCAGATCGCCGGCGAGCGGCGCATGCGCGAGCTGTCGAAGGGAATGAAAACCCAGGTGCATCTGGCGCTGACCATGGCCATCGACGCGAAGCTGCTGGTCCTCGATGAACCCACCCTGGGGCTGGACATTCTCGCGCGCCGCGCCTTTTACGACGCACTGGTGAACGACTACATGGACGAAACCCGCACCATCCTGATCACCACGCACCAGGTCGAGGAAGTCGAAAATCTGCTCACCGACATCGTGTTCATCGACCGGGGCCGCATCGTGCTCGACAGCTCGCTCGAGGAGGTCGCAACGCGGTTCGTCGCGGTGGCGGTGACGGCCGACAAGCTGGATGCCGCCCGCGCCGAGAAGCCGTTCTACGAACGCCGCATTCTCGGCAAAGTGGTGCTGTATTTCGAAAACGCCGATCCCGCCAGGCTCGAGTCATTTGGAGAGCTTCACACTCCAAGCGTCGCGGATCTGTTCGTCGCCAAACTTTCCGGAGGTGCAGCATGAACAACAGCACATGGCTCTTGCGGCGCGAGTTCTGGGAGAACCGGGCGATCTGGATGATTCCGGTGGTGTTCGGCGGCCTGTTGCTGGTGGCTGCGCTGTTCGGCCAGGTGAGCATTCCGCGGCTCACGTCCCCGCAGGAATCGAGCGAGGCTGCCTCCATCTTCCTGGTGATCGTCGGTGCGATGTTCTACGTGGTGATGGGTGTGTACTCGACCTGGTATCTGCTCGACTGCCTCTACGCGGACCGCCGCGATCGCAGCATCCTGTTCTGGAAATCCCTGCCGGTGTCGGATGCCGCGACCGTGCTGTGCAAACTGCTGGTGGGCATGGTGCTGGTCCCGCTGGTGTACTTTGCGGTGGCCGATGCCACCGCGCTGCTGGCGGCTTTCATCCTGTCCATCCGGGCACGCGCCTCGATCGGCACCACGCTGTGGAATGGCGAGGCCTGGTGGCAGGTGCAAGTCCTGTGGATGTACGCCATTCTCATCACCGCCATCTGGTATCTGCCGGTCGCCGGCTGGCTGATGCTGGTGTCCGCCTGGGCCAGGCGCGCGGTGATGCTCTGGGCCGTGCTGCCGCCGCTGCTCTTATATATCCTCGAGCGGGTGTTCTTCGGGACGCGCCTGGTCGGCCATGTGATCGTGCGCCGCCTCACCGGCTTGCCCTCGGTCTCGTTCAACGGCGACAAGTATGTATGGACGCACGGTGCCGGCGTTGTGGATAATGGCGGCGCTTCCGCCGTCACCGTGTGGCAACTGATCAACCCCAGTGGATTTTTCACCAGCGCCGAGACATGGATAGGAGTGGCCGTCGGCGTTGCGCTGATCGTGCTCGCGGTGCAGCTGCGGATGCGCCGCTCGGAAATCTGACCCGGCGCGCGGCCGCAGCGCTGCTGCTGCTGGTCGTGGCCGCGCCGGGCGCGGCACGGGCGGACGAGTTCTTTGCGGTGCGCGATGAAAATCCGCTGATCCGCGGTTTTTAT
Organism: Steroidobacteraceae bacterium; assembly: GCA_036267715.1. Lineage (GTDB taxonomy): Bacteria > Pseudomonadota > Gammaproteobacteria > Steroidobacterales > Steroidobacteraceae > Bog-1198. The sequence continues at coordinate 116,843 of DATAVN010000003.1, read as the reverse complement.
CTGCCGCTGCCGAGCGACAGCCGCTTGAGCGACGGACAAGCCCTGTCGGCCACGGTGTCGATCAGCAATACGCTCAATGTGGAGAGCCGGAGCCAGGAGAGCCTGCTGGTGGACGGCGAAAGCGATGTCCTGCGCTTGAGCTATGAAAACAATCTGCTGCAATCATGGCGCTACCGATTCACCGTGCCGCTCATCCATGACAGCGGCGGCTTCCTCGATCCGATCATTGCCGACTGGCACCGCTGGTTCGGTTTCAACCCGGGTAATCGGCCGTTCTACCCACAGAATGAAATCGTCTATTCCTATTCGGGCAGGGGCAATGTCGACCTGACGCAGCCGCAAACCGGCATCGGCGACATTTCCGCCGAGCTCGGCTGGTATCCCATCGACGATGCGCAGCGAACGCTGTCGGTATGGGGCGGAGTGCAGGCGCCGACCGGTTCGGCAGCCAAGCTCACCGGCGACGGCGCCTGGGACGGTGCACTGTGGGCGCACGGCGCGTGGCGCTGGCCGGCATGGCAGCTGGCGGCGGAACTCGGCGTGGCACAGCCCTTCGGCGATGAAATATTCGGCGGCGCTGCGCACCGCACCTCGGTGTTTGCGCGCTTTGCGGCCACCCGGGCATTGGGCAAGCTCTGGTCGCTGCGCGCGCAACTCGACGGCCAGAGCGGCAGGGTGGACGACAGCGAGATCAGATTCCTGGGACCGAGTCTGCAGCTGAGCGTCGGCGCGGTGCGCCGCCTGGGGAGCCGCTGGCGCATCGAATTCGGTTTCGCAGAAGATGCGGCTGTCAATACCGCTCCGGACATTACTTTCTTTCTTGGGATTCGCCGTCAAAGCGGTGCAAAATAGCGGCAAGTATTACTTGAAAGGGGCGCCCCATGTACAAAACGAAGATCGATCTGTCGGAAAAGATCCGCCGCAACGTTGCCGCCATTTTGAACGATCGCCTGGCCGACGCGATCGATCTGCAAAGCCAGATCAAACATGCGCACTGGAACGTGAAGGGCCCGAATTTCATCGCGTTGCACGAGCTGTTCGACAAGATATCGGATCTGGCATTGGAGCAGATCGATGAGATTGCGGAACGCATCACCAGCTTGGGCGGCACCGCCGAAGGCACGGTCGCGGTGGCCGCCAAGCGCAGCAAGCTCAAAAATTATCCGTTGAGCATCACCGCGGGCAAGGATCACCTGTTCTATCTGTCGACCCAAATGTCGGTGTACGGCAAGGCGGTGCGCGCCGCCATCGCCGACACCGACGAGCTGGGCGATGCCGACACCGCGGATCTGTTCACCGGAATCTCGCGGGACATCGACAAATACCTGTGGTTTCTCGAGGCTCATCTGCAAGACAAGGCCTGATACATGAGCGATGCCACGGTCGGCGCGGATCAGCTGGGACTGGGTGCGGCGCTCGCCACGCTGCAGGGACTGCTGACCAGCGGGGAGACGCTGGAAGCCTGGGCGGCGCAGCGGCGCCTGTACGCGCTCACTCATCGGCGCGCGTTGATCGCGGCCACCAGCGGCAGATTCATTTCGCTGACGCGGCGCGTTTTCGGCGGTTACGATTCGGCCGACATCCGCTGGCAGGACCTCAAGGAAACCCGCATCAGCGCGGGAATCATCGCCGCCGACCTGACCCTGATCGCCCAGAGCAGCTCGGATCTCAGCATCGGCGCCGAGGTCAACCGCGCGTGGAGCTTCGACGGGCTGTACAAAGACCAGGCGCAGGCCATATACCGCATCTGCCAGCAACACGATCAAGTCTGGCGCGAGAAGCGCCGCGTGCGCGAGCTCGAGGAGCTGCGCGCGAAATCCGGCGGCCTGCAGTTCAGCGGCGCACAGTCCGGCTACGGCGGCGCGGCTGCCGCGGGCGCGGGCGCGGAGTCCGAACCCGCGCGGCGCCTGCGCCAGGCGCGCGAGATGCTCGAGGCCAAACTCATCAGCGATTCGGAATTCGAATCGATCAAGGCCAAGATCGTCTCGGGGCTGTAGGCCTCAGCGCCGGCGACGTCTAGCCGAGCAGGTACGCAAAATAGCTGTTGCGCAGCCGGTTCAACGGGTCGGTGCGCTGGCGCAGCGCGCGGAACAGCTTGGCCCGCTCGCCGAAGGCCTTCGCCACATGTTCCGGCTGCAGCGCGCGCGATTGGTTGAACGTCGGCACGCCGCCATGCGAAATCGCAAAATCATTGAAGTCGATGAGAAAATCGTCCCAGCCCTGCTCGCCGCTGGAGGAGGGCTCGAGCGTGAACATCGGCCCCGAGTAGCTCGCGCTGAACAACGAACCGCGGTCCTGATGCAGGCGGCTCGCGCCGCTGACGACGTTGCCGCGGTAGTGGTGCTGCTTGTAGTAGGACTTGCAGAACGCGAAATAGGCGGCGAGCAATTTCGGATAGTCGGCCTGCGGGAAGGCCCACAGGCTGTAGGTATGGCGCGCTTTCCAGGCCTCCTTCGGCAGGTCGCGCATCCATTCATGCGAATACATCATCACGCCGCGGGTACCGCCGCTCAAGGCGCGGTGCATGCCGGACAACACCGCATTGCGCAGCCCGGGGGCGGCCAATACGCTGCCGACGGTCGAACCGAATGCGGGCAGCACGTTGCGCATCACGGACTGCTTGATCTGCCAGATTCCGGAGCGATTGATGGCGGCGGATTCGTCGAGCGTGCGGCGCTCGAGCGTGATCCGGTCGTGAAACGGCGAGACATGCAGGCGCAGCGCGCCTTCCGAGCCGGCCAGCCCCGAGTACCGGGAGGTAAATTCCTTCAGGGTCATGACCTGGTAGTCGATCTTCACCGGGGTCAGCGGCCGGACACGAACCACGACCTCGTGCACGATGCCGAGCAGTCCGAAGCTGGAACGCAGCACCCGCATCAGGTCGCGCTCGCGCTCGCTCACCTTCATCTGCTTGCCCTGCGGCGTGATCATGCTCACTTCGCTGATGCAGGAGGACAGCTGCGCCATGCCGCCGGCGTAGGATGCCTGCGGCAAGGTGGTCACGGCCATGGCGCCCAGGGAAATCTGGCCCATTTCGGGCGTCAGGGGCAGTTCCTGTCCGCGCTCGGCGAGAGCCTTGACCAGGGTGCTCACGCGCACGCCGGCTTGCGCGCGCACGCTGTGCTCGCCGAATTCCAAGATCCGATCGAGCCCGCCGGTGTCCACCGTGGTGCCGCCGTCGCCGCCCACGCAGCGCGTCTGCGAATAGTCGGCGCCGACCATGCGTACCGGAGTGGGATAACTCTTGGTCTTTTCCAGAACACTCGGCAGGTCTTCGAATCGCTTCAGGCGCAGCACCAGCCGCGGCCGCCGATAAATGCCCGATGAATCCGCACCGCGCGGATCGATGACTTTATTTACCATGTGCTTCCCCCCGGAAGACGAACCTAAGCTTGAAAATGCTGGCTGTCGGAGGGCACAAAACCGGGCGGTTGTGCGTGCGCGCATGCGCTGGAAGATTCACTGGCGACCCCGCTATCGTCAGACTTTCAGTTAAGAAAGCCCCTTAGACCGGTGGTTTTGCGTCCCCACCTTTCGGCGGGTTTGCCCTTAAACAGCTGGCAATACTATGCGATGAGGAGTGGATCTTTGTCAACCCATCAAAAGCAGTGTTTCGGCGTGTTCCACGGCCTCCGGGGTGCCATATAGGACCACCACGTCCCCTTCCTTGAATACCGTGGCGGGTCCGGGGTCCCGCCCGACGATGCCGTCGCGCCGCACCGCGTTGACCGTGGCCTTCGAGCCCCGCTGGGCCAGGTCGGTGATGCTGCGGCCCACCGCCCAGGCCTGCGGCGGCAGAATGACGCTGTGCAATTCTTCGCGAAAGGCGTGGGTTTCGTCGAGATGCTCGGCCTCCGCATCGCGAAAGTATTGGCGCAGCATGCTGTAGCGGTGGCTGCGGATGTCATTCACGGTGCGCAGCACCTGGCCCACCGGCTGCTTCACCAGCAGCAACAGGTGCGACAACAGCATCAGGCTGGCCTCGAAAGTCTCCGGCACCACTTCGGTCGCGCCCGCGGCCTGCAGTTCGGTGAGCTTGGTGTCATCCTGGGTACGCACCAGAATCGGAACATCGGCGCGCAGCTCGCGCACCGATCTTAGGATGCGCAAGGCAACGTCCGGATTTGCGAAGGTGATGACCACCACGCTGGCGTGGGCGAGCCCGACGTTTTCCAGCACTTTCACCTGGGCTGCGTCGCCGTAGACCACCGGGTCGCCCGCCTGGCGCCCGGTGCGGATACGATGCGGGTCGACATCGAGCGCGATGTACTCGAATCCCGACTGCTCCAACACGCGCGCGATGTTCTGGCCGACGCGGCCGAAGCCGCAAATCACCACGTGATCCCGTTCGGCCGCGGCCAGGGTGACGCGTTCGTGGCGCATGGCCTCGGTCAGCGGGTTGCCGGTTTCGCGCAGGATGACGCGCGTGATGCGCCGATTGTGGCGGATGATCAGCGGGGATATGACCATGCTCAGCACCGTGGCGGCGAGCAGCGGTTGCACGATGGCGGGGTCGAGCAGCGACCTGCGCAGCAGCAGTATCAGCAGCGCGAAACCGAATTCGCCGCCCTGCGCGACGATCACGCCGGTGCGCAGGGACTTGAACCAGCTCATGGTGGCGGGCTTGGCCACGACCGCGACCACGGTGGCCTTGAGCAGCAGCATGCCGAGCAGAATGGCGGTCACCACCGGCAAATCCCGCAGCAGCAAGCCGACGTCGAGCAGCATGCCGACGGTGATGAAGAACAGCCCGAGCAGGATCTCGCGATAGGAGCGGATCGAGGCTTCGATCTGATGGCGGAATTCGGTCTCCGCGAGCAGCATGCCGGCGAGAAACGCACCCAGCGCGAGCGACAGCCCGACCGCATGCGTCGCCCAGGCCGAAGCCAGCACCGCCAGCAGCACCGCCAGCGAGAACAGCTCGGCGGATCGCACCGAGGCGATCGCGAGAAACAAGGGCCGCAGCAGCCAGCGGCCGGCACCCAATACCAGCGCCAGCGCCAGCGCGGCGAGGCCGATGGCGCGCAAGATGTGCGCCGCGTCGGCGCCCGCCCCGCCGCCCGCCCCGCCGCTCAAGGCCGAGACCAGCGCGAGCAGCAGCGGAAAACTCAGGTCTTGGAACAGGCAAATGGCCACGGCAAGCCGGCCGTGAGTGCGGTTGTTCTCGGACTGTTCGGTCAATTGCGCAATGATGATGGCGGTGGACGACATCGCCACCGCGCCGCCGATCACCACCGCGACGGCCGGAGTGACCTCGAGAAACACGACGGCTCCCGCGGCGACGATCGCGACGGTGATCAGCACCTGCGCGCCGCCGACGCCCAGCACTTCCCAGCGCATGGCCACCAGGCGCGGCAGGGAAAATTCCAGCCCGAGCGTGAACACCAGGAACACCACGCCGAAATCCGCGAGCAGCTGCGTGGTCTCATTGTCGGCCGCGAGCGCGAGTGCATGCGGCCCTAAGAGCATGCCCACGGCGAGATAGCCCAGGATGGCGGGCAGCGCAAGCTTGCGCACCGCCGCGACCACGCACACCGACGCGGCGAGCAGAATCAGGATCTGTAACAGCGGATCGCTATGTCCCATTGCCTGCTAGCATATCGTTATGAGTGCGACCATGACGGACCCGTTGGCGCTCGAGCCGCAAGGCGACGGCTGGTTGCTGCGGCTGCGCGGCGACTGGTCGCTGACGGCGATGCCGGGCATCGAAGCGCGGCTCAACGGCTTGCCCGCTCCGCTCGCGGGAAATCTGGTCTGCGACTGGAGCCTCGCGCTCGCGCCCGGAATCAGTCCGGCATGGGCGCTGCTGCGGCGCCTGGCGGAAGTTGCGCCGCTGCCGGTCAGCCATATCGGCAATCCACCGCACTTCCTCGACCTGCTGCAGAAACTGCACGTCGATCGGCACGAGGCCTTGAGCCGCCGGAGCACGACACCCTCGTTGGAGCGGCTGGTCGGCAAGCTCGGCCGCTGGTCGGTCCTGCAGGGAGTGCATGCGCGCGGCGTCATCGTCTTCCTGGGGCGCATCTCGAGCGTCATCGGCCAGGCCTTTTCCCGGCCGCGTGCGTGGCGGACCGCGTCGCTGACGCGGCATATCTACGAGACCGGCATCACCGCGATTCCGATCGTCGCGCTGATCGCCTTCCTGATCAGCGTGATCGTGGCCTACCTGGGTGCACAGCAGCTGTCGCGTTTCGGCGCCGACATCTTCGTGGTCGACCTGGTGACCATCGCGACCCTGCGCGAGATGGGCGTGCTGTTGACCGCCATCATCGTTGCGGGCCGCTCCGGCAGCGCCTTCGCGGCGGAGATCGGCGCCATGCAGCTCGCCGAGGAGACCGATGCGCTGCGCGCCATGGGCATGAATCCCATCGAGCTGCTGGTGGTGCCCCGGTTGCTCGCGCTGCTGATCGCGCTGCCGCTGCTGACGGTGATCGCCGATGCCATGGGATTGGCGGGCGGCGGCCTGCTGTCGCTGATCAACCTGCATATTCCGCTGCCGCAGTTCACCGCACGGCTGCGAGAAACCCTTTCACCCACGACCTTCTGGTCGGGACTGGTCAAGGCGCCGGTATTCGCCATCCTGATCGCGATGGTCGGCACCTACCGCGGCATGCAGGTGCGCGACTCGGCCCGCGAGCTGGGACATTTGACCACGGTGGCCGTGGTGCAATCGATCTTCATGGTGATCCTGGCCGATGCCCTGTTCGCCGTGCTGTTCGTCAAGATTCATTTCTGATGCTCGATCCGGAATTCAATCCGGTGATCCGGGTGCGCGGACTGCGCAATCGCTTCGGCACCCAGGTGGTGCACGATGGCCTGGACATGGAGGTGCAGCAGCAGGAGATATTCGGCGTGGTCGGCGGTTCAGGCGCCGGCAAGTCGGTGCTGCTGCGTACCATCCTGGGGCTGCGCCGCGCCGACGGCGGCGTGGTCGAGCTGTACGGCAGGGATGTGGAGAGCCTTGCGGCTTCGGACCGGCGCAGCCTGGTGCAAAGCTACGGCGTGACCTTCCAAAACGGCGCGCTGATCTCATCGCTCACCGTGGCGCAGAATGTGCAATTGCCGCTGCGCGAGCACTATTCGCTGTCCGAGCAGACCCTGGACGAGCTGGCGGAGATGAACCTGCTCATGGTGGGGCTGGCGCCGGATGCGGGCGCAAAATATCCCTCGCAGCTCTCCGGCGGCATGATCAAGCGCGCGGCGCTGGCCCGTGCGCTGGCATTGGAGCCGAAGCTGCTGTTTCTCGACGAGCCCACCGCAGGTCTCGATCCGATTTCCGCCACGGCCTTCGATGAGCTACTGTTGTATCTTCACGCGCAATTGCGGCTCACGGTTGTCATGATCACCCACGACCTGGACACGTTGTTTCAGACCTGCAGCCGGGTCGGCGTGATCATCGACGGACGGATGATCACCGATACGCTGCCGGGCCTGCTCGAGAACCCCAATCCCTGGATCCAGGAATATTTCCACGGACCGCGGGCGCGGGGCGCCGAATCGGAAGCCGCGGGCGGGGAAACGCATGGATAGAGATGCCAACTACGTCGCGGTCGGCGCCTTCGTGCTGCTGGTGATCGCCATGGCGGTGTCGTTCGTCTTTTGGTACACCGATCAGCAGGACAAGCGCACTTATCAGCGTTACGAGATCTATTTTCCCGGATCGGTGAGCGGACTGACCGCCGGCAGTCCGGTGCGCTATCTCGGCGTGGATGTGGGCAAGGTCGCGCGCATCAGGCTGGACCCGCAGCAGCGCAAAACGGTGCAGGTGATCGTCGACATCGATTCCACGGCGCCGATCGACGGCCGCACGCGCGCCTCGTTGAGCCTGCAGGGGGTGACCGGTCTCTTGTTCATCGACCTGGAACAGGATCCCAAGGCGGAATCGACCGGCATTCTGGCCCAAGGCCAGCAATATCCCATGATTCGTTCCAGACGATCCGATTTCGACGTGCTGCTCAGCAACCTGCCGGAGCTGACCACACATCTGGTGGAACTGGCCGGGCACTTCAACGAGGTGTTCAGCGATGAAAACGTGCGATCGCTCAAGATCACGCTGGACAGCGTGCGCCGCGCCAGCGAACAGCTGCCCGGCACGGTGGCTGAAGTGCAGCAGCTGGTGAGCGAATTACGCCGCACCACCCAAGAGGTTCAGGGTACCGTGGCGCAATTGCACGGCATCCTGACCAGCTCCTCGCCCGATCTCGAGACGGCATTTGCGAACATCAGACAGATCTCCGACAATCTGGCCAAGACCACCAACCGCCTGAACAGTTTCGTGAACGAGAATGAGCCCGGTTTCACGCGCTTCTCGAAACAGAGCCTGCCGCAACTCGAGCAGCTGCTGCGCGAGAGCCGGCAGGCAGTGCGGGACTTCCGCGACTTGTCGCGCAGCCTGAAGCTGGACCCCTCGCAGCTGATCTACGAGTCCACCTACCGCGGCATCGAGGTGCCGAAGTGATGCGCGCCGCGCTGTCGATCCTGGTTTGCGCATTGCTGGCGGGCTGCGCCGGAGCGCTGTTCAAGAACAAGACGGCGCCGCCCACCATATATATGTTGTCGGCGCCGCCCCGCCCCGCGGCTGCCGATCCGCGGGACGCTGCCGCGCCGAAGGATCTCGCGGTACTCAGGCCGCGGGTGCGCGCCGGACTCAATACCGACCGAATCGCCGCGCTCTATCCGGACCGGCGCCTGGACTATTTTGCGCAGGTGCGCTGGAGCGGGCCGCTGGATGAGGTCCTGCAGGATCTGGCCGTGCAAGAGATTCGCGCCAATCCGGCATTGCACGACGTCGGCGCCGATGCGTCGGTGTTCGGCAGCACCTGCTGGCTGGAAATCGAAGTGGTGGATTTCCAGGCGGAGTACGGCGCACCGGGCGGGGTACCCACGGTACGGGTGCACCTGCAGGCGCGCATCGGCAACTCGGGCGACCGGCGTGTATTGGCGCGCTTCGAGCCCGACGTACGCGAAGCCGCCGCGGAAAATCGCATGAGCGCCATCGTCGATGCCTTCAGCCGTGCCGCGGACCAGGCGTTCGCGCAGATCGCGCAGGGCGCGGCGCGGACGCTCGCCGCGAAGTAGCGCCGGGCGCTAGTTCGACGCCCTCAGGGCTTGCCACGACGCGAATAAATGGGTGGGCCGTGAAACCTGGCATAACTCCCAAAACACGGCAGCGCCGGCCTAGTTGCGCTCCGTTTCCGCAGCCTCGATGGCCGTGCCGATCTGCATCCACTGGGATTCCAGATACGCCGCGTCCCGCTCCAGATTCGCGCGCCGCATCGCGAGCCGGCTGTCCGCGGCATTCGCGGCAATCTCGGCCTCCAGCAGCGCCCGCTCGGCGGCAACCGTGGCAAGGCGCACCTCGATCTGTGCAAGCTGCTGCTGCAATCGCGCCAGCGGGTCGCGGCGCACCGCCTTTTTCTCGGGCGGCGCCTTGGCCGCGGATTTCTTGCGCGGCCCTTGTTCATCAGGCGGCGCAGCTTTGCCGCGCGAGCGCAACCACTGCTGGTAATCATCCAGGTCGCCGGCGAATTCCTGCAATTTCCCGTCCGCCACCAGCCACAGGGTGTCGGCGACCGACTTGATCAAATGCCGATCGTGCGAAACCACCACCAGACCGCCCTCGAAGCTCTGCAGCGCGACGGTGAGCGCCTGGCGCATCTCGATGTCCAGATGATTGGTGGGTTCGTCCAGCAGCAGCAAATTCGGGCGCCGCGCCACGAGCAGCGCGAGGGTCAGGCGCGCCTTCTCGCCGCCGGAGAAGCGCGCCACCGGTTCGAATGCACGATCGCCCTGGAATCCAAAGCTGCCCAGATGATCACGCAATTTCTGCTCATCGCCGAGCGCGTAGTCGGTGCCGCCCATGCTGCGCAAATGCCAGAACGCGTCGCAGTCCAATTTGAGCTGTTCCATTTGCTGCTGGGCGAAATAGCCGATCGCAAGATCGGGCGCGGCGGTGCGCTTGCCGCTGAGCGGCGCCGATTCCCCGGCCAGCAGCCTGGTCAGGGTGGACTTGCCGGCGCCATTCGGACCGAGCAATGCGATCCGGTGCAGCGGGCCGATCGACACATTGATGCCGCCGACCACCTGCACGCCCGGATAGCCGCAGGCGGCGTCCTCCACGGTAATGAGCGGGCGGGGCGTCTTCAGCGGCTTCGCGAATTCGAATTCGAACGGACTGTCGACATGCGCAGGAACGATGCGCTCCATCCGCTGCAGCATCTTGAGGCGGCTCTGCGCCTGCCGCGATTTGGTGGCGGATGCGCGAAACCGGTTCACGAATGCGCTGATCTCCGCGATGCGCTTCACCTGGCGCGCGTGCAGCACCGACAGCTGCGCCAGTTCCTCGGCGCGCTTTTGTTCGAACTGTGAATAGTTGCCGGCGTAGGCGCGGATGGTGCGGTTCTCGATGTGCAGCACGCGATCGATGATGGCGTCGAGAAACTCCCGATCATGCGAAATCATCAGCAAGGTCCCCGCGAACGTCCCGAGCCATTCTTCGAGCCAGACGATGGCGTCCAGGTCCAGGTGATTCGTGGGCTCATCGAGCAGCAGCAGGTCGGCGCGCGAACATAAGGCGCGGGCCATCGCGAGCCGCACCCGCCAGCCCCCGGAAAATTCGCCGACCGGCCGCTCCTGATCGGCGGCCTTGAAGCCAAGGCCGTGCATGACGGCGGCCGCGCGTGCTCTGGCACGATATCCGTCAATCGCCTCCAGCGAGGAATAGAGTTCGGCGAGCGCCATCGGCTCATTGCGCCGCTCGGCATCCTCGATGGCCGCCTGAACTTGGCGCAACTCGGCGTCGCCGTCGAGCACGAACTCGATCGCCGGACGCGGACCCGCTTCGACTTCCTGTTCGACATGCGCGGTCTTGATGGCCGCCGGCAGTTCGATCTCGCCGCGGTCGGGTGCCAGCCTGCCCAAAATCGCCGCGAACAGGCTCGATTTGCCGGTGCCGTTGGCGCCGGTGATGCCGAGCTTGTTGCCGCGAAACACGGTGAAGTCGACCCGCTCGAACAGCGGCTGCGGGCCGCGCCGCAGCGTGAGATCTCTCGCGATCAGCATCGAGGCCGGGAGCCGCTCCCGGTTACGAGGAGAGCCGTACCGGCCGCAGCGCCGTCGGCGCGCACAGGCTGCCGTGATGCGGCATGCCGCCTTCCTGACCGGAGAGAATGCCCAGCAGCTTGTTCGCTTCCATGGCATCGCCGAACAGCCTGCCCTGCGCGTAGTAGCAGCCGTGGGCGCGCAGGAACTCGAGCTGCTCGGCCTCCTCGACACCCTCGGCGATGACCTCCAGGTCGAGGCTCTTGCCCATGTCGATGATGGTGCGCACGATCGCCGCGTCGTTGGTGTCGACCGCCACGTCGCGCACGAACGATTGATCGATTTTCAGCGTACCGATGGGGAATTGCTGCAGGGCCGAGAGCGAGGAGTAGCCGGTGCCGAAATCATCGATGGCGAGGCTCAGGCCCATCGCATACAGCTCGTTGAGCAGGCCGATGGTGCGCTTCGGGTCGGTCATCAAGGTGGTCTCGGTCACTTCCAGTTCGAAGCAGGTGGGCGAGACGCTGTGCTTGCGAAACACGCTGCGGCAGCGGGAGATGAAGCTCGACTGCTTCAACTGCCGCAACGACAGATTGATCGCGATGCGTCCGGGATGCGGCACGACCTTCTGCCATTCGCGGTAATCGGAGCAGACGCGATTGAGCACCCACTCGCCGATATCCAGGATCAGGCTGGTCTCCTCGGCGAGCGGAATGAAGTGCGACGGGGAAATGTCGCCGTGTCCCGGCAGCCGCCAGCGCAGCAGCGCCTCCGCGCCGACCACGCGCCCGCTGCGCAGATCCACCTTGGACTGGTACAAGATCACCAGCTCGTCGCGCTCGAGCGCGCGCCGCAGCTTGCTCTTGAGCATCAATCTTTCGACCGCGGCCGCGTTCATGCTCGGCACGTAAAAAGCGCAGGAATTGCCGCCGTTCTGTTTCGAGTGATACATCGCAGCGTCGGCATTGCGGATCAGATCGATGACGTTCTCGGCATCGTATGGGCAGATCGCGATGCCGGCGCTCGCCGTGAGATAAACCTCCTGCTGGTTGACGTAGAACGTGCGGCTGATCTCATCGAGCAGGGTGCGCGCGAGCGTGCCCAGGGCCGCGCGATTGTCCGCGTCCACCGGCAGGTCATCGATGAACATGGCGAACTCATCGCCGGCGAGCCGGCCGATCACCGCATCCTTGCTCAAGTTGCGCGTGAACCTCTCGCTCAAGATCTCCAGGGTCCGGTCGCCGGCGGCGTGGCCGAAGGTGTCGTTGACCTCCTTGAAATGGTCCAAATCCAGATAGAGAAGCGCGAGCGAGCGTTGGTTGCGCCGCGCGCGTGCAATGGCCTGCTGCAACAGGTGCTGGAATTGCATGCGATTCGGCATTTTCGTGAGCGTGTCGTAGCGCGCCAGATAGCGGATGCGCCGTTCGGCGCGCTTGCGCTCGGTGATGTTGCGCGCCACGTAAATATTGCCCTGAAACTGCGGGTCCTGCGAATCGATGGCCGAGCTTGCGATGGACACCGGTATGGTCTGGCCGCTGGCCGTGCGCAGCACCGTCTCGCGCGCTTCCTGGGCGGAATGCGTCGGATCGAACGCGCTGCGGTGCAGCTCATCGATGAACCCGAGCAGCGGCTTGCCCACCAGCTCATCGGAGGAGTGTCCGAGCAGCAATTGCGCCGCTTCGTTGCAGCTCTTGACGATGCCGTCCGGCGAAGTCACGAACACCGCATCGCTCAGGCTGTTGAGCACCGTGTTCAAATAGTTCTTGGTGATCGTCGTTTCGTTCAGATTCTGGCGCATGCGCTCGAGCGCGAATTGCAGATCGCCGAGTTCATCGCGCCGCACCACGGCCAGAGGCCGGGTGTAGTCGCCGTCGCCGATCCGATCCGCGCTCTTCACCAACGCGGCGATCGGTCTCGAAACCCGCAGTGCGATCCGCCACGCGCCAAACAATCCCAGCAAAAACAGCGGTACGGCCACGCCGCCCAACACGATGCGCAGGCGCTTGCTCTGCATTCCCTGTTTGCTGAGCAGCTGGCTGCGTATGCTCGACAGCGTTTCCTGCATTTCGGCGCGGCTCATCCACAGCTCGAGACTGCCGAGGTGCTGCACATCGGTTCGCGAGACGAACGGACCCAGGCTGGTCGGCCTGGCTTCGGGATTGCTGCCCGAGTAAAGAATGTCGTTGTGCGCGCCCCACACCTCGACGCGTTCGATGTCATGCTCATCGAGCAGCCGCGCCGCAATCGCGGCGACGGCTGCGTTGTTGCCCTCTTTCAGCGCCGGGGCGAGCGAGGTGCTGGTGATATTGCCGAGCGACCTGGCGCGCGCCTGCAGGTCGCTTTCCAGCTTCTGTTCAACGGTGGCGTAGGTGAGCTGGTTGGCGTCGGAGGTATTGACCCGATGCTCGTAGTAGGCCAGGCCGCCCAATATCAGCGTAAGCACCGCACTGACCCCGAGGGCTAGAAGCAAATAGCTGGTTTTAAGGCTTCGCGCCATCCGATAATCATACCTGTTCAGGCCACCCCCCATAAGGGGCGAGGGTACAATCACCGCTCCCATGGGCGGCTCATATGCGAATTGATATCTATTCCGACACCGTGTGTCCCTGGTGCTACCTGGGAAAGCGGCGCTTCGATCTTGCCGTAGCCGCCCGGCCCCAGTACGAACCGGCCGTGGTCTGGCGGCCGTTCGAGCTGAATCCGGACGTACCGGTCGAAGGCGTCGATCGGGAAACCTACATGGCCGCCAAAATGCCCGATCAAGCGCGCCTGGAGCAGGCGCACGCCGAGCTCGAACGCCAGGGCGAGGCCAGCGGTATTCATTTCCGCTTCGATCTGATCAGCCGCGTGCCGAACACCCGCCGTTCCCATCTGTTGATCGCGCTCGCGGCCCGCTGCGGGCTGCAGGCGGCCGTGAAGGACCGGATCATGCGCGCCTATTTCGAGGAGGGCTGCGACATAGGCGACCCCGAAGAGCTGGTCCGGTTGGGCGCCGAGGCAGGTTTGAGCGCCGCCGACGCCCGCAACGCGCTGATCTTGAGGATCGGCCAGGATGGCGTCGTCGCCGCCGAGCGCCATGCCGCCGTGTTGGGAATCAGCGGCGTGCCGACCTATATTTTCGACGGGCAATATACGATTTCGGGTGCCCAGGAAGTGGGAATCTTTGCCCGCGTGTTCGATCAGGTTGCGGAGTTTGCCGCCTCGCGCGGCGTTGCCTCGTGAACGCGGCCGAGCTCACCGGCCGGGCGCGCACGCATATCGCGGCCATCGCAGATCCCGAGTGCCTGCTGCACGCGCGGGCGGTGAAGCCCTTTTTGAATCTGCGCCGCGCGGCCCAGTCCGACGGCATCGACCTTGCGCCCGCGAGCAGCTTTCGCGATTTCGCCCGGCAGCTTGCGATTTGGAACGGCAAATTCAGCGGCGAGCGGCCGATGTACGACGCATCGGGCGTGAAGCTCGACCCTGAGGCGCTCGCGCCGCGCGAGCGCGTCGAGGCCATACTGCAATGGTCCGCGCTGCCCGGCGCGAGCCGGCATCACTGGGGGACGGATTTGGATCTCATCGACCGCCGCGCGACCACGGCGGGATATGAAATCAAGCTCACGCCCGAGGAATTTGCCGCAGGCGGCCCGCTGGCGCGGCTCGATCAGTGGCTGGAAGCACACGCGCCGAGATTCGGCTTTTTCCGCCCCTTCAGGGGCGTGCGCTCCGGCGTGCAAGCCGAACCCTGGCATTTGAGCTTCGCGCCGGTTGCGGAGCAGGCGAGGCGCGATTTGAGCCCGCAGCTGCTGCGAGCGGCCATCGCCGGGGCGCCGTTGATGGGAAAGGATGCGGTGCTGGAGCGGCTCGACGAGCTGCACGCCCGCTACGTCGCCGCGATCGACTTGCCCTGAGAGAGGCCTTGGGCTGCTAAGCCCAGAGCGCCTTGAGACGATTCAGCATCAGACCGCGAACCTGGTTGATTTGCGTATCCTCGGCGGTGAACAGCGGTGGATTGCGCCTGAGCATCGGCCACCGCTCGGTGCGCAGCACGCGGTGCAGGTAGCCCACGTTGCGTTCGATGGCCTCAAGGTAAGGATTCTTGCCGTCGAACAGGCATTCGAGGTAGCGATAGGCATGCTCGAATTCACCCTCGAGGCGGCCGACGAAGGTCTCGCGCACGAATTCGGGTGTCTGGCGCAACAAGTCCAGTCCCGAGCTGTAGCGCACCCGCAGGGAGCCGTCGACCCCGGTGGTTGCGGCGATCCCGCCGAGCACGAATTCGGGGTAGAGCCGATCCCGGCACTTTTCCAGATAACAGCGGTCCGCCATTTGCGCGATCAGATCCGCGGTGCCGAGCAGATGTCCCAGCTTGCGGTCCTTCGGATCGGCAAGCTGGATCAATTTGAGCTTGATCTCGTAGCCGGTGAAATGGACGATCCGGGTGGCGACCGGCACCCAGGTCTCCATGCCGATGCCGGGCAGATAGCGCGCCAGAAAGCGCGCGCTGCGGGTCACGTGATACAGGGTGAATTCGGCGCCGTTGCTATGCTGGCGGTCATCGAATTCGCGGATGTACCCGGAGTCATGGAACAGCGAGGTGACCAGCGCCAGGGTCGCGCGCTCGCCGCCGAAGCGCAGCCGGCTCTCGACGGTGCGCTCATAGCCGACCAACAGGCGCGCCATGGCGAGCGTCATGTCGAGAGAATGCTGACGATCGTGATACAGCGTATCGACGCCGTGATATCCCGGCATGCGGCCGGTAAAGAGCTTGTCGAAATCCTCAAAGGCGACGGCGACCTTGTCGAAATACTCCAGCGGCCAGGCCGTGGTAAAAAGTTCGCGGACCGCGGCACTGACCGCAGCGGTGGAGCTGACCTGAACGGAATTCGCGACGTCGAAATCGTTACGTCTGAGGTCGTACATCAGCGGAAGTGTAGGCTCTTGGGTTGGCCGATGCCACGTGCCTGCTTCTCCTTATGGACGCAGCTCACAGTATTACGTCAACCGCCCGCGCCGAAATTTCGATATTTAGTAAACTTTGATGCCGCCAAATTTATGGCGTACGCGCCGCGCCAGCGTCGCATAGCCCAGCCAGAAGCCGCAGGCCGCTCCCAGGGCAACGGCGGCTCCCGCGATCAGCGGCCAGCCCGGCATGGGCGCCGCGGCGGGCGGCGGTGCGGGCCCGGCGGTGCGCGCGGCGTCCAGCCGGCTCTGCTGCGCGGCCAGTTGTTGTTTGAGCCGCTCCACTTCAGCGCGCGCCGCCGCCTCGGCCAGCGCCGGCGTCGTCGCCCGGCTGCGGTCGAGCTCCTCTTCGAGCTGCTTTACGCGCACGACGGCGGGCGGATTGGCGGTCAAGAATGCCGACTTCACCCAGCCGGTGGTGCCGTCGGCCAGGCGCACCTGGGTGAAATCCGCACTTTGCGACAGGGTTTCAACGCTCGCTCCCGAATGCAGCGTGGCCAGGCGCTGGCCCTGATTGTTCTCCTCGGCATACACGCCGAGCACCAGCTCGTCGCTCACATAGGCGGTGGCGGCCATGCCTGTCGATGCCGGCAGCGCCAGCAGCAGCGCGGCCAGCCACTTCACGCGGCGATACCGGTCTGTTTGAGCAATGGGCGCACATCCGGCTGGCGCCCGCGAAAGCGCACGAAGGCATCCATCGCATCGACGCTGCCGCCGCGGGCCAGGATGGATTCGCGAAAGCGCGCAGCCGTGCTGGAATCGAACACGCCGGCTTCCTCGAAGGCTTCGAAGGCATCGGCGGCCAGCACCTCGGCCCATTTGTAGCTGTAGTAGCCGGCCGCATAGCCGCCCGAGAATATATGCGCGAAGCTCGCGGGCATGCGGTTGAACGACGCCGCGGGAACGACCGCCACGCGCTGGCGCACCCCGGCCAGGGTACCGGCAATCCTGGCGCCAAGCTCAGGATCGAAGTTGGCATGCACTTCGAAATCGAACGTCGCGAGCTCGATCTGCCGCAGCGTATCGAGCGCGGCATTGAAGGTGCGCGTGCCGAGCAGACGCTGCAGCATGTCGACCGGCAGCGGCTCGGCGGTGTCGATGTGCGCGGATATCAGCGGCAGCACCTCTGCCCGCCAGACGAAATTTTCCATGAACTGGCTGGGCAGTTCGACCGCGTCCCAGGCCACGCCGTTGATGCCGGCAATGCTGGGATAGGCCACGCGCGTCAACATGTGATGCAGTCCGTGGCCGAATTCATGAAACAGCGTGATCACCTCGTCGTGCGTGAGTTGCGAGGGCTGCGCGCCCACCGGCGCGGTGAAATTGCAGACCAGCTGTGCGACCGGCAACGCCGTGCCCGAGGGCAGTGCCTTGGCGACCACGCATTCGTCCATCCATGCGCCGCTGCGCTTTTCGGTGCGCGAATAAGGATCGAGGAAAAATCCGGCCACGACACGCTGGTCCTTGTCGAGCAGGTCGTAGTAGCGCACGCTCGGATGCCAGACGCTGACATCGGTTCGAGCGCGAACGCTCACGCCGTACAGGCGCTGCGTCAGCACGAACAACCCGTCGAGCACCTTCGGCAGCGGAAAATACGGGCGCAGCGCTTCCTGCGAGACCTTGTAGCGGCTCTCCTGCAGACGCTCGCCGTAGAAGGCCAGGTCCCAGGCGTTGAGCTTGCGGCCCGCGAATTCCTCCAGTCCCAGAAATTCCTCGCGCGCCGCCGGCCTGCAGCGCCGGGCCAGGTCATCGAGGAAGGCCAGCACCTGCTTGCTGCTCTTGGCCATGCGGGTGGCGAGCGCGTAGTCGGCGAAATTCTTGAATCCGAGCAGCCGGGCGAGTTCATGGCGCAGCGGCAGGATCTCCTCGATGAGGCCGTAATTGTCGAAGCGCCCCGCGCTGGGCCCGAGGTCGGATGCGCGGGTGATCCAGGCTTCGTAGACGTCGCGGCGCAGCTGCTCGCTTTCGGCGCTGGACATGATCGTCATGTAGGTGGGTTGGTCGAGTTTGAACAGCCAGCCGGGCTGATTGGCCTCGCGCGCATCGGCGGCGGCCCGGTCGATGGCATTGGCGGGCAGGCCGGCCAGTTCCGTGCTGTTGGTCACCGTGCGGGTATAGGCCCGCCCGGCATCCAGTACGTTTTCCGAAAACTTGGTTGCCAGGTGCGCCAGACGCTGCGCGACCTCGCGGTAGCGGGTCTTTTGTCCGGCCGGCAGATCGACGCCGGCCAGCCGGAAGTCGCGCAGCGCATTCTCCAGCAGCTTGCGCTGCGCGGGGTCGAGCGTGTCGCTCTCGGCTTGCAGCACGCGCGAATAGGCGGCCTGCAGCGCCGTGTTCTGGCCGAGTTCCGAGGAATATTCGGTCAGCAGGGGCACGCAATCGTTGTACGCCTCGCGCATTTCCGTGGAATTCGCCACCGCGTTCAAATGCGATATCGGGCTGAACACGCGGCTCAAGCGGTAGCTCAATTCCTCGAAAGGCACGACCAGCGAGGCAAAGGTAGGGTTTTCCTGCGCGGTCAGTTCGGCAAGACGGGCGCGATTCTCGGCCAGCATCTTTTCCAGCGCCGGACGCGCATGGCGCGCCTCGATGCGGCCGAAGTCGGGCAGTGCGCCGAGTTCCAGTAGTGGGTTGTTCACATAGACGATTCTAGCAGACGCGCGCACCGATCCGCCCACGGGCGATACCCGCGGCGAACACGTATCATTGGCGTTCGCAGGTCCTTAAAAGAGGCTGAAATGAGCGTGTCGGAACAAGCCTTCGATCTGATCAGCGTCGGCGGCGGCAGCGGCGGGCTGGCGTGCGCCCAACGTGCCGCGGAGCATGGCGCCAAGACAGCGGTCATCGAGCCGCAGCGCCTGGGAGGCACCTGCGTGAACGTGGGCTGCGTTCCCAAAAAAGTCATGTGGAACGCGGCGGCCGTCGCGCTCAGCCTCGAGGATGCGAAGGACTATGGCTTCGAGGTTTCCATCGGGCAGAACGACTGGGCGGAATTGAAACGCAAGCGCGACGCGTACGTGCTGCGCTTGAACGGCATCTACGAGCGCAACCTGGCCGCCAAGGGCGTGAGCTACGTGCGCGGCAGCGCGCGCTTCGTCGATGCGCACACGGTCGAGGTCGATGGTCGGCGCTTGAGCGCGCGCCACATGGTGATTGCCACCGGAGGCAAACCCATGCTGCCGGCCATCCCCGGCGCGCAGCTGGGCATCAGTTCGGACGGCTTTTTTGAGCTTGCGGCGCGCCCGCAGCGCGTTGCGGTGGTCGGCAGCGGCTACATTGCCTGTGAGCTGGCCGCATCCTTCAGGGAGCTGGGAAGCCAGGTGGAGCAGTTCGTCCGCAAGGATCGGCTGCTGACCCATTTCGACGTGATGCTGGGAAAATCGCTGATGCGCGAAGTGCGCGCGCACGGCATGGTCGTTCAAGAACGCGTGATACCGGCGGCGCTGCGCGAGGTGTCGGGCAAGAAAACCCTGGTGGCGGAAGACGGGCGCGAATTTGCGGGCTTCGATTGCGTTCTGTGGGCGATCGGACGCGAGGCGAATATCGCCGGATTGGATCCGGCGCGGGCCGGCGTCGCGCTCGATGACGGCAACTATGTCATCACCGACGGGTTCCAAAACACCAACGTCGCCGGCGTCTATGCGATCGGCGATGTCACGGGCCGCGCCGCGTTGACGCCGGTGGCCATCGCCGCCGGCAGGCGCTTGAGCGATCGCCTGTTCGGCGGCAGGCCCGACCGGCATCTGGAATACGGCATGATTCCCACGGTGATCTTCACGCATCCGCCCATCGGTACAGTGGGCGCCAGCGAGGCGGAAGCCCGCGCCCGGTACGGCGACGCCGTCAAGGTATACGTGGCCGATTTCACGCCGATGTATCACGCGCTGACCACGCGCAAAACCCACACCGACATGAAGCTGGTGTGCCTGGGTCCCGAACAACGGATCATCGGCTGCCACATCATCGGCACCGGCGCGGACGAAATGCTGCAGGGGTTCGCCGTCGCGATCCGCATGGGCGCCACCAAGGCGCAGTTCGACGACACGGTCGCCATCCATCCGACCAGCGCCGAAGAACTGGTGACGATGCGTTAGCGTTTGCGCGGGAGTTCAGGCGTGCTGGGCCAGCGCCTCGAGCACGGGTCCGGTGTCCGGGCGTATCCCACGCCACAGCAGGAAGGACTCCGCCGCCTGTTCCACCAGCATTCCCCAACCCTTGGTGGTGCGCGCGGCGTGCAGGGATTTAGCCCACAGCGTGAACGGAGTATGCCCGCGCCCATAGGCCATGTCGTAGCAAATGCTTTCCTCGCCCACGAGGCCCACCGGCATCTCGGGCATCTCGCCCTGCAGGCTCGCGGAAGTGCCGTTGAGGATCAGATCGTAAGGCGGCCCGTGCACCTCGGCGAAGCCGCAGCCTGAGATCTCGCCCAGGTCGGAGAATTCCGCAGCCAGCTTGCGCGCCCGATCCGCCGTGCGATTGGCGATGACCACTTCACGAAGCTCGCGCTCCATCAAAGCGCCTAAAATGCCGCGCACGGCGCCGCCGGCGCCGAGGATGAGCACGCGTTTGCCGGTGAGCGCCAAGCCCAGATTCCTTTCCAGATCGGCCATCAGCCCCAGGCCGTCGGTGTTATCGCCGAGCAGCGAGGTCTGTTCGAAAAAGGCGATGGTGTTGACCGCCTTCGCGCGTTCGGCGCGCGGCGTCAGCTCGTTCACCAGCTCCGCCGCCGCCTGCTTGTGAGGCAGGGTGACGTTCAAGCCCTTGAGCCCGCCCGCAAACAAGCGCAGGGCTTCGCGCCGGAAGTTATCAGGGGTGATGTCGAACAGCCGGTACACGAGGTTTTGCGCGGCGGCCTTGGCGAACATGCCATGGATGAACGGCGACCAGCTGTGGGCGATGGGATGTCCCGCAACCCCGTACTGATCAGGCGCCTCCGACCCCACGCTCGAGTTCACCAGGAGGCTCCTAGGTCAGCCACTCTGCCGCACGTTTCGCGAAATACGTCAGTATGCCGTCGGCGCCGGCGCGCCTGATGCACGTCAGCGCCTCCAGGGCGGCGGCGCGTTCATTCAGCCAGCCATTGTTCGCGGCGGCCATGATCATCGAGTATTCCCCGCTGACCTGGTAGACCAAGGTCGGCATGCCGAATCTATCCTTCACCCGGCGCACGATGTCGAGATAGGGCAGCCCCGGCTTGACCATCACCATGTCGGCACCTTCGCCGATATCGAGGGCCACCTCGCGCAGCGCCTCGTCGGAATTGCCGATGTCCATCTGATAGGTGTGCTTGCCGCCGCTGCCCAGCTGCGCGGCCGAGCCCACCGCATCGCGAAACGGGCCATAGAAGCTGGAAGCGTACTTGGAGGCGTACGCGAGGATGCGCGTGTGCACCAGTCCCGAGGCCTCGAAAGAGCGGCGGATGGCGCCGATGCGCCCGTCCATCATGTCGGAAGGCGCGACCATGTCGGCCCCGGCGTCGGCGTGCGAGCGGGCCTGGCGCACCAGCGCCTCGACGGTCGCGTCGTTCTGCACGTATCCGTGCTGATCGATCACACCGTCCTGTCCGTGCGTGGTGAAAGGATCGAGCGCCACATCGGTGATCACGCCCAGGTCCGGAAATTCCTTCTTCACGGCGCGGACCGCCGTTTGGGCGATGCCGTCCGGATTCCAGGATTCGCGCGCATCCAGGCTCTTTTTTGCCTCCGGGGTGACCGGAAACAGCGCGATCGCGGGAATCTTGAGCCGCAGCAGAGCCTCGCATTCGCGCAGCAGGTGATCGACCGGGAGCCGTTCAATACCGGGCATCGAGGCGATGGGCTGCCGATCGCCGCGGCCCTCGACCACGAAAACCGGATAAATCAGCGAGTCCACGCTCAGGCGGGTTTCACGCATCAAGCGGCGCGAGAAGTCGTCGCGCCGCATGCGCCGCATGCGCGTGCCTGGAAAGGAAATGCCGCCGCTTCCGGTCATCTGGAATATGACTCCTAACACGCAGTTTGCCGCCGCGGTAATATCGGTGCAACGATATCCTATGCCGCGTGCTGATTTATACATGAACGATGAGGCTGGCGGAAACCAAAGACGCGCCCGGTTCCAGGCGTTATGCCAGTCTTTGCGCCCCGATCTGCTGCGCTTTGCGTTCTGGCTGTCCCGCGACCGTGCCCTGGCCGAGGACGTCGTACAGGAGAGCATGCTGCGCGCCTGGAAGGCGCAGGACGCGCTGTTGGATGAACGGGCGGCCAAACCCTGGTTCCTGACCATCATCCGGCGCGAATATGCGCGCAGCTTCGAACGCAAGCGGCTCACGACGGTCGACGTTGCGGAACTGATCGCCAGGGAGGAGCCGATGCTGGCCGCGGCCGAGGAGCAGGACGTCAGCGACGTGCGCGCCGCCATCATGAAATTACCGGATGACTACCGCGAGCCGCTGGTGTTGCAGGTGCTGATGGGCTACTCGACCGCCGAGATCGCGCGCGAGCTCGATCTGTCGGGCGCCGCGGTATTGACCCGGCTGTGCCGCGCGCGGCGGCAATTGCGCGCCGCCTGCGGCGAGGACACATCATTGGACCCGCAGGAATGATCGAGCACAGCCGCTATCGCGAAGCCGTACTGGCCGATCCGCACAGCACCGATGCCGAGCTGCGTGCGCATCGCGATGCCTGCGCCGAGTGCCGTGAGTTCAGCGAGCGGCTGCTCAAGTTCGAATCCAGACTGGAACGCGCGCTGCGAGTGGCGCTGCCCGAAAAGACGCGGCTGCCGCCGTTTGCCGCGCGAACACGCAGCTGGATGGCGCTCGCCGCCAGCGTTTTGCTCGGTGTGGCGATTGTCGGCGGCGTCTGGCTCACGCTGCCGCAGCGCAGCCTCGCCGCGGCAGTGGTGGCGCACATGGCCGGGGAGCCGGATGCATGGCGCACCGAGACCGCGGTGGCCGGCGGCGCCTTGCAGGACGTGCTCAAGGATTCGAAGCTCGAGCTGAAGCCGAGCGCCGGCATCGTCAGCTACGCGAGCAGCTGCGAATTCCGCGGACATCGGGTGCCGCATCTGGTGGTGCAGACGCCGTCGGGTCCCGTCACCGTCATGGTGCTGGTGCACGAACCGGTGCGCAAGGCGGTGCAATTCGACGAGCAGGGCTACCGCGGCACCATCGTGCCGGTGCCGGGCCATGGCAGCATCGCTGTGCTGATGCGCGATCCGAGCGCCGACCGCGACCAGATTGCGCGCATCGCGGCGCGGGTCGACGACTCGATCATCTGGAAGCCCTAGGACTCCTAGATCCCGACCTCGCTCAACAGGTCAATGAGCTGGCGGGTGGTGGCCGCCAGTCCCGGATGCTGCGCCTCGAACTGCACCGCCACGCGCTCCAGGCGATCGGGCAGCGCTTTGTCCGAGGCGGCCGCGCCACCGCTGTCGACCATGCGCTTCAGATCGGGAAGAACCTCGCCCAGCGATTGACGCGTCGCGGGATTCTGCCGGTGGGCGTCGGCCAATTCGGCGTGCAGCCGCGCGAGCCGTTCGCGCAAAGTTTTCTGATCCATGCGTTGAACCTCGTGTAGCGTGTCCTATTGTGCCATCCGCTCGGGCGTGAGGCGCCCCACTTCCACGTAACCTGCGCCTTCGGCGGCGATCGCCTGATGGATGGCGGAGTAGGCATCGCGAAGATATTGATCCGCGCCATAGGGCGGATTCACGATCATCAGCCCGCTGCCCGCGAGCCCCAGTCCGGCATCGTCCGGATGAACCGCAAGATCCGCGAGCAGCATCTTCGGGATTTGCAGGGCTTCGAAACGTGCATGCACCATGCTGCGCTGACCGGCGCTGCGAATGGGATACCACATCAGGTAGATCCCGCCCGGCCAGCGGCGGTAGGCGTCGCCGAACGCCTTGAGCATCAGCTTGAGCTCATCGAGGCTCTCGTAGGGCGGATCGATCAGCACCAGTCCACGCCGTTCCTCCGGCGGCAGAAAGGCCTTCATCGCCGCATAGCCGTCGCCGATCTGGGTGCGCACCCGCCCGGAGGACTCGATCTCGCGCTCCGCGGCGCGCGCTTCCGCGGGCATGAGCTCGGCCAGCAAGGCGCGGTCTTGCGGACGCAGCTGCCGTGCAATCAGCGCCGGCGATCCAGGGTAACTCGGCAGGCGCTTGCCGCGGCGCGCGTGTATCGCCGCGAAGTAATCGGCCAGCGCCTGATTGCCCAGCGCGTTGACGATGAGACGCTGCACGCCGCGCTCCGACTCGCCGGACTTCTGCGCTTCCGGCGCCTGCAGGTCATAAAAGCCGCGGCCGGCGTGGCTGTCGAGCGCGAAGAACGCAGCTTCCTTGCGCTTCAACGCCTTCAGGCAATACAGCAGCGCGACATGTTTCGCGATGTCGGCAAAATTGCCCGCGTGGTAGATATGCCGATAATTCATGGCTCATTGTGCCTGTGTTGGCGGGCGCGCGCCAAACAGCCCGCTTGCGCCGCCGGCATCAAGTGTGCAGGCTTGAGGCCCCGCACACATCCGAAGGGCAAGTATGAAAAGCCGAGTATTCGAGATAGATGGCGTCGAATATCCGGACGCCGATGCTTCGGATCCGATCGCTCTCGGTTGGATGCAAGGAGCGCCGCCGCCGCCCGCGAAGCGGATCCGCTTCCAGGATGACCGCTTCCTGGAGTTTCCGCAGATCCGATGGAGCTTGTCGCACATGCGCGAGTTGGCGCCGACCGCGGCGGTCTGGCGCGGCGCCGGCGCACCCAGCGACCTGGGACCTGCAGCGCGCGGTCAGCAGGCCTCGATCGACGCGCTCGAGTTCACGGATCTCGCCGGCCGCAAACTCAGCTGGGCGCAGTCGCTGCGGCACACCTATACCGACGGCATCGTCGTCCTGCACCGCGGCCGCCGCGTCTATGAGCGCTACTTCGGCGCATTGCAGGAACAGCGCGCGCACGCCTGTTTTTCGATCACCAAATCCTACGCGGCCACGCTCGCCGCCACGCTGATTCATGAACGGGTCCTCGATGAGGCAGAGAGCGTGTCGCACTATCTGCCGGAGATGACCGGCACGGCCTACCAGGATGCAACGCTGCGCCAGCTGCTCGACATGCAGATCGGCGTCGAGTATTCGGAACTCTATGCCGATCCCAAGGCGCATATTTGGGATTACGCCCGCGCGGGCGGATTGCGGCCATGCGCGCCCGGCCATGCCGGCCCGGGCAATTTCTACGAGTACCTGCGCACGCTGCGCAAGGAGGGCGCGCACGGCTCGGCGTTCGTCTACAAGACCGTCAACACGGAAGTGTTGTGCTGGGTGATGAAGCGCGTGACCGGGGAGGCGCTGCAGGATTCGTTGAGCCGGCGAATCTGGTCGCAGATCGGCTGCGAGGAGGATGGCTACTTGACCGTCGACAGCATCGGCGTGGCCATGGGCGGCGGTGGATTGAACGCCTGCCTGCGCGACCTGTGCCGATTCGGCGAACTGCTCCGCTGTGAAGGCGCCTGGCAGGGCAGACAGGTCTTGCCCGCGCAGGTGATCGCGGATATCCGCCGCGGTTCCGATCCCGCGAAATTTGCGCCGGCGGGCTATGCGCTGCTGAACGGTTATTCCTACCGCAACATGTGGTGGGTGTCGCATAACGCGCTGGGCGTATTCGAAGGCCGCGGCATTCACGGCCAGCGGCTGTACATAGCACCCAAGGCCGACCTGGTCATTGCGCGATTTTGCTCGCACCCCGTCGCCTCCAGCGCCGCAAACGACGTGATCACGCTGCCGGCGTTCGCCGCGCTCAGCCGGCAGCTGTCGGCGGGCTGAAGAACGCTTCTCATTTAACATGTTGTGGCGGCAGCGTTTGAAATCGCGCCGCAGTTCACAGTTGCAGCCGTCGCCGGCGCAGCGCATCGGCTACCATTTGTAGATGAACACGATCGCCACGGACATGCTGGAGGCGCACGAGTACTGCGCCGACGAACTGGTCCGGCGCGCCACGCTGGAGCGGCGCAACTACGAGCGCAAGTCGGTCGCCATCCGCGCCAAGGTGACGGTACCGGGGATGTCGGTGCTGCCGGGCCACACGGTCGACATGTCGCGCGCGGGCGCCAGCATCACCATGCCGTTCGAGCTGGCCCACGGCCAGCAATGCCTGATCGATCTGCAGTTGGAGGCCTGCGGCGAGAGCCGCGAATTTCACATCCAGGCCGAAGTACGCTACTGCGTGCCGATGAGCGACGGCCGTTTCCGCGCCGGCGTGCGCTTCGGGGAGACCGACGCCGCGACATCCGCGCTGATTGCCGCCATCTTAAAAACTCCCGTCTGAACCCAATAGTTCCCCGGTGTTAAGATCGGCATCTGCCCAATGCGGCATCGCGCGCAGCGTGTCCACGTAATTGTGGATGACATCCGTATGGGCATCCTCCTGCCAGCCGCCAGGCTGCTGATTTTGCGGCAGATCGCGCGGCCTGCCCTGCTCGTCGATGCAATACAGCGTGAAGTTGAGGGCCTGGCGCGCTTCGCTCGCCAACTCGCGCGAACCGATCGCTCGCGCATACAGCGCAAGCACCGCGCCATAGGTGGAATTCACGCCGCCCCAGGCCTGATGATCCTCGTCCTGCTCATGGCATACGACGACGCCTGATTCGCGATGCGTGAAATTTGCGCGCACGAATTCGATCAACAGGCGGCAATCCTCGCGCCAGGCAGGGCTCTGCGACTCGCGTTTTTCCAGCAGGTAGCGCGCAAGATTCAATGGCGCCCAGGCGCTGCGATTGGCCGGGGTGTCGTGGTCCTCGAAAAATTGCGCGAATAGCGCGCCGTCCGCGCCGGCACTGGGGATTTGGTGGCGCTCGATCCAATGCCAGAGCGCGCGCTGCGGCTGTGCGAATTCCTGATAGCCCTGTTCGGCGAGCTGCCGGTAGAGCCTGAGTATGTAGGTCATGTTTCCGGAAACGGGGCCGCGGCCCTCGCCGCTGCGGAAATCCGCGCGAAACGGCCACGGTGACCGGGCCGCATCGCCGGTTTGCTGATTCGCGGCCAGCGCACGCGCATTGCGCAATGCCTGCGTCAGATAGCCGGCGTTTCCGGTCGCCTCGAACAGCAGGGCGAGCGCGTAGCCGGCGATGCCGCCCTTGTCGGGCTGGATTTCGTAAGGCCCATCCGACTGCGAGCCGCAGTCGGCCGGCTGCGGGAAATGAGCACGTTTGCCGGTGGAGCGCGTGAAGGCCGGATATTTACCCGTGTCCGGCGTGAGCACTTCCTTGATCAGGTAGTCGCCCATCGAGCAGGCGGTCGCGAGCCAGGCGGCCTGCTGTTCGCCGCATAGCGCGTGAAATTTCAAATAGGAAATGATGCCCATGCCGTTTTGAGTGGAAGGAATGATGCCGGTGCGTTGCGTGCTCGGCGTCCAGCTCGCGTCCAGGAACGTTTCGCACGCGAAACGCGGATAGCCGTGATCGAACGGACACTGCTGATAGAAATTCATCTCGCGCTCGAGCGCGGCGGTCCAGGACGTCCAGGGCAGCAGCCGACCGTCGGCATCGAGGCGAACGGCGTGTCCGGCGATGGTCATCGGTGCGTTCATCGTGCATATAGAATAGCGCCGGAGGTGCCCTGGCGCCGCAGATGGTCGCCGCCCCCCTGACCCGGGCCATTTTTGGTTAGGATGCGGGATGGCGCTTGGCGCGACTGTCTACACATTCAAGATCGCGCTTGCCGATTCGGACCGCGGCGTCTACGAGAATCTGGATCTGCGGGTGGCTCGCCACCCTTCCGAGACCGAAGAGCATCTGCTGACGCGGGTGCTCGCCTACTGTCTCGAGCATGGCGAGGGCATCAGTTTTTCCGGCGGACTGTCGGATTCCGATCAGCCGGCGATTGCGGTGCGCGACCTGAGCGGCGCGCTGCGCGTCTGGGTCGATGTCGGTGCGCCCGAGGCGTCAAGGCTGCATCGGGCCGCGAAGCTTGCGGCGCGCGTCGCGGTTTATACCCATAAAGATGCCGAGCAGCTGGCGGCACGGCTCAGGATGGAGAGGATTCATCGCGCCGAGGCGCTGGAGTTGTACGCCGTCGACAGAGAGTGGCTGGCACAGTGGAGCGCGCGGCTCGCGCGGCGCATGGAATTCGCGCTCACGGTCGCGGATCGCCAGGTGTATTTATCGCTGGGCGCGGAAACCCTGACCGGCGCAGTGGTGAGAATCGGCATCGGCGCCGCTTAGGCAAGCTCAGCCAGGAAATCCCGGGGACGCAGAAAATCCTCATACAGCTGCGCTTCCGGGGATCCCGGCTGCGGATGCCAGTCGTAATCCCATCGCACCATCGGCGGCAGGGACATCAGAATGGATTCGGTGCGGCCGCGCGACTGCAGGCCGAACAGCGTGCCGCGATCGTAGACCAGGTTGAATTCAACATAGCGGCCGCGGCGATAGAGCTGGAACTGACGCTCGTGCTCGCCGTAGGGCTGATCCTTGCGGCGCGCGAGTATCGGTGTGTAGGCGGGCAGAAAGTGATCGCCGACGCTGCGCTGGAACGCGAAACAGCGCTCGAAGCCGCCTTCGTTCAAATCGTCGAAGAACAAGCCGCCGACGCCGCGGGTTTCATTCCGGTGCGGCAGAAAAAAGTAGCGATCGCACCAACTCTTATACCTCGGGTACAGGTCCGCCCCGAACGGCTCACAGGCGTTGCGGGCGGTGCGGTGCCAGTGCAGCACATCCTGGCCGTAAGGATAATAGGGCGTCAGATCGAAGCCTCCGCCGAACCACCAAACCTCCTCGGCGCCCGGCGGCCTTGCCACGAGAAAGCGCACATTGCAGTGCGTGGTGGGCACGTGCGGATTGCGCGGATGAAACACCAACGACAGGCCCATCGCCTCGAACGGCGCGCCGGCAATTTCGGGGCGCTGATTCGACGCCGAGGGCGGCATCTTCTCGCCGAACACATGCGAAACGGAAACTCCCGCGCGTTCGAACACGGCGCCGCCCTCGAGCACCCGGCTTTCGCCGCCGCCGCCTTCGGGCCGGTCCCAGGCATCGCGCCGGAATCTTGCGGAGTCGGCGTTTTCCACCGCCGCGCTAATGCGGTCCTGAAGTTCAGTCAGGTAAGTCCTCACCGCGGACGCGTTTGCCGAACCTATTTTTGGCATTGGCCCAGGCTCCTAAGCCTTCTTTTTGGCAGGCCTCTTTTTGGCCGCAACCTTGGCCTTGGCCTTGGCCGGCTTGGCCGGCGCGGCTGACGCGGCTGACGCGGCCGCTTTTTTTAAGGGCGCCTGTTTGTTCACGGCCGCCTTCTTGCCCTTGGCGGCCAATTTTACCGGCGCCGCGGCGGGGACAGCTGCCGCGGCCGCGCTGCGTGCCGCTTTGGCGGCCGGCGTTTTCGGTGCGAACTTCGAGCCTTTCGCGCCCCTGCGGCCCCACTTGCCGCGCTCCGGTGCCGCCGCCAGCAAGGTTTTGCATTCCTCCAGGCTCAGGCTTTTCGGATCTCGGTCCTTGGGAATTTTGGCGTTGCGCGCCTTGTCCGTGATGTAGGGGCCATAGCGCCCGTTCAGTACGGAAATCCCCGCGTCCGGGAAATCCAGGATCAAACGGTTGGCGTCGGCGATCTCTTTTTCACGAATGACTTCGAGTGCGCGCTCCGGTGTGATTTCGTAGGGGTCGTCGGTTTTGAGAGAAACGTACTTTGCGCCGTACTTCACGTAGGGACCGAAGCGGCCCACGTTGGTGGTGATTTCCTCTCCGTTCGCGGTGGTGCCCAGCTTGCGCGGCAGTTTGAACAGCTCGATCGCCTGCGCGAACGTGATCTGGTCCATCTTCTGTCCGGGACGCAGGCCCGCAAAGCGGGGCTTGTCCTCGTCATCCTTGGTGCCGATCTGTACGAACGGGCCGAAGCGTCCCATGCGCACGCTCATCGGTTTGCCGCTCAGCGGATCCACTCCCAGATCCCGCGCCTGCGCGACTTCCTCGCGGCTGACCGATTTCTCGGTGTGCTTCACCAGATCGATGAACGGCTTCCAGAACCTCTCCAGCAGCGGCACCCATTCCTGCTCGCCGCTGGCGACCGCGTCGAGCGAGTCCTCCATCTTGGCGGTGAAGTCGTAGTCGACATAGGTGGTGAAATACAGGGTCAGGAACCGGCTGACGATCTTGCCGATATCGGTGGCGGTGAAGCGCCGGCTTTCGATTTCGACGTACTGGCGGTCGCGCAGCGTGGAGATGATCGAGGCGTAGGTCGAGGGCCGGCCGATGCCGTACTCCTCCAATGCCTTGACCAATGAGGCCTCGGAAAAACGCGGCGGCGGTTCGGTGAAATGCTGGCTCGGGACGACACCGGCCAGCTTGACCCGATCGCCTTCCTGCATCGGCGGCAGCACGTGATCCGAATCGTCCTGCACCACATCGTCCGTGCCTTCCTGATACACGGATATGTATCCCGGGGTGACCAGGGTCGAACCGTTGGCGCGCAGCACGGTTCGCTGCGGACCCTCGTCGCCGGCCAGCATTTCCACCGTGACGGTGTCGAAGATCGCCGGCGCCATCTGGCAGGCGACGGTGCGCTTCCAGATCAGCGAATACAAACGGAACTGATCGGACTCGAGCTTGCTCTCGATGTCCGCCGGCAATACGCTCGCGGCGGTCGGGCGGATCGCTTCATGCGCTTCCTGCGCGTTCTTCGACTTGGTCTTGTACACCCGCGGTTCGTCCGCCAGGCCGGCCTTGCCGTACAGCTGCACGATGACATCGCGGATCTGGCCGATGGCTTCCTGGGCCAGATTGAGCGAGTCGGTGCGCATATAAGTAATGAGTCCGACCTGGCCCTCGCCGATGTCGACGCCCTCATACAGCTGCTGCGCCACGCGCATGGTTTTCTGCGCGCTGAAGCCCAGCTTGCGCGCCGCTTCCTGCTGCAGCGTCGAGGTGGTGAACGGCGGCGCCGGATTGCGCCTGCGCTGCTTGCG
Source organism: Steroidobacteraceae bacterium (assembly GCA_036267715.1). Taxonomy (GTDB): domain Bacteria; phylum Pseudomonadota; class Gammaproteobacteria; order Steroidobacterales; family Steroidobacteraceae; genus Bog-1198. The sequence goes on along the minus strand of DATAVN010000003.1, from coordinate 85,945 downwards.
CTCCACCGACAACACCGTGAGCTCGCCCTTGGCCGCGTCCTGCAAGGTGCGTTCGACCTGCCGGGCCTGGTCCTCGTTGGTGAAACTGAACTGCTCGACCTTGGCGCCCTGGAACTCGACCAGCTTGCCGGGGAATTTCTGGCGCGAATGCTCGAGCTCGGCATCGATGGTCCAGTACTCGCGTGCTACGAAGGCGGCGATCTCGTCCTCGCGCTCGCAGATCATACGCAGCGCCGGGCTCTGCACGCGGCCGGCGGACAGCCCCGGGCGCACCTTCTTCCACAGCAGCGGCGATAGATTGAAGCCGACCAGGAAATCCAGTGCGCGGCGCGCCTGCTGCGCATTCACCAGATCCACCGAGAGTTCGCGCGGGCTTGCCATGGCCTCGCGCACCGAGGTCTTGGTGATCTCGTAAAAAACGACGCGGCTCACTTCCTTGCCCTTGAGCTCGCCCTGGGCTTTCAGCAGCTCGTACAGATGCCAGGATATCGCCTCGCCCTCGCGATCCGGGTCGGTGGCCAGAAACAGCGCCTTGGCCTTCTTGAGCGCGCGCGAAATGGCATCGACGTGCTTTTGATTGCGTTCGACCACCTGGTATTTCATCGCAAAATGGTGCTTGGGGTCGACGGCACCTTCTTTGGGCACGAGATCGCGCACATGGCCATAGGAGGCCAGCACTTCGAAGTCCTTGCCGAGGTATTTCTTGATGGTCTTCGCCTTGGCAGGCGATTCCACGATGACGAGATTGCTGCTCAAAGTCGTTGGGAGCTAGTGCAAAGCGTCGGTACGCTCTTCGAATACCAGATCTTCCATTTGAGCATAGGCGGACTCCTGCCCGGGCCGGCTGAACAGCACCATCAGCACCACCCATTTCACCTGCTCAATGTCGATTTCGTCGGCCTCGAGCGCCATCAAGCGGTCGATGACCAGCTCGCGCTCCGCGCCGGAGAGAATGCGCACGTTTTCCAAGTACATCAAATATCCTCGCACGTCCGTGTCCAGTCGCACGAGCTCCTGGCTGCTGAAAACCCGCACGGCACGCGCCGTGGCCTCGGCGACTTTGCCGAGTTGCTCGCCCGAGAGCCCGTCAAGCCATTCCAGGGCCCGCTCGATATCGGGCTCGGCGAATCCGGCTTTGTCCAATTCGAGCTTCAAGGTATTTCGATCCGGCCGCGGCTCATCGTCGGCACTCATGTAATTCTCGAAGAGATAAATGAGCAGATCGAGAACGTTGTCTTTCACCTCCGGCTCCTAAAGACTCGGGAGTAACGGCCACCGGGGGCGGCCTGAACGTGGCCTTCGAGCTCGAGGATCAGCATCATCGAGGACACGGCTTCTGGTTTGAATCCGGTGCGGACCACCAACATATCGAGGTCCGCTGGATCAAAGCCGAGCGCATCTAACAAGATTTTGTGTTCCTTGTCCATGCCTGCCTCAATTCCTGGGGCCGGCGCAAGGGCGTCGGAGGCGCGGCGCACCTCGTCGAAAAAGTGCGAAAAGTTCAACTCGGTCAATATGTCAGCTGCAGTTTCCGTCAATTTTGCGCCCTGGCGAATGAGTTCGTGGCAGCCGCGGCTCAACGGGTTGTGTATCGAGCCTGGAATTGCGAACAATTCCCGGTTCTGGTCCCCGGCGAACCGCGCGGTGATCAAAGAGCCGCTGCGGCGCGCGGCCTCGACCACCAGCGTGCCCAAGCTCAACGCCGCAATGAGGCGATTTCGCTGTGGAAAGTTGCCCCTCCGGGGCGGGGTGCCCAGCGGGAATTCGCTGATCAGTGCGCCTTGAACATGGATCCGCGCGGCCAGATCCTTGTTGCTGCGGGGATAGACGACATCGACGCCGCTGCCGAGCACCGCGATGGTGACTCCTTGTGCCGCCAGCGCACCCCGATGCGCGGCGCTATCGATGCCCTCGGCCAGTCCGCTGGTGATGCCCAGTCCGCACGCCGCAAGCGATTCAGCGAATGCGAAGGCCGTGTCCCTTCCTGCCGCCGTGGGATTGCGGCTGCCGACGATCGACAGCTGCGGATCGTTCAAGACCTGCGGCTGACCGACGACATACAACGCGATCGGCCCGCGTTCCAGCCCCCCCAAAGCGACCGGATAACGTGGATCGGTAAACGGCAACAGATGATGCCGGGGATTTTCTGTCCAAGCGCGCTCGGCGGCGCTGGGCGCTGCGAGTGCGCTGCTCAAGTATTCGCAGGCGGCCGGCGGAATCCCGGCTCGTTGGCGCGCTGCCGCGGACGAGCCGATCAGGCCGTCAATGCCGCCGAGCTCGGCCAAGGCGGCGCACAGCGCGGCAACATCCAGAGCCGGCGTACGCGCCAGCGCCATCCACGCGAATACCGGGTCGGCCCATAGCATCGGGCCGATTATCAGGCGCGGGGAAAGGAATCTCAGCGCGCAGCCGCGCTGAGATCATCGAGATTTGCCGTCGCGGAGCCCGCGCTCCTCAAGGATTCTGTATTTTGTCCCCGACCCGAATCAGATTCGTGGCCTCCATGATCAGGCCGTAACTGATGTTGTCGAAGGTCTTGAACACCATGAAAGTACCGGTGCGTTCGGACGGCAGCTGCACCTTCTTGGAGCCGAGCGTCTCGAGACTGAAAAAGCTCTTCTTGTCGGTATCGGACACCAGAGGTCCGGTGTCGAACACCCCGAGCACGTTGCCGGGCGCCAGGCCGTCGCGTGCGCCGCGATTCACGACCACGACCTCGTATTGCCCGATGATGGTGACGCCGTCGGCAACGGCAATGATGCGGCCGTTGGTCCTGGTCCGCGGCGCGCTCGGAATGAAGTCGAGCGGGACGTCGACCCCGCCCGGGATCAGCTTGTCGCCGGCGCGCGATTCCCGCGACGATTCGGTCAAGATGAGGGTGGTCGGGTCGCCCTGGCGGGTCACATGTCCCGAGCCGGTGAATACGCCGTCATAACCGAGCACGCGATTGTCATCCGGATCGATCAGCGGATCGCCGACGCGCACCACATTGTAATGACTGCCGAGTTCGGCCGGTGCGGCGAATCCGCGCGCATACACGGTATCGCCCTCGGACATCACCACATGCAGATCCCGGGTCGCCAGCACGTACGGGGCATGCTTGACCTGATCGCTGTCGAGCACCGTGGGCTTGGACATGAAGGCCGCCACCGTGGCGTAGGGAATGGTGGTGATCGCCGACTCGAGCGGTTCGCTGCGCACCCGCGGCTCTACGCGAGCCATGTCGCCGCGCTGCAAAAGGATTTGCGGCTGGCCATCGACGAACACCAGGCGCAGCGTATCGCCGGGATAGATCAGATGAGGATTCTGGACCTGGGGATTGACCTGCCAGATCTCGGGCCAATACCAAGGATCGCGCAAAAACACCTTGGCAATGCCCCAAAGCGTGTCCCCACGCTTCACGACATAGCTCTCAGGCGCGTTTTCCGCCAGCGGGACGCCCTTGCGGGCCACTTCCGTCGTTTCAGCACGGGTGGAGCCGGCCTCGACTGCGGCTTCCATCGCGGTCTTATCGTCGCCTACCGGAGTGCCCTCCACGGCGGGCTCATTGTTCACAGCCGCCGGCGGCGCCTCAGGCCTCACGACCTGTGAATGGCACCCGGCAAACGCCGCAACCGATAGAAATAGGCCTAATATTCGATGACCTTGCATTCGTTCGCTCCCGTGAGTCAGCTTATGGTTGCAGACTGACTGGTATACTTCCGTCCTGCCGCTCAAGACTGGGACGCATCACCCGTTTTTGCCCTTTGCCCAACGCTTTACGCGCCGGCAGACAAGGGTATTAAGTTAAGCAGCGGCGGAACTTTAGCAACATTCCTGAACCAAAAACACGATATTGCTCTCATAACTCCCATGACAAAGCTCGTAATTCTGGAGTACCCCGATCCGAGGCTGCGAAACAAGGCCGCGCCGGTCGAGAAGGTCGATGACGCACTGCGTCAATTCATCGATGATCTGCTCGACACCATGTATTCGGCCAATGGCGTGGGCCTCGCCGCGACCCAGGTGGATGTGCACAAGCGCGTCATCGTGCTGGACGTGAGCGAGACGCGCGATGCGCCGTTGGTGCTCATCAATCCGGAAATCTTGAGCAAGGAGGGCTCGGGTCCGGGCGAGGAGGGCTGCCTGTCGCTCCCCGGCATCTATGACAAGCTGACCCGCGCCACGCACATCCGCGTTCGGGCGCTTAGGCAGGATGGCGAGCCGTTCGAAATGGAGGCGCAGGGGCTGCTGGGCGTGTGCATCCAGCACGAAATCGACCATCTCGAGGGCAAGCTGTTCGTCGACTACCTCTCCGAGCTGAAGCGCACGCTGATCCGGCGCCGCTTGGAAAAAGAGCGCAAGCAACGATCCGCGCACAGCGATACACGCGCGCACGCGCCGGCTCTTTGAGCCTTGAGCAACGCTCCTTCGTCGTTGAAGCTGGCCTTCGCCGGCACGCCTGACTTCGCGGTTCCGGCGCTCGAGCTGCTGGCGGCCCGCCACCGGATCGCCGCCGTCTTCACCCAGCCGGATCGGCCCGCCGGCAGGGGCCGGGCGCTGCACGTGAGCGCGGTCAAGCGCCGTGCGCTCGCGCTCGAACTGCCGGTCCATCAGCCTGCCACGTTCAAGACGCCCGAAGCCTTCGGAGTGCTGCAAGCCGCGCAGGTCGACGCGCTGGTCGTGGTCGCATACGGCTTGATCCTGCCGGCCGCCGTGCTCGACGTTCCGAAGTGGGGATGCATCAACATTCATGCATCGTTGTTGCCGCGCTGGCGCGGCGCGGCTCCCATTCAGCGCGCGCTGTTGGCGGGCGATGCGCTCACCGGCATCACCATCATGCGCATGCAGGCCGGGCTCGACACGGGTCCTAAGCTGATCTCGCGCGCGCTTGCCATCGATGCGCGCGATACCGCAAGGACGCTTCACGACCGTCTCGCGCCATTGGGCGCGACACTGGTCGAGGAAGCATTGCAGGAATTGCGCGCCGGCAGCGCACGCGAAGTGCCGCAGCCCGCCGACGGCGTCAGCTACGCGGCCAAGATCGACAAGGCGGAGGCGCCGATCGACTGGCGGTGCAGTGCGGAGGAAATTTCGCGCCAGGTGCGCGCGTTCAATCCCTGGCCGATGGCGGAGACCCGTTTGCAGGGCCGGCAGCTGCGAATCCTCGAGGCAGAGCCGATCGAATCGCCCGCGCCGCACGGGTCTGCGCTGCATGGGGCAGCGCTGCATGGGGCAGCGCTGGCGCCGGGCTCGGTGCTCACCGCGGCGGATGAGGGCATCGATGTGGTCTGCGGCAGCGGCGTGCTGCGGATTCTCAAGCTGCAATTGGCGGGCCGCAAACCGCTGGCGTCGGGCCAATTCCTGCGAGGACAGCGCCTTCACGGCATTCGCTTCGGCGGCGCATGAGCGGCGCAGCCTCGAGCGCACGTTCCATATCCGCGCACGCGGTGGCGCGGGTGCTGCGCGAGGGCGTGACCCTCGATGCCGCCCTGAAGGATGCGCTTGCCGCCGCGGACCCAAAGCTCTTCGCGAGCGTACGCTCGTTGAGTTACGGGGCGGTGCGCGGTTACTTCCGACACGAGGCGCTGCTTGGGGAGCTGCTGTCCGCGCCGGTCCGCTCATTGGATTTTCTGGTGCGCGCGATCCTCTCGGTCGCGCTGTTCGAGCTCGAGGATCAGCGCTCGCCCGAGTACGCCGTCGTCGATGCGGCCGTGCAGACGGCGAAGGCCACCGATGCCATGCGCGCATCGGGACTCATCAACGCGGTGCTGCGGCGCTACCTGCGCGAGCGCAAGGTGCTGGACGCACAGCTCTCGCGCAGACCTTCGATCCGCCATGCGGCGCCGATCTGGCTGGCCGATCGCTTTCGGGCCGACTGGCCGGTGCGCTGGACCCAGCTGCTGGCCGCGAGCGACAGCCAGGCGCCGATGTGGCTGCGGGTGAACAGCCGGATGGGGAACACGGCGGCGTATTTGGAGGAACTGAGCGCTGCGGGGATTGCCGCGGCGGCCGAAGAGCGCGTGCCGTATGCCATCGTTTTGGATTCGCCCTGTGATGTGGGCGAGCTGCCGGGTTTCGCGCAAGGCAGAGTGTCGGTGCAAGATCTGGGCGCGCAGTGCGTGGCATTCCTGCTGGCGCTCGAACCGAAGCTGCGGGTGCTCGATGCCTGCGCGGCGCCCGGCGGCAAGGCCGCACTGATCGCCGAACGAGAACCCCATCTCAGCAAGCTGGTGACGCTCGATATCGACCCGAAGCGGCTGGCACGGGTGCGCGATAATTTACGGCGCGGCTCCCTCGACGCCGATGTGCTGAGCGGCGATGCCGCGGACCCTGCCCAGTGGTGGGACGGCACGGCGTTCGATCGAATATTGCTCGACGCACCCTGCTCCGGCCTGGGCGTGATCCGCAGGCATCCCGACATTCGCCTGCGTAAGTCCCCGTCGGATATCGATAAATTGCCGGCTTTGCAGAGCAGGTTGCTGGGTGCTCTCTGGCCGCTGCTGGCCCCGGGCGGCCGCCTGGTATACGTCACCTGCACGGTCACGCGCAGCGAGAATCGCGATGTCGTTGCCGCGTTCCTCGCGAGCACGCCGGACGCGGCACTCGTGCCGGTGGAAACCTGGGAGGGCTGGCCCGGCTTCGGCGAAGCCGACCCGTACGGGCGCCAGATCCTTCCCGGTGAGGCGGGTGCGGACGGCTTCTATTATGCTGCTTTGACCAAAGCATGAACGACGCCCGTCCCAATCTGTTTGAGCGGCGCCGCACCCGGCGGCCCTGGGCCGCTCTCGTGTGCGGCGTTTGCGCGGCGCTGACGCTGCTCGCGCCGCTGCAGCCGGCCCGCGCCGAAGGCCTGGCCGGCCGCTTCGAAGTGCGCTCGGCGGATCTTGAACTCAAGGACGGGGTCTATCATTTGAATGCACGCATCGACCTGCCGATCACCGAAGCCGTGCGCCGCGGCCTGGCGGAAGGCGTGCCGCTGGCGCTCGAGTTCGATCTCGACGTCGAACGCGTTCGGCAACTGCTGCCGAACTCGCGCGTCGCCGAACTGACGCAGCGCTATCACCTGCAGTACAACGTCGTGAGCGCGCACTACATCCTGCGCAACGACAACAGCGGCCAGCAGGAATCGCTCGGCACCATCGACGAGGCGATCGAGCATCTTTCCGAGGTGCACAGCCTGCCCGCGCTGGACAAGACGCTGATTGCGGCGGATCGGCGCTATGAGGCCAGCGTGCGCGCGAAAATCGATTTCGGCACCGTGCCTTTCACCATGCGCCTGCTCATGTTCTGGGTGAGCGACTGGCATCGGGAAAGCGACTGGTACGCGTGGACGTTCCAGCCATGATCCGCAAGTACGGCTCCACCGTGTTGGGCTGCATCGGCGTCGCGCTGTGGCTCGCGGCGTTGTTCATGCTGGCCTCCGCCGTCCAGAATTCCGAAAAGTTCGCAAAGTGGCTGCCGTGGATCCTGTTCATCAACATATCCGGCCTGCTCACGCTGTTCGTGCTGCTGGTCGGCAAGCTGGCGCGCCTGGTGAGGGATTATCGGCGCCACGTGCCCGGCTCGCGCCTGAAAGGCCGCACCGTGGCAATCTTCAGCGCGCTCGCCGTCGCGCCCATTCTGGTGGTCTATTATTTCTCGCTGCAGTTCCTGAGCCGCGGCATCGACAGCTGGTTCGAGCGTGAAGTCAGCCAGGGCCTGAGCGATACGCGCGAGTTGTCGCATGCGGCGCTCGACGTGCGGGTGCGCGAGTTCCTGCAGCACACGCAGGTGGTCGCGCATTCGCTGATCGGGCTGTCCAACTTTCAGCTGACGCGTTCGCTCGACCGGCAGCGCGAGGACAGCGCCGCCATCGAATTCACGGTGCTCGGCGCCCAGGCCCGGATCATCGCCACCAGTTCCGACCGGCCGATGGATGCGCTGCCGATTCCCGCCACCGATGAAATGATGCTGCAATTGCGCCGCGGCCGGCCCTACGTGAGCCTGGACACCGATTCGCTCGGCGGCTATGTGATTCGCGCCGCCGCGCCGATCGAGGACAGCAGCGCGGGCCAGCGCGTGCTCATCGCGCTGTATCCCGTGCCCCTGCAGCTCAGCCAGCTGGCGGACACGGTGCAGCGCTCCTACACCTCGTACGCGTCGCTGGTGCAAAACCGCCAGCCGCTCAAAATCACCTTCGTGCTGGTTTTGAGCTTCGTGGTATTGATGTCATTGATCGCCGCCGTTTACGGCGCCTTTTTCGCCGCGCAGCGCCTGGTGCAGCCGGTGCAGGATTTGATCGCCGGCACGCGCGCCGTGGCCAAGGGCAACTACGACACACGGCTGCCGCTGCCGGGTCGCGATGAGTTGGGATTTCTCGTGACCTCCTTCAACGACATGACCAAGCGGCTGGGCCGGGCCCGCGAGGAAACGCGCCGCAGCCAGCAAGCGGTCGAGGCAGAGCGCGCCGGTCTTGCGGTGATTCTCGCGCGCCTGTCGACCGGCGTGGTCTCGCTCGAGCCGGATTTGAAGGTGCGCACCGCCAACCAGGCGGCGAGCGGGATCCTGGGCGTCGATCTGGAGGCGGCCATCGGCAAGCCGTTCGACGAATCGATCAGCGACGCTGCGCTGTTCACTCAATTCCTGAGCGCCATCAAGCAGCGCCTGCAGCCGGAACAGTTGGATTGGCGCGAGCAGATCGAGCTGCTGTCGGAGTCGGGAAAACACGTGCTGATGTGTGCGTGCACGGGACTGCCGAATGATGCCGGCGGCGCGGCCGGCGTGGTGCTGGTGTTCGACGACATCACCACGCTGTTGCAGGCGCAGCGCGATGCGGCGTGGGGCGAGGTCGCGCGCCGCCTGGCGCACGAAATCAAAAACCCGCTGACGCCGATCCAGCTATCCGCCGAGCGCATGCGGCGCAAGTTCCTGGGGCAAATGAACGAGCAGGACGCCCAAATCCTCGAGCGCGCAACCCACACCATCGTTGCGCAGGTCGACGCGATGAAGCAAATGGTCAACGCATTCAGCGAATATGCGCGCGCGCCCGACATGCATTTCTCGCGCTTCGATTTGAACCAGTTGATCACCGAAGTCGTGGACCTTTACCGGGTACAGGACAGCAGCGCGGAAATGAAAATGCAGTTGGATCTGCAGCTGCCGCCGATCTCCGCGGATCGCATGCGAATCCGCCAGATCTTGAACAATCTGCTGACCAATTCCCTGGAGGCGCTCGAGGGCAAGGCGGGCGCACGCATCGAGATCGAAACTCAGCTTGCCGACGAGGGTCAAAAGCAGGGTGCGTCCGTCGCGATCGTGGTCACCGACAATGGCCCGGGTTTCCAGCGGGACCTGATCGGCACGGTTTTCGACCCCTATGTCACCAGCAAGCCGAAGGGCACGGGACTCGGGCTGGCAATCGTCAAGAAAATCGTGGAAGAGCACGGCGGCCGGATTGAGGCGGATAATCAGCGCGTGGGAGGCGCCCGCGTGCGGATCGTATTGCCGCTGGTCGACGGCCCCCGCGTTGCCGGCGCCCGTGAGCCGCGCAAGAGCGAACACAGGAGAGAACGCGTATGACCGCATCGAGAATACTGGTGGTGGACGATGAGGCGGATATCCGCGGGCTGCTGAAGGAAATTCTCTCCGAAGAGGGTTATGACGTCGACATCGCGGCGGATGCCAGCCAGGCGCGTTCCGCGCGCGCCGCACAAATCCCCGATCTGGTGCTGCTCGACATCTGGATGCCGGACACCGACGGCATCACGCTGCTGCGCGAGTGGTCGGTCACAGACGGCTACGATTGCCCGGTGGTGATGATGTCCGGACATGGCACGGTCGAGACGGCGGTCGAGGCCACGCGCCTCGGTGCGTTCGACTTTGTCGAGAAGCCCCTGTCGCTGACCAAGCTGCTGCGGACCGTGGAGCGGGCGCTGGATGCCGGGCGCCGCAAGCGCTTGTCGGCGCGCGCCCAGGGTTCGGCTCTGGCGGTGCCCATCGGCAAGTCCAAGATCACGCAGATGCTGCGCGAACAGGTGCAGCAAGCCGCCGGCAGTTCTTCGCCGGTGTTGCTGGTCGGCGAACTGGGTTCGGGCCGCGAGGCCTATGCGCGCTTCCTGCATTCCTTGAGCGCGCGCGCGGCCAAGCCGTTTTTCACGGTGGTTGCGGCCAGTCTCGGACAGGATCCCGCGGCGGCTTTGTTCGGCAGCGAGCGCGACGGCAAGATTGAGCCGGGCGCTTTCGATCAGGCAACCGGCGGATCGCTGTACGTCAGCCGCCTGGAGGATCTGAATGTCAACGCGCAGCGCGCCCTGGTGGGCGCCATGGAACAAAATGGCTATACCCGGGTCGGCGGCCGGCAGCGGCTGAACCTCAATGTGCGATGGATCAGCTCGGCCCAGGAAGGCTTCGAGCTGGGCTCCTCGCCGGAGCCGTTTCGCCGCGATCTGCTGGCGCACTTGAGCGTCATCACCTTGCGCGTGCCGCCGTTGCGCGACTATGCGGAGGATGTCCCGGACCTGCTGCGCTACTACGTCGACCGGCTGGTCGATGAGCAGCATCTGCCGCTGCGCCGGTTCAGCGTGGCCGCGCAAAACCGGCTGCGCAACTATCCCTGGCCCGGCAATGTGGGGGAACTCAAGAATTTAGTGCAGCGCGTATTGATCCTGGGCGCCGGCGAGGAAATCCGGCTCGAGGAGATCGAGCGCGAGCTGGCGGTGAAAATGGCCGTGGACGAGCCGCTGGTGAAGCAGGACCTGCTGGCCTTGCCGCTGCGCGAGGCACGCGAACAATTTGAACGAGCCTATCTGCAGCAGCAATTGCTGCTCTGCAATGGAAAGGTTGGCCAGCTGGCGAAACGGGTGGGGATGGAGAGGACGCATCTGTATCGCAAATTGCGGGCGCTTGGGGTCGATTTTCGCCAATTAGGCGAGGATTAGGCGGGATTGGCGCTGAACATCGGTTAAGTGGCACAATTGCGGACGAATTCCACAATATAGGAAAAAATAAGATGGAAGCCATAGCAACCGCCTCCGGCGTGCGTGCCGCGAGCCGCAATTTCTACGTTTTGATGGCAGGCGGATTCCTCCTCGTCGCCTTCGGCGGCTTCATCCCGACTTACTTTGCAAAAGTCGCCGCGGGCACATTCCACGCAGAGCCCATCATTCACATCCACGGGATTCTGCTGTTTTCCTGGACTTGTTTCTATTTCGTGCAGACCGCGCTGGTCGCGGCGGGGCGCACGCTCAGGCATCGGGACTGGGGCCTGGCGGGGATTGCGCTGTTCACCGCGATGATGTGCTCCATCCTGGTCGGCGAGGCCACGGTTCTCGCGCGCAACCAGGCGCTCGGCTTCGGTGAGGCCGCGCTGCGTTTCTCCGCGGTGACGCTGATCGCGTGGCCGTTCATGGCGGTGGTCTTCACGCTGGCGGTCGCCAAGGTGCGCAAACCCGAGCTGCACAAGCGGCTGATGACACTGCTCATGATCAGCATCATGACCCCCGCGATCGCGCGGCTGTTCCTCACGTTCTTCGCTCCGCCCGGACTCATCGGGCCGCCGCCGGCTTTCGTGTCGCTCCCGCCGGGACTGGTTGCCGATTTGTTTCTGGCCGTCGCCGTGGTGCGCGACTGGCGCATGCTCGGCAAACCCCACCCGGTCTATGTATACGGCGGGATCGCGCTGGTGGCGCTGCAGCTGCTCACCATACCCATCGCCGCATCGGCGGGCTGGATGCACATCGCGAAAGCATTCGCGAGCCTGGCCGGCTAGGAGCTTGGCCGGCTAGGAGCCCGGCCGGCTAGTCGCCGACACGGATCACCAGCACATCGACGTCGGCCTTGCGCAGAATCTGGCGCATGCGGTTGAGCTCATCGAGCTTGGATATGGGGCCGATACGGATGCGATGCCAGGTATCGTTGTCGACCGTGACCTTTTGAACCTTCGATTCAATGCCCTGCAGGGCGAGCTTTGCGCGCACCCGGTCGGCGTCGGCGAAGTTCTTGTATGAGCCCGCCTGCAACACGTAGGTGCCGGCCCGCGTTTCGGGCACGGATTTGATGTCCGGCCTGACATCCTTGTCCTTCTCGGGAACGACCACCTCGAATTTCGGCAGCATTTCATAAAACGCATAGATTTTCGGGTCATCCGCGACCGGATCGCCCGCCTCGGGAGCATCATTGCCGTGGGGCTTCTTCTTGAGGGTCTTGGCGACGCTCGCCGCCGGCGCATCCAGGCGATGATCCTTGAGATAGACCACGGCGGCGACGGCGAGACCGAGCAGCAGTCCTCCTGCGAGGCCCATCCACCCGGAAAAGCCGCCGGGGCTCTTATATTTGGTCTTGTAGTCGCGCGCCATGGAGCGCCATTACATGGTATCGGGCGCGGAGACGCCCAATAATCCAAGTCCGTTGCGAATCACAATCTGGGTCGCGAGCGCGAGATCGAGGCGCGCATCGCGCACGCCCGCATCCTCGACGATGAATTGATGCGCGCTGTAATAAGTATGGAAGTCGTTCGCGAGATCGCGCAAGTAGTGCACCAGCGAATGAGGCGCGCGCTGCGCCGCGCACTGCTCGATGAGCCCGGGGAATGCGCTGATGCGCTTGATGAGCTGCAGCTCCTGTGGCTGCTTGAGGCTGCCGAGCGAGGCAATGCCATTGGCGGGGTCATGCGCGAGGCCGCGCTCCTTGAGCTGCCGCAACACGCTCGAGACGCGCGCATGCGCATACTGGATGTAATACACGGGATTCTCGTTGGAACGGGACTTCGCCAGTTCCATGTCGAAATCCAGATGCTGATCGTTGCTGCGCATGACGTAGAACAGCCGCGCGGCATCATTGCCGACCTCCTTGCGCAGGTCGCGCAAGGTGACATAGTCGCCCGACCGCTTGGACATTTTGGCCCTTTCGCCGCCGCGAAACAGCGACACGATCTGCATGAGCAGCACTTCGAAGCGCTCGGGCGGCCCGCCGAGGGCGATCAGCACCGCGCGCAGCCGCGCAATGTAGCCGTGGTGATCGGCGCCCCAGACATAAATCAGATGCTCGAAACCACGCTCGAGCTTGTTCATGACGTAGGCGATGTCGGATGCGAAGTAAGTCTTGAGGCCGTTGTCGCGGACGATGACGCGGTCCTTTTCGTCGCCGAAGCCGGTGCTCTTGAACCAGAGCGCGCCGTCCTTCAGGTACGCATGCGCGGATTTCCTCAGCGCTTCGATCGCGCGGTCGATCTCGCCGCTCTCGCTCAATGAGCGCTCCGAGAACCAGCGATCGAAGGTGACGCCGAATTCCGCCAGATCCTCGCGAATGTCCCCGACGATGCCCTCGAGGGTGGTTTGAAGCACCTTCGCGAAGGCGGGTGCGCCGATCAAGGCGCGCGCGCGGTCGATCAGCGCGTCGATGTAGACGTCCTTGTCGCCTCCCTGCGGCTCGTCCGGCGGCAGATCCTTGAACAGCTGCGCCGCGGAACGCGCGAGCGCGGTCCCTGCCGCGGCGAATAACTGCTCGGCGACGATCCGCAGGTATTCGCCGACATAGGCATTGGACGGAAAAGCGAATTGCTCGCCGCAGCGCTCGAGATAACGCAGCCACGCGCTGAGCGCCAAAATATCCATTTGGCGACCGGCATCGTTGATGTAGTACTCGCGTTCGACGCGGTAACCCACGGCATCGAGGAGATTGCTGAGCGAGGCCCCGAACGCCGCGTGCCGGCCATGCGCGACGTGCAGCGGGCCGGTGGGATTCGCGGATACGAACTCCACCTGCACGCGGCGCCCGGCGCCGATGCCCGAGCGCCCATAGGCCGCCGCATCCTGCAACACCTTGCCGATCTCCCGATGATAGGCGTCGTCCCTGAGGAAGAAATTGATGAAGCCCGCGCCCGCGATCTCGACCCTGGCAATTGAATCGCTCGGCGGCAGTGCCGCCGCCAGCGCCTGCGCAATCTTGCGCGGATTCTGGCGGCTGGCCTTGCCCAGACGCAGCGCCAAATTGCTGGCGAAATCGCCATGCTGTGCGTCGCGCGTGGTTTCAGCCTCGATGCCGACCTCGCGTGCGGCGGCGGGAACCAGCTCGTCGGGCAGCGCCGCCAACGCCTGCCTCAGCAATTCTTCGATCAGATTCTTCAAGGAGCGGTCCGCTTAGGGTTGAAAGGCTGCGCAGTTTACCGCAAAGCGCTCAATCGACTTCCAAGGGATCCACGTCGATCGACCAGCGCAGGCCGCGGGGGCCCGGCAGCGACTCGACTTTCGGCAGCCAGCGGGCAAGAAAGCGCTGCAAAGTGGCCCGGGCGGCGCTTTCGATCAGCAGATGCGCCCGGAAGTGATCCGCCCGCCGCGCGATCAGGGCGGCCGCAGGCCCGAGTATCTTCAACGTCGTTTCGCCAAGGCTCAAGGCCGCCTCGGCGGCGGCGCGCAAGTACGCATCCAGGGCGGCGCTGTCCCTGGCCTCGGCGCGCAACAATGCCAGGCGCGAGAATGGCGGCCAACCCGCCGCGCGGCGTTCTTCGAGCGCGCTCGCCGCAAAACTCTCATAGCCCTCCGTGATGAGCCGGTTCAACAGCGGATGTTCGGGAAATTCGGTCTGGATCATCACTTCGCCGGGCCGCGATTCGCGCCCCGCGCGTCCGGCCACCTGCGTGATGGTTTGTGCGAGCCGCTCCGTGGCGCGAAAATCGCTGGCGAACAGACCCTGGTCGGCATCCAGGACCAACACCAGGGTGACCTCGGGAAAGTGATGGCCCTTGGTGAGCATCTGCGTGCCGACCAAAATGCGTGCCTCACCGCTGTGCACGCGGTCGAGCACGGTCTGGATGGAGCCGCGGGCGGATGCGCTGTCGCGGTCCAGCCGCGCAAGCGGCGCCGCCGGAAACAAGCGCATCAAGGTTTCCTCGACGCGCTCCGTGCCCTGTCCCACGGGCAGAAGCGCCTGGTTGCAGTCGGCGCAAACCGTCGGTACGGGCGCCTGGGCGCCACAGTGATGGCAGCGCAACTGCCCTGCGCGGCGGTGCAGCGTCATGCGCGCATCGCAATGCGCGCAGGGCGCGACCCAGCCGCAGGAATTGCAGAACAGGCTCGGCGCATAACCGCGCCTGTTCAAAAACACGATGATCTGGCCGCCGGCGTTCAGGTGTTGCTCGATGCCCTGGACGGCGGGCGTCGACAGGCCCTGGTCCGCGGCGTGCCTGCGCAAGTCGATGAGCGACATCCGCGGCTGCCGGGCCGCGCCGGGACGCTGCGGCAAAAGATGTTTGACATAGCGTCCGGCGGCTGCATTTTCCAGCGTTTCCAGCGATGGCG
The DNA here is from genome assembly GCA_036267715.1 of Steroidobacteraceae bacterium. GTDB lineage: Bacteria > Pseudomonadota > Gammaproteobacteria > Steroidobacterales > Steroidobacteraceae > Bog-1198. Next base: position 70,691 of record DATAVN010000003.1, on the reverse strand, counting down.
TGGCGGATCCCAGAATCACCGGTACGCCGGCGCCGCGCGCGCGCATGATGGCAAGATCGCGTGCCGAGTAGCGGAACCCTTCGTGCTGCTTGTACGAGGCATCGTGCTCCTCATCGACGACGATCAAGGAAAGATCCGGCAGTGAGGTAAACACGGCGGAACGCGTGCCGATGATGATGCGCGCCTCGCCGCCGTGTGCCCGGCGCCATGCATCGCGCCGCTCGCCATCGGTGAGACCGGAATGCACGGCGGCCACACCCGTGCTGAAGCGGCGGCGAAAGCGCTCGATGAGCTGCGGCGTGAGCGCGATCTCCGGCACCAGCACCAGCGCCTGGCCGCCCGCGGCAATCGCGGCGGCAATGATGCGCAAATACACCTCCGTCTTGCCGCTGCCGGTCACCCCGTAGAGCAGATGGACGCCGAACTTCGCGAGCGCGGCGAGAATGGTGTCGACCGCCTGCGATTGCGCTCCGGTCAGCGCGAGGTCGCCGGGGTGAATCTGCATCGCAGCCGGCATCCGCGCGGTCTTGACTTCGCGCCGCACAGCCCAGCCTCGTGCCGCCAATGCCTTGAGCAAGGCCGGCTTGAACAACCCACGGATTTCGTCGACTGTCGCAGCGTCGCGCTGCGCCAGCCACGACAGCAGGGCGCGCTGCTGCGGGGCGCGCTTGGAACCCGGCAGCACAAGCTCGCTGCGCCCCGGTTCGGCAATGCTCCATTGCTCGGTGCTCTCGAAGGCGCGCTGGCCGGCGCGCAAGGAGACCGGCAGGGCGGCGGCATAGACCTCGCCGATGGGATGGTGGTAGTAATCGGCGGCCCAGCGCAGCAATTCGAAGGTGACGGAATCGTAAACCGGCTGCTCATCCAGGATCTCCAGCGCGGATTTGAGCTTTTGCCGGGGCACCGACGAGTCGGTGCTGACGCCAACCAAAACACCGATCAAACGTTGACGGCCGAAGGGTACCCGAACCCGCACTCCGGGCTGCGGCGTTGCCGCCTCGTGCAAAAGCGTGGCGGGGGGCAGGTAGTCGAATACCCGGCGCAGCGGTGTATCGAGCGCGATCTTGAGAATCATGAGTGCTTTGTCCACAAAACTTGTGGATAACTCTGTTGAGAACCGGGGGTCATTTACCCTAAGTGCCCGTTCCGTTTCGGGTCCCGTCAAATTGATGAAAAAATGCCCGAAATGGAAATGACTCTTTTAGATTCAAAGCATTACAGCCCCCACTGGATACCGCGCTACAGGTTTGAACGAAAATATTGCAACGAGAGTCACATGCGATGTGCGTAAGTCGCTGATCTTGCGCCGTTCGCGGCGTCAACCTTCGCTCAGCCTACGCGTTTATACCTCGAATGGAGATGATACGCATGGCCTGCTTTGGTACGCTCAATACAGCTTGGATGGTCTGGGATATTCCCGCTCCAGCGCCGGAGGGAGCGGTTCTGGAGTACACGAGAGAACTCGAAAAGTTTTTAGCGGAAATCGAGCGCCGGGCGTTTCGCATGGCGCAGGTCGCGTTGCGTGATTCCGACGATGCCCTCGATGTGGTGCAGGACGCGATGCTCAAGCTCACGCGCAACTATGCATCGCGCCCCAGCACCGAGTGGCGCCCGCTGTTTTATCGAATTCTCGAAAATGGCATCCGCGATCTGCAGCGGCGAAGGACCGTTCGCAAGCGCGTCATGGCGTGGTTGCCGGGTCCGAAGGAAGATCCGGACAATGAGGCACAGGATCCTCTGGAGAATGTCGCCGACTTGGGACCGACGATTCCTGAAAAGCTGATGCAGGCCCAGGCAATGCAGCAGTTGGAGAAATCATTGCGGGCATTGCCGGCGCGCCAGCGCGAGGCTTTCATGCTGCGCAATTTTGAAGGTATGGATGTTGCCGAAACGGCGAGTGCGATGGCTTGCTCGGAAGGCAGCGTGAAGACGCATTATTCGCGCGCGGTACATGCGCTGCGCGAGCAGCTCGGCGAGGTGTGGTGATGAGCGGACGAAACGATGAGGCATTCGAGGTGCGCAGCCGGGCATTATTCCACGACAGCGTCGATGGACTGGACATGCGCATCCGCTCGCGCCTCACGCAGGCGCGCAGCGGCGCGCTCGAGGCAGCCGCCAATCGCCGGCCGTGGTTTTTGGGCTGGAAGATGTGGACACCGGCGGCCGGCGTGACCGCTGCGGCCATTTTGGGTCTGGCGATCTGGGTCGGTTCGCCGGGCGGCCACCAGGCGCCGAACATGGCCGATACTCAATCGAATCTGGAAGATCTTGACCTGATCGCCGCTTCGGACGAAGGTTCGGCGGATGCAATCGATATGTTGCAAGACGACATTGATTTTTACGCTTTTGCGGACAAGTTCGCGAATTCGGGGCCGGCTGCGTAGGCTGAGCGCCGCAGGCCATGCCGGCAGCTGGCTGCTGCTCGGTTGGTGCGCGACGGCCGTTGCCACGCCGCCGCCGGCGCAGCCTGCGCCGCCGCCGCCGGCTTCAACGCAGGCGCCGGCCGCGGCTCCGGCACCGGCACAGGACGAGGGGTTTCTTGAATTTTTGGGCTCCGACGATGTGGGCGATGCTGCTTGGTGGGAGTTTTTGAAGAAGGCGCCGCCGCGCGGGAGCGATCCTGCGCCGGCGCCGCAGGATGCCAAGAAATGATCAGGTCTTTATTCATCTGCGCAAGCCTCACCCTGGGTGCCGCCGCCGGCTTCGCGCAGGTTCCTGCCTCCGTGCCACCCGAGTCCGCAGCTTCGGCGCCCGCACAGCCGCCCGCAATGCCCCGCGCCTGGGGATCCCTGTCACCCGGACAACAGCAACTGCTGCAAAGCTATCAGGGCAAATGGGACTCGCTGCCCGCGGAACGCCAGCAGGCGCTGGCGCGGGGGAGTCAGCGTTGGATTTCCATGACTCCGCAACAGCGCGTGAGCGCGCAGCAGCGCTTTACGCAGTGGCGCGCCATGCCGCCCGAGCAGCGCCAGCTGGTGCGTCAGCGTTGGCGGGAATTCAAGGCGCTGCCGCCTGAAAGGCAGAGGGAAGTGCGCGAGTCGTTCAATCGGTTCCGCCAAATGCCGCCGGAGCGGCGCATGCAGTTGCGGCAACAATGGCGTCGAATGACTCCCGAGCAGCGTCACCGCGCAACGCAAGGCATGCACGCAGCGCCCGGCATGCGCGCGGCACCCGGCATGCGTGCGGCACCGCCGCACCACCCGCCGCGCTGAACCTAAGGCCGATAACTGCGTTCTGCGTGTGCGCGGACATCCTGCGGATAAAACAGCACATCTCGAAAACGTCCCTGGCTGAACATGAGCGCCTGGTCGGTAAAGTGAGGCGATTTCGGGTCGCCGCTTTCGCCTCCGCTCATGATCGCCTTGGCATGTATGGTCGGGCCAAAGTCCACCGCCGCCACGAAGCTATTGCCGACGGAGCCGTAAATGTTTTTGGTTTTACGCGGTTTGACCGAGTCAAATGACGCCAATGCGCCCCACTGCGAGGAGGCGAATCCCACCGGCAGGCTGGGCTTGGCATCGTCGAACGGCTGAACGATGTCGTCGGTCAGCCGCTGAAAGCGATTGATCCCGCCCCAGGCGATTTGCCAGCTTCCGAAGTCGCGCTGCAGCTGGTCGAGCGCGGCGCTCAAGGCGTCGATGCGTTGTGCGTCATCGAGTTTCTGCACCAGATAGTCGTAAGGAGGCTGCTCGGCCGCGCGGGCCGCCGCACGGTTGCGATCGATCAGTTCCTGGCCCCAAAAAATCGCGATTGCGGTCGGCACCGAATCGGCCGAGGTGCGATGGTTCCAGTTGCGCAGAATGGCGATGGCGTCCTTGAGCGTGGCGCGGCGCGAATCGGTGGCGGGCAGCGCATCATAGGCGGCGAACAGCGGCGGCAACAGCACGTCGAATGCCGTCAGATGCCCGTCGTACCCGGCGGCAATCAAACTGTCCAGGCTCACGTCGTGGATGTCGTGCAGCACTTCGGTCGCATGCGGGCCGCGCGGATTCTCACCGGTGGTCCACATGTAACGCGGGTAGTTCTCGCGTTTTGGACTTTGATCGCCGGCTGCGGAAAAAGGCCAGTCATTGCTGTTGAACAGCCAGCCGTTGCCGGGATTGAGCAGCGTAATGGTGTCCTCGAGGTCGGAAGGGCCCTGCCACTCGGTGGCCGGATTGCTGCCATCCACCGGATGGGTGAAGTCGAATGCGGTGTCGCGTTTCGGGATGAAGTTGCCGTGAAAATAGGCGATGGTGCCATCGGCATCCGCATACACCGTGTTGTTGGAGGTATCGGTGCGCATGTCCTGGGTCTTGCGGAATGCCGCATAGTCGCTGGTCTTGGTGCGCAGGTACGATTGCGACAATGCAGGTACCGGATCTTGCAGCAGCTTGATGGCGACCCACTTGCCGTTCTCGGCGCGGATGATCGGACCATGATGGCTGTGATAGACCGTAAAGGTGCGGCTGCCCGAATTCCCGCCCTGCTTGAAAGGGATGGTGATCCGCGAGACCTGAAGTTTCTTGAGACCCGTTCCATACCGGTAGTACAACCCGTCGGGCTTTTGCACGATGGTTTCCAGGTATTCGTCGATGGCATCTCCGCCGTACGAGGTGTGCATCCAACCGTTGTGAGAATTGAATCCCTGGTAAACGAAGAACTGACCCCAGGTGACGGCTCCATACACGTTCAGCCCCTGATCGCTGACCATCTGCAGTTCCGTACGGAAGTAAAATGACGTGTGCGGATTGATCCACAGCATGGCGTGCCCGGACTTTGTGCGGCTGGGCGCGATGGCGAACCCGTTGGAGCCGCCGGGACCCGGATCCGCGGCAGAGCGCGCGGTATTCGCGACCGAAGCGCTCTGCGGCGCGGGTGGTCCGTAGAATTTCGCCAGCGCGCCCAAGCTGATGGTTTCGATATCTCCGCCGATGCTCCCCTCGGTGAAGGACAGGGCCATCCAGGGCTCGAAGTGTTTGATCACCTTGGGATGCACGCCCGGATGCTTCGACAGGAAGTAATTGAGACCGTCGGCCCACGCAACCATGAGCGAGGCGAGCCACGGCGGCGAGGTGTGATAAAGCTGTTTCAGCCGGTCGACATCGATGAACAGCCGCTCGCGCAAGTCGCGGTAGATGGCCGACTCGCCTTCTGCCTGCGCCAGCCAGCCCAAGCCGTCGAGATAGTTGAGTTCGATGCGGTTGAAATCGTCCTCGGCCTGCGCGTAGATCATGCCGAACACGGCATCCGCATCGGTTTTGCCATAGACGTGGGGAATACCCCAGTTGTCGCGAATGATATGCACATGCTCTGCGTGGCGATGCCAGCGAGCGCTCTCGGCGCCATCCGCGCGCGCCGCCATCGCAAGCGGCACGCATAACACGGCAACGAGCCAGATTTTCATGATCAGCCTGCGGCTTTGACGGCCTGGATCAGCTGGCTGACCGCCGCCTGGGCATCGCCGTACAGCATGCGGGTTTGATCGAGCACGAACAATGCATTGTCGATGCCCGAAAATCCCTGGCCCTGGCCGCGCTTGATCACGATGACATTCTTCGCCTTATCCGCGTTCAGGATGGGCATGCCGTAGATGGGACTGCTCTTGTTGCTGCGCGCGTCCGGATTCACCACATCGTTGGCCCCGATGATGAGCGCCACGTCCGCGGTTTCGAATTCGGCGTTGATCTCGTCCAGATCCGAGATCAGATCGTAGGGCACGCCGGCCTCGGCCAGCAGCACATTCATATGACCGGGCATGCGGCCTGCGACCGGATGGATGGCAAAGCGCACCTTCACGCCGTGGTCCATGAGCAATTGCGTCAGTTCCCAAACCTTGTGCTGCGCCTGGGCCACGGCGAGGCCATACCCCGGCACGATGATGATCTTTTGCGAATACGCCATCATGACGCCCGCATCCGAGGCTTCGATCGCCTTTTGAGATCCCGTGACTCCGCCGCTTCCGGCGGCGGAAGTTTCGCCGAAGTTCGAGAACAGCACGTTGCCCAACGAGCGGTTCATGGCCTTCGCCATCAACTGCGTGAGCAGCGTGCCGGCGGAGCCCACCACCGTGCCGGCGATGATCATGGCTGCGTTGTCGAGCACGAAGCCTTCGAAACCCACCGCCAGTCCGGTGAACGCGTTGTACAAAGAGATGACCACCGGCATGTCGGCGCCGCCGATGGGCAGCGTCATGGCGATGCCCAGCAGCAGCGCGAATCCGAAGAACAGCGAGACGAGGGGAAGTCCGGAGTCCGCGCCGGCGCCGTTCACCACCATGAAGCCCAGGCCCAGGGTGATCAGCAATATGGCCAGATTGAGGAATTTCTGGCCGCTGAAGCGCACGGATTTGGTGATCAGGCCCTGGAGCTTGGCGAAGGCGATCAGGCTGCCGCTGAACGAGACGGCGCCGATGAATCCGCCGATGGCGGCCATGGTCAGATGCACCAGGTTGTGCTCATTGCCGCTGTACAGCTCCACTGCAGCGATCGCCGCGGCCGCGCCTCCGCCCATGCCGTTGTACAACGCAATCATCTGCGGCATGTCGGTCATCGCGACGCGCTTGCCGCTGACCCACGCCACGATGCTGCCGACCGCGATCGAGGCGATGACCAGCATCAAGTTGAACGAGGATGCGCCCATGAACGCCAGCGTCACGATGGTGGCGAGCAGCATGCCGGCGCCCGCCCAACGCACGCCGCTGACCGCGGTCACCGGTGAGCTCATGCGCTTCAGGCCCAATATGAACAGCGCAGCCGCGATCAAATAGGAGAGTTGCGTCAAGGTTTGAATCGTCGAAGCGGAAGGCATCCCTTAAGGTCCTTTCTTCTTGCCGGCCAACACGAACATCTTCAGCATGCGCTCCGTCACCACGTAGCCGCCCACGGCATTTCCCGCGGCCAACACCACCCCGATGCAGCCGATGACCCGCACCAGCGTCGTGTCGGCGCTGGCCAGCGCCACCATGGCGCCGACCAGCACGATGCCGTGGACGAAGTTCGATCCTGACATGAGCGGCGTGTGCAAGATCACCGGCACGCGCGAGATGACCTCGTAGCCGGTGAATGCCGCCAGCATGAATATATAGAGCGCGATTACGCCGTCGATCATGTCTTCTGCCCCTTGATTTGACCGTCATGCGTGAGCACGGCGCCGGCAAATACTTCGTCGGCCCAATCGATGGCCAGCTCGCCCTTGGCGAGCGCCGGTTTCAACAGATTGAACAGGTTGCGCGAGTACATTTCGCTCGCGTGGTACGGCAGCGATGCCGGAAGGTTGACGGGACCCACGATTTTGACGCCCCCGTGCAGCACGGTTTCACCGGCCCGGGTCAGCTCGCAATTGCCGCCCTGCTCGGCGGCGAGGTCGATGAGCACCGATCCGGCCTTCATGCGTTCGACGGCTGCCCGGGAAATGATCCGCGGCGCGGCGCGGCCCGGCACCGACGCGGTGCTGATGACCGCATCGCTCGCGGCGATGCGCGCGTCCAGCACCTCCTGCTGCCTGGCTTTTTCCTCGGCGGTCAGTTCGCGGGCGTAGCCGCCGGCGCCTTCCGCGGATACGCCGGTGTCGATGAACTTGGCCCCCAAGGATTTGATCTGATCCCTGGTCGCACTGCGCACGTCATACGCTTCGACCACGGCCCCGAGACGCTTGGCGGTCGCGATCGCCTGCAGGCCGGCCACGCCGGCGCCGATCACCAGCACCGAGGCCGGCCGGATGGTGCCGGCGGCGGTGGTCAACATGGGCAGAAACCGCTCCAGGGTGTTCGCGGCGATCAGCGCGGCCTTGTAGCCGGCGACCGAGGCCTGCGAGGAGAGCGCATCCATGGATTGCGCCCGCGAAATGCGCGGCACCAGCTCCATGGCAAAACTGGTGACGCCGCGCTCTGCGAGCGCGCGCACCAGTTCGGGACGCGCATAGGCCTGCATGAAGCCGACGATGACCGCGCCTTTTTTGAGCGCTGCGACTTCCGTCAAGGAGGGCGGCTGCACTTTCAATACAACGTCGGCGGAACCCAGGATGTCGGCCGCGTCGCTGAACTCGGCATCGGTGTAGAGGGCGTCCGGGAAATGCGCCGCCGCGCCCGCGCCGCGCTCAATCAGCACGCGAACGCCGAGAGCCTTGAGTTTCGTGGCAATTTCCGGAACGAGGGCAACACGAGTTTCTTTGGCAGCGGTTTCCTTGAGGATCCCGACGACGACTGGCATGCAAACCTCTCTCAAGACTTTACTTATGTGCCAAACGTTGAATTATGGCATAAGAGTCGACTATCTTTAGAATGTTGTGAACGTGCGCTCACCCGATAAGTATCAATTGCTGGACTGGCGGGACGATCTTGCCGTGGTTTCGCATGCGCATCCCCTGTCCCAGCAAATATTGCGGACCGACGTTTCAGGCATGCCGCTCGAGTGGGTCGATTATCGCGAAGCGGCCCGCCTGTACCATACCGAGCAGGTGGCTTATACCTGTGGAACGCTGCTGTACCGCCTGTTCGGCGGCACCTGCGCGCGCACCGGCCTGCGAACCATCGTCGATGTCAACTCGATCATCGCAACCTTGGGGGTCACCGGCAATCCGGGCAATCTGCGCGGCTCGGCATACACGCCGCCGCTCAACAATCAGACGCTGTTCCGCCGCGACGCGTACCTGTGTTTGTACTGCGGCGCGCGTTTTACCTACAGCCTGCTGTCGCGCGATCATGTCACCCCGTTCAGCCGCGGCGGCCAGGACATGTGGAGCAACGTCGTGTCGGCCTGCCGGCGCTGCAACAATGCAAAGGCGTCGCGCACACCGGAGCAGGCCGGCATGCAACTGCTGGCGGTGCCCTTCACGCCGACCTACGCCGAGTACATCTTCTTGAAGGGACGGCGGGTGCTCGCCGACCAGATGGAATACCTGGTCGCGCATTTTCCGCGTTCCAGTCCGCTGCATGAGCGCATACAACGCTGGCCCATGTGAACGCGGCCGCCGGCGTTCCGTTGGCGCGATCCGGCGTGGTGTACTACATCGACGCCAGCTATTTCGTGTTCCGCGCATACCACTCGATGCCGCCCGACATGGTCGATGCGGATGGCAATGGCACGCATGCGCTGTATGGATTTGCGCGCTTTCTGTCGGATCTTCTGGAACAGGCGCGCCCCGAGAGGATCGGCGTCGCCTTTGACCTGAGCCTGCGCAGCGGCACGTCCTACCGCAATGGCATCTATCCGGCTTACAAGGCCAATCGCGAGTCGCCGCCCGCCGATTTGCAGCGCCAGTTCACCCTGTGCCGGGAATTTTGCCGCCACATGGGTCTGGCCGAGTTCGCGAGCGCCGAGTACGAGGCCGACGACATCATCGGAACCCTGGCGGCGCGCTCGCGCGCAGCCGGCCTGCGCAATGTCCTGGTCACGCGCGACAAGGACCTGTCCCAATTGATACGCGATGGCGACGTATTTTGGGACTACAGCGGCAACTCCCGCTATCACTATCACGATATCGGTCCGCGCTTCGGCGTCGTGCCCGAACTCATCGCCGATTTTCTGGCCATTACCGGCGACAGCGTGGACAACATCCCCGGCGTGCCGGGAGTGGGCAGGAAAACCGCCGCGGAATTATTCGCCGTATTCGGCTCGCTCGATGAGCTGTACGCAAATCTTCATCAAATTGCCGGCCTGAAGCTGCGCGGCGCCGCCGCGGTCGCTGCTAAACTATTGGCTCACAAGGACGCCGCGTATCTTGCGCGCCGGCTGACCGGCATCGTTTGCGACATGCCGATCGAGGCGACGCTGGACGATCTGAAGCGCAGACCGCAGGATCGCGGCGGGCTCGACTGCTTCTTCGACACCCACGGATTCGGGAATATTTTGAGGCAGCAGGTGCGGCGCATCGCTGCCGCCGCATGAACCGGGGGAAGACCATGGCGCAGAAAGATATTCAATCGGTCCTGCAGGAGGACCGGGTGTTTCCGCCTTCGGATGCGTTCGCCAGGTCGGCCACCTTGAAGGCAGCCGAGCTTGCCGGCATGTATGAGAAGGCCGCGAGCGACTATGTGGGCTTCTGGGCCGATCTGGCCAATGCCGAGATCGACTGGAAGCGCCCCTTCACCGTGCCGCTGGACGATTCGCGCGCGCCCAACTACCGCTGGTTCACCGATGGGCAGCTCAATGTCTCGCACAATTGCCTGGACGTGCATCTGGCGACCCGCGGCGACAAGACCGCGCTGATTTTCGAAGGCGAACCCGGCGATGTACGCAAGCTGAGCTACGCCGAACTGACCCGGGACGTGTGCGGCTTCAGCAATGCACTCAAGGCGCAAGGGGTGCGGCGCGGCGATCGCGTCGTCATCTACATGCCGCTGGTTCCCGAGGCGATCATCGCCATGCTGGCTTGCGCGCGCATCGGCGCCGTGCATTCCGTGGTATTCGGCGGATTTTCCGCCAACGCGGTCAAGGATCGCATCGAGGACGCCGGCGCGAAGCTCGTGATCACCGCCGACGCGGGCTGGCGCGGCGGTCATGCGATCGAACTCAAGGCCGCGGTCGACAAGGCGATGGCGGAGGGTTGCGCCTCGGTTGAAAAGGTCATCGTGTATCGGCGCACCGGCACCGCTTGCAACATGCGTTCGGGTCGCGATGTGTGGTGGCATGAGGCGATCCTGGGACAGGGCGGGCAATGCGAGCCGGAATGGCTGGACGCCGAGCATCCGCTGTTCCTGCTGTACACATCCGGCTCCACCGGCAAGCCCAAAGGCATTCAGCATTGCAGCGCTGGCTACCTGTTGAACGCGAAATTGACCACCAAGTGGGTGTTCGATCTGAAGAGCGACGATGTGTACTGGTGCACCGCCGATGTCGGCTGGGTGACGGGACATACTTACGTGGTTTACGGGCCGTTGGCGGCCGGCGCCACCGTATTCATGTACGAAGGGGCGCCCACGTTTCCGGACGGCGGCCGCTTTTGGAAGATGTGCCAGAAGCATGGCGTCAGCATTTTCTACACCGCGCCCACCGCAATTCGAGCCCTGATGAAACTGGGCGATTCCGTGCCCGCACGCTACGATCTTTCCAAACTGCGGGTGCTCGGCAGCGTCGGCGAACCGATCAATCCCGAGGCTTGGATGTGGTATCACCGCGTGATCGGCGCCGGGCGCTGCCCCATCGTCGATACCTAGTGGCAGACCGAAACAGGCGCCGCCATGATGTCGCCGATCCCGGGCGTCACCGCCACCAAACCCGGATCCTGCACCAAGCCGCTGCCGGGAATTTTTGCCGACATCGTCGATGAGGACGGGCGGCCGGTGAGGACGCCGAATGCCGGCGGCTATCTGGTCGTCAAACGGGCCTGGCCCTCCATGCTGCGCACGATATGGGGCGACAACGAGCGCTATATTTCCACCTACTGGACGAAATTCAAGAATCGTTACTATGTCGCCGGGGATTCCGCGCGCCGCGACAAGGATGGCTATTACTGGATCATGGGGCGCATCGACGATGTGCTCAACATCGCCGGCCACCGGCTCGGCACCATGGAAATCGAATCGGCGCTGGTTGCGCACCCCAAGGTGGCGGAGGCGGCGGTGGTCAGCAAGCCGCACGATATCAAGGGCGAGTCGGCATTTGCGTACGTCGTGCTGAACGTGCCGCGGCCGCAGGGAGCGGCCGCGAAATCACTGATCGAGGAACTGCGCGGATGGGTGGGCGAGCAGCTCAGCCCCATTGCCAAACCCGATGAAATCAGGCTCACCGACAATTTGCCGAAAACCCGTTCCGGCAAGATCATGCGCCGCCTGCTGCGTGCGCTCGCGCGCGGCGAGGAGATCGCGCAGGACATGTCGACGCTGGAAAACCCCGCAATCCTCGAGCAATTGCGCGGCGTTGAGCCGGCGGTGGCGAAAACGCCCGCCAAAAAAGCAGTCCGGCAGGCGGTTAAAAAGATCGCCAAGAAAGCCGCCAAGAAAGCCGCCAAGCCCGCCAGCAAGACCGTCAGGAAGTCGGCCAAGAAGGCCGGCGGCAAGACCGCCAAGAGTCCGGCCAAGCGCAGCCCGCCCGCGAAGCGCAAGGCTAAAGTCGCCGCAAAGCGCCGCAAGTCGCGACGCAAGAAATAGTGTCACCGCGAGCGGGTGCTGCGTGAATCTGAATCAAGTGACGTTGCCTGCGACCAATGTGGAACGATCGGCGGAGTTCTACCGGCGCTTGGGATTTACCCAAATCGTCAGCACGTTGCCGCGCTACGCCCGCTTCGAATGCGAGGATGGCGCGACATTTTCGCTGCATGCCTTCGATACGGTGCTGCCATCGCAGACGGTGGTCTATTTCGAATGCGACGACTTGGATGCCACCTATGAGCGGCTCTGCAAGCTCGGAATAGAGTTCAACCAAGCTCCCAAAGATCAGATTTGGCTGTGGCGCGAGGCCTACCTGCAGGACCCGGACGGCAATATCATCTGCCTCTATCATGCCGGCGGGACCCGGCGCTTTCCGCCCTGGCGCCTATCGGAAGACTCGCCCAGGCTCTGATTGGGCCGGAATCAACCGGTCCGAGCGCGAAAACCGCGAAGTCGAGGCCCAAGCTCGGCTAGAATGGCACGGCCGGAACGGGCGATTTGCGGCGTAAACGCCTCGCGTGCCAACGCATGCCGACCCGGCACTCCATAGAAGACGGACTTTTCAGGCAATCGCGGCCGCCGCAGCCGCATTTTTCAGTGTGATTCGACAATATGCTCTCCACATCCAACGTCGCCGTTCAATTCGGCGCCAAGCCGCTCTTCGAGCAGGTCACGGTCAAGTTCTCCGACGGCAACCGCTATGGCCTGATCGGCGCCAATGGCTCGGGCAAATCGACGCTCATGAAAGTCTTGGGCGGCGATATGGAAGCGAGCGCGGGCGATGTGATGCTGCAGATGGGCATGCGCCTGGGCAAGTTGAATCAAAATCAATTCGGCTACGAAGACGAACGCGTGCTCGATGTGGTGATGCGGGGCCACACTGAACTGTGGACCGCGATGCAGGAGCGCGACCGGATTTACGCCGACCCCAAAGCGACCGACGCCGACTACATGAAGGCGGCGGAGCTGGAGGGGGTGTTCGCAGAGTACGGCGGCTATGATGCCGAGGCCCGGGCGGGCAGCATTCTGACCGACGCCGGGATTCCGGAGTCGCGGCACAACGGCCCGATGCGCGAGGTTGCGCCGGGTTTGAAGCTGCGGGTGCTGCTCGCGCAGGCATTGTTTTCTAATCCGGACGTGCTGCTGCTGGATGAGCCGACCAACAATCTGGACATCAACTCCATTCGTTGGCTCGAGGGAGCGCTCAACAACTACAACGCCACCATGGTGATCATCAGCCACGACCGGCATTTCCTGAATCAGGTGTGCACGCACATCGCGGATCTGGACTTTCAGCAGCTGAAAATCTACCCGGGCAATTACGATGACTTCATGCTGGCCTCGGTGCAGGCGCGCGCCCGCGTCGAGGCGGCGAATGCCAAGGCCAAGGACCGCATTTCGGACCTGCAGGAGTTCGTGCGGCGCTTCTCGGCCAATGCATCCAAGGCGCGCCAGGCCACTTCCCGCAAGAAGCAGCTCGAAAAAATCAAGATCGAGGAGATCAAGCCGTCATCGCGGCAAAATCCCTACATCCGCTTCGAACAGGGCAGGAAGCTGTACCGTTCCGCGGTGACCGTGGAAAAGCTGAGCTTTGCGTATCCAGGATCGGGCGACAAGGTGCTCGACAACCTGAGTTTCAATGTCGAGGCGGGCGAGCGCATCGCGATCATCGGCCCGAACGGCGTGGGCAAGACCACGCTCATGCGCTGTCTTGCCGGCGAATTGCGCCCAAACAGCGGCAGGATCGTATGGGTTGAAAATGCCCAACCCGGCTACATGCCCCAGGATCCGCAGGCCGAGTTCGAGGACAAGATCGATCTGTTCGGCTGGATGTCCCAATACACCGGCAAGGCCGACGACGATCAGATCGTGCGCGCGACCTTGGGACGGCTGTTGTTCTCGGGCGAGGAGACCAAGAAATCCGTGAAGGTGCTGTCCGGCGGCGAGAAAGGCCGCATGATCTACGGCAAGCTGATCCTCACCAAGTCCAACGTGCTGCTGATGGACGAGCCGACCAATCACATGGACATGGAAACCATCGAATCGCTGCAGATCGGCCTGGAACACTATGCCGGCACGCTGATCTTCGTATCGCACGACCGGGAATTCGTGGGCGGGCTGGCCACGCGCATCCTCGAAATGCGCCCGGGCGGCAAGCTGGTCGATTTCCGGGGCAACTACGATGAGTACCTGAAGTCGCAGGGCGTGGAGATATAGCGCTCAGGATGTTCTGCTGGCAGTATTCGCGCCATGAATCTGATCGCCGATCGTCTGCAAAAGAAATTCGGCGCGATCACCGCGGTGGCGGAGGTTTCCTTCTGCGCGGCACCCGGCAAGATTCTCGGACTGCTCGGCCCCAACGGTGCGGGCAAATCGACCACGATCAGCATGCTCGCCGGCCTGACCAGGCCGGATTCGGGAAGCGTCAAAATCGACGCGACGGTGCTGGGGACCGGGGCCGATCCGAGCAAGCGCAAACTGGGGCTGGTCACGCAGGAAATCGCGCTGCTCGAGGAATTGCCGGCGCGCATGAATCTGGAATTTTTCGGGGGGCTGTACGGCCTCACGGGCCGGGCGCTGGCAACCCGCATAGCCGCGGTGTTGGAACTCACCAGCCTTGCGGATCGCGCAGGCGATCCGCCCAACCAGTTCAGCGGCGGCATGCGCCGGCGTTTGAACATTGCCTGCGCACTGCTGCACGAGCCGCCGATCCTGCTGCTGGACGAGCCGACGGTGGGCGTCGACCCGCAGAGCCGCAACGCCATTTTCGAAACCATCGAAAGGCTTGCCGATGAGGGGCGCACCGTGGTCTACACGACGCACTACATGGAAGAAGTCGAGCGGCTGTGCGACCGCATCGTCATCGTGGATCACGGCCGCGTGCTCGCCGATGATACCCTCGATGCCCTTTTGGCGAGCGCGCCCGCGGGCAACAAACTCACCCTGAAGTACGACGTCTCGCCCGACGGCGCGGCGCTTGCGGAAATCCGCAATCTGCCGGGCGTCAACCGGGTGGAGCTTGCCGGCGCCGAGTTGTCGGTGGCGGCCGCGGATCTGGGCACGGCGGCGCCGCGCGTGCTCGAACGCCTGGCGGCCCGCGGATTCAGTTGCCAGGAATTGACCAGCCGGCGTGCGAACCTCGAAGACGTCTTTCTTGCGCTGACCGGGCGCACGCTGCGCGATACATGAGCTCCTCCTTCACCGCATTTCGCGCCCTGGTTCGCAAGGATATCGCCTTGTTTCTGCGCGACCGCCGCGCCCTGGTGGTCAGCGTCCTGACGCCGATCGTGGTAGCCGCATTCTTCGGCTTCCTGTTCGCCCCCGCTTCGGGCGGCAGTCCGATATCGCGCATGAAGGTCGGTGTCGTTGACCTGGACCAGAGCGCGCTCACCAGGGCGGTGCTGGAAAGCCTGAGTCAGGACGCCTCGCTCGATATCCAGGTGCTGCCCGAGGGTCAGGCGAAGGAACTGGTGCGAAGCGGCAAGCTGCGCGCCGCCATCGTGTTTCCAAAAGGGTTCGAACCCGCGGCGACCGGCGCACTGCTCGGCATCGGCCGGATGCCGGACGTCAAGCTGCTCTACGATCCCTCGCAGTCCATGATACGGCCGATGGTTGCCGGCCTGCTCTCGCAGCACGTGATGCAGCGGCTGTCGCGACCGAACTTCATCGGCAACAGCAAACCGATCCCCTTCAACGTCGACAGCATCGCGGTCACCGCCGGCGCGCGCTACAACTCCTACGCGCACTCCTTCGCGGGGATGAGCATCCAGTTCATTCTGTTCATGGGCATCGATGCCGGCATCGCGTTGTTGCTGATGCGCCAGGAAGGGATGTGGCGCAGGCTGCGCGCCGCGCCGCTGTCGCGCAGCGTATTGCTGGGCAGCAGGGTGGCCGGCACCACGCTCATCGCGATCGCGATTCTGGCCGTCGTCTACCTGGTCGCCCGCGTGATGTTCAACGTGCGCATCGAGGGCAGCGTGCCTGGATTTGCGATGGTTGCCTGCGCGTTCGCCCTGCTGGCCGCGACCACCGGACTCATGATTGCCTCGCTCGGCCGCTCCGTCGGCGCGACCCGCGGAGTGGCCATGTTCTCGGTGCTGATTCTGGTCATGCTGGGCGGCGCATGGGTGCCGTCGTTTCTGTTCCCCGAGTGGCTGCAGCACGTGACGGAGTTCGTGCCGACACGCTGGGCGGTGGATGGGCTCGATAACATGACCTGGCGCGGGCTGCCGTTGCAAAACGCGTTCGCGCCTGCGGGGATCCTGGTGGCCTGGTCGTTGCTGTTCGCGCTGATCGCGGTGTGGCGCTTCAATTGGGAAGATGGTTGACACGGTGCAACTGCCGTCGTGAAATGCGACGCCGAATCTGACGAGGGTGAACGGTGTTTACAAAACTATGCGTCTGGTCTGCGGGTATTCTTCTGGGTGCGACTTGCGCGCTGGCGGCGGCCCCGCCCAAAGCCGCCGTTGTCGCTGAAGCGAGCACCATCAACCGGATCGCCGATGAGGGATTCAACCACAGTCAGGTCGCAGACACCGCGGAATACCTGGCCGATGAAATCGGCGGCCGCATGACCAATTCTCCCGCGATGCGCAAGGCGGAGCGGTGGACGCAGGAGAAATTCAAAGGCTGGGGCTTGAAGGATGTGAGGACCGAGGGCTTCGATTTCGGCCGCGGTTGGTGGATCGAGTCCTCGCATGTGCGCATGATCGCGCCCAGACCCCTGGAGCTGAAGGCAATCCCCCTCGCGTGGACACCCGCGACGAATGGCAAATTGAGCGCAGCCATCATCGTGGCTCCCATGGCCAGCGAGAAGGATTTTGACGAGTGGAAGGGCAAGCTGTCCGGCAAGATCGTACTGGTCACCTGGCCTGCGCCGCCCAAGGACGACGGCAACGCGCCGTTCCAGCGCCTGACCGACGCCGAAATCGCCGCGTTGGATAAATACCAACAGCCGACCTTCGATCCGGAGCAGCGGAAAAAGCGTATCGAGCGTTTTCGCTTCCGGCCCAATTTGGATGCCTTTCTGGCGCAGGAGGGCGCGGTCGCACTGGTGCAGATGTCGCGCACCGAGGGACGCCTCGTGCACGGCGAGGGCTACGGCTACAAGGTGGGCAAGACTCCCAAGCTGCCCGGCATCGAGCTTGCCGCGGAAGACTATCGAAGGCTGACCCGCCTCGCGAAGCGCGGCGAGGTACGAGTGGAGATCGACAGCCGTGTCCACTTCGAGGACGCCGACCACAATGCCTACAATGTCCTCGCGGAGATACCCGGCGCGGATGCGCATGCCGGCTACGTGATGGCAGGCGCGCACTTGGACAGCTGGGTCGCCGGAGACGGCGCCGCCGACAACGGCGCAGGCAGCGTCGTGGTCATGGAAGCGGCCCGCATCCTCGCCAGTCTCGGTATTCATGCGAAGCGCACCATTCGCTTCGCGTTGTGGGCGGGGGAGGAGGAGGGACTGCTCGGATCCGGCGCTTATGTCGAGAAGCATCTGGCCCATCGCCCGCCGCCCTCGGATCCCGCGGATGCCGACCTGCCGGTGTACTTCTCTTCCGACACCTATCCGGTGCAAACCCTTGCCGGCTTCGCCGACCTCGATGCCTATTTCAACCTCGACAATGGATCCGGCAAAATCCGCGGCATCTACACTGAGGGCAACTTCGCCGTGGTTCCAACCTTCCGCGAGTGGCTGTCGCCGTTTGCCAGCCTCGGCGCAAACGCCGTGGTCGCACAACCCACGGGCGCCACGGACCACGTGTTCTTGAGCCGCCTCGGGCTGCCCGCGTTCCAATTCATTCAAGATCCGCTGGATTACGAGACGCGCGTGCATCACACCGATCTCGATACCTTCGATCACTTGCGGCCGCTCGACCTGCGCGAAGCCTCGGTGGTGCTGGCGACGGTGCTTTTGGAGGCCGCGAACAGCGACAGTGCGTTGCCGCGTAAGGCGGTGCCCACACAGCCGGCGCCCACCGATCCGTTCGAGTATCCGGATCCGTCCAAGAAATAGCCGCCGCGCGAGGACTGGTCAGGCGGGCCGCGTGCTGGAACCGGCTATGCCTGCTTTAGCCGCCCGCGTCGAAAGTCCGCGATGATTTCGCGCGCGGCATTGTGTCCCGGCGCGCCGGTCACGCCGCCGCCGGGGTGGGTGCCCGAGCCACACATGTACAAACCCTTCAAAGGTCCGCGATAATCGCCGTGTCCCAGCATCGGCCGCGCCGAGAACAGTTGATCCAGGCTCAAGGCGCCATGGAAAATATCGCCGCCGATGAGTCCGAAGGTGCGCTCCAGATCCAGCGGACTCATGATCTGCCTGCCCAGCACCGAGGCCTTGAAATTCGGCGCATGCGAGTCGACCAGATCGATCATCAGGTCCGCAACCTCCTCGCGATGCGCATCCCACGATGCGCCGTTCGGCAGCACCGGCGCCACGTGCTGGCAGAACAGGCTGGCAACATGCTGCCCGCGCGGCGCCAGGCTGTCATCGAGCGTCGACGGAATCAGCATTTCCACGATCGGCCGCTTCGACCAACCTTCAGCTTTGGCATCCAGGTACGCCTGATCCATGTAGGCGAGGCTGGGCGCCATGATGATGCCCGCGGTGTGATGATCGGCCATGGCGCGTCCAGGCAGCGCCTTGAAATCCGGCAACTCCGACAACGCAACATTCATGCGAAAAGTTCCGGATCCGCAGCGCCAATGGCCGATGCGCTCGCGAAAATCCTGCGGCAGGGCGGCGGCGTCGATCAGCGATCCGTACAGCAGCTTCGGGTTCAAATTCGATATGACGCTGCGCGCACGAATTGCCTCGCCTTTCTCGGTCACCACCCCGACCGCCCTCCCGCCTTCGACCAAGACCTCGCGAACCGGGCTCGCGACGCGAATGTCCACTCCGCGCTCGGCGGCGGCTTTTGCCATGGCCTGGGTGATGGCGCCCATGCCGCCGATGGCGTGTCCCCAGGCACCCTTCTTGCCGTTGACCTCGCCGAATACGTGGTGCAACAGCACGTACGCGGAGCCGGCCGCGTAAGGACTCGCGTAGTTGCCGACCACGCCGTCGAAGCCATAGGCCGCCTTGATCGGCGCGCTTTCGAACCAGGAATCCAGATAATCGCCCGCCGACTTCACGAACAAGTCCAGCAGTTCGCGCCGCATGGCCAGGTCCAGCTTGGCGATCCGCTTGGCCTGGCGTGCTCCGCGCAACAGCTCAGGCAAGGCCGTAAGCCAGCCGCCGGCGGTTACGTTCGGCGGCGTCTGCAGCACCAGATCGCGCAGCACATCGGCGACCACATCGAGGCGCTCGCCATAGGGCCCGAGTCGTTCGGCATCGCGCGCCGAAAAGCGCGCCACTTCCTGCGCGGTGATCCCCGTGCCCACCTTGAGGTACTCGCTCTCGTTCAGAGGCAGAAAATTGGCGAGTTTGCGTTCGACCACGCGCAGCCCATGCCGGGGCAGGTCCAGATCGCGAATGACTTTCGGATTGAGCAGCGACACCGTGTAGGCCGCCACGGAATTGCGAAACCCCGGATGAAACTCCTCGGTTACCGCCGCGCCGCCGACCACGGCGCGCCGCTCGAGCACGGTGACCTTGAGTCCCGCCGCGGCGAGGTAGGCGGCGCAGACCAGTCCGTTGTGGCCGCCGCCGACGATGACTGCGTCGCGCAACGGTTCAGCCATCGTTGCCGCAGCCATCGTTGCCGCCGCGTGCGCCGTCCGCCGCCGCCGTGCGCCAGCCGGCGCCGGGCGCCTGCTGCATCCGGCTCTCGGGTATCAGTTCGCGCAGGCGGCGCGCGAAGCTTCGCAGCGAAACTTCGTTGTGCCCGAGCGGACCGGGTGTATAGCTGCGCGACGTCATGCCGCTCTGCACCCGTTCGACGAGCGCCTTGTCCTCGAGGCTTACGCGGCGGTTGATGCGCCAATTCAGATAGCGCGCCGCGCGCATTTCACGCCGCGCGTCGGGATGCGCATAGGCGATCTCGCGCACCAGCGTTTCGGTCGGCGATACGGGAATCATCTGCATGAAGTCGATCTGGTCCGGATAGATGTCGAACGCAACGTTCGGCCACAGTTTGAAATAGGTCCACAAACGCTGCCGCTCCTCGGGCAGGTGCGGCGCCCTGGGCAGCACGGACTGGTACATCCGCTCCGACAACTGCGAGGAGGGAGCATCGCGCAGATGTCCCCACATTTTGTCGACCCAGGTCCCGGCCTCGATGCCGTAGGTCTGGCCGAACAAGCGCGACAGTCCGGGATGCGCCACGGAGATGTGCATCCCATCCGAATAGTTATCCGTCACATTCTTCCAATTCACCTGACGCAGCCTCGAGGTCAACCGTCCCAGGGGCTCGAGCTCCTCGAGCCGATAGCAGGCCAATTCATCCTCATAGGGCGCCAGCATCTGTGCGACGCCGGGCAGTCCCGGCAGCAGACGAACGAAGACGAATCCCTTGTAGATCTCGGCTTCCACCGGCTTCAGTCCGTATTGCGAGGTGGAGAAGTCGACGAACTCCCTGCGATGCGGGACGGCCGCCAGCGTCCCGTCGAGATCGTAGGTCCAGGCATGGTAGGGACACACTATCCGCCCGGGACAATGTCCGGAGCCGCCGTCGAGGAGTCTCGAGGCGCGATGCCGGCACACATTGAAGAACGCCCTGACGGCGCGGTCGCGGCCGCGAACGGCGACGATGGGTTCGCCGAAAAAGTCGAGCGTGTGATAGTCGCCCGGATTTGGAATGTCATTGAGGTGGCAGACGATCTGCCAGGAGGGTGCGAACACCCGCTCCTTCTCGGCGCGCAGGAAGCCGGCATCCCGGTATATCCATCCCGGCAGGCTGAAGTCCTCCTCCATCGCTCGGCGCCGTGCATCCATGGAAATCCACACTCAAACTCTTGTTGAACGCTAGTATAACAAGAGAAAGGATGCTTATCTGCGGGGTTTTCCCTGCAAAACCCGCGGAAAGGCGCCGGCGCACAGCGCGTTCACCCAGTCCTCGCAGATGCCGATTGCCTCCCGGGGCTTGAATGTCTCCGAACTCAGGCTCAATTCCACCCATAGGCCGTCCAGCAGCGCGCTCAGCGCAATCGCGGCGGAGCGCAGCTTCAGCTTCGGCGCGGCGCCCGATTTCACCAGTTCGCGCAACAGGCCTTCCAGCAGTGAACGGTACTTGCCGTAGGTGCGATCGTGGACTTCGCGGATTTCGCGCGAATGCGCGACCATGCTCCAAAACACGACCCATACGTTGAACAGCTGTGGATCGAGGAGTTCGGGCGCGAAGGAAGCGCGAAAAAAATCGCTCAGCCGCCGGCGCGGCGCGGCGGCGCGGTCCTGGGCGCGCGCCCGCAGATCGTCCTGCAATGCGAGCGCGAGGGTCTCATAGGCCTCTGCAACCAGGCCGGACTTGCTGGGAAAGTGGTGATTGATGAGACCGATGGAAACGCCGGCGGCGGTGCTTATCCGGCGCACCGAGACGCCGGCGTGGCCGTGTTTTTTCAGACAGTGAAGCGTCGCCTCGATCAGGGCTTCGCGGCGTACTGCCGGCGGCGCACGGCGGAATTTCGGCACATGCCGCTTTTTTTTCACTGGGGAGACAGCGTCCTAGGCCGCGCGGAAGGCCCGAAAATCCAAGCCGAGCGCGCTCGCCACGGCCTCATGCGTCAACTGGCCCGCGTGCACGTTGAGGCCTTGGGCCAATCCTGCGTCCTTGGAAATCGCCGCGCGCCAGCCATGATCCGCGATTGCCCTCACGTACGGCAGGGTGGCATTGGTGAGCGCGAACGTGGAGGTCCTGGGTACCGCTCCCGGCATGTTGGTGACCGCATAGTGAATCACGCCATCGAGCATGTAGGTCGGCTCGGCGTGTGTCGTGGGATGGCTGGTCTCGAAGCAGCCGCCCTGGTCGATTGCAATGTCCACCAATACCGCTCCGGCCTTCATGGTCTTCACCATGGCACGAGTCACCAGTTTCGGCGCCGCGGCGCCTGCGATCAGCACGGCACCGATCACCAGATCCGCGTCGCGCACCAATTCCTCGATGGCATGCGCGGTGGAATAAACGGTCTTCAGCTGGCTGCCGAATATCGCAGAAAGCTCGCGCAGGCGTTTGACCGATCGATCCACCACGGTTACGTCGGCACGCAGTCCCACCGCCATCTCCACGGCGTGGGTGCCCGATACGCCGCCGCCCAACACCACCACCTTGGCGGGCGCCACTCCCGGGACACCGCCCAGCAGCACTCCGAATCCGCCGTTGGCTTTCTGCAGGCAGTTGGCGCCCACCTGCACCGACATGCGCCCCGCGACCTCGCTCATCGGAGTCAACAGCGGCAGTGAACCGTCCGGCGCCGTCACCGTCTCGTAGGCGATCGCCGTCGCACCCGACGCGAGCAGCGCCAGCGTCTGTTCACGGTCCGCCGCCAGGTGCAGGTAGGTGAACAGCGTCTGGCTGTTGCGCAGCATCTTGCACTCGTTCAACTGCGGTTCCTTTACTTTCACGATGAGCTCGGTGGAACCGAAAATATCCTCGACCTTCCTGGAAATCGATGCGCCCGCCGCCTCGTAGTGCGAATCATCGAAACCGATTCCGGCACCCGCACCGCTCTGCACGGTGACTTGATGACCGGCAGCGACCAGTTCGCGAACGCCGGCGGGCACCAGTCCGACCCGGTATTCGTGAATTTTGATTTCTTTGGGGACGCCGATTTTCATAAAGTCACTCCGCAGGATGATCCGGGATGGCAAGGTTACTCACCCCGACGGCCAGAAACAATCCAGACGCCGGTTCATCGGGAAATATCGCGCAATTCCCGCACCAGCAACCTCTGCCAAATCCATTCCCGGCGCGTTTTCGGCAGCGCCAGCGACATGCGCTCCAAATAGGGTCTGATCTCAGCCGGGGTGCCGCGCGATGCCGCCGCACCCGCCAGGGCCTTGATGCGTGGCCAGCCGCGCGCGGTCTTTTCCTTCAAGTTGGCCAGCGCCTTCGCCAGCACGATTTCCTCGCCGGTCAAATCCGTGCCGAACGGGTATTCCGAGAACAGTCCGCGGGCGCGCGCGAGAATAAAGCGCTCCTCGAGAACGCACGGCGTGTTGTTCCGATGCAATTCGGGAATCTGATAATCGCGGCGCAGCTTTCCGGCAGCCTGGGCTTCGCGCTTGAGTCCGTCTTGAAAGCGCGAGTCGGCAATGTTCAGCAGCGCTGCGATTGCATCCTGATCGCTCAAGCCGCGCAAATCGGCGACGCCGTATTCGGTCACCACGATGTCGCGCAGGTGACGCGGGATGGTCGTGTTGGCGTAATTCCAAACGATATTCGAGCCGAGCTTGGAATCCTTGCGGCGTGTGCTGCGAAGCGTGAGGATGGAACGCGCATCGGGCAATGCATGCGCCATTGCCACAAAATTGTATTGACCGCCAACTCCGCTGACGACACGTCCGTCGGCCAGGCCGTCCGATACCGCGGCCCCGAGCAGCGTCATCATCATGGTGGACGCCGCACATCGAAAACTGACGCCGTTCGTCTTCCGGCAGCTCGCGCAGAGCCGCGTAGAAACCGCGCGGACCCAGGAAGAAAGTGCCGTGCAATAAAATCCCCGCGATCAGCCGGCGGCCGGTGCAGCATGCCAGAAGCCCGCGCCGCGCGTTTGCCGTGCCGAGCGACGCGGCCGCGCTCTGTCCCTCGGCATTCTCGATGCGCCCGGCCTGGAAGCGGCACTCGCGGCGAAACACCCCGAGTTCCCGGAGGCGCTCGAACTCCGCCGCGCTCAGCGGATCCGAAAAACCCTCCCCGGCCAGCGCAGCCAGAAAGCGCTCATCGATGCGCTCGCCGACTTTGCCGTCGTTCAGCAGGCGCTGGATGCGCTCATCGGCATAGACACGGCGCCGCAGCACCCCGCTGCGGTACAGGTCCAGGAACCCATCGACGAACATCTCCGAGCATCCGTACAGGCCCGCTTCGAACGGCGCCGCGTCGCCGACCGCGTCCAAGATCTGCCCGAAGCGTTCGCCGGCGCGAAAATTCTGCAGGATTTCCCGGAATTCGCCGTTTTGCCGGTGGCGCAGCTGCAGGCCGTAGACCACGGCATCGCCAAGCGCGCCGATGCCGATCTGCAGCGTGCCGCCGTCGCGCACCAGACTGGCGCAATACAGGCCGATTGCATGGTCGGCCGCGCCCAGGCCTTGATTGGGGGGCGCGAACAGATCGTACTCATAGCGGGGGTGTTCGACCAGCGCGTCGAAGGTTTCCGTCGCCACAGCCGCAGGCCCGAACATGAACGGCATCTGTCGATTGACCTCGCCGATGACCACGATCTCCCGCCCCGCTTGCCGTTGCGGCGCCAGATGCGCGAGCAGGTCCAGGGTGACATCGGGATTCGACCCAAGGCTGTATTCGCTGCGGCCCTCGACACTGCGTTTTGCGATCAGCTGTGCGATGACGTTGACCCCCCGGGCGGCAACATCGCGCGCAACATGCGTGTAATTGCTGCTGACATAGTGGCGCTGCGAATGTGCAACGCCGAGCAATGCGCCCGGCTCCAGGAAAAACTCTATGATCTGCACATTGTCGGGTACACCGGCGCCATGCAGATCGGTGAGGTAATCGAGCGGCACATCGGCCCCGAACAGCCGGACCACCAGCGGCTCGAGGAAGCGCCGCTCCAGCTCGCCCTTCCACCGGGGCGCTCGCAGGCTCAAGGCGGTGAAGATCGTGAGCGATAGCGCTGCATCGCGCCGTGCGCGCCGGTAGAACTCGTTCACCAGAGGGTTGGGCTTGCCTATGCCCAACGGCAGCGCCAGGACGATGCGCGGCCCGACCCGGGCCAAAGTGTCCTCAACGCACTCGCCGACATCGTCGAAGACGCGCGGCATGTCAGATCTTCGGCTTCAGCACCAAAGCAAAGTCGATCTTGACGGCGTCGCCGACGGTATCCGTGCTTTTCCAGTCGCCCTGTCCCACGCCGAAATCCAAACGTTTGAGTTTGGCGCTGCCCGAAAGCTTGGCGCCGGCGCCGGCGGGCGTGATTTGAAACTCGATCGGCACGTCCTTGGTGACCCCATGCAGGGTCAGCGAACCGAGCGCGGAAAACCCCGCCGCGGTCTTGGTGATGGATCTGGTGGTGTAGTGCGCCGTCGGATCGTGCGCGACATCGAAGACATCCTTGCCGCGCATGGTCGTGTCGCGGTCCTTGTCGAGCGAGTCGACCGAATTCATCTCGATCTGCACGTCGATGTGCGAGGCCGCGAGGGCCTCGGGGGAAAAGTCCACATTGGCGGCGAACTTGTGAAACACAGCCTTGAATTCGGCGCCGGCCTGCACGCCGGTGAATTCCAGCCGGCTCTGCGCCGGGTCGGACGTGTAGGACGCAACGCCGCCCGCCGCCGCGGCGCCCGCCGCCGCGGACATCAGAACCGCCGAGGTTGCGGCAACGAAAACATTTCTCATGATTACTTCTCCGGCTTGGTGAATGGCAGCATGCGCTTCAGCACGTCATCTTTGTTCCAGAAGTGATGTTTGAGCGCCGCGAGAATGTGCAGGATTGCGAACGCGAACAGCAGCCAGCTCAAGGCATGATGAGTGGCCAGCAGAATGTTGAACGCATGCTCGTTCGGCGCGATCAGGTTCGGCCATGTGAACTGATTGAACCAGCTGACCGAATAGTTCTTCGCGGAGGACATCATCCAGCCCGTCAAGGGCATGACAAACAGCAGGAAATAAAACAGGTAATGCGTGCCACGGGCGATTTGCTTCTCGATCACGGTCATGCCCGGCGGGAGTTCCGGGGGACGATTGAACAACCGCCACACCAGGCGCAGCAGCGCGAGCATCAGAATCGTCATGCCGAAGCTTTTATGCCGGGCCAGGAGTGCGAGTTTGCGTGCTCCGATCGGCAGGTCACCCGCCGTCCACGCCAGTGCGAATTGCGTGACGACCAATGCGACGATGATCCAATGGAATCCTTGAGCGACCGCACCGTAGCGGATTGGGGGGTTTCGATTTGGCATCGCGCATCTCCGGCTGCACACTGTCTTCATTAGTCTAGCAAGTCACAGAGGCGGCAAATGAGTGTTCAATAGAATTGCAACGGCCGCTCTGGTGCTGTGCGTGGCCGCCTGCGCCGCGCCGCGACCCGCCGCGCCGCCGGCGCCAAGCCGGCCGACGGCCGTCCTGCAAACGCTTCCCGCGCGCGGCAGCTATCAAATCGACAGCGCCGATTCGGAGCTGCGAGTGCTGGTCTATCGCGCGGGACCACTGGCCGGCCTCGGCCATAACCACGTCATGGTCAACAGAGCGATGACCGGGCTGGTGCAAGTCGGCGGCGACGTATCGGCATCGTCATTTTCGCTGAACGTGCCGGTCGATGAATTCGTCGTCGACGATGCGCGGGCACGCAGCGAAGAGGGCGGCGATTTTTCCGGCGACATATCCGAGGACGCCAGGGCCGGTACGCGCAGCAACATGCTGAGCGCCGCCGTGCTCAACGGGCTCAAGTATCCGAGCATCGTCGTGAAGAGCGTCGCGCTTGCCGGAACCCCTGCGGCGCTGAGCGCCGATCTGGAAGTGAGCGTTGCCGGGCATAGTGTAAGAATTTCCACGCCGCTCATCCTGCAGGGCGACGCACATCGCATGACGGCGACAGGATCGGTGCAGTTGCGCCAAACCGCCCTCGGCCTGGCGCCCTACAGTCTGATGCATGGCGCGCTGCAAGTGCAGGATGCGCTGCTGGTGAAGTTCAAGTTTGTTGTGGCAGCGAATTAGTCAGCAGCAGCGGCGTTCCTTCCGGCGCCGTCAGCATCGCGGCCGGCACCGAGCGCAATCCCGGCGGCAACTCGCCACCCGGGAGGACGCCCTTCTCGGCAAGTCGCGCGAGCGTCCCGCCCACATCATCGACCTCGAATCGCAGTGTTGCACGGCGCAAGTCGGCGGGGTGATACAGGCCGAGGTCGATGAAATCGCTGGTGCAGGAGATATGCGGCAGGTGGTCCGCGGTTTCATCCATTCCGACGAAACCGAAATCCTCCCAATAGGTCTTTGCCTGTTCGCGATCCGGCGCGGGTACGGCGATTTCCAAAAAATATCCGCATTGCGAAGTGTCGTTGGCGGCCCGCTTGCTGGGCGAGAATGTGCGCGCCTCGATCAGGCGTATCAGTTGCCCGGTGGGATCGAACCAACCCACTTCATTGAATACATCGTTGCCGAGGCGGCGAAACTCGAACTCGACCCCCTTGCGTTCCAGGCTTTCCAAGTGCTTGAGCAGATCGGGCTTCACGAAGGTGAGCGAGGGCGCGGGAATGGCCTGCTGATGCAGCCCCAGGCAGATTCGACCGTCGGTCACCACGGCATAAGGATGCGGCCACGCATCGCCCACATCGGCGCAAGAAAAACCCAGAGCGGCATAAAAATCCAATGAGGCTTGCACATCGGGGGCCGCGAGCGAAAACTCGAGAAAGCGGCCCAGCACGCTGCCGTCAACTCACCGCGCCGACGCAGATGTACTTCAGTTCGGTGTAATCGAGAATTCCATACTTGGAACCCTCGCGTCCGGTGCCCGACTCCTTCATGCCGCCAAACGGTGCGACTTCATTGGAGATGATGCCGGTGTTCAAGCCGACGATTCCATACTCGACGGCCTCCGAGACTCTCCAACTGCGCGCCAGATCGCGCGTATAAATGTAGGCGGCCAGCCCGAACTCGGTATCGTTGGCCATGGCGATCGCCTGAGCCTCGGTGTCGAACTTGAACAGCGGCGCCACCGGGCCGAAGGTCTCTTCCCGGGCCACGAGCATCCTGGGCGTGACGTTGGTCAGGATGGTCGGTTCGAAGAAGGATCCGCCGAGCGCATGCCGCTTTCCACCCATCGCGATGTGGGCGCCCTTGGCAAGCGCATCGGCGATGTGTTCCTCGACCTTCAGCACCGCCTTGGCATCGATGAGCGGCCCTTGATCGGTGGGACCCGCCAGCCCGTCGCCCACGCGCAATTTTGCAACCGCCGCTTTGAGCCGCGCGGTGAAATCATCGTATACGCCGGCCTGAATCAACAGTCGATTCGCGCAAACGCAGGTCTGGCCGGTATTGCGGTACTTGCTGGCGATCGCTCCCTGCACGGCCGCGTCCAAATCAGCGTCGTCGAACACGATGAACGGCGCATTGCCGCCAAGTTCGAGCGACAACTTCTTGACCGTGCCGGCACATTGCGCCATGAGCTTCTTGCCCACCTCGGTTGAACCGGTGAAAGTCAACTTTCTAACGCTCGGGTTGCCGGTCATTTCGCCCCCGATCGCGGCGGCAGCGCCGGTGAGCATATTGAATACGCCCGCGGGCACGCCTGCGCGGTGGGCGAGTTCGGCCAGCGCAAGCGCCGAGTAAGGGGTTTGAGTCGCGGGCTTGCAAACCAGCGTGCAGCCGGCGGCCAGCGCGGGACCCGCCTTGCGGGTGATCATCGCCGATGGAAAATTCCACGGCGTGATGGCCGCGACCACGCCGACCGGTTGACGCAGCACCATGATGCGCTTGTCGGCCTGATGGCCGGGAATGATGTCGCCGTACAAGCGTTTGGCCTCTTCGGCGAACCACTCGATAAAGGAGGCGGCGTAGACGATTTCAGTCTTGGATTCGGCCAGCGGCTTGCCCTGCTCGGCGGTCATGAGGGCCGCGAGGTCTTCCTGGTGTTCGAGCATGAGATCGAACCAGCGCCGCAGGATGACAGCGCGTTCCTTGGCCGTGCGTGCCTTCCATGCCGGCATGGCCGCCGCCGCCGCCGCAATCGCGCGCCGGGTTTCCGCGGCGCCCATGTTCGGAACCGTGCCCAGTTTCTGCAGGGTGGCGGGGTTCTTCACGTCGATCGTGGCGCCGCTGTCCGCGGCCGTCCAGCCGCCGTCGATGAAACAAAGCTGACGCAGCAATGCGGGGTCTTTCAGATTCATGGCGACTCGCTCAGCCTACGTGCAGATGGAAGAAACCGAGGCTGCGTTCCAAGGCCAGCTTTGCGCTTGCCGGCTCGAAGCTCGCGCGATCCGTGCAGTTGAAGCCGTGATCCGCGGGATAAGTATGAAAAATCCCGCCGGGAACCTCGGCTTTCACCTTGGCAACGGTGGAAAGCGGAATATGCGCATCCTTTTCACCGTAATGAAACATGATCGGACAACGCGGCTTTTCCGCGGTGTATTTGTCGGCTCCGCCGGCGTAATACGCAACCGCGGCGGCGACATTGAGCCGCGCGGCGGCGAGATAGGCCATGGTGCCGCCCCAGCAATACCCCACGACGCCGACTTTACCGGCGGCGCCGACCCGATCGATGGCGGCCTGGACGTCGAGCATGACCGTCTCGTTCTTCATCTGCTGCATGTAGCCGAAGCCCTTTGCCATGTCGGTGTAGGGCACGTCGACGTTGCGCTCCACGCGGTCGAACAAAGCCGGCGCAACCGCGCTGAATCCGGCCGCTGCGTATCGATCCGCCACGGCGCGAATGTGGCGTGTGACGCCGAATATCTCCTGGATGACGACAATGCCGCCGCGCGGCTTGCCCTGCGGATTGGACAGGTAGGCGGACAGGCGGTGGTTGTCGCTTGCGCTGAGTTCAATATCTTGTGCCATGCAAATCCTCCAAAGTGACCCTCGAGAATAGCGCGTTCAAATGCCCGCTCTCAAGCAGCCTCATCTTTCCACGATTGCGGTGACGCCCATGCCGCCGGCGGTGCAGATGGAAATCAGTCCGCGCTTGGCTTTGGCGGCGTCGAGAATTTTCGCCAATGTCGCGACGATGCGCGCGCCGGTGGCCGCGAACGGGTGCCCGATGGCGAGACTGCCTCCTTTGACGTTCAGCTTGGAGCGGTCGATCGCGCCCAGGGGCGCCGGCAGCTGCAGCTTGTCGCGGCAAAACGCCGGGTCAGTCCAGGCTTTCAGCGTGCACAGCACCTGCCCGGCAAAGGCCTCATGTATTTCATAGAAATCGAAATCCTGCAGCTTCAACCTGGCATCGCTCAGCATGCGGGGAACAGCGTAGGCGGGCGCCATGAGCAAGCCTTCCTTCTTTTCGATGTAGTCGACCGCCGCAACCTTGCCGTAACTCAAGTAAGCGAGCACCGGCAGATTGCGATCGCGCGCCCAGGCCTCGGAGGCCAGCAGCACGGCCGATGCGCCGTCGGTCATCGGCGTGGAATTTCCCGCGGTCAATGTGCCGGTGCCGGAGAAATCGAAGGCAGGCTTGAGCTTGGCGAGCTTTTCCAGAGTCGTATCGGTTCGGATATTGTTGTCCTGCTCGAGGCCCAGATATTCGATGACCAGATCCTTGTAGAAGCCCTCGGCATAGGCGGACGCGGCTTTGTGATGGCTCTCCAGGGCCAGCTGGTCCTGTTCCGCGCGGGCGATGCCCCAGGTTTTCACCATGAGCTCCGCGCTCTCGCCCATCGACAACCCGGTACGCGGTTCCGTCACACCGGGCAACACCGGCTTGAAATTCCTGGGCCGCAACCCGAGCCAGGGCCGCATCCGTGCCGCTGCGGTCCTGCCACGATAACTGCGCAGCAGAAGCTGCTGAAAGCTCCGTGGAAAAACCACCGGCGGATCGCTGACCGTATCGGCTCCGCCCGCAATTGCACAATCGATCTGTCCCAGCGCAATCTTATTGCCCAGCAGGATCGCGGCCTCGAGGCTGGTGCCGCAGGCGCGCTGCAAATCCAATCCCGGCGTCTCCGCGGCGAGCCCGCACCCCAGGACGGATTCGCGCGTCAAATTCCACTGACTGGAATGCTTCATCACCGCACCCGCCGCCACCTCATCGATCCGTTGCCCGCGCAATCCGAAGCGCTCGACCACCCCGCGCAACGCGGCGGTCAGCATCTCTTGATTGCCGACCTGCGCGTACGCGCCGTTGCCGCGGGCAAAGGGAATGCGCGCCCCGCCGATGATCGCGACGCGTCGCGGACCTGCTCCTACCAACATAACCGTCTCCAGTAAGCGTGAACCACTGAATTATGAACCTACCCGCCGGCATATAATCCATCCAATGAGCGGATTTTCTCCCCAGGTTTGTTGCGCAATGGCGCTTTTGGCACTGGCAGGATGCGGCGCGGCGCCCCCGCCGGCCGCCGCACCCGCGGCCAAACCTTTGCCGCCGGCCGATGAGCTGAATCGGCTGGTGGAGCGCTACTGGGACCAACATATTGCCACCGAGGATGCCGTCGCCCCGCAGACCCTCGCCGACTCTCTGAGCATCGAGCGCCGCTACCTTGCCGAGGTGCTCGCGGTCCCGCGCGACCGCCTGGATGCGCAATCCAAGCTCAGCTACGACATTTTCAAACGGCGGCGCGAGATCATGATCGAGGGCTTCACCTTTCCAAGCGAGTTGCTGCCGGTCAACCCGTTCGGCGGAAGGTCGCAGCGGCTCGAGCTTACGGCCACGGCTCTGGCGCAGCACCCGCCCGCAAGCGCCGCGGGCTATTCGGGCTGGCTCGCGCAGATAGATGATTACCTGCGCTGGAGCCGGCAGGCCATCGCCAATATGCGCGACGGAATGCGCCGCGGCTATACCACGCCGCGCAGCGTGATCGCACGCATGCTGCCGATCCTCGAGCGGCTTGGAGCGGATGTGTCCGCCAATGCGTTCTATGCGCCACTGCGATCCATGCCCGAAATGAGCAACGCCGCGGAGCGCGCGCGGCTGACCAAGGACATGACGAGCGCGGTTTCCGCAAGGTTGCTGCCGGCGATCCGCGCGCTGCACGATTTCCTGCAGAACGAATACCTGCCGCGTGCCCGATCGAGCCTCGCCCTGTCGGAACTGCCGCTGGGCGGACGCTGGTACGCCTATCGGATCAAAAGGGCCACCGGCAGCGCGCTCTCGCCCGATGAGATCAACCGGATCGGTGTTGCCGAAGTCGAGCGCCTCGGCGCTGCGCCGACGCGCGAGGCGCCGCCCGCTGCTGCCACCGGGCTGGTGAACGGCTATCGGGAGTTGGAGCCGCAGATCCGCGCCGCTCTGCCCGCGGCCTTCGCGGAATTTCCGAAGCAGAGCATGGATATTCGCGGCGTTCAATGGCCGGGCAGGCCGGCCACCGCGTTGTACTACGAGCGCGGCACGCCCGGCGCGCCGGCGATCTTGTATGTAAA
Organism: Steroidobacteraceae bacterium; assembly: GCA_036267715.1. GTDB lineage: Bacteria > Pseudomonadota > Gammaproteobacteria > Steroidobacterales > Steroidobacteraceae > Bog-1198. The sequence continues at coordinate 38,519 of DATAVN010000003.1, read as the reverse complement.
CACGAGCGGCTCGAGACCGGAAATATCGATTGCCGATTTTCTGGAGCAGGGAGTGCCCGGGCGTCATTTCCAGATCTCGCTTCAGCAGGAACTAAGCGGTTTGCCGAGCTTTCGGCGCTTCGGCAAAGAACCGGTGTTCACGCGCGGCTGGGGACTGTACGCCGTCACCTTGGGCGAGGAATTGGGCCTGTACGCCGACGATTCCAGCAGGTCGGACGCGGTCTTGGCACAGTTGCGCTGCGCGGTCGCCCTGGTGGTGGATACGGGTCTGCACGCCAAAGGCTGGACGCGAGACCAGGCTTTTGACTATCTTCGTGCTCATTCGGGGGTCGGCGACCTCGATGCTCAAGCGCTGATCGATTTTTATGCGGCGCAGCCCGCCGACGCGCTGGCGTGCATGATGGGTGAACTCGAGTTTCGCGCGCTGCGGACCCGGGCGCAACAATCGCTGGGCAGCCGCTTTGACCTTCGGGTATTCCACACGGAAATACTCAAGGATGGCGCGATGCCGCCGGACCTTCTCGAGACAAAGATGAAAGCCTGGATGGACGCGTCGAAATGAAGGATTTCAGGAAAAACAACCGCCAGGCGGCGAATTGGTCCGAACAGTATTCGTCAGCCGGAGTCAGACTATCCAGTGCGCATCTCATTCCTATTCACGGTACTGCTCGCCGCCGTTGCGGCCCACGCGGCAAATCTCGAATCGGCGCCGGGCAGCGACATCACAATATCGGTGGCGCTCGATTCCGCGGAGCAGAGCGGCACGGCCAGCGCCACCGTGAAGATTCACGCGCCGCGCGAAATCGTTTGGTCGCTGATCACGAGTTGCCCGGAATCGGTAAAGATGGTGCCGGGCCTCGAAGTCTGCGACGTGCTGCAGACCGCGCCCGACCATTCATGGCAGCGAATCCGCCATGTCATGGACTACTCCTGGTACACGCCAAAACTGACCTATGTCATCCGCGCCACCTACAACCCGCCTTCCAAGGTATCGATCGAGCGGGTCTCGGGGGATCTGCGAATTTTGCGGGGATCATGGGAACTGCAGAGCGACGGGGACTACACGGTTGCCCACTATTCGGTCGATCTGGCGCCGGGCTTCTGGGTGCCGCACTGGGTGGTGCGCTCCGTGCTGCGCAAAGATCTGCCCAAAATGCTGCGGGCACTGCGCGCTCGTGCTGAATCCGTGTACGACCACAAATCCTGAGCGCGCACGCCCGGTGCGCGCGCTCCTGCTGATGGTCCTGCTCGCCGCGGCGGGCCTGAGCGCATGCGAGCGCGAGCCCGAGCCGGCGCCGCTGCGGGTAAAGCGGGTATTTCATCTGAATCCGTATGAGAAGGATTTTGGCTATTCGCAGGCCGTGCTGATCGACAAAACACTGTATATTTCGGGCTCGGTTGCTGCGGATCAGAACGGGCGCCTGGTGTCGCCAGGGGACATGGCCGGGCAAATGCGCGCTGCTTATTCCAATATACGCAGAACCCTGGCCGCGCATGGAGCCGACTTCGATGAAGTCGTCAAAGAGACCATTTACACGACCGATATGGACGCACTGCTGAAAGCGTCCGATTTGCGCTTCGAGTTCTACAGCAAGGAACGATTGCCAACGACTTCGTGGGTGCAGGTACAGCGTCTGATCGATCCGGGTTTTTTGGTGCAGATCGAGGTCGTGGCCGAGCTGCCGTAAAAAGAATGAACCGGGGATAGTGTTTGCGCAACGTGGTGGATAGAAACTTCGAGCGGCGACTCGCCGGCCTGGTCAATTCAGGCGAGCGCGCGGTATTGCGCGGCGGCCGCAAGGGGGTGGAGAAGGAATCCCTGCGCGTGTCGCCCGATGGCGCCATCGCGCAGACCCGCCACCCGCGGGAGTTGGGCGCGCCGCTCACCAATGAACACATCACCACCGATTTTTCCGAGTCGCTGATCGAGCTGGTCACGCCTCCGTTCGGTGAGAGCTGGGAACTGCTGCAGTACCTGTGCGACATCCATCAATTCGTGTACCGGCATTTGCAGGACGAGCTGCTATGGGCAACCAGCATGCCCTGCGCGATCGACGGCGATGCCAGCATTCCGCTGGCGCAGTTCGGCAGCTCGAACGTGGGACGAATGAAGACCACTTACCGCCACGGATTGGGGATGCGCTACGGCCGCATCATGCAGGCGATTTCCGGCGTGCATTTCAACTATTCGTTCAGCCCGAAATTATGGGGCGTTCTGCAGGGGGTCAATGGTTCCACCCAGCCGCTGCAGGACTTCGTCTCCGAGCAGTATTTCGGCGTGCTTCGCAACTATCGCCGCTATGGCTGGCTGGTGCTTTATCTGTTCGGCACTTCGCCCGCGGTGTCCAATAGTTTTTTCGCCGGACGCGACACCACCCTGCCCGCACTCGATGGCGATACCGTCTATGAGCCCTACGGCACGTCGCTGCGCATGAGCGACATCGGCTATCGAAACAAGAATCAGTCGACCTTGAGCGTATCGGTCAACAGTCTGGCCGAGTATGTGCGCGATCTATCGCGCGCGATCAGCACGCCCTTTCCGGCCTACCAGAAGCTTGGCGTCAAGGTGCACGGCGAATATCGGCAGCTCAATGCCAATATCCTGCAGATCGAGAACGAGTACTACAGCTTCATCCGGCCGAAGCGCATCGCCCGCTCGGGCGAGCGGCCGACCAAGGCCCTGCATCGCGCCGGCGTCGAGTATGTCGAGGTGCGCGCGCTCGACGTGAGCGCATTCGATCCGGTCGGCGTCAATCAAAACAAATTGCGATTTCTCGAGGCCTTCCTGGCGCTGTGCCTGCTGCGGGAAAGCGCCCCGATCAGCGCCGGCGAGCAATCCGCCCTGGATGCGAATCACCTGCTGGTGGCACGGCGCGGCCGGGAACCCAATTTGCGCCTGAGCCGGGAAGGGCGCGGCATTTCGCTGTCCGAATGGGCGCGGGAACTCCTCGATTCGATGCAGGGTTTGTGCGAAATGCTCGATCACGGCCAGGCGGCGCGGCCGTACGGTTCGGCGCTCGAGCAGCAGCGCGCCAAGATCGACGACGTGGAGCGCACGCCGTCGGCGCGGCTGCTGGCGGAGATGCGCCAGACGGGCGAGACTTTTTTTCAGCTGGCGCTTCGCATGTCGAAACTGCACAAGGACTATTTCCTCGGGCTCTACCCACCCAACGAGAGCCGCCTTGGGGAATTTGCCAGAGAGTCGCAGGAATCTCTCGATGCGCAACGCAGCATCGAGGCGTCGGACAGGACGAATTTCGACAGCTACCTCGCTCACTACCTGGCCGACTGAAATCTATTTGACATAATGCATGGCACCGATCGCGGGTCTTTCCTGCGCAGAAGTGCCGCAGGTCATTGAGCGGACGGCGTCGGGACGGTACGGTGGTGCAAATGAGCACTGCCGACCGTCTTTCCACCGAGGATCTGCCCAACTCGCCGCACGCGCGCCAGTTGCGGGCGGGATTTCCATGGCTGAATTTCGATGATGAACTCGAGGCCGAATTCAGGCTGCGCAATTTCGATGAGAATCTGCTGCACATCCGGGTAAATCTGTGCCTTGCGATCGTCATCGTCATTGCCTTCTCGGCCATGGATGCGATGGTGCTGGGACCGCAGCTCGACCGCGCCTCCGGCCGGATTCACATGCCGGTCATCATTCCAATGCTGGTCATCATTCCGATGCTGCTCATCGGTCTGATGTCGAGTTTTTCGCAGAGCCGGCACCGCATTCACGCGCCGCTCACCATCGTGATCATGACCGTGCTGGGTTTGAGTGTCGCCGCCATTCAGATCGTCGCCGCGCACGGCGGAATTTCGCTGCTCACCCCCTCGCTGATCCTGAGCATTGTGTTCATTTACTTCATGAGCGGCCTGATTTTCTACCACGCGGTGGCGGTCAATGTCGTGGTGATGCTCGTCTACCTGGTGGCGGGCACCGTGCTGATATTGCCGGGCCGCGAATTCAGCTACAGCGCCCTGGCCATCGTCGCCGCCAACCTGTTTTGCGCCTCGGTCACCTACATGCACGAGAAAACCAGCCGCCTACGCTTTCTGGAGGCATGCCTGCTGCGTGAAATGGTGGCGCGCGACGGGCTGACCGGCATCCAAAACCGCCGCATGTTCGATCAGCACATTGCGCGCGTCTGGCAACAGGCGCTGCGCGACGAGGAGCGCATCGCCGTACTGCTGGCCGACGTCGACTGCTTCAAGGACTACAACGACCGCTATGGGCACCAGGCGGGCGATGAGTGCCTGCGCGCCGTCGCGGTCTGCCTGAGCCAGTGCGCACGCCGGCCGTTGGATTTCGTCGCGCGTTACGGCGGCGAGGAGTTCGCCATCGTGCTGTACGAGGCGAGCCGCGAATACGTCGCCGAGGTGTTGACGCGCATTCAGCGCTCGATCGCCGAACTGAACATTCCGCACGAGGCATCCAAGGTGGCCAGCCGCCTCACGGTGAGCATCGGTGCAGCCTTCGTCCTGCCCGCGGCCAATCGTACCCTCGAAGGCCTGATCCAGCTCGCCGACGAGGCGCTGTACTGCGCCAAGGAGGAAGGCAGAAATCGCGTGATCGTGATGGAAGCCGAATATCACACCCTGCGTACCGGCCGCTTCGAGAAGCGCCGCCACCATGTCGATGTCTGACGCTACCGGTAAATCGCGATCCGCGCCTCCTCGCCCTCGTTGCGCGCCGCGCGGAACATGCCTTCGGAATTGAATTCCATGGCGATCTCGCCGTGCGCGTCGATCGCGATGACCCCTCCCTCGCCGCCCATACCGGGGAGTTCCTCGAGAATCACCTCGCGCACCGCCGCGGCGATGCTTCGGCCGCCGAAACGCATGCGTGCGCAGATATCGTGCGCCACCGCGGCGCGTATGAACAGCTCGCCATGTCCGGTCGCGGACACGGCGCAGGAACGGTTGTCGGCGTAGGTGCCCGCTCCGATAATCGGTGAATCGCCGATCCTGAGAAAGCGCTTGCCGGTCATGCCGCCGGTCGAGGTCGCGGCCGCCAAGCCGCCGGCGCGATCGAGCGCCACGGCTCCGACGGTGCCGACATGGGAAATGGTGAGCGCGCGGAAATCCACGTCGCCGCCGCGCATGCGTTCCAGTTGGCGCCAGCGCTCGGGGGTGTGGAAATAATCCTGCGCCACGAAGTCGAAACCCTGGGTGGCGGCAAATTCCTCCGCACCCGCCCCGGCAAGCATGACGTGCTCCGATTTCTCCATCACCGCGCGCGCGAGTTCGACCGGATTGCGGATGCGCGTCAGGCCGCACACCGCGCCGGCTTGCAAGGTACTCCCGTTCATGATGGAGGCATCCAGTTCGTTGCGGCCGTCGAGCGTGAAAACGGCGCCGCGCCCCGCATTGAACAGCGGATCATCCTCGAGCAGCACGACCGCGCGGGTCACCGCATCGATGCTGCTGCCGCCGGCATGCAGAATCGCGTAGCCCGCGTCGATCGCCTCCTTGAGGCCGGCGCGGTAATTGCGCTCGGCCTCGGCGGTGATTTCCGCCCGCGGCAGGGTACCCGCGCCGCCATGAATTGCCATGCCGAACATCGTCTAAATTGCTCCTTGTCGCTCGGGAACCGTCACCACCAGGCCATCGAGATCCGCGGTGACATGAATCTGGCAGCTCAAGCGGCTGTTCGCATGCGGTTGCCATGCATTCTCCAGCATACCTTCCTCCATGTCCTCGCGGGGCTCGAGCCTGGCAAGCCAGGCTTCGTCCACGTAGACATGGCAGGTACCGCAAGCGCACGCCCCGCCGCAAAGCGCAAGGATTCCCAGCACGCCGTTCTGCTTGGCCGCTTCCATCAGGGTGATGCCGACCGGCGCATCGATCTGATGCGGGAAACCTCCCGGCTCGATGAAGGTGATGCGCGGCATTAAAGTAACGTGTACCCCCGGCGGAATCGTAATAGTATTACCCAGACTGCCCCGGGACCGGAGTCTGGAATGAAATTGATTACCGCGATCATCAAACCCTTCAAGCTGGATGATGTACGTGCGGCATTGTCGGAAATCGGGGTCTCCGGCATGACCGTGACGGAAGTGAAGGGGTTCGGCCGGCAGCGCGGGCACACGGAACTGTACCGCGGCGCGGAATATGTCGTGGACTTCGTGCCGAAAACGCGCATCGAAGTCGCGGTCAAGAACGAGCTGGTGGATCAGGTGATGGAAGCCATCGTGGGCGCATCGAAAACAGGGAAGGTGGGTGATGGAAAGATTTTTGTCACCGACATATTGCGGGTCCTGCGCATTCGCACCGGCGAGAGCGACAACGCCGCGCTGTAGCTTGTCGGCCGAATGAGATTTCTCGGCGGCGGATGCCTGATTGCATTCGCCGTCCTCACCGCAGGGACCGCGCAAAACACCTTTGCGGCGAAGCTCACCGACAGGCAGCACACGCGCATCGATGAGCCTCGGCCCGCCGGCGTGCCGGGCGATGCCGAGCTGGAAGCGGCCGGCGCCATCATCGGCAGGATCGACATCGCGACCCGCAATATCTTCGATGAAAGCGACCCGCGCGAGCGCAACGGCCTGTACCAGCTGGCTGACAGGCTGCATGTGCGCACCAAGCACGCCACCATTCAGGCGCAGCTGCTGTTCGCGAGCGGCGACAGATATCTGGCGCGCACGCTGGCGGAAACCGAGCGCGCGCTGCGCCTGTTGCCCTATGTGTATGACGCCCGCATCGTGCCGGTGCACTACGCGGACGGCAAGGTCGACATCCGGGTGATCACCAGGGATGTGTGGACCTTGAGCCCGGGGTATTCCTTCGGCCGATCCGGCGGCACCAACGACACGAAATTCAATCTCCAGGACACGAATTTTCTGGGCTGGGGCAAGACCCTGCAGGTGTCGCGCGGCAGCACCGTGGACCGCACCAGCAACACGGTGGCCTGGACCGATCCCAATGTGCTCGGGTCGCACTGGACATCGGCGCTCGCCTATTCGGATTCGAGCGACGGCTCGCAGCGCTCGGTGCAGATCGCGCGCCCCTTCTATTCCCTGGACGCCCCGTGGAGCACCAAGATCTCGGCGATCAGCTTCGACCGTACGATCTCGCGCTACAACCTGGGGGACATCATCGATCAATTCAACGACAGCGAATCCTCGTACGAATTGAGCGGCGGCCTCTCGAGCGGCCTGATCGACGGCTGGACCCGGCGCTGGACCTTCGGCATGCGCTACGACCGCAACCTGTTCCTGCCGGCGCCGATCACCGTCGTGCCCGCCAAGCTGCTGCCGCCGGACAGAACGCTGTCGTACCCATTCACGGGCTTCGATATTCTGCAGGACGCGTACAAAAAGGTCGGCGATGAGAATCAGATCGGCCGCGCGGAAGATCTGTATTTCGGCACCGAGATCAGCGGCGAGATCGGCTATTCGAGCGGCGTTTTCGGCGCCGACCGGGATGCCGTCTTGCTGACCGCCAAGGCATTGCACGGCTTCGACCTGCCGCATGAACAGCAATTGTTTCTGACCGGCGATTTCTCCTCGCGCCTGGAGCAGGGGCATGCGCGCAACCTGATAGCCGATGCTGCCGCCAAGTATTACTGGCGCTGGCGCGAGGATTGGTTGTTGTACGCGGCGTTCTCCGGTACCACCACCTATCAACTCGACCCGGACATGCAGCTGCTGCTGGGCGGCGACAACGGATTGCGCGGTTATCCGCTGCGCTTCGAGTCCGGCACCTCACGGGCGCTGTTCACGGTGGAGCAGCGGGTGTTCACCGACTGGTTTCCATTCCGCCTGGTTCGCGTGGGAGGCGCCGTGTTCGCGGATGTCGGGCGCACGTGGGGCACCGGAGTCATCGGCAACAGCGATCCGGGATTGCTCAAGGACGTGGGCTTCGGCCTGCGGCTGGGCAATGTCCGGTCCGGTCTGGGGAACGTGCTGCACATCGATTTTGCGTTCCCGCTGAACGATGCGGCGGGGATTCAGAAATTCCAGTTTTTGGTGCAGACCATGCAGAGTTTTTAGACCGGCTCCTTGGTTTTCGCCGCCTTGCGGCGGCGTGAAAACAGCCACAAGGCGGCGCCGCAAACCGCGAAGTTCAGAACCCACCACCAGACCTGCCGGTTGCCATTCCTGTCGTCCGATCCGCCTGCGGAACCCGCCACGTCCAGCGTACCCTTTAGATTTTCGACGGCAGCGCCTTGACTCACCCGGAAATCGACCGCCGCGGCGCCGGGCAGCGCGAGGTCCTTGGTTTGAACCGAATAGCTGCCGTCCGTTTCGGCGGTCGCGGCGTGCGACGTACCCCGCAGCACCACGCTGATCGCCGCGTCTTTCACCGGGGCATTGTCGATGAGCCTGCTGACTCGCACGCTCATGGTGTCGCCGTGCACCATCCCGACGGCCAGCAGATCGCTCGACCGGGCTTCCACGCGTGCCGCGACGGCCGGATCCGCGGCCCGGCTCCCCGGCGCCAGCGCGGCCAGCGCAACCCATGCCAGCAGGATTCTCAAAGCATGAAACCTATTACGCCCAAGGTGGTGCCCGCAATGCTCGACAGCACACCGAACACCGGAAAGAACAGCTTGCGAGCCAAAAAATACAGCGAACACAGCACCAGGCCCAATTCCAACAACCCCTCGCCGATGTCGAAATACAGCGCGCGATGCTCCTCGAGCTCGGTTTCCTTATCCTTCGCCCTCGCGTCGTCCTGAATCTTCTCGGCGTCAGCCGCGTACTTGGCGCGCGCAGCCCCGAGCTTGAGGGTGACCGCCTCGATTTTGGCCGGATCTGCCGCCACGGTCGCGATCAGCGCCAAAGCCACGTCCTCGGTGTTTTCACGGGTCTTCTTCGCCTGATAATAGGTCCATTGATCATTCGACTCGGTGCGATGAATCACCGCGTCGGTGTGCGCGCGATGCGAGGCTATGGTGACGACCGACAGCAGGATTCCGACCACTCCCACCAGGATCCCGACGCGGCGGGTGTTGGGATCGGCTGCGTGCTCGGGGGTAACTTCAATTTCAGGCATGATTCTTCGAGTATCCTCTACCACTGGCCGACGTTCGGCATCGCATTCCACGGCGCCGCGGCGGACAGCGCCGCGCCCTTTTGCAGCAATTCAACCGATACTCCGTCCGGCGAGCGCACGAAGGCCATGCGCCCGTCGCGGGGCGGACGATTGATGGTGACGCCATGTTCCATCAGACGTCCGCAGGCGGCATAGATGTCATCGACCGCATAGGCCAGATGTCCGAAGTTGCGCCCACCCGGATACGGTTGCGGATCCCAGTTGTGCGTCAATTCGACCTGCGCATTCTCGTCGCCGGGCGCCGCCAAAAAAAGCAGCGTGTAGCGCCCCTGCGGATAATCTTTACGCGATAATTCAATCAGGCCGAGCGCATCGCGATAAAAGCGCAGCGACTGCTCGACGTCCGTCACCCGTAACATCGTATGTAGGTATTTCATGAGGCCCTCGCGTGAGAACCGGAGAATTTGGAGCAACGCATGCACAAAAGCAAACTGGCGGGATTCATCATCGATTGTCAGACCACGGATCTTGATCGATCGGCGGACTTCTGGGGCGCTGCTCTCGGCATGCCGGTCCGGACGCTGCCGGCCGACGAGGGCGAGATCTACAAGCGGCTGGAGGACTCACAGCACGGCCTGAGCATCGAGGTACAGGCGGTGAGCCATCCGAGCCGGGTGCATCTCGACATTGAAACCGACGATATCGAGGCCGAGGTGCAAAGGCTGGAGAAGCTGGGGGCGAGACGGGTCGAGGCGGTTCACAGCTGGTGGGTCATGGAGGCGCCGACCGGACAGCGTTTTTGCGTGATACGCGCCAGTTCGCCGGATTTCGACGCCAAAGCATCGGCTTGGGCCGCAGCGGCGCGAAGTGTTGTTTTGTAACCAATTGGCAACACATTTGACATAGCTCGGCTACGTTCATTAAAAGGACTTTAACTATTGGATTTGTCTACGGTATCGCCTATGATAGCGGCAGCGCAGCGGTTCGTGTTTTTTACCAGCGTTACATACTTGCAACACTGGAAGACACAAACAAGGTCGAACGTTTGGGCACTTTTGTGCGGCGTATCTGCCACTATCGGACGTGTAGGGTCAATTCTTTACACCTGTTCCACTCGAAATTCCCCGGCTGGTCCGGGGACTCTTTTTTATAAAATCCCCGTTTTGTGTGCGGAATCGCTTAAATTCGTCGGGTGAAAAACCTCATCCGTTCGCTCTATTTCCAGGTGCTCATCGCCATCGTCCTGGCGGTGCTGCTCGGCTACTTCCATCCCGAAACCGCCGCCAAGATGAAGCCGCTCGGCGACGGCTTCATCAAGCTCATCAAGATGCTGATTGCACCGGTGATCTTCTGCACGGTGGTGATGGGTATCGCCGGCATGCAGGACATGAAAAAGGTAGGCAGAACCGGGGGGTTGGCCCTGGTTTATTTCGAGATCATGAGCACCGTCTCGCTGATCTTGGGCCTGGTGGTCGTCAATATTCTGCGTCCGGGCAGCGGCATGAACGCCGATCCCGCCACCTTGGACACGGGACCGCTCAAGAGCTACACGGGCCCGGGCAAGCTGCAATCGGTTACCGATTTTGCCCTGAATGTCATTCCATCGCAGTTCGCCGATGCGTTTGCAAAGGGCGAAATATTGCAGGTGCTGCTGATTGCGATTCTGTTTGGATTTGCGATCCAGCAGCTGGGCGCTCGCGGCGCGGTCATGATGAGTTTCATCGAATCGTTCTCACATGTCGTGTTCTGGATCGTCGGGGTGGTGATGCGCCTGGCGCCGGTCGGGGCATTCGGTGCGATGGCCTTCACGATGGGCAAGTACGGAGTGCATTCGCTGGTCTCGCTCGGTGCGCTGATGGGCAGTTTCTACGCGACCTGCCTGTTGTTCATTTTTGGCGCGCTCGGACTGGTCGCCCGTCTGCATGGCTTCAGCCTGTGGCGCTACCTCAAATACATCAAGGATGAGCTGCTCATCGTGCTCGGTACTTCCTCGTCGGAAACCGTGCTGCCGCGCATGATGGGAAAGCTGGAAAAATTGGGCGCTGCCAAGCCGGTGGTGGGTTTGGTCATTCCCGCGGGCTATTCCTTCAATCTCGACGGGACTTCGATCTACCTGACGATGGCGGCGGTGTTCATCGCGCAGGCCACGAACACGCCCATGAATCTGTTCCAGCAACTTGCGCTGCTTGCGGTGCTGCTGCTGACCTCGAAGGGCGCCGCCGGCGTCACCGGCAGCGGATTCATCGTCCTGGCGGCAACGCTCTCCGCGGTGGGCACGCTGCCGGTGGCCGGTCTGGCGCTGATACTGGGGATCGATCGGTTCATGTCGGAGGCGCGCTCATTGACCAATGTGATCGGCAATGGCGTCGCAACCCTGGTCGTGGCCAAATGGACCGGAGAACTGGATGTGGCCCGGCTGAACAGCGAGCTTGGCGGCACGGCGGCGGATTCAACGCCCGGACTCGAGGCATCGCATTGATGAATGTACGAGATGGCTTTACCGATTCGATCGGCAACACGCCGTTGATCCGCCTGCGCCGCCTGAGCCAGGAGACGGGATGCGAAATTTTGGGGAAGGCCGAGTTCATGAATCCCGGCGGCTCGGTCAAGGATCGCGCCGCGAAGTGGATCGTGCTCGACGCCGAGCGCCGTGGTGCATTGAAACCGGGCGGCACGGTGGTCGAGGGCACGGCCGGCAACACCGGCATCGGGCTTGCGCATGTCTGCAACGCGCGCGGCTATGGATGCGTGATCGTCATGCCCGACAATCAGGCTGCCGAAAAATATCAAATCATCGAAGCATTGGGCGCGGAACTGCGCAAGGTGCCGGCCGTGCCCTACAGCAATCCGAATCAATATCAGAAGGTCGCCGGCCGCCTGGCGCAGGAGTTGCCGCATGCCATCTGGGCCAACCAATTCGACAACACGGCGAACCGCGAAGCGCATTTCGAATCCACGGGCCCGGAGATCTGGCGCGATACCGGCGGTAAAATCGATGCCTTTTGCGCGGCGACCGGCACGGGCGGCACGCTGGCCGGCACGGCGCGGTATCTGAAGTCCAAATCTGCCGCGGTGCGGATCGTGCTGGTGGACCCGCCGGGCAGTGCGCTATATCACTACGTCAAGGACGGCGAACTGAAATCCGACGGCGGTTCATCGATCACCGAGGGGATCGGCACCGGACGGGTGACCGCGAATTTGGAGGGCGCGCCGATTGACGATGCGTTGCGCATAGCCGATGCCGAAACCATGCACTTCGTCTATCGGCTGCTGCGCGAGGAGGGCCTGCTGTTGGGCAGTACGGCGGGAATCAATGTCGCAGCCGCCGTGCGGCTCGCCAAGCAGCTGGGTCCCGGCCATACCATCGTCACGGTATTGTGTGACGGCGGGGCCAAGTATCAGTCGCGCCTGTTCAACAAGACCTGGATCGCGGAGCGCGGATTTACCGAGGCGATCGCCTGATCGGCAGACTCCTCGTCTTCAGGCCGAGCGAGAGATTTCCAACGGCGCGCCGTGCTTGTAGCATGCCAGCGAATCGCGCAATGACACCACCTCACCGACGATCAGGAGAGCGGGCGTCCGCAGCTCAGCACTCGCCGCGGCGGCCGCAATCGTGGCCAAAGTTCCCGTAACCACGCTCTGGGTCTCGAGCGTGCCCTGCGCGATCAGCGCGGCCGGCAGCGTCTCGGCGGCGCCGTGCTCGATGAGGCGGCGCGCGATGTGCTGAACGCGCGCCAGGCCCATGTAAAACACCGCGGTGATTCCGGGCCTCGCCAGAGCGCGCCAATCGGGTTCGCGCCCGTCGGCATCCGCATGCCCGGATACGAAGGTGACGCTGTGCGCGTGGCCGCGATGGGTCAACGGTATGCCGGCGTAGGCCGCGCAACCGGCCGCCGCGGTGATGCCGGGGATCACGGAATACGCAATGCCGGCCGCCTTGAGCGCTTCGAGTTCCTCGCCGCCCCGGCCAAATATGAAAGGATCGCCGCCCTTCAATCGGACCACGCGCTTGGCCTGGCGTGCGTGCTCGATGAGCAGCGCGTTGATTTCATTCTGCGTGCTGCCAACGCCGCCCGCTGCCTTGCCCACGCAAATGCGTGCGGCATCGCGCCGCGCCATGCCGAGCACCGCCGGGGACACCAGGCGATCGTACAGGATGACATCGGCGTCGCTCAGCGCTCGCAGCGCCTTCAAGGTCAACAGTTCCGGATCGCCGGGACCCGCGCCCACCAGGGTGACCGCACCCGCGGCCGGGGCGGCTGCCGAGGCCGCGGCCAGTCGCAGCTGCGCGCTGCGCTGCGCGCCTCGAGTGTCGCCATCGAGGAAACGCCGCGCGGCCTCTCCGTCCACCAGGCCTTCGAAGAAGCGCCGCCGCGCGGCGCCATTGCGTAAACGCCTGCGCGCACCGTGCCGCAGGGCCTGCAGCCACGATGCCAGTGCGCCGATTCTCGCGGGGATGATGGCTTCCAACTGTTCGCGCAGGCGCCGCGCCAACACCGGCGAGGCGCCCGCGGTGGAGACCGCCACCAACACGGGACTGCGATCGATCACCGCGGGAACGATGAATCGGGAGGCCTTTCGGTCATCGACGACATTCACCGGAATCGCGCGTGCCTCGCTCAACGCGGCTATCCAACGGTTCACGGCGCGCCGCGAGGTGGCAACGATGACCAGCCGCACGCCGTCGAGGTCGGTGGGTATGAATTCGCGCATCGCCAGGCTGATTTTGCCGGCCGCGGCACGCTCGGCAATTTCGGGCTGGACCCGCGGCGCGACCACGGTAATGGCCGCGCCCGTGCGCTCCAGCAGTGCGAGCTTGCGCAGCGCCACCTCGCCGCCGCCGACCATCAGCACGCGCTGGGCTTCAAGGTCGAAGAAAACCGGAAAGTAATTCATTCGGATACTACTATAGGGCCGCAGGTACCTCCGCAACACGAATTATCGGGCATGAGCACATGCCTGTTCGCGATGCGATAAAATATGCTGCAGCGCCAAATCCCACCCAAAGCCAAAGGCCGGACGAGTCGATGAAATTCCAGCAACTGCGCTATCTCGTGGCGGTCCATGAAAATGGACTCAACATCACCGCTGCTGCCCGCCAACTGCACACCTCGCAACCCGGCGTCAGCCGCCAGCTCAAAATGCTGGAGGAGGAGCTGGGGTTTCAGCTGTTCGAACGCGAGGGCCGGGCACTCACCCGCACCACCGCCGCGGGCGAAGAAATCATTTCGCGCGCCAGCAGCATCCTGCGGGAGATGCAGAACATCCGCCGCACCTCGGCGGAGCTGCGCAAGGCCGACGGCGGAACGCTGTCCATTGCGACCACTCATACGCAGGCGCGCTACGTGCTGCCAGAGGTGATCCGGGCGTTTCGCGCAAAGTATCCGAAGGTGCGCCTGCAATTGAACCAGGGCACCTCCGAGCAGATCGCGGAGATGGTGGCGCGCGACCGGGTTGATTTTGCCATCGCCACGGGTTCGGAAGAGTTGTTTCCGCATCTGGTGCGCCTGCCGGTGTATCACTGGCACCGCGCCGTGGTGGTGCCGCGCGGACATCCACTGGCGAGCGCCGGGAAGCTCACGCTCAAGAAATTGGCGGAGTATCCGATCGTCACCTACGTGTTCAGCTTCTCCGGGCGCTCTTCGCTGCCGGCGCTGTTCGAGACGGCCGGGCTGTCGCTGGATGTGGCCCTGACGGCGCGCGATTCGGACGTGATCAAGACCTACGTGCGCATCGGCCTCGGCGTCGGCATCCTGGCGCGGCTGGCCGTCGATCCGGCGGCCGACAGCGACCTCGAGGTGTTGGATGCTTCACATCTTTTCGAGGGCCACACCACCTGGGTCGGCTTCCGGCGCAGCGCGCTGCTGCGCGCTTACATGTACGAATTCATCGAGCTGCTGGCGCCGCATCTGCCGCGCCGGCTGGTGCGAGAAGTGGAGAAATTTGAAACCCAGGAGGAGGCCGACCGCATCCTGAAGGATTTGATCATTCCGCTGCGTGATGCGCCGTGACGGTGAGCTTGCGCGCAAGACCTGCGTCATTCGACGGTTGATAGGCGGCAGTGAAGGTCGACAGCGCTGCGTACGCATCCTGCAGGTCGGATTCGGGGAGTTCGAAGCTGTTGAATCCGCAGCGTGCCATGAAAAATACCTGGTCGCGGCGCACGTAGCCGGCGGCGCGCAATTCCCCGTTGAAATTCCATCGTTCGCGCAGCTGCCGAGCCTGCGTGTAGCCGCGTCCCTCGGCAGGGCCTGAGAATTGCGCGGCGATCAGCGCGAAGCGCCCAAGGTCGGCCTCCACCTGTGCCACGGCTTGAGCCGGAGACAGCACCAAACCGAGCGGAGTGCCTCGAGAGATCCAGGTATCAGGCTCCAGTTGCCATTGCGTCAGCGTCAGGATGAGGGGCGCCGTGCCGTCGGTCGCGGCCTCGGCAACGTAGCGCCACTCATCGACGACGATACGGCCGTCACGCAGCAATAGGCGAGGCATAGGCCCGTTGCTTGAAGGGTTTTATGCCGAGGCGGCGCACCGCGTCCAGGAAGCGCTCCCCGGGCCGCCGCTGCTCCACGTACACCTCCAGCAGGCGCTCAATCGTCTCGGCCACCTGCATCTTCGGGACGGACGGACCGATCACCTCACCCAAGGACGCGTCCGCGCCGGCGGCGCCGCCGATCGTGATCTGGTACCACTCCTCGCCGCCTTTATCCACGCCGAGAATGCCGATGTTGCCGACGTGGTGATGTCCGCAGGCGTTCATGCAGCCCGACATCTTGATATCGAGTTCGCCCAGGTCATAAACGTAGTCGTAGTCGTCGAAGCGCTCATTGATGAGCCTGGCGACGTCGATCGAACCGGCGTTCGCCAGGCTGCAGAAGTCCAGCCCCGGACAACAGATGATGTCGGTGAGGGTGCCGATATTCGGCGTGGCGAGGCCGGCGGGCTCCAGTGCGAGCCACAGCGCATAGGTCGAGCTCTGCTCGACGTCGGCGAGCAGCAGATTCTGGGTGTGGGTCACGCGTACTTCGCCGAAGCTGTAGCGGTCCGCAAGATCCGCAACCAGCTCCATTTGCGCATCCGTGGCGTCGCCGGGCGCTACCCCGGGCTTCTTCAGCGAAACATACACGGCACGGTAGCCTGCGATCTTGTGCGCCGCAGTATTGTAGCGATACCAGGCCTGGAACGCGGTTTCCCTGCCCGTGTCGGGCGCGCCATCGGGAAGTTCGCGGTAGGCAGGAGGTTTGAAAAACCCGCGCATGCGCTCGATTTGCGCGGCTTCGACCTTGGGGGCGCTGTCGCGCAGCAACTGCCACTCGGCCTCCACGCGCCGGGTGAATTCCTCGATGCCCAGGGATCGCACCAGGATCTTGATGCGCGCCTTGGTCAGATTGTCGCGCCTGCCCTCCAGATTATAGATGCGCAGGATGGCCTCCAGGTACGACAGCAAATGCTCGCGCGGCAGGAACGATCGAACCACCTGGCCGATCACCGGCGTGCGTCCGAGCCCTCCGCCCGCCAGGATTTCGAAGCCGAGTTCGCCATGCGGGCCGCGCACGATGTGCACGCCGATGTCATGCACCATGGAGGCGGCGCGATCCTGAGGCGCACCGGTGACCGCGATCTTGAACTTGCGCGGCAAGTAGCTGAATTCCGGGTGAAACGTCGACCATTGACGGATGATCTCGCACCACGGCCGTGGATCCTCGAGTTCAGCGGGCGTGATGCCGGCCAGGTGATCGGAGGTGGTGTTGCGAATGCAGTTGCCGCTGGTTTGGATGGCGTGCATTTCGACTTCGGCGAGTTCGGCGAGGATATCGGGAACCCGTTCGAGCTCGGGCCAGTTGTACTGGAGATTCTGACGCGTGGTGAAATGCCCGTAGCCGCGGTCGTATTTGCGTGCGATTCCCGCCAGCGTGCGCAGCTGCAGCGTCGACAGCAGCCCATAAGGAATGGCAATGCGCAGCATGGGCGCGTGACGCTGGATATACAGGCCATTGCGCAGGCGCAGATGCCTGAATTCATCCTCGCTCAATGCGCCGGCGAGATACCTTTGCGTTTGATCGCGAAACTGTGCGACACGCTGCCGCACGAGCGTCTTGTCCGTGATGTCGTAGCGGTACATGAGTGCACGATACTTTGCACGCCCGCGAACGCGCCAATTCCTGTGCGATATGAGCTTATGACTGCCGATCCTTGTCAGTCACTGCCGTTCCTTGTCAATCCGCGCAGCGTTTCCAGCTGCAATAGGTAAAAAACGTGATTTGCTTGGCAGAGCGGATTTGAGCTTCGGCGCAGCATCGCGGGGGTGACAAAGGGTCCCCATTTGGCTAAAGATCTCACGGAAGTAGCGGTCGCACCGGACACTTACCACGTCTCGCCCGAGCCCATGCTTTTGATCGCGGATCTGCACGGGGCTCTTGCACTGTGCCTGCACGACGAAGGACGCGGCGTGGGAGGGCTGCTGCACCTGAAGTTCATCGGCGGTACCGGCCGGCCCAGCGATGTGACGGACAACACATTGAGCGGGGTGCTCGTGGTGCTCGACAAGTTCAAGCGCGCGGTGCTCGGCAATGCCACCCGCCGCGACGAGGTGCAGGCGCGCATCCTGGCCCACGCATTGCCGCCGACCGATGCCGGCGAGCCGAGCGCGTCGCTGGTCGACCTCATTCAGGCGGATCTGGCCGATGGCAAGATCGCCTGTGGCTCGCAGACGATGCGCCGCACCGAGGGGGTGCGCGTGTGCTTCCAACCCTTCGAGGGCCGCGTATGGATATGCGGTCCGAACGATCTGCGCTCGGCCGGTCGTGCGCATCACTCCGTAGGCTGATTTCATTATAAGATTCCCCCGGTTCTTTCGGGGGTTCACATGCGCGTCGCGTTCCTTGCGGCATTCATTCTTTTCCTCTACGGCTGCACAGCCGAGGGCTTGAAATCGGCGCCGCCTGCGGGCGTCGATTTCAGCGGCCATTGGACGCTCAACGTTGCCGACAGTGACGACCCCATGCATCTGCTGCAGATCGCCAATGCGCAGGCATCCGCCGCTGCCGATAATCAGGCCGATACGGGAGCGCGAGGCGGCCGCGGCGCGCAGGGTTCGGGCTATCCGGCGCGGATGCCGCCCGCGACACCGTCCATTGCCGTGCTGGCCGAGGGCTTGCGCTTTCCCGGCAAACAGCTCGACATCAAACAGGTGGGCGGTGTGCTGACGTTCACTTCCGAGGGCAAGACACGCATCTGTCAGCCCAGTGATGAAAGAAGAGAACGGCGACACCGCGGCAGCGCCACGGATCGCGATGCGCCACTGCCGTCCGAGCGCGAGGCGCCGCCCCCGCGATGCGGGTGGTCCGACAAAACCCTGATCGTGCGCAGCCGGGAGGTGGACGAGGATCGCCCGCCGTTCGAAGAGCATTACAGCATTTCCGGGGATGGCCGCAGATTGGTCGAGGAAGTGGATTTCCGGGGCGGACGATCGAACGGGTTCACCCTGTCACGGGTGTGGGATCGACTACCTTAGCGTGCGCGCTACTGCGACCTCAGCGGATTTTGCATCTGAACTTTTTGCATCACGTCTTTGGCATCCTGGGCTGCCTTTTCGATGACGTCGCCGTCCGCGCAGATCTTGGTTTCGAAGCGAGTGCCGATCTTAGTTTCATTTCGGCAAAAAAGCGTTACACCATTGCGAACTTGCGGCTTGTATCCTGCCGCCTTCAATCTTTTCGTCTGGGCCTCCAATCTCGCCGCTGCCAAATCCTCGGGTTTGGCCGCGCTCGCTGCAGGGGTCGACACGGTCGACGGTGCGCTGGCAACAGGCATCGCTGATGCAGCCGGCGGTGATTGCGGGGGATCGGCCGCCAACGCTTGCGAAAGCGCGCCGACACACAAGGAAACCAAGCAGAGTTTGAGACGCAGCATAGTGGCGGTATGACACACATGAGGCAGGCCGGTCAATAAAAAAGCCGGGCTCAAAGCCCGGCTTTCAAGTCCCCATGCCTCTCGTGACGCCTTTATGAAAGAGCGCTCGACGACGATCGGTCTTTTTATGTCTCCGTTACCAATTGCGTCCGAGCAACACTGTAGCCGCGCGCCGTCGCCGAAGCCAGCCCTATTGCAAAGAAGTGTGAAATTTTAATGTAGCTAAATAACAACAGTAAATGTTGGTGACGAACAGAGCCAACTGGAAGTTCGAGTATCCTAAAGGGGGAGACTCACACCGGAGGCGATGGATTCCTTGGCTAAGCGCTCGAAATTGACCATGCCGGCTCACGCGGTGCGAACTCGACGTGCCTATTTCGACTGTCGATTCGGGCAGTTGCACGTGCGCACGGCATTTCCGACCACCGGCGGCTTCGATGAGCAGGTGCCCCTGTTCTGCCTGCATCCCGACCGGAGCTCGAGCCGCAGCTTCGCTCGATTCCTGCCGGAGATCGCCGATGTGCGTTCGGTTTATGCGCCCGATCTGCCGGGGCTCGGGGAATCGGACCCTTCGCCCACCCCTACCTCGAGCGTGGCCGACGCTGCCGGTGCCGTTTCCGATCTCGCCGATGATTTGCGACTGAAGCAGATTGATCTATTGGGAATCCATGGCGGCGCCCGCGTCGCCCTGGATCTCGCCGCCGCCCGGCCCCAGCTGGTGCGACGCCTGGTATTGGTGGGCGTGCTTGGCGCAGATCGTCTGCCGACCATCAAGCAGTCGACCCTGATGATGCGCACGCCGCGGGAACCTTCCGAAGGCATGGCCAGGTTGAAGACGGCCCTGCCGAACGGAAGGTTCATCGAAATTGCCGAGTACGCCGACGATTTATTCGACGCGAGCCCGATAACCCTCGCCGGACAGATCGGCGCATTCCTCTCCGGTTGAAGGCTTGCGGTGCGACTCAACAAGTACATCAGCGAATCCGGCGTGTGTTCGCGGCGCGAGGCGGACAAATGGATCGAAGCCGGGCGCGTGAGCTGCAACGGCGCGCCGGCCGCGTTGGGCACGCAGGTGGCCGAGGGCGACGAAGTGCGCATCGACGGCGATCTGATCGGCGTCAAGAAAAAGCAGGTCTACATCGCGCTCAACAAGCCGGTCGGCATCATCTGCACGACCGAGGCAGAGGTCGAGGACAACATCATCGCGCATGTGGGATTTTCCGGGCGAATCTTTCCGGTGGGCAGGCTGGATCGTGATTCGGAAGGGCTGATTCTGCTGACCAACAACGGCGATATCGTCAATGAAATCCTGCGCTCTGAGAACAATCACGAGAAGGAATACGTGGTGACGGTCGAGCGTCCGATCACCGATTTGTCGCTGCGCATGATGGCGGCCGGCGTCAAGATCATGGGCGAGCTGACCAAGCCGAGCCGGGTCACGCGCGTGAGCGCCGATACCTTTCGCATCATCCTCACCCAAGGGCTCAATCGCCAGATACGCCGCATGTGCTCCGCGCTCGGCTATCGGGCGCAACGCCTGCAGCGCGTGCGCATCATGAATATCCATCTGGGAGAGCTCGGCCCGGGACAGTGGCGGCATCTCACGCCGGCGGAGCTCGCCGGTTTGCTGGGTTAACCGGCCCGCAGCGCTGCGGATGGGACGCCCTCGGACCATTGCCGTCCGCAGCTCACGCGCCAATCGGGATCTTCCGCCTTATCGGCAAACCAGCGATAGAAATCGCGTCCTTGATTGTTCCAGTAGGAGTGGCTGAAGAGCACGCCGCCGCCGCTCGATTGCACGCTGAACCGCCGGCGAAATCCAAAACTTGCCACGCCGCGAGCGCAGTTGATTCGCGGCGAGTTTTCCGCCAAGACGTATTGATTCGGGCCAACCTGCAGCTTCAGCCGGCCTCCCTGGCCATAAACGCAGATATTCGGACCGGTGGGGCCGATGAGTGCGATGCCGTGTACCAACGCGGGCGGCGTATCGCAGGCCGTCCAGGTTCCGCCCAGCGCGTGCCACTGCAGCACCATGCTTTGGCGGCGGAAATCGATGACCGAAATGGTGGTGGCGTTATCCACCGAAGGCGCTTTGAACGACGCCGGCGGTGAGAATCTGCGGTAGCACCAACGGTTCGGTTGAGCCTGGTTTGCCATTGTAGACGACATACAGGGGCACGCCGGCGCGACCGAATGCCGCGAGCGCTTTGGTGATGGCCGGGTCCCGATTGGTCCAATCGCCCTTCATCAAAGTCACTTTCTTGTTCCGAAAAACCTCCTGCACCGCCGGATCCGAAAATGCATTGCGCTCATTGACGAGGCAGGTCAGACACCAGCTGGCGGTGAAATTCACCAGCAGCGGCCGGCCCTCGGCATTGAGCTCGGCAACCTTTGCCGCGCTGTAGGGCTGCCACTCATCGGCGCCGGACCTGGCCTGGGCGCTTGCGCCGGGCGCCGCCGCGGCGACATCGGCGAAGCGTACGGGAAGCATGACCGCCAGCAGCACCGATATCACCGCGGTGGCGATGACCGTGATCCGGCCTCCGCCCGCGGTAGAACGGGCCTTTTGGAAGGACCATGCAGCCAGGCCGATCAGAATGCTGCCCGCCAAAGCAGCTCCCAGACCGAAGGGCGAGGTTTCCTGCGCCACCACCCAGAGCAGCCAGGCCGCCGTTGCGTACACGGGGAAGGCGAATACCTGCTTCAGCGTGTCCATCCAGGCGCCGGGTTTGGGCAGTACCCGGCGCATCCAGGGCGCGAATGACAGCAGTACGAAGGGCAAGGAGATTCCGATGCCGAGCGCCGCAAAAATGCACAGCGCGCTGAACGGCGACTGCGTCAGCGCAGCGCCCACCGCCGGCGCCATGAATGGCGCGGAGCAGGGCGTGGCCACCAGCGTCGCCAGCACGCCGGTGAAAAACGAGGCGCCATAGCTGTCGCCTTGGGTCAGATTGTCGCCCACGCCGGCGAGGCCGCCGCCCACTTCGAACACGCCCGACAGATTCAGACCCACGGCGAGCAGCAGGTAGACGAGGAGCGTGACGAACAGCGGCGATTGCAGCTGGAAGCCCCAGCCCAACTGTTCGCCGCCGGCGCGCAGCACCAGCAGGACTCCCGCCAGGCAGAGCATCGAGACGATCACGCCGGCCGCGAAAACCAGCCCCTTGGCGCGCACCGCGGCCGGATGTTTCTTCGCCTGCTCCATGACGTTGAGCGCTTTGATCGACAGGACCGGAAAAACGCAGGGCATGAGATTCAAGATCAACCCGCCCAACACGGCGAACAGCAACAATGTCGGCAGCGAATGTTCAGGCTCCTTGGCCGGTTGCGCGAGCGCTGCGAAACGCGGGCCGGCTTTGACCTCCGCCGCGCCTGCACCGGAGAAATCGGCGGCTATTTCAATGGGCACGGTATCGGTTTGCGCGCCATTGCGTTCGGTCACGATCAGCACGCCGCGAATCGCGCCCGCCTTGGGCGGTTGATAGCCGACCTTCATGGACAGATCGACCGCATCCTTGGATCGAGTCAGCGTCTGCGGTGCCGTGTATTCGATCCCGCCTTCGTCGTACGGAAAGAACGCCAGGGAAGTGATCTGCGAGAGCGTCGCACCCCATTCGCGGCCGAGGGAGATGATGAGGTTGTCGCCTTGAATTCGAGCGGAGGTCGGCGCGGGTTGTGCGCTCGGCAATTCGCTGCGTGCAGCCGTGAACAGCGCCGCCGCGGCCGGATCGAGCGGGCCGGCCTGCGCGCCGACCGGCAGCGTCAATTGCAGATTCGCATCTTCCGGGATGCAGACGTCGGAGCACACCAGCCAACTGGCTTTGGCCGCGAGCGTGACGGGAGTTCCCGCCTTCAAGTCTTTCGGCGCGGTGATTTGCACCAGATGTACGGCATGTTTTGCATAGCCGTAATTGACGAGCGGCGCGATTTCGAAACGATGCGGCGTGGTCCAGACGATATCGCCGGCCGTAAACCCCGGCGGCAGCTGCCAGGTGAGTTTCGTCGGTTCGCCGGAATCGCCCGGGTTGCGCCAGTAGGTATGCCAGCCGTCGCGGATGTCGAGCTCGAGCGCGACCCAGAACGCCTGGCCCGGCCCGACCGAGATCACTTCGCCTACCAGTCGCGCCTTGACGTTGTCGGTGGCGACGGTGTTGCCGGGCAGCGCGAATGCTCCCGGGGAGGCGAACAACAGGGCAAAAAGCCAGAATTTGAGTGCGCGCATGGCCCTATCTTACCGAATTAACGATCGCCACGAAGGCTGCGGCCCCGCGGGCTGTGCACCGTCTCACAGAATGACCCGCAGACGGGGTTTTCGTTCAAAAGTTCGCGGCGCTTGCAACCAAATCGCGAAATCGCCGGCCGTCAGTGCCCGGTGCGCGCGGCCTCGAGTGCATCCGGCTCGGCTATTTTCCGCCAATTCTGCGCGCGACGAACCACGGCATCGTCCGCGCCGCGAGCACTGAGGAGCACCGGAACCGCGGCGTCAAGTTCCGCGGCCGCCTGCGCCGGTTTGCCGAGATGTTCCAGTGCGTACGCGTGGATGGCATGCGCGAGCGCGGTCTGCGGATTCGACGGCGGCGAGGTCGCGCTCCAGATCTTGATGGATTCCTCGCTCTTGGCCAGCGCCTCGCCGGATTTGCCGCGATCCACCAGCAGGCGCGCAAAATGCATCAGCAGCGAGGCGCGGTATTGATGATTCCCGGGCAGCGACCGGTCATAGATGGCGAGCGCCTGGCGAAACTCGTTTTCGGAACCGGCGAGCTCACCCTTGTCGTGCAGAAGGATCGCCAGGCTGACACGGGCATAACCGACGTTGTAATTATCCGGCCCGTAGAGCGCGATGCGCGTGGCGACGGCCTCGCGCAGCAGGGGTTCCGCCTCCGTCAGCCGTCCCTCGCGCTGCAATAGCAAGCCGTAGTTGCCTTTGGCGATGACGGTCTCGGGATGTTGATCGCCGTAGGTATGCTCTTGGCGCTTGATCGCATCAAGATAAAGCGATTCTGCCCGGCGAAGGTCGCCCATATTTTGCGCGACGATCGCCAGATTCTGCAGTCGGAACGCCACTCGCGGGTGATCATCGCCAAGAGCGCGCCGATCGATTTCCAAGGCCTGTTCATAAACCTGCTTTGCCTGCGTCCATTCGTGTTCGCTTACATATACGGTGGCGAGATCATTGAGAACGGGCGAAATATCGGTTTGCGGTGCCTTGCTCGACTTCAGAATACTGAGACTTCGATCGTACAGTTCCTTTGCCTGGTTATTGTTCCCTTGCTGGAATCGAAGCATTCCCAGGGTCCATAGCGCGCGCCCGGTTTCCACGCTGATCGCTCCGGCATCGCTCTGTGCGAGGTGCAGCGCCTGCAGCATGGGAGCCTCGGCGGCGCCAAGATTGCCCGCGCCCATGTATGCGCGACCGAGTTCCAGCAGTGTATCGATATGAGAATTGTCATGCGCTCCGGTCTGCAACTGCAGGGATTCGCCGAGCAGCGGCAGCGCATCCTGATATTGTCCGAGACTGTCGTAGACCGTCCCGACCGTCGACAACAGCGCGGCTTTGGTCGCCGGCTGATCTAGCAAGCCCGATTGCAGGCGCTTCGAGCCCGAGTCCAAAAGCTCGCGGGCGGTGACCTGGTTCCCTCTGTTTTCTCCGGGGTCCGATAACTTGAACAGGTTGACGAGAAAATTCGACACTTCCTCCGCTCGTGCCCGTTCATGTTCCGCCAGCTCTCTTTGTTGCGCGGCGCGGTCGCGCTCGGCCCCGATTCGCAGCGACTGCTGGTAGGTGCTGATCGAGAATGCGACGATCATGAAGGTCGCCGCGGCCGCTGCGCTTACCGGCAGCCAGTGGCGCTTTACGAATTTCGAGGTGCGGTACGACACGGTATCGCGCTGTGCGATCACGGGCTTGTCTTCCAGGAAACGTTGAATGTCGCCGGCCATTTGCTCCGCCGATCCGTAGCGGCGCTCCGGTTCCTTGCGCATGGCCATCAACACAATGTTATCCAGGTCGCCGTCCAAGGTGCGCCGCAGACGCTTCGCGCTGCTCGCGCGCGCCTCGCCGATCGATTTCGATTCCGGCAATTCATCCGCGCCGACCATTTGACTCGGGGGCAGAGGATCCTTCTCGCATATTGCGCGCTCGATTTCCGACAGACGCATGGAAGAGATGAAGAAAGGGCTGCTGCCGCACAGCAGCTTATAGAGCAGAACACCCAACACATAGACATCGCTGGACGTGGTGATTGCCTGGCCTCTGACCTGTTCCGGGCTCGCGTGATCCGGGGTCATGATCCTGATGTCCGCCTGGGTCACCGCCAGCGTGTGCCGGGCCGCCTGCCGATCATCGAGCAGCTTTGCAATGCCGAAGTCCAGCAGCTTTGGAACGCCCGCCGCCGTTACCAGAATATTCGACGGCTTAAGGTCGCGATGAACGATGAGATTCTGGTGGGCATAGTGAACTGCGCCGCATACCATCTGGAACAGCTTGAGCCGCGCGATGACATCCAGCCGGTTCGAATCACAGAAGGCATCGATGGCCATGCCCTCGACGTATTCCATGACGATGTAGGCGCTTCCATCCGGCAGCGCACCGCCATCCAGCAGATGTGCGATATTCGGATGATCGAGCTGGGCCAATATTTGGCGCTCCAACTTGAGGCGCGAGTGCATGGCGACAGCGAGGGCGCCGCCATGCACGACCTTGATGGCAGCCTGCTGTTCGAACTGGGCATCCGCCCGCTCGGCAAGGTAGACCTCGCCCATCCCGCCCGCACCCAAGGTGCGCAGCACGCGATACGGCCCTATGCGATCTCCCATCATTTTCAGAGCATGCACCGCAGTATGGGGCGTCTGCAAACCGGCCGCTCTTGCGGCGGGGTGCTGGTTGCGTGTATGAAAGCGGGTCCCTGACGGCAACATGGAGATGGATCATGCCAAACGGTAACGAACAGAAGAATCCGCCGCCCCCTCCGCCCCCGGGCGGAAAGCCTCCCAGCGGACCCGGCGGAGCACGGCCAAACGACGGCAATGCCCAACCTCCGCAAAAAGCAATTGCGCCGGGCCGGTCGGCGGCTGCCTGCAGCTAATTGGATAGCGTAACGGCGTACCTGGCACAGCGGGAGCCGCGGCACGAATTGCTGAAGGTGCGCGGCCTCGAGATGCACCTGACACGCTGGGGCCCCGAGCCCTCGGCGCTGCGGCCGCCGGTTTTCCTGCTGCACGGATGGCTGGATGCGGGCGGGACTTTCCAGTTCATCGTGGATGCGCTTAAAAAAGACTGGCCCATCATTGCGCCTGATTGGCGCGGCTTCGGACGCAGCGAGTGGCCGCAGGAGGGCTATGGGTTCCCCGACTATCTCGGCGACTTCGACGCATTGATGGATCAAGTGTCGCACGGGTCGCCCGCGCGGCTCGTCGGCCACAGCATGGGCGGCAACATTGCGAATCTGTACGCCGGCCTTCGACCCGACAGGGTGCGCTGCGTCATCAATCTTGAAGGGCTCGGATTGCCGCGCACCTCGGCACAGGACGCGCCCAAGCGCATGCGCAAATGGCTGGATCAAATCAAGAGTCCGATCGCGGAGAAGAATTACGATTCCTTCGAGCAGCTGGCCGCGGTCATCCAGTTTCGGTATCCGCGATTTTCTCCCGCCGCCGCCGCCTGGGTCGCGCGCCTCTGGGGAACGCGCGGCGATGACAATCGGGTGCGGTTGGCCGCTGATCCGCGCCATCATTGGGTGAATCCCATTCTCTACAAGCGCGAGGACGCGGAAGCGACTTGGCGCGAGATCCGCGCCCCCCTGCTCCTGGTGCTGGGGCAGGAGTCGGACTACACCAAACGGCTCGGCGCCGACGGGACCATCGAGGCCTTGCAGGCAGCCCATCCCGGCGCCGAGGTGCTGAGCATCGCCGGGGCCGGCCACATGCTGCATATCGAACGACCCGAGGCACTTGCGCCGGTGATCGAAAAGTTTCTGGACGCGCATTAGATGATCCGCCGCATCTACCCGACTCGATTCGGCCAGTTGCATCTGCGCAGCCACGACGGCAAGGGAGTCCCGCTCGTGCTGCTGCACATGTCGCCGCGTTCCGGCGCCATGTGGGAGGCATTTCAGGAAAAACTCGATCGGCCTTCGCACGCTCCCGATCGCCTGGGCTACGGCTTTTCCGACGCGCCGCCCTGGGCATTGTCACTGGAGCAATATGCCCTCGCCACCGTGGACGGCCTCAAAGCGGCCGGCATGCAGGGCCAGATCGACCTGCTCGGTGTGCACACCGGTTCCATCGAGGCGATCGAAATTGCCCATCAGTTGGGAGCACAGGTGCGGCGCGTGGTGGTCGTGGGCATGCCGCTGTTTACAGCGGAAGAACAGCAGCGCCAGCTGGAAAAATACAGCGAACAGCCTCTGCGGCCGGCAACCGAGGGCGGGCACGTGCTCGGCGCGTGGCGCGGAGGTCTCGCGCTCCGCCAGCCTCCCCATGACCTCGCCGATGCCCAGCGCCGTTTCATCGAGCATGTGCTCGCGGCCAATCCGGGTGCCGCCTTTCGCGCCGCGTGCGGATACCCGATCGACAAGAAACTGAAAAGCCTGAAAACGCCTCTGACTGTGTTCGCACCGCACGACGACATCGTCGAACAGACACTGCGGGTCAAGCCGCTGCTCAAGCCAAGCGCCGCATTCGTTGAACTGCCCGATCTGGGCCTCGATTTATTCCAGGCGGCAACCGATCGGATGGTGTCGCTCGTCAACCGGCACCTGCCGGCGCACTAAGCCGCACTAAGCCGCACTAAGCCGCACTAAGCCCTCCCATGGGACGTCACGAAAACGCCGCGCCGACCGCATTGCGTCGACAGTGAGCCCGCTATGTCTTACGATCGCGGCATGCCAAGCGCCGCTAGATTGACCGGTTTGTCGGGGAACGAAATCTACTGCATGCGCCTCAAGGGGCTCATACCGAGCGGCGTCGTGATCGGCAACAGCATCCAATCCATGGGCTTTCTCGGCGGGGTGCGCTCGGCGTTCCGCGGAATCGTCGGCGGCGAAATTCCCGACGTGACGCAAATGATCCACGAAGGACGCGCAGCCGCCTTCAAGCGCATGCGGGCGGAGGCCGATCGCGAGCAGGTCCACGGCGTCGTCGGCGTGACCTCGGAGCTGCGCAATCTCAGCGGCAATTCTGAATTCCTGTTCGTCGGCTCCGGTGTGAGCGGGGGTCCGGGTACCGCGTTGTTCACCAGCGCGGGCGACGCGCAGGAACTGTATTGCCACATCGACGCGGGTTACGATCCCAGGGAATTCGTGTTCGGCAACATCGCCTACTCGGTTGGTGCCGTCGGCGGCCTCACCGGCACGTTGAAAACCCTGGTGCGCGGCGAAATAAAAGAATTCAGCGATGTATTCAACCAAACCCGGCATCACGCGCTCGACCGGTTGATCTCGCATGCAAGAGCCGTGGGGGCCAACGCCGTCGTCGGTGTGCGCACCACTGTGCTGCACTTTGCGGGATTCCACGAGATGTACATGGCGGGCACCGCCGCCCTCAATCAGCTGCTGCCGCCGGAGACGCGTGAGGCGCCGGTGAGCAGCGATCTTACCGGCGAGGAGCTCTGGGGAATGACGCAGCTGGGATACATGCCGATCAAGCTGCTGATCTCGACCTCGGTGTATTCGCTCGGCGCACTGGGCGGAATCAGAGCGGCGTTCCAAAGCCTGGTGAGAGGCGAACTCGGCGACCTGACCAGGCTTGTCTACGAGGCCCGTGAGCAGGTCTTCGAGCGGGTGAAGAACGAGGCCGCGGCTCTCGGAGCCGAAGAGGTGGTGGGTATCAAGACCTACATCGTCGAGCTCGGGTCGAGTTTGGTGGAGATTTTCGCGGTCGGCACCGCGGTTCGCAAAGTTCAGGGGATGGCCGTTAAAACCGCGGCGCTGCCGGCGCAAGCCATAATTCGCGACAAGGACACGTGGCTGAGCGGCGCCAGCGGCCTCGAAATTCAATCGCTGCGCGCGGGCGGTTGAGCGGGATGTCATGATCCGAGGCCTGCTGCTGAGTGGCGCTCCCGGAGTTTTCGACCGCCAGCTTACATCGCTGTCATGGCTAGAGTGAGAAACCCGTATCTCAAGCAGCTGTCGAGACGACTGCGCAGCCGGTGGCGATCGAAGTCGCTGGGCGGTCACGGCGTCGCAATCATCGCGGACACGAAGAACGGTGTGCTGGCCACACATGCCGGCGACTTCAACGTATCGCGCTCACTGCTCGAGAACGGTGAATACGACTGGCCGCAGATCACCTGGCTGAAACAATTGCTGGGCCCGCGCTCGCGCGTCGTTTTCGCGGGCGCGCACATCGGCGCCGTGCTCATTCCGCTGGTGCGGTTCGCGGCGACGCGCTCGGTGATCGCCTACGAACCCAGCCCGCGCAATTTTCAACTGCTCAACATGAATCTGCGCCTGAACGAGGTGACGGATGTGACGACGATCAATACCGCGTTGGGCGAGCGCGCCGGCAGGATCCAATTCACCGAAAACAGCATCAACACCGGCAACAGCCGCATTGCGCCGGATTACGGCGAAATCACGGTTGACCTGGATACCCTGGATCGAACCATCCCCGCCGACTGGGACCCGATCGATCTGATCGTGATGGATACCGAGGGCAGCGAAGTGGCGGCGATGCGCGGGGCGGAAAGCATTCTGGCGAAGACCAGGCATCTGTATGTGGAGTTTTCGCCCGTACAGCTGCGCGAGCAGGGCAGCAGCGTTGCCGAGTTCGTCGAGACGGTCGAGAAATACTTCAAGTCGGCCTATGTCTTCGGTGCGCCGATTCTGTTTCTCGGTCCGGGGAAAGTTGCCGAGCACCTTAAGGGCTTGCAGAATGACCGCAGCCTGCTGCTCAACGTGCTGTTCACCCAGGATATCGAAGCCGATCCGCAGCGCATGATCAATACGCTGCCAACTTTGGGAAAATGACGTGACCGGCGGACTCGCGGTCCTCAAGAGCCGCGATTTCACGCTGTATCTTTACTCGAGGTTCTTCGCCTCGATCGCGACCCAGATGGTGATCATGGCGGTCGGCTGGCAGGTGTATCGCATCACCGGCCGGGTGCTGGATCTCGGCCTGATCGGGCTTTCGCAATTTCTGCCATTCCTGTGCCTGGTGCTGTTCTCCGGTCATGTCGCGGATCAATTCGATCGGCGCCTCATCATCATTCTCGGCCACTGCGCTTATGCGGCCTGCACCCTGCTGCTGCTGAGTTTTGCATGGTTGAACGTGCGCAGCGTCGTGCCCATTTTCGCTGTGCTTGCGGTGCTGGGCATAACGCGGGCATTCCAAGTGCCGGCGGCGCAATCATTCGTGCCGACCCTCGTTCCCGGCCCCACGCTGCGCAACGCGCTTGCCATCCATTCCTCGACCAATCAGGTTGCCGTCATCGTCGGACCGAGCGTCGGCGGGGTGATGTATGCGATCGCCGAAGCACGTCTGGGCCCCGGCGGCGGCGCAGGGGTGGTCTACGGCGTCGCGGCGGCGTTGCTGTTGCTGGCCATTGGCATGGTCAGCATGATTCGCAAGCGTCGCTTGCCCGTCGACCGCACGGGCCTTGCGTTGGCCACCCTGTTACAGGGCCTGCACTTCGTCTGGCAGCGCAAAACGGTACTGGGCGCCATTTCCTTGGATCTATTTGCGGTATTGTTCGGCGGTGCGACGGCGTTGCTGCCCGCCTATACGCGGGATGTGCTGCACGCGGGGCCGGATGTCTTCGGCTATCTACGGGCGGCGCCGGGCATCGGTGCCGGCGCAACCGCCGTGTGGCTGGCGCTGCGGCCGATTTCGCGCAACGTCGGCGTCACCTTGTTCGCGGGCGTCGCAGCATTCGGCATGGCGACCGTGGTACTGGGCCTGACGCATGTGTTTTGGGTCGCCATGGCGGCGCTGGTGGTGCTGGGAATGGGAGACATGATCAGCGTGTTCGTGCGCTCATTGCTGGTGCAGCTGCAAACACCGGATCGGATCCGCGGACGCGTCAGTGCGGTGACCGCCGTGTTCATCGGAGCCTCGAATGAACTGGGTGAGTTCGAGTCGGGTACCACGGCGGCCTGGTTCGGTCTGGTGCCGGCCATTGTGTTTGGCGGCGTCGCCACTATGGTAGTCACAGTCCTTTGGGCGCGGGTCTTGTTCCCGTCACTGTGGCGCATGCGGACATTCGAGCACTAGAGGAAAATGGAGCCAATGGTTCATAAAGATCATCGCGAGCATGACCGCGACCGCAACCGCGACCACGACCGCAACCGCGACCACGATCACGGACATGACCACGCGCGCGAGCACGGTCACGCCCATGGGCATGGAATTCCGACCGACGGCATCAATCTGCGGATGGGGGTTGCCGTGGCACTCAATCTGGTATTCGTGGTCGTGGAGGGCGGATTCGGATTTCTATCGAATTCCGTGGCCTTGATCGCGGATGCCGGCCACAACTTGAGCGACGTGCTGGGATTGGTATGCGCGTGGGGCGCGTTGCTGCTGGGGCGCCGGCCCCCGGGCGCAAAATTCACCTACGGCCTGGGTCGCTCTTCCGTGCTGGCTGCATTGATGAATGCGGTGTTGCTGCTGCTGGCCTGCGGCGCCATTGCCTGGGAGGCGGCGAGCCGCCTCGGGTCGCCGCCTCCGGTGGCCGGGCGCACGGTCATGATGGTGGCGGCGATCGGCATTGTGCTGAATGGCCTCAGCGCGTGGATGCTGCATGCCGGCAGCCACGGCGATCTTAATCGGCGCAGCGCCTACATTCACATGCTGAGCGATGCCGCCGTGTCCAGCGGCGTGTTGCTGTCGGGGATGCTCATTATGTTCACGGGCTGGAGCCTGCTCGATCCCATCGTCAGCCTTGTGATCGTCGCCGTGATCCTGATCGGCACCTGGCGGCTGTTGCGCGACTCCCTGGCTCTGTCCTTGGACGGCGTGCCCGCGAGCGTCAATTCCTCCGCGGTGATGGCGTATCTTGCGGATCAACGCGGTGTGACGGATGTGCACGATCTGCACATCTGGGCGCTCAGCACCACCAACATTGCGCTCACCGCGCATCTGGTGGTGCCGGACCGGGGCGCCGAAGATGCCCTGCTGTCCTCGCTGACCCCGGATCTCAAACGGCGTTTTCGAATCCAGCACGCGACGCTGCAGATCGAGAGGGACCGCTGCGCGCACGGCTGCGAGGACGAAGCCGCCGCCTAAGGGTTCGGCGGCCCGATAGCGTCCCTGCGGATTTGCTCGGCCATGCGTTCGAGCAACGGAGTGAGCAGGCGGCGCAGAAGATAAATGCACAACGGAGCCAGCAAAGCCCACGCCAGCGTCGCGTGAAATATCGCGTCGCGCAGCACGATGACGGCGGCCCAAACTCCCTGTGACATGAGCGCCAATGCACTCTTGACCGAAACGATTTGCGGCTCCGCATGCAGCAGCCATTCGCCGAGCCGCACGAAGGGAATGATCAGCAGCAGCTGGGTCGGCGCCATGGCGGCCTGCACCAGCAGAATGGCCGGCAAATTCAACCGAAACACCAGGGCGATGAGGGTGCAAAGCAGCGTCGACACACCGAGCACCGGGATGTTGCCCACGACTACCGCAATGGCCACGCAGAGCGCGAGCCGCCGCGGGGCCATGCCCTGCCGCAGCAATGCCAGCAAAGGTCGCGCAAGCCTGCGATTCATCGGCGACGAGTATCCCAGGTGGATTCAAGGCTGCTAGAGTCCGCCAAGGAGACAATCTATGTCCAATGAAAGCGCGATCCGTCGCGACGTCGGCGCCATCGCGCTGATGTTCACGGGTTTAGGTTCGATAATCGGGTCAGGCTGGCTGTTCGGCGCCTGGCGAGCCGCCCAACTGGCCGGCCCGGGGGCGGTGTACGCCTGGATCATCGGCGCCGTGGTCATCATGTTCGTGGCCTTCACGTATGCCGAGCTGGGTGCCATGTTCCCGGAGTCCGGCGGTTCGGTGCGCTACGGACACTACTCGCACGGCACGCTGGTGGGTTTCATCGCCGGCTGGGCTGCGTGGATCGCAATCGTTTCGGTGATCCCGGTGGAGGCCGAGGCCTCGGTGCAGTACATGAGTTCATGGCCGTGGGCCTGGGCGCATGCGCTGTATGTGCACGCGGCCAATGGC
Organism: Steroidobacteraceae bacterium; assembly: GCA_036267715.1. GTDB lineage: Bacteria > Pseudomonadota > Gammaproteobacteria > Steroidobacterales > Steroidobacteraceae > Bog-1198. Next base: position 5,459 of record DATAVN010000003.1, on the reverse strand, counting down.
CAGGGGGTGCTGACCATCGGCGGCCTGTCGATCTCGGCCGTGCTGGTGGTGATTTATTTTCTGGTGAATTTCTGGAGCGTGAAGGTGTTTGCCGACACCAACAGCGCCATCACCTTCTTCAAGCTGATCGTGCCGGCGGCAACGGCGATCGCATTGGTGTGCAGCGGATTTCATCCCGGGAATTTCCACGTGGGCGTGCATGGCGGACGGCACGTGGGAAATCTGTCCGCAATTCTGACCGCGGTGGCGACCAGCGGCATCGTATTCAGCTATAACGGCTTTCAAAGTCCGGTGAACCTTGCAGGCGAAGCGCGCCATCCGGGACGCAGCGTGCCGCTCGCCATCTTCGGTTCGATCGCGCTCAGCACCGTGGTCTACCTGATGCTGCAGGTGGCTTTCCTGGGCTCGGTGGCACCGGAACACTTGAGCGAGGGTTGGGCGGCACTCGAATACAGCTCGCCATTTGCGCAACTGGCGCTGGCGCTCAATCTCAACTGGCTGGCCATTTTGCTGTACGCGGATGCTTTCGTGAGCCCGAGCGGCACGGGCAGCACCTACACCGCCACCACGGCGCGCATGATCTACGCGATGGAGCGCAGCGGCACGGTTCCCGAGGTATTCGGCCGCGTACATCCGAAATACGGCATTCCGCGCCCGGCGATGTGGTTCAACCTCTTGGTGTCGTTTATTTTCCTGTTCTTTTTCCGTGGTTGGGGCAAGCTCGCCGCGGTGATCTCGGTCGCGACGATCATCACCTACCTGGTGGTGCCGATCAGCGTCATCGTGCTGCGGCGTACCGCGCCTGAATTGCATCGTCCGTTGCGCGTGCCCGGCCTGCCGTTTCTCGCTCCTCTGGCATTCGTGCTGGCCACGCTGATGTTGTTCTGGGCGCGCTGGCCGCACACGGGGCAGATCATGCTGCTGCTGATTCTGCCGCTGCCGGTGTACCTGTACTACCAGGCCAAGGGCGATTGGCGCGACTTCGGCCGGCAGATGCGCGCATCGTGGTGGTTGCTCGCCTATCTGATCGCAATCACCGTCTTGTCATGGGCCGGCAGCAAAGAGTTCGGAGGCCGTGACTATATCCACTACGGTTGGGATCAGCTGAGCGTCGCGGCGGCCTCGCTGGCCTTTTATTTCTGGGGCGTACGCAGCGGCTGGCGCACGCCCGCAGTGATCGCCGTTGAGAACGACGCCGCCGAAATAGCGGCGGTGAAATCCTAACGGTTCACGCGCCGGTCAGCGCAGGCCCGCCCCGCTGGTCAGGTATACCGCAAAGGTTCCCAGCCAGTGGCCGCCCTCATAGTGCTCGCCGGTGACCGCGGGAAGCGCAGCCTCGGCGTGCTGCGCGGCGCTCGCGCGCAGTGCCGGCATGCGCGGGTCGCCTTTCGGCAGTCCATGCGCAATGCCTTCGAGCATCCAGGCGCGGCTCAAATTCAAGCCGTCAATATGGGCAAGCTTGGGATCGGAGCGGTCCGTCACCATCCCGGGCTTCAGCCAAGCCGCGGCGCTCTTGGGTATCCCCGGTAGAAATGCCGTCAGCCAGCCGGCAAAGGCTTTGGGTTCGAGGACCCGGCGCATGAAGTCCGCCTCGGCGAGACAGGGCGAGAGAAAGTCCTCTCCCGAGGGCTCATAGTTCAAGGGGCAGTTGTGATCATTGAGATAAAATCGCTGCGACGCATCTTTCAGCAGTGCGCGCATTTCGGTATCGCCGGCCACGCCGGCCCAATCCCAGATCAAGCCGAAGGAAAAAGCCGTCTGATCATGCTCGCCGATGCGGATCGGATAGTGCAATTTCGGCAGCCAGCTCTTGATGCGCGAGGCGGCCTCCGCTTCCAGCGGCCGAAGCGTGGCGGACCATTGCTGCGCTTGCGGATCGTTCCATTCGCGCAGTTCCGCAGACAGTTGCAGCAGCCATGCCAGCCCGTAGGGACGTTCGAATGAGGCGCGGCCCGGATGCTTGAAATACTCGAGTTCGCCGGTAATATTCGTTGCAGTGAAACTGCGTGCGAGTTCCGCGCGTGCGCGGGCGGCAAACGGCGCCTCGGGCATCAAGCGCAAGAGCCGCACCAGCAGCCAGTGGCCGTGAACGTCCGAATGCCAATCAAAGCAGCCATAAAACGCCGGGGTCAATTCACGCGGCGGTCGCGCGTCGGCATCGCGGTCCATCGACAGGCTGATGTGATTGGGATACTCGTCATGCAGGCACTTGAGCGCCAAGCCGGCGAAGCGCGCGGCCGCGGCGGGATCCATCGAGGCGGTTTCGGCCGCCGGTGCGGCGGCCGAGCCGATCCCGGTCAGCGTCAGCAATAGAAGCGCCAATGTCACAGTTGTTCGCATGAGCAGATTTCCTTCGAGAGCGGCCAGGTATGGATCTTAGCGCGGCCGGGCGCGGCGCGTGGCCTGCGCCGTGTGCGGATCCTCGGGCCAGTAGTGTTTCGGATAGCGGCCTTTGAGATCCTTCCTCACTTCGTGGTAGCCCCGATTCCAGAAGCTCACCAGATCCTTGGTGATCTGCACCGGCCGGCCGGCGGGAGACAGCATTTTCAGCAGCAGCGGCACCTTGCCGCCGGCCACGGCTGGAGTTTCCAGCAATCCAAACAGCTCCTGCAGCCGCACCGACAAGGAGGGATTGTCCCCGTCCAGATAGTCGATGGGGATGTTCGAGCCGCTGGGTACCCGGAAATGAGTCGGTGCCTGCTGTTCCAAGAGAGACGTCTGCGCTCGATTGAGAAAGGAATGCAGCGCATTGCTCAGATCGAGCCGCACGAAGTGTTCGCGCCGCGTGAAACCCACGATCCACGGTGCCGCCCAATCCTCGAGCGTGCGCTCGAGCGCCTCGTCGCGCAGATCCGGCCAGGGTAACGGGCCCGGCACCGCGTGCTGCCGCATCAACATGACTCGTGCCTGCCATTGCCGCAGCTCCCGGGTCCACGGCAATCCTGCGATACCCGTTTGCTCGAGGCCGGCGAGCAGAGCCCGTTGCATGGCATCCGGATCGGGCGAACGCAGCTCGGCGGAGTCGAGCAGCAGCGCGCCGAGGCGGCGTTCCCGCTTGGCGCTGACCGCCCCTGCTCGATCATCCCAGCGAATATCGGCGCTTTCACTGATGAGAGCGCCAAAGCGCTCGTTCAAATCACCGATGGCGATGGGGGCTGCGAGAAAGATTCGCGCATCGCGGTCCGCGCCGTCCAATTCGGCCGCCACAATGAATTCCGCCTTGGACAGCGCTTGGGGCTCGCCGAAGCGGGCGCCGCGGCCGTTCGCCAGCAGGTAGCGTCCATTTTCATCGCGCGCGCGTGCGATTCGATCGGGGTAGGCCCACGCCAGCAGGATCCCGGTGGCGTCGTGTGGATCGGCCGCATCGCGCGCGCTGCCGGTGAAGTCGCGTTGCCATTGGCCGGAACTGCGCTGCGCCTGATCTTTGGCGCGGGTATCCACGCTGACCCCCCCCGGTACCTCGCGGCTGTCACCGCGCAATACCGCGACTCGAAGCCGCAAATCGGCGTCGCGTGCGCCCGCTGCCGCGCGCAGGATGTCGCGCTCGCTCAAGATCGCCGCGAGGTCGCAGGCCAGCCGCACCGCATCCAAATCGCGGGACTTGATCAGCATGTGTCCGAGACGCGGGTGCATGCCGAGTTTTCCGAGTTCGCGGCCGTGCGCGGTGACGCGCGCCGCGGCATCGATGGCCTCGAGCTGGCGCAGCAGATCGCGCGCCTGCGCGAGCGGTGCCGCGGGCGGCGGATCGAGCCACGCCAGAGCATTTGCGTCCGTCGCGCCCCAACAGGCCAGTTGCAATGCCAGCGGTGCAAGATCGGCGTGCAGGATTTCCGGCGGTGTCTGCGCAGCCAGCGAATCGTGCGTTCCCTCGGACCAGAGACGATGGCAGTGGCCCTCGCTCAGGCGACCTGCGCGCCCGCGCCGCTGATCCGCCGCCGCCTGCGAGACCTTGCCGGTGGTCAACCGACTCATGCCGGTTTCAGGATCGAATTCCGAGTAGCGCCGCATACCCGAGTCCACGACCACCCTCACACCCTCGATGGTGAGACTGGTTTCCGCGATGCTGGTGGCCAACACGATCTTGCGTTCACCGGGCACCGATGGAGCGAGCGCGGTATCCTGCAATGCTCCTTCCAGATCGCCGTACAGCGGCAGAACCCGAACGCCGCGCCCCAAGTCCGACTCCTGCAGATTGCGCTGCACGCGACGAATCTCGGGGGCGCCCGGCAGAAAACACAAAATGTCGCCCGCATGTTCGCGCAGTGCGGTGCGCAGCACCTGCGAAACCTGCAGTTCCAGATGGACCTCATTGCGCCGCGGCACGTAGTGCGTGTGCACCTCGAAGCTGCGACCCTGCGCCGACACCACCGGCGCATCGCCCAACAGGTGCACCAATGGCTTCAAATCGAGCGTCGCCGACATCACCAGCAGACGCAGATCCGCGCGCAGGTTTTGCTGACTCTCGATGCATAGGGCGAGCCCGAGATCGGCGTTCAAGCTGCGCTCGTGGAATTCGTCGAAGATAACGCAGCCAATGCCCTCGAGCGCGGAATCCTCCTGCAGCATGCGCGTGAGAATTCCCTCCGTGACCACTTCGATGCGGGTGTCGCGGCTCACACGGCTTTCCAGGCGCGTGCGAAATCCAACTGTGCGACCGATGGGTTCCGCCAACAGCGCGGCCATCCGCATGGCCACCGCCCGCGCAGCGATGCGGCGCGGCTCGAGCATCAGAATCTTCCGGCCTCGGAGCCAGGGCGCCTGCAACAACGCCAGCGGTACGAGCGTGCTCTTGCCTGCGCCGGGGGGAGCCTCGAGGAGCACGGAGGTACGTGCGGCCAAGGCCTCATGCAGCGCCGGAAGGGCCTGTTTAATGGGCAAATCGGGTAAGGGCGGCGTTCTCACTGGCGGCGTACGATAACCCATGGCTGGCGCAGCCGGGAGGACGCCGCATGTTAAGATGCGCGCCGTCGGGCCTGTAGCTCAGTTGGTTAGAGCAGGGGACTCATCAGTAAATGGTGCCTTCGCATCGCAAGGTGCGAAGTGGACGGGATGAATTCAGGGAAACCTCACCGGCTGCGAAGCTGCTGGCAACCCTGAGCCAAGCCGGCGGTACACCGCCGGAAGGTGCAGAGACTACCTGAGCGCTGCAGTTGCGCTTAATGACAGGCATGAGCGTCCCGCACCCCATACGGGGTGAAGAGATAGTCCACTCTCGCCGGAAACGGCGGGGTCGAGTGAATCCCTTGGTCCTCGGTTCGAGTCCGAGCGGGCCCATCCCTGACCACCGTCCGACGCGGGCTGGATCCCCTAGGTGGGATCGCGGGCGATTCTGAGCGCTGACCTCGAATGCTTGCATGTCTCGACCCCGCACGCGTCAGGCCTGCGGCAGTATGAGCTCCGGCGGCGCGCGTCGCCGCGAGGCGCGTCCAAATCCGTAGTAGAGCGCGGCAGGCACGCAC
>DATAVN010000002.1:0-55441 GCA_036267715.1 Steroidobacteraceae bacterium | reverse complement strand
ATCCCAGTCCCAAGTACTTAACAAAATGTCGATGGCTCCGAGCCGAATCTTCATCCGGTCCGTTGCGACTCTTGCGCCAGGAGGAAAAAGGCCATAGTTCGAATCGGCCGTGGGACGCCGTCGGCCTCGACTCCAATGAGCCCGTACAAGCGCTCCTCGAATCGTCCGGTCCGGTTGCTGCTGCATGCCGACGATGCACGCCGCAAGCTCGCACCGGCCAAGTAATGATCAGAAGCCTTGAGATCACGCGGCCGTGGGATTCGACTGCGCAGCAACGCGCGCCGCCGCGGGCAGCGCGAGACAATTGCCCAATCCGCTCCAGTCGCTCGCCACCATGTAGGCGAATCCGCAAAGTCCCAGCACGCCGCCGGCGCTCCAGTCGTAACCGGGCGAGACGCCGATCCATCGAAGCAGGGTGTACACAAATGCGCAGCAGATCGCGCCCCACACCAGCGCCATGCCGAAGGTCACGATCGCCCATGCGGTCAGCTTCTCCACCTGCTGGGACATCAGCGCACCCGCGCGCCATCGAGCGAAGTGATAGCAGGTGATGCTCACCGCCACCGCCACGCCGGCGAGCGCGCCGATTCCCGCGGCGGGCGCATGCGAGATCAGCCGATACAGCCACCATAGGCCGCAGATCAGGAGCGCCACACTCGAGCCCAAATACAGCAACTCGCACAGGCCGCGCCGCAGTACCTCGCGTGCCCAGCGCCGCTGCTCTTCAGAATGTTCAGGCATGATTTGTTCGGTCAAGCCGTTCGCCTCCCATGCCTGCAAGAGTCTAAGGACCCCGGCGCGAGGATGCCGAACTGGTGTCGCAGTTCCACCGAAAAGTGAGCTACGACGGCCTCGGGCAATGGGGACGCACCAGCCTGCTGAACCAGGCATGTTCTTCGGATTCTTGGGGCTGGCAAGCGATTATAGCCCTCGGCGCGTTTTCCGCCATCAGGCCGATGCTATGATCCGCCGCCATGGCTAGATTGCGCACTGCACTCACCTGCGTCATTTTGACGTACATGTTCGCGCTGTTCGGGTACGGCCTGGCCCGGTATCCCGATGCGCCGCTGCACCCTTGCACCGACGCGGGGTATTGCGGGAAGCAAGGCCAGCTTCACACGCAGCGGCAATACGACCAATTCCGATGGTGGCAGTCGGCATTCGAATGGTCGTGGCCGATCGGCATGCTCGCGCTCTACTTGCTCAATCAAGCCAAGTTTCAACGTCGATTCGCACCCAGCGCCTAGAAGCGGCCGCAGCAAAAGCTCACGATGCGTTTTGTTGTCATCATGCTGCTGCTCGGGTTTGGCGGCGCGGCACAGGCGCAGGAAGTCGATACCCGGGACGACGCCGCTTGCAGTAGCGTCCGTCTATTCCGATCAGATTTCGGTCCAGGCCTTGAGTAGTCCATGATAGTGCGCCGTCAATCGCACCAGCGAATCCGCATCGGCGCCGGTCTGCGTCAGGCGTTGGATGGTGCCGTCGAGTTCGAACAGCTGCGCGCGGCGTGCATCGTCGCGGATCAGACTCTGAATCCAGAACACGCTCGCCAAGCGCTCGCCGCGCGTGATCCGACTCACCCGATGGCGCGAGGTCGAGGAGTAAACGATCATGTCGCCCGGCGCAAATTTTGCGCTTTGCACGCCGAAATCGCTTTCCACCACCAGTTCCCCGCCGTCGTAACTCGTCGGCGCGGCCAGGAACAGAGTCGCCGACAAGTCGGTGCGCAATTTGTGCGCGCTGCCGGGAATCATGCGCACCGTTCCGTCCACATGCGTGCCGAACTGCATGCCCTCGGCGTAGCGGTTGAACATGGGCGGATACACCTTATTGGGCAGCACCGCGCTGATGAACAAGGCGTTGCGCTCGAGCTGGGTCAGGATGAAATTGCCCAGTTCCCGCGCCATGGGACTGGCCTCATCGAGTTGCCGGTTGTTTTTCACCGCGGCGCCCTGATGACCGGCCGTCACCCGCCCATCCACCCACGGCGCCGTCTCGCCGTTGAGCGAGGCGCGCACCGTCGCCACCTGCTCCGCATTCAACACATTCGCGATGCGCAAAAACATGCCGAATGCCGTCGCTTACGGGTGCGCGGGCGCCAGGGCGCCCGTCTCGAGCCGTGCGGCGAGTGCCTGCAGCGGCCGCGGCGTCCCGGCGCGCGCGATCAGCTCCATCACCGCGCGGCGCATCGCCGCCGTACCGCTCTGCGCCGCGCGCTCGAACCACGCCGCCGCCTCGTCGTAGCGTCCCGCCTTGAGCAAAATGCTGGCCCAGTTGTACTGCCCGCGGAAATATCCGGCCTCCGCCGAGCGCCGGTACCAGTCAGCGGCGGCATCCACATCGCGCGCCGTGCCCCAACCCTCCTCGCAGCAACGTCCGGCGAGGCTCATCGCGCGCTCGTGCTGCTGCCCGGCAGCCTTCAGATAATAAGAATAGGCGAGCGCCGCGTCGCGGCCCACGCCGCGGCCTCCCAAGTACATGTGCCCCAGGTTGTACTGCGCCCACGCCGAGCCTAAGTCCGCGGCGCGCTGAAAGTGCTGCGCGGCCGCCGCCGCATCTTCGTCCGTGCCCCAGCCATTATCGAGGCAGCGCCCGACCATGTTGACGGCATCGGCGTCACCGGCCAGTGCCGCGCGCCGAAACCATTTCAGGGCCTGCCGTGGGTCTTTGGCCAAGCCGGTGCCCTCGAGCAGCATGCGCCCGTAGCACACCTGCGCTTGGGGGAGGCCTTCGATGGCGGCGACAAACACCCAGTCCGCCGCGCGCCGCGCGTCCTGAGCGAACAGTGCGCCGAGCCTTGGTTTGGCGATCTGGCCCAGCAGCGACAGGATCGATACGGAGTTCATGGCTGATTCGATGCTAACACGAATCATTATTATTTACATTGCAGTTCCGTCGCGGTTCGGCCACCCCGGCACGCGATCTAGGCCTGTTTGCGCAGACCGGCGGGAATCAACGCCCAACCCAACAGCTCGAACACGCCGTAGGCGATGAGCGCCATCAGCGCCGCGGGAATGGCGCCGGTGAGAATGGTGGGCACATCATTTAACGATAATCCGGACACGATGGGCGCGCCGTAGCCCCCCGCCCCGACCAACGCCGCGAGCGTGGCGGTGCCGATGCTGACGATGGTTGCGGTCTTGATTCCCGCCAGAATGGTCGGGCTTGCCAGCGGCAGCACCACGCGCAGCAGCACCTGCCGGCGCGTCATGCCGAACGCACGCGCGTTTTCCAGGTGCTTCGGATCGACGCCCCGGATACCGGTGAAGGTGTTGAGCACCACGGGCAGCAGGCTGTACATGCACAGCGCCGCCAGTGCCGGCCGCATGCCCACGCCGAACAGTGGAATCAGAAAGCACAGCAGCGCGAGCGACGGCACGGTTTGAATCAATGCGCTGGCAATGAGAATCCCCTGGCCGGCGGCGTGAAAGCGCACCGCCACCAGGCCCAGCGGGATGCCCACGGCCACCGAGAACAGCAGCGCAATGCCCACCAGCCACAGATGCTCGCGCGTGCGCAGCAGGATGCTGCTCTTCAAGCTCTGCGAGCGCGGCGCTTCCGCGCCCAGGAACTGCGCCGCGATTTTTGCAAAACTCACGTGGCCGATATCCGCCTGCGCGTTCATGTCGATCATCGCCCGCTCGCTGATCGCGCCCTGCAACTGCGTGAGCGCAGCCCAGGCGCGCGGCTGCTGCTCGGTGAATTCGCGGCGCGCCACCCACACCGCCTGGTACACCGGGAAATAGCCGTGATCGTCCTTGAGCACGCGCAGTTTGGATTTCTCGATCTTGGCATCGGTCGAATACAGGTCGATCACATCGACCGCACCGTCATCGATGGCCTGAAAGGTGAGACTGTGCTCCATGCGCCGGATGTTCTGCGGCGCCAGATGCAGCTGATAGCTCGCGGCCATGCCCTGAAAGCCATCCTTGCGGTCCATGAATTCATAGCTGAAGGCCGCGCGCAGCGCCGATTCGACCCGCTTCAGATCGCTGATGGAATGAAGCTCATGTTGCGCGGCGAAGCTCTCCTTCACGGCGAGCGCGTAGCTGTCATCGAAGCCGAGAGGAGCGGACATCACCAATCCTAAGCCCGCGAGCGCGCGGCGGATGTCGTCGGCGGATTTCAAATCCGGCCGCTTCAGGATCGCCTCGGCCAGGGTGCCGGTGTAGTCCGAGTACACGTCGATCGCGCCGCTCTTCAAGGCCGCGAACACAATTCCCGTGCTGCCCATGCCCAGCTTGCGGGTCGCCGGTTCCTGGGTTGCCGCCTCGATCGCCTGCGCCGCAATCTCGCCGAGCACATACCCTTCGGTGAATGCCTTCGAGCCGACCACGATGTGCTCGGCGGCCGGCAGCGGCGCCGGCCACCCGCCCGCCGCGATCAGCAGTGCCGCGAGCGTTGCCGGGGCTGCTCTCAAGCGACCTCGCTCGCGTCCGGCAGGCTGCGCTGCGCATTGATGAATGCGCTCACGAACGGATCGGCGGGCTGTCGCAACAGCTCGCGGTAAGCCCCGCTTTGGATGATCTTGCCCTCATGCAGCAGCGTGATTTGCTCGGCGAGATACACCGCCTCGCCCAGGTCGTGCGTCACCAACAGCACGGTCTTGCCCAGGCGCTGAAAGATCGATTTCAATTCCTGCTGCAGCGTGCGCCGTATCAACGGGTCGAGCGCCGCCATGGGCTCATCGAGCAACAACACCTCCGGATCCATCATCGCCGCGCGCATGATCGCCACCCGCTGCTGCTGGCCGCCGCTCAATTCAAACGGAAAGCGCCCGAGCAAGGGCACATCCAGGCCGACCAGCTTGCGCAATTCGTCGACCCGGGCGTCGATTTTGAGCCGATCCCAGCCGCGCAGTTTCGCCATCAGCGACACGTTCTGAAAGGCATTGATGTGCGGAAACAAGCCGCCCTCCTGCGGAACGTAGCCGATCTGGTCGGCCCACTGAACGGGGCTGAATGAGGACAGCGCCTGGTCGTTGATCTTCACGTAGCCCTTATCGAACGGGATCAGCCCCAAGGTGATCCGCAGCAGCGTGGTTTTGCCGGAACCGCTCGAGCCGATCAGCGCATGCGTCGCGCCCTTCGGCACCGTCAGGTTCACATCCGTCAGCGCCGGCATGCCGGCGAAGGTCTTGGTGATGTTCTGCAGCGTCAGCACGAGACGCTCCCTATATAGAGTTGCGATGACGCAGCCTACGGCTATACGATCCGAAGCGCCTGCATTGCAAGCCATCTTAAGGGAGTTGTCATGGATTTGGGCATCCGCGGGCGCACCGCCATCGTGTGCGCATCGAGCCAGGGCTTGGGCAAGGGCTGCGCATTGGCGCTGGCCGAGGCCGGCGTGTCCTTGGTCATCAACGGGCGCAATCAATCGCTGCTCGAGCAAACCGCCCAGGAAATCCGTCTGGCCTGGAAGGTGGCGGTGACGCCCGTGCGCGCCGACCTCTCCACGGCCGAAGGCCAGGAAGCGCTCCTCGAGGCCTGTCCCGCCCCCGACATCCTGATCAACAACAACGGCGGGCCGCCGCTGCGCAATTTTCGCGAGCTCAGCCGCGAGGCGATGCTCAGCGGCGTCACCATGAACATGGTCACCCCCATCGAGCTCGTGCAGAAGGTCATCGACTCCATGGCGGCGCGCGGATTCGGCCGGATCGTCAACATCACCTCGCTCAGCGTCAAAATGCCGATCGCCGGACTCGACCTGTCGAGCGGGGCCCGCGCCGGCCTCACCGCCTTCATGGCGGGCGTGGCGCGCAGCGTGGCCGACAAAAACGTCACCATCAACAATCTGCTGCCCGGCAACCACGACACCGCGCGCCTGCGCAGCAACTTGCATCTGGCCGGCCAACGCGCACAGCTGAGCGATGCGGAAAGCGCGGCGCGCGCCATGGCCAATATTCCCGCCAAGCGTTTCGGCACTGCGGCCGAGTTCGGCCAGACCTGCGCCTTTCTGTGCAGCGTGCACGCCGCCTTCATCACCGGCCAGAATATTTTGCTCGACGGCGGCGCCTACCCGGCCGCATTTTGAACCGGCCCCGGCGCTGCAGCGCCGAAATCGCGCATGCGCGCCTGCAGTTCTTTTCTAAAGCGCCGGCTCACACGCAGTTTTTGGCCGCCTTCCAACAGCACCTCGTACTCACCGGCGACGCTGACTTTCAGAGCACGCACCCGCCGCAGATTGACGATGGTCGAACGATGGATGCGGCAAAACAGGCGCGGATCCAAGCTCTGCTCCAGTTCCGCCATGCTCTGCCTGAGCAAGTGCGCCTTGGCACCGGCGTGCAGGCACACGTAGTAGTCCGCCGCCTCCACCCAGTCCAAATCCTGGATCCGCACGTAGTTCACCTGGCCCGCGCTGCGCACCGCCAGCGACAGCGCCGGGGGCTGCGCGGCCTGCGCCATCCGCGCGCTCTGGGCACTCTGCGCGCTCTGCGCGGCAATGCTGGCTTTGGCGCGCTGCATCGCCAGGGCAAAGCGCGCGTCGTCGAAGGGCTTCAGCAAGTAATCGAGCGCGCCGGCATCGAAAGCGCGCAGCGCGTATTCATCGTAGGCGGTCACCAATACGATCACCGGCAACGCCCCCTCGGCCTTCAAGATTTTGAGCACGTCGAAACCGCCGCATTCGGGCATTTGCACATCGAGGAACACCAGGTCCGGCCGCAGCGCGCGAATCTGCGCCACGGCTTCGGCGCCGCAGCCGCACTCGCCGATCGACTCGATGTCCGCATCCAGCCGCAGCAGCACTTTCAGATTGCTGCGTGCCAGCGGTTCGTCATCGACGATGAGCGCTCTGATCCTCGGGTGCGTCATCAAGCCTCGCGATAGGGGAGCGCCACCGACGCTTCGACGCCGGTGATGCCGTAATTTTCCAGGCGCAGCTCGCAGCCCGCGCCATGCAACAGCTTCAGGCGGGTGCGCAAGTTCGCCAGCCCGATCCCCTCCTTGACGGCATGCCGATCGCAATCCAGCAAGGGTCCGTCGTTGTATACGCGCAGGTGCAGCAGCCCATCGCTGCGCGTCGCGGCGACGCGCACGGTGCCTTCCTGCGCCCGCTGCGCGATACCGTGCTTCAGCGCATTCTCGACCAGCGGCTGCAGCAGAAGGTTCGGGATCTGCGCGGCCTGCAGTTCCTGCGGAATGTCGAGCTCCACTTTCAAACGCCCGGCGAAGCGCGCTGCTTGAATATTCAGGTACTGTTGCAGGAACTCCACCTCGCGCGCCAACGGCACTTCCGCCTCGTTGGAGCTGCCCGCCACGCTCCGCAGCAGCTCGCTGAGCGCAACGATCATGTTCACCGCTGCGTCATTGCGTTGCTCCCGCACCAGGCCGGAGATGGAATTGAGCGTGTTGAACAGGAAGTGCGGTTCGATCTGCCGCTGCAAGGCATTCAGCCGCGCATACGAGAGCTGCTCGTTGAGGCGCGCCGTGTCGGTTTGCTGCGCGGCCGCCTCTGCGTTCGAATCGAGCGCGTAGATGACCGCGATGATGAAGGCGTACAAGATGAGTGCCGGCAACAGGCCGCCGGCAAACTTCAACGGCCAGGTCGCCAGAAACTGATGCGTCATGGAATCCGGCAGCCACGGCTGCAACGCGAGCTCGAGCGCCAGCGACCAGCCGGAGGCCACCAGACCGATCGCGGCGATGGCGCCCATATGCACCGGCCAGGTCCGCGGCGATTTCCAGTTGGGAGGAAAGCGCCGCGCAAGATGGATCACCCAGGGCGTGAGCAGCGCCCAGGGCAACCAGTCGAACGTCAGGACGATGAACAGCTTGGCCCAGGAGTGATGCATGCCCTGATGGCGCATGCTGAACACGTTTTGCGTGGCGTCCAAAATCCCAAGTCCGGCCCATAACGCCGCGATCCAGATCCAGCTGTAGGTCGCTCTGCGGCCGGCGGGCGTTTGCATGCGAGGATCCTACCCCACGGCCACTCTGGAACCCCAACAATGCAGCGAATCATCGATTGGCTGCAGCGAGCGGGCTGGCCTGACTTGAATGCCGCCGCCATACTCACGCCATGAAAACCACACTGCTTGCGCTGGCCGCGACCCTTGTTCTGCTCTGCTCGGTGGCCTCGAGCGAAACTACCGGATCATCGGGCTATGCACCGGTCTATACCGAGGACGGCCGCTTGAGCCTGCCGGCAAACTATCGCGAGTGGGTGTACTTGAGCTCCGGCTTCGACATGGCCTACAGCCCCATGGCGCGGATGGGCCATCATATGTTCGATAACGTGTTCGTCGAGCCGGGCGCCTACAAGGCATTTCTCGCGACCGGCACCTGGCCCGACAAGACCGTGCTGGTGCTCGAGGTGCGCGGCGCCAAGGACCGGGGCTCGTTCAACAAGAACGGCAACTACCAGGACACCGAGGTGATGGGACGCGAGGTGCATATCAAGGATGCTTCGCGCTTTCCCGAGGGCTGGGCTTTCTTCGGATTCGGCAGCGACCAATCGGCGAAAATGATCCCGCGAACAGCAGATTGTTATTCCTGCCACGCGCAGCACACCGCGGTGGACAACACCTTCGTGCAGTTCTATCCGACGCTTCTGCCCATTGCCACGGCAAAAGGGACCTTGTCGGCGGCGTACAAGGCGCAGAGCGGGAGCGGAACGAAGTAAGGCGATCGAGCGATCCCCGAGACGTCCGGCTACACTCCCGGTAGGATTCGCACTTTCCGGGAGAATCAGCGTGGCTTCCTTTCTCGACAGAGTGTTCGCGCGGCCGGTCGCGCTTGGCATCTATGGTCTCGCCGCCATGGCGATCGGATTGGTGGGCCTGATCTGGGGCGATTTTTTGGCGGTCTGGCAGCCGGTGCCGAAATCGTTGCCGGGCCGCACGGCGCTGGCTTATGCGGTGGCCGCGGTCATTTTGCTGGCCGGCCTGGCCTTGCAGCGCAAACGCAGCGCCGCGGCCGGCGCGCTCGCACTCACCGTGCTCTATGCCATCGGCACTGTAGCTCTGCACGTGCCGAGCATCCTCGCTCACCCAGCCGTGTTCCAAGCCTGGTCGGGTACTGCCGAACAAGTGGCGCTGGTCGCGGGCGGAATGGTGGCCTGCGCATTCTGCATGCAAATCACACCGCAATCCGCGCAGCGGACGATTCGCATCGCGCAAATCATTTTTGGAATATGTCTCCTTCTCTTTGGCTTGGCGCACATTGAATATTTGAAGGCCACGGCCGATTTCGTTCCCGCATGGATTCCGCCAGGACAGAAGTTTTGGGCCTACGCCACCGCGGCAGGACACATCGCCGCGGGCGTGGCGATCATCTCGGGCGTCGCTGCGAGACCTGCGGCCATGCTGCTCACCGCGATGTTCATCGTGTTCGGGCTGCTGGTGCACGCCCCCTTGGTATTCGCCGATCCGCACGCCCATTTCAATTGGGCGGCGAATGCCATGAATACGGCGCTGATCGGGGCGGCCTGGCTGATTGCGGCATCGATTGGCACGGCGGCAACCCGCTCGGTCGCGCCCGCGAGCGCTTAAACTTCCCGGGCCGATGGCGGCGCCCGGGCACGCCGCGGCGTAGGACATGCCGGACTTTCATTCGAGCGGTCCGGGCATTGTTCGACCCGCGAGCGACGGCTCAAACTGGTCACACCAAGCGTTTCAAGGATCGAGGCCCATGACCAACGCAACCGTTTCGGCGGCATTGGCGATTTCGCTGGCCGCCGCACTCCCGGCAACCGCCGGCGACCTTCAAACTTCGGTGACGCCGCGAGAACTGGTTCACTGCATGATGAAGCGCATGAAAGCGGATCGCACCCAGTCGTACCACGCCGTGTTCAAGGCCTGCAGAGAGGATCTTGCGGCAGCCGAGGCGGCCCGTGGTGGCGGCGACACCGCCATGAACAGCGCCCATGGCGCGCCCGACCCTGAGGCCGCGCCGAAACAGTGAGCCGGCACAAAGCCCTGTCAGCGTCGCAGCACATCAGCGTCGCAGCACATCAGCGTCGCAGCACGTCGTCAAGAAACGCCAGCACGGCGGCGTTGAATTGCGCGGGCCGCTGCAGCGGCGCGAAATGACTGACACCGCGCAGATCCACGAACCTTGCATCCGGAATGGTGCGCGCCAGATATTCGGCGTGCTCGCGCTTGATGGCTTCATCGTGCTCGGCATGGGCCACCGCGACCGGGACCGCAATCCCCGCCAATTGTTGCGCGGAGCAGTTCGGTTGCGTGCGCATCATGACGCCGACCGCTTCGGCGAAGAGCTTGAATTGGTCCGGCGTGGTCGACAGCCGGGCATAGTCCTGCATGTGCCGGCTCAGGCATCGAGCGAGCAACGGGCCTTCCATCACGGCCTTCAATCCGGTCGGATCCATGTTGCAGGCGAAATAGAACACGCCGGCCACGCGCGACGGCGCCTGCATGGCGAGCAGCAGCGCAATGACGGCGCCGTCGCTCCAACCCACCAGGGCGGGCCGCTGCAAATGCAATACGTCCATGACCGCCAGGACATCGGCGGCCATCCGTTCGTAGCGATAGGGTTGCGCATCGCGCGTACTGCGACCGTGGCCGCGGCTGTCGATCACCACGGCGCGGTAGCCGTTGCGGATCAACGCGGGAACCTGATGGCCCCAGTTGCCGCTGTGGCCGAGACCGCCATGCAGCAGGATCACGGGCGGTCCCGACCCGTGGTCGGCGTACCAGATTCGGGCGCCGTCGTTCTCGAGGTAGTCTTCAATCGAGGCCGGCGGCATGGGCGGAGCACCTTGGGCCTCGAAGCTGAGCAAGTCGTCGTCGCAAGTTTCCATAATTGAAATTCTTACAATTGTTCGGCTGCTATTGAGCGTTTGATTAATTGTGCACCTCAAGACATTCTATGGCACGACCCATGCGCGACAAGAACATAAGGGAGCAAAGCGTGGCCAATAAAAATTCACTATCTCAAACCATCGGCAAACGCCGCCAGATCATTCAGACGCAGTGGGTGCGGCAATTGGGCGAAGTGCTGTCCGACTCATCCAAGGGGCGGTTGTCTTCCGCGGAAGTCTCACAGCAGGCCGAGCAATTCTTGGATCTATTCAATGCCGCAGCAGAGTCGCGGCAGTTGGACGATGTCCACGGCAGCGAATGGACCGAGGTCAGGGCATTTCTGGACGATCTGTCGCGGCGCCGTGTCGCCGCCGGTTTTGCCTCCGACGAAACCGCAACCTTCATTTTTTCACTCAAACGCGTGCTGTTCGATGTCTTGAGAGAAGAATCCGCCGACGATCCGGCGCAATTTGCCGCCAACATCTGGCAAACCACCGTTCTGCTCGACAAGCTGGGACTGTACACCGTCAAGAGCTATCAAAAGACCCGCGAGGAGGTCATCAACCGTCAGCAGCAGGAAATGCTCGAATTGTCGACCCCGGTGGTGAAGCTCTGGGATGGCATCCTGGCGCTGCCCATGATCGGCACATTGGACTCCGCGCGCACGCAAGTCGTGATGGAATCCTTGCTGCAGAAGATCGTGGAAACCGAATCGCAGATCGCGATCATCGACATCACCGGCGTTCCCACCGTCGACACGCTGGTGGCGCAACATCTGCTCAAAACCGTGACCGCACTGCGGCTCATGGGCGCCGACTGCATCATCAGCGGCGTGCGCCCGCAGATTGCGCAGACCATCGTGCACCTGGGAGTGGATCTGCAGGGCGTCACCACCAAGGCCAACCTCGCCGATGCGCTCGCGCTGGCGTTGAAACGCAGCGGCATCTCCTTCACCAGAAGCGCCTGATGGAGCGCATACCAATACTGCGAATGGGCGAGTTCCTGCTCGTCACCATCCAGGTGGACATGCACGATCAACTGGCGATGAGCCTGCAGGATGATCTTACGCACGCCATCGACAGACAGGGCGCCAAGGGCGTGCTGATCGACATCTCGGCGCTCGACATGGTCGACTCCTTCATCGGGCGCATGATCGCCGATATTTCCGGCATGGCGCGCATCCTCGATGCCAGGACCGTGCTGGTCGGAATGCAGCCCTCGGTTGCCATCACGCTGGTCGAGCTCGGCCTGTCGCTCCCCGGCGTCGCCACCGCGCTCAATGTGGAGCGCGGCATGCAGCTGCTCAGAAAATCGCTGAGTGAGTCGGATGCCGATACTGCAACGAAGCGGTGAGCTGCCGCTCAACAGCGAGCACGACATCGTGCTGGGCCGGCAGGCGGTGCGCAGACTGGCGCAGGACCAGGGCTTTTCCCTGGTCGATCAGACCAAGCTGGTCACGGCCGCCAGCGAATTGGCGCGCAACGCCTTCAATTATGGCGGCGGCGGATCGCTGTATTGGGAAGTGCTGCTCGACGGCGCGCGGCGCGGCGTGCGGCTCACCTTCCAGGACGCCGGCCCGGGCATTGCGGACCTCGAGCTCGCCCTGACCGACGGCTGGACCTCGGGGGACGGACTGGGGCTCGGGCTCTCCGGTGCGCGGCGCCTGGTGAATGAATTCGAGATTGAATCGACGGTGGGTGTGGGCACGCGTGTCACCGTGGCGCGGTGGAAGTGATCCGCCGCATCGCCGGTGCTTCGCAGTCGAGCTTGAGCATCGGCGATTCGAGCAGCGTCGGGGAGTGCCGCCGGGAGGCCAGGCAGCTCGCGGAAGCGTATGGTTTCGATGCGACTCAGGTCGGCCAGATTTGCATCGTCGCGACCGAGGTTGCCGCCAATATTTTGAAGCACGCGGCCAGGGGCCAGATGCTGATGCAGGTGCTGGACGATGGTTTTTCATCCGAATTCGAAGTTTTGGGGATGGACAAAGGACCAGGCATGATCAATGTCGATCAATGCATGCGCGACGGTTACTCCACGCATGGCACCTTGGGAACCGGCTTGGGCGCGATTTCAAGATTGTCGAGCACCTTCGATGTGTTCTCCGCGGCGGGGAAGGGTACGGTGCTGTTGTCGCGCTCGGTGAAGCACGCCTGGGGAAGTGCCCCGCCTCCCAAATCCAAGAGCCGAGTCGAGCTCGGAGTCATTCGCCTGGCGGTATCCGGTGAGCTCGAATGCGGCGATGCCTGGCGGGCGGCCGAACAGGACGACGCAGTCGCCTTGCTGGTTGCCGATGGCCTGGGCCATGGATCGTCGGCCGCCGTTGCATCGAGCGCCGCCGCCGCGAAGTTCATGGAAAACCCGTTTGCGCCGCCGGGAACGGCCATGCTCGGCCTGCATCAAGCCCTGTCCGGCACGCGCGGCGCGGCGGCGGCCTGCCTGATTCTTCGCACGCCCGACATGACGATCGACTACGCGGGCGTGGGCAACATCTACGGCGCCATCGCGACGGCAGAGAGATCCCGGGGCATGGTCTCGCACAACGGTACGCTCGGGCTGCAGCTGTTGCGTACCCAGCAGTTCACCTACGACTACCCCGCCGGAGCGCTGGTGATCATGCATTCGGACGGACTGTCCGCGCGTTGGAACTTGTCCGACTATCCGGGCTTGTACCAGCGACACCCCGCGGTCATTGCCGGTGTGCTGTACCGCGACAACGTTCGACTGCGCGACGATGCCACGGTCCTGGTGGCGCGGCACATGCAATGAGCGGCGAAATCGAAGTGCTGCAGCAACGCCTCTTGAAGTACCAGGCCGAACTGGCCGTTCTTCAGACGGAACTTGCCGATACCAACAAGGGCGTGATCGCGCTGTACGCGGAATTGGATCAAAGCGCGCTGCAGCTGCGCGAGGCGGCGGATCTCAAGAGCCGGTTTTTGTCCTATATGAGCCACGAGTTCCGCACGCCCCTGGCATCGATCACCAGCATCTCCGATATTTTGCTGGGGGGACTGGACGGGCCGCTCACCGCCGAACAGCAGCGCCAGCTGCAGTTCGTGCGCGGCAGCGTGCGCGAGCTGACGGAAATGGTCGACGACCTGTTGGATCTCGCCAAGGTCGAGGCCGGCCGGATTTCAATCTCCCCCGAATGGTTCGAAATGGTGGACCTGTTTTCCGCGCTGCGCGGCATGTTCCGTCCCATTCTCGCCAATTCCGCGGTCGATTTGATCCTCGAAGAACCGCGCGCCGTGCCGCGCATATACACCGACGACAAGAAGCTCTCGCAGATCTTGCGGAATTTCATCTCCAACGCGCTGAAGTTCACCAGCGAGGGCGAGGTGCGGGTCACCGTCGAGCTGCTCGACACGGACAAGGTCGAGTTCGCGGTCCGCGACACGGGAATCGGGATCGCGCCCGAGCATCTGCCCGCCCTGTTTTCCGATTTCGTGCAGTTGGACACGAGGATTCAAAAGCGTCTGCGCGGCACCGGATTGGGGTTGTCGCTGGCGAAAAAATTTGCCGAGCTGCTGGGCGGACGCGTGGGGGTGAAGAGCACGCTCGGCGAGGGCTCGCGCTTCTCGGTGGTCATTCCGATCCGCTACGCGGGCGGCGGGCAGGCACGGCTGTGATCCGGGCCGACGAGATCCTGAAAAAGTCAGGCCCGATCCGTATCCTGGCGGTGGATGACAATCCGTCGGCGCTCTATGCCACCACGCGCGTGCTCAAAGCGGCCGGGTACGACGTCATGCAGGCCACCACCGGAGCGGCGGCATTGCAGTTGGCGCATCAAGCCGACCTCGTGGTGTTGGACGTCAATCTGCCCGATATGGACGGATTCGAGGTGTGCCGCCGGCTGCGCGCGCGTCCCGACACCGCGCAAATACCGCTGCTGCATTTGTCCGCCACCTTCACCCAGTCGGCGGATTTCACCTTGGGATTCGAGGCCGGCGCCGACGGCTACCTGACGCGCCCGGTGGAGGCGCCGGTGCTGATCGCCACGGTGCGCACGCTGCTGTTCGCGAAGCACGCCGATCAGGTCAGGCGCGGGCTCGATGCCAAGCTGCGCACGGTGTTCGATCTCGCGCCGGTCGGCATCGCCATCATGGACGTCGGCTTTACCTACAGCAGCGTCAATCCCGCCTACTGTGCGCTCACCGGCTACTCGAGCGATGAACTCATCGGCCAGCCGGCCACGTTCGGCGTGGCCGGCCCTTTGAGCCTGCGAGAGATCATCGAGACGCCGGTGAATGGCGGGGACCGCTGGAGCCGGCAGCTGACCTTCAGGAAAAAGGATGGCAGCCGTGCCGAGATCGAATGGAATGTGGCCAAGGAGAACATCTCGGCCACGCGGATTCTGGTGGCGATCGACATCACCCAGCATCTGCACAGCGAGCAGGCGCGGGAAAATCTGCTGGCGAGCGAACGGGCCGCCCGGGCAGAGGCCGAGCGCAGCAACCGCCTGAAGGAGGAGTTCCTCGCCACCCTCTCGCACGAACTGCGAAATCCGCTGCACGCCATCGTCGGATGGGCGACGATCCTGAACCGCACGCCCGACCTTCCCGCGACGGTGGTGCGCGGCCTGCAGGCGATCGAACGCAGTTCCAAAGTCCAAGCCAGCATGATTTCCGACCTGCTCGATTATGCCGGCATCACCTTCGGCAAAATCCGCTCCGTGCCCCAGAACATCGATCCGTACGCGCCGATTCGCGCCGCCATCGACACGCTCGCCCAGGTGGCAAAATCGGCGGGGGTGCGGATCGTGGACTCCTTCGAGGAGGCGGCGCTGCGGGTCGAGGCCGACCCGGCCCGCCTGCAGCAAATCGCCATCAATCTGCTCAGCAACGCGATCAAATTCTCGCGCCGCGGCGGCAGCGTGCAGCTGAGCGCGGGCCGGCGCGGCGATTGTTTCAATTTGCGCGTGAGCGATCAGGGCAGCGGCATCGAACCGCAATTCCTGCCGAAGATTTTCCAACGCTTCAGCCAACAGGACTCGACCATCACCAAGAGCCATGGCGGCCTGGGGTTGGGGCTGGCGATCGTCAAGCAACTGGTCGAACTGCATGGCGGGACCATCGAAGCCTCGAGCGCAGGCAAGGATCAGGGCGCGGCCTTCAACGTGATGATTCCGCTCAGCCACCAAGAAACCGCCGGGGCTTTGAGCGACAGCCAGACGCTGCGCACCCTGGATTTCTCGCGCGTGGTCGTGCTGCTGGTCGAGGACGATGCGGATTCCCGAGCCTTGACCAGCCGGGTATTGTCGGATGTCGGCGCCGAGGTCTTGGAGGCGAACAGCGCCGAGTCTGCCCTCGCGCATCTGCAAACCTCCAAGCCCACAATACTCATCAGCGACATCGGGATGGCAAAAATCGACGGCTATGAGCTGCTGCGGCGGCTGCGCGACGACGGCCACACGGCGCAGCAGCTTCCCGCCATCGCCCTGACCGCATTCTCGCGCATGCAGGATCGCGCCCAGGCGCTCGAAGCGGGTTTTCAAGAACACCTGGTAAAACCGCTCGATCCGCAAATGCTCATCTCGCGGGTGGCCGCGCTGTGCCGACCCGCGAGGAAATGACCCGCGGCCCGCGAAGGCCGGGCATGCGCTCATGCGCGTGCCGGCCGGCAACGTTACGGGCGCCCCAAATCTTTCGACCTGTCCTTCTCGCTCTGCTTATAGTTCTCCTTCATCGTCTCCTTCGCATCGCCGAATTTGGCCTGCGCCGTGCCCGCAGCCTGCTTGGCCATGCCTTTGGCCTGCTGCGACACGCTGCCCACCGCCTTGCCGGCGATTTCCTGTGCCTTGCCGGTGGTGTCCTTGGCCCGGCCTGCCACCTGATCTTTGTTAATGCCCATTGCTCGCTCCTGCTCGGTGAATCTATATGGTGTTTGAAATCCGCAGCAACCGCGCGTCGGTGTTCCGATCAAGCGGCCGCGTGTTCCTCGATCTCTTCCAGCATCACCATGCGCGCGATGATTGCGGTCTTGCGCGCCTCCAATTGCTGCCATGCGAGCCTTGCGCGCGCCGCGGCGGCGGGCGTCGAACCCTGATCCGCAGCGATGGCAAGATAGCGCGCCTTCGCCGCGACCGCGCCGCTCAATGCATAGGTAAAAAGCGCTTGGAGTCTTTTAAGGCGATCCTCGATGTCCATGTGGTCCATGTGAGCCTCTGACCCATGCCGCATCGATGCGGCTGGCACAAGAGTGACTCAATTCCTGAGATTAGAAAGCTCCTGCGGCTTGGAGATTGCTATAGGAAGCGTCCTATAACGCTGCAGAGAATCCGGGCAAATCAGGGCGGCTTGGCGAGGAAATCACTGATGGACTGCACCAGGCCCGGCGCCAGCGGCAGACTGGAATCGCCGTACGTGGCAAGATTTGCGCGCACGTCATCCGAGGCCACGGATTTGAGCACGTGATTCATGTCGGGCAGCAGCACCAGCGTTGCCTTCGGATCGGCCTGCTCGAGGGCGCGGGCATCGGCTTCGCGCACCTGCAGATCGCGCCGGCCCTGGATGATGAGTACCGGCTTCGCGAGTCCCGCGAGCAGCCGGGCGGGGTCATACGAAAAGGCGCTGATCAGAAATCCCTGCACTGCGGGCCTAAATAGACGCAGCAGCGCCGGATGCATGCCGGTGGTGTCGACGCGCCTGCCTGCCTCCAATGCATCGAGTGCCGGCAACGCCTGGGCGAGCAACGGCGCATTGGCCGGATTGGCCTTGAGCTGTTCGCGAATGATCTCGCCCATCGGACGGCCCGGCGCGGCGACCAGGAGCAATCCGCACACATCGGTGCCGTTGGCGGCTGCCATCGCCACCAATCCGCCCTCGCTGTGTCCCAGCAGCCAGAGGCACGATGCGCGGGTGCGCGCGCGAATGACGCCGGTCCATGCCTGCACATCGGCCACATAATCCTCGATGGTCACGGCGTTGGCGTCGGCGGCCGCCGCCGCGCTGCCGAACATGCCGCGCTTATCGATGCGCACCGTGGTGATGCCGCGATCGGCCAGCGCCTCGGCGAGCAGGCGGTAAGGATTCGCCAATACGCCGGCCGGGCTGTTGCCGTCGCGATCCGTGGGACCTGAGCCCGGAATGATCAGCACCACGGGACCGCTCTGGGGCTGCGGACCGAGCATCGTTCCTCTCAGAGGACCCAAGGGACCCGGTGCTTCGATGGGCGATTCCGCCACCGCCGCGCCCGCGGCGGCGGCGGCGCTGCAAGTCACCGCAGCCGCGACGATCAAGTTTTTCATGGCGAGCCGATTATTCGGCATTTTTCGCCCATTTGCCATGCATTCAGCCGCTGGGTTAGGCTGCGCGCGATGAATTACGGGAAACAACAATGCCAAAAATCTTCCGTCTCCTGCCGGCGATCGCGCTCATCCTCTGCTCCATGATGGCCTCGCCGGTGAGCGCCGCAACCGGCAACTACTTCGATTCATCCGGCCGCGACGATGTGCTCTCCGGCGGCGTGAAGATGATCACCATTCAAACGCCCAAGGGCGCTTTCCGAGTCTGGACCAAGCGCGTCGGCAACAATCCCACCATCAAGGTGCTGCTGCTGCACGGCGGCCCCGGCGCCACGCACGAATATTTCGAAGCCTTCGACAGCTACTTGCCGAAGGCGGGCATCGAGTACTACTACTACGATCAGTTGGGCTCGGCCTACAGCGATCAACCCGATCAGCCGGCACTCTGGGATCTGCCGCGCTTCGTCGATGAAGTGGAGCAGGTCCGCAAGGCTCTGAAGCTCGACAAGAGCAATTTCTATCTGTACGGCCAGTCCTGGGGCGGCATCCTCGCGCTCGAGTACGCACTGAAGTACCAGCAGAATCTGAAGGGCCTGATCATTTCCAACATGGTCCCCAGCATTCCGGCATACAACCGTTATGCGAACAGCGTGCTGATGCCGGCGATGGATCAGAAGGCGCTCGGAGAAATCAAGCAGCTGGAGGCGCAAGGCCGCTACGACGATCCGCGCTACGAAGCGCTGCTGATGAAATATTTCTACGTCGATCACATCCTGCGCATGCCCGAAGCGAAGTGGCCGGATCCGGTGGTGCGCGCCTTCGCCAAGATCAACAAGAAGATCTACATCCCGATGCAGGGGCCGAGTGAAATGGGGGCGAGCGGCAAGCTGGTCGACTGGGATCGCACGGCGGAACTGCCCCAGATTACGGTGCCGACGCTGTCGATCGGCGCCCGCTACGACACCATGGAGCCGGCGCAGATGGAACGCATCGCCAAGCAGGTCAAGAAGGGGCGCTATCTTTACTGCCCCAAGGGCAGCCACCTCGCGCTCTACGACGATCAAGAGGTCTACATGGCGGGGCTGACGAAATTCATTCTCGACGTGGATGCGGGGCGCTTTTGAGCGTCCGCCGGCGCAGATCTAAACCCGCTTGCAGGTGATCGTGTCGCCGACGTGCATCGTACGGTCTTTGGCGAGCGACCATTGCACCTCGAGGCTGTCGCCTTTGAATTCGTAGGCGAACTGTTCCTTGGGAATGGCGTCTTCCAGGCGCACGAAGGTCAGGGTGTTGCCGGTCCAGCCGGACGATTGCAGCCAGCGCATGCCGGAGTATCTGTCGGAGAGCGCGGCCCGCACTCCCGCGCCGGACTTGTCGGGCATCCACACCTCGAGGGAATGATACGCACCCGGCGCCACGTCATCGTGATGCACGATCAACGCACCGCTGGGTGCGTCAATTTCGATCGACAGCCGTGCGGCGATCGGCGCGCCGTTCGAAAATGTCCCCTTGCAGCCCCAAGAGCCAACGAACCTCGCCAGGTCCGCCGCCCGGGTACAATCCGCGCCGAAAAATCCCAGCGTCACAAGCAGTGCAGGCAACGTCAATCGATTCATCTCAATCCTCCGTTTTGGTGCGCCGGCATTTTAGCGCATCACTTCAAATACGCGCGCGCGAAAAACGCCAGCGTGATGCCGACCGACAACAGCAGGGTTCCGGCGCGCACGATGCGAGCGGGCGCACGCCGGCCGATGTGCGCACCGCAATAGCCGCCGAGCACCGCGGTGACCAGCATGACCAGTCCCTCACGCCAGCGCACCGCGTCCGCGGCGATGAAGATCACTACCGCGACCGTATTGGCGGCGCTCACCAGCAGGGTTCGCGGTGCGTTGAAACTCTTCAGGGTGCGATCGCTCAGCAGGCTCCACACCGCCATCATCATGATGCCGACTCCGCCGCCGAAATAGCCGCCATAGATGCCGAGACAGAATTGAATGCCGAGCACCGCCGGCGCACCGATGTGCCAGCGGCGCCGCAACAGTTCGCCGAGACGCGCGCCGAAGGTCAGCGCGACGGTGGCAATCGCCAGCAACCAGGGCAGCACCACGTCGAAGGTTTTGATCGGCGTGCGCAGCAGCAGCAGCGCGCCGAGCGCGCCGCCGACAAAGGTGGCCATGACCAGCGCGCGCAAGCGCACGGCGCCGATGGGACCCAGGCCGTCGCGATAGGCCCAGGTGCTCATGAGCTGACCGGGATACAGCGCCACCGTGCTCGAGGTATTGGCGTTCACCGAAGGCACGCCGGCGGCGATCAAGGCCGGCAGGGTGACGAACGAGCCGCCGCCGGCGAGCGCATTCATCATGCCGGCAATCAGGCCCGCGGCGCCCACGAAAAACAAAGGACTCATGCTTGGATCGCGCGCAGCGCCGCCAGGCCCGGGTCAATCAGCGGCCAGCGAGCCGAACGCATTCACGGGGGCGAGATACCCGTACAGAACCGCAAGCTCGTTGGTCTTCGCCTCCATCTGCACCAGCAGCACCGGCGCGGTCTTGGAAAATCCCGCCAGCTCGTCCGCGGACATGCGCCTGGCGGGCAGTTTGACGAACAGTACATTGTCGCCGGTGTGCTGAAAGGCGCAGTGAATTTGCGACTGCAGCACGTGCACCACCGATTCGGCCAGCGGATCGTCGGCATCCTTGATGCTGATGCCGGTGCCCACCAGAACGACGTGACCGTCCTTGCCGACGATGAAGCCATCATGGATTTGAGCGCCGCCCACCCGGCTGGCCGTGTCGGCCCTGAAGAAGCACACCTTGTCGAAGTCGCCCGCGTCCGCGACCGCCTGACAGGCCGATACGTGCAGCTGCGGGTTTTCCTTGCTCTGCCTGAGCGAACCACCGAGCTGGATGCCGAGCATGCCGCCCGGCAGGAATGCGGCCGGTGTCTGCGGCGTGAGATCCGTGAGGGGCGCGGCCGATGCCATGTACGAACCCAGCGCCGCGAGCAGCCCCGCCGCGCCAAGAAGGGACCCACGATTGAAAAGTAGCCGATAGCGGTGCACTGATCCTCCGATACGAGTTACCAACGACAGCTCGAGCGCGGTAGTCTAGCAATGTGAACGAAGTCATACAGCGCCCGATCATGAATCCGGAGATTGCCTTCGATCTGCAGGAGTTGGAGAGCGCCGCGGCGCTGGTTTACCGCGTGATGGCGCCGACGCCGCTGCATGCGTGGCCCAAGCTCAAGCGCCGTCTAGGTTGCGGCGTATGGGTGAAACATGAAAACCACACCCCAACCGGCGCCTTCAAGGTGCGCGGCGGCATCGTCTACCTGGATCGCTTGTGCCGCGAGCAGCCCGCAATCGCGGGCGTGATTTCAGCGACGCGCGGCAATCATGGGCAGTCCATTGCCTTTGCCGCCGCCCGGGCCGGGATACCGGCGACGATCTACGTGCCCAACGGCAACTCCTCCGATCAGAATACGGCGATCGCCGCATTCGGTGCGCGCCTGGTCGAATTCGGTAGGGACTTCGACGAGGCGCGACACGAAGCCTTTGGCGTCGCCCGCAAGGAGGGCCTGCATTTCGTCCCCTCCTTTCACCGGGATCTGGTGGCGGGCGTGGCCAGTTATGCGTTGGAATTGTTCCGCGCAGGCACCGGGTTGGATGCCGTGTACGTGGGGGTGGGCATGGGCTCGGGTGTTTGCGGGTTGATGGCGGTGCGGGATCTTCTGGGACTGAAGACCGAGATCATCGGCGTGGGCCCCGACAAGGCTCCCGCCACGGCGCTGTCCTTTGCCGCGGGGGCACCCATCGCCCATCCATCCGCCAACACCTTCGCCGATGGGCTCGCAACCCGCGAGCCCAATCCCGAAGCGGTGGCGCTGATCTGCCGCGGCGTGTCGCGCTTCGTGCAGGTGAGCGAGGATGAGATCGCCGAGGCGATGAGGATTTATTTCGACGACATCCACCAGGTCGTCGAGGGCGCCGCCGCCGCGCCGCTGGCGGCATTGCTCAAGGACCGGCAGCGCATGGCCGGCAAACGGGTCGCGCTGGTGTTAAGCGGCGGGAATATCGAGCGCGACCGGTATCTGCAAGTATTGCGGGGTGAAACGCCCGGCTCTTGAGGTGCTCACCAGCCGACGGGCGGAAACTCGTGGTCGGCCCGATAGTTGCGCGCCAGCCGGGCATCCGCGCCCATTCCCAATTTCACGCCGCCGTTGGGCAAGGGCACGGCGATGGGCGCGACCTCCACTTTGGCCACGCCCTGACGGCGGGTGATGCCGATCTTCTCCGCGGTGGCGGGGGACAAATCCACGATCCGGCCGTCGACATAAGGGCCGCGGTCCTGAATGGTCACCACCGCGCTTTTGCCGGTTTCCAGGTTGGTCACCTTGGCAGTGGTCCCAAGCGGAAGTGTTCTGCTGGCGGCGTTGTTGTGGCGCGGATCCATGGTTTTGCCGTCGGCCATTTTGCGGCCGGCAAACATATGCGCGTAGAAGGAGGCCTTGCCAAAACGCCGTCGGCCGGAGCGATCGAGCGGCGCCTTCACGCGCGGCGATAGCCGGTGCGGCCGCGAGGGCTCATGCGGGACGGCTCCATTCAACGGCCCGACGGGGGCGGCGTGTACTTTGAGGCCAAAGGTCGCGGCTTCGAAAAGGGCGGCAATGACGAACACCAGCAGATTGCTGCACCGCGAAGAAATCGACATGATTCGGGGTCTCTTCACACCTGACATGGGCACCATGATCAGCGTTTCGCTCGGGCGCATGGCAGGAGCCGGGCGCGAGTCCCTGTCAGACCTTTGGACTTCGCCTCAAGCAGGGCGCTGTTTGATGGATTTCAAGTAGGCCGCATCGAAGGCGCGCCCGGCCTCGCACAACGCCTGTGCGATGCGCGCCGCCCATGCCGCCTGACCCGGGGCATCGCTCACCAGGTCCTGGCGAATTTCGATTTCGACATACGGCAATCCCCTGGCTTCCGCGTGATGCGGAATGCTGTAGTCGGTGGTATCGCTGACGAAGTACGGCTCGTTGTCGGCAATGAGCAGTTCCCGGTTGCGCCGCAGCCCATCGAGCACCAATCCCGCGAGACGCCGATCGCGGTTGTAGAGCACGGCGGCATGCATCTCGCGGCGCACGCCATGGTACACATCGGTCATGGTGTGCTGCGCGACCAGGCACACGCGCCGGCCTGCCGCGAGCCGCTCATCGAGCAAGGCGCGAATCCGCCGATGATAGGGTTCAAAAATCTCCGCGCGCCGCGCGGCAAGGTCCGCGGCGCTCAAATCCGCGTTGCCCGGAATCGGGCTGGATTCGCTGATGCGCGGAATCGAACTTGGGACCGCCGGATCGCGATTGCAATCGATCACCAGGCGGGAGTAGTTCTGCGCCAGCAAGGTCGCGTCCAGAGCCTGCGACATGCCGCGCGCCACGCCCAGAACCCCGATATCCCAGGCGATGTGCCGCTTGAGCTCGGCATCGGACAGCCCAAGATTGCCCAGCCGGCGCGGAATGCGCGCGCCGGCGTGATCGGCGAGGATGATGAAATCAGAGCGACCCTGGCCGCAAAACTCCTGAAAAGCCGGCGGCTCATCGGCCTCGAGCAGCGGCGACGGCTTCACATGCAAACCGCGCGCCTGCCTAGCGCAGGCCCACGAGACCCTGCACGGACTGCGTCAATTTCACCGGATCGAACCCCACGCCGTCCTTGAAAACCATCTGCACGTTCTCAACGTCATCGATGTGCTCGGCGGGATTGCCGTCGATGACCACGAGGTCGGCCGCCTTGCCGGCGCCGATCGAGCCGATGCGCCCGGCCTCGCCCAAGTAGATGGCCCCGTTCTGCGTCGCGATGTGAATGGCTTCGATGGGAGTAAATCCCGCCTCGACCAGCAGCTCCAGGCCGCGCTGATCGCCAAAGCCGGGCAGCACGCCGCCAAACGAGGTGGGATCGCAACCGGCCATCAGCAGTCCGCCCGCCTTGACGAAGTCGCGCTCGAACTGCATCTCCTTCTCGAGCGAAATTGCCTCCCGCGGATCGTTCTTCTCGGCATTGTCGCTGCGAATGCGCAAATACGTGGCCCAGCCTTGCGGGCTGAGCGCCTCCCTCGCGCGCAGCATCTTTTTCATCGACGGCCGGTTCGGCACCGAGATCTCGAACACCGCCAGCGTGGAGGTCACGGCGACGTGATGACTCACGAGATCGCGAATCATGTCCTGCACCGGCGCGCTTTCGATGTCGACGTTCTTGGCAAAATCCTCGGCGGCTTCCCGGGCCGGGCAAATGTCGGGCTTCTTGCCGGGGAAAAATTCCGTGTCGACCACGATGCCGTGTTCCAGATTGTCGATCCCCAACGCCGCCGCTTCCTTGAATCCAACCGCGCAAAGATGTCCGGTGATCTTCATGCCCTTGGCGTGCGCATGTTCAATGGCTACTTTGAGCTCCTCGTGCTTGATGCCCATGTAGGCCTTGAACGAGGTGACGCCCTCCGCGGCCCAATAATCGACGGTGCGGCCCGCATCTTGCGGATCGGTGAGGGCGTGCAGCTGCGGCGCGATGCCGAGCAGGTCGCCGATGTAGGGACCCGTGATACGCAGGCTCGGGCCCGGCTTGCGCCCCTCGTCGATGAGCTTTTTCAGCGCCAGATCGGTGTACGGCTCCATGCTGCCGGCCGTGCGCGCCGTGGTGACGCCGCTCGCCAGGTACAGCCGCGGTCCGCTGTCGATCATTTCGATCCAGAACGGCAGCCCATCCTTGCCGCGATCCGGTGCGGTATAGAAGAGATGCTCGTGCATGCCGACCAGCCCGGGGATGACGGTGCGGCCGGTGAGATCGAGCAGCCTGGCATCGGGCGGAAATGCGTTGCGAAGCTTGGCGCTTTGCACGCGCGTGATCTTGCCGCCCTCGATGTCGATGCGCTGATCCTCCATCGCGGCAGCCCCGCTGCCGTCGATCACCCGCACGTGCATGAGCACGAGCTTGGGCGAATCCTCGCTCACATAGGGTTTGAGGGCCGGCGGAACCTCGGCCAAGGCCTGCGCCGCCCACGATAAAAGAGCCGCCGCTGCGAGCGGGCGCAATGCATTCAACGACGAGGCCATGATTCGCTCCTGCTTCTTGTAGGTCGATTATCGGCGAGATTGGCAGATTCGTCGATTGCGTGCGTTTCGGCTGACAGGCCGGCGCGACGGCGGCTGATCGCGCAGCGCGCGCGGCCCGAGTAGGCTTCGAGTTTCCCCACAGAGGACGGCCATGACAGCTACCGTTGGTGATTTCTGCGTGGAACGGCTGCACGCATGGGGGGTGCGGGTCGTTTTTGGATATCCGGGCGACGGAATCAACGGCGTCTTTGGCGCGATGAACCGGGCGAACGGTAAGATCAAGTTCGTGCAGGTGCGCCATGAGGAAATGGCGGCGTTCATGGCCTCGGCCTATGCCAAATTTGGCGGCCAAGTGGGGGTATGCATCGCGACCTCCGGACCGGGCGCCACGCACCTGCTCACCGGAATGTACGATGCGCGCCTCGATCACATGCCGCTGCTCGCGATCAGCGGCCAACAGGCCCGCGCCGGGATGGGTGGTCATTATCAGCAAGAGGTGGATCTTCAGAGCGCTTACAAGGATGTGGCCGGCGCATTCGTGCAGCAGGCCAGCGTCGCGCCCCAGGTGCGGCACCTGTTGGACCGGGCGTTTCGCATCGCCCAGGGCGAGCGGCGCGTAACCGCCGTCATCCTGCCGAATGACCTGCAAGAGGAGCCCTACGAGGAACCGCCGCGCAAACACGGTACGCTGCACTCGGGGATCGGCTTTACCCGGCCCAAGGTCGTTCCCTACGAGCAGGATTTGCGCCGCGCCGCAGAGGTCTTGAACAGCGGAAAGAAGGTGGCGATCTTGGTCGGCGCCGGCGCACTGCACGCGACCGATGAAGTCATCGCGGCGGCCGATGTGCTCGGCGCCGGAGCGGCGAAGGCGCTGCTCGGCAAAGCGGTATTGCCGGACCAGCTTCCCTGGGTCACGGGATCGATTGGTCTTTTGGGCACGAAGCCGAGCTGGGAGATGATGAACGAGTGCGACACGCTGTTCATGATCGGCTCGGGGTTTCCCTATTCGGAGTTCCTGCCCAAGGAGGGGGCGGCGCGCGGCGTGCAAATCGATATCGCACCGGAGATGCTGAGCCTTCGCTACCCGATGGAAGTGAACCTGGTGGGCGACAGTGCGGAAACCCTGCGTGCGCTGCT
Organism: Steroidobacteraceae bacterium; assembly: GCA_036267715.1. GTDB lineage: Bacteria > Pseudomonadota > Gammaproteobacteria > Steroidobacterales > Steroidobacteraceae > Bog-1198. The sequence goes on along the minus strand of DATAVN010000002.1, from coordinate 29,198 downwards.
GCCGCTTCTTGATCGCAAGCCGGATCGCTCGTGGCGCGAGCATATCGAGAAGAACGTCGCCGAGTGGTGGTCGGTGCTCGAAGCGCGGGCATACACTTCGGCGAACCCGATCAACCCGCAGCGGGTGGCGTGGGAGCTCTCACCCCGGCTTCCCGAGCGCGCCATCATCACGAGCGACTCGGGATCTTGCGCGAACTGGTACGCGCGCGACCTGAAAATCAGACGCGGCATGATGTGCTCGCTATCGGGCGGCCTCGCCTCGATGGGCGCGGCGGTGCCATATGCCATCGCGGCAAAGTACGCGCATCCGGACCGCCCGGTCATTGCCCTGGTCGGCGATGGGGCGATGCAGATGAACAACATGGCCGAACTCATCACGGTCGCAAAATACTGGCGCGAATGGCAGAACCCCAAGTGGACGGTGTGCGTCTTCAACAACCAGGATTTGAATCAGGTCACCTGGGAGCAGCGCGTGCAGGAGGGCGATCCCAAATTCGAGGCTTCGCAAGACCTGCCGAACGTGCCCTACCACAAGTTCGCCGAGCTGATCGGCTTGAGGGGCATCTACGTCGATGATCCGGAGCAGCTGGGTCGCGCCTGGGATGAGGCCCTCGCCAGCGAGCGCCCGGTGGTTTTGGAAGTCCGCACCGATCCCGATGTACCGCCGTTGCCGCCGCATATCACCCTGGTGCAGGCGAAGCACTTCACATCGACACTGCTGCACGGCGATCCGCAGGAAGCCGGCGTGATCGCGGGCGCGGCCAAGGAACTGTTGAGCTCCATCATGCCGGGGCACAAGAAATAACATGGTCGCTGATCGCCGCGGAACGCCGTGGCGGCGATGATTTCATGCGGCGCGCAGCACATCCAAGGCGGCCCAGAAGCGCGCCAGCGAACGCAACGCCACCCATAGGAAGATGGCGATTCCGGGCACCCACATGAGCAACCCGCCCAGCTGTTGATCTTCCAGCGGCGTCAAGTGCCAGGCCCACGCCGTCAACAGATGCCAGCGGAACAGGGCATGACCGCCCAGCGTGAGACAGGCGCCGAGCATGCCCATCTGAACGGAGGTGAACACGCCGGCCGCGAACGCATCCACGACATGGGCTCGCGCATGGTGCATCAAGGCATACCAGAGCCCGATGGCGCTTCCGAACAAGGACAAATGCATGCCCCAATACACGGCGACCGAATGGAAGGTTGCATCGTACGGCAGCGGCATATGCCAAAACCACAATGAAACAAAGAAGGCCAGGGCGGCGGCCCACAGCGGCCAAAGCGCCCGCAGCGGCCGCGACGGCAACCCGGCCGTGATCAGCGGCGCGGCAACCAGAACGAGAATCATCTGTTGCGCAACCCGTGCCGCGAACAGGGCGACCGACAAGGCGCACAGCGGTGACAGCAAGGCGGCCGCGGCAATGATCCAGCCGCCCAATGCGCAAAACCGCTGCCGTGCCGGCAGCCGGCGAGCCATCCACAATTGCAAGCCCGCTGCCCCGATCAGCGCCGCAATGAGGACCGGATCCAAGTTGAAGCGCATCAACAGCTCGCCCGGCAGCGGTGGGCTTCCGCAGTAGGGCAATTCGTTGATCACGGTTCGGCTCCGGCGAAGGTTCTTGGGCCTTGGCGCGGCATGGCAGCATTCCTCCTTTGGAGAACACGAGCTTATTGTGCTCGACATGAACGTTCTGTCAGCGCCGCTCAGCGACGGCGGGTAGGGAAGGACCGACAGGAGAAGCGCGGAGAACGACGGGGTTTTTCCGACAGTAGATCAGGCAATAAGAACTTGTTCGGTTGCCGGACGACGGCAATGCTTTCGCGAATTGGTAACTTATCGGCTGCGAGATCCATGAAAACATGAACACTGCATCGGAGAGCGATTCGCCCGGCAAACTCATTGTGATCGGCGCCTCGCTGGGCGGCGTCGCCGCTTTGCAGCGCTTGGCGGCCGATCTGCCCGCAGATTTCCCGGTGCCGGTACTCATCGTGCTGCACATCGGCGCGAACCAGAGCAGGCTCCCGGATCTGCTGGCGGCCGCGGGACCGAACACGGCCTCGCACGCCCGAGACGGCGAACCGCTGCGTACCGGCCATCTGGCCGTGGCGCCGCCGGGTCGGCATTTGTTGGTAAATGACGGCACCGTGCGCCTGACGCGAGGGCCCAAGGAAAATTGGGCGCGGCCGGCGATCGACCCTTTATTCAGGTCCGCCGCACTTGCGTTCGGCGCCCGCGCAATCGGGATCGTGCTCACGGGAAATCTGGATGATGGAACGGCGGGGTTGCAAGCCATCAAAAGCTGCGGCGGCCTTGCCGTCGTGCAGGATCCCGCAACGGCTTTCGCACCGAGCATGCCCGCCAGCGCACTTCAGTCGGTGGCCGTCGATTACGTGCTCCCCATCGAAGCCATGGGCGCGCAATTGCGGGAACTCATCATGCAATCGAATCCACCCTCGCCGTCTACGCCTGACCGGCTGCGCCTCGAGCACGCGGCGGCCAACGGGGCCGCCAATGTCATGCAGGAATTGCAAAAGATTGCGAGGCCTTCCGGCCTTGTCTGCCCGGAGTGCGGCGGAAGCTTGTGGGAGATTTGCGAGGCGCGGCCATCCCGCTATCGATGTCATACGGGCCACGCCTTTACGCTCAAATCGCTCGAGTCGGCCATGGATCAAGGCACAGAGGCGACGATCTGGTCGGCCATCCGAGCACTGCAGGAACGCGCTGTCCTCAGCCGGCAAATGGCCGAGAGACATGCAGACACTTCAAACCTCAAGGATGCCGCAGCACTCGAGGCGCGAGCCGCTGCGGATGAGGATCACGCCAACAAGCTGCGCAGCCTCATCGAGGAGTCGTGATGTGCGCCGCAAGATTGACTGTTTGGTAGATCTCGCCTACGCGCCGGGAATCGCCCCGGTCATGCTGCGCCGGCGGCAGGCGGAAGCGATCATCGCGGCACGCAAGATCATCGTGCAAAATGCCGTGAGCATGGTGCACATGGCGCTGGATGAATTGGACCGCAACAATGTGGTGAAGCTCGACGATGAGCGCAAAGCCGCCACGGTCAGCAATCTGCTGGTGGTACTGTGCGGAAACTTCGATGCATCGCCCGTGATCAACACCGGCACCCTCTACACCTGACGTGCCGGCGGAGCCGGGCACGTGCTACGCTAATACAGTGGAAACATCGATGCGCCATGCCAGCCTCACCCGCGCTCTCCGCCTGCCGGCAGTGCTCGGCGCGCTGGGCCTTATGGCGTTGCTGCTGCCGCCCGGTGCGAACGCGACCACCTACACCTTGACCGATGCCAATGACACGGTGGTGGGAGAGGACCAGGCGGTTGTCACGGTCTATGAAGACACGCTTTACGATCTGGCGCGAAAGTACAGCTTAGGATCCGAAGAGCTGATCCGGGTCAATCCCGGCGTCGACCCATGGCTGCCCGGCGCGGGCAAAAAGCTGGTGATTCCGGGGCGGCATATTCTGCCGCCGGGACCGCACGAAGGTATCGTCGTCAATCTGCCCGAGCACCGGCTCTACTATTATCCGAAGCCCAAACGCGGCGGACCGATCGAGGTCATCACCTATCCGGTCAGCATCGGCAAGATGGATTGGCGCACGCCGCTCGGTGTCACGCACGTCATTCAAAAGCAAAAGAACCCGACCTGGTATCCGCCCGAGTCGGTCCGCAAGGAGCATGCCGAAGCGGGCGATCCGTTGCCGCCCAAGGTCGGTCCGGGTCCGGACAATCCGCTGGGCCTGTTCGCGATGCGCCTCGCGGCCGGCAACGGGACGTATCTCATTCACGGCACGAACAATCCGATTGCGGTGGGACTGGCGGTGACGCACGGCTGCATCCGCATGTATCCCGATGATGTGGCAGCGCTGTTTCCGCTGATTGCGGTGGGCACCGAGGTACGCCTCATCAACGATCCGGTGAAGGTTGCCTGGGTGGACGGCGAGTTGTATCTCGAGGCACATCCGCCCGTCGATGCGCAGGGCCAGAGCTTTGAACCGGACATCGACCAGTTCTCCTCGCTATTGCAGGCCGCGGTCGGCGATACCAGCGTCGCAATCCACTGGGACTATGCGCGGGAAGTGCTGCAAAAGGCCGACGGCGTCATCGCGACGGTGGGCCTGGAAGCCGAGAACCCGAATGCCCCCGCTCCCGCCCCGCCCCCGGCGGTCTCCCCCGCCTCACCGCGGTAGCAATGCGATCGAGGATTTGAACACGGCACCCAATTTGCTGCCGCTGCTGGTGTTGCCGAGGACGATGTTGAATCGCGCCGTACGCTTGCGCTCGGCGTTCGGCAGCAATTTGATGAACAGACTGATCTCGTGCATGCGCGGCGGGAAGAATACCGTGGTCGGCGCTTGCGGCGCGAAATCCGTGCCGGCGATCGCCGTGGCGGGCTCCGTCCACCACTGAAAGCTGGTGGTGCCTTTGGATCCGGAAGAGCGATGTACGCGGATCTCGGCGAACTTGTCACGCGGTCCGTACGCATAGGATGCCGACGCGACGCCGATGCGCTCGGTCTTGTCGATGGGATGCGCGGGCGTCGATCGGACGCTTTGATCCTTGGGGCCGGCCTGCGCGGTTTTCGGCGGCGCATCGCCGTCCGGTCCCGCATCATCCAGTCCGGGTTCGGGCATGGCCGCGGGCGGCGCGGCATCCGCCGACTCGGCGGCGGGCGCTTCGGCCGCAACGATCTGCGGTTTCGGGCGACTCAGCACCGCCCAGATGACGCTGCCGACGATGAGTGCGGAGAGCAACGCCAGCAGCGCCGGGGCAAAGGCGCTCTTGGCGAATAAGGACGCTGTCGAATTCGACGGCTGCGGTATCTGCCCCAAGGGCGCACGGCCCGGATTGAGTTCCGCGATCCAGGCGCGCACCGAGGGCGGCCGGTCCTCACGACGCCATGCCAGCGCCTGGCTGAGTGCGCTCCATTGCCGGCCGGACAATCCGGGCGGGCGGCGCGGCGAAATTTTCAACGCGCGCGCCTCGTTCGCGCGCCGCAGCGCAAAGGGGTGTTCGCCCGCGATCAGCTCATAGGCGAGACAGGCGAGCGCGAACAGATCGTCGCTCGGCTCCGGTTCCAATCCTTCGAGCAATTCGCACGAGGCATAGGCGGAGGACAGTGCCGCCGAGGATTCGCCGGCGCTGCCAAAATCAAGGATGCGCAGTTCCCCCGCACCCGTGACCATGACGTTCTGCGGCTTGACGTCGCCGTGCGGAACCTGGCGATCGTGCGCGTGCGCAAGGCCCTCCGCGATTTCGCGGATCACCGCGAAGACATAGGCGCGCGGCAAGGGCAGCGGATGAAAGGCCTGCATCAAGCCGCGCAGATTCTCGCCCTCGATCAGTTCCATGGTGAAGAACGGCAGCTGGTGCAGGTCGAGTTCGTATACCTTGACGATGTTTCGATGCGAGAGCGCCTGCGCACAAAAAAACTCGCGGCGCAGTTTGGCGAGCATGTCCGGGCGTGCGCGCAGATTCTGGTGCAGGGTTTTCAGCGCCACATGGGCATTGGCCTGGGTGTGCTCGCTGCGCGATTGATCGAGCGCCTGGTAAATCGTCCCCATGACGCCGCCGGCGAGCTGGCTTTCGATCACATACCGTCCGCGCAGGATCTCGCCGATGTTCAGCTGCGCATCGGCGGCCGAGGTATCTGCGGTAATCGCCGGCACGGGTTCTGCGGCTGGGTCGGGCGCGGGAGTCAGGTCCACGGTGATGCCTTCGTCGGCAGCGCCTTTCCCGCGCTGCGCGATCCTCGATGTGATCGAGTGAAACAAGTCATCCGCCTCGTTGCTGTAATCCATGGGATTAAGCCGCTGACGCGTCATGTGGGCCGGTCGGTATTCATGGGCCTTGGCAGCGTACAGCGTTGGTCACCATAAGACTGAAGACCGATCCGCACAAAACAGCCTCGTTTGCCGCATAAATTGACGGTGTGTGCGCCATTTCACAGTGCGGGCGGCGGCATCGCCGCTTGACTCATCCATAACTGATAAGTTATGGTTTAAGCCATGCAAAGCAGCAGCGACACGCTATTCAGAGCGCTGGCAGATCCGACGCGCAGGGCCATTTTCGAGCGCTTGGTACGCGAGGGAGAACACACGGTCCACGCTCTGACCGATCATGCGGGCGTCTCGCAACCGATGGTGTCGCGGCATCTCTCCGCGCTGAAGCTTGCCGGCCTGGTCCGCCACCGGCGTTCGGGGCGCGAAATGCACTACAGCGCGCGCCCGCAATCCCTGGCGCCCTTGATCGATTGGCTGGGCCAGTATGCGGAGTTTTGGCGCGCCCGATTCGAGCGATTGGAGACGCTGCTCACCCGGATGGATCAGTAAGGAGTAGACCATGCCCAAGATCGACATCGCCGCCGTGCCCGTGCGCACGGGTTCGGGCTACCCGGCGCCGTTCGATGCGCCCTGCGCCACGCGTACGCGGCGCCGCCTGGGCGATGCCGCAGGACTGCGCGACTTCGGCGTCAATCTCATGGCCTTGCCGCCCGGCGGCTGGTCCGCCCAGCGCCATTGGCACAGCGACGAAGACGAGTTCGTCTACGTGCTCGAAGGCGAAGTCAGGCTGCTCGAGGATGGCGGCGAGAGCGTGCTCAAGGCGGGCGACTGCGCGTGCTTTCCGAAAGGCAGCGGCAACGGCCATCACCTGATCAACAAGTCCTCGGCGATGGCACGCTATCTGGAGGTTGGCTCGCGCAAGCCGGACGACCTGACCACCTGCTCCGACATCGACATGATGAGCGCGAATGCCGATGGCCGTTTCGTGCACAAAGACGGCACGCCGTACCCTTAAGAGATCCGGGTGAAGTCTGCCGCCCAAGCGCGGCCGACGCTGGTTGACAAACCCGTGGTCCGCGCCAATACTTCACTCCTTCGGAAACTATTCGGCGGGAGCGCGACCGGCCATGCGGACGAGACGGACGGTGATCGGGACGGGGGCGTGCGGGCTGGCCTTGGCGCTCGGCACCATCGCATCGGCCCGAGCGGATGATGCGACGGGTCCTTATCCGTCCATGTCACCCGTCGCGCAATATCGAGCCGCCGGTGCGGCCGAGGAGATCGCGCTGGCACGAAGCGCGGCGCCCAGCTCGATCTCCGGCGATGCCAGCGTGCTGACGCTCGGCGATCACGGCTACGACAACGCACTGAAGGGCAAAAATGGCTTCGTGTGCCTGGTACAGCGCTCCTGGGCGACGGATTTCGCGGATGCCGGATTCTGGAATCCCAAACTTCGTGCGCCGGTATGCTTCAACGCGGCCGCGGCTCGCAGCGTGCTTCCCGCCTATCTCGAACGGACAAAATGGGCGCTCGCCGGCGATTCAAAGGCCGACATGTTGAAGCGCGCCCGTGCACAACTTGCCGCGCATCACATCGCCGCGCCGGAGTCCGGCGCAATGGCCTACATGATGTCGAAACAGCAATACCTGGGCGATGGCCCCGGCCACTGGCATTCTCATCTCATGTTCTTCTATGCGCGTACCAATGCCGGGGACTGGGGCGCGGGTCTTCACAGTTCGCCGGTATTCGCGGCGACCACCGATCCGGAGCCCATTACGACGTTCTTCGTGCTGGTACCCGCCTGGTCCGACGGGACCGCCGCCGTCACGGAGACACACTAGCAAATCGCGCCGCGAGCTTGTCGAGCGACCCCGTCCATCCCGCTTCATGACCGCGGCATGTGGCCTCGTCATACAGTTGCGAATGGGTGAAGGTGAGCTCGGTTCCCCCGGCAACCGCCTTGAGCGCGATCTCAACACGCGACTCATTCGGATCTTCCTGCCCCGCCCTTCCAACGCCAACTCATCACCACCCGATCGGGCGGTTCAATTTCGAGGTACTCGCCGCTGCATTCATGCTCGCTGCCGTCGAGCAGCCGGAAACGTACCCGATAGCGTCCGCCCTTGCGCGGATCCGCCTCGGCGATCAGCACCGGCCCGGCATCTGGACCCCACCATTGGGCGATGCCTTGCGCGGTCGTGACCGCGTCGAACACGATCGACGGACGCGCCTTGATGCGGCGTACCAGCGTGAGGCTGGTCACTGCCTGCCGTGCCTATCGGTTTCACTGCGCTCGGCGTAGGCCGCGAGACGGTCGAGACTGGCGCCCCAGAAGCGCTCATAACGGCGCAGCCACAGCAGCGCCTCGCGCATCGGCTGCGGCCTCAAGCGCACGGTCACCGTGCGACCGGACTTCGTGCGGGTGATCAGGCCGGCATCGATGAGCACCGATAGGTGTTTCATCACGGCGGGCAGCTTGATGGCAAAGGGTTCGGCCAATTCTCCGACGGTCGCGCTGGACTTGCGTTCGAGCTGCGCCAGGATCGCGCGGCGCGTAGGGTCGACCAGGGCGGCGAAGGTGCGGTCCAGGCGGCGTTGATAGTTTACCATATGGGAAAGTATTGATGCTTTGCCCGGCGCTGTCAAATCAAAGGCCGGTAATCGCCATGCGGCCCGGGCGTGATGTGGATGAGCTGTGCCGGTTCGATCATCACGACCCGATGCCACTCGCCCTTGCGCACGATGCATGCATCGCCCGGCCCCAACTCGAGCGCCGCGTCGGGATCGGATTCGCCGATGACGCGCAGCTTTCCGGACACCACGAACAAGATTTCGTCTCCGTCCGGGTGAATCTCCCCCTTGTGAGGCGCATCGCCCGTCACCGACACGAAGCCGATGGTCACCCCATCGATACGCTGAGGCGGTCCGCGCCCGGCGGCCCTGGGCGTGACCGACAGATCGCGGCGCAGATCCAGGACAAAACACGCGACATCGACCGGGATGATTTGATTCACCGGCATCCTCCTCAGGGCGCCTATCCAGCCCGGTTTTGCCGTCGTTGTCCTACAAAAATGCACCTTGCATTGTGCTCTAATCCCCTAAAAGGGGAAAATATCGGGTTGCGGCCGGGCAATCGACGAATTCATCGATGAGTAGCAGCACTGAATTCCCAGTGATTGGCATCGGCGCCTCGGCCGGCGGCATCGACGCGTTTCGCAGTTTCTTCAGCCACATGCCCCCGGACTGCGGCATGGCCTTCGTGATGATTTTGCATCTGCCGGCGGCACACAAGAGCATGCTGACGGAGATTCTCACCCGCTGGACCTCCATGCCGGTGATCGAGGCCGAGAACGGCGTGCGGATTGAGCCGAATCATGTCTACGTTCCGCCGCCGCACTCCGTGGTCACGCTGAATGCGGGGCATATCCGGGTCGAGTCCCGCTCACCGCAGAGCGATCGGGTGTTCCGCCCGATCGATGGATTTTTTGATTCCTTGGGATCGGTGCTGCGGGAGCGCTCCGTCGGCATTGTGCTCTCCGGCACCGGCAGCGATGGGGCGTTGGGCCTGAAGGCCATCAAGGAGTGCGGCGGACTCACCATCGCTCAGGGCAAAAACGGCACCGCCCCCCAATACGGGGAAATGCCCGCCGGTGCGATCGCGACCGGAGTGGTCGACATCATCGCGCCGGTCGAGGACATTCCCGCGCAGCTGATGCGCTTGAACAATGCGCCGCTCGTTGTAGCCGAATCGTTCGAGACGCTGCCGTCCGCGGAGGACCTGCGCTTGGAGATCTGCTCGATTTTGCGCGCGCAACTGGGGCACGATTTCAGCGGCTACCGAAGCCAGACTTTCCTGCGACGGGTGGAGCGCCGCATGCATGTCGTGGACGCCAAGACGCTTCCCGCCTACATCGAAAAGCTCAAACGCTCGCCTGAGGAGGTGACGCTGCTGTTTCGTGATTTACTCATCCGCGTGACCAGTTTTTTTCGCGATAAAGAGACCTTTGAGGCGCTGGCCGCGCTGGTCATCCCGCGTCTGTTCGATGGCAAGATGGCCGATGCGACGGTGCGGCTGTGGGTGCCGGGATGCGCCACCGGCGAGGAGGCCTATTCTCTGGCGATCGTATTGCGCGAGCACATGGACTCGCTCAGTGCCGCCCCCAAAGTGCAGCTGTTTGCCACCGACATCGACGAATCGGCCATCACCACGGCGCGCCTGGGGCGCTATCCGAAAACGCTATTGGAGGGACTCGACGACAGGCGCCGCCGCCGCTTCTTCACCGTCTCGCAGGGAGGCTATTGCGTCGGCAAGGAGATCCGCGATCTGTGCACTTTCTCGATGCACAACCTGATCCGAGATCCGCCCTTCTCGATGATGAATCTGGTGTCGTGCCGCAATCTGCTGATCTACATGAATCCGGATCTGCAGGGCCGGGTCATCCCGGTGTTTCACTATTCCCTGGTACCGGGCGGCATTCTGCTGCTCGGGGGTTCGGAATCCCTCGCCCAGCACACGAATTTGTTCGAGACGCTCGACAAAAAGGCCCGCATCTTCTTGAGGCGCGAGGGTCGAAGTCCGGAATTGAATCTACATTGGCAACGCTCGCAATTGGCGCTGCGCGGCCATCTCGCCCAAGGTCACACCGAAATGCATCAAAACCCGACGAGCGGCAATCAAGATTCGACACTCAGTCATCAGCACGGCAAACACGCCCCTGCCGCCGACGGCTTCAAACACCTGCTCGGCGCGGAGCCGGTCGATGCGGAACTGGGGGCGCAATTGCGCGACGCGTTGAGGAACTCGTGCGAGCAGCTGCAGTCGCTTACCGAGGAGCATCAAACGTCCCTCGAGGAGCTGCGCAGCGCCAATGAAGAATTGCACTCCGTCAACGAGGAGATGCAGTCGACCAATGAAGAGCTGGAAACCTCCAAGGAGGAGATGCAGTCGCTCAACGAGGAACTTCACACGGTCAATATTCGATTGACGGAAAAAGTGGATGAGCTCGATCACACCAACAGCGACCTGCGCAATTTGTTCGACAGCACCCAGATCGCGACGGCTTTTTTGGACCGCCATCTCATCATCCGCAGCTTTACCCCCGCCATCGGCACGATATACAACCTGATTCCAAGCGATCAGGGGCGGCCCTTGACCGACATCATGAGCCATCTGCAATACACGGGCTTGCGTGAAGATGTGAACTATGTGCTGCAGATGCTCGAACCGCTGGAGCGGCGCATCGACCGGGACGATCGCTCGATGCACTACATCATGCGCATCCTGCCGTATCGGGAGCCCGACAGCACGGTAAGCGGCGTGCTGGTGACCTTCATCGACGTGACCAACATCGTCAAAGCCGAGAAGGCCCTGGTCGAGGCGGATGTGCGCAAAGACGTGTTCCTTGCCACCTTGTCGCATGAGCTGCGCAACCCGTTGGCGCCGATCCGTATCGCCGCGCAGCTGCTGCAATCACCGATGCTGAGCGATGAGGAAGTCAAGCATGCGCTGGGCATAATCTCCCGCCAGGTCGGACACATGAGCTCGCTGCTCGATGATTTGCTCGACGTGTCGCGCATCACCCGCGCCACCTTTCTTCTCAAAAAGGAGTATGTGGATCTTCGATTGCTGATCGACGATGCGGTCGAGGAAATCCAGGGTGCCCTCGACGCCAAACGGCATACCCTGCGCGTCGAGCCTCCTGAGTCGACGATCATCGTGGAAGTCGACCCGGTGCGCATAACGCAGGTCATCACCAACCTGCTCACCAACGCCGTCAAATACACGCCCAACGGCGGCCTCATCTATTTGGGCGTGCATATCGAAGCGCAATTTCTCACCATCAAGGTGCGCGACAGCGGCGTGGGATTGACGGGCGAGGCGATGCATAGAGTGTTCGATATGTTCACGCGCATCGACTCGGAGCTGGCGCGCACGGAGGGCGGCCTGGGGATCGGTCTCGCACTCGCCAAGGGCCTGGTGCAGCTGCATGGCGGGCGCCTCGACGTCAACAGCGCCGGACCCGGCCAGGGGAGCGAGTTCCTCATATGTCTGCCGCGTTCGCTGATCGTGGAGACAGCGTCACAGCCGGCGGACCCCGCTCAGGTCGAGCATAGGCGCCTTGCGCAGCCGCGGCGCATTCTGATCGCCGACGACAACCGGGATAGCGCCGAGTCCTTGGGAATGTTATTGAAACTGTCGGGCCATGACGTACACCTGGCGCACTCGGGCACCGAGGCATTCGAAGCGGCGAAACGTTTGCACCCCGATATTGGCGTGTTCGATATCGGCATGCCGGATTTTGACGGTTACGAGCTGGCCGAACGGATCCGGCACGAGGCGTGGGGCAAGCAAATAACCATGATCGCGGTCACCGGTTGGGGCCAGGAGTCGGATAAAAAACGCGCGCATCTGGCCGGCTTCGATCACCACATGACCAAGCCGGTCGATCCGGACCAGCTGGAGCAATTGTTCGAGGTTGCGATCAAATAGTCCCGGCTTGATGCGCATGTGAAATGCGCATGTGCTGTGCGCATCCAAATTGGAGCGTGAGATGCCCACTGCGCGGCGCAATAAGCAAGCCGTCAATGTTTCCATTTCCACGGATCTGCTGCGGGTTGCGCGCAACAGCGGGATCAACCTGTCCGCAACGTTGGAAGCGGCCGTCGAGCATGAATTGCGATCGAATGCCAGGAATTGCGCCAATGCGGCATGCGTGAATAGCAGCGCGATTCTGGCAATCGCCGGCGCAAGCATGCTCGCGGTTGCCAGCAACATGAGCCGTTTGTGAAAATCGGGTCGAACGCGCAATGCCAGCGCCGTTGCAACGAGCATGGTGAAGTCCAGCAGATTGATCAGATTCAGCCCGAAGAGAAAGTGGAACTGATGAACCACGTGATCATGCACTTCGCGCGCCGTCGCACGGATGGTCGCATGCGCACCGACAGCCACGACCAAGATGGCGATTACCGTGCCGAGAATACCCAGGCGCCGATGCAGGCGCACGCGGTGTGTGGCGACCAGGTAGGTTTGGGCGCCGAATAGCAGGCACCACGACGACATGATGGCGCCATGCACCTGAAGCAAGGTGGGCAAAGGCGGTGTTTCGAACAGCGACTTCAGATAATAGGTTCGCGCAAATCCGATCACCGCAAGCAGCGCGCACGTCAGCGCGGCCCAAGGGTAGAAGTCCCGGGCGACACGAGCGTTGTTTCTCATTGCCATCTGAATGGACCGCCGGGAAGATTCCTGTGTCCTGGAAGAATACCGGAGAGATAGCTTATTCCCGCCACGCTCGATCCAAAAGTACGGCGCGCGCGCTCCGTCTTCGCTGCGATGCTGGCGGTTCCGGTGTATCTGCGGTATGAAGGGGCGGCAAAGACCAAGAATCTCCAGGGGACGATACATGAGCAGCCCTATCAGGCCCGCACCTTTCGCCACCATTCCGCGCGTCGAACTGACGCTGCGCGGACTGGTTCTCGGCGTAATCATCACCGTGCTGTTCACGGCGGCCAACGTTTATTTCGGCCTGCGGGCGGGCCTCACGTTCGCCACCTCGATCCCGGCCGCGGTCATTTCCATGGCGGTGCTGCGCGGCTTCAAGGGTATGACCGTCCAGGAGAACAACATCGTGCAGACCGTCGCCTCGGCGGCCGGCACCCTGTCCTCGGTCATCTTCGTGCTCCCAGGCATGGTGATGATCGGCTGGTGGACGGGGTTTCCGTACTGGGTCTCCTGCGCGATCTGCGCCCTGGGCGGAATCCTGGGCGTGATGTATTCGATCCCGCTGCGGCGCGCGCTGGTGACACAGTCGGATCTACCCTACCCGGAAGGCGTCGCCTGTGCCGAGGTGCTCAAGGTCGGCGGCGCCGAACATGCCGATGCCTCCGCCGTCGAGGACAGCCGCGCCGGCCTGGCGGCCGTGGTCTGGGGCGCGATCGTTTCAGCGGCCTTTGCCTGCATCGTGGCCACGCGCATCTTCGCCAGCGACGTGGTGCGATATTTTCGCGTCGGTGACCGGGGCGGCGTGACCGGCTTCGATTTCTTCCTCTCCTTCGCACTATTCGCCGTCGGGCACCTGGTGGGCCTGTGGGTCGGCATCGCGATGTTCGTGGGTGCGTTGATCGGTTGGGCCTGGGGCGTACCGCATTTCTCGGCGCTCGCGGCCAGCGCCGATCCCATCGCGCAGTTGGCGCAGCACACCTGGAGCCATCAGGTGCGTTTCGTCGGCGCGGGCACGATCGGGGTGGCGGCGGTATGGACGCTGGCGAAGCTCATTAAACCGGTGATCGCCGGCCTGCGCTCCGCCATGGCGGCCTCGCGGGCACGCGCCGCCGGGAATGCCGCATTGCTGCCGCGCACGGAGCAGGACATCCCGATCGGCTATGTCGCCCTGGTCTCGCTGGCCTGCATGGTGCCGATCGGCGCCCTGATCGCCAACTTCTCCGCCGGCAGCGGCCTCGGACACCATATGTTCGCGATGGTTGCCGGCGCCCTGGTCTACATCGCGCTGATGAGTTTCTTCGTTTCCGCGGTCTGCGGCTACATGGCCGGACTCATCGGTTCATCGAACAGTCCGCTGTCGGGCATCGGCATCCTGGTGGTGATCGGCGCGGCACTGCTCCTGGTGCCCGGCATCCGCTCCGGCCTGCCCGCCGGCGGCGGCACCGCGCTGGTGGCCTACGCACTGTTCGTCACCGCGGTGGTGTTCACCGTGGCTGCCATCGCCAACAACAACCTGCAGGATCTCAAAACCGGCCAGCTCGTCGATGCCACGCCGTGGAAGCAGCAGGTGGCGCTGATCATTGGAGTCATAGCCGGCGCCGCGATCATTCCGCCGATTCTCGATCTGCTCAATCATGCCTACGGTTTCGCCGGCGCCCCCGGTCCGCACCACGATCATCCGCTGCCGGCACCGCAGGCCGGCCTGATCTCGGCGCTGGCCCAGGGCGTGATCCAGCACAACGTCGATTGGAGCCTGATCCGGATCGGTGCGCTGGTCGGCGTGCTGGCGATCGCGGCCGACGAGACCCTGCGCCGCGTCACCACCAAGGCGCACCTCTCACCGCTTGCCGTGGGCTTGGGGATATACCTGCCGACGCAAAGCACATTGATGGTGGTAGTCGGCGCGATCGTGGGCTGGTACTTCGATCGCCGCGCGGAGCGAGCGTCCAAGCCCGAAGCCACCAAGCAGCTCGGGGTGCTCTTAGCCTCCGGCATGATCGTCGGCGAGGGACTGGTGGGCGTGATCATCGCCGCCTTCGTCGCCTTCTCGGGCAAGGATTTTCCACTGGCCGTGGTTGGCGATGCGTTCGCCGACAACGCCGCAGTATGGATCGGAAGCGGCGTCTTCGCACTGACGGTGTTTCTGCTATACCGCTGGGCGGCGCACAAGCGGCCGTAGGATCGCAAGGCTGCCGTGTCGTCCACGTCCCGCGATTCCATGTTAGTTCTTCGTTCCCTCCTATTTTCGATTCTGTTCTATGGCTTTTTCGCCCTCAGCGCGGTGACGGCCGCGGGCATATCGCTCATATCGCCGAAATCCTTGCCGCCGTTCACCAGATTATGGTCGCGAGCTTGGCTCGCCATGTACCGCGCAATTTGCGGGGTCAATTACGAAGTGCGGGGCAGAGAGAACATACCGCACGGCGGCGGCCTTTTGGCTGTGAAGCATCAGTCGGTCTGGGATACTTGTGCGCTGTTCGCCATCTTCGATCGTCCAGTCTACGTATTGAAAAGCGAACTGATGTTCATACCATTTTTCGGATGGGCTCTGGCACGCCTCGGCTGCATCCCGGTCAAGCGAGGCACAGGCAAGAGCGCGCTCGACAACATGGTCCGAGGCACGCGCGTCGCGTTGGCACAAGGCAAGCAGGTGGTGATTTTTCCGGAAGGAACCAGAACGATGATCGGTCAGGCGGCGAACTACAAAACCGGCATCAGCCATTTGTATACAGCTCTCGAGGTAGCCTGCATCCCCGTCGCCTTGAACTCAGGCGCCCTTTGGCCACGACGCAAGTTTCTGCGGCCGCCGGGGACCATCGTTGTTGAGGTACTTTCCCCAATCCCGCCTGGGCTCGGCCGCAAAGTGATGTTTGATCTGATGGTTGGCAAGATAGAGGACGCGTCCGGGCGATTGTGTGGCGCCGAAAAATCGAACGGACCGCTGCCATCGGAATTTTGACCCTATTCCCGCCTCCCTTCCATCGCTAAAGCGCAAGCACCAGCCTTATCCCCGCCTCCACATCACGCAATGCTTCGGCAGGCAGACGACCGGCCTTCTCGGTCAGCCCCTTAACATGGCGGTTACAAAAAATCTGATATATGTCGAGTCAGCGCAATCGCTCCGGCTTACATATGTTAAGTGGACTGCACGGTGGTCGCCGATCGCCCCGAAACATATTCCCGAGCGCGCTGCGGCTGCAGTATTCTCCGAACTCGAGCTGCGGTATCCGTGAGCCGGGGCACCGGATATCTCTTTCAGCTGCAAACGATTTAAATAATAACTAGGGGTGTTCGGACATGAAAATTCTCAAAGGAAGGGTCGTCCGTGCGGCGACGTTGCGCAAATGGATGCGTCATCTTCAAGTATTGACCGGCGCGGCGCTGATCACCGCGTTGGTCGCGGCTCCCACAGACGCATTCTCACAGCAAAGCAATGCGAGCCGCTTCAAGGCGCTGCCTCGCAGCGGGCCGATCAACGGCAAGAAGCCGCTGTCGCTGCGCTCGCAGGAAAGCGTCAAGGTCGTCGTTGTCATGAGCACGGCTTCCGTGGCGGAGGTGCGCGCAACGACGGCGGATCACACGATCAGCCAAGCCGATCATGATGCGATTCAAACGCAAATTATGAAGCAGCACTCAGCGCTCGAGCCGAGCATCGTCTCGCTCGGCGGCAAAGTGCTCGCCCACTATCACGATGCGCTGAACGGCATGAAGGTCGAAATCGCGCGCGGCCAGATCGCGGACCTCGCCAACATGCCGGGCGTGGTGCAGGTGGTCGATGTGCCGAAGTACAAAATGAGGAATGAGGTCAGCGTGCCTTACATCGGCGCGCCGCAAGTTTGGCAGGGCGTGCCCGGCTTTAGAGGCGAAAAAGTCAAGATTGCCATCATCGACACCGGCGTCGATTACACGCACGCCAACTTCGGCGGCCCCGGTACGGTGGCTGCGTTCACGCAGGCCGCCGCGACCAGCACTCAACCTGCAGATCCCACCATGTTCGGGCCGAAAGCGCCGAAGGTTAAGGGCGGTACCGACTTGGTCGGCGACGATTACGACGCCGACGACCCGACCAGCGTGCCGGTTCCGGACCCGAATCCTTTGGATTGCAATGGCCATGGCAGCCATGTCTCGGGAACGGCGGCCGGGTTTGGCGTCACCAACGACGGCAAGACCTATCAAGGCCCGTACGACGAGGCAGCCTACGCCGCCGGCTTCGGCATCGGCCCCGGCGTCGCACCGAAAGCCGATCTCTACATGATTCGCGTCTTCGGCTGCACCGGTTCCACCGATGTGGTCACCGACGCGATCGATTGGGCCGTGCACAACAACATGGACGTGATCAGCATGTCCTTGGGCGGTGTCTACGGTTCGCGCCTGAGTTCCGACGCGATCGCCTCCGACAACGCCGCAAAGGCCGGCATCATCGTGGTGGCCGCGGCGGGTAACGCCGGCCCGGCACCGTACGTGACGGGGGATCCGTCCACGGGTACGCGAGTTATCAGCGTCGCTGCGAACAATGCCCGCGCCTTCTTGGCGAACGGCCTGAGGATCGCGTTCGCCTCGGGCGCCGGCGTCAACGGAGTCGAAGCCAACGAACTGGCGCTGCCCAAGGGCAGCGTGCCGGCCGTGATACTGAAGACCGGCAGCGCCCTGAGTTTGGGCTGCAACACTACCGATTATCCGACCGGCGGCGTCGCCGGCGCTGTGGTCATCGTGTCGCGCGGCACCTGCTCCTTTGATATCAAGACCGCAAATGCAACAGCGGCCGGGGCATCTGCGGTCGGCGTGGTGAATAATGCCGCGGGCTTTTTCAGCCCGCTGCTGACCAATCCGACCATTCCTTTCATCGAGCTGCAAATCAGCGACACGGCGACTTTCTTGGCGCAGCCGCAGCCGACGACAGCTACGGTGGCGACGGCGAATGTCCCGGATACGACGTTCCAGCTCGCAGCAGCGTTTACTTCCGGTGGCCCGCGCACCGACGACGGTGCGTTGAAACCCAACATCACGGCGCCCGGCGTGAATGTGTTCTCCACCAACATCGGTACCGGCACCGGCGGTACCTTCGACTCCGGTACCTCGATGGCGACCCCGCACGTCGCCGGTGTCGCGGCGCTGACGGTGCAAGCACACAAGAACTGGCACGAACCAGGGCTTAGGGCTGCCATCGTGGAAACCGCCTCGCCCGCGGCATTGCCCGATTATGCGCCGCGCATCGAGGGTTCTGGTCTGGTGCAGCCGGTCGGTGCCGTCGCGACGCAAGTCACGGCGCATGCCGATCAAGACACCAAGCTCGGCCTGTTGTCGTTCGGCATCGCTGAGCTGACCAAGAACTTCAAGGATGAGCGCGACATCGTCGTGCGCAACCACGATAGGTTCCCGGCGACGTTTACGGCGACGGCGACTTCATCGGCCGGCGTGCCTCATACGGTTAGTCTCTCGCGCTCGACCGTTTCAGTGCGCGGCAATGAAGAGAACATTCTGCGTTTGAACTTGTCGGTGCCTGCCGGCAGTGCGGGTGCGACCCATGATGCCGCCGGCAATATGCTGTTCAACGACGCGTCCGGTGTGATCTCGCTGAAACCTGAGGCAGGGGCGAACAGCGGCGTGGCATTGAGCATGCCGTACTACCTGGTGACTCATGCCCGATCGACGGTGGATGCGACGCTGCGCGACGGCAAGAACCCGAGTGTGCGACTCACCAACAAGCAAGGCGTCATTGCCGGCAACGGTGATTTCTACGCCTGGGGCCTGTCGAACAATGAGACCAAGGCCATCTCCGCCGGATTCGACCCGCGCGCGGTGGGTGTGCAGTCGATTCCCGTTTCTGCGACGGACAGCATCCTGGTATTCGCCATCAATACCTACGGGCGGTTCTCGAACGCAGCCCAAGGGGAATTCGACATCTATATAGATGTCGATGGCGATGGCGTGTATGACTACGTGTTGTTCTCAGGCGACACCGGTAATGTCGAGGGTCTCGGCGAAGCGACCGGCCAACTCGCCACATTCCTGTTTAATCTAAAGACCGGGTCTGAGATCGTGGAGTTCCTGGGCGACGCGCCCTTCGACGGCTCGACCATTGAGATGCCGGTGTTGGCTTCGGATCTGGGCATTTCACCGACGAATCCGCGCTTCACCTACACGATGAATGCGTTCGATAATATCGGCGGTGAAGTGGACCTCAAGCGTACCGCGTCTTTCAATGCTTTCACGTCGGCGCTTTCCAACGCCCTGTTCGTCCCGGTCGGGCCGAACCTGACGGTGGATGTCCCCGTGAGCGTCAACAAGGCGGAGTTCAAGAAGACCCCGGCCTTGGGCTTCATGGTAGTTACCGAAGACAACGTGTCGGGTAACAGCCAGGCGAACCTGCTGAAAGTGACTGAGTAAAGCCAAGTACCAGCCGCGCCGGAGTCGACGACTTCGGCGCGGCTTTTGGTTTTTTAGAGGTTGCGCCTCAGCCGCGCTCAGAAGATCTCAGCGGCGGCCTCCCCCGCAGTTATCCGCTGTAAACGATAAATTCATCTTATCTCCTTAAAGCGATTTTTTGCATTTATCGTCTATATACGATATGATGTTATTATCTGCTTTAAGCGATAACATGAAAAAAGGGTCCTACCATGGACACACTACTACTGCACTTATCAGCGCAGCTCCCAGCGCATTTGAAGTCCCTGCGCAAGACACGAAAACTTACTCAAGCTCAGCTCGCCAAGCGCCTGGGGATAGGCCAGTCACGTCTTGCAGATATTGAAAAGCACCCCGAGACCGTCTCCAGTGCTCAGCTCCTGGATCTTTTCGCTGCGTTGGGGGTAGAAGTGCTGTTACGCCTGAAGCCGATGACAAAGCACATTGAAAATCGCCCTCGAGGCGAGTGGTGAACGGACTCGATGTCTGGATGAACGGTCGTCACGTCGGGGTGTGGCGGAAAATCCGCGGCGATCGCGACCAATTTGTTTACCATGACGCCTGGCTGGAGGACCCGCAGTTTCGGCCGCTGTCGCTGTCTCTGCCCGTGACGGCGTCACGGGAAATCACGTCTCCCGTCGTTCGCCATTACTTCGACAACCTGTTACCGGACAATTCGCAAATCCGGGAAAGAATACGGAACCGGTTTCACGTTCGATCTGCCGAATCATTCGATCTTCTGGAGGCAATAGGACGCGACTGCGTGGGCGCGGTGCAGTTGATGCCACCGGGAAAGACTCCGGTCGGCTGGGACCGGATCGAATCGACGCTGCTTAAAACACAAGATGTCGAGGCGATCCTACGCGCTGTCCCTGCTGCTGCTGGACCGCTCAGCGACCGGTCCGAAGAGAATGAAGACTTTCGCATTTCGATTCCCGGCGCACAGGAGAAGACGGCGCTGCTTCGCATCGGCAATACTTGGCATCGGCCGCTTGGAGCCACGCCCACGACCCACATCCTCAAGCTGCCGCTCGGCATTGTTGGCGGCGGACTGCAACTGGATTTGTCTGATTCGGTCGACAACGAATGGCTCTGCGCGACCTTGTTCGAAGCCATGCACTTACCCGTCGCACGCACGGAGATCGCGACATTCGGCGATCAGCGTGTGCTCGTGGTCGAGCGCTTCGATCGTCACTGGCGCAATGTCGGCCCACACGATCCGACAGCGGCGCGCTTCCAGGTGCCGCTGGACGCTTGGATCGCACGACTTCCGCAGGAGGATTTCTGCCAGGCAACCGGCGAGCCACCGGAGGTGAGGTACGAGAAGGATGGTGGTCCGGGAATGACACAAATCCTGCGAATTCTCGATCGAGGAGCAGCACCCGAGCGTGACAGCAACCTCTTTGCACTTTCGCAGCTGATGTTTTGGTTCTTAGCCGCCACGGACGGACACGCCAAGAATTTCTCCATATTCCTCCGCCGCGACGGCTATGAGCTGACGCCATTCTACGATTTACTATCGGCCTGGCCGGTCATTGGAAACAAAGCCCGGCAATTGCAGCCGCAGAAAGTCAACATGGCGATGGCGATGGCGATGCGCACCGGGAACCGACCCCACTACAGCTGGAACGAGATTCAGCCTCGCCATTTCAAGTCGCTCGCCGAAACTCTGTCGGATCAGAACCTGTGGTCAATGATGCTCGACACGGCCAGATCAGTACCGGAAGCAATTGCGTCGGTAAGCAAGCGATTGCCACCGGACCTGAAAGAGTCCGTATGGACCAGCGTAACGGAGGGGTTTGCCCGGAAGGCCAAAGAGTTTTTGCGCGCCGCCGAAAACCTCGGCACCAGGGAGCGATTAGCGTAATTAAAAAGTTCGCCGTTGCCCTGTGGCAGCGGCGAATATCTCCAGATCAATCGGCTTGTCGTTATTTTTTGACGCGGCTGCGCAATACCGTCAAACCGCCTGCCAGCAGCGTGAGCGCGGCGATCGCCGAAGACGGCGCAATTTCCGGCGCTTCTGCACGAAGTCCGGGCCCGCTGATTGGTCCGGGACCCGTGCGTTCGGCCGCGATCGCAGTCGGCGAGAAAACGCAAACGCTCGCGGCCAGAGCTGCCGCGGATAGAATCGTTGTTGCAATTGATTTAGTCATTTCCCTTCGAAGCCCCATGTAACTTGTCTGCACACCGAGTATATCGGAGCAAAAATTCATCCCGTGGTCATCGAGAAAAATGCTTTCGCAATATGTTAATGCACCGCAAGATTAAGTGAGACAGAAGAAATATTGACCACCTGCAATGGCACCCACAGTCGCATGAACCGCTCGCGATAGAGCCTCGCCGGGCCAATCGAGGCTGCTGAACGCAGAGTCTTCAGAATCTATTTCTGGAACAAGGCTGTATATCGGCGCTGCATTTCTTCTGGCGTCAAGGATTCCAGATGACCACCGAGCAACCATTCGTGGCCGAAGGGATCGCGCACGGTACCTGAGCGTTCGCCGTAGAACTGATTTTGAAGTGGCCCGACGACCGCGGCACCGGCCGCGACCGCCTGCTCAAAAGCCTTATCCACATCGGCCACGTGCAGGTGCATCGAGAACGTGGTGCCTCCCAGAGAGCGAGGTCCTCGGATGTTGTGCTCCGGATATTCGTCCGCAAGCATGACAGTGGTCGGCCCGATCCTGACTTCGGCGTGGCCGATGCGGCCGCCGGGCTCTGTCAAACGAAAGATCTCTCTGGCGTCGAACGCCCGCGAATAAAAGTCGATCGCTTCGGCGGTACTGTGGACCCGCAGATAGGCATATACCTCGTGAATGTCGATCATGATCGTCTCCGTTCTGATTTCACCGCACAGACGTTTGTTTGTGGAAGCTGCAGCGTATTGTCGATGACGAGGGCCAGGACAGTCTTGAAGTATTTTTACCTCGCGCCGGAGCGCGGTGAAGTCAATCCCGATGCGACGTGATGGAAGGCACTATCAGGCCCTCTGGGCCGATACTGTCTCGGCGTTATTCCGGCAAAATCGCGAAATTCTCTCGTGAGATGCGCCTGATCCGAGTATCCAAGCGATGCGGCCAGATTCGCGAGATTCATGCCACGATTACTCGCCAGACTTTGCAGGGCTGCCGTGAAGCGCTCCACGCGATAGTAGTGCTTAGGAGTTAATCCAACTGCGGCGCGGAAAAGCGCAATGAAATGCCTTGGGCTGTATCCGGCTTCCCGCTGAATGTCCATCACGCGCGTTTGTGCCCATCCGGTCGCGTGCGGCGCCAGTGCATGAGCGATTGCAGGGTGGATCAAGAGCGGGCGCTCGAGAC
Source organism: Steroidobacteraceae bacterium (assembly GCA_036267715.1). Taxonomy (GTDB): domain Bacteria; phylum Pseudomonadota; class Gammaproteobacteria; order Steroidobacterales; family Steroidobacteraceae; genus Bog-1198. Next base: position 6,456 of record DATAVN010000002.1, on the reverse strand, counting down.
GCTTCATCAACTCCTGCTCGATGACTTGAAACACGGCCGGCGGCTTTCCCGCCTCCCGCAGCCGTTCGTGAAGCGACTGAGCAGCGGCACCCCATAACGTATCAAGGGTCACGTGCCGATCCGTAAGCTCCGTCATGGGAAGGCCTAGTACGCAGCCGGCCGCACCAGGGCGAAACGACACGCCGGCGACGACACCGCAGGGTTTCGGCCCAGACACGAAATAGCCCCACTGAGGACCATGCAGGAGAGCGCGCGTCCAGGTCAGGGAATTTGCTTGAGATGAATCCATCCAGCAGGCAATCGGCTTGTCGTGCAACGCAAAAATCAACTGTGCAGTGCCGGACGGAAGCATGTGCTCGCAGTGAAGCTGCGGCTCGTTCCGCTGTGACCACCAAAAGCAATCGACGTAGCGATCGAGTGGCGCGGCAGGCCGGTACCGAATCGTACTCATTACGATAGTCTATTCCTATTAGCTCCTGACACAAACGGACAGGACGCCCCGAGAGCTATCGAACTCGACTTCAGCGACACGCGTCACTCTGACGTTAGAGCGATACAGTGCCGGGCAGCCGAGCCGCTTTGCCATCGAAGGTAGCCGTAGCGCGGCATCCCATCTGCCGATTGTGAGCCGTAATGAGGCAATCCGAAAAACCGCAGGCGCTATCCTTCCAACGAAACAGAGCTTCTTCCACTGCCGGCTCATCTTCAGATGAAAGTTCTCGCGCCTCAAGCAGTGCGCGGAATATGCTCAGTAGAGCCTCACGATTGAATCCATAGCGACTACGCAGGACCAATCCCGACTCGAGTAACACCAGCAGCGGTTCATCGTGACTGAGCGCTTGCTCGACCAGTTTGCGCGCCCGCCGTGTTTGCTCCGCATCGTCCGAGATGATCAGCGTCGTTGTAATGCATCCGTTCGTAGTTGGTGAACTCGCTTGCGGAAATTTCTCGAACCGCGATGCAACGCTTGAACTCCTTCAACAACTACGCTCGGTGACGGTGGCCGAACATGATGAAGTCTTGAGCTTCGTACGGGCGCGGAGGCTTCACGGCCGTGGCATCGGTTATGTAGACGCCCACTTGCTCGCTGCTGCGGCGATTGGGGGATGCCGGTTGTGGACTAAGGACAAGCGACTTCACGCGGTGGCCGCCACACTGGGCATCGCCGCAACTAGCGCGATTTCGAGCGCGGGACGAAGCGGTCAGTTTCGCTATTCCAGGTAGGGCGCGAGCAGATTCTCGACCCATTTCATGAATGCGCGGACTCGGCGCGACAGGTTGCGCCGATGCGCTACAACCAGGGAGACGTCGAGCGGCTTGTGCTGGAAATCCGGTAGAAACTCGATCAACGCCCCACTCTCCAAGTAACGGCCAATCGCCAACAGGGGTGCCTGAATCAGGCCAAGGCCGGCGACACCGGCGGCTTCGTAGGTCTGCACACTGTTGACGTGCAGCGCACCTGGCAACTGAAGCCTCGCGTAGCCATCGCCGTGCGGATACTCCCATCCATAGGATTTTGCGCCGAGGATGCGTGCGAAATGAATTGCCCGATGTTTCTGAAGCTGCAGGTCTTCCAGCGATCGAGGGACGCCGTGCTGCGCCAAGTAGGCAGGACTGGCGGCGTTGAGCATGCGTAGCTTGCCGAGCGGGCGGGCAATCAGCGTCTCGTCCCCGATGGGACCCAGCCGCAATACGCAGTCGAACCCCTCTTGAGCCAGATCTACCTGGCGATCCGTACTCGACACCTCCAGTTCCAACTCGGGATAAGTCGCCATGAAGGCCGGCAACGCCGGCACGATGGTGGTGCGCGCCAACTCGCTCGGCAGATCAACCCGTAAGCGTCCGCGCAGTGCCACTCGATCGCTTGCGAACATTGAGCGCAGATCATCGACGTCGGCAAGCAGATCGCGGGCACGTGCATGAAATACCCGTCCGTCTTCCGTCAACTGCACGCTACGCGTCGTCCGGTGCAGAAGCCTGACACCGAGATCTTCTTCCAACTTCCGGACCGCCGTCGAGACCCTTCCCTTCTGAATACCCAAGCTATCGGCTGCGCGGGTGAAGCTCCCCATGTCCGCTACCGTTATGAAAATCCGGACGGGTTCGAGATTCTGCATATTCGTCTCTGTATTGTTACTCGTCTACGGAACAGTGAGTTAATTGCCTCGATGATTATCATACTTAAAAGACACAGTAAGCTGCGAATATTGAGATTTCCCCATTGGAGAACGACTTGTCCAACACCACGAATCTGCATCAGTCCGAAACTAAACCCACGCATCGCACCCTGTGGACCGGTCGGATCATGAGCGCGTGTGTCGTTATCGCTCTGGCGGCAGACGGCACTATTCAGCTTTTCGCGCCGGCACAGATCGCGAGCATGTTGCAGGAAACCGGGTTCGCGATGGACCTGACCCGTGTCGTGGGTCCGATCACACTCGCCTGCGCCATCCTTTACGCCATCCCGGCCACCGCCGTCCTCGGCGCGATCCTAGTGACGGGCTTTTTGGGAGGCGCCATCTGCGCCCATGTCCGCATTGGTGAGTTGGGGTCGGCGCCGGAAATCATTTGCCTGCTTCTGGCCGCGATGGCATGGGGCGGCCTCTACGCGCGCTACCCCCGTATCCGGGCCGTTCTGCCGCTCATCCATTGAACCAACCGGGGCAGTGCTCTGTCCCTCAACATCAGGAGAAATCGCATGTTTTTAGTAATGGGAATTACAGGAAAAGTGGGCGGCGCAACAGCCAAACATCTGTTGGCGCAAGGTAAGAAAGTACGCGGGTTGGTCCGCAATCGCGACAAAGCGGCGAATTGGGCGGACCAAGGTGTGGAACTGGTAGACGGCGATTGGAATGATTCGGCAGCCATCGCGCGGGCGCTCAAAGGCGTCGAAGGCGCGTTCGTCATGCTGCCGGCTGTCTGGGCTCCCTCGCCCGATTACAGAGAAGCCAAGGGCGTGATTGCGAACTATGTCGAAGCGCTCACCAAGGCAGCGCCGCCGCGGGTGGTCGCGCTTTCGTCGATGGGTGCGAACAGGCCCAGCGGGCTGGGGATGATCACGGCCTTGTCGCTTCTGGAGCGAGGTTTTCGCGACCTGGTAGCACCAATCGCATTTGTGCGCGCAGGTGGATTCTTCGAAAACTTCCTCTACGGCTTGCAGGTCGCCCAGGGCGGAACGCTACCGGTCTACTACAATCCGACCAACCGGAAGTCGACCATGGTCGCGACGAACGACATCGGCGCTGAGGTCGCAACCCTTCTGACCGGGCCAGCGTGGTCAGGGCAGCGCGCCGTCGAGCTTGGTTCGATGGTCAGCGCGGATGAAGTCGCGGAGCAATTGGGTGAAGTCCTGAATCTCGACGTGAAAGCCTTTGCAGTTCCGCGTGCAGGGTGGGCGAAAGCGTTCGAGCAATTCGGCATCCCGAAGGGCCACACCGGACCTGCAGAAGAAATGTTCGAGGCCGTGAATGCAGGATGGATGGACCTCGGAGCCGAGGGTATGGAGCACGTAGCGGGTACGACGTCCGCACGCGACGTCTTCGCCGCGGCCCAGAAGGCCATGACGGCGTGAACCGCGACGTGCGCGAGGCGCTGCCGCGCTTACACTCCTTCCAAAGGCGGCTCGCGCCAGGCGCGCAATAACAAACCTGCCGCGAGGAACGCCAGCATCAACGGAGAAACAACTCCGCCTCCTCCACCTCCTCCGCCTCGACCCGGAGCATCAACCCTGAGTGCCACAGAAGCAGTGGCGCTCCCGGCAGGCCCAATGCAGGTCAATGTGTACAAGTACTGACCTGCGGCTACATTAACCAAGAGTAACGTCCCGCTCGCGGCCACCGATCCGCTCCATGCGCCGTAATATTGCGAATCCCGATTTCCCTACTTTCATGAGGGCGTCACAGGGCCAGCGCGTCTGGAGCTTGAAAACAAGCGGTTTGTCGGGAAGGCAGGTCTCAAGTGTGATTGGCGTGTGAATTTTGGCGGTATGGGGCGGCGCGGCGCCGAAGATCTCCTGCGCTTCATATCGTTTCACCTCGCGTTTGTTGGCCTTGCGCAGGCTGATCACATGCGTCTTGTTGGAACGCAGCGTGAAAAACTAATGCACCGCCTCAAGTTTCGCGGTTTTCATTAATTCCAAGAGCTCGTCATCAATTTTGGCCGGATTGTGACGGATTTGGTCTTGCGTCAGATAGTCAGCGGCCACCGCATACACTACAACAGACACCTTCCGTCGTGAGTCAATCCAGCAAGCAAAGTAACCATTCAAACCAACATCGTGAAACGAATCGACGCCGGATGGCCATGAAGACTTGGACGGCATGCCGATCAAGGTTGCCAGCGGACCGCTTGGGTGCGCACTGAGGTCGCTGTGGCTCTGCATAGTGCCGCGCCAAAGCGGAAGGCTATGACCGTCAATGCTAATCACTCCTACGCGAGTTGCCAGAGACGAATCGGCGATCGGACTCGGGTCGCCCATGGCCGATAACCAGGATCGTTGATCCAACGCGGTCACTTGCCAAGCCAAGGATTCCAAATCCTTGGGAACCGAGCCGTCCCTTGCTTTGATCACATAGGCGCCAACCCAGGCTTGGTAATACGGTGAGATTGGATTTGAACGCTCGCTGTAATCGCTAAACCAAGTTTTCGGTTTCGCAAACATGTAGTAATTCACGCCGTTTGCCTTTATAGGGTTCCAGATATCGTTCATCTGATTCTTCATCGGCGCGATCCACGCACGCGATGGCGTCGGAAAAATAATGGCAACAGCATCGGCTCGCTCTTGTGCCACCAACCCAGATTCGCGGCTCAAAAAAACACGCGCGACATTTATCAATAAAGTGCGTCGCGCCGCATACGCCGCGCCTGCCACCAATCCCAAGCACGCCAACAGGAACGCGGTCCGCTTGAGCCAAGGGGCGGTAGTGCCCAGGCCGCAAAACCTTGGTGTTGCGAGTTCATCGTTGGGCATGGCGCTTCTTTTTATCGCAATTAGTACCAGCTTAACAGCTTCGGGATCGCCGGCAAATTTCGGATGCAGCAAAGAGCGCTTCCCGGAAGCGGTCGCTTGCCAAAGACTGCATGGGATCGTTAAGCGCCCAATAGTCTGCGTGCCAGCAAAGACCCCATGTCGCGGCGACCATCGGTAATAACGTAGATGATCACTCGTTTCGAGTGCACCCTGTAAGTCAGACGGCAGGGCTTAAAGAAGATTTGTCGATATTCCGAGATACCAGCTCGAGAATCGTGCTCAGCGATGTAGAGGTAGATCTCTTCCAGTTCACGTTCTGCGTCCTTTGTCAGCGAGATCTCGTAGAACATATTGCAGGCGTTGTCTGGATGATTCCTTCCAAAGCACCGCATTATTACTGCTCGGCAACCCAGCCTGGAAAGCTCCGTCGTTGCATCTGATCCGCCACTAGGCAAGGTCACGCGCGAGATACCGCGTTTTAGCTACTCTTGTCGGCGGACATAGGAGACCGGACGCACCTGCGTCGCTATTCTTCTTTGTAGCCAGCCTCCAGTTGATGTCGAACCGCCAGAATCAATATGACGTCCTCAGCGGGCACCCAACGACATTTGGCCCCGTAGCCGAAGCGGCCGCGCGACAGTATCAGTTCACGGCGGCCGTCTTCGGCTTGTCGGCCCAGCAACGGATGATCCGCGAGTAACTCGAGGGCTCGTCGGACACTGATCATCCGCTCACGCGCTAGTTTTGGGTTGTGTTCCGCGAGGAAGTCGAATAATCGCTCAAGGTCGGCGAGCGCTCGGACGGTTATTTGGACGCGCGCCATGTGCGCGCTCGAGGACGACGGACCGCCTTTCCCGCAGCGCGACCCTCAAGATAGTCAAATGCGGTCGCTAATGGAATAGCCTTGCCGCTCTCCATCGTTTCGATCTCGGAAATCGCCGCATCCTTCGCGAATCGCTCGCGAATCTCAGCCCGATCCGCCTCCTGATTCAATGCCTCGACCATAAAGGCGTGCGGTGTCTTATTGGCAGCACCTGCGAGTCGCTCGATTCGACGCTTGAGGCCTTCGGGGAGTTTGAGACTTGTGGCGGCCATAAAGAACGCTCCGCGTTGCTCTTGGGTAGTCATAAAGTACTACCCATGCCAAGTAAAGTCAAGACCGTTCCACGCTGTCGCCCTCTGTGAATTATTCTAGGTAGAGCGCGAGCACATTCTCGATCCAAGCTATCTAAAACATTTTCGCGTCGCTTGATATCAGCCGCCTGAGCCCCGCAATACCGCTCCGCTCAGACTCTTACCGGGTTAGAAAATACCCCCCCGAACGGTTGCCTTCAGCGCGGCCTTTGTTCTAGCGAAGCTCTCTAAACAGGTGGGCATTGGCAGCGCTGACAGGCAGTAACTCGTCACGCCCCTTGAGCTTCACCTCCAGCCTGCCGCGAAAGGTGCGGTAGATGGTGTCGATGGCGCCGACGTTGACCACCACGCTG
>DATAVN010000001.1:0-2698 GCA_036267715.1 Steroidobacteraceae bacterium | reverse complement strand
CCGGGGTTGTTGATCATCGCTAGCGGTTTGCCTATCTATCTCGCTATACGGCGGCGAGCCGCCATAGCGGCCCCCCCCTCCCCCCCTCCGGTACGGGAGGGCATGCTGTAAACCTCATCGAATGTGGTACTTAGATGCCTTTCCGAGGCCTAAAGTCGTCATTTCAAACGGATTAGCGGTAAAGTCGTCTTGCTAAAACACTTACGAATCAAAAAGCAACCGCCGCGGATACCTATAAAGGTCACGCGGCGGAATGCTGAAATTCAGTCCTATTTCCAGTGTAGCGAATTGCGTGAATCGGTATGCCAGAATTCTGCGGCGTGAATCACACATGGACCATTCTGGTACGAAGGGCTATCGATCGATTTGCCAGGCGCCATTCCACAGACGCAGGATCTTCCGCGGATTGTCGTCCTTCAACTCCGCAGGCAGCGCGTTTTGAGGCAGGTTTTGATAGCAGACGGGCCGCGCAAAACGAAAGATGGCCTGGCTTCCGACTGAGGTGGAGCGGCCGTCGGAGGCTGCAGGATAGGGGCCGCCATGCACCATGGCGTGCGTCACTTCCACGCCGGTGGGGAAGCCGTTGAAGATCACGCGTCCCGCCTTCGTCTCAAGGATGGAGATCAATTCCATGTATTCACGGAGGTCGTCTTCGGTCCCGAGAATCGATGCGGTGAGGTGTCCGTCAAGAGCGCGCGCAGCGGCCAGCATCTGTTCGCGATTCGTACTCGTAACGAGCAACGTCGACGGTCCAAACAGCTCATGGTGCAGGCTCTGGTCATTGGCGAATGCGGTGTAGTCAATCTCCAGCAGGGCGGCGCGCGCAGCAAATCCGGCACCGGTTGCTTTCCCTTCCGCCGTGTGCACGGCGGAGCGCTGGTGGAGACCGCTCTCGTACGCTTCAGCAATTCTCGAGGAGAGCAGAGCAAATCCCGGTGTTTCCGTGGTCAGCGTGCGGAGTTTTTCCAGAAATTGCGTCTCCGGTTTGTCGAGGAAAACCAGACCGGGCTTGGTACAGAACTGACCAGCTCCCAGGGTGAATGAGGAATGAAGGCCAGCGGCCAGCGACTCGCCGCGTTCCCGGAGTGCGCGAGGCAGGATGAAGACCGGATTGGCACTGCCCATCTCGGCATAGACGGGTATCGGCTGCTCACGCGAAGCCGCGAGGTCCATTAACGCGCGTCCACCCTTGAACGAGCCGGTAAAGCCAACCGCGCGAATCAGAGGATGACGCACGAGGTGCGACCCCACGTGTGTCCCGGCGTCGAAGAGCAGGGAAATTGTGCCGGCAGGGAATCCGCATGACTCGACTGCGGTGGCGAGCACGCGACCGGCAAGTTCGCTTGTCCCGGGATGCGCAGGGTGCGCCTTGACGATGACGGGATTGCCCGCAGCCAGCGCCGATGCAGTGTCGCCTCCCGCGACGGAAAAGGCGAGGGGGAAGTTGCTCGCGCCGAAGACGGCCACGGGACCGAGCGGGCGAAGCATGGAGCGGATGTCCGGCCTGGGCGGTGTGCGCTCGGGCTCGGCGGTATCGATGCACGCCATCACCCATGAGCCCTCCGCGATGACACTTGCGAAGAGCCGGAGCTGGTTGCTGGTGCGCGCGACTTCGCCTTTGAGCCGTGCATGCGGAAGCGCCGTCTCCAGATGTGCGCGCTCGATGAGCGCATCGGCCGCGGCATCTATCCCGTCGGCCATAGCGTTCAACAATTTTGCGCGCTCGGCGCCTGAAGACGCCGCAAGCATAGGCGCAGCCGCAGCGGCCAATTGCACTGCCTGGTCGAGTTCCGCGTCGCTGGCGGAGAAATAGGATGGCTCAAGTGCGCGGCCATCGGCCGGGTTGTGGGCGCGAAATGACTGATCGTGACGCGTGGCGGGATGGCCGCCGATCTGTGATACGCCGATCAGTGATACGCCAGTGAGCGATGCGCCCGTGAGATTGAATTCGGTGCTCAAGTGTTGGCTCCAACCGAGCTGGCGAAGTTGCCGGCAGCGATGGGCGGGCGAGCGGCGAGAGCTCTCTGCAATGTTCGACGTGCATCCGCCAACTCGTCGCCCTCGAGTTCCAGTCTGGGCGGGCGTACACGCGCCGCACCAACACCCACTTCCTGCTGGACCCATTTGATGAGCTGTACAAACTTCGGCACCGTATCCATCCGCAGCAGGGGCAGGAACCAGCGATAGAGCTCGAATGCCTCATCGTGCTTGCCGGTACGCGCCAGATGGAAGAGCGCGACCGATTCGGCGGGGAATGCGTTCACCAGGCCTGCGATCCAACCCACGGCGCCCGCGGCGATTCCTTCCACGATTGCGTCGTCCACCCCGACGAGAATACTGAGGCGGTCTGGAATGAGGTCTGGCAGACTGCGAATCGCGGCGATACGGCGAAGGTCGGCGCTTGATTCCTTTACCGCTTGCAGGTTCTCGTGCGATGCGGCGAGCTCGGCGATCTGCTCCGGCAGGAAATCTGTCCGGTAGGCGATGGGGTTGTTGTAGAGCGTGCAGGAAAGCGGCGTCGCTTGAAGTATCGCTGCAACATGTGCACGCATCTCGCGCCAATCGCTGGAGTAGACGTAAGGTGGCAGCACCATCAGACCATCGCAACCTGCCTGCTCTGCGTCCTTTGCCAGCCGCACTGCGCCAGCAGTCGAAAGCGACGAGATAGCCGCAACGACAGGCGCGCGGCCATGCATGC